>CAWBOD010000007.1:0-147196 GCA_963790345.1 uncultured Acidimicrobiia bacterium | reverse complement strand
TCCGCTTGCAGGCCGGAGGTACGACGACGTACTTAGGTGCTCTGCATTCTTCTGTCGGCGACGTCCCTAATACCCAGGCCGATCAGGATGAAGAGCACCCCAATCAGTATCGCCATGCCTGCCACGCCAAATGCCACCACGGAGGTGAACAAGGAGGCTTGCAGGAACGCTGCACTCTGGGCGACCTGACGCAATGGGTCTTCACGGTCAAGCTCCGAATAGTGCAGTCCGCCGGTGGCGTCGAGTGCGTGATGCCCAATGATCTGAGCTTCGCAGTAGGCGCTAAACGGGCCGTCGACCTCGTCACCGGCAAGACACGATGCATCGTCTGCGACGGTGATCTTCTCATCGCCCAAGGTGTTGCTGACGACGATCCATGTCGCCGTCCCGCCAAGGATCAGAAGCAATCCGATCACGATGGATGAGGCGGAAGCGGTTCTTCTCATTTCTGGCCTTTCTGTCGACGAACTGATGCCGAGCTGCCGCTCTGTCCCGCCGTCAGTGTTCCTGAGCCTGGTGTGGCTTGAGAGATCTGACCAGTCCCCTCGCCGGATAACGGTTGGCCCTGACGGGCCCAAGCCAGCGGGCCTGCTTCGGGCTCGTTGCTTGAGAGTCATGTTCTGGGCATCGTCGGTGCCCAACGGCGGAACGCGCTTTCTATCGGGCCAGCGTAATGATCCAGAGGAGTCCATGGCGGCGCCGGGGTAGATCAAAGGGCGGTTGTTGCCCTTCCTGGGTTGCGCGGGTCAAAGAGAATCTTTGTCTTCCCAGAACAACGACACACCGATGCTTGCCAGACCCACCAAGCGAATGTCACACCGTCCCGACGCTGGCTTCGTGCCTGGGCAGTTCAACATGTTGTGACCAACGGCAGGTCAGGCGAGGGCCATCCGGCCCTACCGGCCAATCAGCTTGAAACCGTAGTTTCAAGCTGTAGAGCCAAGGAGGTTTGAGGTGACATTTGCTAACCAGCCCAAAGTGCGGCGCTTCGGATTTGTGGTGTTTCTGATTGCCCACGGGACCGTGCATGCGGGGATCTGGGCCCTTCCTAGGCCTCAGGGACAGCAGAGACCCTTTGATCCATCCGGATCGTGGCTAATGGGCAGCGAGCAATCCCTTGCCGCCTTGCTTGCGATCGCCGCGACTGTCCTATTGGTTGCAGGGGGTAGTTTCCTGTGGGCGCAGGTCCCGTGGTGGAAACCTCTGACCGTGATCGGCCTCGCGGTTTCCTTTGTGCTCATGAGCTTGTTCTTCAACCCTTGGTTCCTGCCCATTCAGGTAGTGAACGCGGCTCTGATCGTGGGAGTCCTCAGATGGTCGTGGCCTTTGACGACGACTGTTTCTAAGGACAGCGTGATTCCCTCTGGGGTCCTAGCGCGACGATGAGTGCTATCGACGGTGTGACTGCAATTTCGACGATGAGCTCGGTATCGATTCCAGTCTCGGACCCCTGGGTTCGGTTTCACCTCTTCTTTGATTAGCCGACCGGACGTCGATGAGTGAAGGCGAGCCGATCATGACGGTGGCCAAAACCTACACTCGCCAATCGACAGATTCCAGGCATGCTGACTAGGTAAACCAGCGGCCCGAAATTGCGTTCGTGCAGCGCAGAGGGCAAAGCGCTGTGATCCTGAAGTTAGCCGGCCAGCCTGCCCCGGCGGACGTGGAGAGTCACGAGCGCCAGAGTGAAGATGGTTGCGGCGATCAGAATCAGCCATCCAACGAGAGACCGGCCACCTGCCATTACGTAGAGGAGGGCCGCGATGGCCGAGAGCCCGTTAAATGCGATCGCGGCCAGGTTCTGTACCGAAATCGCGTCCCAGCGACCGTCGCGGATGGAGAGGTACCCGGCGAAGGCGTATCCGAGGGTGCCAGCGCCGGCCAACCGGTAGATGAAGAGGTCCGACGGGTCGAAGCCGCCGATGTCGGCAAACCATTCGGCCGCGATGAGAGGCGCCAATCCGAAAAAGGCGGCCGCCAGGGATGCGACAGTCAGCAACATCCTCGCCGGGCCATCGAGTGTCGGCTGATCGGGAGCTGGTGGGCCTTCGTCTCGCCTCGTTACGTAGCTCAGAACCAGAACAAATGCGGAGGCGGCGATCAGGATGAACCAGACCCAGAAACCGTCGCTGGAGTCGAACAGCGTCATCAGGGCAGCTACCACCGCCGCTCCGTTGAAGGTGTATGACGCCGCAGCAGGGATGCGAAACCGGTACCACGCTGGTTTCAGGAGGGCCGCCGCCGCCGCAACCGCGTACCCGAAGGCAGCCGCTCCGGCCAGTCGATAGATGAACGGCTCGACCCCCGTGAAGTCACCGGCCCGAGCGGCGGTCGAAGGAAACAAGTATGGAACCACGCCGAAAAGCCCGGCGGCCAGCACCTGAATAAGGAGGAGGAGCCGAAACCAGGCCGCTTTTCCCTGGTCGGGCGGTACCCCGGGGGTGGGGTTGGTCATGGTCGGCGAACTCTATCGACGTAAGGCCCCGCGGGCCTGACTAAACGTCCACCCTGCCCGGCACCCCGCGAACGGTTAGCCCACCGCGCCGACCAGGGCTTCGAGGGCATTCACTTCGTTGCCGTGGACGATGCGAAGCGTCTCCGCCATCCGCCCGAAGAGTTTCCTTCTCTCCCCGTCACCCAGGCCGGCATCCGACTTCATCAGACGGGCGCTACGAAGCCCGGCGGCCTTCGCCTCATCCCAGCCCTCGTCGCCTTGGCGTATCGCGTTGCGCCGATGTCGGTCGAGATCGACGATCTCGTTGACGACCGGAACCTCGAGGCAGACCGAGGCAAACTCCTCCCACGACTTTGCGGCCTTGCGATAAGCCCGCTCGGCCTCTCCGAGGGGCCGCCCGGTGATCTTGCCCGCCTCCCTGAGGAAGTCGGCATACATCGAACGCAGGTTGCCTCCCAGCATGCCCACCTCGGTCACGCCCTCGTAGGCCGACACCAGCGCCTCGACGAGTCCGTGGCCATCGACGAATACCTGGCCCCAGCCCTTGGGATTGCGCTCATCGGTGAGCATCCGCGCCCATTTGGCGATAGCCGGGAGCGAGAACGAATCCGACTTGGAGGACAGGTGCTCGACCTGGTCGGCCAGACCGGACTCGACCGCCCGCAGGAGAGCGTCGTTGTCGAGCTCGACCGCGGCCGGGTCGACGACGAGCAGCCGGTTCTTGTAGGAGGGAATGCGGCCCCGGGAGGCCGACAGGTCCTCACCTGGCAACGAGAGCGGCTTGAGGTTCCGGTCATCAATCAGGAATCGATCAGATTGCTGACCGTAGACGACGATGGTGTAGCCCCACATACCCGATTGTTCCGACGGCAGGTGCCAGTAAGGAAGGTCGGCGACGGAGATGTAGGCGATGGCCGGAAGGCCGGAAGCGAGTGCATCCTGGAGGTAGCCCGCGGCGCGTTTCTCACCGGAGGTCTCATGGATCTCAACCGGCACCCCGAGGCGACCGCAGGTCTTCCGGAACCACCGGTCTGGATACTGCGAGTTGTTGCGGAATCCGATGGTCACCACTGCGTGGTCGTACTTTTCAAACTGCCACAGGATGTAGCCCGCCCCGAGGCCCCCACCCACCCCGAGGATCATCGCCTCGGAAAGTGGGCGGCCGTTGGTTGGATTGCTGATCCCTCGATTGGCCAGGACGCTGGCGAGGGACGACGTATCCGGATGGATCCCGCCCCGGAGCACGTACTGGTCTGACGGAAGCCGGTTGAGGATGTGGCGGCGCGCCACCATGTAGCTCTCACCGGTCTGGTCCATGCGGGCGCGAACCGACGCCTTGAGTTTCTTCTGAGTAGTCATGTTGTCTCCACGGACGCGCCACCCGATCGATTGATCCCATGCCTCTGATTCGGGTGCACGTCGCGTTCGGACGACATTGCCCGCTCTCGATGGCAACGGCCACCTTTCCTTGCGCAGATGCCTGGCGGCATGGGCGCCAGGTCAGCAAGTGAGGCGAAAGAGCTCGCGCAGCAGGGAGTTTAGGCGGAGGCTGACTGGCTTGGGCACCAGGATCGAGGGCAGACGCCAAACCAAGAAGAGAGTGGATACCGCGACGGCGGGCAACTATCGACGGAACCGGTCCGGAGCGACCCGCATCCAGAGCTACATCTGGGGCAAGGCAGCTGGCTTTCACTGTTTAGTGGCGATCACCCATTTCAGGGCTACCTACCCTCGACCGTAATGCGGGTGCTGCTTTCATGGTCGTCGGGGAAAGACTCGGCTTGGGCGCTTCATACCCTCCGCGGTGACGGCGTCGAGGTAGTGGGGCTGCTCACTACCTTGAACGAGGAGGCGGCCCGGGTATCGATGCAAGGCGTTCGCCGCGAGTTGCTCGTCGCTCAGGCCGACGCTCTGAGACTCCCGGTGTGGGAAGTGCCGCTGCCGGCGCCGTGCGCCAATGACGAGTACGAACGGCGAATGGGAAGCGCTATCGAGCGAGCGGTGGCCGAGGGCATCACCCACGTCGCCTTTGGTGATCTTTTCCTGGAGGATGTCCGCGCCTATAGGGAAGAAATGTTGGCACCGACGGGAATCGAGCCACTGTTTCCGATCTGGTGTGGAGAGAACGGGACTCGGGCTCTGGCCGAGCGGATGGTGGCTTCGGGGATGCGCGCCGTCATCACCTGTGTCGACCCCTCCCAGCTGGACGCTTCGTTTGCAGGCAAAAATTGGGATCGCACCGTCCTTCCCGCCGGAGTCGATCCGCTGGGCGAGCGGGGCGAATTCCACACATTCTGTTGGGCAGGCCCGATGTTCCCTACGCCACTCTCGATCGCGATCGGCGAAGTGATCGAACGGGACGGCTTCTGGTGGGCTGACTTGACTCCGGAGTATCGATGAGAGTTTGGAGCAACGGCGACGCTGTCCTCGATGTGCGGAGAGCGGATCTGGATTATTGCCCGTCGGCCTTGGCTGCGGCGATCGCGCCGAGCTCGACCGATGTCAACCGAAGGCGTTGGCCTCGGCACCGATGCCGAGAACTTGTTTGCCGATGAAGTCACGGCAGACCTCAGCCGAATAGGCCATCAACCCACCCGAATGAGCATCTCGGAAATGTCGTTCGATCGGATGGGTCTTCAGGTAGGCGGATCCGCCCCCGGCCCTCAACGCCAGCCCCGCGATCTGCCGGGCTGCTTCGTTGGCGGCGAGTTTGGCCTCGATCGAGGAGGCGAGAGTCTCCGGTGCACCCTGGTCGGCCAGCCATAGGGTCTTACCGGCCAGGAGGCGGGCCGCTTCCAGGGCGACTCTGGCATCGGCGACTTCGAACTGGACCCATTGCATGTTGGCGAGAGGCCCGTTGATCGATGGGATGGTGCGGGTTCGAGCATGATCGATCAGAGCCGCCAAGGTTGCTTCGGCGACGCCGATGGAGAGCCAGGGCAATCCATATCCGATCGGGTTGGGATCGCCGAGGCCGAGGGGACGCCCACGCCTCTCTTCCCTCAGCAGAACGCCGTCGAAGCTGATCAACTGACTTCGGGTGCCGCGCAGTCCCATCGAATCCCAGATATCGACGAAGGACATACCCTCCTCTCGATCGACCGCGAAGAAGGTCGGTTCCCCATCGATGAGGGCATTGACGAGGAAATGGTCGGCGGTCTCGCATCCGGAGACAAACCGCTTGGCACCGGACAGCAGCCAACCACCGGTGGTCGGTACTCCCACCTGGAGTGGCATCAGAAATTGGTTGCCCGAGGTTGGTTCGGAGAGGGCATTGGCGAAGCGAGCACCGTTTCGCCACGCCTCGGCGTAGGTCTCGACAGTTTGAGGGTTCCCCAGCGCCACGAGGGTTGTGGCCGCCCCGACGTGCATCAGCCAGATCGTGGCGGTCGACGGGCAACCGCGGGCAATCGTGCCAACCGCCCGGCCGAAGGTCCGGTTGGACGCTCCGGCCCCGCCGTGATCCTTGGACAGCAGGATCGTGTCCAAACCACTCTCGTGGATTTCCTTCAGGTTCTGGGTCGGGAGGGTGGCATCACGATCGATCTCAGGAGCCCGCTGGGCGAAACGATCCGACAACTCCTCGGCGATATCGAGCCAGTGGGCTTCATCAGCCGGAGGATCGAAGGGGGTGGGCGTGCTCAATTCTGCTCCTTTAGAGGACAACGTCGATGAGTTGCTGGCTCGGTACGTCGATCAAGCCTCGTTCGGTGAGTCCGTAGTCGGGCACGCCGTTGAGACCTACGAAAGCGATGATCATGAATGGGGCGTGGATCGCGCATCCGAGACTGCGGGCGGCTTCATTTACGCCGCGGCTCTGGGAGAGCACCGTTTCCCAAGGCTGATCCGATACCACGCCGCCAATCGGCAGCGGCAACTCTGCCGCGACCTGGCCATCGGAGATCGCCACGTACCCGCCACCCATCGCCTCGAGGGCCTTGACCGCCGCCCACAGATCGCGGTCGCTGGTGCCAACCGCAACGATGTTCCCGTTGTCACAATTGGTGGTGGCAGCCAGGGCCCCACCAGTAAGACCGAAGCCACGGACGAAACCGATCCCGGCTTCGGCGGAGGCGCGGTGACGATCGAGAATCACGATCTTGGCCACATCGATCTTGGGATCGGGGGCGATGTTGCCGTCGACCACAGGCAATTCGGCTTCGAAAGCCCGCTTGTAGTAGCCGTCGTACATTTCCATCGCCCGAACCCGGACCCGGGTCTGTCCAGGCGAGGCCGGAATCGCGATCGATGCCTGGCTGACGCGACTGCCCAACCGAACGGTGTCGCGGACCCACACCGGAACCACGTCGAGGTTTTCGAACAAGGCCTTGCCGTCGCGCGCAACCTCTTCGCCCCCGACCCAAACCGACGATGGTTCGAAATCAGTCAGATCCGGAAGGATCTGGAAGTCGGCCAGCCGGAGCGGGGTGAGGGAGCCAATCAGATGGTCGACCCGGAAGTGTGAGGCCGCGTTCCAAGATGCCATTCGAATCGCGAGCGCCGGATCGACCCCCACGGCTACCGCCTCCCGCACGTGCTGATCGATATGGCCGTTCTCGAACAGGTCGTCGACATGCTTGTCGTCAGCTGCGAAACAGATGTGCGAACCAACCAATCCCAGCGCTCCGGGATCTCCGAGGATGCCCTTGATGTAGTTGGTCATAGAGCCGAGTTGAAGCGTGGTGATCGCGCCGAGACGCAATCGGTCCAACACTTCCTCGAGGGTGGCGGCGTTGTGGTCATCGCCGACTCCTCCGGCCAGGTATGACCACAGAGGTTCTCCGCTCAGTCGGGCGGTGTGGCCGGTGACGCGCTTGCCGTGGGAAATCGTGACCGAGAGGGCTTCAGCCACTTCCTCGTCGAGCAGGTAGGGATTGGCTTCGCCGAGGCTCACCGTGGTCGGTCGGGTCAGGCGTTCGAGGATCTGAGCCTGGGTGACACCGGCGCCCCCCTCCGAAAACCCTCCCCGCCGGGGAACGTCAGGAGTTGTTTGCTCGAAGAGGCGGATCGGTGTGGTCGTGGTGCCGATCCAATCCATTCCTCCTTGCCCAACAATATTGGCTAACCCATTCGGGTCGTTAAAGAGTGCCGTAGTCCCGTTGGGCACGCTGATGCGAGCGAGTTCGCCTGTAGACAGAAGGGTGCACTCGATGTGGATATGGGCGTCGATGAAGGTCGGCGCGAGGTAGGCGCGATTGGCATCGACCTCACGGACCGCCGAAAGACGACCCGGAGGTGTGACAGCAGCGATGTGCCGGCCTTTGATGATGATGTCACCGTCACGTATCTCGCCGGTATGGACATGGACCACCCGCCCGTTGCGGATGGCCAGGTCGGCGGGGGCGTCGCCTGCTGCGACATGACGGAGAGCAAAGATCTCCGCCGGCGTCGGAGGGCTCTGGTCGTACTTGCTCATGAGATTCCTTTCGGTGAAATGGAGAATCGATGGTGGGGCCGTTGGCCATCCTCGCCTTGCGACTCGGAGCCCAGATGCCCCAGCGACGGTGGGGCATCCGCCCCCGCCGGCCTCACGGCCAACACTGCGAGGGTCAACAGGAATGGGAGGGCCTGGAGCAGATCGACCGAAAGGTTGAGGCCCGCCTGCGCCTGGGCAAACAGCTGAAACGCCTGGGCGGCGCCGATGAGGAGAGCAGAAGGCAGAAGCCACACCGGATTCCATCGGGCCACAATCACCAGCGCCAGAGCTACGAACCCGCGACCCCCAACCACGAAATCGGAGAATTGGCCAACCGTCCCGGCCGTAAGGACCGCCCCGCCGAGCCCGGTCAAGGCCCCGGCGACGATCAGCGCCCTGATCCTGGTCCGATCGACATTCACTCCCCGGGCCCGGGCGGCATTGGGCCCGTCGCCGGAGGCCCGCACCCGCAGGCCGGCCGTGGTGTATCGAAACACCAATGTGGTTATGAGCACCGCCACCGGGAACAACCACACCACGGGCGGTTGGTTGATTAGCGCCGGCCCCAGGACCGGGATGTCTCCGAGGACTGGCACGTCGAGGGCGGCGGGTGGAGAGAGTCGAGGGATGGTCTCAAAGAACCCGTTGTGGATGAAGATGGCCAAGCCCCCACCTCCGAGCACGAGCCCGAAACCCGTTACGACTTCGTTGGCGCCGGCTCGGACGACCAGGAGGGCAAAGACGAGACCCACCAAAGCCCCGACCGCCAGACCGGCGGCCAGGCCGACCCACGAACCGGCGAACGCCCCGATCACCACTCCAGCCAGAGCCCCGAGAGCCATGGTCCCTTCGACGCCGAGATTGAGAACACCCGCTCGTTCTCCGATCAATTCCCCCAGGGCCGCCAAACCCAGGGGGACGGCTAGACGCACCCCTCCGGCCAGGACTCCGACCCAGAATTCGGATTCAGTCAGAGCACTCGCCAACAGCACGTTTTCCATCAGCGGCTTCGTCCCTGCACTGCGACCGCCACCACGGCCAGTCCCTGCGCGAGCAAAGAGACTGCCCGCGGCACCCCGGCACGCTCGAGGGCTTCGCCGCTGAGGGTCAAGAAGGCGAAGATCACAGCCGCCAGGGCGGTGTTGAGCATTCGGGACCGCCCGATCACCGCGACGAGCAAACCCGTGTATCCGACGCCAGCAGTGAGGCCCGGGGTCAAGCGATGGCTGATGCCGAAAAGCTGAATCGCACCGGCGATCCCGGCGGCACCGGCGGAGAAGAGCAACAAGCCGACACGAGCGAATGCGGGGTGGAGTCCTCCCTGAGCTGCCAGCGAGGGACTGGCCCCGATCAAGTCCACGGCCAGCCCGGCGGGCGTTCTCATCGCCCAAATGGCGAGCAGGACCACCACCCCGGCAATCGCCACCCCGGCATGGAGTCTGGTGCCGCTGATCAGCGCCGGAAATCGAAGCGAATCGGCGATGGGGGCACCCTGGGCCGTGATCACGTAGGGATCGGGATCCTGAAGGGACGTGGAGGTGAGCAACCACGTGAGAAGGTTGACGGTCATGAAGTTGAGGAGCAACGTCGAGAGGATCTCGGAGACCCCGCGGCGCGCCGAAAGCCAGGCCGGCACCGTGGCCCACAAGGCTCCACCGAGCAAGGCAGCGATCAGGCCTGCTATCCACGCCAAGACCGGCGGCACGGCTCCGAGTCCGTTGAGAACAACGACTGCGGCCACCGCCCCCGCCGCCATTTGGCCTTCGCCCCCAACATTGAATACCCCGGCCCGGAGAGCGAACGCAGCCCCGATGCCCACCAGCACCAGTGGAGCTGCCCTGGCCATCAGTTCCGAGATGGGATCGATGCCGCCGAAGGTTCCGTTCCAGACCGCGGCCACCGCCCGACCCGGGCCGATCCCGCCGGCCGCCCAGATCAATGCAAAGAGAACGACGACGATGAGCGGCCAAACCAAGATCATCGGGTCGATCGAGCTCGGCTCCGAGCCGCGGACATCGCGCCCGTCTCCCATTGCATCCACCGCCCCGGCCAAGGTTGCGTCCGGCGAGGTCACGCCACGCCCGCCATCGCCTGCCCGATTTGTTCACGACCGAGGTCGGACACGGGCGCGTCCAGGGTGATCACTCCCGAGGCAAGGACCAGCAGTCGGTCGGCCAGGTCAACCAATTCGTCTACATCAGTAGAAGTCACCACGACGGCCGCTCCTCGCGCAGCGGCAGAACGCAGAGATGCGACGACTGCCGCCCGGGCTCCAGGGTCGAGGCCCCGGGTAGGTTCGGCCGCCACCACCACTGTGGGTTTCCTGACCAGTTCGCGGCCGACCAGCAGGCGCTGCTGGTTCCCCCCCGAGAGTCGGCGGACCGCCGCGGTCGTTGTGGCCGGCTGCACTCCCAGATGCCCTACGACCCGCCCCGCCAGCTGAGTAACCGCCTTGCGATCGATCCCCCTCCACGAGCCCACCTGGCGGAGGTCCTTGGCTACGGCGTTGGCCGCCACCGATAGATTCATCGCCAGGCCGTCGACCGCCCGATCCTCGGGAATGTAGGCGACGCCTGCCCGGGTAGCCCTGGCAGGAGCGCCGGTCACATCGGCACCGTCGATGATGACGTGTCCGCTCGCTGGCGTGCAAAGGCCTGCGACTGCCTGAACCAGGTCGAGTTGGCCGCTCCCGGCCACCCCGGCCAGTCCCACCACCTCGCCCGCCCGGACGGCGAGGTCGATGCCGCGCAGCCGTCCCACCGTCAGATTGTCTACAACGAGTCGCACCCGTTCGGTGGCATGGCCACGGATCGGAGGCGGGAAGGCTTCATCGCCCATCATCTGGTTGACAAGGGTCTTGGTGCTTGGGATTGCACCAGCCGGGTGGTGACCGGTCACTTGCCCTCGCCGCAGGACCGTCACCCGATCGGCCACCGCCTGCACTTCGCGCAGCTTGTGCGTCACCAGGAGCACCGCCACGTCGTTACGGGCGCAACCCTTGACAAGCTCGAGTAGCCGATCGCCCTCGAGCGGCGACAGGACTGCCGTGGGCTCATCGAGCAACAGCACTTCTGCACCCCAAACCAGGGCGATCAGAAACTCGGCCAGTTGCCGCTGGGCGACCGAGAGATCGTCGACCTTGGCATCAGGATCAAGCGCGGCGTCGACTCGATCGGCCCATTCGTGGATGAGATTGCGAGCTTCTCCCAGCCGGATCAGATGCCCCACCTCCGGTCGTCCGACCTGCAGGTTCTCGGCGACGCTGAAACGGCCGACCAGGCTGAAGTGCTGGAATACCGCCCCGATTCCTGCCCGCACAGAATCGGCCCGATTGGCAAAGACCCGGGCGTTTCCGCGGACGGTGATCGCACCGGCATCGGGTGCGACCCGGCCAGCCAGGATGTTGATGAGCGTCGACTTGCCGGCTCCGTTCTCGCCCACCAGGGCGTGGATCTCTCCTGGTTCCAGGTCGAGATCCACGTCCCGCAGGGCTTGCACCGGCCCGAACCGCCGGCTCACCCCTCGCAGTCTGATGACCGAGCTCAATGGATTGCTCTCATGTGGTGGGAGCCGGATCCACCACGATCTCGCCGGCCTCCACCTGCTGGCGGAAAGAGTCGATTGCCTCCTGAAGTCCCTGGAGCCGACTCCCCGCTATTTCCTCGGCGTCCGTTAGAGCCACCCCGCCGTTTTCCAGCGTGAGGATGTCCACCGCGTTGGTCCAGCTGTCATTCCGGATCCGGTCGACCCAGATCGGGAGCAGGACTTCGTAGCGGGACAGGAAAGAGGCGTGAACCACCTCCGGACCGAGCGGTGCCGAGTACGGGCTGTTTCCAAAGCACACGACCTCCGGGGCTTCCGAGCAACCCTCATAGACGCCGCTTTGACCGGCCGCCAACCAGTTGCTGATCGAATCCACCCCATCGGAGACCAAAGCACGCACTGCTTCCAGCCCGAGCTGGGCATCGTCGAAATCACCCGTGTAGACGATGCTCACCTCGGCCTCGGGGGCGAAATCGGCCACCGCCTGGCGGAATCCCGCTTCACCCTCGACCTCGAAGGGAAGTCCGGGTCCGCTGACGAAGGCCACTTTCCCGCTCTCGGTGCCGGTGGCAGCAAGGAAGCCGGCGCTGTACCCGATCTCGTTGAACCGGGAAAGGTAGACCGACACGTTGGCCGGGTCTCCCTCCACCGGGAGTGAAGTGACGAAGGCCTGGTCGGGGAATTCGACCGCGAACTTGCCGATGGCCGGAACGATGTCGAAACCGTGACCGACGATGAGATCGAACTCACCGGAGGCCGCTGCCTCCCGAACGGCATTCTCGAGAGCGGCGTCGCCGCCTTCGCCCAATTTCTCACGGATGGTCACCTCGACGGCTCCATCCTCAGCGGCGGCACCCGTGAGACCGTCCGCCATCGATTGATAGAAGCCACCGTCATTGGCCGGACCGCTGAACAGCAGAGCAACATCAACTGTTGAATCCTCAGTCGCGGCGGTCGTGGATTCGGTTCCCTCCGTGGTGGAAGCACCTCCACCCCCGCCACAGGCGACCAGGAGGAAGACCAGGGTGGAGGCCAGTGCGGTTAGGGCGGGTCGGGGCCGAAACCGAACGGTCTGGGTTGTAGTTGCGGATGTTCATGGGCGATAGGTGCCTTTCGTTGGATTCACGCCAGCGGCGCGAGGTTCGGAAGTCCGGTCCTCGAATGGAGCCGCGCCGACGGTTCGGGCGCGGTCCACCGCGAATCGGGTGGTGGGAGCTCTCGGGTGGAGTGGGTGCTGGCCGGGGTTAGCCGACGAGCCCAGACAAGCAAATGCTTGCCACCCGAGAGGGTGCACACAACGCTGGACAGGAACGCAACGTTCCTGCGGTGGGTGGATCGGTCTTGGCGGTCACGTTCATACTCCTCGTTCGGCTCCTACGCGCTCTTGGCGAGCGCCGAGCCGGGAGGTGTCCCGCCTACGGCTGTCTCATCGATCAGGCTTTGGCACCGTCTGGACATCGAGTCCGTCAGGTTGCCGCGGTTTCACAGGGCCTGTCCCTCAACCGCTCTTGATGAGCGCGTCTCATTTCTGAGTGGCGGGAGTACACCACGCATAAGGGACTCGTCCAAATCCGGCCGCTCTCAAGCGCCGCGAAGGGAGACGACTCAGATCGCATCTACCAGGGCCCGCAACTCCCGCTTCCGATCCTGATCGCAGAAGGCCGCGTCGATGGCCGTCCGGGTCATCCGCTTCAGGTCGGCAACGTCCCAGTCGCACAATCTCGCCGCAGTTGCGACATCCTTGACAAGGTCGGTGCCGAGAAGGGCCGGGTCGTCGGTGTTGATGGTGACGGCTACCCCGGCTTGCACCAGCCTCGGTAGGGGGTGCTGACTCAGATCCGGATACAGCAATACTCCGTTCGAAATCGGGCAAACGTTCAGCGGGATCTGCTGATCGGCCAAGCGACTCACGAGAGCCGGAGACTCGATGGCTCGCACTCCATGGTCGATCCGGCTGGCACCGAGCAGGTCGAGGGCGTCCTCCACCCCCTCAGGACCTGACGACTCTCCGGCATGGGCGGTCCGGCCCAGGCCAGCCTCGCCCGCCAGGCGAAAGGCGCTCGCAAACTTAGGCCCGGTCCGACCGGCCACGGCCTCGTTACCGTCCACGGATAGCCCCACCACCCTGCCAGGGGGCGATCCGATCATCCACCGAACGAGACGTTCCGCTTCCTCGGCGGCCTGGGTCCGAAGGAGCGACACCAGGATCCGGCAATCCGTCAAGCCGTCGCTCGCAGCCCGCGCAAAGCCCGCGTCGATGGCTTCCACGAGTTCAGGAACCGAGAAGGCCGGCCAATGAGTCGGGTTGACGATCACCTCCGCATAGACGGTGCCGTCGCGGTTCGCTCGACCAGCAAAGTCATAGGCGACTTGTGCGACCTCGTCGGTTGTCGTCACCAACCCACAACACCAATCGAGAAACGTCAAGAATTGGGAAAGGCCGGAAAACTGGAGGGGCCCATCAAGGGAGATGGGAGGATTCGAGCCGCGCTCCTGGCTCAATTGCCGAAGCCGCTCCTGCCCAAACGTACCTTCCAGGTGCACATGCAGCTCCGCCTTCGGCAAGGCCCGAATCGTCTCATCAGCAATTGCCATCATCGGCTCCTTCTCTATCGGCCGGCAGTACACCACCACCCACAGGTGGAGCAGAATTGAACTAGGCACCTCCGACGACGCTGGACGGCCAGACCCTCGGAATCGCCTGGCGTCCGGAATGGTTACCTACAGATGGCAGCAGCACCCAACCTCGCGGATCGTTTCCCGCCGATGGCATTGAACGACTGGGCAGATACCAGGGAGACGCTTCATCGCTTCCTGCAGATCGTCGGCAAGATCCGGCTCGCTATGGCACCACCTCGCAACCACTGGTGGCACATCCCGTTTCATCTAACCGGTCGGGGCCTCACCTCCCGACCCATGGGGAGCAGCCCGGTCTTTGCCATCGACTTCGACTTTGTCGACCACCGTTTGATCGTGAGCACCTCTACCGGGGAGATGGAGGCCTTCTCGCTCGTCGGACAGTCGGTCGCCTCCTTCTATGAACGAACTCTGACGGTTCTCCGTGACCTGGGGATTGGAGTTGTGATCAAGCGACCCGAGCCGTACTTCCTCTCCGACTCAACGCCTTTCGCGGTCGACACCAAGCACCATGACTACGACCCATTCTGGGTCAATCGCTACTGGAGGATCCTCAGTGAGATAAACGTCATTCTTGAGGAGTTTGCCGGGCGTTTCTCCGGCAAGACGAGCCCGGTCCACCACTTCTGGCACAGCATGGACATTGCAGTGACCCGATTCTCGGATCGGGAGGTGAGTCATCCCCCATCCCTCGACGCGGTCAACCGTGAGGCGTACTCCCGAGAGGTAGTCAGCTTTGGATTCTGGTTTGGCGACGCCACCTTCCCGGAGCCGGCCTTCTACTCGTACACCTCGCCAGAGCCGGAGGGGCTGGCATCGACTTCTCTATATCCCTCGACCGCAGAATGGCTCGACCGAGGTACCAGCCATTTGGCGATCCTCCGCTACGACGATGCCCGCGCCACCGAGCAACCAGCAGAAACCGTGTTGGGATTTCTTGAAAGCGGCTACGAAGCTGGAGCCACCCTGGCCGGCTGGGACATCGCTCGACTGGCCTCTCCCAAAGGCGTGTCGGTGCCCCCTATATCGGCCAGTTCGGCCGTTCCGGACACTAAGTAAGGCTTGGACGATGCCCAGTCACGCTGATTTGGTCGTAGTGGTACGGTCCGGACCCGATGGACCCGGCGCACACCTCAGCTGCCCAGTGCCGTTGCGGGGCTCCGCTGGAGCCTGGAATGCGTGACTTCGATCGACGACGGGCTGAGGTGGTCGGTTGGCACGAGGTGCACTCTCTGGTCGACAGCCTGACCGCCGAGGAGCTCCTGAAGCCCGGCTATTACCCGGAGGGATGGACGATCCGCGACCTCATCGCCCATCTGAGTGCCTGGCTGGCCGAGGGAGGAAAGCAGCTGGAACAGATCCATGCCGGTACTTACCGGGCCGGCGAGCTCGACGTCGAGGCAGCCAACCACAGGTTTTCGGAGCTCACGGAAGGCATTCCTTTCGGAGTCGTCTATGTACAAGCCTGGGCTTCGAGATGGCGGCTGCTCGGGGTCTGGCGGGACCTGATCGAGATCACCCCACCCGCAGTCGGCTGGCTCGACAAAGTCGGCGCGCAGCACTACGACGAGCATCTGCCACGTCTTCGGGAATGGGTCGCAGAGCTAGTCGACCTTCGGAGCCTGGGGGCTAATCCCTAGGCAACACATCTCACCCTGACCGAGCCATTGGGGGATCCCCCAATTCCACATCCACCAACTGTTTCGCAGAATTGGGCAGGAGGTGACATGACTACAGCAAACAGTCAGTCCAGTAAGGCCCTTAAAGGACGTCGGCGGTGGCCCCGGATCCTGGTGTGGACCATCGTGATCCTGGCGATCGTGTTCTATGGAGCCGGCGGGTGGTATTTCTCCGACCAGCTTCAGGCCGACGGCTTCGAGGTCCGACCCCACGAGCGCGAGTACCGGGCGGTGGTTGACGAGATCGGGACCGACACCATCGTCATCGCTCAGGGAGATCCAGCCGATGGCGAACTATTCAACGCAGGTCATCTGGGCTTGGTCTGGGAAGGCGGTTACGGGACGGTGGACGCCATTGTCGACGAATCGGAAACGACGGCGACTCGAGAGTTCGCTCATCTTGGCGGCGACCCGCCCTCGGCGGGAACCCGGGTCGACGTGGACCCCTGGGTATATCCCGACGACTTCGCGGCCGCGACGGGACTGCCCTTCGAACCGGTGAGCTATCAGTCTCCGCTCGGGCCGATGGAGGCCGTTCTCCTCCGTGGTACTTCGGATACATGGGCGGTACTGGTGCACGGGAAGAACGCGACCCCCCGTGAGGACGTCCGGATGGCCGAGACTCTGTGGAAGTCCGGCATGTCGGTGCTGGCCATTACCCACCGCAACGACGAAGGTCAGCCGGGGGACCCCAGCGGGATCCATCGGTACGGAACAACCGAATGGGAGGACCTGGAGGGTGCTGATCGACTTTGCACGCTCCGAAGGCGCCGAACAATTGGTGCTCGGAGGATTGAGTACGGGGGCGGCAATTGTGATGAGTTTCCTCGAGAGGTCCGACCGCACTGATGGGGTGGTGGGGGTGGTTTTCGACTCGCCCAACATCGACTTTGGGACAACGGTGAATCACAACGCCGCTCGTCGAAAACTGCCGGTGGTCGGCCTGCCGGTGCCCTCATCGTTGACCTGGGTGGCAAAGATGATTGGCTCTCTGCGCTTTGGGGTCGATTGGGATGAGATCAACTACGTGTCCCGCGTCGAGCATCTCGGATGCCCCGATTCTGATCCTGCACGGGACCGAGGACCTCTCGGTGCCGATCGAGACCAGCCGTGCGCTTGCCTCCGCCCGACCCGACCTCGTGACCCTGGTCGAGTTCGAGGGTGCCAAACATGTCCAGTCATGGAACGCCGATCCCGAAAAGTACGCCACTGTCCTCGAGGGTTTCGTCGCAGACATGGCCGGATAGGGATGTTTCGTTCTACTGGGGAGCCCGGGCCCTTCCGCTTGTTTTAGCGGGGGGCCCGGTGCCCTTCCGCTTGTTTTAGCGGGGGCCCCGGGTCCTTTCAGGTCCGGTTAGCCAGATCTCCTCGGCTCGTTTGAATTCCTCGTAGGCGCGGGGTCCGTTGCGGTGAAGGCGCCGGTAGAAAGCCTCCCGGTCGAGATCTCGGAACTCCACCTGTTCGGTCAGGTATGGACCCACCGCCTCCGGCTTCGGGCCGGCGGTTTCGGCCGGACTCGTATCGGTCGAGGAATGCGTCAACGTTGGCGGCGCTCGTCCAATCCGACTTGTAGAGGATGCGCCCGCCCCGACCCATCACCCAGTTCATGTTGGGGAGCAGGCCATAGGCGTGATGGGCGGTTCCCTCGAGGTCGTCGACCAGGATCGGGCGGCGGATCCCGGTTTCATCCCGGAGTAGGCGGGCGGTCGCCAGCTTGGCCTCGAAGCTCTCATGGGCGCCGACCAACTCACCGGGGTGCGCCTCCCGGGTGTAGACGAAGACCCAGGCAGTATCGGGATGTCGATCGGCCGCATCGCACAGCAGAGGACCCTCTGCCGAACAATATGGTCAGGTAAAGGAGCCGAACTCCAACACCACGTTGCGTTCGGCCCAGAGATCCGACAGCCGTACCGGGCTCTCATCGTCGAGTCGAATGAGCGAGGCGTCCGGGGCGGGATCCCCGGCATGGAGATGGTTGGGGAAAGCCGAGAACTCGGCGAGCTCTGCTCCCGATTCCATGTATTCGTCGAACCGGTCGTAGTTGTACGCATTGGCCGTCATCCGGCTGGAATATATAGGGCGCCACCGCACTTGCGGACTTCCCGCCTCCTCGTGGGGAAGTGCCCGGACGTGGCAACTATGTGATCATCACTATCCCGGACGTGCCAACCTTTCGCCTGTGACAACGGCCACCCTCCGCACGCTCCGCGTCGGAACGAAGCGACTACCCGGTCGTCCTCCCGAGCGTCCGCGACCCTCGCCTGCATTTGGCCGCGGTCATCATCTCGATCCATGTCCTCGGACAGACCGCGCTCGGCTTTCGGGTGTCGGTGCCACAGATCCTTTCAGCGATCGTGACCATGTGCCGCGATCGAGGTGGCTTTGGACACTTGCGTCGCACCGGTCAACTGGTGTGGCCGGCCAGCGCCATGCTCACGGGAAGCGGCGTCGCATTGATCTTTCGAGTGCTCGGCACCGAGCGAGGCGATCATTGGACTTGGCGCGGCTGGTACCTCTTCGCGCTGGTCGCCGCTGTCTCACTGCTGACCAAATATGTCATCCGGCACCGCGGCTCCCACGTCTTCAATCCGTCGAACGTCGGGCTGGTCTTGGCTTTCTTGCTTCTGGGGAGCTCCAGAGTGGAGCCGCTCGACTTCTGGTGGGCTCCCTTCGACGGCTGGATGGTGTTCGCCTACGCTGATCATCCTGGTCGGCGGTCTGCTGATTACTGCCCGGTTGCGTCTCCTGGGCATGGCGGTGACGTTCTGGGTTACGTTGGTGGCCGGACTCGGCCTGGTGGCTGCGTTCGGGCCATTGCATTACCGCAGCCTGGTCATTGAGCCCTGTGTGCGGGCTTCACTTCTGGTGGGTGGTGGTGACCTCGCCGGAGATCCTGATCTTCCTCTTTTTCATGATCACCGATCCCAAGACGATTCCGGCGGGATCGGTCGCTCGAATCGCGTTTGCCGCGTGCCTCGCGGTGGTGAGCACCCTGCTTGATCGCACCTCAAACGACCGAATTTGGAGCCAAAGTGGGGCTGCTGGCGGGCTTGGTCGTGATGACTCCGCTTCGCCTTCTCTTCGACCGACTCTTCCAAGCACAAACCGCGCTCGACGTCGACCCGCTCAGCGCAATCGTGACTCGCCTCACCACGTCCAGCCATCTTGATATCAGCCCGCTGCGTGTTGCCGTTCGAGGAGCGATGGTGGGCGCGTCTCGCCGTGTTCCTGGTTGCTGGGCACGGTGGCGGCCGGCGCCCCCGCCCGAGAACCGCAACTGGCTGCCCCAGCAGACGACACCTCCCCAGATCGAAGTCGAAGTCGACGCCGCGACTCTCCCTCCGGTCAACGTAGGAGCCGATGTCATGGCGCTGAACAGTGACATCGCCAGCGGTGACTTCAACGATTTGGCAATTCAGCTGGCAGAAACTCTGCAGATCGAAGGAGAGGCCATGCTTCGTGGCGACTCGAGCCTCCTGCTGGCAGTGGACGCCGGGCGACCGCCTCGTCGAGATGCAGCAACGGATCGATGAAGCCGTCTGCGACCGGGGTCCGTCGGGTGCAGAACTACACCTTTGAGTCTCTCGATCTCTCCGTGGTGTTCACGAATGGAAGTCAGGGTGGCCCGGGCCTCGGGTTTTGAGGCCCGGGGAGTCGTCGAGGAGATCATTCATGACGCCCTCGGGGTCGAGACAGGACCGGACCAGCTCTCCGTTCGCATCGACTTTTGTCCTGCGTCAGGGCTCGGGGGATCGCTGGCTGCTGGTGCGAGGTGCTGCCGGGCGAGAGTTCGTACCCGGACTCGTCAGCCTTGCAGGGGAAGCCAAGGCATTGCTTCCGATGCGCCCCTGTCGACAGTCACAAACTGATTGGATCTCGACCACCAACCATGGCCCTGACTCCCCGTCCGGCCATTGCACACGGATCTCGGCTCTGGTCGGCATCTCCCAGCCCGAAGTGGATCCACCCGAGCTGACCTCCCGCGTGGCCTCCTCCAACCGTCACCTCGCGTTCAACGGTGCGTTCTCCGGTCTCTGACCTCGATCCAGGAGCCGATCGCATCGCGGTTGGGACCGGTCTGCTCGAGCTGAAGTGAAATCCAATTGCCGATCGGGGCCGGTCGATCGGCGTCGCCGGAACCGACGCTCCGCCACAGCTTGACATTCTCACGTCGGTTGACCTCGACCAGGTCCAACATGCCATCGAGGTTGAAGTCGGCCATGGCGGCTCCCCGACCGCGGGCGAAGCTCAGGATGCCGGCGGCTTGGGCGCTCTCGATGAATGTCCCATCGGGTTGTCCGAGCAGCAGATTGCTCGGGTCCTGTTGGGCGAATTCCGGCATGCGCCTCGACGTTGCCTTTGGCGATGAAGAGATCGACGTAGCCGTCGTTGTTGACATCCTGGAACTCGGCGTGCCAGGCGGTGGAGGGCATGCACGGTGTCCTCGCCGGTGAAGGGACGGTGGGCATTGGCTCCCCGATCGAGCGCGATGTCGACGTAGTTCGGCTCGGTCGGCCCCATCGGCCAGGGTCTGCAGCTTGTTGTCGCCCTGACTGGTCAGGAACACCTCGGGAAGCCCGTCACCGGTCAGGTCATAACTGGCGATGCCCATTCCCCAGATTCTCATTGTTTGCCAGCCCTCTTCGCGCGTGTAGAGACGGGGTATCTCGCCCTCAGCCACCCGCCATAGCTGTTCCTCGCCGCCCAGGTAGTAATGCCGATCGTTGGTCATCCGCAGGTCTCGTCGACCCGACCGATCCCAGTCGCTGAACAGAATCGACAACGTGCACCACCCGGGCGACAGCGGAATCGGGTTGGCATAACCGGGGAGCATCGGATCCGGTCGTAGCAAAACGTTGTCCGAGCAGGTGTTGGTCCGGCGGCCATCCTCAGTCAGGGCGACGTAGTTACCAAAGGCCAAAGTTGGCCACTCGGCGGTACCTTCCCACTTGGCGCTGAACGCCACCGTCCACAGATCGCCCCCATCGAACCCCCATGCCTCATTGGCACGTTCGAAGCGGCAATCGCCGAGACCTCGTAAAAGGACATTCCCACCGAGGCGCAGAACGGCCAGATCGACCCGGCCATCGCTGTCGATGTCCAACGGATAGGCGCCCGTCACCCGGTTGAGATCGGTAGCTGGTTCCGGCAAAAGGGTGAACTGCAGCTCACCGCCGATCGGGCTCTCGTTTCGATAGAGAGCCGCCGGTCGAATCCCGCCGGCGAAGTAGAGGTCGGGCCTCCCGTCGTCGTTGCAGTCGAAAACGGCGACTCCCCCACCCACGAAGTACGTGAAGTCGCCGTCATAGATATGGTCGATCCCGGCGGCCGGCCGACTCCTCGACAAAGAGCGGTGGGTTGTACGCGGCGGGCGGCGGCTGCGGGTCCAAAGAGGGCCCTTCCCAGCAAGACGAGCCCGACCGCCGCCAGGGACCCGGCAACAACTCCCAGGATGAGCCAGCCCACCATGCGGTTGGAACCGCCGGTTGGGATTGGAGGATCCGTGCGTTCCTGGTGCAGAGGCATTCATCGGCGATCTTGGTCCGGTCTCACGGTCGTCAGATCATTTCAATCGTGGTCGACACTGGCCTGGTCGAGGGAGGACGGCTCCGGAAAGTGGCAGACGCGAGTATGCGTTGGTCTCTGCGTTAGTTGGCGACGACGTCCCGAGCCAGGTCAACCGTGGAGCTGTTCCAGCTCCTTGGTGGTCACGTCCGCGGGCAGCTTTCCGATGATGATCATCGCCAGGACCTCATCCATGGTGACCTCGCCTTTGTTGACCGTCCCCACCAGCTTGCCCTGGAGCATCACGCTGATCCGGTCCGCAAGGTCGAACACGTCATGGATGTCGTGGCTGATCATGATGATCCCGATTCCCTCAGACTGGAGCTGGCGCATCAACTGGCGCACCTGTTCGGTCTCGGCGGGGCCGAGGGCCGCGGTCGGCTCGTCCATGATCAGGATCCGGGCATTGAAATGAACGGCCCGGGCAATGGCAACCGACTGGCGTTGGCCGCCGGACAGTGAGCTCACCGGTGTCTTGAAGTTCTGAAACTTCGGGTTGAGCCGCCCCATGATCTCTCGAGTGGCGGACTCCATCGAGGAGTCGTCGAGCGTCCCCCAACGGGTGAGGATCTCCCGGCCAAGGAACATGTTGCTCGGGGCGTCCTGGTTGTCAGCCAATGCCAGCGTTTGGTAGATGGTCTCGATCCCGTAGGCCTTGGCGTCACGCGGACTTGTGATGGTCGCCGTCTCACCGTCGATCAAGATCTCCCCGGAGTCGGCCCGTTGGGCTCCCGACAGTGTCTTGATCAATGTCGACTTCCCGGCGCCGTTCCCCCCGACCAGGCCGAGGATCTCGCCACGCACGCAAGTCGATGCTGACGTTCTTGACAGCGTGGACACCTCCGAAGGAGACACTCATGTCCCTCATCTCGACCAGAGGCGCCCCGACGCTGCGGGCTTGGGCTGTCATCGCGTAGCCGCCCTCCTCCGGTAGATGGTGTCGATCGCGACCGCAACCACCAGGACAACCCCGAGTACCACGTCCTGCACGGGAGCACCGACACCGACCAGGACCATGCCGGACTGGAGTGACTGCATGACCAGCGCTCCCAAGATGGCACCGGGGATGGTCCCGATCCCCCCTGCGAGCGACGTGCCGCCGATGACCGCTGCGGCAATCACATATAGCTCGTTCAACGTGCCGAGACCGCTCACCGCGGCATTGAGGCGAGCGATGGACAACGCAGCGGAGATCCCGACCAGGATCCCCATGGTCATGAAGATCTTGACGATGGTGCGCTTGGTCTTGATGCCGGCCAGGTTTGCTGCCTCGGGATTGCCACCAATCGAGAAGATGTAGCGACCGAAGCGGAGTCGGTTGGCGACGAAGCTCATGGCCAAAGTGACGCCGATCAGTATCAGCACCGGATAGGGGATCCCGAGCGGGATCTGGAGCCCGCCTTCCGGCCAGGGAATGCCTCTTTCTTCTGCGACTGCCCGAGCAAGGTTCTCGGGCAGGTAATAGCTGTTGGTGACCCACACCGCGGCGAGCACCACAGCGCAGGCGAGCACGCCAAGGAGCGCGTCGAGCCACACCGGACGGAGCCGGAAGCGGAACTTCCGACGACGACGGCGGCCGAATACGAAGGAAAGCAATGATCCCGACACAGGCCACCGCACCGACGACCCAGCTCCCGGTCTCTCCGAGCGAACCCCTGGATCCACCCCCGATTAGCTGAAATGTGGCGTCCATGGGAGCGATGGTGCGACCGCTGGCCGTCAGCCAGGCAAAGCCTCGCCAAACCAGCAATCCACCAAGGGTGACGACGAATGAGGGAACCCCGACATAGGCGACGATCGAGCCCTGGAAAGCGCCGATCAGGGCGCCCAGCACCAGACCGACGGCGAGGGTGATGACCCAGATCCAAGGGTTGCCCAACCCCATCTCGGGAGGCAACCACTCTGTCTGCAGCATGGCCATGACCATGCCGACGACGCCGACCATGGAACCAACCGAGAGGTCGATGTTCCGGGAGACGATGACCAGCACCATTCCGGTAGCCATGATCCCCACCGAGGAGGTCTGCACCGAGAGGTTCCACAGGTTCCGGGGAGTGATGAACGTTCCACCCGAGATGACGTGAAAGATGACCCAGATCGCGAGGAGGACGCCGATCATCCCCATCATGCGGGTGTCGATTTCGTTGTCCCGCATGAAGGATCCAAATGACCTGCGCGGGGCCGGTTCTTCTGGAGTGTCAAAATGGGTGCGAGCTGTCTCGACCACGCTCATTAAGTCACCAGACTACGCGAGAAGAGACGCATTGCGCCCCCGAAAGCCGGGGGCGCAATGCCTCATCGATTTCGCCTCAGTGATTGGTCAGGCGCACGGGCCGACAGTGCCGCCGGTTGAGCAGAGGTCCTCGGCCGAGATCCAGTTCGCGTCGACCACCTCCTGGAGGTTCTCCTGGGTGATCGGGACCGGAGTCAGCAGGACGCTGGTCAGAATCGTCTCTGCTCCGGACTCCTTGTTCGTGTAGGTGAACTCAGCCGTTCCCTCGACATCGGCGAGAGATGCGCCCCCGGCCAGCTGCACCGCAGCCTCACCGGCAGCCGTACCCAGCGCACGGGCGTCCTTCCACACCGACACTGCCTGAGTTCCGGCGGCCACCCGCTGGAGGGCGGCGACGTCGGCGTCCTGGCCCGACAACACCACCGTGCCGAGGAGGCCCTGGGCCTCGAGGGCGGCGGCTGCGCCGGTGGCCATTCCGTCGTTCTCGGAGACTATGGCCTGCACGTCGTTGTCGTGCTGGGTCAGCCACTGCTCGACCGTGGTCTGAGCGAGGCCGGGATCCCAGTTGTCGGTGTAGTCCTCTTCGAGGATGGTGATGTCACCGGCAGCGGCCGCGGCATCGATGACAGACCCGATCCCCTCGCGAAGGAAGTCGGAGTTGGCGTCGGAGCCGTTGCCCTTGACGATGAAGTAGTTCCCGGTCGGCACCAGATCGAAGACGACCTCGGCCATCAGCTGTCCAACCAGGACGTTGTCGAAGCTGACGTAGAAGGTGTTCGCATCCTCGATGAGCCGGTCGTAGGCAATGACCGGGATTCCCTGGTCAGTTGCGCTTTGAACCGCGGGGAGGATCGCTTGGGTGTTCTGAGCCAGGATGATGACGACGTCCGCACCATCGGCGATCAGGTTCTCCACGTCAGTGATCTGCTGCTCCTCGGATGACCCGGCATCTGCCTGGATGTACTCGCAGCCGCCGGCCTCGAGGGCGGCCATGATTGCGGGCTCATCGTGCTTGGCCCATCTCTCTTCGTTGTAGTTGTTCCACGACATACCCACGGTGCATCCGTCGCCGGCTGCTGCGGTGGTTTCGGCTGCTGCGGTGGTCTCGGTCGCGGCTGTCGTTTCGGTTCCGTCGGCTGTCGTTTCGGTTCCTCCGCTTGTTGTCGCTGGTGGCTCCGTCGCCACCGCAGGCGACGATCACCATCGCGAACAGCGCCAGAATCGCCCAGAAACGGCGATTCGAAGTCTTCATAGGTTTCCTCCTCCAGTGAATGAATCCCCAGACGGGGACCGGCGTACTGTAGCCAACCCTTGTGGAAGCGACTCCCCAGGACCACAAAGAACCTGCCGCCAAGCACACAGAATCAGTAGGCAGCTTTCAGCAGGCAGTAGGCAGCCAAACCCGTCGGCAGTTACTGCTTACTGCTTACTGCCTCCTGACACATCCCATCCCCAGGACCCACAAAGAACCTTGCGCCAAGCACGAGATTACGGTTGGCCAAATGGATCCGAGTCCCTCCGATTCGGGTGCGGGTCGGCCCGACATTGCCCTGCCCCGAGGTGCAGATCACATCGTTCTTCTAGGGCCCATGGGCAGCGGGAAGACCACTCTCGGCCGATTGCTGGCAGAGGGTCTCGGCCGCCCATTCTTCGATTCGGACGAGCAGCTGAGAAGCCGCTTTGGTCTTACTGGCCGACAGATCGAGGCCAGCTCAGGAGTGGACGCCTTGCACGCAGCCGAAGTCGAGGCGCTGATTGAAGCCCTTGGGACCGACTCGCCGTCTGTCATCGCGGCGGCCGGCGCAGTCGCTGATTCGTCGGAAGCCATGGCAGCTCTCTTGCGACCGAACATTGGCATCGTCATCCTCGAGTCGCCCGTTGAGGTCCTCGAACATCGGATTCGGAGCGGTGACCACAGACGGTCGGTTTCGCGGGAGCAGTTGCAACGTCTCACCGACCGAAGGATGGAGGTCCTGTCAGGCCTGGCGCCGCTAGCGATCGTAAACACTTCGGCTCTGACTCCCGAGCAGTCCGTCGAACAGGTCATGCAATCGATGTCGGAACCTCATTGACCTTTCGGCTCATGCCAGAGCTGTTCGAATCTCACCCAATCGCTGGTGGGAAGCGAGCACTTCGCGCTCGTCACCACCGATGTGGCGCACGAGAAGGTCGGTGAATCCGGCGGCTTTGAGCTGTTGGAATCGCTCCGTTACCTCCCCTGAGCCTCCGTAAATCAGAACCGCAGGGTCAAAGCCCCGATAGCCCTTGGCGATGATGGGGGCAACCACTGCTTCGGCTTCGGCGCGATCGCGACCGACGTGGACATCGCGGCGAATCGCGATCGCCGTCGGAGTCCTTCCGTGAGGGCACATCGCTCCTGGTAGTAATGGAGAAGCTCCAACGCCCGCTCGATCGGAAGATCGGGTGCGACGACCCATCCATCACCCAACCGGGCGGCCCGATCGACGGCTGCCCTGGCATGCCCGCCGATCCAAACCTCGATCGGCTCTGTCGGAATCGGTGAGATCCGCGCCGATCGGATCGGATAGGGGTGTCGCCGTTTACCTCCTCGCCGGCCAGCAGTCGTTTGATGATGTCGAGTCCGGTCTCAAAGCGCGCGACCCTTTCGGTCGGATCGATCTCCCATCCCCTCGAACTGGTCGCGCGCTCCGATGGCGCATTGGAGTACGAAGCGTCCGGAAGCGATGGCGGCCAGGGTCGCCACCTGCTCGGCCAACAGGACCGGATGCCACAACGGGATCAGAAACAAAGCCCCGGTGGTCCGGGGCCACTCGGCCAGCAGTCGCCCGAGCATGGGAACGTTCTGGTAATAGCCGTAGGAGACACGGTGTGGTGATCGCCCAGAAAGAGCGAGTCGAGTCCCGGCCTCCCGGGCCGCGATGGCTCGCCGCACCATCACCCTCGACCCCTCCCGAGGGTCGGCGAAGCCATGCGCGCTCTTCATCGAGATTCCGAGCCTCATCGGACCACTCGGCTTGCCGGCGAACTCAATCCTGCCAGCTCATCAGCTTGGTCCCGTACATCTCGCCGAGCGGATCGGCGATCAACTCGATCCGGGCCCCATCGGGATCACGGAAGTAGATCGAGACCTCGCTGTGGATGGTGTACTCGACCCCAGCCCGGTCGAGATTGGCCCGCAGCTCCCTCCAACGCTCCGGTTCGACCGAGATCGCTACGTGGTGCAAGCCGCCTAGGACTTCGGCGTAGGGACCGAGGTCGAGACCGGGGAAGTCGAAGAATGCCAGGGTATTGCCATGACCAAGATCAAAGAAGAAATGACTGGACCCCTGGTAGTCGCGATTCTCGAAGATCTCGATCAGCGGAAACTCGAGCACCCCCTGAAAGAAGCGGACAGTTTGCTTCGACGTTTGATGACAGCAAGGCCACGTGGTGGATGCCGCGGGCCGAGGGACGGGGCCGTTTGTCTTCCTCCGCCAGGAAGGTGTCGATGATCCGTCGCCGCTCGGCCGCGATTTGCTCCAGATCGATGTCGGACATCGTTCGCCCTTACTCAGATCCGGAAGAAAGAGTTGAGGAAGCGCTCCGCCATGGCCTGGTCGCCGCGCACAGTCCCCCATTCAGGCGGCCGTACGCGGCCAGGATGAGCGTGCCCGGGTCGAACTCGATGACCGCCGGCAGGCCCTCGACGTCCCCCTCCTCCACCTGGACCCCACTCGGACTCACCGACACCCGGTGGCTGCCGGCGTTGCGGCCGCTTGTGACCTTGATCCCGATGGTGTACGGCTCGGTGTCGGGCGGAACCGCCGGCGTCGACATCCAGAGGATGAACGCGAGCGGCACCAAAGGTCGGCCGTGTCGCCGTCGAGCACGTGACCCTGACCGGTCCCTTCTCTGATGTCCCAGCTATGCAACCCATAGTCGACCAGTTGGAAGAGCGGATAGAAGGCGGCCGGGAGCGGCCCCATGAACTTGTGCGGCACCATCATCCCGGCCCATTCGCTGTCCTCTAGCTCCTGGGCGATTCCGAGCATGCGGTCTCGGGCCTTGCGCAGCCGCTCGAGTGCTTCCGACTGGGTCAGTGAGCGATGAGAGCGGCCCCCGTCATCGACGTGGCGGGCCATGTCGACGGAGCCCGAGGTTGGTCGGACCCTCGCCCTTGCCTCGGGCCCCATCGAAGGAATTGAAGTAGGTCTCAGTGGTATCGATGATATGACCGATCACATCCCGCACCTGCCAGTCGCCGGCGCCGGTGGGTGCCTCCCACCGATCTGGATCGGCCGCCAGCTTGTCCATGCCCTCGGCCTCACGTTTCCACGCCTCGGTCAGATTGGCCCGCGAACTCGGGTCCATGAAATGCCACTCGCTCATGCCACTCCTCCTCTGGATGTGTCAACGATCTGTGCGCTTCGGGGCGTTTGATCGGGATCCACGATACGCACGATGTCCGAGTCACGCTGGTGGGTCGAACCTCGGACCGGGCGCTATTTCCAAAGCTATCTCAGGTGAAGGGATGGACGCCGGTGAAATCAGGCGGCGGCGTCGAGATCAGGCTCAGGTCCTGGCCTGAGAATGGCTCTTCAGGCTTCCCGTGGAGCCACTCCCTCTAAGAGGGAGAGAACCAACGCGGCCTTGCCTGGCATGACCATCGCGCGATATCTGTCCGCAGCCTCGTCGATGAGAGACCTGACCTCGGCGAGATCTTCGGTCCGTCCCCGGTCAGCAGTATCCGCGCCCGCAGATAACGAAGGTCGGCCTGCTCGAGACGATGGTCGAGCGCTTCGGCGACGCCCAAGGCTGTGGCCAGGTGCTGCTCCGCCTCCTCCCATTCTCCCGCCCGCGGCCGCGGCAAGAGCCGCCCGGGTGTGGACCAGGCGGCCGTCGAAGGTAACCCACTCGAATCCCAGATCGAGTGCTTCGCGAATGAGCGGCAGAAATGCCCCCGCCTCTTCAGTCCGCCCGGAGAGGTACATGGCTTCGGTGAAGCCGAACAAGGTGTTCCAGGCGCCGAGGCTATTGACGCGTCCCGCTACCGGAAACACCGGACGGCTCCGCTCGAGAAGGGACGACACCTCTGGGTACTGCCCGGTTTCTGCCAAACGTACGGCCAGAAGGGAGGCGGACTGGCCGGTGAACGGTCCCGGTGGCTCCAGCTTCATGGCATTGCGAAGATGACCTTCCGCATCGGCATCTCGTCCCGCCCACGCCGCCGCGAACCCAAGATACAGATGGCCCGCATAAAGCCATGGGAGCTTCCCTCGCTCACATATCTCGATCGCTTCGCCCGCCAAAGCTTCGACTCCCAAGACATCGCCGATCATCCCGTGTTGCCTGGCTCGGTCGGCCACCAGCAGAAACTCCGCGCCCAGATGACCGATCCTCTTGGCGGTGGCGCCGACGGTGGCGGCAGAACCCGAGGCTTCCCGGTTCTGACCCATCGTCCCCTGTTGATAGGCCACGAACCCCAAAACACCGCAGAGATCCCATAGGGCGCCCTCGCGTTGGAAAACCTCGGCAGCCCTCAGCCCGGCCTCGATTCCTGCGTGAAATTCGACGTAACCCATATGGTGAGCGGTCTCGAGGTGAAGGACGTCCGCCAAGGCCCGATGATCCTCGAGTTGTTCCGCGAGCTGACGGGCGCCAGCGAACATCGCCGTAGCGGTAGCGTGGTCCCCGGCCAGCCCCACCACCCACGCGGTAGCAGAGAGCAGCCGGGCCCGGTCAGGGTTGGGAAGGTCACCGAGGGCTTGCAACCCGCGCTGGGCGACAGCCACTGCTTCTTCAAACCTGGCGGCCCAAGCGAGTTGATATACCACTGACCAGCAGACTCGGCCAATGTCCTCGCTCCGGCCGAGCTTCTCATACAGCTCCAGGCTCTGGTCCATGGTCTCGAGCGCCTTGCTCCATTCCCCGATACCGCGCTCGGCCATTGCCAACTTCTCCATCAATTCCGCCCTCTGGTCCTGATCGGACTCGTCGACCAGTGAGAGCGCATGACGGAAGTACGCGACCGAGTCTTCATAAGCCGCGGCCTGTTCGGCCCGGTCGCCGGCGATGATGAGATATCGGATCAAACGGGCGGGAGGCGAACCCGTTCCCGTTCGGGAGAGATGATGGGCCAGATCGGCTGCGTGGTCCTCGATACGATCCGCGTACTCGTCTTCGATTGCCTGCGCGGTGGCAGCGTGCAATTGCTGACGCCGCAGCAACGATGACTCTGCGAGGAGAGTCTGACGGATCAACTCGTGCACGAAGGCCGATCGGTTCGGGTCGTTACGAGCCGGGCTGATCAGATGGGCAACTTCCGCCTCTTCGTATGCCTCGGTCAGGGCAGCGGCGGGAAGCCCGACGACGCGCCTCACCACCTCGAGGTCAAAGATCCGGCCTGAGATCGCGGCAGCAAGAAGAACGTCCCGCGTTCGGGGAGATAGCCTCTGCAGGCGGATGCCAATGACCAATCGCACGGTCTCGGGCACATCCACCTCGTCGATCTCGAAGCGGGTCTTGAACCGGCCCTTGCTGTCGAAGAGCGCTCCCGACTCGCGAAGGTGGAGGTACACCTCCTCGATGAAGAAGGGATTGCCCTCGGTCTCTCGTTGAATTGCCCGAACCAGGGCCGAGGGCGGGGTTTGATCCGCCAGACCGGTCAACATCGCCGTCACGTCATCCCCCGAGAGTCGGTCGAGGGAGATCCGGGTCACCATCCGGCGACGGGTGAGTTCGTTGATCGTATGAGCCAGAGGATGGGACGGACCGACCTCGGTGTCCCGATAGCTGCCGACGATCAGCACCGGCATTTCAGCAAGGAGGGGTGCGAGGTACTCCAAAAGATGGAAAGTCGACTCGTCCCCCCAATGCAGGTCCTCGATCACGAGAAGCAGTGGTCCTATTTGTGATGCCCGACGAAGGAATTCGGCAAAGCTATCCCACAAGTATCGGCGGGCTTGTTCGGGAGGGAGTTCAAGAGGCGAGGCGAGATCGGGGAAGAAGCGGCGAAGACCGGGGACCAATCGAGCGATCTCGGGGGCGAGGTCGCCGACGGCTTCGCGGTATGCAATCGGACTGCTCGGGCCGATGAGGGCGTCTTCCAGAATCTCGACGAAAGGAAGGTAGGGAGGACCGCCGTCCATTTCGACGGAGTGGCCAACGAGTACTCGCATTCGTCGGTTCTCCGCCTCGGCCGCCATTTCGTCGATGAGTCTGGTTTTGCCGACCCCGGCTTCCCCGGACACGAGCACCAGACCTCCATCGCCTGCGATCGCCGAACGGAGCGGACGGCGAAGGTCGGCCCGCTCGGAGTCGCGTCCCACGAAAGGCGACAGCGCCGCCACGCGGGTGCCAGTGACGGCGGGTTCTTCATCCGGGCCTCCCCATCCAATCTCAAACAGGCGCCAACGCTCCGGAAAGCCCTTCAACCAGAACAACCCCTGATCAACGAAGGTCGCATCGGTTTCCCCGGCGAGAATCGATTGCACGGAGGCCGATGCCAGGATTTCGCCGCCGCTGGCCTCAGCCATGACCCTGGCGGCGGCGTGAACGGCTCGTCCGTAAAGTTGTCCCCTCCGTCGTGTCACCTCGCCCACATGAACGCCGATCCTCACCCGGATCGGTCGTTGCGCAGCCTGGTTGTGACGGTGGAGGACGCGTTGTATTTCGATCGCAGAGTTCACCGCATCTGCGGCTGATTCGAAGGTGGCCATGAACCCGTCACCGAGAAACGCCTCGGCTTGGCCACCGAAGTTTTCGATCTGCTCGCGAACGATCTCTTCGTGGACCCGAAGGACTTCGCCGGCAATCTGGTCGCCTTCCCGGCTCAACAGCTCCGTCGAGCCTTCGACATCGGTAAAGAGGATCGTGAGAATCTTCCCATCGGCCGACGCCATCATCACTCCATGGTTCCCCAACAGACAGAGCGGCCAAGAGACAAGTGGACTCGCCCCATAGGTCAAATCATGGTGCCTGGCCGCGGGCGGAACTGTAACGAACCCGGGCGATTCCCAATGGCGAGCCCGGCGGCTGTTGGACCGGGCACATTTTCGATGCGTTAGACAATCGGGATCTGACCCGTGACCGCGTACTAGTCACGTCGTGTGGGAGAAAAATAGTTCCCGAGGATCAGTTTTGACCCCATTCTGCCGATGACGAATCTATGCGAAACCCACCTTCCGCTCCGACGCGTTCCGGCCCGTCGGGGATCCCTCGAGCCGCCTCCGACCGCTGGGCCGTCGGCCGGTACCGACGGGCTGTGGCGGCCACGCTTTCGGTCTTCACCCTCCTATTTGCGATGTCGACTCCTGTGCTGGCGGCCGAAGAGCCCCGGCCCGGCCTACGTCCTGTTGGCGCCGGCAGCCAGGCCCACGGATGGGAGACGAAGGACAAATCAAACAAAGGGTCGATGGAGAACATCAACTCCAAGATCATCCATTCGACCCACTACTGGACCCGGGGATACACGGGTGCCGGGGTCACCGTCGCCCTCATCGACACCGGCGTTGTCCCTGTCAACGGTCTCGCCGGTCCAGGCAAGGTCGTCAACGGGCCCGATCTCTCCTTCGACGGCCCGAACGAGAACCTCCGCCATTTGGACCTTTTTGGACACGGCACCCACATAGCCGGGATCATCGCCGGCCGCGACGACGGTGCCCCGACCGATCTCAACGGAAGCTCGGCCGGACGTCACTTTCTCGGGGTAGCTCCTGGCGCCCAGATCCTCAACGTCAAGGTCGGCGACGCCATCGGCTCGGCCGACGCATCCCAGGTGATCGCGGGTCTCAACTGGGTTGTGGCCCACCGCCACGACGTTGGCATGAATGTACGAGTGATCAACCTGGCGTATGGCATCGACGCGACCACCGACTACCAGGTCGACGCGTTGGCCTATGCCGTGGAAGCCGCCTGGAAAGCCGGGATAGTCGTCGTCGTCGCAGCAGGAAACGACGGCAACGCAGCTGCTCTGCGCAACCCGGCCTTCGACCCCTACGTGCTCTCCGTGGGCGCCGTGGACACCAAGGGCACCCAGTCCACCAACGACGACACGATCCCCACTTTCTCCAACTGCGGAACCGCCAACCGTTCGGTCGACGTTCTCGCCCCCGGAGTTTCGGTCATCAGCCTTCGCGATCCTGGTTCGTCTGGCCGACAACTCATTCCCCGAGGCCAGGGTCGGCGACCGCTTCTTCCGCGGTACGGGCACGTCGCAGGCAGCCGCCATCGTCTCTGGAGCCGTCGCTCTTCTGGTCGAGCAACGGCCGGAGCTGACCCCTGATGAGGTCAAAGGCCTGCTGATGTCCTCGGCCCAGCCGGTCCCTGGCGCTTCCGCCCTCTGCGGCGGCGCCGGTTTGATCGATCTGAAGTCCGCCTTTCGGACGCCGACTCCCCCGGCAACGCAGACCTGGCCCCTGGCCACCGACCCCGGTACTCATGAAGACCTCGTGGTTGATGGCAACTGGGACGGCCAAACCTGGGGTGGCCAAACCTGGGGCGGCCAAACCTGGGGCGGTCAAACCTGGGGCGGTCAAACCTGGGGCGGTCAAACCTGGGGAGGTCAAACCTGGGGAGGCCAAACCTGGGGAGGCCAAACCTGGGGAGGTCAAACCTGGGGAGGTCAAACCTGGGGCTCGTACGTCTGGAACTGACGGCACGTCGGCGGACGCCAGCCTGAAGCAAGGCGGAGCGAGACGAAAGGAGAGCCTGTGAACGATCGGACAGTCAACTCCAAACTCTCCAATCAAGCCAGGATCTGGCTCCTCATTGCGGGAATGGCGACTCGTGGCCCTGTCCCTCACCTGGTTGGTGAGGGACCTCGCCGCTCTCGACACCCCGTTCAACCTGCCATGGTTTGTGCTCATCCCCCTGGTGTTTCTGGGGGAGGTGGCCATCGTCTCGCTGCGCTTCCGCCGCGACGCTCACGTCTTCTCGATGAGCGAATTGCCACTCGTGATCGGTCTCTTCTTCGTCAATCCCGCCGGGCTGATCGCGGCCCAACTGATCGGCAACGCCCTCGCTCTCGGCCTGGGTCGCCGCCAGCCGCCCAAGAAGCTCGCCTTCAACCTGAGCCTCCTCACCCTGCAGGCGGCACTCGCAGTGACGGTGTTCCGAGCCATCGTCACTGATGTCGATCCTCTCGGAGCCGGGGGTTCGTTTGGAACTTTGCTCGCGGTTGGCGTCGGGAGTAATGGCAGCCAATGTCCTGATCAATAGCGCCATCCTCATCTCGGGCGGGGGCCTCAACCGAAAAGAACAGGTCAATACCCTTTTGCTGGGAGCGGCCTCGGCCGGCATGAACGCCAGCCTCGGCCTGGTCGCGGTGACAGTCATGTGGACGCAACCGGGGACCCTCTGGGCAGCGGCCGTTCCCCCTATCGCCCTTTATCTGGCCTACCGCGCCTATGTCGCCCAGCGGGAGAAGGGACAGCGCATCCAGGCCCTTTACGAGGCGACCAAGGCTCTGCTTCGATCGCCCGAGATCGACGCCGCCATGCTGGTAGCGGTGCGACATGCCCGCTCGATGTTCGATGCCGAGCGAGCCGAGATTCAGGTCTTTCGATCCGACGCCGCCGGTGAGGCCTTCCGGACCTTTGTCGGCCCCGACGACGAGGTAGTCGTGATGGAGCAGATCCTTCTCGACTCCGAAGGCCTTTCGGCCGAAGCGCTCCGAACCGGTCGACCCCAGTTGGGTCCCTGCTCGACTGCGGGACACGGCTCGCCGGGACGCACTGTGGCGCACCAGATGGCCGCCCCGGTCGACGGTCCCGAGGGCATCAATGGGATCATTCTCGTCAGCGAACCCCTGGCTGATAACCGAAGCTTCAACTCGGGCGATCTCCGCTTCCTGGAAACCCTCGCCAGTCAGATCTCGGTGTCTCTCGAGAACGGCCGGCTCGAGAATTCACTCGCCGATGTCACCAAGCTCAAGGACGATCTCCACTTTCGGGCGCTGCACGACGTTCTCACCGGGCTCGGTAACCGGGCTCTGCTGTGGGAGGCCCTCTCGAAGCTCGACGACCCCACGCGAGGACAGCGCCAGTCGGCGATGCTGCTCCTGGATCTTGGACGACTTCAAGGCGGTCAACGACACGCTCGGACACCAGGCCGGCGATCAGCTCCTGGTGGAGGTGGCTCGGCGGCTCGAAGCGTGTTGCCGCCCCGACGACACCATCACTCGTCTTGGTGGCGACGAATTCGCGATCCTCCTGGACCGAATGTCTTCGCCGAGCGACGCCACAACGGTCGCCGGCCGTATCAGCGATGCCCTCTCGCGGCCGGTGGTCCTCTCGGGCAAAGAGGTAGTTCCGCAGGCAACCATGGGCATCGCCCTCGTCCGATCCGGCACTCCCCCCGAAGAGCTGATGCGACAGGCCGATCAGGCTATGTACGAATCCAAAGCCAGGCGCAAGGGCACCTATTCGGTTTACGCGCCGGATGAGTTGGCCGACGCAGGAAATTCGCCGACGCCTGACGCTCCTGGGATCGCCCCGACGACTGGGAACGGTCTGGTCAACACCGGGAAGACCGGTCTTTAACCGGCGACGTCAGCCGAGGAGTCTCGGATTTTGAGCGCCGAGCCATGTGCTGTTGCTCAATTCACGAAGGGAGGGCCGAGGGTAGCCGCCCCGATCGGGCCGGACTGCCGCCCAACGGGAGGGTGCGATACACTCCCCGATCCAAATTGGGCCCATAGCTCAGCTCGGTTAGAGCGCGTCCCTGATAAGGACGAGGTCCGTGGTTCAAGTCCACGTGGGCCCACCCGAACAGTCTCATTCGACCTTGGCCGTCATCGGTGAAATCAATGAGCTTCTCGCTCACCGGTGACCCGATGCTCTGGCTCCTTCAACCGCCCTGCCTTGGTCGCTGCCTCGGTCAAGAGAAACTCGATCTGGGCGTTGAGGCTCCTCATATCGTCTGCCGCCCATCTCTCCAGGGCCCGGTGTACCCGTGGACTGAGACGAAGGAGGAAGCTCTTCCGCTCGGTCATCCGGGATAAAGGGTCCCGGCGTTGACCACGGGCTGGACGCTGCGATCCGCGGTCAGCACCACCATGAGGTTGGAAACCATGGCCGCCTTGCGTTCCTCGTCGAGCTCGACGATGTTCTCGGCGGCAAGCTGCTCGAGGGCATCCTGAACCATGCTCACGGCTCCTCGGACGATCAGCTTGCGAGCCGCGATGACCGCCCCCGCCTGTTGACGACGCAACATCTCCCCCGCGATCTCGGCCGCATAGGCCAGGCGGCGGAGACGGCAATCCCGCACTGAGACCCCGGCCTCCTCGAGCCGATCCTGCAGTTCTGATTGGAGGGTGGCGGTCACATCGTCGGCGTTGGCCCTCAATGACGGCCCTTCTTCCTCGATCAGGTCGTACGGATACTCACTGGCCACGTGACGGATGGCCGCTTCAGCCTGTACATGCACAAATCGCTCGTAGTCGTCGACGTCAAAAATGGCTCGGGCAGTGTCGACCACCTGCCAGTTGATGACGGCGGCGATCTCCACCGGGTTACCAACCGCATCATTGACCTTGAGGACATCCGAGTCGAAGGTGCGGATGCGGAGGGAAACCGGGGTACGGCGGGAAAAGGGATTCACCCATCGAAACCCGTTCTCCCGGACCGTCCCGACGTACCGCCCGAACAGGATCACGACCCTCGACAGGTTCGGAGGATTGACGAACAAACCACGGAGGACCAGGAAGCCGGCCACCCATGAAACCCCACCGAGAGCCGCCAGCCAGCCGCTTCCGTTGTCCACCCCCATGACAAATGCCACCACTCCCCCGATCCAAAGCAGGAGGGCGATGATCAACATTGGCCAACCCGAAGCACCCTTGGTCAGGCGCTCGCCGGACATGTTTCTCCTTTTCTGAGATATCAATATGATATCAAAGCAATAGCTCGACACAAGCTGCAGCCATTTGTTGGACGGTTGCCAGTCGTAGACTCCGATCGATGAAACTTCGCCCACTTATCCTCATTGCGGCGGCAGCCGCATTCTTTGCGGCCTTGGCCCTCAAGCGGGTCGAGGAGACCAAGCCGGTCGAGGCCTGGGAGCCCGTCAGCTACTCGTGAGCATCGAATGAAGGCGGTGGTGCTCGCTGACAATGACGCGGACTTGCGGGTAGCCCACGTTCTGGCTGGCGATGGTTTGGAGGTGTCGATCCACGGCAACGCCAAATCGAACCGCTACCCCAAATTCGATGAGCTGGCCGGCGTCGAGGTCGTAGTCGGATACGGCTCCGGTGCCCTCGAGCTGGCGCGGAGAGTCGGAGCCGCCGCCGTCACTGCCGCTGACGTCGACTCGAGCCCGGTTCCGACCGTGGCCGGCGCCTCGCTGTTGGGGGCCGCCTTTGCGATCGCCGCACGTCTCGAAGCAGACGGGTCCGACGTCCTGCGGGTGGCAATCGCCCATCCGGGCGGACCTTCGCTGGGCGGTGTGGCGATGACCTTTCCGCCACCCGTCGGCAGGGCCCGTGGAACGATCTTGAGCGACGCCCCGCTCAGTGTTCTCTCGGCATCAACCCAGGACCCCTGGGCGGCCATCGTCGTGGAGTCCACCGCGGGGGACCAAGCCGTGGTCGACGATCACCGATTCCTGATAGCGATCTGCCTCGCTGCCGGGGTGGCTCTCCTGCCTCCGGCGGGGATCGTAAAGGTGTGGGACGCCCCGCACCCCTACCTTGCCAAAGCCGAGAGCATGGGACTCGTCGCCGCCAAGCGAAGCGAGTAGCTGAATTCCCTAGGGGACGCCGGTCCGTTGCCGGTCCGGGTCCGAGCGTTAGATGGCGGGGACTTCCTCAGTGGGTGTTTCGGCTACGACCGATGGCTCGGTCTTGGCCCCGTTGGGGGGAGCCGGAATCCAGCGCCGAGGTTTCGGTGGGTTGGTCGGGACCGCCACGGGGACCAGCGACTCCTCGAGAACCACTATCTCCACTCCCCCGACCACGTCGGAGATGAGGTTGTACATCACCGCGGCGAGAGTCATCAAACCGGTGGAGAGGACCGCCCACACGATTGAACCGAACACCGCCGCCCGCAAGAAGCGCTCGGTGTTGGCGAAGGGGTTCTCACCCTCCTCGAGAAGGGTGATGCGGACCAGGACGTCGACGATGCGATCGGGAATGCCGGCCGCGATGAGAACGGACCAGAACATGACCAGACCGAGGACGATTCCCAAAGCCGCCACCACATTGAAGAGGGAAGAGACTTTGAGGACCGTCCACGGGTCGATCTTGCGGATGATTCGGCGCACGCGCCGGACCGTGGTCATGTGCAGCGATTGTACCCAGGGACGAGCCTAAGCCCGGCCTCACTCGTCCTCTTCGGGCGGAACCACGGTGAAGGCGGCCAGATGGGAACCGGCGCCGACGTTCATCACTCGCACCCCGGTGGAGTCCCGCCGCTGGCGCGAGATCTTGTCGGCCGGCGTGCGAATCCCGGTCCCGGTCGAGGAGATGAGGAATACCTCGGTGCCCTTGGTGACACCCACGGCCCCGATCAAACGGCCGCGGGCCTTGGTCAGCTTGATCGCTTTGACTCCGATTCCCCCGCGGCCCTGTCCCCGGAACTGCTCGATCGGGGTCCGCTTCCCGTAACCGTTGGACGTGAGCAGAAGGACTTCGGGCCCGTCGGCCGATGAGGTGGCGGCCACCACCTCGTCGCCCGCCCGCAGCTTGATGCCGCGGACACCCTGGGTCGCCCTTCCCATCGGTCTGAGATCGGCCTCGGGGAACCGGATCCCCTGACCGTTGGCGGTGAATATGAGCATGTCATTCTCGCCCGTGGTCGTCCGCACCGAGACCACCTCGTCGTCATCGACCAGCTTGATCGCGACCAGGGTCTGGTTGCGGCTGTCGTACTCGCGGAACAGAGTCTTCTTGGCGGTCCCCAGGCGCGTCACCATCACCAGGAAGCGCGACGTTTCATAGTTACGGGTGTCGATGATCGCCTCGATGCGCTCCTCCGGCTGGAGCGGAAGGACCGCCTGGGCCAGGACGCCTTTGGAGGTTCGAGCTTGTCGCGGGATCTCGTGGGCCTTGGCGCGGTGGACCAGACCTTTGTTGGTGAAGAACAACAGATAGGCGTGGGCGGTGGTGTGGACCAGATGGGCGACGACGTCTTCGCCGGACACCTCGGCGGCTTTGACCCCGCGGCCCCCGCGACCCTGCGTCTTGTAGGTACTGGCCGGCACCGATTTGACGTAGCCGGAGGCGGAGACCGTCACGATGAGCTCGTCGTCGGCGATCAGATCCTCGAGGCTCATCTCACCCTCGTCGAGAATGATCTGCGACCGACGGGGGGTGGCAAACTTCTCTTTGATCTCGGTGAGCTCCTCACGAATGATCGTCCGTCGGAGGGCCGGATCGGCCAGAATCGCTTTCAGCTCGGCAATGGTCTTCGCCAGTTCTGCCAACTCCTCGCGCAGCTTGTTGACCTCGAGCGCGGTCAGTCGTCGAAGAGGCATGTCGAGGATTGCGTTGGCCTGGATCTCCGATAGTTGGAACCGCTCCATCAAGCGGGTACGGGCATCGGCCGTATCGGATGAGGCCCGAATCAAGGCGACGACTTCGTCGATGTTGTCGACAGCGATGATCAGACCTTCGACGATGTGAGCTCTCGCCTCGGCTTCGGCCAGGCGGAAGCGGGTGCGACGCTCGATCACCTCCATCTGGTGATCGAGGTAGTGGCCGATCATGTCGGCGAGATTGAGAGTGCGGGGAATCCCGTCGACCAGTGCCACCATGTTGACCCCGAAGCTCTCCTGGAGCGGGGTGTTCTTGTACAGCTGGTTGAGGACGACTTGGGGAACCGCCTCCTTCTTCAACTCGATGACAAGCCGGATGCCGCGGCGGTTGTCGGATTCATTCCGAAGGTCGGCGATGCCGGAGAGCTTCTTGTCGTCGACCAGGATGCGAATCTTTTCCATCACGCGCTCGATCGACACTTGATATGGCATCTCGGTGACGACGATGGCGGTCCGGCCCTTGCGGACTTCGGCCACGTCGGCCACGGCTCGCATCTTGACCGAGCCTCGGCCCGACGCCAGCGCCTCCCGAAGCCCGGCGGTACCTACCAGGTAGCCCCCGGTCGGGAAGTCGGGGCCTTTGACAAAACGCATCAGCTCTTCTGAGTCGGCATCGGGGTTCTCGAGGGCGTATAACGCCGCCTCGATCACCTCTCCGAGATTGTGGGAGGGGATGTTCGTGGCCATTCCCACTGCAATCCCCTGGCTCCCGTTTACGAGAAGGTTCGGGAAGCGGGCGGGGAGCACGGTCGGTTCCTCGGTCTCGCCCGAGTAGTTCTCGACGAAATCGACGGTGTTCTCCCTGATCCCCTCGAGCAGGCGCATCGAGAGGTGCGTGAGCCTCGCTTCGGTGTAGCGCGACGCTCCCGGGGGGTCGTCGATGGTGCCGAAGTTGCCTTGCGGATCGATCAGGAGGTCGCGTAGAGAGAAGTCCTGTCCCATCCGCACCAACGCGTCGTAGATGGCCGAGTCGCCGTGGGGGTGATAGTTCCCCATCACCTCGCCGACCACTTTGGCGCATTTGCGGTGCGGGGTGGTGGGTCCGATGTTGTTCTCGAACATCGAATAGATGATCCGACGCTGGACGGGCTTGAGGCCGTCGCGGACGTCGGGCAAAGCCCGCGACACGATGACCGACATCGCGTAGTCGACGAAGGACTGCTCCATCTCGTCGCGGATGTCGATCGTGCCGATCAAACCGTCGTTGCCGTTGGGGGTGGTTCTGTCGGTCATGTTCAAATGTCCAGGAAGCGGATGTCTTTGGCCTTGTGCTGGATGAACGACTTGCGATCGGCCACATCGTCGCCCATGAGCGTCGTGAAGATCGCGTCTGCCATGGCGAGGTCGTCGACCTCGACCTTGAGCAGGGTCCGGGTCTCCGGATCCATGGTGGTCACTCGCAACTCCTCGGCGTCCATCTCGCCCAGGCCCTTGAAGCGGGACGGCCTCACCTTGGGATGATCCTTCTTGAACTCGGCCAGGGCCGAGTCATCTTTGAGGTAATGGACCTTGGCGCCGACCTTGACCCGGTAGAGGGGGGGCTGGGCCAGGTAGACGTAGCCGGTCTCGATCAGGCCTCGCATGTGGCGGAAGAGAAAGGTCAGCAGCAAGGTGCGGATATGGGAACCGTCGACATCGGCGTCCGCCAGCAGGATCACCTTGTGGTACCTGGCCTTCTCGATGTCGAATTCCTCACCGATCCCGGTACCGACCGCCTGGATCAGATCGAGGATCTCGGTGTTCTGCAGGGCTTTCGCCAGCCGCGCCTTCTCGACGTTGAGGATCTTGCCTCGGATCGGGAGAACCGCCTGGGTGTGGGAGTTGCGACCCTGCTTGGCCGGACCCGCGGCCGACTTGCCCTCGACGATGAACAGCTCGGCTTCGTCGGGGTTCCGGGTAGAGCAGTCGGCCAGCTTGTCGGGGAGACCACCCGATTCCAGGCCGGACTTGCGCCGGGTGAGGTCGCGAGCCTTGCGAGCCGCCTCCCGGGCCTTGGCCGAATTGATGCTCTTGTCGACGATCTTGCGCCCTTCGGCTGCATACCGCTCGAGCCATTCGGGCAGGTAGCGGTTGAGGGCCTTCTCGACATATGAACGGATCTCGGTGTTCCCCAGCTTGGTCTTTGTTTGCCCCTCGAACTGGGGGTTGCGAACCCGCACCGAGAGCACCGCCGTCAGGCCTTCACGGATGTCCTCCCCGGTGAGGTTCTCGTCCTTCTCTTTGAGCAACCCCTTGGCGCGAGCAAACGTGTTGATGGCGTTGGTGAGAGCCTTGCGAAAGCCCTCCTCGTGGGTTCCACCCTCATGTGTGTTGATGTTGTTGGCGAAGGAAAGGACAGACTCGGTGTACGAGGTGGTCCACTGCATCGCCAACTCGAGTTCGGCTTCCTCGGCGCGGTCGACGATCTCGATGATGTGCGGGTGAATCGGTTCGCGATTGGCGTTGAGGTGCTTGACGAAGTCGAGGAGCCCTCCCCTAAAGAGGAAGGTCTCGGTCTTGGGGGGATCGGTCCGCTCGTCGAGGAAAACGATCTCCAGGCCCCGGTTGAGATATCCCATCTCGCGCAGGCGGGCCGAGACGGTGTCGTAGTCGAACTCGGTGGTCTCGGTGAAGATCTGCTGGTCGGGCCAGAAGGTGATCGTGGTACCGGTGTTCTTCTTCCACGGCCGGAGCTTTTCGACCTTGCTCTTGGCCTTGCCACGCTCGAAGCTCTGAGCCCATACGAAACCATCCCGCCGCACCTCGGCATCGAGGCGTTGGGCGAGGGCGTTGACGACGGAGACGCCCACCCCGTGAAGCCCGCCCGACACCGTGTAAGCACCTTGTTCGAACTTGCCGCCGGCGTGAAGGGTGCCGAGCACCGTGGTCAACGCAGACTGCTTGGTCTTGGGGTGATAGTCGACCGGGATGCCCCGGCCGTTGTCGACCACTCTGACACCGCCGTCGGCCAGAAGAGTGACCTCGGCGCGGGTGGCGAAGCCGGCCATCGCCTCGTCGACGGCGTTGTCGACCACCTCCCAGACAAGGTGATGGAGACCGCGCGGCCCGGTCGATCCGATGTACATGCCGGGCCGTTTGCGCACCGCTTCGAGGCCCTCGAGGACCGTTATGTCGCGTGCGTCGTAGGACGTGTTTCCAATAGCGCTCAAAGTCTCTCCACGGACGATCAGGGGAAAAATTCTGGGAACCGAGTGATGTAATCGGGGCCCCCGTTTTGGGCCTTCCGGGCCACCGATTTCATGTTTGTAATTATAGCCGAACCGGTGACAGATTTGGCCATCAGGAGCGTCCGTCGATGGGCAAAAAGGTCAATAGTTACGGGCTCTTTTTGGATGGCCCGGAAACGGTCAACGTTGATTCGGCCCAAGGACCCTGACGGTCTCCACGACCCCCTCGCCGAGCTGGTCGTCGAGACGCCTCATCAGGTCCCCGATGGCATACCGGAGCATCCCCACCAGGGCCGGTGAAATGGCCTCCACCACCAACTCTCCCTCCCTTATGAACAAAGGTCTGGTCTGGCCCGACCAGGGAGAGCCGGCGATCTCGTCCCATCCCTCGTCCAACGACAAGCTGACCGAAGGGGCCGGCAGCCCCAGCTTGGCGAGCAGCCCCTCCAACAGTGTTTCGAGCGGCTCAGGCTGCATAACGAGACCCCCTCTGCTTCTTAAGAATCAGCGAAGGAGGCGAAAATGGGGCCTTCGCCGGTTCAACCCCAAATTTGGTCACTGGAGCCCGCCTGAAACGTAATTCGGTTGTCCACGATCGAGTACCGACACCGTGCGACCGAATTTCGGGGAGAGCGTTCGTCAATGACCGCAGAATACTTGGACTTGCGTCATCTGACGAGTCCGGGTTCTACCCGCCACATTTTTCCTTCCAGCGGGACCTCTTCGGGACGGGTCGTCGTAATGATTATCTGCGCTCCCGGCAGCGCCGAAGTCAAAGCTTCGGCCCGCGATGGGTCCAACTCCGAGAACACATCATCGAGCAGCAGGAGCGGATCGACCCCGATCTGGTCGGCGATCGCGTGGTGGGCAGCGATGCGGAGGGCCAATGCCATCGTGCGCTGCTCGCCCTGGCTCGATTGGTAGCGGGCAGGACGACCATCGAGATTGAGAACTGGATCGTCGCGATGGGGTCCGGCTCCGGTGAGTCGCAACTCGAGATCGACCCGCCGGCGAGCAGCCAGCGAATCGATCAAGGCCGCGGTCCAATCGCTGGGAGGAGTCGACGGATCAAGCGAGCCGCCCCAGTCGGATTCGTACTCGATCGAGACTTGTGATTCGCGGGCGGCTACCCGCGAGTACACGTCGGTGACCAACGCGGACAACGCTGCTGCGGCCCGAGCGCGCCTGGCCATGAGGCGAGCGCCGGCCTGAGCCAATCTCGTATCCCATACGTCGAGAGTCATCTGATCTCTCTCACCGGACTTCAGATATGCATTGCGCTGGCGAAGCGACCTCTCATACTCGGATTGGTCGTGATGGGCCGCCGGCCACAGTTGCACCGCCAGATCGTCGAGCAGGGCCCGCCGACCCGAGGGTGCACCCTTGACCAGATCGAGGTCCTCGGGAAGGAACGCGACTACCCGCATGATTCCAAGGAGATCGGCGGTCCGCTGGAGTCCTTTGCCGTCGAGGCGGGCCCGGCGCCCTCCCTTTCGTTTGATCTCTACCTCGATCAGGGCGGTCCCCTCCCCCTTGGAAACCTCTCCCCTGACCACTCCGGAGGGAGCCGCTTCGGCCACGAGGGCTTCGTCAGGGGCGCCTCGCAACGACCTGAGGCTGGCAAGGTAGGCAACCCCTTCGAGGAGGTTGGTCTTACCGGCCCCGTTGTTGCCAACCAGGATGTTGATTCCGGGATCCGGGCTCCAGCGCAGCTCGGAGTATGAGCGGAAATCGGCGAGAGCGACCCAGTTCAACATGTTCGGCGGAGGGCGTGGTGCGTGATGAGTCAGAGCCTACGCAGGGCGCGTGACGCACCAGCCATGACGATCTCGGGCATGACGATCTCGGGAGACCCGCTTAGATCCTCACCGGCATCAGAAGATAGAGGAAACCGCCGTCCCCGTTGTCGAGCACGCTTGGCTTCAAACCATCGATCAGCCGCATGCGAATCTTGTCACCGGCGATGGCGCTCACTCCATCGGCCAGATAGCGGGGGTTGAAGGCGATCAGGATTTCGTCGGCCCCTGTGAACTCACCGGCGAGGTGCTCCACCTCGGCTCCGACGTCCTGGCGGGTCACGTTGACTTCCACTCCCCCTTCACCGATCTTCAGCCGCACCGGAATGTGATCCTCCGCCACCAGCGCCACCCGGCCCAGGGCTTCGAGGACGGCTTCCTTCTCCATGATCACCTGGGTGGGGTAGGTCTCCGGCAGCAGCGACCGATACTTGGGAAACGCGCCTTCGATCAAACGTATCCGGAGCGACCCTCGATCTGAAGAGAACACGGCTTCCCGGTCGGCCAACCCGGCAGTCACCTTCGACGCCCCGATGGTCCTGGCAAGCTCGCGCAGCCCTCGCGCCGGCACCAGGCCTTGACCGGTGATGCCCATCCCGGGAAGGTCGCGTACGGCCAGTCGGTAGGAGTCGGTTGCGACGAGCCGCAGCCCTTCATCGGTCGATTCGAAGAGGACCCCGGTCAGGATCGGCCGTGCTGCATCGGAGGACGAGGCCACGACGACCTGGGCCAGCGCCGCAGTCAGCTCATCGCCATCGACCTCGACGCCATCAACCGGTTTGTCGTCCAGCGCCGGAAAGTCGTCGAGGTTCAACGTGCGCAGGGTGAAACGGGGTCCCTTGCCGAGAATCTCGACCTCGCCGTCGCTGACGCCCATCGTCACGACCCCCACCGGCATCTTCCGGACTGCCTCCGACAGCAGCCGTCCGGGAATGACCGCTTTGCCTTCCTCCATCATCTCGACGGGACCCGATGTTCGGACCGTCACTTCCAGATCGGTCCCGGTCACCTCTAGCCGGCCAGACTCAACCTCACACAGCACGCCTTGCAGCACAGGCAACGCCGATCTGCTTGCGACTGCCCGGTTGGCTCGCAAGAACAAATCGGCAAGGTCATCTCGCTCGGCTCGGATTCTCACAACGAAGCGTCCCTTCTAAATCTATGGCTCTATATATAAAGAGTAAGTAGTTGTAGTAGTCAGTGTGGATATGTGGAGAGGTAGGGAAACGTTCCGTAAACGTTGGGTGATCGCGTCCCCAACCCGCTGTTGACAGTGTGACGGTTGTCCACCGTCGATCGAGACGGTGCGATGGGGGCGTTGATAACCATCAAGATTTCCGCAGTTGTTGCGAGAGGCTGTGGACGCGATCGAAGACGGTGCGGTCGCTTCGGATGATGCGCTTGACCTTGTCGACGGAATGGATCACCGTCGTGTGGTCGCGTCCTCCGAAGTGATGTCCGATCTTCGGCAACGACAGGTCGGTGAGCTCACGGCACAGATACATCGCCACCTGCCGGCACAACACGAGGGGTTGCCGGCGGCTGGGTCCTTCAACCTCGCCCACCGAGAACCCAAAAGACTCGGCGGTCGCTCTGATGATGTCCTCGGCCGCCAGGGCCTTGCCCTCCGTGCTCGGCAGGAGATCACCAAGCACTTCCTGGGCCATCGCCAACTCGATGTGACGATGGGTCAGGGCCGCAAAGGCCGTGACCCGGGTAAGGGCGCCTTCCAACTCGCGGATGTTGTCGGAGACGACGCTGGCGATGAACTCCAACACATCGCGAGGCACCGGTCGAGGCGCGAACTCGGCGTTGCGCCGGAGAATCGCCAGGCGGGTTTCGATGTCAGGCGGCTGGATGTCGGTTAGAAGCCCCCACTCGAAACGACTTCTCAGGCGGTCTTCAAGGGTGGAGAGACCGCGGGGATGGCGATCGGAGCTGATCACCATCTGTTTGCCGGATTCATAGAGGCTATTGAACGTGTGGAAGAACTCTTCGAGGATCTGCTCCTTGCCTTCGAAGAACTGGACGTCATCGAGGAGGAGGACGTCGGTCGATCGGTAGCGATGCTTGAAATCGTCCACTCTCTTGCGTCGGATCGAATCGATGAAGTCGTTCAGGAACCGCTCAGAAGTGATGTAGCGAATGACCAGGCCGGGATAGAGCTCGAGTGCGAGATGTCCTACAGCATGTAGCAAGTGGGTCTTGCCCAGGCCGGCCGGCCCGTAGATGAACAAGGGGTTGTAATGGGTTCCGGGCTGCTCGGCTACAGCCATGGCTGCGGCCCAGGCGAAACGGTTGGAGTTCCCGACGACGAAGTTATCGAATCGGTAGCGCCCGACCAGGGTGCCCGAGTTTTCGTTTTCAACGACGGACGGTCGATGCTCCACCAGCGGCAGAGGGGGTGCCTCGAGTGGTTCGTTGGCGCTCAAATACCGCAATTCGACGGCATCACCGAAGGTCTGTTTGAAGGCGTGTTCGATCAGGGAGGAATGCTTGTCCTGCACCCATTGCAAGTGGAAATCGTTGGGAGCTACCAGCGTCACACGGTTGGGGCCTACGTCGGGTTCGAGACGGGAAAGCCACTTTTGCCAATTGGCAGTCGACACCGAGCCTCTCAACGCCCTTTGAAACTCACTCCACCGATCCGGCCATCCCTCAAACGACGTAACAAAATGCACCAGACCCATCCTCCACTGTCGCGACCTGCCCCCGAAAGTTTCCACAGCCACATCCACATCTGTGGATAGCCCTGAAAACCGGGCACAGACCTGCCTCTAAAACCTCGCCCGGAGCACGACTAAACACAGTTGAGAAGGGGAAGTAACCCGAAAATCGCTCTCCAGCGGAAAGCGAGTATGGATAGGCCTGTGGAGTGCGTCAAGACCGCGGATTCCACCTTTGATGAGGCACGGGAGGCCCGGATAATCAAGCGGAATCGGACTTTTCCACCGGTTCCGAGTACGGACTGAGGTCGAGGGGTCGCGGGGACGGCCAGGGTTTTTTTCGCGAAGGTTTCTGGCCTTTGACCTTGTCCCCCGCCCGCAATAACCTCCAGAGGTCCATTTTCTCCGCTTTTCCAGGTCCAAACTCACCAGTTCCAAATCGATTCCCCGGGGTCTTCATGAAGAGAACGTTCCAACCAAAGGTAAGGAGGCGGAAGCGCAAGCATGGTTTCCGCCATCGCATGGCGACTCGTGCTGGGCGCGCCATCCTCAAATCACGGCGGGCAAAAGGCCGCAAGCGTCTCGCCGCCTAAGCCCGCTTCACTCCGCTCTTCGGCCAGTTTCCGTACCGTCCTGTCGACGGGTCGTCGCCGGCGGGTGGGTGATTTGGTGGTCGTTCGGGCGGCGGGGCAACCAGGAAATGTCCGGGTCGGACTGGTAGCCGGACGACGAATAGGAAGCGCAGTGGTACGTAATCGAGCAAAGCGAAGGCTTCGAGAGGCCGTCCGAATGGCGGGACTCCCCCAGGGATACGACTTCGTCGTCATCGCCGGAGCGACCGTGCCAGATGTGCAATTCGCCACGCTGGTGTCCTGGATTTCCGAGGCAGCCACGACCGGTCTTGATCGGGGGCCGGCTTGAGACGAGCCCTTTATGGACTGGCTCGCGTCCCAGCTCGCACGGCGGTACACCTGATAAAGATCTACCAAAAACTGGTAAGCCCCAGCCTGAATCCCCGATGCCGCTTTCAACCGAGTTGCTCCCAATACACGGCTGACTCGATCGGTCGTTTTGGTGTGATCCGCGGGAGCTGGCTCGGAATCAAGAGGATCGCCCGGTGCCATCCGCTCCATCCCGGCGGGTTCGATCCGGTTCCCGATAGCTGGAGGGCTCGCTGATGGGTCAGCTGTTCAGCGGCCTCAAGGACATTCTCGGCGGCGCGCTCGCTTTTTTCTACGACCTGGTCCCCTCCTATGGGCTGGCAATCATCTTTCTAACGATCAGCGTCAACCTTCTGCTGTTCCCGTTGACTCTGAAGCAAACCCGATCGACTCGGGCCTTCCAGTCGATCCAACCCGAAGTGCGGCGAATCCAGAAAGAACTGAAAGAAACGCCCCAGGAGATGCAAAAGGAGTTGATGCGGGTCCAACGAGAGGCCGGCGCCACCCCGGGCGGATGCTTGCTTCCCCTGATCGTGCAGATGCCGATCTGGTTCGCTCTCTTCCAGGTCCTTTCGGTGACCCAAACCGAGGGGCAACCCCCTGCACCTTCGGTCCACATCCCGGTCGGCTCGGCCTTGAGGACCGCTATCGATGCAGGTCAGACCTTTCTCGGCATGAACCTGGGGACGAAGATTTCGGAGGCGGTCGCCCTGGGGATCGGCACCGCAATCCCCTATCTGGCGATGTTGGCGATCATGGTGGCCAGTCAATACGTCCAACAGTGGCACGCCACGGCCGGCCAGATTCGACCGGACAATCCGCAGGCCGCGGCCACGCAAATGGTCACGAAGGTCATGCCGTTTTTCATCGGCTTCGTGTCCTACAACTTTCCGGCCGGCCTGGTCCTCTACTGGATGACTGGGAATATTTTCCGGTTGCTACAACAGATTGTCATCTTCCGGATCGATGGGCGGCCACAGGTGCCCGTGGCACTGGAGGAGCCCGAGACCCGGAACAACAAACAGCAAGCGGACGAAGAGAAGAAACCGGCCAGAATCCAGCCTGGTTCGGCCGATCGTCGCCGACGTCGTAAGAGGAAGTGAACCGTGGTTGAGTGGGTAGAGGTCCGAGGAAAGACCGTTGATGTCGCCGTTGCCGCAGCGATGCAGGAGCTGTCGATCAGCGATCGCGAGGGCGTCGATGTCGAAGTCATCCAGGAGCCCGAGAAGGGTTTTCTGGGTATGGGCGGGAAAGATGCGATCGTGCGGGTCAAGCCAAGGCCGCAGGGGAGAAATCGCAAGCGCCGGCGCGGACGGGGCGAGGGCGATACCGATCGCCCCGCTCGATCGCAGGGCTCGCGGCCTCAGGGCGACCGCAACGACACACCCAGGGGAGGACCGAGGTCGGGCGGGAATAGCCAGCGAGGTCGCGGAACCCAGGCCAGACCGCCACAGGGACAGGACTCGCGGCCCCGAACCGAGCGGTCGTCCGGCGATGACAACCGGTCACGGCCGTCAAATCGTCCCGGAAATGAGCGGCATAGGGATCGAGATAGCCGCGATAATCCGGGCCGTTCCGCCGGTCCATCACGAGAGAGAGAGGCAAGGGTGAGCACAGCCAATCCGCATGAGCAGGCTCCAATGGTTGAGGAGTTTCTCAACGGTCTGGTGGCTTCCTTCGGCCTTGAGGGCCAGGTAAACGTGTCGGTCGAGGACGAAGTGGTCGTGGTGACGATCGACGGCGAGCAGACCGAGGCCTTAGTGGGTCCAAGGGGTTCCGTGATGGAGGCCATTCACGAGATCACCAAAACCGTGCTGCACCGGCAGGTCGACGATACGGCCCGGGTCAGGATCGACATTGCTGGATACGCCGAGCGCCGGCGCCAGGCGTTGAGCATCTATGCGGCCCAATTGATCGACCAGGTGCTGGGCGAGGGTGGCGAAATAATGCTTGAACCCATGAGCGCGGCTGACCGCAAGGTAATTCACGACGCCGTCGCCGAGCGCGATGGGGTGAGGTCCTACTCCGAGGGTGAGCCCCCGCGCCGATACGTTGTCATAGCCACGACCGAAGCCGGTTCCGAGCCTGACGACGAGGACTAAACCCTCAAGTTTCACGTGAATCCTGCCCTTGAAGCCTGCCTGGAGTTTGTCGGCATCAACCCGAGTGGCGAACAAGAGCGACAACTCGGCCTGCTCGCTGCCTGGTTGATTGCCGAGGCCATCCCGGCGGGGGCAATCGGCCCCTCCGAGGGCCCGATCATCAACGAACGGCACGTCGCCGACTCGATTCTCTTCGCCGGTGGTTGGAATTCACCCCCCGCTCGGTGTTGGGATCTGGGAAGCGGAGCAGGTTTGCCCGGGTTGGTCCTGTCCATCCTGTGGCCAGGCAGCCACGTGACTCTGTTCGACCGGTCGATCCGCAGGATCGACCTGATTCGAAGGGGGGCAAGAATCGTCGAGGTCGAAATCGAGGCAGCGTTGGGGGAAATCGCGACCTTGGAAGGGCCGGTTGAGGCCATCGTCAGCCGGGCCGCCATGCCCGCCGGTTCCCTGTTGCCCCATCTCCGAAGGATTCTTGGCCCCGGAGGCATCGCCGTGGTCAGCGGAACGGGTTCCGGGGTGGTCGGGTACGAGGAAATGGCGGTTCCGCCGGGAATCCTTGACCACAGCCCGAGACTCCTTATGATGCGGGCGTAGTGAGCACTCACAACGACTCTTCTCTGGCCAACCAACCGCCCGCCACGATCGTCGCCCTGGCCAACCAGAAAGGAGGAGTTGGCAAGTCGACGACCGCGATCAACCTGGCCGCCGCTCTGGCATTTCAAGGCCAACGGGTGCTGATCGTGGACCTCGATCCCCAGGGCAACGCCACCTCCGGTCTGGGCATCGATCGGGGCGCCATCACCCACTCGGTATACGACGTTCTTTTAAAGGATATACCGATTGAAGACGCTATTGAACCGACGTCTGTCAAGAACCTCTTTGTGGTTCCGGCCACCATCGACCTGGCCGGGGCTGAAATCGAACTGGTACCGGCCTTCTCCCGTGAGGGAAGACTCAAGCTGGCGTTGGCGACGATCGCCGACGACTTCAGGGTGATCTTCATCGATTGTCCGCCGTCCCTCGGATTGCTGACCGTCAATGCCTTGACGGCGGCTCACGAGGTCCTGATTCCCATTCAATGCGAGTACTACGCCCTGGAGGGGTTGAGCCAACTCCTCAACAACGTCGACTTGGTCAAACGCCAACTCAATCCCACTTTGAGGGTGGAGGGCGTGGTTCTCACGATGTATGACGCTCGAACCAACCTCTCGAGAGACGTCGCCAACCAGGTCCGTAAACACTTCGTCGAGGACACGTATCGGACCGTGATCCCTCGTTCCGTGCGGATCTCGGAGGCTCCCTCCTACGGCGAGCCGATCGAGGCCTTCGATCCGATGACACGGGGCGCCATCGCCTATCGAGAACTGGGACGCGAGTTCCGGCGCCGGCATCACCTTGATTGAGGAGGGAAATGTGACAACACGGAGCGCAGGCCTCCCGCCTTTGAGGCCCAAGACCGGCGTCGCCAAGCGGGGTTTGGGACGGGGGCTGGAATCCCTGATCCCATCGGCGGCAGTGACTGACTCGGGATTCGCCCATGTCAGCGTCGACGAGATCAGTACCAACCCCCAACAGCCGCGGACGAGCTTCGACGAGGAATCTCTTTCGGCCCTGGCAGATTCGATCGCGACCGTAGGCCTTCTCCAACCTGTCGTCCTCCGGCGCAATCCGGAGGGCGGATACGTTCTGGTGGCGGGGGAGCGGCGTTGGCGGGCCGCCCGGCGGGCCGGGTTGACAGAGATTCCGGCAATGATCCGATCGGGTGATGACGCCGCCTCTCTGACTGAGGCCCTCGTCGAGAACCTCCAACGATCCGACCTGACTCCGCTCGAGGAGGCTGCCGCCTACCAGCAACTTCTGGAAGATTTTGGCATGACTCATGATGACGTTGGGAGGCGGGTCGGCAGGAGCCGGGCGACCATCAGCAACACGCTCAGGTTGCTGAGTCTGCCGGCCTCGATCCAGGGCATGGTCGAGAGGGGCGAGCTCTCGGCCGGTCACGCCCGGGCGTTGGCTGCAGTCGATGACCGAGCCTTCGCCGAGCACGTCGCCAAGCGAGCGGTGGACGAGGGTTGGAGCGTTCGTCAGATCGAAGAGGCTGTCAGGCTACGGCGAGGGGAGGAACCGGCCCGGGGCGGGCGTCCCCGGGTGCGTGAGATCCGACCGGCCGAGGTGATCGAACTCGAGCATCGCCTGGCCGATCGCCTCAACTCCAAGGTGAGGGTTGAGTTTCGGAGCGGGCGGGGCGCCCTTCACATCGACTACGGGTCGATCGAGGATCTAGAGAAGATCTATCGAAAGCTGATGGGATAGATCAGTAGGCAGTAAGCAGTAGGCAGTAGGCAGCAAGCAGTAATGCCACGGTCTGGCGTTCTGGCTTTGCCTACTGTCCTACTGCTTACTCGGTACTTCGCTGGGTGAAGAATGCTTCCAAGCCCGTCACCACCTGCCGTCCGACATCGGCCGTAAGCGTCTCCCTGGCGACGATGACCGCCGGAGCGCGGGTTTCCCGCAGGATCGCCGTTGCCATACCCAGAGTCTTGCCGCCGATCGCCTCTGCGACCTTGAGGGCAAGTAGAGCCCCCGCCTCCGAGCGATTGGCCCCTCGCTCGTAGTAGTACACGGCTTCTTCGGTTTCACCACGACGAAGCTGGAAAGAAACGACCAATTCGGCTCCCTGGCGGTTGGCACGCCCCGCCCGCACCCGTTCGGGAAGGCTGATGTCGGCAGCCCGAGCCAGCATCGGCAACCCGCCTCGATCCTGGAGTGCCAGGGCGGCTGCACTGGCGGCGGCCCACGCAGTTTGGGCCTCTTCGGGGGAGCGGCATGCCGGATCGAAGAACACTCGGGCTCCGACCAGGCTGGGCGGGAGACTGCGGAGCCACTCGCGCTCTCTGACCGTTTCCCGCCCTGCGCCAATGGTTCCGCGCACGAGCAGTCTCAGCTCGGTGATGACCTCGGGGCCGCCGACTCCGTCCTCGGTCAGGTTGCGGTTGCGTTGGAAGTCGAGAATCGCCTTTTCGCTGTCGGGGCCGAAGATGCCGTCGACCCGGCCCGGATCAAATCCAAGCTGGCTGAGGCGGCTCTGCAGCTCCAGCACGTCCTCGCCGCGGATCATCGGTCGCTTCAAATACAGCAGTCGATCACCGAGCCGGTAACCGGCCTCATAGAGATATCGCCAGGTCTCGGGTCCCACCTCTCCATCGGCAGTCAGGCCGCGTTCGCGTTGAAAGGCGCGAACCGCTTCATCGGTGGCCTCGCCAAAGTCTCCGCGGGCATCGGAACCGGCTCGATATCCCAACGCCAAGAGCCGGTCCTGGATGTCCCGGACCGGCTCTCCTGAGTCGTGCAGTCGATAGAGGCGCACTACGCCCCCCAAAATGGTGCGAATGATCGCTCGGGCTAAGCGAGGTACTCGGAGAGCTCGCTGACGATGGCGTGCTTGGGCCTGCGCGCCGATGATCCGCTTCTTCTCCACACCGTCCTTGAAGAGGATCATCGTGGGAATACTCATCACGTCGAACGACGCCGAGATGCGCGGATTCTCATCGACGTTGAGCTTCCCGATCGAGATCTTGCCCTTGTAGTCGGTGGCAATCTCGTCGAGAACGGGCGCCACCAAACGACATGGTCCGCACCACTCCGCCCAGAAGTCGACCAGTATCGGGGCTTCCCCGGCGATCTCTTCGCTGAAATTGGCATCTGTCAAGGTGATGGTCTTCTCACTCATCCCTGGTTCCTCTCGTTGTCACGTCGATTCAACTCCCGACGGCCCCGCATCATTCCGCCCTCCGTCAAAGTCTCCTACACCCATCGCCACGTAGAGCACGTCGGTGGGAGGAACGGACACATGATCGGCCAGATGACGCTCGGCGTCGATGGCTGCCATGCATCCGCTGCCGGCCGCACTCACGGCCTGACGGTAGCGGGAGTCACTGACATCGCCCGCCGCGAATACGCCCGGGACACCCGTCGAGGTGGTGCCGTCGCCCTGGAGAACTACATAACCGCTCGGGTTCAAGGTGAGCTGGCCTTCGAATAGGGAGGTGTTGGGCGCATGCCCGATCGCCACAAAGACCCCGTCGGTGTCGAGATGGCGTCGCTCGCCGGTGATGGACGTCGACCAACGTGACACCAGTGACCCCGTTGTCCCCGTGGATCTCCTCCACTTCGGTGTTCCAGACGGTCTCGATCTTGGGATGCTCGGAGACCCGGTTGCCCATGATCACCGAAGCGCGGAACTGATCGCGCCGATGGACGACGGTGACCTTCGATGCGAACTTCGTCAGGAAGAGAGCTTCCTCCATGGCGGAGTCGCCGCCGCCGACCACCACCAGCTCCCGGTCCCGGAAGAAGAAGCCATCACAGGTGGCACACGCCGAGACGCCGCGTCCGGTCAACCGTTCCTCTCCAGGAATGCCCAGCCACTTGGCGGTAGCCCCGGTGCTGACGATGACCGTCCGCGCCAGGTACTCATCGGCACCGACCCAGATCCGTTTGGGATCAGTCGTGAAGTCGACCCGGGTGACGTCCGAGGGCACGAGACGAGCTCCGAAACGCTCGGCCTGCTTGCGGAAGTGATCCATCAACTCGGGGCCGAGAATTCCATCGGGAAATCCCGGGTAGTTCTCGACGTCGGTGGTGATCATCAATTGACCCCCGGCCTGGATGCCCTCGAAGACGAGTGGTTTCAGGTCGGCCCGTCCCGGCGTAGAGAGCTGCGGTGAGTCCGGCGGGGCCACTGCCGATGATGATCAGGTTTTCGACAGCCGCATCGTCGACACCCGCGTCACCCGATAACCGCACTGCGAACTGACGTCACGTTGCCTTGCTCCCTTTGCTTCTCTTGACCCACAGCACCACCCCCGCAACCAGAAAGAGCGCTCCGAGAACCCCGAAGGCTCCGTCGGGACCGAGTGGGATGGCGAGGGCGCCGTATATGGTCAGCAACAGAAAGAGGATCGCCATCATTCCCAGGGTGGCGGCGACCAGGCCCAGCGAGGAGACCCGGATCCACTTCGCAACCCGGTCGGTGGTCAGGGCCCTGACCCGGGTCGCGACCGACTCGAGGAGGGCGGCGAAACGAGCCGGGAAGTCTTCCACGTCGATCAGGTTAATCCCCGGGTTTCGACCGGGGTTCCGGCTCCCGTTGTCAGGTGGCGGAAGGATCGTCCCGGGGTCTCTAAGTGGTTCCGAACTCAACTGAGGTCGACTGCCGAGCAATCGACGGTGCGGAACACCAACGCCTCGACGTCTGCTCCCGAAGCGGTCGGCTCCGATTCTTCCGTCCTTGACACAACGAACACGACGATGGGTTCACCATCGAGGACCGACTCGGCGGTGATGAGAACTTCGCGCCCGGCCAGCTCATCGTTACAGGGTGGGATGCCGGTCATGGCGTCCGCCTGTGCATCGGCAGGAACCCCGGCCTCCTCCGGGGAAGCTGCTCGTGCCATCAACTCGTCGATCTCCGCGCGGACGGCATCGGCATCCCCACCAGTCAGAACCGATCTCTCTGTAGAGGCTGCCGCAAAACTGGCGGCAGTGGTGGTGGTCGCCGCGGCAGCCGCCGTGGTCTCAGCCGATCCCGCCGCAAGTTCGGATGCAATTGTCTGGAAGGCGGTTCCTCCGTCGTTGTCTCCCCCGATTTCATTGAACAGCCCTCCAACACCCGCGACCACAGCCAGGGCGGCGGCGGCGGTCCCGATCCTCAACAAAAGCTGACCCGGCTGGCGCCGACTCCGATGTCGGTCGATCGAAAACACGTTCGGTTGGTTGATGGCGCCATCAATCCGATCGTGCAGGAGGGAGCGTTCGGCCTCGTTCATGGTCACAAGCGGAGCGGCGGACGTCCAAGCGGCAACCCGACGTTGCAGGTCGAACTCGGCACGACATTCAGGGCAGGACGCCACCAGGGCTGCGGCCGAGTCGCGGTCGATTCCGGAGTCGTCGCCGGCATAGGACGCGACCAGATCGAGATCGTGGCGACGATGGTCGCGATCTCGTGCTTTGCGGAACGGGTCCTGTGGCAATGTCATGGTTCTGTACCGTTTGGATGCTCGGAACCATCGGAAAGGTTCCCGAGAACCAAACCGAGCTGCCGCCGGGCCCGAAAAAGCCGTGACTTGACCGTGCCCACCGGAATGCCGAGCGCTTCGGCCACCTCGGGCAGCCCCATCCCTTCGATGTCGGAAAGAACGACCACCGCCCTGAAATCGGGCGTCAAAGTTGCGAGAGCGGCTTCGACGGTCGGACGCAACTCCACGGACGTGAACTCGTCCTCGCCGTGCGGATCGGCGGGATCGAGATAGCTGGGCATTGCCTCCGATGGTCGGCGTCGTTCCTTGCGGAGGAGGTCGTAGCAAGTGTTGACCGCAATTCGGTAGAGCCAGGTGCCGACGGCTGCGGTCGCCCGGTACTGGCTCGACTTGCGGTAAAGGGTGAGGAAGGTCTCCTGGGTGGCGTCGAGGGCGGCAGTCCGGTTCCCCATGATGCGGAGGCAAACGGCAAAGACCCGGTCTTCGTGTCGCCGCATGAGGGTGGCGAAGGCGTCGTGATCCCCCTCCACCACCCTGGCGATCAGGGCGGCATCGTCCTGGGCCGTGGTCATCAGGAGAAGCGTATCTCTCCGACGGTTGTCCAGTAATCACCGTCTGATTGGGCGGGGAGCGAAGTGAACCACACCAACCAGTTCCCACCATCGCGGGGAGGGAGTTGGATCGGAAGGGGAGCACCTTCGAAGCGGCCCGACACGACCTGTTCCCATTGCGACGGTTCCGGGGGCCGCGACTCGGACCAAAAGATCTGAAAGACCACTCCGGTGCTGAGACCGAGCAGCTCGATCGAGCCCGGGGTACCGGCCACCGCCACCGTCAACCCGACTCCCGGCTTCAAGAGCTCGATCGGATCGCGGTATCTCTCGGTGCGCCAGGTGGTGGAGGGATCGCCATCTATCACGAGGCCGACCGAGCCGTCGTTCTCGCCTCCCTCTCCGTACGGATCGTAGGTCGCGGCGGCGGCGATCAACACCGGTTCTGGTGATCCGGCCTGGGTGGTGGTGGTGGTTGAAGAGGTAGTAGACGAGGTTGGGGCCGAGGCCGAAGGGCCGGGAATCACGGGGATCGTGACGTCTCCAGCCAGGACCCTCCCCAGGGCGATCAGTCCAATGGCTACGAGGATCAACGCCGCCGCGAAGAGAGGAGCCCGCTTCCAGCGTTGCGGGTCCTCGGGTGCGGCGGCAGCGGGACGGGGGATGGCTTCGAGTACCACGGCCAGACCGTGGGCATCCAGCCGCCCGTCCCGGGCCTCGTCGAGCGCACGATCGACCGCCCGGGGCAGCCCGTCGACCATCTCAGAAGGGGGAGGCCCGCCCTGGGCGAAACCGGTCAGGGCCTGCTCGAGCACCACGGCGAGGTCGGTGACGTCGCCCACCGGTGTCGTGAGATAGCGCTGAGGCCGACCGAAGCCTCCCAGACGGGCTGGCCGGGCCAGGGTGTACATCACGGAGCCGGCGTCGATCGCCCCATGGACCAACCCGGCTTCATGAAGGGCTGCCAGTGCTCCTGCCAGCCCCGCGGCATTCGCGGCGAATTCGGACGGATCGAGGGTGTCACCGCCGGCCAGCCTGCTTTCCAGGGTCAACCCACCGCTCCACTCCGAGACGGCGTATGCACCGCCGGCAACCTCCTCGGCGGCATAGATCGGCTCGAGATGGGGATGGATGACGGCAGCAGCGGCCCGGACTGTCGAGAGAAATTCGTGCCTGCGTTTCTCCGAGGCGTCGGGACCAAGGATCCGAACCAGCACGGGGCGGTCCAGGTTGAGATCGGTCGCGAGCCACTCTTCGATGTCCTGATCGCGACCCAGCCTCACCTCGAGCCGATAGCGCGGTGGAAGAGGAGGCGGCACTACTCGGCGCCCCCCGTGGGGACGAACCTGAAGAGAACCAGCCCGCCGGGCACGTCATTGAATCCCAACCGGCGATAGATCGATGCCGCGCCCACGTTGTCCATCTGAGTGTTGACCAGCATCGATCGGGCACCGTGCCCCCGTGCCCATCGCAGCGAGGCTCTGACCAGGTCGGTTCCGAGCCCACCTCCCCGGGCTTGAGGTGAAACCGCCAGCCTTTGCAGGTAGCCGGCCCCGAGGGCAACACCCGCGATCGCAAAGCCGACGCAAACGCCATCGGCTGCGACCCGAAAGACAACCGAGCGATTGGTCGCCGCCACGCTTTCGGTCAAACCCAGGCGTCCCAGCCGCCATCGGGGCGAGAACGCCTCGGAGTCGATCGCGGATAGCTCGTCGATCGGGTCGATGCCGCCAGCGTCTATAAGGGTGGTGGGACGATCGACCGAGATCAGGTCGTGTTCCATCAGGATGAGTCGGTCGGCCTCGACGAAGCCCGCTTCGCGCCAGAGTGGCATCGCCGCAGGGAGAGTGGCGGGCGACAGCACCTCGGGAGACCACCCCCCAGCCATCTCTGCGCAGGCTCGAAGAAATTTGGCGCCGCCTCGTTCGAGACGAAGCGAGACGGCGTCGATGTCGTCGTTCCATGGACGGACGACGGCCTTGGCCCAGCCCGAAGTCATCTCGACGCGACCCGGCAAGACCCCTCTAACGCGCAGGCGTTCCAGGCGACCTCTTGGTGACACCTGTGGGAGAGTAAGGAGGTGCCGACCTCTCGTGATGCAGCGGTCCTCTACGTAACCCATCCCAGTTTCGGTCAGCACCAGACCGGCCCCTACCACCCGGAACGAACCGCTCGTCTGCGCGCCGTCGAGCACGGGGTCGAGGATGCGGGGGTCCCGATCCGAAGGCTGAGCCCGCCCCGGGCGGAACGCGAGCTGCTGGAATTGGTGCACCTCCCGACGTATCTGGATGCGGTTGAGAGGTTCTGTCGAGCCGGTGGCGGACATCTCGATCCCGACACGGTGGTGGTTCCCACGAGTTGGGAAGCGGCATTGCGGGCCGCCGGCGCAGGGCCGGCCGCTGTCGCGGAGATTTCCAAATCAGACGATCTCAGCATCGCCTTTCTGGCGCTGAGGCCGCCCGGACACCATGCCACCCCCAACCGTGCAATGGGGTTCTGCCTCATCAATAACGTCGGCGTCACGGCAGGGTTACTGGCGTCGCAGGGAGCGCGGGTGGCGATCATCGATTGGGACGTGCATCACGGGAACGGCACCCAGGCGATGTTCTACGGGGACCCGCGGGTGCTGTACGTCAGCCTCCACCAGTTCCCGTTCTACCCCTACGAAGGTCGGGCGGAGGAAGTCGGCGAGGGCGAAGGAGTCGGGGCCACCATCAACATCCCGGTACCGGCCGGGACGGCAGGTGATGCCTATCAGATGGCCTGGAACGAAATCGTGTGCCCGGTGCTCACCCAGTACCAGGCAGATTGGATCCTGGTCAGCGCCGGCTACGACGCTCATGCCGAAGACCCCCTGGCTGAGCTGCGGCTCGAGGCCGGCGATTTCGGCTGGATGGCATCTCGTCTTGGTGAAGTCCGGAACAACAAACCCGTACTGCTCTTCCTCGAGGGCGGCTATCACCTGCCCGCCCTCACCACGTCGGTTACCTCCTCGTTGCACGGCCTATTTGGGGAGACGCCCCAACCCGGCCAGGAGTTCCATTCGAGCGATGAGGGGTTTCGAGATGTGGAGAGGGCCAAAGTGGTGGCAAGCCAGTACTGGTCGCTGTGAACCCCGGTCGCACCAGGGGTTACCCCACATCGTCCAACCGGGCGTCGTCATTCCACCTGCACTGGTTGCCGAGGGAAGTGCTCTCGGAGGTGTCGGTGACGCTGGAAGTGGCTGTGAAACCAGCTGTGGCCGAACTCTATTTCTGGGCTCTGCAGGCGAGCTTCACCGGCCCGACCGGAATCAGCGGCGGTGCCCATCTGGGTCTGCAGTGGCATCCCTCCTACCCGGGATCGGGCGCAGTCAACTGGGGTGGGTACGCCCGCGATGGCTCGATTCTGGAGGGATCGGACTCGGTCCTTCCTTCGACGCTGGGAAACGTCAACACCAGGGACTATCCATGGACGCCAGAAGCAAAGTATCGGCTGCGGATCCGAGCGGACGAGCCCGGGTGGTGGGCGGGCGAGGTGACGAGCATCGCTACGAACGCGACGACGCTGGTCCGGCGACTCCGCTCAGATGGTGATGGTCTGAGCCTGGCAATGGTGTGGTCCGAGGTGTTTGCGGCTTGTGACGCGCCCTCGGTGGCGGCGGTGTGGTCGGACCCTGCCGGGGTGACGATCGATGGCAGGCAATGGCGGCCCGAGTCGTACAGCATCACCTACCAGCGCGAGGAAGACGGGGGATGTTCCAACACTGATGTGCGAGCGCTGCCCAACGGGGTTGGACAATTCACCAACATGGAGAGAGTTACTCCGCCGGGATCGTTGATTGCGATCGACGAATAGTCGGAAGACTCAAGGCCTGCGAGTCAGGCGCTCAAACCTCGAGCCCGGCTTCGAGGGCGCGGGCCCGCAGCTCATGAGGGTTGCGTACGTGGGGGAGAGCCGACCTGACCGCGATCCTTCTCGATAGGACCAGATTCTGCAAGGTCTGATCGAAGGTGTGCATTCCGAAGAACTCGGACTCCTTCATCACTTCGTCGATCGTGGCGGTGAGGGTTGCGTCGAGCACGCGCTCGCGGACCCGCTCGTTGTTGGTGAGGAGTTCGGTGGCCAGCACCCGGGCGCCGCCATCGCTGGTCTCGAGCAGCCGCTGGCTCAGGATCACTCTCAGGTGGGCGGCAAGCTGGCGCCTGACGAGCGGTTGATCGGCAGCCGAGAAGAAACCCAAAAGGCGACTGATCGTGTCGGAGGGGTCGACGGTGTGCATCGAGGAGATGACGAGGTGCCCGGTTTCGGCGGCGCCGATGGCGGCTTGGGCTGTCTCATGATCGGCGATGTGGGAGATGACGATGACGTCCGCGTCCTGGCGAACCGCCCGGTGGACCGCTTCGGCGAAATTGGCAGTGTCGACCCCGACCTCGCGCTGGGCGACGATGGCCAGTTTGTCCGGATGGAGAATCTCGATCGGATCCTCGACGGTGATGATCGAGACGGGGCGGGTGCTGTTGATGTGGTCGACGATCGCCGCCATCGACGAGCTCTTGCCGGAGCCCGACGGACCGGTGACGAGGATGAGTCCCTTTTCCTCATTGGCGAGGCGACGGACCACCGCCGGCAAGCCGAGGTCCTCAAAGCTGGGTGACTCGGACGGGACCCGGCGCATCACCAGGCTGACCGAGCCTCGCTGACGGAAGGCGGTGACGCGAAAGCGTCCGAGTTCGGGGCGCCCGAAGGCGAAGTCGGCCTCGCCGCGCTCCTTGAATTCTTTGACGGCCCTTTGGGTAAAGATCTGCTGACCGAAGGTCTCGGTGTCTTCTGGACGGATCGTCTGCAGCCCGTGCAAGCGTCTCAATTCGCCTGCAACCCGGATCACCGGCGGCGAGCCCACCTTCAAGTGGAGGTCGGAGGCGCCGGCCGAGACCGTACGTTGCAGTAGTTCTTCTATCGAAATGTCCATAAAGCCGCGATCCCTTCCCGGTCTACCTCTCCCTATCGGCGCCACCAGAGGTGGTCTTTAGGCCCGACAGGCGGGGAGTTACCCCTTCTGGTGTCGTGCAAGGCGATCCCGTTTTGGCGCGACAGAGCCGTGCCAGGACCCCATCGTGTCGCGCCAGAACGGGTTTGCCCCCGCATCATTCCGGGGCCGTATCCTCTGACCATGACCCCCGCCCGGCTTCGTTGGCTGGTGGAGTCGGGTAGCCCCACACTCGAGCTGGCTTCCCTCTTCGCCTCGGCCGGATACAGCCTGTACCTCGTCGGCGGATCAGTTCGCGACGCCTTTTTGGATCGCACCCCTGAAGATCTCGACTTCGCCACGGATGCCACCCCCGCCGAAATCAAGGCCGTTGTCACCAAGTGGGCCGATGCTGTTTACGGGGTCGGCGAAGCCTTCGGGACCATCGGTGTTCGCCGGGGCGACTTCGTCGCCGAGATCACGACGTTTCGTTCGGAGATCTACCGCGACGACAGCCGGAAGCCCCGAGTCACGTTTTCCAGCGAGATCGAGAGCGACCTGTCACGCCGTGATTTCAGCGTCAATGCCATCGCCCTGCGACTTCCGGACCTCGAGGCCGTCGACCCCTTCGGAGGCCTGGCCGACCTGGCCGAGGGACTCCTCCGGACCCCCCTCGACCCGGAGATTTCCTTCTCCGACGACCCGTTGCGCATGCTTCGTCTGTTTCGTTTTCAGGCAACTCTTGACTTTCGGATAGATCCGGACGCCGAGGCGGCCGTGGGCCGGATGGCGGAGCGGATCTCGATCGTGTCGGCGGAGCGGATCCGGGACGAGATCTCCAAGCTGGTCGTGGCTCCAACTCCCGGGCCGGCATTGGCGGGCGTGGTCAGGTCAGGTCTGGCGGCCTTCTTCCTTCCCGAGTTGCCGGCTCTGGCGATGGAGCAGGATCCCTTGCATCAGCACAAGGACGTGCTGGCGCACACCCTGGCAGTGGTCGACAAGACCACTCCCGAGTTGGTGCTGCGAATGGCAGCGTTGATGCACGACGTCGGGAAACCGGCGACGAGGTCCTACGGGCCGGAGGGCGTCACGTTTCATCACCACGAAGTGGTGGGGCAGCGGATGACGCGAGAGCGGTTGCGAGCTCTGCGTTTCCCCAATGACGTCGTCGAGATGATCGCGCGCCTGGTTTTCCTCCATCTGCGACCACACACCCTCAAAATGGGATGGACCGATTCCGCCGTCCGCAGATATGTGCGGGATGCAGGCCCCCTCCTCGAGCGCCTCAACGAGTTGGTGCGTCGCGACGTCACCACCGCCAACAAACGCAAAGCCGACATGATCAACGAGCGAATCGACGACCTCGAAGCGAGGATCGCCGATCTGGCCGAGCGAGATCGCTGGATCGATTGCGTCCCCCGATCAACGGCCACCAGGTCATGGAGTTCCTCAACGTTCCCCCCGGCCCCTTGATCGGCGAGGTCATGGAGATGCTCTACGAGCGTCGCATCGAGGACGGGCCCTACACCGAAGAAGAGGCGTATGAGCTGGTGAAGAAATGGTGGGACACCCGGGAGAAAACCAAGACGCCAGACGCCAGACGCCAGACGCCAGACGTCAGGAACCCGCAGAACCCGCATCGTGACGCACATCGGACGACGATGGGACTCCATTCGCATATGCGTATAATGGGCGATCATGAGCATTCGCACCGCAGTTTTCGGGGCGTCGGGATATGCCGGCGGCGAGTTGGTCAAGCTCGTCGACGGTCACAACGTCTTTGATCTCGTCTATCTGGGTGCCCACTCCCACGCCGGGGAGTCCTGAGCGAGGTTCACCCGCATCTGCCCGATGGGGATCGGCCCCTCGGATCAAACGATCCGGCCGAGGCCGGGGACCTCGAGCTGGCTTTTCTGGCGTTGCCCCACGGAGCTTCAGCTCAGGTCGGCCGGCAATTGTCGGATCAGGGCGTGAAGGTGGTCGATTTGGGCAGCGACTTCCGACTTGATACGCCCGCCCGATACGAAGAGGCGTACGGGTCCTCCCATCCCTTTCCCTCAGAGCTCGGGCAATGGCGATATGGGCTCCCCGAGCTCTTCGACCTGGAGGGCGCCGATCGGGTCGCCTCGCCGGGTTGTTATCCCACTGCGACACTGCTTGCGATCGCCCCTCTTCTGAAGGAAGGATTGATAGAGCCTTCCGGGATCGTGGCCGATTGTCTCTCGGGTGTATCCGGAGCCGGCCGAGCGCTGAAAGAGGAGTTGTTGTTCGGGGAAGTGGCCGAAGGGGTGCGCGCCTACGGGGTGACTACCCATCGCCACCGTCCCGAGATAGAGATGGCTCTCGACAATTACAGCGGCGCCACCACGGTTGTGACTTTCACGCCTCACCTGGTCCCGATTCAGCGCGGGCTTCTGGCAACTGTCACCGCCCGTTTGACGGCGACCCATCCGGCCCCCTCCGATCTGTTGAAGGCCGCATACAGCAAGAGCCCATTCGTCGACGTCATCGATCGCCCACCCCAGACCAGATGGGTGGCGGGTTCGAATCGGGCTCTGGTCGCAGCCTTCGTGGACCACCGCCAGGGAGTGGTGATCGCCCAATGCGCCATCGACAATCTGATGAAAGGCGCCGCCGGACAGGCCGTTCAGGCCGCCAACATCATGTTCGGCCTCGACGAGGCCACAGGTTTGCCGATGGCCGGGTGGATGCCATGAGCGTGACCGCCGCCCGGGGCTTTCATGCGGCAGGTTCCGCCGCCGGCATCAAAGATTCCGGAGGGCTCGACCTGGCGATCGTCGTTGCGGTGGCCCAGGCGGTCCCTGCCGCAGGAGTCTTCACCCGCAACCGTGCCGCCGCGGCTCCGGTCACCCTCAGCCGTCAACGCCTGCAGACGGGGCAGGCCCGGGCGGTGGTTCTCAACTCGGGCTCGGCCAACGCCGGGACCGGACCGGACGGCATGGCCGACGCCGAGCAGGTCACCGGCCGGGTGGCCGAACTCCTGGGAGCCGAGCGCGATCAGGTTCTGATGTGTTCGACCGGCCCGATCGGATCTCGTCTCCCGGTGGCGCAGATGATCGAGGCTCTTCCCGGCCTCGTCGACGCCGCACGTAGCGATGGCGGGCCGGCCGCCGCCGAAGCAATCCTCACTACTGATTCCCGAGCCAAGACGACAGCAGTCGAGGGCGAGGGTTTTGTGGTCGGGGGGATGGCGAAAGGGTCGGGGATGCTTCGACCCGACATGGCCACGATGCTGTGCGTCCTCACCACCGATGCCGCGGTTGACGCCGCCATGCTGGGTCGGGCCCTGGCCGAAGTAGTGCCCGTCACCTTCAACTCACTGAATGTCGACGGATGCGAATCGACCAACGACACCGTCCTGCTTCTGGCTTCCGGGAAAGGGGCTCCGGCTGGCGCCGACGAGTTCGGAGAGGCGGTCGAGTCTGCCTGTCGCCATCTGGCCTATGAGATGGCGGCCGACGCCGAAGGTGCTTCCCGGGTGGTGAGACTCCGGATCAGCGGTGCTCCCGACCACGAGTCCGCCCGCGGTTATGGCCGGGCGATCGCGGACTCCGCGTTGGTGAGGTCGTCTTTCTACGGAGGCGATCCCAACTGGGGCCGCATCCTGGCCGCCCTGGGGGCATGCCAGGTCGACCCGTCCGACATATCGATCACTTACGAAGGGGTACGGGTGGCCGATCGGGGCTACGCCTACCCATTCGACGACCGGGAGCTGGCCGGCCTCCTGACCGGTGACTTTGTGATCGATGTGGCCGTGGGCGGAGGAATCGGTGCCGCCGAAATCGTCACCACCGACCTCACGCCCGATTACGTGAGGTTCAACGGGGAACGGTCATGACCACCGGTCACAGCGCTCCCAATCTGGCCAAGAGCCGGATCGCCAATTCGATGGGGAAGGCCCGGATCTTGATGGAGGCCCTGCCCTACATCCAGGCCTTCCGGGGACGCACCGTGGTCGTCAAGTACGGCGGGTCGACCATGGAGGAGGGCGGATTTCATCAAAGTTTCGCCGGCGACATCACCCTCCTGGCGATGGTGGGGTTGCGACCCGTGATCGTCCATGGCGGCGGCCCGCAGATCTCCTCCGCCCTGGCCCACGAGGGCATCGAATCCCAATTCGTCGACGGCCTCCGGGTCACCGACGCTCCCACCATAAGGGTGGTGCAGAGGATTCTGGCTGGAGAGATCAACCCGGACATCGTCCACCTTCTCAACCGCCACGGCTGCCCGGCCGTGGGCTTGACCGGTCTCGATGGCGGCCTCTTTGCGGCGGTTCCCAAGGATCCGCGGCTCGGGTTACGTGGGCGAGGTCACCACGGTCAACGTGCAGCTGATCTCGGATCTGATCGAGGATGGACTGGTGCCGGTCATCGCCCCTCTTGCGACAGGCGAGGATGGCAACGTCTACAACCTCAACGCCGACACCGCCGCCGGGGCTCTGGCCCGGGCGTTGGGAGCCCAGAAGTTGGTCTACCTCACCGACGTCGAAGGCGTCCGGCGCGACAAGAACGACCCCGACTCTCTGGTTTCGCGGATGAACCTGGCCCAGCTCGAGGAGATGCTGGAAGGCACATCGATCGAAGGCGGCATGCGACCCAAGTTGATCTCCTGCGCCGAAGCCCTGCGCGGTGGGGTCGCCCAAGCCCACATCCTCGACGGTCGAATCCAGCACGCTCTTTTGCTCGAAGTGTTCACGCCCGAGGGCATAGGAACGATGGTGACGCCGTGAGTGCCACCGGCGCGATCATCGAACGGGAGAAGGCAGTGGTCATGCAGACGTACGGCCGCCAACCGGTTGCCTTCAGTTCGGGGGAGGGCTCGTGGCTGACCGATGCCGAGGGCAAGAGGTACCTCGATTGCCTCACGGGACTGGCGGTGGTGTCGGTGGGACACGCCAACCCGAGGGTGGGGGCGGCCGTCGCCGCCCAGATGGCACGCCTGGTCCATGTCTCCAATCTCTATTTCAGCGAACCCATGGTTGCCCTGGCGGAACGCCTGACGAAGTTGTCGGGGCTCGACCGGGTCTTTTTCAGCAATGACGGTGCCACCGCCAACGAGACTGCCATCAAGCTGGCCCGACGGTACGGGCAGACGGTGCGCGGGCCCGGCTGCTACAAGGTCGTTTCGCTCCTCGATTCCTTTCACGGCCGCACTCTGGCCACCCTGGCGGCCACCGGACAGCCCGCCAAACAGGCAACGTTCGCTCCGCTGCCACCTGGCTTTCACCAGGTCGAGGCCGGCGACTTTGACGGGTTGGAGGCCGCGGTCGGACTCCGAGACTGCAGCCGTGCTACTGGAGACGGTTCAAGGTGAGGGTGGCGTCATTCCGCTCGATCCGGATTATCTCAAGGCGGTGCGGCGGCTCTGCGACGAAACCGGGACGCTGCTGATCTTCGACGATGTTCAGGCCGGCATCGGTCGTACCGGCGAATGGTTCTCCTGGCAGGCACTCGGTCTGGAGCCGGACATCGCCACCCTCGCCAAGGCCCTCGCCAACGGCCTCCCGATCGGGGCCTGCCTCGCCACGGAGAAGGTCGCAGAGGCTTTCCGACCGGGTGACCACGGCTCGACCTTCGGCGGAGGTCCGGTCGTATGTGCGGCGGCGCTGGCGGTTCTCGACGAGATCGAGGATCACCATCTCCTCGCCAACTGCCGGGCGCGGTCAGAGCAGCTCCGGACCGGCCTTGATTCCCTCCCCGGTGTGGTCGAGGTGAGAGGCCGGGGACTGTTGCTGGCCGCAGTCCTGGATTCCGACCGGGCCGGTGCGGTCACCGAATTCGCGCGAGAAGCGGGGCTCATCGTCAATGCCGTCCGACCGAATGCGGTTCGGTTCGCGCCGCCGTTGTCCATTCAGCCGACGAAGTCGACACTGCGATCGAAAGATTCGCCGGCGCCTTGCAGGAGGCCTCGTGAAGACGCCAGACGCCAGACGCCAGACGCCAGACGCCAGCGACAAGACCGAAAGACCGGCGCCTGAAGTCTGGCGTCTGGCGTCTGCGACAAGACTCGAACTCGGAACGCACCACGTACGAGGTACAAGGGCGAGCCGGAGGCGAGCCCATGGTTGATACGGCTGCCCGGCGCCGGGCGCTTAGGCGGCTCGTTACCGGGAGGGAAGTTCAAAGCCAGGCCGAACTTGTAGCTGCCCTCCAGGAGCAGGGCTTCGACGTGACCCAGGCCACTGTTTCCAGGGATCTGGCGGCCATGGGTGTCTCGAAGAACGGCCTGCGATACGTCCTGGGCGGTCGCAAGGTCGATCACGGTCACCTGGCTCGGACGATCTCCACCTACGTCGAGACGATTACCGCTTCGGGGAACCTCGTGGTCCTGCGTACGCCCCCGGGGGCCGCCCAGGTGGTGGCAGCGGCGCTCGACGCCGTCGAACTCGAAGGTGTCATCGGGACAGTGGCCGGTGACGACACGGTCCTCGTTATTGCCGCCGTCGCCGATGGCGGGTTGGAACTGCAACGCAAGTTGGAAGAGATGGGAGAGTCCAGATGAAAGTTGTGCTGGCCTACTCGGGGGGCCTCGACACATCGGTGATCCTGGCCTGGCTCGTCGAGGAAAAAGGTGCCGAGGTGATCACCTACACGGCCGATGTCGGCCAGGGTGAGGAAGTGGAGGAAGCCCGGGCCAAAGCGCTGAACACCGGCGCGGTCGAGGCCGTGGTGGAAGACCTGCGTGAAGAGTTCGTTCGTGACGCGGTCTTCCCGGCCATCCGGGCCAATGCCGTCTACGAGTCGTACTACCTCCTCGGAACCTCATTGGCTCGTCCCATCATCACGAGGGGAATGATGAGAGCGGTCAAGACCTTCGGAGCCGATGCCATCTCCCACGGTGCGACCGGCAAGGGCAACGACCAGGTCCGCTTCGAGTTGTCCGCCTTCGCTCTCGACCCCGACATCAAGGTGATTGCCCCCTGGAGGGAATGGAAGCTGAGGGGCCGGGCCGATCTCGTCGAATACGCTCGCGAAAGGGGCATCCCGGTTCCGGTGACCATCGAGAAGCCGTATTCGATCGACGCCAACCTGCTTCATGTCTCCTATGAGGGCGGAGTGTTGGAGGATCCCTGGGTATCACCGCCCGCCGGCATGTTCAAACTCACCGAGGATCCCGAGACGGCCCCCGACGAACCCGAAGTCGTGACGATCACCTTCGCGGCAGGGAACCCCGTGGCGATCAATGGGAACGAACTCGATCCCGTCGGTCTTTTGACCGAAGCCAACCGCCTCGGGGGAAAGCACGGAGTGGGCCGGGTCGACATCGTCGAGAACCGGTTCGTGGGGATGAAATCGAGAGGGGTCTACGAGACGCCAGGTGGGACCCTGCTGCACCATGCCCACCGGGCGGTCGAATCGATCACCCTCGATCGCGAAGTTGCCCATCTCCGCGATGAGCTGGTGCCCCGTTATGCCGAGATGGTCTACAACGGGTTCTGGTTCGCGCCAGAGCGCCGCGCCCTCCAGGCCTTCATGGACGAAGTTCAGAAGAGGGTCAACGGTGAGGCCCGGTTGCGGCTCTACAAGGGGTCGGTCGCCATCGAGGGGCGGAGGTCGGAGAAGTACGACCTGTACGACCACGCCACCGCGACCTTCGAGCAGGATGAGGTCTACGACCAGGCGGACGCCGGCGGGTTCATCAGGCTGAACGCCCTGCGGCTCCGTCGAATTGGAGAGGAACAGCTCGGGGAGGGCGAGTGACCGGGGCCCGCCCGCCCGGAGACGAGCCCGCAAAGGCGACATCAACACTCTGGGGTGGGCGGTTTCAGGAACCGCCCGCGGATGAGATGTGGCGGTTCACCGTCGATCACGCCGATCGGAGACTGCTCGATATCGACGTCGAAGGATCGCTGGCCCATGTGTCGATGCTCGGAAAAGTGGGCTTGCTCGACCCGGGCGAACAACAAACCATCACGGATGGGCTTTCCCGCATTCTCTCCGAAGCCAACGGCGGGTCATTCGCGTTCATGGAGACCGATGAGGATGTCCACTCGGCAGTCGAGCGCAGGCTCGTGGAACTGGTTGGGGAAGTCGGTCAAAAGCTTCATACGGGACGATCGCGGAACGATCAGATGGCTCTCGATCTCCGCCTCTATTTGCGAAAGGCGGCGACGGCGCGTGGCCAACAGCTGAGCCGAGTTCGCCGCGCTGCTGGCCGACATTGCCGAGCGTCACTCTGAGACCCCGATCCCGAGCTACACCCACCTACAGCAAGCCCAGATCACCTCTCTCGGACACCACCTCTTGGCCTACGCCTGGATGGCCCTGCGCGATCGTGATCGTCTGGCAGATCTCAATAGCCGCCTCGAGTCTCCGATCGGGGCCGGAGCATCTGCCGGTTCCAGCCTTCCACTGGATCCGCAGGCAACCGCGAGCGGACTTGGATTTGCCAAGAGCTTCGACAATTCCCTGGACGCGGTCGGGTCCCGTGACCTCGTGACTGAATTTGTGTTCGATGTGACCCAGGCCATGGTTCACCTTTCCCGCTTGTCTGAAGAGTTGATCCTCTGGTCGAGCAGCGAGTTCGGGTGGGTGACCTTCCCGGACTCACACACAACCGGGTCATCGGCATTGCCCCACAAGAAGAATCCCGACATTGCCGAGTTGGCCCGGGGAAGGGCCGCAGCGGCAATTGGCGATCTGACGACACTGCTCGTCCTCCAGAAGGGACTTCCGCTGGCCTACAACCGCGATTTGCAGGAGGACAAGCCGCCCTTGTTCCGGGCGGACGATGCCCTCGCGGGCGCTCTCGAGGCTCTCGGGGGAATGCTGGGCGGGGCAGAGTTCCATCCACCCCCACCGGGGCCCTGGACCGCGACCCTCGACCTCGCCGAGGCTCTGGTGCAGCGGGGGATGCCTTTTCGCCAGGCCCACGAAGTGGTAGGGCGATTGGTGGGCATCCTGGTGGGATCGGGGCGCACCCCGGCCGACGCCACCCGGGCCGACCTGACCGCCGCCGACTCGAGACTCGAAGCAAGCGACCTGGATCTGCTCGACCCGGCGACATCGCTATCGCGCCGGAGAACGCCTGGTTCGGGGACCCCGGACTCCGTCCGTGCGCAGGTCGAGAAGATCCGAAAAGCCCTGGCCGCCGGACCCGACCCCGCCCCATCCGACGGGGCCTCCGCCTCCTAAGGCGGGCACCGGAGTCTCGAGTCATGTCATGAGCGACCCTTGGTGAAGATGTCACCGTCGTTTCGCCGGGGCCTACGCGATACCGTGCCGTTGGTTCCGCCCATCGCAGTGTTCGGCGCCGTGTTCGGCGCCCTGGCGGTCCAGGCCGGCCTGACCCCGTGGTTGACCATGCTGACCTCGCTGATCGTGGTGTCGGGCGCGGCCCAGGTGGCGATCGTCGGTCTGCTGGCCAGCGGCCCCGCCCCGGTGCTGCTCGCCACCACCGGACTCGCCCTGCGCCACATTCCGATGTCGGCCGCCCTCTCCAGCCTTCTCGGAAAAGCTCCCACCCATCACCGGATCCGCCTCGCCTGGGTCCTGGTCGATGAGACCTTCGGTCTCACGGTCAACGCCGCCCGCGACCCTTCTGTTGATCTCGTCTCGTTCAAGTCCGCTGCCGACCTCGCGGTGTACATCACCTGGTTGGGGTCCACTGCGGTCGGAGCGTTTCTCGGTGCTGACATCGATACCGCGCGTCTCGGCATCGAAGTTGTCTTCCCTCTGGTGTTTCTCGGATTGGCCGTTCCCGCGCTTCGTCATCGCCGCCATTGGGCTACCGCCGGAATTGCTGTGGTCACGTCGGTGGTCGCCGTTGTCCTGGTTCCCTCCGAGTGGAGGGTCACCACCAGTGCCCTGGTGGCCGCCGCCATCGGGAGTCGAATCAAATGAGTCATCTCGTCTTGATCGTGCTCGCCGCCGTGATCACCTTTGCTTCCCGGCTCTCCTTCATGCTCCGACCGCTCGACGACGCCAGAATCAGAGAGAGCCGGTTCCTGGAGGTGTTTCCCACCGCGCTATTCGTGGCTCTCGCTGTGAACGGGTTCATAGCGCCCGACGGCAGTCTCGATGCCAGTCCAGCCATTGCGGCCGGAATCGGGGGAGTCGTGGGCGCCGTTCTGTTCAAGCGTTCGATTCTCGGGGTCGTGGGCGTCGGCCTCATCGCATACTGGGTCGCCCGTTTGATCTGGGGTATCTGATCCGAGACCGCCGGTCCTCGTGCCTGCACAGATCGCGGAGGCAGCTTTTGGTTTACGGATGACTAGCTGGGAGCCTTTCGTCTGGTGTGGATCGTCTCATTCGTCGGCTCTTGCCTGGGACTCGCTACGTTGGCGGGCTTTCTCGGTGGTCTCTGGTGGGTCCTCGACCTGTTGGCCGGATTCCGCCATCAGCTGGCCGTCGGACTGCTGGTCTGCACGCTGGTCGCGGCCTTGGCAAGTGGAAGAGAACGGCCGCCGCCATGGGTCTCCTGGCAATCGTCAACCTGATTGTCGTCGTACCGCTCTTCATAGGTCCAGCACGACCCGCGTCGGGTGAGCTCCGAGTCGTCTCGTTCAACGTGCTGGCCTCCAACGAAAGCTATTCGGAAGTGATCGAGTTCATCAGGGACACCCACGCCGACGTCGTGGTCTTGCATGAGGTCAATGGCCGCTGGGAAGAAGCTGTCGAGCAGGCAGCGCGGACCTTCGACGACTGGCCTTACGAGGTCACCGAGACTCGCGGGGACGGAGACCTGTTCGGGAGCCTCGTCCTGGTCGAGGCCGGTGCGACGGTTGAGTCTTTCGGGTTTGGGTTGAGCGATCGCCGTGCGATCGAAATAGTCCTCCCGGGTGACGTGGCGCTGCTGGCTGTCCACCCACTGGCTCCTTCCAGCGAATTCCGGGCCCGGCAGAACGATCGCCAGCTCCAATTCGCCTCTGACTGGGCGGCCAACAGGGAGGGGCCGACCATCGTGGTCGGTGACTTCAACGCCACCCCGTGGTCGTATCCGTTCCGCCGGTTGATGTCGTCCACCGAACTGTCGAACTCGGCACGCGGCTTCGGGCTCGAGCTGTCATATCCGGCCGACGCCAACCCTCTATTGCGGATCCCGATCGATCACCTTCTCTACTCAGATGAGCTGGCCGTGGTTGATCGGCGCCTGGGTCCGGCGATGGGATCGGACCACTTTCCTTTGACCGTCGACCTGGCGCTGGTGGCATCGAGCTAGGAGGTCATTGACAACGGTCGGTCCCGGGGATGAGGCGGACACTCTCCGCTACTGTCGAGGGATGCCAGATCGGTTTCTGCATCATCGGCTTGATCTCTCGGCGCGTCTCGGCGCCAATGGCATAGCAATTGTCCCCGCTGCGACCGAAACGATCAGGAACGACGACGTCACCCACGAGTTTCGCCAGGATTCCGACTTCTTCTACCTGACCGGTTTTCACGAACCGGAAGCGCTGGCCGTGATCGCTCCGGGTCATCCGGACGGCGATTACCACCTCTTCGTGAGACCCCGTGACCGGGACCAGGAGATCTGGAATGGCTACAGGGCCGGCGTCGACGGGGCCCGGGAACGATTCCAAGCAGATCAGGCTTACGAGGTCGGTCAGGTCGACAGCGTCCTTGCCCGTTTGATGCTTGGACGGGAAACCATCCACTACCGCGTGGGGAATCCGGCCCTCGACCCCCGGGTGGTGGGGCTGATCGGCAAAGCTCGCAACTACCACGCCCGGACGGGCAAGACGATGCCTTTTGCGATCTCGGATCTGTCCCCGACCTTCGCCGAGATGCGACTTCGAAAGTCGACGACGGAAATTGAAAGTCTGAGAGCTGCCTGCGAGCTGTCGGCCGAGGGGCACCGGGAGGCGATTCGCTTTGCGCGCCCCGGTCTCTACGAATATCAGGTTCAGGCCGCGATGGAATATGTATGGAGGGAGGGCGGCTCACGCCGCAACGGGTATCCCTCCATCGTCGCCTCGGGCCCCAACGCCTGCATCCTCCACTATGTCGAAAACGATCGCGAGATCGAGGACGGCGACCTCGTGCTCATCGACGCCGCCTGCGAGGTCGACCATTTCTCCTCCGATATCACCCGGACGTTCCCGGCCAACGGGCGCTTCTCCGGACCACAAAGAGCGATCTATGAGATCGTCCTGGCGGCCCAACGAGCATCAATCGCAGCTTCGCAGCCGGGAGCGACGATTCGAACCCCCCATGAGACTTCGATCAGAATCGTCACCGAAGGCCTGATCGACCTGGGGCTCCTGCCTTTGGGGATCGACGACTCGATCGCCATGCATCACTACCGCGAATTCTTCATGCACGGCACGAGTCATTGGCTGGGTCTCGATGTCCATGACGCCGGGTCTTACCGCATCGAGGGAAAGCCGCGAGTCCTCGAGCCGGCCATGTCCTTCACTGTCGAGCCCGGGATCTACGTCGATCAGCGCGAGGAGATCGAGTTCCCACGTCTGGCCCACGATCTCGACGATTGGCTCGAGAAAATATTGGTGGAGGGTGCGTCCGCTCGAAGCGAGCTCGACAAGCTGAAGGCAGAGGCCGACAAGATTGGTCATTCGATCCCGGAGGCGTTCCGGGGCATTGGAGTGCGGATCGAAGATGACATCCTCATCACCGAAGACGGCCATGAGAACCTGAGCCGGTTGGTGCCGAGCGCCATCGACGACATCGAGGCATTGGCAGCAGAGGAATCCTGGCTGATCCGAGCCTGATTCTCCCAGAGACTCTCAATGTCCGAGGCGCGGCGTCGAAGACGAATGCTCCGGAGATCAGGCGCCGTACGGCATGACGTACCAGAGCACCGCCAGGAAGTGGAGCGTGCTGCCCGCCACCACCAGCACATGGAACAGCTCGTGATAGGAGAACACCCGCGGAAAGAGTCGCGGCTTCCTGGTTGCGAAGATCACGGTTCCGACCGTGTAGCAAATCCCGCCCGCGAGGACGAGCAACACCGCCCCGGGTCCGACCTTTTGCCAGATCAGGGGCATGGCAGCGAGCGATAACCATCCCATCGAATGCTGAATAGCCACCGAGAGTCCGGTCTTGACCCGGGGCAGGGCGAACTTGAGGGCGATCCCGACGACCGCCCCGGTCCACACCAGGGCGAGGAGAATCGCACGAATCCATCCTTCGAGGATCACGACCCCGAACGGAGTGAACGTCGCCGCCACGACCAGGAAAATCATCGAATGGTCGAGGCGTTGCATGAAGGCCTTGCGTCGCTCCTGCCAGCCCACGGAGTGGTAAAGCGACGAGATGGTGAACATGGCCAGCAACGAGAGCCCGAAGATCACTCCGGCCAGTAAGTGGCTACTGCCGGCCGCCCTGGCAGCTATGACACCCACTCCGACCGCGGCCGCGGCCGCAGCGGTCGCGTGCAGAAGCCCGCGCAACGGATTGTGCATGCGGCCCAGGCGGAATCGGTCCATCTCATGGACGTTATCTGCCGTCCGATTTTGAGTGTGAGGTCGATCCGTCCCGATGCGGTGACATCTACTTAACCTCGGCATCGATGAAGGACGTACTTCGCGTCGCAAATTGCTCCGGCTTCTACGGCGACCGGCTGCTGGCCGCCAAGGAGATGGTGGAGGGTGGGCCGATCGACGTGCTCACAGGCGACTATCTGGCCGAGCTGACCATGTCGATCCTGTGGCGGACCCGCCAACGGGATCCCGAAACGGGATATGCCAGCACCTTCGTCACCCAGATGGAACAGGTGCTCGGTACCTGCCTCGAACGCGGGATCAAAATCGTCTCCAACGCCGGTGGCATCAACCCGGCCGGGTTGGCCGAACGCCTCGCCAAGCTCGCCGCCGAGCTCGGGATCTCACCTCGTATCGCCTATGTCGACGGGGATGACCTGCTCCCGCGTTTGCAGGGGCTCGAAGAGAGTGGCCACAGGTTCGACCACATGGACCGGGGAATTCCCCTCGCTGGATCGGGAGTCACCCCCCTCACGGCCAATGCCTACCTGGGCGGTTGGGGGATTTGCGAAGCCCTGGCGGCGGGCGCCGACGTCGTCATCACCGGCCGGGTTACCGATGCGGCCCTCGTCGTCGGCCCGGCCGCGTGGAACTTCGAGTGGCAGCGCGACGACTGGGATCGTCTGGCGGGGGCGGTGGTGGCGGGTCACATCATCGAATGTGGTGCTCAGTGCACCGGCGGCAATTACGCCTTCTTCGAGGAGGTGCCCGCCATTGAGCGGATCGGATTTCCCATCGCCGAGATCCACGCCGATGGGAGCAGTGTCATCACCAAGCATCCGGGTACCGGAGGGTTGGTATCGGTGGGGACGATCACCGCTCAGCTTCTCTACGAGATCGCATCCCCCCACTACCTGAACCCCGACGTCACCTCTTTGTTCGAATCGATCGTGCTGACCGAGGTCGGACCCGATCGAGTCCTGGTCGGAGGCGTGCGAGGACTGCCGCCGCCGCCCGACCTCAAGGTCGCGTTGAACTATCTCGGCGGTTACCGGAATTCGATGACGTTCGGCATCTCTGTACCGGAGGTGACGAAGAAGGCGGAGATCCTGGTCCGGGCCTTCTGGGAGTCGGCGGGCCCGCCCGAGAAGTTCGGGACCGTCGACGTGAAGCTGATCGGCCAGGAGATCCAGGATCCCCCCAGCAACGACCTCGCCCTCGCCTATCTGCGAATCTCGGTGAAGGATTCCGATCCCGACAAGGTCGGGCGACGCTTCTCGAGTGCAGCGGTCGAACTTGCGCTCTCGAACTATCCGGGTCTCTTCCTGACGACTCCACCCGGCGATGCCACTCCCTACTCGGTGTACTGGCCGACCACGGTGCCCGCCGATCTCGTTCCCATGCGGGTCGTGATGGAAAACAAGGAATGGCAGGTGAGTTCGGTAGCACCGCAGTCGCGTGCAAATGAGACGCCAGACCGCGCACCTCGAACGTCCAGCGTCGAGTCTGGCCCGGATCCAAAACGCACCACGCAAGGCGCTCCACCCATAACGGTCCCACTGGGGACCATCGCCGGAGCTCGCTCGGGCGACAAAGGGGGGAACGCCAATGTCGGATTCTGGGTTCGCAGCCTGGAGGAGTACCAGTGGCTGGAGGAGTACCTGACTGCCGAGAGGCTGCGTGCCATGTTGTCCGAGGCCGTCGAGCTCGAGATCGATCGATATGAGCTTCCCAATCTCCTCGCTCTCAATTTCGTTATCCACGGTTTGCTTGGTGAGGGGGTTTCCTCCTCCACCAGGACCGATCCCCAAGCCAAGTCCCTGGGTGAATATCTTCGGGCCTGCTGGGTCGAGGTACCTCAGGACCTGGTGGGGGTCGGTCAGTAGGATGATCGGGCGGATGAAGGGTCCCTCTCACCTCCTCTACTCGCTTTACGAGCGGCGCCTGGTTCACCGTCTCGACCCCAACCGTTTTCCGCACCACATCGGCATCGTCCTCGACGGCCATCGTCGCTACGCCCGGGAATCGGGCCTGCAGTCGTACACCGAGAGCTATCGGGCGGGCATGACTCGCTTCGAGGACTTCCTCGAGTGGACCGCCGAACTCGGGATGCCGGTCATCACCGCCTGGGTCCTTTCCCGCGAGAACCTCACCAGGCCTGAGTCCGAGCTAGCCCCCTACTTCGACGTGTTGATCGAGTTGTTCGAGCGCCTCCCAGAGCACGCCATCCGCCAGAACCTGCGGATCCGGTTCATCGGGAGCCTCGACCTGCTCCCGGGTGAACTGGTCGAGGCGGCCAAGGCCGCCGAGGCCGCGTGTCCGGATGGAACTCGACACCTCAACATCGCGATGGGTTATGGCGGCCGCCAGGAGATCGTCGACGCTGCCAAGGACCTCGTCACCAGGCTCGCCGGCGACGGCATCATCGCCGAAGAGATGGCAAGTCACATCGATGCCGAAAGCCTGGCCCGGCACATGTACTCCGCCGATCTTCCGGATCCGGATTTGCTCATCCGTACGAGTGGGGAGTCTCGACTCTCCGGCTTCCTCCTCTGGCAGTCGGCCTACGCCGAGTTCGTATTCGTCGACGTCTATTGGCCGGCATTCCGCCGGGTCGACTTTCTCCGAGCCTTGAGAGACTTCACGAGAAGGCAACGCCGCTTCGATGACAAAGTAGAGCCCCTCGAGACGCCAGACGCCAGACGCCAGAGCCCCTCCCAGCGGGCTCCCGGAAGGGATTCACGCCGAGCGAACGAATGATGGATCCGGGCAAGCCGTGATGCCGGCTGTTTTCGCAACTTGGTCTTGGAATGCACCACGCGTCACGCGCGACGCACCTCGCTTCAGTCTGGCGTCTGGCGTCTGGCGTCTGGCGTCTCGGTCGTGGAACGCACCGCGCGTCACGCACGACGCAACACGCTTTCCGTCCTACTTCGTCACCATCTCGGGGTCCAAATGGGCTACGTCGCCGAAGACTCTCAATGAGAACGCCCGCCCGTGTGCGATCGCCAGGGTGGATAGCCGGGCCACACCGGTGTGGGGCGACTCGAACCGATCCCATTCCCAGGGCGTCGGTTCGGCTCCGAGCAGATGCCCGATCACCACTGCGTTGGTGCCTCCGTGGGCGACCAGGACCACCCTCCGCTCGTCGTCGGGCACGGTCCACAAATGGGGGTGACCGTCGTCGAGCCTGGTGATGTTCCGCTCGGCCAGGGCCCCTTCCAAGCCGGCGATCACCCTCTTGTGGAAGTCTCGAAAGGTTTCACCGCCGGGCATGCCGTCCCAGAGGTCCGAGATCGGCCGGAGGTTCGCATCGATCCAGGCGTTCTTGATCTCATCGATCGGGCTGCCCTCCCATTGGTCGGGATTGCGAATCTCATGGGCCCAATCGTGAACAATGGGCTTCACACCGGTCTCTTCGCCGATCGGAAGTGCGGTCTCACGCGCCCGGTGCATCGGTGACATCCAGATCTCATCGATCGGCCCCCAACGATCAGCGACCGCCGCCACCCTTTCCGCTTGACGATGTCCGAGGTCTGACAGGTGAGGGTCGTTGCGGGCGAGGCTATCGGGAGCCCAATCGGGCAAACCGTGTCGGACCAGGATCAGTTCCATGGTTCGACGCTAGTGCCGCTCTTTGTGCCCCAAAACGCGCAGTGACCGCCCGGGCTACGGGCGGTCACTACTGTCGGTAGAGACCACGGGGGGAGAAGGAACCCTCGTGAACTTCGTGCACTTATCGGCAAATCCCGCTCAGGGTTTAGCCCCTCCCGATCGAACTGTGACAAACGACATGGACTCCCTGATCGAGCACCTTCGTAGGAACGCTCTGAGAACCGATGGACCCTTCGTGCTGAGGTCCGGGGCGGTCTCGGATTGGTATCTCGACGCCCGCCAAACCACCTATTCAGGGGATGGCGCCCGACTGGTAGGTGAGGCGATTCTGAAGGTTCTCGATGAAGATGCTGTCGCAGTCGGGGGCATGACCATGGGGGCCGACCCGGTGGCGATGTCGGTGGCCCTGGTGGGAACCCAGTTGGGCCGACCCCTGCGAGCCTTTTCGATCCGCCAGACGGCGAAAGACCATGGCGCCGGCGGGCGCCTGGTGGGCCCCCTGGCCGTGGGAGACCCGGTGGCAGTGGTCGAGGACACCGTCACCACCGGGGAAGCGCTGTTGGAGGCGATCGAAGTCCTGACCGAGTCGGGAATGAAGGTGATCCAGGCGATCAGCGTCTTTGATCGCAGTGGTGGTCTGGCGGGTGGGCGTATCGACCAACGCGGCATACCATTTGTCGCGTTGCTTCGTCCCTCCGATCTGGGAGTCGAATGATTGACTCGTTGAGAATCAACCGCTCCGGTCTGCGGATGTGGTTGATCGCGCTCGCCGGCGTCCCGATGGTGGTGATCGGGGTCGACGTGCTTCTGCGGCGCCGCATCTTCGGAGCGTTCAGCTCGCTCATCTTCACCGGCGACCCCCAGTTGGTCGAACCCCGTGACGTGATATGGGCGGCGGTGCTGCTTGTCCTGGGACTGATCTTCATCGGTTTCGGTCTGCGAGAGCTGTTGATCCCCACCCCTGTCCTGATGGCCGATGCGGTGGGACTGCACCTGCACCTGGGACACCCTTTATCGGGGTTGGTGACGATCCCGTGGGAGGACGTCGACGACATCGGCGCCGAGGATCTCAACGACGACGGGTCGATGATTCCAGTGATGTGGGTGAGGATGCTCAGTCCTGAACGGCTCCCGAAGAACCCCTGGGGTGCACGCTGGATCGAAGCGGATACGCTGGCGGTGATGGCGGCCGACTGGGAGAAGAGCCCACGGTTCGTAGCCGAAGCCGCGGCCGACATCGCGGTGGCCGCGGCCCAGCTTGGCGCCATACCGGCCCTCGAGCCGCTGCCAGAGGTGACCATCGAGGTCGTTCGGACCGGTGATCCTCTTGTCAACGACGGCCTTGATGGCGCCAGCACGATTGCGCCCAGGCCGGGTCGACATCGGAGCCCCGAGGACCGAGATGCCGGGGTCGTCTCATGACGACGCCGACCGTGGCCGTAGGAGCGCATGTCGACCCTCGCCATCCCATCGCGGAGGCGACGGCGCGAGGAGCGGACCTCGTTCAGATCTTCCTCTCCGACCCGCAATCGTGGCATAAGCCGAACCCTCGCCCGGACGCTGCCGAGCTGTCGGCATCACCGGTCCCGATCTACGTCCACGCCCCTTATCTGATCAACGTGGTGGCCGAGGCCTCTCGGATACGGATTCCCTCCCGGCGAATTCTCCAGGAGACTTGTGACGCCGCGGCCGAGATCGGCGCCGCGGCGGTGGTCGTGCATGGAGGGCACTTGACCGGCGAAGGGCATCTCTCCGACACGTACCCGCGCTGGCGCAAGGCCCTTCTGGAGCTCGACACCTCGGTCCCCGTCCTGATCGAGAACACGGCCGGAGGTGACAACGCGGTTGTGCGTCGAGTGGAATCGATCGCCGCCCTGTGGGGAGAGATCGGTGACCTTGGACCCGGTTTCGTTCTCGACACGTGTCATGCCTGGGCGGGGGGTGAACCCGGTGATGAGTTGGTCGGGAGGGTTCTGGCGGCGACCGGAAGAATCGACCTCGTTCACTGCAACGACTCTCGGGACGTATTCGATTCACGCCGAGACCGACACGCCAACCTGGGCCATGGCCTCATGCCTGTGGACCTGTTGGCAGCGGTCGTCAAGGAGGCCGGAGCACCGGTCGTGGTGGAGACGCCGGGAGGCGTCGATGAGCACATCGCGGACATGGCGTTCGTGCGCAGCCACCGCCGGGAGGACACCGCGACCCCCTCCCGTGACTCAGCTAGGGCGCCGATCTCGTAGTGCGGCGTCTGCTCGTGGTTCTGCTGCTGATCCTCGGGGGCTGCGGTTTCAATCAGTTCGGACCCTGGCTCGACGAGAGCGGACAACCACTCGAGGGCAGCCAGGTGCTCCAGTATGCGGGTTTCGAGGAGTGCGGTCACGAAGGTGTCGTCTTCCTCTCGTTCTTCGGCCGCATGTATGCCCAGGATGACGACGGTGTCCTGGGCGAACTGACCAGCGGGGACGGTGAGGTCTTGACTTACGCCCTGCTCGACCAGATCCCCGACGGCGTCGTCGCCAGGGGACTGACCCTCGGGGATCGGGAGATCTACTACGAAGACGCCACCCTCGATGACTATTTGTACATACACCGAAGCAACGACGGCTTGACCGAGCGCTGGCCCCGGGCCGAGACCGACTGCGACCGTCGCGGCACCTTCGAACCAGGCGATACAGGGGACGGCTCCGGGTAGCAATCTCAAGGAGCACGGGCGACCTGTCGAGCTTGGGCGACCGAGGCTCAAACCTATCCGATACCACCGCTTGAGTTCCCCCTACCGGACGGAGGGGAGAGAGGAGCGACACCATGTCTTCCAGCGCTGCCCAAGCAGAGACCCGCCCCAAGGTCACGGTCCCGCAGATCCGCGACCGCAAAGGCGGTCCGAAATTGACGATGGTCACCGCCTACGACTACCCATCGGCGCGAATAGCCGAGGAAGCCGGGGTCGACATGATCCTGGTTGGCGATTCCGTCGCAAACGTGGTCCACGGCCATGACACCACCCTGGACATCGATCTGGAGACGATGGTCCTTCACACTGCTGCGGTCGCTCGGGCCAAACCGAGTGCGATGATCATCGGAGACCTTCCCTGGTTGAGTTATCACGTGTCGGTTGAGGACACGATTCGAAACGCCGGTCGTTTGGTCCGAGAAGGGGGAGCGGAGGCGGTCAAGCTCGAGGGCGGCCGCAAGCGGATCCCAATGGTTTCAGCACTCGTCGACACCGAGATCCCGGTCATGGGCCATATCGGGCTGACGCCCCAATCGATCCATGCCATGGGCGGCTATCGGGTGCAGGGGAAGATGGTGGAGGAGGCCCGAAACCTGATCACGGATGCCCACGCGCTGGAAGCAGCCGGGGTTTTTGCCCTCGTGCTCGAGGGGGTGCCCGACCTGGTGGCCGACATCATCACCAAGGAGTTGTCGACGCCCACGATTGGAATCGGGGCGGGAGCAGGAACGGATGGTCAGGTCCTCGTCTTCCACGATGTGCTGGGCCTTACCTACGGTCGTCAGCCGCGCTTCGTCAGGCGCTTTGCCGATCTTCACGGAGAAGCCGTCAAAGGCATTGCCGCTTTCCGGGCAGCGGTCGAGTCGGGTGAATTTCCCGATGACTCCGAGACCTACCACCTGGACGCCGACGTAGCCGAGGTCCTCCTCAAGGAAAACCGATCCGAATAAGGGCGGTGGTCTTGCTGCTGGTTTTGGCCTGTTCCACGACCGGGCAGTCCGATAGCGTCTCGACCACTGGCCCCGCTTCGTCGGATCCGACGGCTGCCACAACGACCACGGCCGTCCCCACGACCGCGGCAACAACGACAACGACCGTCCCCACGACCGCGGCAACAACCACAACGACCACGGCGGTCCCCACAACCACAACCGTGATTGAGGTCGATGCCGGTGATCTGGTCGAGTGGGAAATTCTCTCGATCAGCGTGGGCGATCGAGACCTGCTGGTGGCCATCGCCGACGATCCGGGGAACGATCACAGGGTTTGATGGGGGTCGACGAGCTGGGTGACCTCGATGGAATGTTGTTCGTGTTCCCCCAGGAAGCGCTATCGGGATTCTGGATGAAAGGAACGTTGATCCCCCTCGACATCGCCTTCTTTGGCGATGACAAAGCCCTCGTCGATGTCTTGAGCATGGTGCCCTGCACCACAGAGCAGTGTCCTTCCTATGTCCCTGATGGGCCCTTCTCATGGGCAGTCGAAACCCCGGCCGGCACCCTCGGCCCGTTGCCCGAAGGAACCGTTCTGTCCATAGACGGCTGAAGCCGATACCTGTGTCACTCACGTCTGGCATCTGGTGTCTTTCGGTTACAATCCAGCTCTCAATGCGGTCCACAGCCCCCTTTCGAGGGTTCGCTGACCGCCTACACCCTGCTCCGTCAACCTGCTGACCGCGGGACCGGGGCCTTCCGCCGGTTGAGTCAACTCGGTGGATGTCCATAGGAGGAAAAGCAATGCGCACCTACGAGGTGATGACGATTCATCGCCCTGAGTTGGAGGAGAACGACTTCCACAGCCGTGTCGATGGCGTGGCGAGCTTTCTCTCCGATCGGGGCGCCACCGTGACCGGCAAGGACATCTGGGGCAAGAGGCGTTTTGCCTACGAGATCGAGCATATGAATGAGGGCTACTACTCAGTCGTGACTTTTTCGGCCTCGCCGGAAGCGATCGCCGAGCTCGATCGAATGCTGCATCTCGCTGACGAAGTGATTCGTCACAAGATCGTCCGACCGGGTGAGTGACCGGTACCGGCATGGCCACAAACAGGTCCATTGAAATGTCCCAGGGAAGCCCCATAGTGGGATCGGGCCCCGAATTGGATCTCAGAAGGAGCATTGATGTCAACCAATAGCGTCGTTCTAGTGGGAAATCTGGTCGAGGACCCCGAGCTCCGGTTCACACCGTCGGGCGTGCCGATGGCCAAGCTCAGGTTCGCGGTCAACCGCCGCTGGCGAGACCAGGGTGGTGAGTGGCAGGAGGAGACCAGCTATTTCTCCGGCACCCTTTGGAGGGATCACGCCGAGAACGCGGCCGAAAGCCTTCACAAAGGAGCCCGGGTGATCGTGGTGGGCCGCCTCGAACAGCGATCCTGGGAAACCCAGGAAGGCGAGAAGCGCTCGATCGTCGAAGTCTCTATCGAGGAGATCGGTCCGAGCCTGCGCTGGGCCACCGCCAGCGTCAACAAGACCGCCAAGTCGGGCGGTGGCGACTTCGCCCCCAGTTCGGTACCACCCGGTCCGGTGGCTCGTGAGGACTACGGCCCCGACGAAGCGCCGTTCTGATCCGCTACCTCAACATTTAGGAGACTGAAACCATGGCTCGTGCCACCAACCTCGATCGCAAACAAAAGAAGCGCCGTCCCGAATCCCAATTCAGGCGGATGAAGAAACGGGTCTGCTACTTCTGCCAGGAAAGGGTTGACTTCGTCGACTGGAAGGACGTTGCCCTCCTTCGCAAATACCTGTCCGATCGGGCCAAGATTCGCTCACGCCGGGTAACCGGCAATTGCCCCCGGCATCAGCGCGAGGTTGCCGTTGCCATCAAGAATGCCCGGGAGATGGCTCTGCTCGGGTACATGGGTCGGTCATGAAGGTAGTTCTCACGGCCGATGTCGCCGATCTGGGCGAAACCGGGTCGATCGTCGATGTCTCCGACGGCTACGCCCGCAACTACTTGCTGCCGCGCAAGCTCGCCGCCAAGGCCACGGCCGGAAACGTCGAAGCCGCCGAAAAGGCCAACGCCAGCCGGGTCGCCCTGGAACGCAAGGGCAGGGAGGATGCCCAGAAACTGGCAGCGGGTCTGGCCGGCACCCGTGTTGTGCTGGCAGCTCAGGCCGGCGATGAAGGACGGCTGTACGGGTCGGTGACGGTGAGCGATGTGGTGGAAGGCATCCGCAAGTTCACCGGGATCGAGATAGAACGAAAGCACGTCGACCTGCCGGAGCCGATTAAGGAAATCGGTCTTCATCAGGTTCAGATCCGCCTTCATCCCGATGTCGAATTTCCCGTGACCATCGACGTCATCCCCGCCTGACCGCGGACTCTCCGGGTTCTACCCGGTGTTGGCCGAACACGAGAGTTCGGGGGCCGCGAAAACAGCCCTGAAGGTGGGTTTTCCCGTTCCGGGTTACGGGCCTAACTTGGGAGCACTTCTCCCTGGTCTGTCGGCAGGCAGACGCGCGTCGACCACAGGCGCGCCTGGAAAAGTGTCACACCCGACCCCCAGGATGAGGAACGCATGACCTCGACGCTCGACCGCCCGACCGATCGCTCGACATTTCGGGTGCCTCCCCACTCGAGAGAAGCCGAGGAGTCGGTGTTGGGAGCGATGCTGCTGTCGGACTTCGCTGCCAACGAGGTCATGGACAAGCTGATACCCGAGGACTTCTACGTTCCCGCCCACCAGAGCATCTTCGAAGCGGTCCTCACTCTCTACAACACCAACCAGCCGCTCGACGCGGTAACGGTGTCGGAAGAACTGAGACGGCGCGGGGCTCTCGACAAAGTCGGCGGCATCGGGTATCTGACCCGGCTGTTGGATGTGGTCCCGACCGCATCGAATATCGAGTACTACGCCACCATCGTCGAAGAGCACGGCCTGCGGCGCTCTTTGATCAAGGCGGGGGGAGCGGTAACCGATCTGGCTTTCCGCACCGAGGAAGAGATCTCCGTGGTCATCGACCGGGCCGAGCAACAGGTGCTGGGTGTGGCCGAGAAACGAGCCAGTCAGGACATGCTCGAAGTCGGTCCACTCTTTCAAGAGGTGATCGAGCACATCGAGACTCTCGAGGCCAACGGGTCCGACATCACCGGTCTTGCGACCGGATTCCGAGATCTCGACAAGATGCTCGCCGGTCTCCAACCGGCCAACCTGGTCGTGATCGCAGCCCGGCCATCGATGGGCAAGTCGGCCCTTACTCTCAACATCGCCACCAACGCGGCGGTCCTAGGCAAGGTGATCGCCTTGTTCAGTTTGGAAATGGCCAAGGAGGAGGTAGTCCAGCGGATTCTGTGCTCGGTGGGACGGGTCGATTCCGGCAAGCTGCGCTCGGGCCAACTCGGGGCGCAGAACTGGGATCGCGTGGTCGCCGCCGCCGGCCGAATGTACAAGGCGCCGATCTTCATCGATGACTCTTCGGTCGTCACCGTCACCGACATCAGGGCCAAATGCCGCCGCCTGCAAAGGGCTCGGGGCCTGGACCTCGTTGTTGTCGATTACCTGCAGCTGATGTCGGGTTCCACTCGAGAAAACCGCCAGCAAGAGATCGCCGAGATCAGTCGCGGCCTCAAGAACCTTGCCAGCGAGCTCAGGGTTCCGATCATTGCCGTGTCACAGTTGAACCGGTCGGTCGAACAACGAGAGGATCGCCGTCCCCGGCTTTCCGACCTGAGGGAGAGCGGGGCTCTCGAGCAGGACTCGGACGTCGTCATGTTCATCTATCGACACGAGTACTACCACCCCGATGACCTCGACAAGAAGGGCATGGCCGAAGTGATCATCGCCAAGCACCGGGCGGGTGCTACCGGCTCCGTCGACATGACCTTCCTCCCCGACTTCACGCGCTTCGCCGACCTGGGCCGCGATCAGAACTGATTTGGCAGAACTGATTTGGCAGAACTGATTTGGCAGAACTGATTCTCATGGCCGAAATGGCCTTGATCGACCCGCGGGCGTCTGGTGTCTCCGTCGTCGTGAGCCCGGGCCAGCCACCGCCGCCAATTTGGGAGGGCTGCGAAAGGGTCGAAGTGAACGGCCGCGACCCCGCGCTCGCCGACAGGCTTTGCAATGCCTGGAGATCTCGCCGATCGCTCGTCATTTCCCTCGCCGCCGGCCTCGGTCTTGACGATCCCCGCCAGCCACCCCAGGAGACCGTTTCCGGTTTGCAGCCCTGGGACCTCTCGGTCATGCACGATTTCGTCGGTGAGCGCCTTCACCATGGCGTCTGGGCCAACTCCATCGACGGTCGGGGGAGCGAGCTCGCCCATCGGTGGTCGGCGGATGCCATAGCGCTGGGAGCAATCCCGGGTCGGGCCCCCGGCCTGGTCGTGATCGGCGATATGGAGGTTCTCTGCGACGGCGGTCCCATCGATATCGACCTGGCAGCCCGGGTGGGAATGCCTGTTCTTCATCGCATTTCGATCGAACATGGGGTGCTTCGGGCCCTTGGTGAAAATCGAACCACTGCCGAGCTTGCCCCCGATCAGCTCGCAGCGGTTCTGCACTCCGGCGGCGGAGCCCGAATCATCGCTCCCGCCGGATCCGGCAAGACCAGGGTCCTGACCGAGAGAGCCCGGCTGTTGCTCAATGGCTGGGGACTTCCGGCCAATGCCATCGCCGTCGTCGCGTTCAACCGCAGAGCGGCCGACGAACTCAAAAGCCGAACCTCGGATCTCGAGGATCTCCGGGTGCGGACCCTCAACTCCCTTGGATTGAGGCTCCTCCCGAACGGGATCCGCACGATTGAGGAAACCGAGGTCAGAGACCTGCTCGCCGGGCTGGTGGACCTCCCCAGAAAAGTGGAGACCGATCCAGTGGCCCCCTGGATCGAAGCACTCGGCCGGGTTCGCCTCGGCTTCCAGCATCCGGAGGAGGTGGTCAGCGATTTGCCCGACGTCGTGGGTCTCGATGAGATTTCCGTCCGCTTCCGAGATCTCCTCCGCCAGCGCAACGAGGCCGATTTCGATGAGCAGATCATCGGAGCCATCGATCGGTTGATGTCCGACGCCGGCTTTCGTCATCGAACCCAGCGCTATGCGCGCCTGCTCCTGGTCGACGAGTTCCAGGACCTCACCCCTGCCCATATGTTGCTGTTTCGCCTGCTAACCGGCCCGGCCGGCGAGGTATTTGGAGTCGGCGACGATGATCAGACGATCTACGGGTATGCCGGCGCCACCCCGGAGTGGTTGGTGAGGTTCAGTGACTTCTTTCCGGGCTCGTCCAGCCACGCCCTCGAGGTCAACTACCGGTGTCCGAAGCCGGTTGTGATGGCTGCCTCCAACGTTCTGTCTCGCAACTCGCTCAGGGTCGACAAGGGGATTCGCCCCGGTCCGGAGGCGGCGGACGGTCCCTCAGCGCTTGAGGTGATCGGCGGAGATGAACCCGCTGCCTTGCGGACAGTGGCCAGGGTCATGGAAACGCTCGAGTCGGCTTCACCCACCGGAATCGCCGTCCTGAGCCGGGTCAATGCATCGCTGGCCCCGGTGCAGGTTCTCCTCCGCCATCACGGGGTGGCCACCGATGGAGGGGTCGATCGCCGGTTTCTGACTCGGGCGGCGGTGGGCGCCGCCCTGGCGTGGCTCTCGGTTGCAACCTGTGCTGACGGGTCGCTCCGTGCGGCCGACCTGCGCCATGCTGCTCGCCGGCCCAAGCGCGGGATGAGGCACTCTCTTCTCGATCTCATCGCCAGGCAGCGGTCTGTCGCTGAGTTGGACCGCTTGATCGCATGGCTTGAAGCGAAGGCCAGCGACCGGGATGCCCAGAAGGCGGGTGAGTTCCTGGCGGATCTGGTGGCAGTGCGGAAGGTGGCAGTCGACGGCTCGACGGTCGATGTTCTCGATGAGGTCCGCCATCGGGTGGGGCCCGATGGACTCGAGCAAAGCGCTTCCTCGCTCGACAGTTGGAGCCACGGAGCCGTGGCCTCGCACCGGGACGACCTGGACGCCCTGGCGGTTCTCGGTCATCTGCAGCCGGATCCTGCCCGATTCGGTGCCTGGCTGGCCGAGGCCCTGAATACTCCCAACGATCCCGGCGGTGTCACCCTGGCGTCGATCCATGCCGTCAAGGGCCGGGAATGGGAGCACGTCATCCTCCATGACGTCACCTCCGGGTTGATGCCTCATCGCCTCGTCGACGGCATCGAGGAGGAACGGCGGGTCTTTCATGTGGGCCTCACGCGGGGCCGATCCACCGTGACGCTGGTTCCCGGTAAGCCGCCATCGATGTTCGTGGCGGAGATGGCTGAACCGGGTTTCCCGGCTCCCGCGCCATCTCCGAAGTCGCTGGTGGGGTCACGGCCGGCCAAAAAGCCACCTGGCGTTACGGTCGGAGCGGTCGACCCGGTGGAGGCTGTGCCCGGCTTGTGTTTCGAGTACGGGGGGTATCTCCACGAGGTGGTCGAGATCGACCTCGACGGCGCCGTCACCAGCGTGAGCGAGCAAGGCGCCCGGCTCTCTGTCCCGTTCGGCTCAGCGGTCAGGGTGCTTGGGGTCCCCCGCACCCTGGCCCATCCGGATCATGGGTTCGCATATGAACGACTCCGGGCGTGGAGAAGCAAACGGGCCAACGGCAAGCCCGCCTATACGGTTCTCTCCGACGAGACGCTGCGCGCCATATCGATCGGTCTTCCGTCCGACGAAGGCGCCCTGGCCAAGGTCAAGGGAATCGGGCCGATGAAGCTCGACATATTTGGCGATGAACTGCTGGTGCTCACGGCTGAATTGCGCGACCTGCCAACCCGCTGACTTGATTCCGCCACTCGAGGACGTGGCGCTGGACAGAAAGATCACCCAGAAAAGGCGGAAAGCGGCTCTTGCGAGCCGCTTTCCCTCCCTGGTAACCGCCCGATGGAGGATCTTGGAAGAGTCTCTCTGGAAGGAGGAGAGAAGTCGACCGGTCACCAATCTGCTGCTGTCCACCCTGCTATCGGTGAGCGTTCTGCCGAGGTTGAGATTCATACCTAGGTCGCTAGAACTAACTAGTCCGCTAGTAGGGTCGCCGGATGCCCGTCTCCGACCGCTGGCAAGAACTCGGTGACGGCATCTTCCGTCGTCGATACGAGTTCCTGGACCAGAACGTCGGTTTGGTGATCGGGAGCGAGGCCGTGCTTGTGATCGACACCCGCTCGCACCCCGCCCACGGAGAAGAATTGGTGTCCGACGTGAAGCACCTGACTTCGCTCCCGATCGGCTGGGTCTTCAACACCCACTATCACTGGGACCACACCTTCGGCAACCAGGTCTTCGCGGGTTCCGCTCTCTGGGGCCATGCCAACTGCCGCGGCGAGATGACGGAGAGAGGCCTGAGACCGCTCGATGAGCTCCTGGTCGACTATCCCGAGGAAGCGGAGAGTTTCCGGATGGTGGTGGTGACGCCCCCGACGGAGGTCTTCGAGGATCGAGCCGCTATCGACCTCGGCAACCGGATCGTCGAACTGTCATATCACGGCCGGGGTCACACCAACAGCGATGCCGTTCTTCACGTCGACGGGGTGACCTTCGCGGGCGATCTGATCGAGGAAGGGGGACCGCCCAGTTTCGGCGACTCGTTCCCGATCTCGTGGTTCGACACGGTCGGACGATTGGCGGCCGAGGCGCGTACGGTCATCGTGCCGGGTCACGGGGACGTCGTCGATGTGGAGTTCTTGGTGGTGAGCAGATTCGATCTCGGCTGGATCGGCCGCCGGGCCCGCGAGGGTCTCGCGAAGGGGCTGGCCGTGAGTGAGGTCGATCTGAAGGACTCCCCGTTTCCGGAGTACGCTGCCCGAGAAGCCCTGGAACGCGCCTACTTGGAAGTGGGAGGGTCGGATTCCTCGTCGGTTGCGAAGTTCTCCCAGTAGCGAGACGGGGTTGGACCCACCTGGTCGAGGTATTTGCTAGACAACCGGTTGGATCCATAGGGATTTTCGGCCGGGGAGCTCATGCGGAACAGGCTGATCTGGCCGATCTTCATGAGCGGGTAGAGCGTGATGGGCAGGTTGGCTACGTTGGAGAGCTCGAGGGTCAGGTTCCCGGCGAAACCAGCGTCGACGAAACCCGCCGTGCTGTGGATGAGGAGACCCAGCCGCCCCAGAGAACTCTTCCCTTCCAGTCTCCCGACCAGGTCGTCGGGGATGACGACTCGCTCGAGAGTTGTGCCCAATACGAACTCACCCGGATGGAGGATGAAGGGTTCGTCTCCCGTCACCTCCACCAACTCGGTCAGGCCCTCCATGGGCTTGCGAACGTCGATGTACGGATAACGGGTGTTGGCGAAGATCCGAAAGTGCCTGCCGATGCGGAGGTCGATCGAAGAGGGTTGGATCGCATTCGGACCCAGAGGGTCGACCACGACCCGCCCCTTCTCGAGTTCGATCTTCAGGTCCCGGTCCGAAAGGATCATCGAGGCGGGAGTGTAAGAGAGAGAGGCCGACGTTCAGGCGGCCGGATGCGTGGGAGCGGATGAGGGGAATCGAACCCCCACTCCGGGCTTGGGAAGCCCGTGTTCTGCCGTTGAACTACATCCGCGGGCAAGAGAAGCGAGATTACCAAAGGGCCTCCTTGACGGAGTTGGCTTCACCCGCTCGCTTTGTTGCCGGTGAGCATCGATGCCACGCCCCACGCCGTCATCAAGACCCCGATGGCTACAAGAAATATGACACGTCCCTGGCGGAACTCGCCCTCCACCCCCCGTGGATGCTTTCCCTTGCGGTGCTGGCGCCAGGCCAGCAGATTGCCGACCAGCAATGCCAGGCCGAGGCCGGTCACCAACTCTGCGAAGAGGGTATCGATTCCGAGAATGTCGATCACGGGTCAGCGACGGTAGTCGGGTATCTTCGCTCCGATGCCAAGGCATTGCTATGTGTTGCGAGTGTTCACGAGGGATGGGGCGGGTGGCAATTCCCTGGGCGTCGTCACCGACATCCTCGGACTCGATGACGTCAAGATGCAGCAGATCGCGACCGATCTCGCCTTTTCCGAAACGATCTTTCTGAGCTGGTTCGAAGGGACGATGCCCAAAGCTCGGATCTTCACGCCAACGGTCGAGCTTCCATATGCGGGTCACCCGCTGGTGGGTGCAGCCTGGGTCCTGCTCAACCTTGGCCCGATCGATCCGGGCGGGATCGAATGCTCGGTTGGACCGGTGAAGATTCGCCAAGTCGAGGACCTGACCTGGATCGATGGTCGGGGAGACCAGTCGGTCAGGACCGTGTCGCCCGATTTCGGTTCGGGACTGGTTGCTATCGACGCTACCGAGGTGCTCATGCCTGCCCCGTATCTCTTGGTGCAGGTGGGCACGCCCGGAGAGGTGGCGGCGTTAGGGCCCGCGATGGTGGCGGGGTTTGGTGGGGTCTACGTGTGGGCGTGGACAGAGGAGGGCCGGTCCGTTCGCGCTCGCTTCTTCGCCCCCGACTTCGGCATCGAGGAGGACCCGGCCACCGGCAGCGCCGCCGTCGCTTTGGCCGCACGCCTTCGCCATCTCGGGCAGCCGTACGGGGCGCTGACGATCTTTCAGGGGGAGGAGATGGGGCATCCTTCCCGTGTCAGCCTGGCGTGGGACGGGGACGGGACGTCGATAGGGGGGACCGTGGCTCGCGACGAGGTCCGCTTTCTCAAGCTCTAGCCTGCGGCCCGTGGCCACGGCGTCGGCACCTGCCTCATCTGCGAATCTCGGTCCTGGTTTCGATGTGCTTGCTCTAGCGCTGGAGCTTCGGTGTGCGGTCGAGGCATCCGTCGACCAAGCCTGGAGCGTTCGCCACGTGGGGCCCGAGTATCCCTCCGGGCACTTCGACACCGTTCTCGAAGCGGCTCGCCGGGCGATCGGGAAGGATCGTCCATTGGCGCTGGTCGTGGATAATCGGATCCCGATTGGTCGCGGACTCGGGTCATCGGCCGCGGCCGCAGTCGCGGGAGCTGCCGCCGCCTGGCGAGCGGTGGGGGAGGAGGTTCACGATCGGGCCGTGTTCGACCTGGCGGCCGATCTGGAGGACCATCCCGATAATGCCGCCGCCGCGGTCTATGGAGGTCTGGTGCTCTGCACCCCCGATGGCGAAGTGCACCGGCTCCCGCTGCTCCCGGGTCTGATCCCGATTCTGGCGGTGCCGGATCGGGGGCTCGCCACGAGTGATGCTCGGGCGGCCCTGCCTGCCACGATCCCAAGGGAGGTGGCAGTCCGCAGCCTCGGCCGCGTCGCCGCCTTGGTCAGCGGCCTGCTATTGGGCGATCAGGTGCTACTGGCCAGCGCCCATGGTGATGAGATGCATCAGCATCCGAGAAACAGGCTCCGGCCTGAGGTGGAGCAACTAATCGAGACGGCCCGGTCGGCGGGTGCTTTCCACGCTTGCTGGTCCGGCGCCGGCCCTTCGGTTCTGGCTCTCGCCGAAGTTGATGCGGCTCCGAAGGTCAAGGCCGCCCTCGAGGCCACCCTGCGGGGGGGAAGAGTTCTCGAATTGCAGGTGGCGATATCCGGGCTGGTTTGAGGCCCGAATGGCCGACGTCGAACCCGGTCTAAGCTGAAAAGCTCAATAACGCTGATTTTCCAGAGGTTTTCATGGGTTCGTTGATCAAAAAGAGACGCAAAAAGATGTCGAAGCACAAGTACCGCAAGCGTCTCAAGGCCAATCGCCACAAGAAGAAGTAGTCAGCCCCTTCCATTTACTGCTGGCGATGCCCTTCTTCTGGCGGGGGGCCCGATGCCCTTCCGCTGTTTATGGCGGGGGGCCCGATGCCCTTCCGCTATTTCTGGCGGGGGGCCCGATGCCCTTCCGCTAGGTCTCGCGTAGGAACCGTTCGATCTCTTCGACCAGATCGACTGCCGGGTCTGGCTCGATCTCCTGCTCCTCGTCGTCATCAACTGCGGCCTCCAGTTTCTTGACGTACTCGGACAGTTCTTCGTTGCCCGCGATCACGGCATCGACGTTGAACTTGTATTCGGCCGCGGCCACTGCCAGCTCGGAGGTCTCCAGGGTGAGACCCAGGATCGCCATTGCCTTGCGGACCAGGGTGTAGACCGCCGGGGGGTACGGCTGGTTGGAGAGGTAGTGGGGAACCGCCGCCCACACCGACATCGTGGCGATTCCGGACTCGGTCAGCTGGTGAGTCAGACTTCCGACAATCCCGGTGGGACCCTCGTAGCGGCTGCTGCTGACACCGTTCTCGCTCAGGAGAATCGGATTGGGGCTGGAGCCCACCAGCGGGACCGGGACCGTGTGGGGAACCTGTCCGAGAAAGGCCCCGAGCAGTAGTGCCCGCTGAACGCCCAGCGTGTCGAGGACCTCGCAGACAGCTGATCCGAATGCGCGCCATCTCAGGTGGGGCTCTTCACCCAGCACCACCACCAGGTCGCCGTCAGGGTGATGGAGCGCATGAAACTCGTTGCGCGGCCAGTGAATGGTCCGCACTCCGGCCTCGGTCATCTCGACCTCGGGTCGTCGTGACTGAAATTCATAGAACTCATCGGGATCGATGCGGGCGAACGCGTCTCCTTCCAGCGACGCAATGAGATGGCGGGCGGCGTCGGTGGAGGCATCGCCGGCATCACCCCAGCCGGAGAAGGCCAGCACGGCCACAGGGCTGCGTAGCTCTGGACGGCGGACCCATTCGAGATGCGGCATGCCGACACCCTATCCGATCCCGGGCTGGGGCGAAATGGCCATTAGGTTCAGCGTGGACCGGGGTCGAAACAGGCTATTTCGACGGTTGGTAGGAGCGCAGTCTGAGACTGTTCGCCACCACCGAAACCGACGAGAACGCCATGGCGCCGGCGGCGAGTCTCGGATCCAGCAATCCAAACGCCGCCAGCGGGATCGACGCCATGTTGTAGGCGAAGGCCCAGAAAAGATTGCCCTTGATGGTCCCCAGGGTCTTCCGAGCAAGCCGGATGGCCGCCGCCACCAAGAGGGGATCGCCTGACATCAAGACAACATCGGCAGCTTCGACGGCGACATCGGTCCCGGTGCCGATGGCAATTCCAAGATCGGCGGCGGTGAGGGCGGGGGCATCGTTGATTCCGTCACCGACAAAGGCGACGGTGCGGCCCTGGCGCTGGATGGATTCGACCTCGGCGATCTTCTCGGCCGGCAGCACATCTGCGATGACGGTGTCGACGCCAACCTCGCGGGCGACGACCTGGGCCGTCCGCTCATTGTCCCCCGTGACCATCCCTGTTCGCAGACCCATCTCCTTGAGGGTCCTGACCGCGAGGAGTGACGTGGGCCTCACCGAATCGGCCACCGCCAGGGCCCCTTTGACTTGCCCGTCGTAGCCACCGAGAAACGCGGTCTTGCCCTCGTCCTCCCACCTTTTCATGGCGAGCTCGAAGCGCTCCGGGATCTGCAGGCCGCGATCTGCCGCCAGCTTGGGTTTGCCGGCGACTACGACCACTCCGTCGACCGCACCGATGACACCCAGGCCGGCGAGCACCTCGACATCGGTTGCGCTGGGCACGTCCAATCCGCGGTCCTCGGCCCCGAGTGCAACGGCAATGCCGATGGGATGACCGCTGGCCAGTTCCACTGCGGCCACCCGGCGGAGAAACACGTCGGCATCGTCATCGGTATCGAGCCCGACCAACGTCATCGCCCCGGTGGTGAGGGTTCCGGTCTTGTCGAAGAGAACGGTGTCAACGGCCCGGGCTCGTTCGAAGACTTCGGGATTCTTGAAGAGGATGCCGAGTTCAGCTCCGCGGCCGCTCCCGACCATGATGGCGGTAGGGGTGGCGAGACCCAGCGCACAGGGGCAGGCGATTATGAGGACTGCCACCGCCGCCCGGACAGAGTCGGCGAGATCGCCGGTGAGACCCATCCAGGCGGCAAACGTGACCAGGGCAATCAGGATCACGACCGGCACGAAGACCGCCGAAATTCGGTCGGCCAACCGCTGCACCGGGGCTTTGCCCTCCTGAGCCTGTTCCACCATCCGAACGATCTGGAACAGGGCCGTCTCCTCGCCGACTTTGGTGGCCCGAACCGCGATCAGGCCCTGCTGATTGACGGTGGCGCCGTATACGTTCTGACCAACTCCTTTGGTCACGGCGGCAGATTCTCCCGTCAGCATCGACTCGTCGAAAGAGGAGGTGCCTTCGACGATCGTGCCGTCCGTCGGAACCTTTTCGCCCGGGCGCACGATCATGATGTCGCCGGGAAGGACCTGCTCGATGGCCACGTTTGTTTCGCCAGCCGGGGTTCGGATTCGAGCGTCACGGGCACCGAGCGCCAGGAGCGAAGTCACCGATCGCGCCGCCCGACCCTTGGCCTTCGCTTCGAATGCCCGCCCCAAGGTGATGAGGGTGACGATGACCGCCGCGGTCTCGAAGAACACATCCTGGTGATTGAACATCGCCCACCATGACCAGGCGTAGGCAGTTAGCGACCCGAGGGAGATGAGGGTGTCCATTCCGGCCGTACCCGCCCGCGCCTGCTTCCAAGCCACACGGTGAAAGGGGGCCCCTATCACCAGAACGACAGGAGTGGTCAAGAGAGCCTGAGCCCAGATGGTCCACTCAGACATTGCCCCGACCATGCCGAGCACCATTGCCGGCAAGGAAAGGGCGGCTGCCAGCCAAAACCGACGCCACTGGATCCGGGCTTCGCCCGCATAGCGGTCGGCGACACCTGAGGCTTCACCCGGATCGGCCGGAGAGATGTCGTAGCCGATCTTCTGGACGGCGCTCCTCAACTCGGCGGGATCGGTGCCTGACGTTGTCCTGACCCGCGCTCGACCTCCGGCGAAGTTGACCGCGGCGTTGTCGACGCCGGGTTGGCGAGACAACACCCGTTCGACGCGAACCGCACACGAGGCGCAGGTCATGCCCTCGACGTCGAAAACCATGGTTTCACCATGCGAGTGGTCGGCGGGGTGATCCGAAACGGCCGGCTCTACCGCCGATCGGGCCCTGTCAGCGCCGGAACCTGTCAGCGTGGAACCTCATAGCCCACTTCTTCGATAGTTTCGATGATTTGCTCGAGATCGACGGCCGCCTCGTCAAAGTCCACGTCGACCGTGCGGGCCGAGATGTCCACTTGCACGGCGCCGACACCGGGAAGTTCTCCAACGGTCTGCTCGATCGTCGTCTTGCAGTGTTCACAGGAGATGCCGGGGACGGAGAGTGTTTTGGCGGTCATATCTGACTCCTCTCGAACGACTCGTCGCGGGTGGGCCCGGTGACGGTGCTGGTGAACTTCATGGTTTCCATGAGTTCGTCGACGATCTCGGTCGTCCGCCCCTCTGCGACGGCATGGACGACGCACGTCTCGAGATGGTTTTGGAGCAGCACCCGGTTCACCTTCTCCAGGGACGCCTGGAGGGCCGAAACCTGCTTCATGATCTCGGGGCAATAGCGATCATCTTCGACCATCGTGATGACGGCGTCCAGGTGTCCCCGGACAGTCTTGAGACGGTTGCGGGCTGAGGTCTTGTGGATTTCCTGCACCTGCTCGATCCTACCCCACCCGGGGTGGGGTTGCAAGCCTGGCGAGAATCTCGAGCATCTGGGAAACGAGGAGGCCCCGGCGGAGGGGTCGCCGGGGCCTCGTCTTCTAGGCGCTCGCAGTGTCGGGGGAGGGGGAGAGACCTGACCCAGCGGCGCTAGAAGGCCAAAACCTCTCGCCGCACGGTTCCAGACAGCTCTAAGTCTTCACGCTCTAAGTCTTCTGGGATCTTCAGGTCGTCTCGGGAAGAATCCGACCTCTTACACGCGGAAACTTGACTGGAGCATGCGTGTAGCAGTAGTCGCGGCGGTTGTATTGGCTCAAACGGGTTTCGCATCCGGGATCGGAGCAAACTCGGTCCTGACCGTAACGACGGGATGGCCGGGTCATGCCTCGAATCGCTGATCCTTTAAGTGTGTCTGACATGTTCTGAGGGCCTCCTTTTCCTGGCGCCCGGGTACCCAGTTTCAACCGCTTCTAAGCGCGGTTTCTTCCAGGTTGCCATCGGTCTCGACCAGGAGACCCGCTTGGCAGGCGGATGCTCTCGCTGCGCCTGTTTCGGGCGGGGCCCCCGTCTCGACGGATGGCCCGGTTCTCAGAGAGTCTTAATGCCGGCGGTTAAACCCCCCGTAAAGGGCGTCCCTACGGCCATTTCGGCTCTCGAGTACTTATACGCCTAGGAAGCGGGTTTGGTTCCAATCCCGAGACGCTTGAGAAACGCCTGGTTGTTCGGCTCACGGCCCAGAAAATCCCTGAGCATGTCCATGCCGTCGACCGAGCCGCCCTTCTCGAGGACGGCGCGCCGGTAGGCGAGTCCCACCTCGGGATTGTCGACTCCTTCGTCATCGAAGCGGCTCCACATGTCGTCGCCATACACCTCTGACCACAGATACCCGTAGTAGCCGGCGTCATACCCTGCCAGCAAGTGGCCGAAGCTCGCCGGGAAGAAGGTGCCTTGGTGGGGCGGAAACATGCTCACTTCGGTGGCCCTCTGGTGAACCTCGTCGAGGTCCTTCTCCGGCGTCTCGTCGTGCAGCCACATGTCGAGCAAGCCGAAGCTCGCTTGCCGCAGCGTGAGCAGGGCGATGTTCAGATTCTTGGCTGCCACGAGTTGATCGACCAATCGATCGGGGATGGGTTCACCGGTTTGGTAATGCCGGGCGAACCGTCTGAGGATCTCGGGTCTCCAGGTCCAGTTCTCCATGATCTGAGAAGGGGCTTCGACAAAGTCGTTCTCGGTCGACGAGCCGGCAAAGCGGGTTGTCTCGGCTTTGGTCAGCGTCTGGTGGAGGATGTGACCGAACTCATGGAAGAAGGTCTCCACCTCGCTGTGCTGGAGGAGGGAGGGTCGGTCCGACCCGGGCTTCGTGAAGTTGGCGACGATGGCCGACAAGGGTTTTTGATAGGACCCGTCGGGGAGGCGCCTGCCGGAGATGAGTGGGAAGGCGGCTGCATGACTGAACTTCCCTTCTCGGGGGAACAGGTCCATGTGGAAGTGCGAGATCAATTCGCCTGATTCGCGATCGTGAATGGCATACGTGAGCACATCCGGGTGCCACGTTGTCGTCTCGACCTTCCGATACTCGACCGCAAACACATCGCCGGTCAGGTTGAGCATTCCATCGAGGACCTGCTGGAGGGGGAAGTAGGCGGCTACCTCCATCGGGTCGACCCCGTACTCCGTTTTTCGCAGCTGGGTTTCGTAGTAACTGCGGTCGAAAATCTGGAGAGGCGTCTCATGACCGTCGCTCTTGAGGAGGGCCTCCATGACGTTGATCTCGGGTTGGCCGCCCTCGGTGAGCCCGGGCACCAGAGCCGCGTAGAAAGCGCGGACTGCCTCCGGAGTCTTGGCCATCTTCTCTTCCATCTGATGATGTGCCCACGATGGCTGGCCGAACAATTCGGCTATCTGGGTGCGGGTGGCGACAGCCTCTTCGAGCAAAGGGCGGTTGGGTTCCACCGCCCGATTGTTGAACTTGCGAAATAGCTGCTCGCGGAGATCGCGCCGGGGCGAGTTCTCCATGAAGGGAACCACATCCGGATAGGAGAGCCCGATGTGGTAGGTGTCGTCGTTGTCGCCGCGCTCGAGGTTCTCGATGTAGGAGTCGGGCATTCCCTCGAGGTCGTCCTTGGTAACGACGAGATGATCCTTGTGCTCGTCGATGTTGCGCTGGAATGCAATCCCGACCTCCACCATGCGTTCGGTGAGGCGCTTGACTTCGGCCCGCGTCGTCTCGTCGAGCTCATGACCGGCCCGGCGCAGGTCTCGAAGCCAGAACTGAAGAAATCGGGCCCGCTCGCCTACCAGCGTCGCTGCTTCGGGGCTCTCGCTGAAATCCTTGACCGCCCGATAGAGATCGGAGCGGAACACCAACTCCACCCCCCACTTCTGGATCTTTTCCTCGGCCTGGTTCCCGGCGTCGCGGACGCTCTTGTCCACGTGGACGTATCCCATGAAGGCCGTCTCGCCGAAGGCTCGCTGCAGGAGATCCGAGATGTCATCGAGCGGCTGCATCACTGTCGCATAGGTGCGGGGCGTGTCCGCGTCTACCAGGCCATTGACCATCTCATCGGCGGCGGACAATGCCCGGTCGATATCGCTGGAGATGCCCTCGGGAGTCACTTTGGTGTAATCGAACATGAGGGAAAGGTAGTAGGCAGGAACCAGTAGGAATCAGTAGGCAGTAGCAGTAGGCAGTCAGAAGGTCAGAGTAGCGCAGGAGTAGGATCGGTCGTGCCTACTGCCTACTGAAAGCTGCTTACTGATTATGAGAACGGCAATTCGTCAACAAGCAACAGGGCGCCCCCGCCAATAGGCGGCGACTACACGAGTCGAGCCGATGTCGGGTGAAGTGAGCGGGTCGCGGTCGATCACCTGGAAGCTGGCTTCCTCGCCAACCATCAGTGGCCGGCTGAAGAGATCCATCGCTCGTCCGGGTCCGAGTCGGGCCGGGCCGGCAGCTGCGGCGATTCCATCCCACGGGTTCGGAGGCTCGACCGGACAATCGGAGCCACCGATCATCGAGACTCCTGCGGCAGCTAGAGCCTCGAGCGGATAGGTGCGCTCGACCCGCGGGCCCAGTCGCTTTGCCAGCCAGTCGACCTCCGAGGCGAGGAAAGCCGGTTGCACCGAAGCCGTGACTCCCAGAGCAGCCATGCGCTCGATGGCGCCCGGGGCCAGGACCGAGGCATGTTCGATCCTGAGGCGGGCGGGATCGGCGCCACGGCTCACGAGGCCCTCAAAGAGATCGAGCACCTCGTCGTTGGCGCGGTCGCCGATGGCGTGTATCGCTACCGTCCCGCCCAGGCCGAGACAGGCACCGGCCATGAGTCGGGCCTGCTCGAGGTCGAGACGAAGGATGCCTGTGTTATCCGGGTCGTCGTCGTAGGGCTCGTAGAGGGCGGCGGTCCTGCCGCCCAGGCTTCCGTCGGCGAAGGCCTTCCAACCGAAAAAGCTGACATTGGCAGGTCCACTTGCCAGGAGATTCGCCGCGTTTTCGAGTTCGCCCGGGTTGGAAGCGATCACCAGGGTTTCGAATTGGATCGGCAGGTCTGGCCGCCACCGCCAGCAGGGTCTCGATCTCGTCGGCGACGCCGCACCACAATGGTTCTCCCACCGAGACGATGGCTGTGATTTTTCCGAGTCCCAGGCTGGGCAGGCCGGCCAGGGCACGCGCCACGGCTTGCTCCTCGAGCCCGGGTTGGAGACCAGCGAGAGCAACGGAAACCGATTGGATGGCGTCCTCGCTGAGGATCCCGTCGCCATCCAGCCCGGCCAGTCGCAGCGCCGCGGTATTGGCCACCGCTACATGCCCGCAATACCGATACAACAGGGTCGGACGATCGCCGACCGCCTGGTCGAGTTCTGACCGGGTGGGAAGACGCCGTTCCAGCAAGCGCTCTTCGTCCAGGCGATTCCCGATGAGTGCATGATCCGGTCCCAACAGGTCCGCCGCCAATCGCAACTTCGAGGCGAGGTCATCGAAGTCGACTGCGCTCTTGACCGACAGCCCGGTGACCGCCGAGGCATACCCGATGGGGTGAAAGTGATGGTCGTGTAACTGCGGAGCGATCACCCCCGCTCCATGATCCACGATCTCGACACCCTCGCCGGCAAGCACAGCCGACGAGCCGATGGCGACGATGGAGCCGTCCTCTACCAGGACTGCGTCCGCCTGATCGTGTCCGAGCACTGCCTTCGCCCGAACTAGTCGCATGTCACTCGCTGGGATCGGGGAGTGCCACCTGCACGGCGGCGAGGAACTCGTCGTGGATCAAGCCGTTGCTGGCGACAACCCCGGGATCTCCGAGAAGGAAAGTTCCCCCGCGATGGTTGGTGACGGTGCCTCCGGCCTCGGTGACCAGCAGAATCCCGGCGGCGGCGTCCCAGGGCTGCAACCCGAACTCCCAAAAGCCCTCGTACCGGCCGGCCGCGACCCAACCGAAGTCGAGGGCGGCGCTTCCCAGGCGCCTGATCCCCTGCACCCGGATCAGGACATGACCCAGGTTCTCGGCGTAGGCCCGGCCACGAATGTTGCGGTCGTAGGCAAATCCTGTTGCGATGAGACTGTGTGACAGCGCTGTTTGCATCGACACCGCCATGGGGTTGCTCCCCGAGAAGGCACCACCACCCCTGCTCGCGATGAGCTCTTCGCCGCGCATCACGTCGATCACGGCCGCCGCCGCCGGGCTTCCATCGCACCACAGCGCCACCGACACAGACACGTGCGGGACGCCGTGGATGAAGTTGACGGTCCCGTCCAGGGGATCGACCAGCCACACCCTGCCGGCGTCCCAATTGGAGCCGCCGCTCTCCTCGGCAAGCACCAGATCCTCGGGGAAGTGGTGGTGAATCACATTGAGAACGTGATCCTCGGCCGCATGATCGACCTCGGTCACAGGATTGGCATCGCTCTTGAATTGGGTGTCGAGGTGGTTGCCAAAAGCCTGGCGGACGACGCTGGCTCCGGCTCTGGCCGCCTTCAGAGCGACCCACACTTCCTTCTGGAACATGAAGTTACGCTAGACACAGGCGAGCCAACCCGGCACCGGTTGCTCCGGCATCGGGTTTCGAGAGGGTCTGGCCCACCCGACCCTGAACCCTTTAAAGGCATTCATAGAATCCCGGCGTGCGGTCTGTCCTGGTGGCCCTGGCGGCCGCGTTCCTCATGGTTCTCGCTTTTCCGCCCTTTGGCGTGGGCGTGTGCTCGCCATCCCGGCCATCGGTTTATTGCTGTGGGAATTGCGCCATGGCGGTCGAGCAGTCACGACCGGTCTCATCTTTGGTTGGTCTTTCTACGCGGGCCTCATCTGGTGGATCGGAAAACTAGGTCTGATCGCGGTCGCCCCCTTGGTAATCGTCTTCGGCAGTTACTTCGGCCTGTACGCCTGGCTGCTCGGGAAGGCTCGTTCGTGGCCATCGGGGGCATGGTGGATTGCAGCCGCGGGCGGGTGGGGGTTGATGGAGGCGATTCGGGTTCGGTTCCCGGTTGGCGGGTTCGAGTGGGGGTTGGTGGGCTATTCGGTCGCCCCCTATTCCTGGCCGAGAGGAGCCGCTCAGTGGATCGGGGCGAGTGGTTGGAGTCTCGTGGCGGTGGCGGTTGCGGCCGGGATCGTCGTTTCGATCGAACAGCGGCGATTCCGTCTCGAGTTGTCCGGAGGGGTGGCTGCCGTCATCGTGCTCACCGCGGCCGGAGCCATTTGGCCGCCGGTGCCGGTGGGGTCTCCCATCCGTGTGGCGATCGTCCAGGGCTCGACACCGTGTCCGCTCACCCATTGCTTCAACGAGAGGCGGGCGACATTTGAGATGCACCTGGGTCTGACTCGGACGATCCCGACCGGCGCTGTGGATCTGGTGGTCTGGCCGGAAGGCTCCACCGGTGGTTTCGACGCCGACCCGGTTCTGAATCCCGATGTCGGTGTGGCGATCGGAGGGGAGGCAGCCAGGATCGGGGCCTACGTTCTGGTCGGAGGAGACCGGCCTGTGTCGGACGAGCATTGGATCAATGCCAACGTGATGTTCGGGCCGGATGGCCGCGTCATCGGTGAGTATCGCAAGCGGCACCCGGTGCCGTTCGGCGAATACATCCCCGCTCGGCCGCTCTTCGACTGGATCCCCGCGCTGGCTCAGGTACCGCGGGACATGATCCGCGGCGATGACCCGGTTGTCTTCGACCTGCCGGTGGGACGGATCGGGTCCGTGATCTCGTTCGAAGGCGCGTTTGCACGCTACGGACGCGACGAGGCCAAGTCCGGTGCCCAATTGCTGGTAGTGGCCACCAACGAAGGAAGCTACGAATTCACCCCGGTCTCCGACCAGTTCATCGGGATGACCCGGGTGCGGGCGGCCGAGCTGGGCCTGGCGGTCGTGCACTCGGCGGTTACCGGCAAGTCGACGTTCCTCAGCGGTGGCGAGGTTGGAGAAGTCGCCGACTTCCTGGAAGAGAAGGTCATGATTGCCGAGCTCAGGCTGTCCGATGGCAACCCGACCCTTTACACCACTTGGGGTGACTGGGTACAGGGGCTGGCCGGGGTCGCCGTCATATTCGTGATAGCCGGCAGGCTTCGAGTTCGGTCCGGGGCAGTCGCCGGTCAGCCGGAAGAGTCATCACCGCTACGCCCGTAGGATTGGATGATGCCCAAATTCGCCTGGTTGGCCTCCCATGAGTCGTATCAACCCGAAGTTCTCATCGATCAGGCCGTGCTGGCAGAGCAGGTCGGTTTTGACATGGTCACCGCTTCCGACCATTTCCATCCCTGGGTCGACGACAATTCGGCCGCGGGATTTGTCTGGGCCTGGTTGGGCGCTGCCGCTGCCCGAACCGACCAGCTCGTCCTTGTCACATCGGTGACGTGCCCGCTCTTCCACTACCACCCCGCCCTGATTGCCCAGGCGGCCGCGACGGTGGACCGCCTGTCTGGCGGGAGGTTTGTGCTCGGCGTCGGCACCGGTGAGAACATCAACGAGGGGCCTTTGGGTTATGAGTTCCCGGGCTACGGCGAACGGATCGAGCGCATGAGCGAGGCTCTCGAGATCATCTACCGGCTTCTAGCGGGAGAGAAACTCGACTACGAAGGAACCCATTACCAATGCCGGAAGGCGAAGCTCTACAGCCCACCCACCCATAGAGTGCCTATCTGGATGGCCGCCGGAGGCGAAAAGTCGGCGACCTTCGCCGGCAAGAACGTCGATGGTTTGATCGTCTCGGTCAAGGATCCCGTGAAGTCGATGGAAACCGTCGTCAAGCCTTTCCACGCCCCCCGCCAGAAACCGGGTTCTGTGATGGCGACGCGGTGGGTGGTCCTGGCCGACTCGGATGACGACGCCTGGAAGGCCCTGGGATCGATGCGGGGACTGCGGGCGCCAGGCCGTCTGGAGGAGGTCGATCCGATGGTGCTGAGGCAGCGGGCCGACGAGATGGATCGCGACGAGATTCTCTCCAAATACACGGTTGTGAGGGACGCGGCGGGGATCATCGAAAGTTATCGGCCCCTGATCACCGATGTGGGAGCCGATGTGGTGTCGATCCAGGTCGCTTCGACCAACCCGGACCGGGCCATTCAATTGGTTGGTTCCGAGGTGCTGCCTGAGCTTCGGAGGTTGTGAGCGCCTGGCCGGCCGGGACCGCCCTTTCCCGGTAGCGCTCCATCGGCGGATCGACGGGACCGGAGGTAGGCCTCGCCCCGGGGCGATAGGCGGTAGCCGACCCGGAGGCTGAGGGTCAATCCCAGGTTCTTGAGCTTGCGAACGTCGGTCTTGAACGGCTGGGTCTCGCGCCCGAACACTGCAGCCAGGTCCGGCGCCCGTCGACCCGGTTGACTCTCGATCAACTCGAGCACGGCGTTGGTCCACGGACCGTGAGTAGAGGACTTGTCCAGCCGGGCGAGCCTTCGCGACACTTCCGCCGTGTCGGCGGGGCTCAGATCGGCGGCGGCCGCCAGCTCCGCACGGGGATCGGGTTCGTTCACGAGATGAAACTGAATCCGGTAAAGGGGTAGACCAGGACGTTGGGGAAGATCGGCGATGAGCGATGACGCGTTGGCATGGCCCGCTAGGGCCGGCATCGGCGTCGGTGACCTCTTCTTCCCGGCAGATCGAAACGGTTTCGATTTCGATGATCCCGGCGGGCGTTCGGTACCTGCGTCCGGGAAGCACCTGCTGTGCCTTCCATCGCCGAAAGGTCACGGTGACCTCGCCGCGGGCGATCGGATCCCAGAATCGTTGGAGGAAAAGCATCACATGGCCGGTCCGGCGGGAATCTCGAATTCGATCGTTGTTCCCTGGCCGGGGACGCTGGCTGCGGTCATCTCTCCGCCGTGCGCCCGGACCAGCTCCCGGGCTATGGAGAGCCCCAGACCGGTCCCGCGCGAATCGGCACCCTTGACAAAGCGCTCGAAAACCAGGGGCAACTGTTCGGGGGGAATGCCGACTCCGGTGTCGCGCACCGAAAACAACCATCGGCTCGCGGAGCTCGCAGCTGTCACCGTCACCGCTCCACCGGGCAAAGTGTGACGCAGGGCATTGGCAATCACATTGGCCAGGACTTCGCGCAACCGGAGTGGATCGGCCAGCAATGAGCCCGCCTCTGCCGACGAACTCAAAGTGACCTGGGACCGAGCAGCCAACGCCTGATAGGCCGCGATGGCGTCTGCCACCAGCGTCCGCGGCTCGATCAATTCCGTTTCCAATCGCAACTCACCTGCTTCGCTCAAGGACAGCACCCGGAGATCGTCGATCAATCGGGCCAGCAGCCGGGTCTCGTCGAGAAGCATGTCGATTTGCTCGGGGGACATGGGATGAACGCCATCAGCCATCGCCTCCAGCTCCCCTTGAATCACGGTGAGTGGGGTCCTGAGCTCGTGTCCAACGTCCGCCAGCAGGCGAGTTCGCTGTTCCGAGGATTTCTCCAGCCTCTCGGCCATTCCGTTGAACGATCTCACCACCTGGCGCATGGGGCCGCCCTCGACGTCGGGCACCCGCACCGAGTAGTCGCCGGCCGAAAGCTTGGCGGCGGCGTCCACAAGCCTGCCGACCGGAAAGAAGCGAGGACGACCGCGGCGGGCGAAGGTCAGAAATGCAATCACCCCCAGTGGCCACAGAAACCAGGGCCGGTGAAAGCCCGAGCCCATCACGAACCCCAACCCGACCAGCACAACCACTCCGATCAGGGCGAAAGCGAAGAGGGGTGGGCGTCGATGCCGGGGCCAATCCTCCCCCTCCGGCCACCAGGGCGGGCGCTGGCGCCGGGGACCCATGTCAGGCATCGGCCAATTTGTAGCCCACGCCGTGCACCGTGAGCAACCAGCGCGGCTGCTGGGGCTGGGGCTCGAGCTTGCGGCGGATGTTCTTGACATGGGCGTCGATGGCTCGCTCGTACGATTCAAAGGCAACGCCGTGGATCGCCTCCAGCAGTTGTCCGCGGGTGAAGACCCGGCCCGGCTGGCGAGCGAGGGCGTGAAGGAGATCGAATTCAGTGGCAGTAAGAACGACGGTCTTGTCGTAGATGCGAACCTCGCGGCGCGGCACGTCAAGAGTCAGGGCCCCGGCCCTGATGATTTCCGCGCCGAGCCGGGCTGCGTCCGTTCTCCGGAGGACCGCTCTCACCCGCGCCACCAGTTCTTTGGGGCTGAACGGTTTGACGATGTAATCGTCCGCTCCGAGTTCGAGACCGACCACCCGGTCGGCCTCGTCGGCGCGGGCAGTGACGACTACCACCGGGACATTTGATCCCATCCTCAGGGCCCGGATCACATCGAGGCCATCGATCGTCGGAAGGCCGAGATCCAGCACGATCAAGTCCGGTTTGAGCTGGCGGGCGGAGGCGATCGCCCCCTTGCCATCCGTAGCCAACGTTACGACGAAGCCCGCCTGCTCCAGGTAATCCCGGATCAGGCGGGCGATCTTCAGTTCGTCGTCAACTACCAGGACGGTTGGCATCGTCCTCATTGTGGGCCTGTCGGTGCCATTCGCTCAGTCGTTCTTCCATCATCTCGCGGGGCGGGCCCCATCCACCTCCGCCTCCCCAGCCCCCGCGAGGAGGTCCACCCCATCGCCAGGGTCGGAAGATCCCAAAGATCAGGAAGAGGAAGAGGATCGGAAAGAACGGGAAGAAGCCGAACCCACCGTGCCGGCCATACGGCCCTCTGAAAGTGTCGACCGGGACGACGACCGTACCGGCATCGGAATCGGCGGCCACCGTGGCCGCCACAGCGCCGTCGTCGAAGCCGGTGTTGTAGGCGGCGTAGATTCCACCTCCAACAATGACCGTTGCGAGCAAGATCGCCAGGAGGCGAGTTGTCCTATTCATTGAAACTCCTTGTTTCGGACATGTCCAAACTGTGCTGGTCACCTATGAAGGAGATGTGAACGTGGTGTGGAGGTATTCGTGAGGTCAGGTCTCGTGCTCGCTGCCGCGATCCTGTGCGGTGTGGCGGTGGCGGTCCAGGCTCAGTTCACGGGCGCGCTGCAGAGGCAGTCGGGGACTCTGGAGTCGACCTTCATTACGTACTTCTCCGGTGGAGTGGTCATAGGTCTGGTGATGCTGCTGGCCCGCGGCGGCAATCTGGCGTCCGCCACCGGGTTGCCCTGGTACGTCTACAGCGCCGGCCTGCTGGGACTCGTGATCATCGGCACCCTGTCGCTCTCGGTCGACGCTCTCGGACTGGTGCCCGCACTGGTTGTGATCACGGTGAGTCAGTTTGTCGTTGGAGCGCTCATCAACCATTTCGGCTTGCTGGGCGCCACGGTGGATCCGCTCGATGCCGCCAAGGTCGCAGGCTTTGCCTTGCTCGGCCTCGGGACCTATCTGGTCCTGAGGTGACTATTTCGCGATTCCGCTGCTCGCAACACTTGATCAGGGACCTGGCTCATTTTCGAAGGCATTAGGTTTCTGGCAATCGCATCAGGTCCGCCGCTACGAGTGAGGAGCGAAACGTGAGCAGCAAACCGCTCGAGAACCTCTTGAGGGAGGATCGAGTCTTTTCGCCACCGCCTGCGTTTGCCGCCGCAGCCAACGCCAAGCCCGAAATCTACGAGGAGGCCGAAAAGGACTACCTGGCGTACTGGCTCACCCAGGCGCTGCAAAGGCTCACGTGGATCCGGCCGCCCATCCGAGCGCTGGATGACTCGAACCCCCCGTTCTACCGGTGGTTCCCTGATGGCGAAATCAACCTTTCCTACAACTGCCTCGATCGGCACCTCGAGAAATCGGGCGACAAAGTCGCCTATCACTGGATCGGCGAACCAGGCGATACCCGAACCCTCACGTATCGGGATCTCCACGCGATGGTTGGTCAATTCGCCAATGGGCTCAAGTCTCTCGGCCTCAAGAAGGGGGACACGGCCGCTCTTTACATGGGGATGGTCCCGGAATTGCCCGTGGCGATGCTGGCTTGTGCACGACTTGGGATCGTCCACAGCGCCGTCTTCGGGGGCTTCTCGTCAGACGCGTTGGCCGATCGGATAAACGATGCCAGCTGCAAGGTTGTGATCACGATGGACGGTGCCTGGAGAGGAGGCAAACCCGTCCCGCTCAAGGCCAACGCCGACCTCGCTGTTGCCCGCACCCCCAGCGTCGAGCATGTCATCGTTCTCAAGCGCACCGGCATCGATATTCACATGGAGCCGGGCCGCGACCTGTGGTGGAACAATCTCGTGGACGGACAGTCGGGGATTTGCGATCCCGAGCCTCTCAATGCCGAAGACCCGCTCTACATCCTCTACACCTCCGGGACCACCGGTAAGCCGAAAGGCATTGTCCACACCCAGGGTGGGTATCTCACCCAGGTCAGCACCAGCCACGACTTGGTCTTTGACATCAAGGCAGATTCCGATATCTACTGGTGCGCGGCCGACATCGGGTGGGTGACCGGACATAGCTACATCGTTTACGGGCCGCTGGCCAATCGAACCACGTCGGTCATTTACGAGGGCGCTCCCAACTTCCCCGACTTCGATCGCCTGTGGCAGATCATCGAGGACTACAAAGTGACGATCCTCTACACGGCTCCGACGGCCATTAGATCCTTCATGAAATGGGGCGACGAGTTCCCGGGGCGGCACGATCTGACCTCGCTCCGGCTGCTGGGTTCAGTGGGAGAGCCGATCAACCCCGAGGCCTGGATGTGGTACCAGCGAGTAATCGGCGGGGAACGGTGCCCGATCGTCGACACCTGGTGGCAGACCGAGACCGGGTCGATCATGATCTCGCCGTTGCCCGGAGTGACGATCACCAAACCGGGCTCGGCCACCAGACCGCTGCCGGGTCTGTCGGCAGATGTCGTCGATGAGGAGGGCAAGTCGGTTCCTTTCGGCGGCGGCGGGTTCCTCGTGATCGATCGGCCCTGGCCGGCCATGGCCCGGACCATCTATGGAGACCCGGATCGCTACGTCTCCACCTATTGGTCGCGCTTTCCGGGCAAGTATTTCCCGGGCGACGGGGCCAAGCGTGACGAAGAGGGCTACTTCTGGCTGTTGGGACGGGTCGACGACATCATGCTGGTGTCGGGACACAACATCTCCACCACCGAAGTCGAATCCGCTCTGGTGTCGCACCCGGCGGTGGCGGAAGCGGCCGTCGTGGGGAGGAAGGATGACATCACCGGTCAGGCCATTGCCGCCTTCGTGACCCTGCGCGGCGACCGGATCGGCGATGAGGCGCTGATCCAGGAACTGAGAGAGCACGTCGGGAAGGTCATCGGGCCCATCGCCAAGCCGAAATCGATCGTGTTCACCAACGACCTGCCCAAGACCAGGTCGGGAAAGATCATGCGGCGGCTGCTCAAGGACATTTCCGAGCATCGCCAACTCGGTGACGTGACGACTCTTGCCAATGAGGCGATTGTCGAAGAGATCAGTGCCATGGCGGCGTCGGTCCCCTCGGAGGAGTAAGTCCTCGCCCCTCGATCCCGTCGGGATCGACGTCTACAGGATCTTCGAAAAGAACTCCTTGGTTCTCTCGTGCTGAGGCGAGCTGATGACCTGTGACGTCAGCCCATGTTCGATCACACGACCTTCGTCCAACATCACGAGATGCGAACCGACTTCTCTTGCGAATCCCATCTCGTGGGTGACCACGACCATCGTCATACCCGAAGCCGCCAGCTCGAGCATGACATCAAGCACTTCCTTGATCATCTCGGGATCGAGGGCCGAGGTCGGCTCGTCGAAAAGCATCACTTTGGGGTTCATCGCCAATGAACGTGCGATCGCCACCCGCTGCTGCTGCCCGCCCGACAGCTGAGAAGGCTTCTTGCCCGCCTGCTCGGGGATGCCAACTCGCTCGAGCTGAGCCATGGCGATCTCCTCGGCTTCCTTCTGAGGCCTTCCTCTCACCTTCTTTTGAGCCAGAGTCAGGTTGTCGAGCACGGTCATGTGCGGAAAGAGGTTGAACTGCTGAAACACCATTCCCACTTCGCGCCGAACTTCGTTGATGTTCGTCTTCGCGTCCTCGAGATGGACGCCATCGATGAAGACCGACCCCCGGGTGGGGACCTCCAGGTGGTTCATGCATCGGAGCACGGTCGACTTACCGGAGCCGGACGGCCCCACGATGACCATCACCTCGCCCACTTTTACCCTGAGGTTGACATCTTGCACGGCCAGCACGTTGCCGAACTGCTTGCTGAGGTCATGGACGACCACTCGGTCGTTCCCGGCGATGGTGGGACGGTCAGTCACCCTTGAGCCTCCGGCCCAGCCACCCAACCAGCAGCGACAAGACCAGCGTCATCGAGAGGTAGAGGAACGTCAGCACCAGGAAGCCCTCGCGGAATTGGAACGTGCTGTTCGAAAAGATGCGGGCCTGCTGGGTGATTTCGGTCACACCCAGGACCGATAGCAGCGAGGAATCCTTCAGCATCGAGATGAAGTCGTTTCCCAGGGCGGGCAGAACGTTTCGAACCGCCTGGGGCAGGACGACGTAGCGCATGGATGAGCTATGGGTCATGCCCAGGGAGCGGCTTGCCTCCATCTGGCCCACGTGGACGGATTCCACTCCCGCCCGGAAGACCTCGGCGATGTAACCGCCATAGATGAGCGCTAGCGCGATGATCGCTCGCATCTCCGATGGGAGCCGGTTGGAGATGCCGAGAGCGTCGGAGATGAGTGGCACGATGACCAGCGCCACGGCAAAGATCAAGACGAGCATTGGCACGCCACGGATGAACTCGATGTATGTGGTGGCGAGCGTGCGAACCACCCGATTGCGTGCGATGCGTCCCAGGCCGGCGATGAGTCCGATCACCACCGCTATGACAAATGCGATCAGGGTCGCCCGGATGGTGATGGTGAGACCGGGGAGGATCGCCCGGCGGGCGCCTGCGTAGTCCGGGTCGAAGAAGGTCAGATAGCCGAACGTGCCCAGGATCAGCAGCATCAGCACCAGCCAGTACGGGAAATCTCCTCCCTTGGCACCCCAGCGGATGCGCTCGGATTCGCTTTCCAGTTCGGTCTGTGCGGGCAGCTGCACTGCCTGGCATTCAAACAGAGAGCGCCGGACCCCGAGGTCCGGCGCTCCGGAATTCAGCCTGATTCAGGAAGGTAGGTCGTCGTAAGTGATGGTGAAAGCGGGGGAGAAGAACTTCTCCGCCAGGGCGTCCATCGTTCCGTCGGCTTTCATCGAAGCCAGGGCGGCGTTGATGGGAGCAACCAGATCGGAGCCTTTCGGGAAGATGAACCCGAGTTGGTCCGAGACGAGCGAGCCATCCAGGAGCTTGAGAACATCGGCATTCTCACCCTGGTATCCGACCCCGGCGGTGTCGTCGATGATGACTGCGTCGACGTCTCCGGCAATGAGGGCCTGGATGACCAGTCCAAAGTCGGAGAAGCCGGTCACCCGATCCTCACCGTACTCGGCCACGGCGGTTTCGAAGTTGGTGGTTCCGGTTTGGGTGCCGACGGTGAAATCGCCGGCCTTGAATTCCTCCAGGGTGGCGAATCGATCCTCATCCAAGCTGGTCAAGAGGCGCTGTTCGACCGACAGGTAGCCGTCGGAGAAGTCCACCTGCTCGGCCCTCTCCGGAGTGATGGTGATGCCATCGGCGGCCATATCGAACTGGTCTTCCGCTACCGCGATGATCATGCCCTCCCAACCGGTGGCCACGAATTCGGGCGTGCAGTTCAAGCGAGCGCAGATCTCGCCCAGCGCGTCATAGTCCCAGCCCGCGCCCTCTCCGGTGGTGGGGTCGATGTAGTTGAACGGAAGGTAGGCGTTCTCGACGGCAACGGTGATTGTCCGGCCGCCCAGGTCGGGCAATCCGCCGGTCTCCGAACCCGCGGTCGTCTCGCTCGGGGTCGCGGTTGTCGCCGTCGTGGCCCCACCGCAGGCCGCAGCCAGTACGGTCAGTATCGTCAGCAACAACACCCATCTCATACGTGTCATGTGTTCAGTTCCTCCTGTAGGAGCACCCAGAAAGGCGCAGCCTCAAGGCTACCGGCCTCAATATCCCTAGTGCATCGTGTGGGACCCCTTGGCCACCGAATTCGCCGCCCGATTCGCCACCTGCCCAGAATTGGAAAATGACAGATTTCCGTCCTGCCAATGAAGACGACCTCCCTGATCTTCACAGGGTCTGGTGGTCGGCCGATCCGTTTGAGGCATTCAACGACAATCCCTGGTTCGGACACGTGCTCCGGACCGGATCGATGATGGTGGCGACCCTCGAAGACCGTGTCGTTGGCTTCGCCGGCGTTCGTAGGGTCGGGGAGACGAGCGTGGTGTCCGATTGCTTCGTCGCCCCCGAGCAGCAGGGTCGTGGGATCGGCAGCGCCCTTCTCTCCCTGTTGCTGCCACAGGAGCGTCCGGTGATGACGTTCGCGTCTTCCGACCCCAAGGCCCATTCGCTGTATCGCCGCTTCGGTATGACCCGGCAATGGGATTGCCACTATGTCGACGGCGATCCCGCTGGAGTCGATCGTGGCACATCGAAGGTGGTGGAAGTCGACGGGTATCCGGTGACCGACACGGATTTGCCCCACCTCCGCGACGACCTGTCATGCAGGTTCCTCCAAGGAGGAGGGGGTCATGCCGCGGTCGCCGCGGATGCAATCGAGTCGAGTCTGCTGGCAGCCGCGGGCAATCCGGTGGAATTGCTGGCTGCGGTGTTGGGGTGGGCCGCCGACCGCGGAGATCAACGCATGAAGGGTCATTTGAGCGACCGTCATCCGGTGTTCCAACCCCTGATCGACTCGGGTTTCGTCGTCACCGGGGCCGACACGTTGATGGCGAGCCCGGGGGCACAGGTGCCGGATCCGACGCCGAATCACATTCAATGGTGACATCCTGAACCTCGACCACTGAGGCCGACCGGTCCCCAAACCCTTCCCATGGCCCCATTCCTATCCCATTCCCGTGGCCCCGTTCCCATGGCTTACAGCGACCAACCTCTGTTAGCTTCCCGAGATGCCCGAGGTCTATGTCGCGGCGGCGGTGAGGTCGGCGATCGGCCGGTTTGGCGGTGCATTCCGGGATCTACCCCCCCCGGCCCTGGCCGGACCGGTGATAGCGGCGTCTCTCGCCAAGGCAGGGGTCGAGGGAGGGGATCTCGACCTCGTGATCATGGGGAATGTTCTCCGGGGTGGTCACGGGCAGTTGGTTCCGCGCCAGGCCGCCTTTGCGGCCGGGATCCCCCGTCACGTTGATGCCCTGGCCGTCGACATGGTTTGCTCTTCCGGCATGGCCGCGGTGATGACGGCCGCAGCTCAAATCCGGGCCGGGGAGGTGGATCTGATCGTTGCGGGTGGGATGGAAACCATGTCCGCCACCGGCTTCGTCCAAGACTCGGGCACTCGCTGGGGCTACAAATACGCCCCGTCAGGGGTTCTGATGCGCGACATGATGGCGCGAGACGGATTGTCCGATCCAGAAACCGGTGAGGCGATGGGGGAGCAGACCGAGCGACTCATCGCCGAAGAGGGTGTCAGGCGCGACGAATTGGATGAAGTGGCCGCGCTGTCCCATCAACGGGCCGCGGCCGCAACGCAGTCGGGGGCCTTCGCCGACGAGATCGTTCCGGTGAACTATTCGGAGCGACAAGAAACGAAGACGCTGATGACCGACGAGGGAGTGCGCCCCGACACCACCCTGGAGTCGCTTTCGAACCTCCGGCCAGCATTTCGAGTCGACGGCACCCTGACGGCCGGCAACGCCAGCCAGATATCCGACGGCGCCGCCGCTCTGGTTCTTGCATCCGAACGGGCAGTTTCCGAACGCGGCTTGAAACCGATTGCCCGCATCACCGGGTCGGCCTGGGCCGCCGGCGAGCCGTACCGCTTCGCCGAGGCCCCGATCCCCGCCGTGGAAAAGCTCCTGAAGAGGCAAGGCAAGGCGATCGGCGATTTCGACCTGTTCGAGAACAATGAGGCCTTTGCAGTCAACAGCGTCCTGTTCACGAGGCGGCTCGATGTGCCCCTCGAGAAGCTGAACGTCAACGGCGGCGCCATTGCCCTGGGCCACCCGATTGGATGCTCCGGCGCCCGGATCTTGGTCACCTTGGTCCATGCCCTCCGACATCGTCGGCTGACGGCCGGTCTCGCCGCCATCTGCCACGGCACCGGCGGTGGCACCGTGATGTCGGTGGAGCTGGTCTAGGAGCAAGCGACTTTTCATCCTTCGGCCTGCGGCCGAAGGATGATTCGGACGGGTCCACCACCCCCTCCGGCCTGCCAACTGGTTGGCAGGCCACCTTCCCCGGCCTGCGGCCGAAGGAGGAACTCAATCGAAGGGGTTCACCACCCCCTCCGGCCTGCCAACTGGTTGGCAGGCCACCTTCCCCGGCCTGCGGCCGAAGGAGGAACGGCTGGCCGCCTTCGGCCTGTCGGCCGAAGGCGCATCTCAATCGAATAGCGTTGGTCGGAAGAGGCGATCGTGGGTTTGGATGGCGTAGCGATCGGTCATGCCGGCGACGAAGTCGATGGCCGCTGTCACCGGGTCGGAACCTTCGACGGTCGTGCCTTCGGGGACCTCGTCTGGATGGTGTCTGAAGTAGTCGACGAGGTTGGAGATGACGGTGATCGCCCTCTGCTTCTGCTCCTCGGCCTCGGGCCGCAAGTAAACGTTGTCGAACATGAACTGGCGGAGGTCCAGCATCACCGCCATTGTCGGTTCGTCCATACCCACCCGGCCGCTGGAAATCGTGTGATCGATCACTGCTCTGATCATCTGATTGATCCAGTCGCGGCTGGTAGTACCGAATCGATCGAGCGCTGCCCGGGGCACGTCCGAGAGTTGCAGAATCCCTGCTCTGATGGCGTCGGCCACGTCGTGCGTCAGGTAGGCGATGCGATCGGCATAGCGACACAGGAAACCCTCCGGAGTCGAAGGCGGAGGATTGACTCGCCAGGAATGCGCTTTGATCCCGTCGAGTACCTCGAAGGTGAGGTTCTGTGGCTCGAGTAGCGAGAGCACCCGGACGCTGTGGACCGAATGAAGCCAATCGTGTCCCACGTAGGGGGACAGCGCCTCCTCGCCGGTGTGGCCAAAGGGCGAATGACCCACGTCATGACCAAGACAGATCGCCTCCGTCAGGGACTCGTTGAGACCCAGAGCCACAGCCATCGACCTTCCGATCTGGGTGACCTGCAACGTGTGAGTCAAGCGAGTCACGAAATGGTCGCCCTCGGGGTTGATGAACACCTGGGTCTTGTGTTTGAGCCGACGAAAGGCCTTGGTGTGGATTATGCGGTCGCGATCACGCTCGAAGGCGGTTCGGTATTCGTCAGGTTCTTCGGGAACTTCTCTGCCCCGGGTGTGGGTGGATCGAGTGGCGGCTGCGGCCAAAAGCTCGTCCTCGAGTTTCTCCCTCTCCAACCGGTTTCGCCTGAGATATAGGTCAGCCACTGCCGCTGCTCACACGTACCGTTGGCGGATCTTCGAGCTGAGCCAGTCCATAGCGGAGACCACAATGGCAATGGCCAGGATTTGTGCCGCCGCGGCCCGGTAGTTCAACAAGTTTATGTTCTGTTGCAGAAGGAAACCGATACCACCTCCACCCACGAACCCGATGATCGTCGACATACGGACGTTGATGTCCCAGCGGTACATGGTGAATGAAATGTAGGACGGGACGACCTGAGGCACTACCGCGTAGACAACGTTCTGAAGACGGTTGGCCCCGTGGCTCGAATTGCTTCGAGCGGACCCGCGGCGATGCTCTCGACCTGTTCGGAGTACAGCTTGGCCAGCGCCGCGATCGTGTGGAGGCCCAGCGCGAGGGCTCCGGCGAAGGGGCCGATCCCGACCCAGACCACGAACACGATGGCCATGATCAGGGGCTCGATTGCTCTCAAGACATTGAAAACCGTCCTGGTCGTGTAATAGGTGCCGAGGCCGACTTTGACGGCGTCCTTGCGAATCGATCGAAGTGCGAGCAGCAAGCCGAGACCAGCCCCGATGGCGAGCGGGATCCACGTGGTTCTCGGTGGGTCGGTCCACTCGTAGAACCAGGAGACGGTTCGAGCGACTAGCAAAGCCAATAGCGCGCCGGCCGCCATCGCCAGAGGCAGACTGATCACCCGCATCACCCCGGCTGGAAGGCGACGTCGAAGTCCGTGGCCGATTCGATTCGACAGCATGACGAAGCCACCGGCCCCGGCCACCGCGGAGAGCACAATGATGCCGAATTCGAGCAGTTCACCAACGGTGGCAAAGAAGCCGCCGACAAAGTCCAAGGCACCGAGGCGGGGCCGTGCCCAGTTGCCGGCGACCTGCAACAGGTCGGCAGCCAGGTAGAGGGCCAGCACCGAGGCGACAACTGCAATAACCACCAGTACCGCCCGGACGGCGCGCTGGCCTGGTGTCGGGCGGCTGGTTTCCTCGGCCGGAAGAGCTATTCGGACCAGGCGCCAGACCACCAGCGGGATGATCACAAGGGTGGCCAGGGCGAGAATCGAGTTGTTGGTGAGTCGTGGCGCCAGGGTTGAGGCTCCTCTCGCCGTCAGCACCCCGGCTACGAATCCGATCGGAGCCGCGATCAGACCCAAGGCCACGTTGGCGATCGGGCTGGTGATGTCCTCCATCAGGTTCCGGGCCGCGAAGAACGAGAGAGGAACCGCCAGCACCGTGGCGAAGGTCGTGGCGATCAACGCCAGAAAGACGGTCTCGATGATCTTTTCGAGCGTGTCACGGGCGGTCGTCGTGAAGCGGGGGCTGCCGACGGGTTCGCTGCTGACGGCTCGCAAGGTTTGCGGGTTCTCGTCGGGCCGGTTGGGGAGGCGAACCTCGGTGATGAAATGGCCTTCGGCGTCCGACCGAATGTCGGCCAGGCGCAGGTCGACGCCGGAGGAAGGGACCAGGGACACCCTGATCTGCTGATTCGCTGAGAATCCGATGCCCTCGACGGTGACCTCGGCCCGGGGTTCGGCACAGGCGGGATCCATCACGAGGTATCGCCCAAGGTCGGAGGGCGGTGTGGCAGGGGGCGACGGCTCCTGACCGGTATCCGGACACGGGATCAGAATCGGCAGATCGGTGACGGTCTCCGCGCGGTCGTACTCGATGAGCTCGGGTCGCGCCAGGGCCCGCAAGATTCGGACCAGACCCTCCCGACGGGTCTCCGACCGGATCTGGGCGAGGTTGACCTCGGTTTCGGCGAAGCCGTACGCATAGATGAGCAGGCCGGCAACCACGGCCAGTCCAATCCACCAGCGCCGCTTGCGGCCCGAGGGGTCAACCAACCCGTTCCGCTTCCTGTCCGTAGATGTCCTTGAACCGGGCGTCGTCGATTTCCTGGGGAGCCCCATCAAAAACGAGCTCGCCCCGGTTGAGGGCTATGGCGCGATCCGCGTACCGATGAACCAGATCGAGGAAGTGCAGACTGCACAGAACTGTCACCCGGTCCTCGTCGTTGATCAGTTCGAGGTATTGCATGATCGAGTGGGCCAGGACGGGATCGAGGCTGGCGACCGGCTCATCGGCCAGGACCATCTGCGGGTCCTGCATCATGGCCCGGGCAATTCCGACGCGCTGTTGCTGGCCACCGGACAACTCATCGGCCCGGGCCCCCGCCTTCTCGGTCAGACCGACCCGGGCGAGCTGAGCCATGGCCTTGGCCACGTCGGCACGGGGGAAGCGGTTGATGATCGCCAGCGCCGGGTTGACATAGCCGAGTCGCCCGGCCAAGACGTTGGTGATCACCTTCGAGCGATGGACCAGATTGAAATTCTGGAACACCATTCCGATCCGACGACGGATCAACCGCAAGTCTTCCTGGGTGGCGGTGGTGACCTCCTCATCGTTCCACCAGATCCGACCCGAGGTGGGTTCGACCAGACGATTCAGACAGCGCAGCAGGGTCGACTTGCCGGACCCGGACAATCCGATGATGGCGAGAAACTGCCCGTCCGGGACTTCAAAGGAGACGTCACGAAGGGCGACCGTCCCGTCGTCGTAGACCTTCGTGAGATTCTCAACCCGCAGCATGTATCGAACGTCGACACTTACTCGAGCAGAGGTGTCAATGGTCGAGCTTTCGGGCTTGAGGTGTGACGCTGGCAGCTCGAGACTTTCCTCTAAATGTTGTCGAGGCTGATGCCGACCAGGTCGACGATGGTGCGGAGGCCGTCATACTCGGCGTCCTCGGCAGGGCTGATCCCGGTCCAGCCATAAAAGTCCTGATTGCCGATCGATTCCTCCCACTCCGGGGTCTCGGAGAATGCGACCAGGGCCTCCTCGATCTGGGCCCGAATGTCGGCGGGGAAGTCGGGGCCGAACGAGAGGGTGTCGTTCGGGATCCCCTCGCTGATCGAAAGGATCCGGACCTGCTGGACGATGTCGGGAGCTTCGGCTCGGGCCGAGGCCCGTGCATCCAGCACCCGATAGTCGCCGCACCAGAGCTGGTCATCGGGGGTCACCGCGCACTCGGACAACATGTCCTCGGGGATGTCGGGCTCGTCGCCTTCTTCCCAGTTGCCTTCGGGAAGCAAAGGCGGGCTATAGAAGGTCGTGCCAAAGTCGGCGTCGCCGCGATACACGGCCAGCGCTGCTTGGGGGTGACCACCTGCCTCGACCGTGGCGCCGGGTTCGACGCCGGCCTCTTGGAGTTCGAGCAAAGGAACCATGTAGCCCGACGTCGATCCCGGGTCGGGATAAGCCCAGCTGAGACCCGCCAGATCATCGAGAGAATCGATTTCCGAGTCGCGCTGCACGAGGAATTGAGCCCAGTAAACGTCGAACCCAAAACGAACCGCCTTGAAGGCGACGTCGACACCGCACAGGTTGCTCGCCAGGACGTATCCGAGCCCGGGGATGAATCCCATGGTGCGATCAGGGGCGGCGCACATCTCCTCGATCGTGGCGGCGTACGAGGTCGGCACCGAAACCTCGAAGGCAAGCCCGGTGGCATCCTCCAGCGCGGACTTCATGATCTCGCCCCCCGAGACGATCACCTCCGCCTCGACCGAGGGCACGAAGAGCACCTGAATCGGGTTGTCGGCCGTGCCCAGTTCGGGTTCGACAGGCTCGGTGGTTGTGGTTTCCGCCGCGGTGGTGGTGGTCGCGGCGGTCGTCGCGGTCGTGGCAGTAGTCGTATCGCTCCCGGCTCCGCCGCAGGCTGCCAACACGATCGCCAACAAGACAAGGATGGTCCAATCGCGTTTCATGGAGTTCTCCTCATGTCGATCGAAAATAGATCTGGCAGAGTGGCGGCGACTCGGTCTGCCCGCCAACGATACCTCTGCTCAGTTTGCTCGGTCGGCCCGTGCCACCTCGGCACCGAATTGCTCCCAATCGGTTACGTCGATGGCGCCGGGCACCGGCCGATTCCAGGGTCGAACAAACCGGCAGACCGTCGCTTCCGGCCGGTTCCTGACGAGCGGCCCGATGACATGGGGACCATCATCGAGGTAGACGTCGCACGCCACAGTCCATTTGGCCTCCTTGATATGGACTTCGGTGGTCGGGATCTCGTGCTGGGCGATCCAGGCGAACGTGTCGTGGACCGCCCACATCGGTTTGGTGGTGATGATCACGATCTCTGTGTTTCCGGCTCAGTCGCCTCAGAGCGTCGATCGGCGCCCGGATAGGTGTCGAGGTGCCGGAAGAGGGTGTGCCCATCGTGGTCGCGAGCCCACTTCCAGAACTGGCCCATGTCCTCGAAGTGAGTCAGGCTGGGGATCGCGTCCCATGCCTTTACCGATTCAGCCCGTAGTTCCGAGCCGTAATCCCGGTTGTAGCGCTTTATCCATCCCGAGTTGAAGTCGGCCACAACCCCATCGAGGTCGATTCCCAATCGCACGGCAAGAGACAGTAGGCAGCTGATCAGTAGGCAGTAAGCAGTAGGCAGTAGAGAGAATACTGCCTACTGCCTACTGCTTGCTGCCTACTGATTCAGTGCGTTTGGACCCAGTTCACTATTTCGGGGCCGCGACGCCCGAGGATCCAGCCGGCCAGGAACAACGAGGCCGCATACAAAGTCGCACCCCAGGCGGCCGAGAACAAGGTTGTCGCAAGAGGCGACAGAACCTGGCCGAAGCTCACGGTGAGAACGACTGCGACCGAGGGCGGAACCATCAGCAGTCCGATCAACATGAAGGAAACCATCTGGGCGACCAGCGCGAGGCAGCCCTGCTCCGAGGCTTGGGCAAAGACATCCGTGCCTTCTCGCGGGAGACGCAGCGGGCTGATGACAGAAACCAGATTCCCCACTGCCAGCTGGCTGCCGATGGCCGCGACGGCCAGTCCCGGCACGAGCCGCAGCACGCCCCAGCTGTCGCTGAACGCCGCGAGAAGCACCGATAGGAATGCCGTCTCGATCGACCAAACCCAGCACGATCGCCATGTTCTTGCCGTGGAGGAGATGGCGCGGCTTGATCGGAAGCGCGAACAGATAGCTGGCGGCGTTGCGCTCCCACCCGAACTGATTGAGCGCGATCGGCAGGCCGACGAACAGGACCATGGCGGGTGCCAGCAGGGGAAGCCAGGAAGAATTACGGAACTGCGCCATCGACTCGGTACCTACCACCAGAACCGCGACGGCCAATCCCACGAATATCACCGTGCCGGTCCAGACCAGGCGTTGCCTGGGATCACGGACGTAGAACCTCAGTTCCTTGCGAGCCAGGACCCAGCGAGGTCCCCACAGTCCCCTCTCGGCCATGCCCCTGCGACTGCGAGCACGATCGGGCCGAGGTGAATGGTCTGGGGGTGACCAGCATCCATTGCAGCAATCTGCCCCAGACCTTGCCGAGGATCAGAACCCAGGCGCCGGCCGCGGCCAGCATCGCCAGGGATGCCCCCCAGTTGCCGGCCTGTGCCTCGACCACTGCTCTCTGGGCCGCCACCGGAGGGAGCAAGGCCGCCCAGTCGTCGATGGGATGCGCCGCCAGGGCGCCGGACACCCCGATTCGCTCCACCTCCCCGGTGACGAGTTGATACCCACCGAACGTGAACAGGCCGATGCCGACGACGACCAGGACCGCCAGGTCACGGCCCCGGCGGCTTCTGAGCAGGGCGGATATGACGCCGGTGAACAGATGGGAGGCCACGGCCATTTGGGCGATGAAGACCACTCCGGCCACGAGCGCGATCACGCGAGCCCATCCGGTCTGAACCCATACGTTGGACCCGACGAGGATTGCGGGCACCACCACTGACGGACCGATCAACGAGGCGATCGCCAGTCCCAGCAGTAGGCGTGGTCGCGGGACTGGAAACACTGCCAACTGGGCCGGGTCGAGGGTCTCGTCGAGCGGAAAGATCACGACCGGCAGGGCGACCCATCCGATGAAGAAGCCGAGAGCGGCCCACATCGAGAACTCACCAGCCTGCTGAGGCGAGAGCAGGCCGTGCTGGCCGACGAACCCCGTCGCCAGCTTCCAGGAGATCCAGCCCATGGCGCCGAACACGGCCGGGAGGCCGATCCGCCGCTGCCAGTCCTTCTTAAGGCCGTTCCAGGTGAGAAGGAACTTCAGCCGGGCGAGTTCTGCAACCACGCAAGTCCTTCGGTGCTGGTGCCGCCACCGACCGCCAGGATGAAGGCGTCCTCGACCGTGTCGACGCCGAGGCGTTCACACAAGGCCCTGTGGCGTCTCCTCGACCACCAGCGCTCCCCGTTGCATGATTCCGATCCGGGTGCACAGTCGCTCGACCAGATACATCTCATGGGAAGAGAAGACGATGGTTGCGCCCTGAGCCGTATAGCGACGGAGGAGATCCTGGATCAGCCGGGCCGAGACCGGATCCACTCCTTCGAAGGGCTCGTCCAGGAAGAGGACCGGAGGTCGGTGGATGATCGCTGCGGCCAGCGCCACCTTCTTGCGCATCCCGCTCGAATAGTCGCCGACGAGCTTCCCGGCGGCGTCGGAGAGGTCGAGCAACTCGAGCAGTTCGTCCCGGCGAGCGACTGCGTCCTCGCGCTCGAGGCCATGCATCGCGGAGGTGAAGTCCAACAACTCAGATCCGGTCAGTCGTTCGTAGAGATTGAATTCCTCCGGCAGCACCCCGATTCGCTTCTTGACCTCGAGGGGCTGTTTCCAGGTTTCGAACTCGCCGATTCCAGCGGTGCCCTCGTTCGGGCGGAGGAGACCGACGATCATCTTGATCGTGGTGGTCTTGCCTGCTCCGTTCTGTCCCAAGCAGCCCGTAGAACTCACCTGGCTGGATCGCCAGGTCGATCCCGTCGACCGCAGTTTCCTTGCCAAATCGGCGCACCAGACCCTTGGCCCAGACGGCCGGAGGCGCCTGATGGCACGGTTTCGGTGGGTTCGGATTCGGTGTTGAGATCGATTTGGGCGTCGTCGGACGAAGCTGTCATCGAGGCTCACGGGTGTGTATCGGCGCCAGAAAGCGAAGAATGAACCCTAGGTACGGTGGGACGTGCGTGCGGTTTGCGAGACGGCTGGAACCCGGTGGTTACTGTCCCCGGGTTCCCGTACGCTAGGGGCTGGGATCAGGCATCAAGCCGAGCCTGACGCCCGTCACGCAAAACCACATGTACCAGGCTCTCTATCGCAAGTACCGGCCCCAGTCCTTCGAAGACATCGTGGGGCAGGGCCATGTCACCTCCACCCTGGCCCGCGAGGTGGCCGAGGCGCGGGTAGCCCACGCCTACCTGTTCGCCGGGCCGCGCGGCACCGGAAAGACGACAACAGCTCGAATCCTGGCCAAGGCCCTCAACTGTGAGAACCGGGCGCCCAACGGGTCCCCGGACAATGTCTGCGAATCGTGCGTCGCCATCACCGAAGGCAGCTCGCTGGACGTGATGGAGCTGGATGCCGCCTCCCACAACTCGGTTGAGGACATTCGCGACATGCGGCTCAGCGTCACCACGGTCGCGTCGTCCGCCAACTCCCGCCGGGTCTACATCCTCGACGAAGCCCACATGCTTTCGAAGGCGGCGGGCAATGCACTGCTCAAGACCCTGGAAGAGCCGCCGGAGCACGTGATCTTCGTGCTGGCGACCACCGAGCCCTACAAGCTGCTCGACACGATCAGGAGCCGGACTCAGCGATTCGATTTCCACCCGGTGGGCGTCGAGGCCCTGGCCGCCCACCTGGCCCGGCTGGCCGATGCCGAGGGTTACAAGGCGGACGCCCAGGCCTTAGTGGCAGTGGCCCGCCATTCCGGCGGCTCGGCCCGCGACGCTCTGTCGCTGCTCGAGCAAGTGGCTGCATTGGGCGCCGGGACAGTTGATGTCGCCGGGGTCCAGCGAACGCTGGGCATGGCCGATTCCGAGGTCTACACCAGACTGGCCGACGCCATCGCCGGCAGCGATGCCCGATCCGCTCTCGAGCTGGTGGCCGAGATGGCATCGCGGGGGATCGACCTCCGCCGCTTCATCGGTGAGGCCATCGGCTTTTTTCGCGGCGTGTTTCCTGGCCCATTACTCACCGAACTTGGCCGAGGTGGTGGATGAACCGTCGGAAATCCTCGAGGGATGGAAGAAGGCGTCGGCACGGATCGGTCCGGCTGACGTTCTCCGAGCCGTCGACGTTCTCGGAGAGGCCCTGGTCAAGCTCCGGGAGGGTCGCGAGGAGCGCTTGATGGTCGAGCTGGCCATGATCAAGTTGACCCGGCCCGAAACGGCCTCCGATCCCGACGCCATGCTGGCCCGATTGGAAAGGCTGGAGCGACAGGAACAGACGCCCCAGGCAGAGGCCAGCAAATCCAGGAGCGGGGCAGACTTGAGCCAAGACATCTCCGGACACCGGACGTCCGAAGAGACGCCAGACGCCAGACGCCAGACGCCAGCAGACGCCAGACGCCAGACGCCAGACGCCAGACGACTCAGACCCGAGAACCACCGAGACCTCGAACCTCGAATCAGCCTCGAACCTTCAGCTCGAGCCTTGAGCCTCAAAGCTTGGTGCCCGTCTCGGCCGAACAGCTCAACGAGATCTGGCCCGCTTTGTTTGGTGGACTCCGACAGGTGCTCGGGGCGCGGAGGTGGGCGTTGTTTCGCGAAGCGACCCCGGCGGGTATCGAGGGCAATTCGCTGATCCTCCACGTCGCCCAGGACTTCCATCTCGAGGGCCTCCAGCGCGATGCGGCGACTACCGCCCTGGTCGCGACCCATGCGTCCGATCTTTTGGGTCAGGTCATCGGTGTCGAGTTTCGAAAGGCCGGAGCGGTCGTCTCACCCGCCGACGAAGCCGAGTTCCGGATCGAACTCGACAAGGACCGGCTCCCCGAGGCTCCGGCCGAGGCGAGCGATCCCACCGCACTTCTCGAGAGGGAGCTCGGTGCCACCTTCGTCGAAGAGATAGTCGCAGAGCGTGACTGAACTACCCTCCTGCATACTCAGATGACTCCACCTCCCGACATGGGCGAACTGCTCCGACAGGCTCAGCAAATGCAAGAGCAAATGCTCGCGACCCAGGAGGAGCTCGCGGCCCGCACCTACGAAGGGCGCTCAGGCGGTGGAGCCGTCAAGGTGGTGGTCACCGGGGGCGGGCGGATCGACTCGATCAGCATCGACCCGGGGTGATCGATCCTTCCGACCCGGAGATGCTGGGGGATCTGATCGTCGTCGCGGCCAACCAGGCTTTGGAGGCTGCTGCCACCGATGCCAGCAAAGCGATGGGTGGCCTGACCGGGGGACTCGACCTCGGTGGCCTCCTCGGCTGACGATGTTTGACGGCCCTCTGCAACGTCTCATCGACGAACTCGGCGCGTCTTCCCGGCATCGGGAAGAAGAGCGCCCAGCGGATGGCGTTTCATCTCCTTGCCATCGAGGAGGCTGATGCTCTCCGTCTGGCTCAGTCGATCACTGACCTGCGGGAGCAACTCGGCATTTGCCGGAGGTGCTTCAACGTGACCAGCTCCGAGGAATGCAACATTTGCCGAGATCCGCGACGAGACGGGTCAGTCGTTTGCGTGGTCGAGAGAGCCCAGGACATTGCGGTGATCGAGCGAACTCAGGAATTCCGGGGTCGATACCACGTGCTCGGTGGGTCGATTTCACCGATCGGCGGCGTCGGTCCCGGTCAACTCCGAATCTCGGAACTGGGCGACCGCATCGCCGCTGAGGGAATCACAGAGTTGATCGTTGCCACCAACCCGACCGTGGAAGGTGACGTGACAGCCATGTACCTGGCGCGTGAGCTCAAACCGACCGGCGTCCGGATCACGAGGCTGGCGATGGGCCTGCCCGTCGGCGGTGATCTCGACTACGCCGACGAACTGACGCTGGGTCGCGCCTTAACCGGCCGGATGGAGATCTGACCCCGGGAAACAGGATGCCCAACTTGCCGCCTTTCTGGCGGGGGACCCTGCGCCCTTCCTCGTGCTGGCTTCGAGCTTCCGCCTTTTTCTGGCGGGGGCCCGGTGCCCTTCCGCCCTTTTCTGGCGGGGGGCCCGGTGCCCTTCCGCCTGGAAATCTTTGGTTTTCCCACTCTGGTGATCCCTCTTGCCTTCCCGTCTGAGGGCGGTATGGTTCGTCGGGCCATAGGGTGGGAGATGGAGTTGGACGACCTAGTCGGGCTGCGCAAACACAATTGGGCGAACGCTCTGTGGCTCCTCGTCGCCGTCCTGGCGTTTCTCATTTTGAGTTCGATCTTTGCGCAGCCTGCTCGGGCGGATCTCGTCGACGAGGTTGTCGATCAATCGGAAGTCGCCGAAGCGCCGTCATCGACCCCCAGCGATAGCACCGCCGACAACACCGCCCCCCAGGATGATGCTGCCGTATCCCCGGTCTCTGAGGAATCGGAGGCCCTTGTCACGGTGGCGCCGGCATTCGATCTCATCACAATCGCTGATGAAGCCACCGAGTCGATCGACACGGATCCTTTGGCAACTTCCGAATCCATCGAATCGGCGGAAGTTGCCCCTTCGACTCTCGATGAGGTCGCGGCCGTTATAGACGACGTGCCAGTCGTGGAGGAAGTCCTCGAGACAGTGGAAGAAGTCGTCCCGGTGGAGATCGTTGAAGAGGTGTCGCCAATCGTTGAACAGGTTGAGTCTGTCTTCGATGCAGCTGTAAGCGCCGCTCCGTCGTTGGCTGATGGGACAGTTGTGCCTGGAGTCGGAGTCCTGACCGGGGCGATCCTCGAGAGCGTCGAGAGTCCTGCTCCTGTTGACCCTCAGGGGGATCCCGTCCCACCTGCGAGTCCCGAGCCTCCCATGGTCACCTTGGGACCAGAAACTATTCCGCCTTCCCGCCCGACGAGTGATTTGCTGAGCCGGCAGTTGATCGTCGAGATGTCGCAGTTCCAACTAGCCGAATCGACGGATGGAACCGCGGGCAACCACTCACCTGCGGTACCGGCTCCTCACCGGGAGACAGCCTCGATGGCTGGCTACGTTCCGGTTGCGGGAACCGTGCCAAACACCGACCGAGGGCCAAGCGCATCCGGGTCGGGTGGCTTCGGACAGTCAGGAACCGGGTTCCTCGGCGGTATCGACGCATCCAGTTTCTTGGCAGCCCTGGCCGCTCTGCTGGCCCTGTGCGTAGTCGGTTGGATTCGTGACCGCTCCAGGTCCGGGCGATCCATCTTCCCGAGCCACGGAGGCCGCCCCGGATAACCCGTCCGGTTCGTTTCTCGAATGAAGGGCGCGCCGCCCTCATTCGATGGCTTACGAGCTCGGAGGATTTCGGTTGCATCGATTCGACATCGTTTCATCGATTCGTAGGGGCGGTTGCTCCGGCGATCGGGTCGCAACTCAACATCAACTCCTCAACGAGTCTCCGGCCGATCGAGGGTCCATCGGAACCTCGGTAACACAAGGCTTCTCGTCGTCGGAACGGCGACGGGAGGGAGTGGGGAAATAGGGGGCATAAGGCAAAAGGGGTGGGCTTACGCCCACCCCTTTGCCATTTCAACTCCGAATCCTTCAGGCACTCAGAGCGCCACCCCGGGGTCGGCGTCAGGCCACGACCACCGTCTTTTGATTAACGAACTCGCGGATTCCGAGCGCCGCCAGCTCGCGGCCATAGCCGGAGGTCTTGATCCCCCCGAACGGAAGGCGCGGGTCGGAGGCGACAAAGGCATTTACGAAGGCCGCACCCGCCTCCAAACGCGTGGCCGCGATCTGCTCGGCGCGCGCCACATCTTTGGAGAAGATCGCGGCCCCCAGACCGAACTGCGAATCATTGGCCACTTGTATCGCTTCTTCCTCGTCGGCAACGGTGATGATCGCCGCGGCCGGTCCGAAGGTTTCCTCGTGATACGCGGCCATGCCCTTTTCGACGCCGGCCAGCACCGTCGGTGGATAGAAGGCGCCGGGACCTTTCGGGATCTCTCCCCCCAGGAGAAGCTTTCCTCCCGCGTCGATCGTGCGTATCACCTGTTTGTGGAGTTCATCGCGCAGGTCGTGCCGGGCCATTGGCCCGAGCTTGGTGGATTCGAGCATCGGATCGCCCATCGTGGTCGACGCCATATTTTCGACGAACATGCGGGTGAATTCTTCGACGACTTCTTCTACGACGATGAAGCGCTTGGCACAGATGCAACTTTGTCCGCTATTGATCAGACGGCTGGTGGCGCACGTAGCCGCGGCGGCGGCTACGTCGGCATCGGCCATCACCAGGTAGGGATCGCTGCCACCAAGTTCGAGCACGGTCTTCTTGAGGACGGCCCCCGCCTTGGCGGCCACCGCCCGGCCCGCCGGGTCACTCCCGGTCAGAGTGGCGGCCACGACAGCCGGATGCTCGATGACCCGATCGACCATTGAAGAGCCAATGAGCAGTGTGCTGAACAAGCCGTCGGGAATCCCCGATTCGTTCATGACTTCCTCGATGGCGAGGGCGCAGCCGGAAACGTTGGAGGAATGTTTGAGGAGGCCTGCGTTGCCGGCCATGAGCGCCGGAGCCAGGAACCGGAAGACCTGCCAGAAGGGGAAGTTCCACGGCATCACGGCCAGGACCGGTCCGAGCGGTTCGTGGTGCAGGTAACTCTTGGCCCGCTCGGTCGGGATGACTACATCGGCCAGCATGCTCTCAGCCTCGTCGGCATAGAAGTTGCAGACCCACGCACACTTTTCGACCTCGGCTCGGCCCGCTGTCACAGGCTTGCCCATCTCGATCGCCATCAGACGGGCGAGTTCGTCCTTTCTTGCTTCGAGTCGTTTTGCGGCTGAGCGAAGGACTGCCGACCGCTCCGAAAACGGCGACCGGCGCCAATCGAGGAATGCATTGTGAGCCGCAATCAGGCGCCCGTCGACGTCTTCCCACCTGTATTCCTGATACTCGGCGACGACTTCACCTGTGAATGGATTGACGGACTGCATGGGTCGAAGTTAGCCGAGCCGGTCAGCCGTAGGATCGGGTCTGTGCACATCGTGTGGGACTGGAACGGCACCCTGTTCGACGACCTGGAGGTCGTCGTTCGATCGGTGAACCAAGGACTCGAGGGATTCGGAGCCGCGCAGATCGATCTCGATGGGTATCGCTCGCACTACACCCGCCCGGTCAAGCTGTTCTATGACCGGGTAGTGGGTCGGGAGATAACCGAAGAAGAGTGGATCACGGTGGACCGGGTTTTCCACGACGCCTATCGGTCCGCCCTCGACGAGGCGCGATTGACGCCCGATGCAGCCGAGGCCCTGGCGACGGTGGCCGCAGGTGGTCACACGCAGTCCCTCTTGTCGATGTTCCCTCATCGAGACCTGGTTCCCTTGGTGGAACGAATCGGAATCTCCAGCTTTTTCGATCGCATCGACGGACTCGAGGCCGGAAGTCCGGGCGATCTCAAAGCCGCCTACTTAGAGAGCCATCTGCGGAACCTCATCGCGGGAGAAGATCCCGCGTCGGTGGTTGTGATCGGGGACACCCCCGATGATGCGATCGCGGCCTCGCATGTCGGGGCTCGCCCGGTCTTATATGACGGGGGTTCCCATCACCGTTCGGATCTGGAGGCAACGGGCGCTGAAGTCGCGTCGACCCTGATGGCTGCAGTCCAACTTGCACTGAGAAGCTAGGAGTCTCATCCAGAGCCTCTTCATGTCGAAGAGCCGGGTTGAGCTGGTGACTTGATTCCTGCCGGGGACCGCGAGGCTCAGCGCCGAGTTCAGTACTTGTTCCAGTGAACGAATTCATCGAGGGGTTTGCGGCCGCCGAGCCGGGCCGGCTCTTGGCCGTCCTGCGGATAGCCCAGGGCAATCCCATAGCGACAACGAGCGCCCTCCCCAAGACCAAGCACCGCTGCCGCGTCCTCGGAGCGGTGGAAGGTTATCGGACAGGAGCCGATGCCCAGGGGCCTGGCCGCCAGCATCAAGTTCTGGGCCAGCCGGCCAATGTCGAACTCGTAACCCTCCGGCTCCTGCACGAGCGCTATCGCCAGAGGAGCTCGCCGGATGGGGTCGGTGAAGTCTCCGCAGGTGGCGATCCGGCTCTTCTGTTCCGGGTCGGTTATGACCACGATCGACCAGGCCTGACGATTCTTGCTGGTGCCGGTCCAGCGCCCGGCCTCGAGTATCGCGTGCAGGTGGGGATCGGAGATCGGCTTGTCCTGAAACTGCCTGACGACCCGCAGCTTCAATACATTGAGGTAGGCGTCGGGGTTGCTTGATGGACCCCGCATCAGTCGAGCACCACTGCCGACATCGCGCGCAGCTTGGCCAGGTTGTGGCGCGCATCCATGTAGCGAATCGATCCCGTTTTCGACCGCATGATCACGGAATGAGTCACGGCCGCGTCACCTGAGAAATCCACCCCCCGGAGGTATTCGCCGCTGGTCACGCCCGTCGCCGCGAAGAAGACGTTGTTGGAGCCGACCAGGTCATTGGTGCCCATCACCTTGTCGAGGTCGAGTCCGGCATCCCGGGCGGCGGCGGCCTCGCCCGGATCGCGCGGCCACAGTCGGCATTGGATTTCTCCATCCATGCATTTGAGCGCCGCCGCCGACAACACGGCTTCCGGCGATCCACCGATTCCAAGAAGTAGGTCGATGCTCGTATCCGATCGCGCGGTGGCGATGGCGGCAGCGACGTCGCCATCTCGAATCAGGCGGATCCGCGCGCCGGCCGCCCGAGCCGCCTGAATGTAGGACTCGTTTCTCGGCCGATCGAGAAGGACGACGGTCAGGTCGTTGACGTCTTTGTTCTTCGCTTTGGCGACCTGGCGGAGGTTGTGCTCGGCCGGGGCCTCGAGGTCGATCAGCCCGGCTGCTTCCGGTCCAACGGCGATCTTGTCCATGTAGACGAGGTTCCCCGGGGAATACATGAGCCCGGTGCCCTCGGTGACGGCTATGACCGAGAGAGCCCCTGGCTCTCCCTTCGACGTCAGGGTCGTCCCATCGACCGGATCGACCGCTACTTCGACCTGCATACCGCTGCCCGGTGCCGACCCGCTCTCCGTTGAAGAGCATTGGCGCCGAGTCCTTCTCACCCTCGCCGATGATCACAACGCCGTCTATGTCGAGGGTGGCGAGATGGGCCCGCATCCCATCCACCGCGGCCTGATCGGCGGCCTCCTTGTCGCCCGCGGCCCATCCAGCGAGCGGCGGCCATGGCCGCGGTCTCCGTGACCCTGACCAGATCCAGCCCGAGGTTGCGTTCAATCGGCTCGACCATTTACCGGAGCGTACTTGCGGCCCGATTCGCCCGAAGGGAGAAGGCTGTGGAACGGCTCCGAGCGAGCGGTCGGCCTGATTCCGTCCCCTCTCGGCTTGGGGCTCCCGGCTGACCGGAAAGCGCGAAAACTTTCCCTGCTCGGACCCCTCCCTAAGGCGGCCTGAAACGTTTCAATGGACCTTTGAAACGTTTCAGAGGGGTTGTGCGCCAAACCATCCGGAATGTGAGCGATCGGGCGGGTGTCTCGGTGGCGACCGTGTCCAATGTGCTGAACGCCCCACACCTGGTTGCCTCCGACACGCGAACGCGGGTGATGGAAGCCATCGAAGCGCTCGGCTATCGACCCAACCGGACCGCCCGCAGCCTCAAGGCTCGCAAGACGTACCGGATTGGATATCGCCTGTCCGGCCCCGGCCCCCAAGCCGCGCTCGATACGTTCTTGCATCAGCTCGTCGCGACGGCGACCAACCACGGATTCGACCTCACCCTGTTTGCTCCCCGGTCGGGGGAGCACGACCTGGATGCATATCGCGAACTGATCCGGCGCGGAGACGTTGACGGGTTGGTTCTGTCCGAGACCAACTACGCCGATCGACGAGTGGAACTCCTCTCCGAGCTGGGATTTCCCTTCGCGGCTTTCGGACGGGCCGACCATCCTTCACCGTTTCCATGGGTTGATGTCGACGGGGCAGCCGGACTCGCCGAGGTCGTAGAACATTTGGCGTCGATTGGTCATAGGCGGATTGCGTTGATGGCCTGGCCGCCGGGTTCCGAATCCGGCGACAACCGGGTCGAAGGCTTCGAGCGCGGCATGGCACGCGGCCGGACTCCCGATCGATCCCCATTTGGTCCGAAGGACCGAGAACGGCTTTCTGGCTGGCAAGGCCGCAGCCGCCGGGCTCCTCGACAGCGATCCTCCGACCGCCATCGTCACAGTTCAGGATGAGCTCGGATTCGGGGCCATGGCAGCGGTGTCCGATCGTGGTCTCCAGCCGGGACGCGACATTGCCGTGACCGGCTTCGATGACACGCCCGCCGCCGCCTACGTCTGGCCGGGCCTCACCACCGTTCACCAACCCTTCGACGAAGTTGCCCGGGCCCTGGTCAACCTGCTGGTGGATCGTCTCGACAAGCCCGACGATCCGCCAGGGTCGGTGATGCTGACGCCCCGTTTGGTAGTGCGGGGATCTACGGCCGGGGCCGGGCCATGACCAGGAGCATCGACGATCTGGACGGTGGGGTCAGCACCTGGCAGGTGGTAGAGAACCGCTTCGTACCTTCTCTGGCCTCCAGTCGTGAGTCGATCTTCACCATCGGCAACGGCTATCTGAGCACCCGGGGAAGTTTCGAGGAGAAGACCCCCGGGGAACTTCGGGCAACTTTCATCCAGGGACTATTCGTGACCCCTCCCGGGGAGCTGCCACTGCTGGGAGCGGTCCCGGACTGGACCGATCTGGCGATGACGTTCGACGGCCACCCTTTTGGTTCGGACGGCTCCTTTGCCGGGTACCGAAGAAGCCTGGACATGGAGAGCGGAATTCTCGAGCGTGAGGTGCTGTGGCGCGCCTCGGAGTCGGGGGTAGTCAAGATCGGCTTCCGGCGACTGCTGTCGATGGCCCAGCCGCATCTCGCCGCCCTCGAGGTCGTCCTCACCGCTTTGACCAATCCTCTCGAGCTGTGGCTGGAAACCGGACTCGACGCTTCAGTGCCGAGTCCCTCGTTTCCCGTTTGGAACCCTCTCGGCTGGACGAGGCCATCGAAGGCCAAGATCGGCCTCGAGGCGGAAAGCATCGATGGTGCTCACCGCCTCTCGGTTGAGACCAGCTTGAGTGGCCCGGGGCGTCTCGACATGATTCGCGACCCTCACCACCATCGGTTCACGGCGCGGACGACCCTGTCCGTCGGGCGACCCGTCAGCTTTACGAAGTTCACGGTCTATCAATCGAGCCGGGACGCTGCCGAAGCGGATCCATTGCCCGACTCCGCCGTCACGTTCAATGCCGTTGCAGCCGCTTCCAAGCGCGCCTGGGCTAAGAGGTGGAAGTCGGCCACGATTGACATCGAGGGTGATCCGACGGCCGAGCGAGGCGTTCGTTTCGCAGCCTTCCAGGTGATCGGGGCATCTCCCCCTCGCGACACCGGTGCGGCGGTCGGGGCCAAATTGGCCTCGGGCTTCGGATACCGTCACCATGTCTTCTGGGACACCGACATGTTCATTGTCCCCTACCTCACGGTCACGCTCCCCGACCTCGCCCGCAACCACCTTGGATACCGCTATCGCGGTCTGGACGGTGCTCGGCGCAAGGCGAAACGCTACGGACGTGAAGGGGCCTTCTACGCCTGGGAGTCAGCCGACTCGGGCGACGAAGTGACCCCGGACTGGACCACCCCCGGCTTCGGAGCGCCGAGCCGGATCTGGACCGGGGAGATCGAAGAGCACATCACTTCCGATGTCGCCTATGCCGCTCACAACTACTGGCGGTGGACCGGCGACGACCGTTTCCTCCGAGCGGAGGGGATCGAGATCATCGTCGAGGGGGCGCGCTATTGGGCCAGCCGCCTTCAGATCGAGCCCGACGGGGCTCACATCAGGGGCGTGATCGGACCGGACGAGTACCACAGCCACGTCGACGATTCCTTCTATACCAATCTTCTGGCCCGGTGGCACCTGGAGACCGCGGCACAGTTGGTCGACGAGGCTCCTCGTAGGCTCCTCGCGAACGGCGTCGTCGGTGACATCCCGGCTCGGGATCAGGCCGGGCGAACCGGCCGAATGGCGGGCTCTGGCGGACCGCGTTGTGCTCCTTGACCGCCCTGACGGTGTGTGGGAACAACACGCCGGGTTCTTCGAACTCGAGCCACTCGACCTGACTCAGTTCATTCCGCGCCAACGATCGATGTATGACCTGCTCGGCGAGGAACGGGCCGAACGGACTCAAGTCATCAAGCAAGCCGATGTGGTGATGGCGATGTCGCTGTTTCCCGAGGCCCTGGGCGCCACACGCCGGCGGAGGCACAACTGGGACTTCTATCTCGAACGGTGCGACCAGGGCTCGTCGCTCTCCATGGCCGTCCATGCCCGCGTGGCAGCCGACCTTGGCCTCGGCGAGGAGGCTTACGCCATGTTCAGGGCCGCCCTGGCGATCGACCTCGAGGATGTCATGGGCAATGGTCGTGACGGACTTCACGCCGCTACTCAGGGCGGCATCCTCCAGGCAACGATCTTCGGCTTCGCTGGTTTGCGTCTCGAGGACGATGAACCGGTCCTGAGACCGAACCTTCCCGATCATTGGACTCGGGTCGGTTTTTCCTTTTTCCACCGCGGCAATCGTTTCGAGCGAGAGCTGTCGGGAACCAAGGCGAGAAGGCGTCAGAGCCTCCCCGCCGAAAACCACGAAAGACAAGGAGGAGCGGGTATGAGACCCAATCGAATGCTGGCCCTGATGATGGGCCTGGCGTTGCTGCTGGCCGCCTGCGGGGGTGGTGACGGCGCCACCACCACGGCGGCGGCAGAAGATACGACGACTACCGCGGCCGCCGAGACAACGGCGGCCACAGAAACCACGGCAGCGACGGAGACCACCGCGGCGGCCGGGGACCTGGCAGGGAGTCGAGCTGACCGTCTGGGGCGGCTCGTCGGGTACCGCAGAGGACGAGGCTCTGACGGGCCTGTTGGAGACGTTCAACGAGGAGACCGGAGCCAATGCGGTATTCGAGGCCCAGTCCGACATGACAACGGCGCTCAACACCGCTCTGGCCGGTGGCGATCCACCTGACGTGTTCTACGTCGACAGCAACAATCTCCCGGATCTGGCTGCGGCCGGTGCTCTGGCTCCGGTGCCGGACGGATCCTTGAGCGAACCGGACGACATCTACCCGTCGTTGAAGGAGGCCTTCACCTTTGACGGAACCTGGTACTGCCCACCGAAGGACTTCTCGACCCTCGGTCTGGTCTACGACCCGGCGGCTCTGGAAGCTGCCGGGGTCGCAGTTCCCACCACATGGGAGGAGTTGGCAACCGCGGCGGCAGCCCTGACCACCGACAGCCAGGCTGGTTTGGCGATGGGTGTGGAGTACCCGCGCTGGGCGGTGTTCATGTTCCAGGCCGGTGCCGACCTCACCAATGAGGATGTTTCGGCGATAACGCTCGACACTCCCGAGGCACGGGAAGCCCTCCAGTTCGTCGCCGACCAATACGCGGCCGGTTCCTTCGTGCGTCCTTCGGACGTTGATGCCGGTTGGGCCGGAGAGGCCTTCGGACAGGGCAAGGCGGCCATGACGATCGAAGGCAACTGGATCGTGGGCTATCTCGACACGGACCTTCCCGGACAAGACCTGGGCCGTGGCCGAGCTTGCCGGCCGGACCTGCCGGGCCAGGGCACTTTCGCATTCACCGTGTGTTACGGGGTTGCGGAGAGCGCGGCCAATCCTGATGCCTCCTGGGCACTGGTCGAGTACCTGACCAATGCGCAAGGAGCTCTGGCGTGGACGTCGGCGTTCAATGTGATGCCGGCCCGGCGCTTCGGTGGCTGATCAGTGGCTGGCCGAACATCCCGAGCTGGAGGCCTTCGTCACAGGCGCCGACTATGCGCACCGATGGGGTTTCGCCCCGGGCTTCGGAGACGTCATCAGCGTTTTCAACGACCAGGCGAATGCCATTGTCGACGGCGACGGCACCGTCGACGAACTCATCGAGGAGACGGTGGCAGCTGGTGAGGACGTCATAAGTTGACATCCGAGTGGGGGGATCCGCCCAAAGTGGATCCCCCCACTCCCTAACTGGGAGGGTGAGATGCAACCCGGTGTAGCACCGGCGCCGGTCGAACCGATCAAGGTCGCGGGACCCGCAGATCCGAAGAAGAGGAAGGATCAGGGCCCCGCACCGGGCCCGGCTGGATTCGAAGGAGCCGTACCTCGGTTGGCTCTTCAGTGCGCCGGCGGTGCTCGGCCTTGTCATATTTCTGGTGGTTCCGATCATCGCGGCCGTCTGGGTCAGCTTCCGCGACTGGAACGGCTTGTCCTCCATCTTCGATTCGACGCCCGTCGGTCTGGCCAACTACCGCGAGCTGCTCATCGATGACGGGGTGCGTCGAACCGACTTTGCCATCAGCCTCCGCAACAACTTCTACTACGTGCTCGGAGTGGTCCCGGCCCAAACCATTCTCGCTCTGGTGATCGCCGTGGTTCTCAACCAGAAGTTTCTCAAGGGCAAGGGCTTCTTTCGTACTGCCTACTACTTCCCTTCCATCACCAGTTCGATCGCGATCACCCTCATTTTCGTGTTTCTCTTCCAGACCAACGGCGCCATCAACCAGGTCCTTCCGATTCAGGACATCGACTGGCTCGACAATCCGCGCGGGTTGATCCACAACTTCCTGGGAGTCTTCGGCGTCGAGGATGGGCCCGCCTTCCTCACCGACAACGAGTTCATGGGCCTCGAGCTGTGGGATTGGCTGGCCGGACCCAGCGTCGCCATGGTGGCCTTCATGATGCTGGTGACCTGGACCACGGCCGGCACGCTGATGTTGATCTTCCTGGCAGGACTCCAGAACATCTCACCATCCGTGGAGGAAGCGGCGATCGTCGACGGGGCCAGCCCGGTCCAGCGCTTCTTCCGGATCACGATCCCATTGATGAGGCCGACGATCTTCTTCGTTGTGACCCTGGGCTTGATCGGGACCTGGCAGGTCTTCGATCAGATCTATGCCGGGAGCGGCGGCGATCCCCGCAAGACCACTCTCACCCCCGCCTATCTCATCTATGTGCAGGCCTTCACCAACTCAAAGGCGGGGCTGGCTGGCGCCATCGCGGTGATCCTATTCGCCATCATCATGTTCTTCACGGTGGTCAACCGCAGGGTGATCCGCGACACGGGGGACTTTTGATGACAAGTAGTTCCAGACTTCACGTTCCTCGAAGCGGGCTCTGCAGTCGTCCACCATGTCGCGGGAATCGGGGCCGAAGGCCGTCGCCAAGAGGGTCGTTGGCTACGTGGTTGCTCATCTTCTTCGCTCTGGTCTTCATCATGCCGTTCGTACTTGTCGGCGGTGACCGCGTTCAAGACGCTGCCCTGACATTCAGGCCAACCCGGTCAGCCTGGTGGCTGATCCCGCCTTCGGCGGATGGACCACGGAGGGCGTCGAAGAGCTCTCAGCAGTTCCCGGGTGCACCTGCCCCGTTGGACCGTTGAACTCGGTGATCGTCACCGTGTTCGTCGTCCTCCTCCGCATCACCTTCGGCGTCTTTGGCTGGTTATGCCCTGGCTCGAATGCGATTTCCGGGACGGGGTTGGATCTTTGCGCTGGTACTCGCGGTTCAGGCGATTCCCGGAATCGTGCTGGCCGTGCCGCGCTTCATGGTGATGAAGGAATTGGGGATCCTCAACACTTATGCCGGCATGATCATCCCGCTGGCGTTCGACGCCTTCGGGATATTCCTGATGAAGCAGTTCTTCGAGCAACTTCCCCGCGAGTTGGAGGAGGCAGCTGCCCTCGATGGGGCATCCACCTTCGGCACCTTCCGCCACGTCATGCTGCCGCTCGCCGCCCCCGGCTTGATCGCATTGACGATCCTCTCGACGCAAGGGACGTGGAACGAGTTCCTTCACATCCTCATTGCCCGGATCGGGAACCCGGATTTGACGACGCTGCCGGTCGGTCTGGCAGGCCTCACTGCGGCCTTCGGCCAGGCCCAGCCCTGGAACACGATCACCGCCGGCGCCCTGATCACGATCATTCCGATCGCCATCGTGTTCTTCGTGTTCCAGCGGTACTTCGTCCAGGGGACCGCTGCCTCCGCCATAAAGGGGTGATTCGTCGGTAAATCCCCGTTCTGGCGCGACGATATGGGGCTATAACCCCTTTGTGTCGCGCCAGAACGCGGAACCGGCGGTGATCGTCGAGGACCTGGTCAAGCACTTCCGGGTCCACCAGCGAGACCGCGGTATCGCCGCCGGGGTGAAGAGCCTGTTTCAGTCGCCGGTACGCCGACGTCAGGGCCGTCGATGGCGTCAGCTTCTCGATTGCACCGGGCGAGATGGTCGGATTCCTGGGACCCAACGGAGCCGGCAAGACCACCACGCTGAAATGCTTGTCCGGGCTGCTGTATCCCACCTCGGGCCGCGCCACCGTCCTGGGCTTCACCCCTCACGATCGCAAAGCCGAGTTTCTCCGGTCGTTCACCCTGGTCATGGGCCAGCGGAACCAACTGTTCTGGGATCTCCCGGCAATGGAAACGTTCCTCGTGAATCAGGCGATCTACCGCATCCCGGAAAGCGGAATTCCAGTCAAACCTGGCCGAGTTGGTCGACTTGCTTGCTCTGGCGCCGTATCTCGACAAGCCGGTCCGCAATCTAAGCCTGGGGGAACGCATGCGGTCAGAGCTCGCAGCCGCCCTCCTGCATCGGCCGGCCATGCTGTTTCTCGACGAACCCACCCTCGGTCTCGATGTCACCGCCGCCGCGGCGGTCCGTTCCTTTCTGACCGACTACAACCAGTCGAACCGGGGCGACGGTGCTGCTCACCAGTCACTACATGATCGACGTCGCCGCTCTCGCTCGTCGGGTGATACTCATCGACCTCGGCACCATCCGCTTCGACGGCGACCTCCAGGTGCTGGCGGAGAAGACGTCGCCGCACCGAATCATCAAGGTCACCCTGGCTTCTCCGGTCGACGCCTCCGAACTCCGTCGCATACGGCGAGGTCGAGTCATCTGAAGGCCTCACGGCTTCTCTCCGGGTTGCCCGTCACAGCACCAAGGAGACCGCCGTCCGGCTTCTATCGGAACTCCCCGTCGAGGACATCTCGATCGAAGAGCCCTCCATCGAGGAGGTGATTCGTCAGGTGTTCGCCACCTGATGACCTCTGGCCTATCGTGCCCTGCTCCGCGCCCACATCGGAATGGGGGTTGCCTACCGGGCCCGGCTGACCGTCTGGATTCTGTCGTCGCTGTTTCCGCTTTTGATGATGGCGGTGTGGTTGTCGGTGGTGGATGAGGTGGGTCCGACCGCGGGCTGGCAGACCTCCGACTTCGTTTCGTATTACGCCGGCGGCGCCCTGCTGTTTCACACCACCACCAGCTTTCTCACCTGGGTGTGGGACGCCGACCTGCGATCGGGCGACATGTCCTTCAAGCTCCTCAAGCCGATGGATCCATTTCATCAATACCTGACTCAGGAGATCGGCCTGCGAGTCGTGGTCCTGGCGTTCCTGCTCCCGGCCCTGATCGCTCTTGCCTTCCTGTTGCCCGATCCTGACGTACCGGCTCACGCCTCTCGGGTGGCTCGCTGCCGTGGCGGCAGCCCTGACCGGCTTCTTCCTCAACGTCCTTGATGGCCATGGCCTTTGCGACCATCGGCTTCTGGACCACCCAGGCCGGCAACATCTATTCGCTGTGGTGGGGCGTCGGCGCCTTTCTCTCGGGATGGATAGCCCCGCTGGACTTGTTGCCGGCGGCGGTAGCCGATGCCGCCCGGTTCCTGCCGTTCCGGTCCTCGATGGGCTTTCCGCTCGAGATCATGCTCGATCGGCTGACCGCCGCGCAGAGAGCGGAGGGTTTTGCGGTTGCCTTGGTGTGGATCCTGGTATTCGCAATTCTTTATCGGCTGGGTTGGCGGCGCGGGGTCCGCCGGTACCAGGCGGTGGGAGGATGAACCGCTATCTGCTCCTGCTCAAGATCTTCTGGGGAAATGCGCTCAGCACCGAGCTCGAATATCGGGCGGCATTCCTGGCCAACGGCGTGCTCAGCCTCTTCTGGTTGGCCTGGGCTGGTCTCGGGGCGCGGGCGTACTTTCGATTCGCCGATTCGGTCCGCGGATGGACCTATGAGGAGTTGCTGGTGGTCATGGGCTTGTTCTTCGCCATCAATGGACTACGCCAGGCGATCATCCAGCCCAACCTGGCCCGGATGGCCGAGTACATCCGCCTCGGCACCCTCGACTTCCTTCTCACCAAGCCCATCTCCAGTCAGTTCATGGTGAGCTTTCGGCATGTCGGGATCTACAACTGGCTCGATCCGATCCTCGGACTGGGGCTCGTTGCCTTCGGACTGATCCGGCGGGGCGAACCGATCACCTGGGCCGGGATGGCCGGGTTCCTCGTGCTCGGCCTCGCCGGGGTGGCGATCATGTATGCCCTCGCCCTGGCCGTGCAATGCCTGGCGATTTGGTCGATCGGTTCGGAGGGCCTCGACGATTTGATCCAGGGCATGGTCGAGGCCGGCCGCTTCCCGGTGGATCTGTATCGGGGAATCGTGCGAGGCCTCCTGACCTTCATCATTCCGGTCGCAATGCTGACAACCTTTCCGGCCGAGGCGCTGCTGGGACGCGGCACGGTCGGTCTGGCCGGGATCGCTGCGGCGGTGGCAGCGGTTCTGCTGTGGGTGACATCTCGATTGTGGACCTGGTCTTTGCGCCGATACTCGGGCGCATCCGCCTGAGCCCAAACGTCCGCCGTCTCCCCGGGCCTGCCGCCCGCCTCCCCGGGTCCTTCCCCCCGTTTTGGCGCGTCAAACCCACGCCAGGGCGTGGGTTCTCCGCGCCAGAATGATCTAATTTGGGAAGGTGAAGCTCTACAACCTCGATCATGTCGGGATTGCGGTCAAGGACCTCGATGCCGCCATCGCCGGGTACCTCGATCGCTACGGGGTGGAGCCGATCCATCGGCAGGTGGTGGGCGATCAGGGCGTCGAAGAGGCAATGATCCCGATCGGGGGGTCGTTCGTTCAACTGCTCGGGGCCCTGTCACCTGAGACGCCGGTCGGCCGTTTCCTCGAGCGCGAGCGGTGAAGGCCTCCACCACGTCGCCTATTCAGTGCTCGATATCGAAGAGGCCCTCGCCCACCTCGCGGCCAGAGGAGCGAGGCTCATCGACGAGTTTCCTCGCAAAGGCGGGATGGGACCCTGATCGCCTTTGTCCACCCTTCGGATCTGGCGGGTACCCTGATCGAACTCGTGGAGCATCCGATTGGCTGAATTCGAGATAAGAGGTGGTGCCGGCCCCTACGAGGCTGCCGCCATCGTCGCTGTGTTCAACCGGCTCCTAGCCGAGGCCTCGGCCGCGCGGGCCGCCCGACCGGCCTTGCCACGCCCACCTGCCTGGGTCCGGGCCTATCAGGGAACCGATCCCGATGATCCGACGCCGCTGATTTCGCCCGACTACCGGGGCCCGGCCCCCCGCTGAGGTTCACACCGGGTCGGGAGCCTTGCCGCCGCCATTCCTTCGGGTTGGCTTCGGCGAATCGGAACAATCGGGCCAGCCCCACGAAGACGATGACAACGACCGCTCCCGTGATCGCCGCCGTCACTACCGCCATCCCGACCGAGTCGAACGTCAGTTGCTGCGAGACCCACCTGCCGGCCATGGCGGCGGCCACGGCGGGGACGATTCCCCGGGCGAGGGCATCGAGGAGAGAGAAGCGACGACTGCTCGCTGCCGGCGCACCAGGCCAGCGCCATGGCAGCCGTGTACGCCCACATCACGATGGTGCTGGCGCCGGCGACGCCCGCTGCTCCCCATCGGTCGGCCGCCAGCAACGTCGCCGGTATCGCTACGACCGTGGCGCCTGTTCCGATGAGAACCGGTAGCCACATCCGGCGATGGGCGTAGAACCAGCGGGCGATGATCTGATGGATTCCCCAGGCGGGAATCGACAGGGCAAAGATCGCCAGCAGACCGGCTACCACTTCGGAGGCGGCCTCGTCGAAGGCCCCTCGCTGATATGCGATCCTGACCAGGGGACCGCTCGCAGCCCAAAACAGAGCCGCCGCGAACAGGGCAGACCGCCACCGTCGTGCGCAGCGAGCGAATCGTGACACGATCGACCTCGTGCCTCGTTGGCACCGGCCACCAGCCTGGCCAGAAATGGAAAGCTTGCCACCGCGGCCGCCTGAGCGATCATCCCGACCGCCAGCATGTTGAGCATCCGCGCCAGGGACAATGAGGAAGCCGCTCCGGGGCCGACCACCTGACCGAAAAGGCGGGGGAACTGCTCGTCCAGGACAGCGACGGATTGACCGACCATCAGCGGCAGGGCCAGAGTCAGGTACTCCGACAAGATCGGCGTTCTGGTTCTGATCCAACGAAGACCCGACCCGATGCGCTCCCCACCACTGGAGAGCGAAGCTACCGATACCGGCACCTGCCAAGGCCCCCCAGATGAATGCATCGGGACTCGGCTCGCCGATGGCGGCGCCGAGCAGACCGCCGCCGATGATGCCCAGGTTGTAGACGACCGGCGCCAGAGCCGGGATGAGGAAGCGCCGCTGCACGTATTGGGCAGCCATGAACAACGATCCCGACACGAAGAAGACCTGGGCCGGCAGGACGATCCTGGTGAGGCGGACGACGGCCTCCAGATCGGGAGGCGTCCAGAGCGGGAAACAGCGAACCGTGCCAGTGGCTCGGCCAGGATCATCATCGCGGCCGTGATCGCCAGGATTGCCAGCCCGACGAACCTGAACACCGTGCCGAAGTCGGCCCACAGCCCGTTCTCGTCCCCGGCCTCCACCCGTCGGGCCAGCAGCGGGATCAATGTGATCGAGAGGAATCCCCCGCCAGCAGGTAGTTGATGAGATCGGGAATCAGGAACGCATACCGATAGAGGTCGCCCTCCGCCGACACGCCCGAGCAGGGCGGCGAGGAGCGTCTCGCGAAGCAGCCCGAGCAATCCGAGACGCCAGGACCGAGGCCGACACGACCAGCGCCGCGCCACCAAGCCCTAATGCCTTTCGACGAGGCGGGCCCGGCTAGCCGCGGGCGGTTCGGCTTCCTGCACGGGTCCATGATGGCGGTCTCAGGCCGGACGCAGTGCATCTAACAGATCGTCGGCGACCGCCAGATTGCCCCGGCCCGACCCCCAGTTCGACTTCGGGCTTGTAGGTGCCGTGGTAGTCGCTGCCTCCGGATGGCTTGAGCCCGAAGCGCTCTGCAAGGGCCGCGTAACCCTCGCGCTCGAAGGGGGAGTAGAGCGGGTAATAGCACTCGATGCCGACCAGCCCAGCCCCGACCAGCCTCGCGAAGCGTTGCCGTCACCTCTTCGGAGGTGTTGAGACCGAGCGTGTGCGGATGGGCCAGGATCGGCACCGCCCTCGATTCGCAGGGCCAGGCCGATCGCTTCCTCGGGCGAGAGCCGGGGCCTCGCCATGTAGGCGGGCTTTCCCCAGGCAAGATACCGATCGAAGGCATCCGCTGATCGATTCGACGTAACCGCGGCTGACCATGACGGCCGCGATGTGAGGGCGCCCCACCGACTCGCCTGCGGCGAGTTCGAGAATCTCCGCCTCCGAGACGGGCAGGCCCAGTTCGGCCAGGCGCTCGACGATGCGAGCGTTGCGTTCGCTTCGGCCCTTCTCGCAGCTCGGCCAGCCGGTCTTGGAGCGGTCCGGGACCCGGCTCGAGAAACAGGACCACCATGTGCATGGCCCCCTGGGCCCACTCGAGCGACAGCTCGGTCCCCGGCGATCAGCTCCAACACCCCCGAGCGGTCGGCTTCGGCCCGCGCCTCGGCGATCCCGGACTGGGTGTCGTGGTCGGTGAGAGCGATCGCCTTCAACCCGGCCGCGGCTGCCATCCGCACGACCGCGGTCGGGCGACTCCGATCCGTCGGAAGCTGTCGAATGAACATGGAGATCGATCATGGTCGTGACGTCGAAGAGTGCTGGTGGGATTCGAGGTTTGACGGCTTGACGTCTCGGGACGCTCACTCGCCCTCTATCTCGATCGTCTCGATGTAGACGGTTTGGATCGGGCGGCTTCGTTCATTGGTGCCGGGAGCGACCGAGGTCGGCACCGCTTCGATGGCATCGAGGGTCTCCTGGCCGGAAACCACCCGGCCGAGAACATTGAATGTGTTGTTGAGTACCCGGGCGTTGTCGCCCACGACGATGAAGAACTGGCTGCCGGTGGTTCGGCCTCCGGCATTGGCCATTGCGACGACCCCTTCCTCGTAGATGAAGCCTTCGGGAGGGAACTCGTCCGGGACCACGTATCCGGGCCCCCCGTCCCGGTCGCCTCGGGGTCGCCTCCCTGGATGACGAAATCGGCCGCGATCCGATGGAACACCGTTCCGTCGTAGAAGCCCTCTCGCCAGGAACACGAACGAGTTGACCGTCTCGGGATAAGCGCGGATCCAGCTCGATCCGATGGGTCCGCAGGAAGTGTGGATGGTCAGGCAGTGACCGGTTCGGTGCCGAGGCCCTGGTCTTCCGGTGCCGGGAAAGACATGATCTCCACCTCGGGCGGAGCCTCGGCCCCACAGGCGGTGGGTTGCTCGCGGAACGCCTGGTATGAGGCAGGCAGCGTCTACGGGCCGGTTGCCGAGCACGGTGGTGAGCAGCGAGCACGCCGGCCAGGCCCAGGCCGATGCCCAAGGCGATGACGATTCGGCGGCGGAACTCCTTGCGGGTCGCCGCCTTCTTCTCCTCCTCCAGTCGCGCCGCGCGTTGTTCTTTCTGGCGTTGGCGGCGATCTGTCATGGGAGGGGAGCACGGAGGAGGCCTTTAAGCTATCGGGTGGACCTGGTCTACAGCAATTCGCTTCCACCGACCCGACCAGCACCGCTTATGTCACTCATCGTCCAAAAGTATGGCGGGACCTCCGTTGCCGACCCCGAGCGGATCAACGCCGTGGCCGACCGGGTGGTTGAGACGCGCCGACAGGGCAACCAGGTGGTCGTCGTGGTTTCGGCCATGGGTCACACCACCGATCAGCTGATCGAACTCGCCAAGGGCGTCACCCCCGACCCGTCCGCCCGGGAAATGGACATGCTGTCTCACGTCCGGGGAGCGGATCACCATGGCATTGACGGCGATGGCGATCCACGCTCGCGGGATCGAGGCCATCAGCCTGACCGGGCTCCCAGGCCGGGATCCTCACCGACGGCAGCCACGGGTCAGCCCGGATCAAGGAGATCAGGGGCGATCGGGTCCAGCAAGGGTTGGATGCGGGCAAGGTTGTGATCGTGGCTGGTTTTCAGGGGGTCGATCCGACTTCGAAGGAAATCACGACCATCGGGCGGGGCGGTTCCGATGCCACCGCCGTAGCCCTGGCGGCGGTGCTGGCGGCGGATGTCTGCGAGATCTACACCGACGTCGACGGGGTTTTCACCTGTGACCCGCGGATCGTGCCCGGTGCGCAAAAAACTCGACGAGGTTTCCTTCGACGAGATGCTGGAATTGTCCGCGTCGGGAGCCGGCGTCCTGATGACCCGGTCGGTCGAAGTCGGCCGCCGATACAACATACCGATACACGTCCGATCGTCTTTCCACCGGGGCTCCGGCACCTGGGTCAAGGAGGCCACCTTGGAGCAAGCCATCATCCGAGGGATCGCACACGACCGGTCCGAGGCCAAGGTCACCGTGCGCGGTGTGCCCGATCAGCCCGGCGTGGCGGCGGCCCTTTTCGAACCTCTGGCCGAGCGGGGCGTCAACGTCGACATGATCGTCCAGAACGTCGGCCACGACGGACTGACCGACATCAGCTTCACCGTTCCCAAGGAGTCGGCGTCGAATGCCGCCGAGGTCGCCGGCAAGGTGGCCGACGAGTTGGGGGCGGCCGGGGTCGACGATCGACGAGAACGTCGGCAAGGTGTCCCTGGTTGGAGCCGGGATGAAGTCGCATCCGGGCGTTGCCGCCGGCGTCTTCCGGGCCCTGTCGGATGCGGGCATCAATATCGAGATGATCTCGACGTCCACCATTCGCATCTCGTGCATCGTGCGGGGCAGCCAGGTCGACGACGCCGTCAGGGCCCTTCACGCGGCCTTCGACCCTCCCATGGTCAACGCGGAGGTGGGAGCATGAGCGATCGTCGCGTCGCCGTGGTCGGCGCCACCGGAGCCGTCGGCCGGACCATGATCGAGGTACTCAGCCAGCGGGATTTCCCGCTGGCCGAGCTGCGGCTGCTGGCGTCCGCCCGATCGGCCGGCTCGATCGTCGGCACGCCGTGGGGTGACATCAAAGTGGAGAATCTGGAAGACGCCGATCCGTCCGGGATCGACATCGCCTTTTCTCGGCCGGGGCCGATCGCTCGCGAGCCTTCGCGCCGGCCTTCGTAGAAGCCGGGGCGGTTGTGGTCGACAACTCCTCGGCCTTCCGGCGCGATCCCGGCGTCCCGCTGGTCGTGGCCGGGGTCAACGATCACGCCATCGGCCGCCATCAAGGGATCATCTCCAATCCCAACTGCACGACCATGGCGCTGATGGTGGCGGCCGGACCGCTTCATCGGGCGGCCGGTTTGGAGAGGATGGTGGCCACCTCGTATCAATCGGTTTCGGGATCGGGTCAGCGGGGAATCGATGAGCTTTCCCGCCAGATCGACCTGCTCGGCCGGGACCGGCAAGCCCTGGTCAGCGGCGGCTGGAGCGATCCCGGGGGCGATCTCTATGCCCGGCCGATCGGTTGGAACGTCCTGCCTTTCGCCGGCTCCGAGAGCGAACAGGGATACACCGACGAGGAATGGAAACTGGTCAACGAGAGCCGAAAGATCCTCGAGATCCCGGACCTGGAAGTCGAGCCGACCTGCGTGAGGGTCCCGGTGATGGTCGGCCACGGCATCGTCGCCACGCTCTGCTTCGGCCGGCCTGTGGAGCTGTCCGAGGCTCTCGCTCTGCTCGAGGAGGCCCCGGGAGGCGAGTTGTGGCGTGGACCGGGTTCCTACACCGCTCGATTGCGCCGGACGGGACGAAGTGCTGATCGGTCGAGTCCGGGAGACCCTGGGCAGCCGGGCGGGATCAATCTGTGGGCGGTCGGAGACAACCTGCGCAAGGGCGCGGCCCTCAACGCGGTTCAGATCGCCGAACGTCTCAGTTGATCGAAGGAAAGCGGAAGACTCGCCAGTCCTCCTCGGGCGAGGAAGGCGACGCTCCCATCACCATCGACACGGTGCCGTCCGTGGTGATGAAGGGTCCGATGATCCGCAAGACCGGCTGTGGCTAGGGCCGGCGGTTGCTGGTGCGCCGGTTCGGGAACGACCGGGTGCCGGTTGCTGGAGGTGGCGCAGGCGCCGGAGCGGGTGCGGGTGCCGGTGCCGGGGCGGGCGCGGTGGGGCCGGGCCGGGGCCGGTGCGGGCGGGGCGGGCGCGGAGCGGGGGCCGGTGCGGGTGGCGGGGGCGGGGCGCGGCAAGGGTGCAGAAGACCACGGCGACCCAGAGGACCCGTTGGCGTCGACCGCCAGCACCGGTTCCCATCGCATTCCACTTGGACTGATTGATCGTCGACCAGTGGCCGGGGCTGCCCGCGAATGCGTTCATCACGGAGGCGATGTCGGGGCCGTAGCCGATCACCTCTCCGGCCGCGCGTGCAGCAGCCCGAGAAGCGGCCCGAGGTTCGAGTGGACCAGGCTCTGGCCAGCTGCAATTCTTTGAGCGGCGGCCTGGGCGAAGCCATCGACGGTCCCGTCGACCGCCAACGCCGAACCGCGGGCGTTGTTTATCGCCGAACCGAGTTCGTCCGCTCGGGCAGGAAGCGCTGCCAGCATCGAGAGGGCGACGAGAAATACCAACAATCCACGTCGCAAGTCCGGGGACCCTAGGTCTCTAGACCTATGCCCGCAACTGGTATGGGCTAGTCACTTCGAGGGTCGCGAAACCCGACAAAGACAGTAACCACTTGCGTCTGAGGTCGGTTGCAAGCCCAACTTTGGGTTCGGAACAAAGGACAGGATTTCACCTGAAGAGAAAGGACAGGTCCGTGCGACCGAATACAAGCCCCCTTGGTCCGCTGGCCGACCGTGACCATTTCTCGGCTCCCGCAACTCGAGACCGGGCTAGTTAAGTGTCGCCTGGAAGAGCTCCCACTGGCCGGGAATCCCACGCAGGCCGACTGACCCGATCGAGGCGAATGCCAGGTCGGTGCCGGTGGCCAGATCGCGGACCGTCCG
>CAWBOD010000006.1:0-143988 GCA_963790345.1 uncultured Acidimicrobiia bacterium | reverse complement strand
GCTCCACGATGTCCGGGGCCCAAACGTTCAGCTGGATCTCGGCGCGGCGGGCGGCCAGCCACGCGATGGCGTCGTCCTTGGAGTCGAACGTGGTCGGCGCCCGGTACAGGCGGCCGTCGGGGGCCGTGAACCCCACCCGATAGCGACCGGACGCCCGGCGCTCGATCCGACCGAAGTTGCGACGCTTGCCCTTGTTCCCCGCCGAACACACCACTGGGGTCTACTATTTCTCCCTGTTCCCCAAGTGCCGGGCGACACTGGAAGTGGATATTTCGGGAATCTACGGGGAACAGTGAAGATCACTTTTGTCCTTGTCTGTCGCGACCTGTCACCTGCCTCGCGATCCCCAGATCCTTATTTTACAGGGGATTCTCGCTCCGCCGGAACAGCAGATGGCCAAATTTCGAGCTCCCGCTCCATTGGGGTTCAAACCCAGTATCGCCCACCAGCACGAAAAGGGCCTCTGATGCGATGAAGGAGCGGGGCCTCCGCTCCTCGTGCGTCCCCGGCGGATGCTGGGGGTGTACTCACGTCCGACGACGAAGGAGGCCCCTGATGTCAGAGTACGCAGGGAAGCAGTTCGTGGGTATCGATCTGCACCGGCGACGCAGTGTGATCGTGCGGACGACCGAGTCCGGGGAGGTGTTGGAGTCGGTCCGGATCCTCAACGATGTCGAGCGGCTGGAGCGGTGATCGCCCGGGCCGGGGAGTCTCCGGAGGTGGTGCTGGAGGCCACCTACGGCTGGTACTGGGCGGTCGACGCCCTCCAGGCGGCTGGCGCGAGCGTTCACTTGGCGCATCCGTTGGGGGTCAAGGCGTTCGAGTATCGGCGGGTGAAGAACGACCTGTTAACCGAACTATCGGGCCGGTGTTTCGGCGTGGTGCGTGCGGGATCGGGCTGGGCTGGCTAGGTTCGCTGCTCGTGATCAACGACGAGGATGTGCCGCGGGAGCTTGTCCGGGCTGGTGGTGCCGCTGGCGGGGTCGCTCGAGGCGACCGGGGATCTGTTCGAGCCGTATCGGCTGGTTGACGGCGGCGGTGCGGTGGTCGAGCCGGCGGCGGCGTTCTTCGCCGAGTTGGCGGCGTGCGGGCGGCCGGCGACGACGCAGCGTTCGTATGGGATGGATCTGCTGCGCTGGTTCCGGTTCTTGTGGGCGCTCGGGATGGGCTGGGATCAGGCGACTCGGGTCGAGGCGCGTGATTTCTGCCGCTGGCTGCAGGTGACGGCCAAGCCGACGCGGCCGCACTGGCGTTATCCGGATGGCGGCGCCCCGGGGTCGGGCACGCGCGCGGCCGCGGCGAAGGTGAACGCGGTGACCGGCAAGCCGTCGCGCGGGGACCGGTACGAGGCGGCCACGGTCGCGCATTGCGAGAGCGTGCTGCGCGGCTTCTACGACTTCCATCTGGAGGCTGGGACGGGCCGATGCTCAACCCGTTCCCGCTGTCTCGGCACGCTCGGGCTGGTCGTGCGCATGCGCATCACAACCCGATGGAGCCGTTCGCCGGGCGAGCGCAGCGGCCGGTATCGGCCGAAGGTGGTGGCGCGGGCGCCGCGGTCCATCCCGGACGAGCGGTTCGACGAGTTGTTCGCGCAGCTGGGTTCGCACCGTGACCGGGCGCTGGTGGCGTTGTGGGTCTCGACCGGTGCGCGGGCCTCGGAGCTGCTGGGCGCCACGGTGGCCGACGCCGACCCGGGGCAGCAGCTGATCACCGTGATGCGCAAGGGAACCCGGGCGTTGCAGCCGTTGCCGGCCGCGCCGGACGCGTTCGTGTGGCTGCGGCTCTATCAGGCGCAGCTGTCCGGTCTGGTGCCGGCCGGCCGCGACGAGCCGTTGTGGTGGACGCTGCGGCGCCCGTTCCGGGCGTTGAGCTATGACGCGGCCCGGGCGATGTTCGCCCGCGCCAACGCCGCGTTGGGGTCGAACTGGTCGCTGCACGATCTTCGCCACACCGCGGCGTATCGGATGGCCCGCGATCCGCAGATGCCGCTGACTGACGTGCAGTGGGTCCTGGGCCACGCGCACCTGTCGACTACCCAGCGCTACCTGAACCCGGTGACCGAGGACGTGATCGCCAGCGTGCTCGCCTTCCATTCCCGCCAACGCGACCGCGACCCGGCGGCGCCGCCGGCGGCGGGGTATCGGGCCGAGAGCCTGCGGATCCTGTTCGGCGAGGACGACGCGTCGTGACCACCGGCAGCGTGCCGGTGATCACGGCGCCGGCCACCGATGCCGGGTCGCCGCCGAGCGGGCTGGTGAAGCCGACCGGGGCGCAACTGCTGGCTGCGTTCCCGCCCCGGCCGATCGCTGTTGTCGTGGCCGGCAACCGAAGCGAGCCGATCCGTGGTGCTGGCTCGGGTGCTGGCTGCGCCGTTCACGTTGGACAACCCGGGCAGCCAGCAGACCCGTCGGCTCGGGGTGCTGGCCGTGTTGAGCTGGCTGCAGACCCATCCCGGGGACAGCTGGCAGCAACGCTGGCAGGCCAGCGGCGCGGAGAACCAGCCCGACTGGCGGGACGCTGGTCACCGCCGCGGCTGCCGCCGGCCGACCTCGCCCCGCAGCGGGGACACGGCTGCCGCACCTGGGCCCGGGGCTGCTGGTGTTGATCTGCGCCGACGTGATCCGGCCTGGCCTGGGCTGGCTGCTGCGTTTTGCCCCGACGCGCCGCGGACTGGCCACCGAGATGGCCCGCACCCGAGACAGCGTGGTGTTCGCCGCACTCGCCGAGTCGTGCACGCAGGGCCGGGTCGGGTTGCAGACCGGGCAGCAGGCCCTGGCTCGGGTTGCGGTCATCCTGGCCGCCAAGGGCGGGCCCGTCGCCGCGGTCCGGGTCGGTGACTGCGTCGAACTCCTGCAGGTCGCCGCCGACATCCGCGCCACATCTGGTTCCGAGGCGCACGCGCACAGCCCGCTGTTCTATCAACTGCTGCGCAACCATGTCGTGTTGGGCGAGGATGCGCCCGCCGCGATCGAGATGTTCTCCGGCCGCGGGCAGCCGACCTGTGAGCAGCTGATCGATCGCTACCAGATCGCCTGCCGCCCGGTGCGTGACGTGCTGGTCGACTATCTGCGCGAACGCCAGCCATCGGTGGACTTCTCCTCGCTGCAACGCTTCGCCTACCTGCTCGGCAAACTGTTCTGGGCCGACCTGGAGGCCCACCATCCGGGCATCGACTCCCTCAAGCTGCCCCGTGAGGTCGCCGCGGAATGGAAGCGGCGGGTGCTGACCCGCACCCGCACCACGACCTCACCCAGCGGCGAGCAGATCAGGCTGACTTCGACGCGGCTGGACGGGCGCAGCGTGCTGTCCGCGGTGCGTGCCTTCTATCTCGACATCGCCGAGTGGGCCGACGACGACCCGGCCCGGTGGGGACCATGGGCGGTGCGCTGCCCGGTCAGGGCCAGCGACGTGTCCCACAAGAAGGACCGGTCCCGGCGCAAGTCCCGCATGGACCAACGCACCCGCGAACGGCTGCCGGTGCTACCGGCGCTGGTGTCCTGGGTCGAGACCGAACGGACCCGCACCGCCGACCTGCTCGCCGCCGCCGAACGCAGCACGCCCGGCGAACTGTTCACCACCGCAGGCGAGACGCTGCGCCGCACGATCATGAAGACCGAGAACACCGGCCGCATCTGGGCCGAACACCCCGACGACGGGCAGCGCCGCGACCTGACCTTCGAAGAGCACCGCGGCTTCTGGACCTGGGCGATGATCGAGGTGCTGCGCCTCACCGGGGCATTCTTGGGGGTCAGCCCGGCGGTGGGTGCTCCGATTGGGGAGTTTCCCTTTGCTCATAAGCTGATTCTCGAAGGCTAGCGTGCGCGACAGGTGTGGTGCACGGGCGACACGCGGCGTGCTATCGGTTTCGTGCCGCTGTGTTGAGTTGGGCCATGAGTTCGCGGTTGGCGGCGCGTGCCGCGGCGAGGTCCTGGTCGCGTTCTGCGAGTTGCAGGCGCAGTTCGACGCCGTGCTGTTCGAGGTGGTTGATCTTCTGGTTGAGGGCGTCGATGTCGGCGGGGGCGCCGAGGCCGGACTCGCGCCAGGCTTGCTCGCCGAGTTGATTCACGAATTGATGTACGCGGTGGGCTGGGAGGCCTACCCCTCCGAGGCCGCAGCGTTCATTCACGCCCATCCGACCCTTTCGGAGGCGGTCGGGGAAACATTGATGTCGGCGGCGGGTCGAAGCCTGCACTGAGAGGAAGCGAGTAACAGTGGCCACCACCGTCACCATGCCCCAGTTGGGTGAAACCGTCACCGAGGGAACCATCCTGCGGTGGGCGAAGAAGGTCGGAGACTCGATCGCCGTTGATGAGGTCCTGGTCGAGATCTCCACCGACAAGGTCGACACCGAGGTCCCTTCGCCGGCGGCCGGAGTTGTCACCGAACTCCTGGTCGGAGAAGGGCGAAACCGTAGCTGTCGGAACACCGCCTGGCCGTCATCGGGGAGGCGGGCGAGGCCCCGCGGCGGGCGAAGCGCCCGCAGACGCCAGACGCCAGACGCCAGACGCGCGGGCGAAGCGCCCGCAGACGACAGCGCAGACGGCAGACGGCAGCCCCGACGCGCCGGCGGCGAGGCGCCCGCAGACGGCAGACGCTCAGACGGCAGACGCGCCGGCTGCTCCGGACAGCCGCGCAGACGCCGCCGAGCGGCAGCCTGCGGCTGCCCCTGTGCCTCGGAGCCTGCTCAACCGGCGCAGGCTGCTCCGGCAGCCCGGCACCATCGGCGCCCGCGCTCCCGCCGGGTCAACAGGCGTCGACGGCTGAAGGGCGGGCCGAGGTTCTGTCTCCGGTCGTCCGCAAGCTGGTCCGGGAGCATGGTGTCGACCTCAGTGCGGTGACCGGGACCGGCGAGGGTGGTCGCATCACTCGCCGCGATATCGAGGCTTATCTGGCGGCCGGCCCGAGGAAGGAGCGCGTCAGCGCCTCGAGGCCCCAGCGACCCGAGACCCCGCAACGCCGCAGCGACCTGCTGCACCGCCGGCTCCCGAGACACCGGCGCCAGCACCGCAGGCACCCGACCACCGCAGAGGCGCCGGCTCCGGCATCAGCCCCCAGCCGGCCGCCGCCCCACCGCCGGCCCGGTCTTCGGAAGCACCTGCTCCGATGGCTCCGCCCGTTCCGGTCGCAGCCTCAGGGGCCGAGGAGGTTCCGCTCGATCGTCTCCGCATTCGAATCGCGGAAAACCTGGTCCGGGCCAAGCAGACGGCGGCCCATGTCTGGACCTCGGTCGAGGTCGATTACGAGACGAGTGGAACGGGTCCGCGTCGCCCACCAAGCGGCCTGGAAGAAGGAAGAGGGTTTCTCGCTCACCTATCTGCCCTTCATCGCCCGGGCGACGATCGACGCTCTCAAGGAGTATCCGGTGGTCAACAGCTCCTTCTTCCTCGAGGAGAAGAAGGCGGTGTTCCATCGCTCGGTCAACCTTGGGATTGCCATCGACCTCGACCAAAAGGGTCTGGTAGTCGCGACCATCCGCAACGCCGACGGCCTTCGGCTGGTCGGCCTGGCTCGCCGTATCAGGGAACTCGCCGAGAAGGCGCGGCGGCGGCAAGCTCGAGCCCGACGATGTCACCGGGTCGACTTTCTCGATCACCAACCCTGGCCCCTTTGGATCCTTCCTCTCGGCTCCCATCATCAATGTGCCCAACACCGGTCTTCTCTCGACCGAGACGATCACGAAGCGGCCGGCCGTGGTCACCACCGATGAAGGCCAGGACACGATTGCGATCCGTCATATCGGATACCTGGGCTTCTCGTGGGACCATCGGGCCTTCGACGGTTCGACTGCGGTCCTGTTCCTGCAGCGGATCAAGCAGAATCTGGAGAACTGGGATTGGAACCAGGAGCTGGCATGAACCCGCGAGGCCAATTCGTGACGGGGAACCGTCGGAGCGAGGAACGCCAGACGCCAGACGCCAGACGCCAGACGCCAGAAACTGAGACCCGGAATCGGCGTGCGAGGAACCGTGTGCTGAGAACCCGGTGGCTGGGGCGGCTCCCGTATCGGGAGGCGTGGGATCTTCAGAGGGCGTTCTGGGAAGGTCGGGTGGAAGGGCGCGCCGACGACTATCTGTTTCTGCTGGAGCACCCCCCGGTGTTCACGATCGGACGCAACGGCGATCGCTCGAACCTTCTCGTGAGTGAGTCCGACTTAGCGGCGTTGGGAGCCGAATTGCATCACGTCGATCGCGGGGGCGACATCACGTTTCATGGCCCCGGTCAGCTGGTTGGCTATCCGATCATCCGCCTTTCGGATCCGATGCAGATCGTCCCCTATGTCCGCCAGCTCGAGCAGGTTTTGATCGAGACCCTCGACGTCTTCGGGGTGGAGGCTTGGCGAGAGCCGGGCTTCACCGGAGTTTGGACTGCCCGGGGCAAGGTGGCGGCGATCGGAGTGCGAGTTTCGCGCCAGGTCACGATGCACGGCTTTGCTCTGAACCTCGATCCCGACATGGAGTTCTTCACCAGGATGAATCCTTGCGGTATCACCGGCCGACCCGTGACTTCGCTCAAAGCTCTGACCGGTCGCAAGGTCTCCCATCAGGAGGTCATCGACGTTTTGGTGCCCGCATTTGCGCAGAGTGTTCGGTTACGACCGCCTCGACACCCAAATGGCGGCCTTTGTCCGCGGCCAGGGAACGACCGACCAATTCGAGGTCGACCGGCTCCTCCAGCAGGGAACCTTTAGCCCCGAGGCGCGGAAGGCCGAACCGATTCTGATCAATGGCCGACTCCCCGGCGAGCCTCCCCGACCTGACTGGATGAGAGTGACGGCCCGGATGGACGGCGATTATCTGGCCCTGAAGAAACTGATGAGGGACCTCGACCTCCACACGGTATGCGAGGAAGCGGGATGCCCCAACATCTACGAATGCTGGGGGAGCGGCACCGCAACCCTGATGATTCTCGGAGATCGCTGCACGAGGGCTTGTGGATTCTGCAATGTCACCACCGGCAGGCCAACCGAGGTTGACATCCTCGAGCCGTTCCGGGCGGCGGAGGCGATCAAGGCCATGGGCTTGTCGCATGCTGTGATCACATCTGTCAACCGCGACGATCTCGACGATGGCGGGGCCGCCATCTTTGCGGCCACCATCAAGGAAACCCGTCGGATCCACGCGGATTGTGAGATCGAAGTTCTGATCCCCGACTTCAAGGGCGACCTGCCAGCCCTCGAGACGGTGATGAATGAGAAGCCCGAGGTCTTGAACCACAACACGGAGACGGTGCTTCGGCTGCAGCGCGACGTTCGCACCTCAGCCAACTATGGCCGCTCGCTGGCCCTGTTGTCGCGGGCGAAGAAGTTGAATCCGGGCGGACTGACGAAGTCCGGTCTCATCGTCGGCATGGGAGAAACACGGGAAGAGGTGCTGGCCACACTGGCCGACATGAGAGCCGTAGGCATCGACATCATCACCATCGGCCAATACCTTCGCCCCACCCCCCGCCATCGCCCGATCCATCGCTACGTTTCCCCTACCGAGTTCGACGAGTATCGCCATTTCGGAGAATCGATCGGGATTCCCCATGTGGAGTCGGGTCCCCTGGTTCGATCCTCCTACCACGCTCAAGGATGCATCGCGACGGGGACGCTCAGCCGGCGAGGACGCGTCCCGCGACGTACAGGTATTGGCCGGTGCCTGACTTCGACTTTGCGGCGCGGATCCGCTCAGCCAGGCAACTCATGATCGAGCATCAGGTGGAGGTGATGCTGCTGTCGATCGGCGCCGACCTCCCCTATTTCACCGGTTACCAGGCGATGCCCCTCGAGCGGCTGACGATGCTGGTCCTGCGGTCCGACTCGGAACCCGTCCTGGTGGTTCCCCAACTCGAGGCTCCCAGGGTGGATCCGGGACCGTTCAGCGTGAGGCCGTGGGGGGAGACCGAGGATCCGCTGGCGATCGTGGCGGAAATGTGCCGCGGGGCCGGGGTCGATCGCCATCGGCGATCAGACCTGGTCGGTGTTCCTGCTGGGGCTGCAGGACACGCCTTCCCCAGGCGGCGTTCCGAGTCGGCCACTCCTATCACCCGGGCCTTGCGTGCGAGGAAGGATCTCCGGGAGGTCGAATTCCTGCGGCGGGCGGGAGCCGGAGCCGACCGGGTGGCGGCCCGCCTCGCCGGCCTCCAGTTCTCGGGACGCACCGAGCAAGACATGGCTCGCCTCGTGACCCGGATGACGCTCGAGGAGGATCACGATCAAGCCCTGTTCTGGATCGTCGCCTCGGGGCCGAACAGTGCATCACCCCACCATGAGCCGACGGATCGAATCATCCAGCCGGGAGATCTGGTGGTGGTCGATTTCGGCGGCAAGCATCGTGGCTATTGCTCAGACACGACCAGGACCTTCGTCGTGGGGCCGCCTTCCCCTGAGCAGTCAGAAGTCCACGCTGCGGTGCGGGCCGCTCAGGAAGCCGCGAGTTCCGCGGTGGCTCCAGGGGTCAGCGCAGAAGAGATCGATCAAGTCGCCCGCCAGACGATCACCGAGGCCGGTTACGGCGAGTACTTCATCCACCGGACCGGGCATGGCATCGGTCTCGAGGGCCACGAACATCCCTATCTGGTCGAAGGCAACTCGGAGAAGCTCGAGCCGGGGATGTGCTTCTCGATCGAACCCGGGATCTATCTGCCCGATCAGTTCGGCGTTCGCATCGAGGACATCGTCACTGTCACGGAGAACGGTGTGGAATCACTCAACCAGGCCAACCGGGCCTTGGTGCAGGTGGGTTGAACCGTCAGACGGTCTGATTCTCGAGCAGGAACTCGGGGGTCAGGCAATCGGCCATACCCGGCCCGGCCGCGATCAGGCCCGACAGCCACGGATGGGCTTGGTTGAACACGGGAAATTCACCCTGGAGGTTCTTGGCCCAACCTCCGGCCGCGTGGATCAGGGCCACGCCCCCGGCCACGTCCCACTCGTGCTTGGGCACCAGGGTCCAGGTGGCGTCGGCCAGACCACAGGCGACGCGGGCCAGTTTGTAGGCCACTGAACCCATCGCCTCGACCTCGACCTCTCCGCCATCCCACCGCTTCCATTCGCCCGCGGCGGACCTCGCTGCGGCTCGCCAGAACTCGAGCCGCCGGCAGGACCGCGCAAGCCGAGACTGTCACCGGCAAGCCATTGAGCAGGCATCCTTCCCCTTCGGCCCCTATCGCCAGGAAGTCGGCCGCCGGATTGAGGATTCCACCGGCCACAGGACGGCCATCCTCGACGAGACCGATTGAGACGCACCATTCGGGCAGGCCCTCGACGAATTCCTTGGTGCCGTCGAGAGGATCGACCACCCATACTCGCCGGGCATTCAATCGGGCCGCGTCGTCGGCGGTTTCTTCGGAAAGCCAGGCATCACCGTTTTGCACGAGAAGCTCGCGCAGTGCACGGTCGACTGCGAGATCTGCTTCGGTAACGGGATCGAGATTCGATTTGTGGACGGCGGCGACGTTCCCTGACTGGAAACCGGAGAGGATCTCTCCAGCAACTTTCAGGGCTGCTTCGATCCGTTCCAGGTCGGAGAGACGGTTGTCGGTTCCGATCACCTGATCGTCCCCCAGGTCAACCGAGTACTCAAGACCGAACCGTCTCGCCGATGTAGCCCAGTCTCTCCAAATACAGGATGATCTGGTTGGCGGCTTCGTCGGGTGAGAACTGGGCCGTGTCGATTGAGAGTTCGGCGTCGGCCGGTTCTTCGTAAGGGTCGGAGATTCCCGTGAACTCGGGGATCAAGCCTGCCCGCGCCTTGGCATAGAGCCCCTTGCGATCACGTGCCTCGCATACCTCCAGCGGAGTCGTGATGTGAACGAGGACGAAGCCGCCGCCCGGTTCCACCATCCCCCGCACGGCTTTGCGAGTGGCGTCGTAGGGAGCGATGGGGGCACAGATAGCGATGCCGCCACTCTTGGTGATCTCGGACGCCACATATCCGATCCGCCGGATGTTGATGTCGCGGTGCTCCTTCGAGAAGCCGAGCTCGGATGACAGATGCTTGCGGACCAGATCGCCGTCAAGCATCGTCACGGGGCGGCCACCCATCTCCAGCAGCTTGACGAGGAGGGCATTGGCGATCGTTGACTTACCTGAACCCGACAGGCCAGTGAAGAAAACGGTGAAACCCTGGCGGGCTCGGGGCGGATGGGTCCGTCTCAGTTCGGTGGCGACCTCGGGATAGGTGAACCACTCGGGAATCTCGCGGCCGGTGGCCAGGCGATCACGAAGATCGGTCCCGGAGAGGGTCACAGTCTTCAGACCGTCGGGGACTTCGTCCTCAGGGATGTACCGGTCCTCGTCGGGGGCGTAGACCATCATCCGAAAATCGACCATGGTCATGCCGAGCTCACTCTGATGTTTGGCGAGGAGTTCCTGGGCGTCGTAGGGCCCGTAGAAAGGCTTGCCGCTCGAATCGGAACCAGGGCCGGCATGGTCCCGTCCGACGATCAGGTGAGTGCAGCCGTGATTCTTGCGGATGATGGCGTGCCACACGGCTTCGCGGGGACCGCCCATCCGCATGGCGAGCGGGAGCAGGGCGAGGGCGGCGGTGTTGTGCGGATAGCGATCGAGCACCGCCTGGTAACAGCGGACCCGCGTGTAGTGGTCAACGTCACCCGGCTTGGTCATTCCGACCACGGGATGGATCAGCAGATTGGCCGAGGATTCGGTCGCAGCTCGCATGGTCAATTCGACATGAGCCCGATGCAACGGATTCCTCGTTTGGAACGCGACGATTTGGGTCCAGCCGCGTCGAACGAATTCGGCCCGAAGCTCGGCAGGAGTCATCCGAAGAGATCGGAAGTCGTAATGGACTGGAGGCTGCAGGGCTTCGATTCGGCCCCCGACATACACCGGATGGCTGCGATTGAGCAGGTATCCGACTCCCGGGTGCTCGGGATTGGTGGTCCCGAACACATCGCTGGCTTCCGAAGTGAGGTCAGGGCGCCAGACGTCCTCGACGTGGAGGGCGGCAAGCATGACTCCCTCGGGGTCGCGGAGGGCGAGCATTTGACCGGGGGAAATGCTTTCGGCGGCCTGTTCGGTGATGTCGAGCGTGATCGGGATCGGCCATAAGGTCCCGTCCTGCAATCGCATCTCGGCGCACACCCGCTCGTAGTCGTCCTTCTTCAGAAAGCCGTCAAGCGGTGAAAAGCCCCCGGACATGAGCAGTTCGAGGTCGCAGATTTGACGTTCGGTCAGGTCCCAGGAAGGCCAGTCGACTGAGGCCGCCCGCAGTTCGCGGGTGCGCTCTTCGTTCGCCTCGAGGTTGACAAGGGTCCCGCCATGAGGCGAGATCAGATGATCGGTCACAGTTTTCAGACTCCCCAGCTCGTTGAATGACTCATGCTACGGCCGACCACCTGCAAGCTCCAGGCCCAAACCTGCCCTGCGACCGGTCTATGGGCTCAATTACCTCCCGTTTTCACGCATCGAGCGCGGCCTCGGGGCCGCGCTCGATGCGCGAAAAGGGGATGGAGTCAGGTCTGGACGGTCACGAACACCGTGGTCGTCTGCTCGAGGAATCCGTTCCAATACCAGCGAGCCACCAGGGTGTGGGTTCCCGGAACCATGCCCAGAGTTCCCCGGAAAAGCCGGGAGTCCCGGCCGTTGACCGATGCCACCGGCAAGGGCGTCAAGGAGACGGGTGACCCGTTGATGGTCACCTCGACTCTGGTTGAGCTCGATTCGAGGCCGGTGCCCTCGGTCACGTCGTAGAAGCCCTCCCGCAACTCGTACAACCCGCGGTACGGGACGGTTATCGACGCTCGGCAGGCGAGCCCGTCCTTCGTACAAGAGACCGGGAGTCCTGCGGTCAGATTGATCTGGGGATAGATCCGCTCGATCTCAAAGGCTCTGGCAAGAAATGACGCCATCTGCGCCCTGGTGACCGGATTGAACGGGCAATAGTTGGTTCCCCCACACCCCGTGGTGATGCCGGCTGCGGCGATGGCGGCAATGTCGGCGGCGTGAGTTGTGTTGCCCAGGTCGGTGTAGGGGATCGCCGTACTCGAGGGCAGATCTAGAGACCTGACCAAGAATGTGGCCATCTGGTCCCGGGTTATGGGCTGGGTCGGACAAAAGCTGGTCGGAGTGCAACCGGCAGTGATGCCGGCCACGGCGATGGCATTGATGTTGCCGGCATGGAGGCTTCCCCCGATGTCGCCGAAAGGACCGACGGATACAGGCGACAGATCGAGGGCGCGAGCGAGGAACGTCGCCATCTGTTCGCGGGTCACCCCGAGACCGGGGCAATAGAGATTCGGGCCGCATCCCGTGGTGATGCCCACGGCGGCGATGCCATTGATGTCGGCTTCATGGACGCTGCCGTCGTCATCGGTGAACGCTCCGCTGACGCCGAGCGCCACCGCCGCCGGCCCGATCGCCAGGGACGCCCCGAAAACCGCCAGTGCCACGACCGCGCCAATCGTCATCCGCTTGCCGCTCATCCGCGTCATGTCCGGACCCGTTTCATTGAATGACGAGAGAGCCGAGGAAACTATTGATCGCGGGCAACAGTTCGACCCGGTCGATGTGACTGCCCACCACCACATAGAGACACATCGCCCGTCCGCCGGCGGTGAAAAATCTCTGGACCGCACTCTGCAATGGCATGGGCTTTTGGAGCACCGAGCGGTCGAAGTGGCCGACGTCGATCGACGCGGGCGCGCCCTCCGCTGCGAACAGTTCGGTTCCGGCGCTCTGCCGGCCGTAGTCGAACAAGGCGACAAAGATGTCGTTCGCTCCCATGACATCCACCGCCCCCGCCCCGAAGTCGCCTCTTCGGGCAGGGAGGGGAAAGCTGGCGAAATGGGCGATCACGTTGCGGACCGAGCCGTCCTCGAGTGTGGATCGCTGACCGATTACTCCCTCCCAACCCGGAGGGAGTAGGGCGGTGATGCCTTCGCCTGTCAGAACGGTCATGACACCGGGGGCCGATAGAGGCGCTGATCGCCGGGTTCGATGCCGGCTTCCTTGAGTTCCTCGTCGACGTCGGCCTTGCGGGCCGAGGTAGAGCTGTGCAACGGATGGGAATGATCCGCGATGGCGCGACTGACCATTTCCCCGACCCGACCCCAGTTGGCCGCCGACCCTTCACCTACCACCCTGGCGTTGGAGTTGTCCACCAGAGCGAAGTAGGGCGTGGCCGGCACCTTGAAGGCGTCCCAGGCGTCCGAGGACATCAACGTGGTCACAGGGCCCGTGGTCAGGCGGGCGATTTCTCCCGGGCTCTCTTCTCCTGGATCCTTGGTCACCACGATGGGGCGGGCGCCGGAGAAGCTGAGGTCGTCCGACAGACCTTGCCAGAAGGGCTGGCAGGAGGTGCAGGTCGTCGAAAGGAAGGCAAGCAGGGAATAGCCCCGGGACCCCGTCAGCGGTATCGAGGTCGTTCCCCCATCGGGAGTCGGTCCCGACAGGTTGGCGAGCGGCGCCGGTCCCAGTCCGCCTCTTCTGGGAGCGGGGCACGAAGGTCTCCGCCGGGTGCTCACCCGCTCCCAGGGCATGCAATTGGCGAAGGATCTCGGCGTGGCTGCGAAGAAGTCCCGCCACCAGGACCACGAGAAGGCCGATGACGATGGCCTCGATGATGATGAGAGCGTCCATCACCAATCCTGACCGATGTGCTGGTGTCTCATGCCTTGATCCGCCCCCAGACGACTGGAATCCCGCCGGGGTCTCCGAACGAAAAGGTGAGGTCGGGGCTGCCCGCAAGGAACTGGTCTTTGAGTTCCCAGGTTCCCGAGCGGTAACGACCAACCGAGTCGACCCCATTGCCGTTCCAATCGCCGACCACCGGGGTTGCGGCTGCATCACCGAAGTCGAACTCGAGATCAGGGGAGCCGCTCGATGGCGTTTGCCGCAGCATCCACTTGGTTCCGCGCACCACGCCGATGCCATCGATTCCGTCGCCGTTCCAATCGCCGACGACCGGTATGTCACCGGCCTGGCCGAAATTGACAACAAGCTCGGGAGCACCGTTGGAGTTGCGGTTGCGCAGAAGCCATTGGCCATTCCGGAAGACCCCGGCGCTGTCCCAACCTTTGCCGGTCCAGTCTCCCGCTACGGGCAGGTCCCCCGGCGAGCCATAGGTGAAGATCAGATCGGGCTGCCCCCCGCCTTCGATCTGGCGGATGTGCCACGTCAGGTTCTCGTCCCCGACCCGTCCGTGGCGAGCGCCTTTGACGACTGCGGCGGTCATCACGCCGGCCCCGGTCCAGTCGGCGGCGAGCGGAATGTCGCCGGGAGTTCCCAGATCGAACGATGACGTCGGAGTGCCCGCCGAGAGGGCGCTGCGGAGATTCCAGGTCGGCAGGGTGACGACTCCCGGGAAGGCGCTGACAGGCTTGAAATCGGTATGCAGGCAGGCAGCGTCGTGGAAGGCGGTGTTCTGATCGTGGGCGTCGACGGCGGTACAGCTCGAGTCCCACTCCCAGGGAGCGACACAGGTCACGACACGGCAAACAATCGGCCCCATGCATCCGATGTGCTGGTTGCACTGGCCGTAGCGGAAGCGAACACAGGAGACTTTGCGGAGGTTGCAGTCATCGTTGGCGCATGCGCACACCCGGCCGACGCATTCGGGGCCGCAGGTGCCGGACCCGCCACATCCGCATGGACCGCAGCTCGTGTCGTGGCAATCCATGTAATACCTGGGCCCGCCTCCGCAGTACCCCGAGCCCTCGGCCCTCCACCAGCCGGAGACCGCGGTGCCGGGGGGACAGGTGTTGACCCCCGTGATCGAACAGCAGAACTCTGTGTATCCATCTCGACAGCGGGCGCCTCCCGGGCAATTGCCGGGGACAACGGCCGCATAGGCCGAGATCGGGCGAAGAATGTACGTGGCAGGGGCGGTGACCAGGGCCGACCCGACGACCGCCACCCTTCTCAGGAATCCTCTTCTCGACGTCCGCGTGGCGAGGGCCTGGCTTGCCGCTTCGACGAGGCGCGTGCTCACTTGATTTCCCTCATCTGGTGGTCCCGGAAGGGTGACCCGCCATGTGTGGCTGCCAGAGCACCGGAAGGATGGTGAGGAGCAGGTAGGCGGCATAGGTGCCGGCGGCCACAAACGCCAGGTAAGGAACCCCTGCCAGAGGTTGACCGGCGAGCACCGAGATCAGCGACGGGCCGGAGGTGACGGCCGCCCAGACCCCACCGACCAAACCCGCGAAGTTCAAGATGAGATGCATGAACGAGGGGGGAGTGTCCACCTTCCCGAAGCAACCACAGGAGGAGATGGGAATGTGGCGGTGGAGGGCGAACGCGACAAATAGCCCGAAACTTCCATAGAGGGCCGCCAGCGCCCAGCCTGCCAGGGCTCCCCCGGCGAGCAGCGAAGAAGCTCCCGTTGCTATCTCAGCCACGGCAAGCGTGTACACGACTCCACTGCCGGAGACCAGGCCGGCGACCCGTAGGGCTCCGGAGGTTGGCGCGGGGTCTGCCAGCTTGGCACCCCCACTGACCAGAAGAAGAGCGGCCGATAGGAAGAACCATCCTTCCAAGTGCGACAGGCTAGGCGAGCCGGCACGGGGTTCTGACCATTCGAGAAAGGCCGCAATTGCTGAAAAACTTCGAGACGTCAGACGCAAGGCGTCGGGCGCCAAAGTTCGAGCACGAACCTCAAAACTCACCGTCACTACCCACCACTCCGACTGCCCTTCGGTCTCCGTTACCCTCGAACCGTGGCCACAGACACTCCTGAACTCGAACAACTAGCCGTCAATACGATCAAGGGCCTTGCCATGGATGCGGTCCAGAAGGCCAACTCCGGTCACCCGGGAATGCCGATGGGCATGGCCGATATCGCCGTGGTGCTCTGGGGCCGGTACCTGAACGTCGATCCCGGTTCACCGACCTGGCTGGACCGCGATCGCTTCGTTCTCTCCAACGGTCACGGTTCGATGTTGCTGTATGCGCTGCTGCATCTTTCCGGCTTCCCCCTGACGCTCGACGATCTCAAGTCGTTCCGTCAACTGGGCGGGATCACGGCCGGACATCCCGAGCGTCATCCTTCGGTGGGGATCGAGGTCACCACCGGACCTCTCGGGCAGGGATTCGGCATGGGGGTGGGGATGGCCCTGGCCGAGGAACATCTCCGGGCCCGATTCGGACCCGACCTGGTCGATCATCGCACCTACGGTTTCGTGTCGGATGGCGACCTCATGGAAGGCATCTCGGCAGAGGCGTCCTCCTTCGCTGGTCATCTCGGGCTAGGCCGGTTGACCTACTACTACGACGACAACGACATCTCGATCGATGGCAGAACCGACATCACGTTCAGCGACGATGTGGCCAAGCGATTCAATGCCGTGGGGTGGCACGTCCAATCGATCGACGGTCACGACCGCGTTGAGATAGCCCAGGCGACCGACGCCGCCCTGGTGGTGGAGGACCAGCCCTCGCTCATCATCTGCCATACCCATATCGGCCACGGCGCCCCTCACGCTCAGGACACGGCCAAGGCACACGGTGCCCCGCTGGGAGACGAAGAGGTCCGCCTCACCAAGGAAGCGATGGGATGGCCGGTCGATGAGCCGTTCTATGTTCCCGCCGAGGTTCTCTCCTTCTTCGATCAAGCGATGGAGCGGGGCAGAAAGGCCCACAAGTCCTGGCATGAGCGGTGTGAGAGCGACCCCGAAGGATCCTCCCTCCTGCACAGCTTTTTCCAACCGACCTCGGTTCACCTCGATGGGCCCGGGTTCGAAGTTGGCAAATCCATAGCCACCCGCGCCGCCATGGGTGAGCTGTTCGAAGAGATGGCGCGAAGCGGTTCCCAATTTCATCGGGGGGGCGGCCGACCTTGTGGAGTCGACCAAGACGGAAATCCATTCTTCAACCCGGTTCTCGAAGGTAGACAGGGCGGGCCGGAACATCGCGTTCGGAATCAGGGAGCACGCGATGGGAGCGGCGGTCAACGGAATGGCAGCACACGGAGGCCTACGGCCCTACGGCGCCACTTTCTTCGTCTTTTCGGACTACATGAGGCCGGCCCTTCGGATTTCCGCCCTGATGGAGGTGCCCTCGATCTGGGTCTATACCCATGAGTCGGTCTTCCTGGGGGAGGACGGACCGACCCATCAACCGATCGAGCACCTGGCGTCCCTGAGGGCCATGCCCGGGATCTGGATCGTTAGGCCCGCCGATGCCGGTGAGACCGTCGAAGCCTGGGAGATGGCGTTCAACCGGAACGAGGGCCCAACGGTTCTTCTCCTCACCCGTCAGGCATTGCCGGTGCTCGATCGCGCCGGCCGAGAGGGAAATGTCGCTCGCGGGGGGTACGTGCTCAGAGAAGGCGACGACCTCGTCCTGGTGGCGACCGGATCGGAAGTATCGCTGGCGCTGGAAGCGGCGAACCTACTGGAGCGGTCGGTGCGGGTGGTGAGCCTCCCATGTTGGGAGGCGTTTGCACGGCAGGAGCCCGCGTATCAAGACGCGGTCCTCGGGGTTGGACTGCCCAGGGTGTCGATCGAGGCCGCGGCAACATTCGGATGGGAGCGGATCGTCGGCGACTCGGGTCTCATGATCGGGATCGACCATTTCGGGGTTTCGGCGCCGGCGGGCAAGATCGCCGAGCATCTCGGGTTCACACCCGCCGACGTCGCAGCGCGGATCAACGACTGGATGGATTCGGCTCCGGAGAGGATTTGACTCCCCCCGACCCCGGGGCAGTGCTATCGATGTGGGCGGCCGGCCTGGGAGCAGCCTTGGCGCTGGTGGCCTCATGGAAAGTTGTCCGCCCCGGCTTCATTCTTCTCGGGACCGGGGCGGCAGCGTCCATCGGATTTCTGGCTGCTCTGGCCGGGGCGGGTTGGTGGGCCGGAATTGCCGCCGCCATTTCGCTATTGGCGATCTATCTCAAGATCAGTCGCTGGGCGGCGATGCCGCTCGCCGGGGCAGCCTTGCTCTGGCTGGACGCCGCTCATGCGGAGTTCACGTGGCCGATCGCGATCGCGGGAGCCGTAGCTCTGGGCGGGATCACTGCCGAGATGCTTCTGGGTCACTGGTATCTGGTCGATCCCAAGCTCCCGCGGCGGTCGTTGAAGATCCTGGCGGCGATCGGTGCCGTGGGGATCGCCGTCGACACCGTGCTGGTCCAGGTGTACGCGGTTGAGTCTTCGGTGGTTTCGCCAGCCGTCCTCATCGGCCTGGGTGTGACCACCGCGATCCTGATGGTCGGAGTCTGGTTCTCCCTCCGGGTTCCGTCCTACACCGGGGTAATGGCAGCCACCGGTCTGTCCTACCTGGCAACCCTGACCGCTCTGGGCGCCGTGGTGATCGGACGGACGGTTATCTAGGGCAGTAGGCAGCCTTCAGTAGGCAGTAGGCAGTAGGCATCAGGCAGTACAAGAAGGAAGAGGTGATGCCTCTCCTCTACTTGCTGACGATCAGACCGCGGTTCCGTCGTAGGCGTCGTTCGAGTACCCCAAAGAACAGGCTGTCGACGGCGATCCCGATGAAGAGGACGACCACCATCATCGCCAGCAGCATGGGAGCCCTGACGAACTCACGGGCAAAGGCAAGCTCTACGCCGATCGAAGGCCGAAAGGCGATGATGACCAGCAACTCTCCGGCCATCAATGATCGCCATGCAAACGCCCATCCCTGCTTCAAACCCGCTACGAAACTCGGAAGAGCTGCCGGGAGAACCACATGCCTCCAGGAGGTCAGGCCCCGAGCACCGAGAATGTTGCCCGCGCGCAGCAGCACCGGTGGAATGTGATCGACGCCGGTGATCAATCCGTTGGCTATGGATGGCGCCGCTCCCAAGATGATCACAAAGAAGATCGCGGTCTCGGTGAGCCCGAACAGCAGAATTGCAAACGGAAACCAGACAATGGAAGGCATGCTTTGCAGGCCGGTGATGAGCGAACCGACGGCTCGACGGAGGACGTTGTTTTGCGAGACCGCCAATCCGAGCAACGTGCCGACTACGCCGGCGACGGCAAACCCCACGACCGCCCGTCGCATCGTTGTGGCGACGGCGAGCCAGAAGCGCTCCGTGGGGATCATTTCAGACAGCTCGCGGAAAACTCGACCGGGCCCCGGGAGGACGTGAGGTGGTTTCCAACCGGTCCAGACCACGATCTGCCACAGGGCAACAGCAAGGGCCGCCGCCAGCAGTTTGGGCCAGGTTGTTTCCCACAGACGCACATTCCACTTGGTCTTGGCGCGCCATCGGCAATTCCAGCCGATCCAGGCCCCGGATGTCCTCCTCGAGGAGTTTGGTTTGATCAGACATGGTGGCGAACCTGCTGGCGGAGTCGATCGGTCACTTCCTGGGCGATGTCATTGACACTCGCCGAATCCAGGCGTCGGGGTCGTTCCAAAGCAACCCGAACCTCATCCACTACTCGCCCCGGGCGGCTCGACAGGAGGATCACCCGGTCTCCTAATCGAACGGCTTCACGGACGTCGTGAGTCACGAAGACGATCGACACTCCGGTTGCCTGCCAGATGCGCTCGAGCTCATCGTGGAGGACGGTACGGGTCATCGCGTCCAGGGCGCCGAACGGTTCGTCCATCAAGAGAATGTCGGCGTCTTGGGCAAGAGCCCTGGCTAGGGCTGCCCGCTGCTGCATCCCCCCGGATAGCTCGTGGGGTCGTCGCTGGGCGAACTCCTCCAGATGCACGATGCTCAGAAGTTCCTTGACCTTGGCCTTGTCGGGAGCCACCTTTCGAAACCGCATGGCGCTCTCCACGTTGCGCTGGACGGTGAGCCATGGGAACAGGGCCGGTTCCTGAAACATGAGCCCGACCCTGCGATCCCCGATCACAATGGATCCCTGATCGAGGTGGTAGATGCCGGCGATGAGGTTGAGGAGTGTGCTCTTCCCGCATCCGGAGGCTCCGACCAGACAGACGAACTCCCCCTCGGCCACGGTCAACGACACGTCCTCGAGAGCGGTGATGGCTGACCGCCCGTCCCCATACGTTTTGGAGACCCGATGGACCTCCACCGCCGTAGCCCGGGGCACGGCCGTGAGGCGCGGTTCGGAGGAAGAGGGCAGGACCGTCACGACGTGATCGTTTCGCGGTTGAGGACGGACAAGATGCCGTTGAGGACGTCGAGCGAATAGATGCCGTTCAGGTCGACAGGTTCCAACAGTCCAACTGCGACCGCGTCGTCGGCGGATTCCCGCAAGGACGATGCGATCGGATCCAGGGTGAAGGTCAAGGTGGACCAGGCTCCGGCGATGGTTTCGTCGCTTAGACGGCTCCCGGTGAGGGCTTCGATGCTGGCGTTGACGGTTTCCTGGGAGCCGGTCGGATCGGCATTGATCTGATCGATGGATTCGACCAGGCCTCGAAGAACCGCTGCCACTGCGTCGGGATAAGTCTCGAGAAACTCGGTACTCACGATCAGGTGGGTGGTCACGAACTCGCCGTTGGGCCACAGGTCACGCTCGTCAACCAACACCTTGCCGCCACCCTCGATCACGAGACGTGTCGCCCAAGGCTCGGGCACCCAGGCTCCGTCGATCTCGCCCGACATGAACGTCTCCAGGCTTTGGCCATTTGACTGGGGGACGATCGACACGTCGCCACCGCCCTCAGGCGTAGTTTCGAAACCCTGCTCGAGCAGCCAGGCGCGGAGAGCCACATCCTGGGTATTACCCAGGGAGGGCGTGGCGATCTTGAGTCCGGCCAGGTCCGCGGGACCGGTGACTTCCGGTTTGACGATCAAGGCAGCCCCACCCGAGGTGGAACCGGAGATGATGCGAATCGCGGCACCCTCCGATTGGGCGTAAGCGTTTATAGCCGGGTTGGGGCCGATGAACGTCATGTCGATTGCTTCGGCGAACAGAGCCTCGATGGCTTCGGTGCCGGCGTTGAAAGTGAATGTCTCGAGTGGAACGTCACCGAGCTCGGCCTGGAAGAGGCCGTCGGCCACCCCGACCAATGCGGGGGCGTGAGTCACGTTGGGGAAGTAACCCAATCGCACAGCGGCCGCAGGTTGTCCGGTGTCCGTCCCACCGGTGCTTCCTGATGCAGTTCCGGCACCCGAGCAGGCCGCTATCAACAGCGATACCAACCCGATCCAGGATGCCCTTTTGATGAAAGCCTTCATTGCCCCACTCCCCTTGATTCCTGACTTGCTCTTGCCCGTCCTGCTTGTGAAGATCAGACAATCCCGACTTCTTCTATCAACAATGTCGGTCACGTGAAGCTATCCGCGAAAAGGCATGGTGTCAATGTCGATATTGTCTACCATGGAAGTCAACAATGTGGATCTCACGCAAGACCGACTACGCCACCCGGGCTGTTCTAGCGCTGGCGTTGGCAGAGGGGGGGAAGTCACTGAAGTCGCAGGAGATCGCCCTGCGAACATGCATTCCGACGTCCTTCTTGGAACAGATCATGTCCCAGTTGCGGGGTGCCGGCATCGTCCGATCCGAGCGAGGGCCTGCCGGCGGATATCGCTTGAATCATGCGCCGAAGGACATAACTCTCGAGCGAGTGGTTCGACTCTTTCAAGGCCCGCTCGCCCCGATCTCCTGTGCCACGCGCAGCGAGCCCGAACCATGCCCGATGGAAGTTGAGTGCTCGTTGCGGGAGACGTGGGAAGAGGTGCGCGATGTCACCATCAAGATTCTCGAGCGCACCAACTTCGCGACGTTGGCCGAGCGAGCCGGTGGTCCCTGGGTGGATGCGAGTTTGATCATCCGGCCAACGCCAGCCGCGTTGTGAAATTCAGGCCGCCAGCCTCGTTGTGAATTTCAAACCATCGTCCGAACACCCGATACCCTCCCCCAAATGGTCAACGTCCAAATCACCGAACGCCGTACTCGGGGCATCCCTTTCGCTGTTCCGGTGCTCGAAGGAAGGGAAGCGGCTACCCCCGGATTCCAGGCGGCTCTCAATCGAGGCAAGGACCAGCTTGATCGCCAGGCATTCACCGGGAAGGTAGGCCAGGTCGCCGTCCTCGATGACGGCCTCATCTCAGTTGGCCTCGGGCCGGAAGCCTCGGCTGACACGTTGCGGTGGGCCGCCGGATCCCTGGCTCGACACCTCGGGACCATCGATCGCATCTCCACCGGCCTGCACGACGTCGACATCGCTGATGCGACCAGGGCGGTGGTCGAGGGACTGATCCTGGGCGGCTACAAATTCACGCGTTACAAGAGCGGGCCCGCGAACGACGTAATCGTGGAGCTCCCAGGCGCCGACGCCCGTCAAAGTCGAGGTGGGACGAATCGTCGCGGAAGCGGAGGTGTTTGCTCGCAACCTCGTCAACACGCCGGCCGGTGATAAAGCTCCTGAGGTGTTGGCAGGTTTGATCGTCGAAGGAGCAGCGGCGGTGGGCGTTGGATCCGAGGTATGGGAAGAAGAGCGGATCGCAGCTGAGCGCCTCAATGGCCTCCTGTCAGTCTCGGCGGGGTCGCACCGGCCGCCCCGGTTCGTCCGTCTCTCCTATCGCCCTCGCCGGGCTCGGGGATCTCTGGCCTTTGTCGGGAAGGGGATCGTCTTTGATTCCGGGGGCTTGTCGATCAAGACCGCCGAAGGCATGGAGACGATGAAGACGGACATGTCCGGGGCGGCGGCGGTGGCAGCTGCCGTCATCGGCGCGGCCCGTCTCAAGCTGCCGATCGAGATCGAGGCGTATCTTCCACTGACCGAGAACATGCCGGGTGGGGGAGCGACCCGGCCCGGTGACATCATCACCTACCGGAACGGTCGAACCGTCGAAGTGCTCAACACCGACGCCGAGGGTCGTCTCGTTCTGGCGGATGGTCTGATCCTCGCCGCCGAAGGATCCGCTGACCTGATCGTGGATATCGCGACGTTGACCGGAGCTCAACGCATCGCACTTGGCGATCGGGTGGGCGCGGCCCTCGGCAACGAGCAGGAGGACGTCGAGTTGCTCGTCGCCGCCGGCGCCATGGTCGGCGAGCGCTTCTGGCCGATGCCGATTGTCGATGACTACAGCCGATTGATCGAATCGGAGGTAGCAGATGTCAAGAACACGGGGGGACGCTACGGAGGGGTCATCACCGCCGCCCTGATCCTTCGCCCCTTTGCCGGAGGGAGGCGATGGGTACATCTGGATATCGCCGGCCCGGCCAGGGCCGATGCTGCCTACGGCTGGTTCCCCAAAGGCGGAACGGGCTTCGGAACGAGAACATTGATTGCGTTGGCGGAGATGATGTCCAAAGACAAGACGCCAGACGCCAGACGCTAGACGCCAGCCCGGGGCAGCTGCGTTTGGCGGGTGCGCCGTTCGTCGATTTTGCGAAGAGTGGTTACGGGATGGGGTTGATCAACGGACCACGCTTGACGTTTCTCATGGCCATCCGCGGTGATGTTTTCGGAATTCCCTGACCTCAGCTTTGGTGCGCGGGCCCCAGGTCCTCATGGCAACGGGATGCTGACTGCGCGCCTCGGCGAGATCTTCGGGGCTGAAATAGAGACCTGATCGAACCGGGGCGATGTTGTAGAGGCGGGCGGCATTCTCGCCGAGGATCTTCCGCTTGCGTTCCTTGGTCAATTTTGGATACCCGAAGCGTTCCTGGAACTCGGGAGAGATCTCGAAGGCTCGGAAGGCATCGATCTGGCCCTGGGGAGAGCCATAGAAGATGGAATCCGTGCCCCAGAGGAGGTTGTCCTCGCCCACCGCGACCAGGAGCTTGCCGAGGACATGAGCCGCCTGTTCCGGCCGCCGGAGGAGGTGCCACCAGGTCGAACCGATCTCGGCGAACACGTTTCCCCCGGGCATGACCCCTGCTTTTCGCAGCGACGACACCAAACGGTTGACTCCGCGATCGGCTGTCTCATCCGTATACGGTCCCTCGGAAGTTCCGACCTCGTAACCGGAGTGGTAGATCACAAACCGGACGCCGGGATGGGCGATAGCGGCAGGTCCGACATCGACCGGTGAACCGATGCGAGATCCTTCGGACAGTCCTTTGTGGATGCACAACACGGGCAATCCGAGACTCTCGATGTGCTGTAAGAACTGGTTTCCGACCTGGGGCAGATCGGGATCGTGATCGTCGAGAAACCATCCGGTGGGAAAGTGGGTGAAGGTCTTCCAGCCGCTGACGTTCTGCTCGGCGACGGTCCTGTCCATCTCGTCGAGAACCCCCTGCAGCGGTCCCAGTTGGGGGAGGGCGAGAGCGTTTACCAGGATCCGGCCGTCGACGCCTAGTGCGCTCACCACTCTTCGAGTTTCCTCCATCACCTCCGGGGGGAGAGGGCTGCCTTCAGGGAGAATCGGCAAGCCGGAGAGGGCGGTCATCGTCGTGTCCGACCGGATGAACATCTCCTCGAGGAAGTGGTTCATCGAAAAACAAGCCCGCGGGTCTTCTTCGTAACCGCAATCCGCCTGAGGAAACGAGCTCCCCCAGAACCAGTTTCCGCGGGTCGAGGGATCGAGGTCGTGTTCGAGAAGATGGCCTTGCATATCGAACACGAACTCTCCGGCCCCGATCACGGTTCGAGCAGTTCCGGGATCCCGCAGCGCATCGGCCGCGATGGAGTAGCTCCCGCCGATCGATCGGCCGGCTGCGACTCGGGCCGTTTGATCGATCGCCCACAGCGTGGCAGCGGTGGCACATGCCGAGCGGAGGAAGTCCCTCCGGCTGACTCCGGTCGCACTCGCCCCGAGGTCGCACTCGGCGAGTGCCCGGCGCATCATCTCCGAGCGGACGGCGTCATTTGGTTCGGGGTCGTACTCACCGTTCGAGCATGGCCCGAAGGTGATCGGCAGACCGGGGTCTTCGGAATCGGACACGGTTCTGGACAAGGTTGTACCAGCCCAAACGACCGCTCGACCCGATTTCGCATCGAGCCGCGGGGTCCGCGCTATCGACCGAAGGTTGTGTAGCGTTTCGGTCCGTGAAGCTCCGCACCCGCTTCGCGTTGAACACCGTCGCGATCGACTCAGCCGCGGCGCTGGTGTCCTGTCTGGCTGCATCCCAGTACGTGTTCGGGGTGTGGCTGCCTTGGAACGCTCCCCAATTCACGTTCCCGAGTCTCGACAGCCTGGAAAACCCTCGCCCGATGGTCGCGTTGCTGGTCCTGGGCGTTGTGTTCGGTAGCTGGCAATCCCTGCGCTTGGTCGAGCCGGCCGTTCCCCGCCCTCTGTATTCCAGAGCCTTTGCGGCGGGAGCTTTCGGATTGGTTTCAGTTCTGTTGGGAACATTCGTAACCCGCACCTACTACTCGTTGCGGTGGGTCAGCTTCGCTCTCGGCGGCTGGCTCATCCTGGCGCTGGTCCATCGCGCCATCCAGCGGAGGCGTCCCTGGATCGAGGACATGGTGATGATCACCGACGAGAAGGCCCTGGTGGACGACCTGGCCGAATCACCCAACGCCAATGTGATCGATCTGCTCGAGCCGAGAGGGGAACCACCTCCGGCTGCCCCATCGGCCAACACCACCCTGGTCCTCGATATCAGAGCGGTGCTCTCCGATCAGATGGCAAGCTTTGTGTCTTCCAGCACTCTGGCCGGCTACGAGGTGCGTCCTCTCAGCAATGTCTACGAAGAGCACACGGGCAGAGTTGCGCTGGTACACCTGGCCGAAGGCTGGGAGATCAGTGTCCCCCTGGAAAGGAGGGCTCCCTACGCTCCGATGAAGCGCGTGGTGGAATCATTGCTGGTGCTCGCCACCGCCCCCGTTTGGCTCTTGTTGGCCGGGTTGACCTGGGTGGCGGTCAAGCTCGACTCACCAGGACCCGCCATCTTCAAGCAGCAGCGAACCGGCCTCAACGATCGTCCGTTCACCATGTACAAGTTCCGCACGATGGTGATGGGTGCCGACGATGATGGTCCCCAGTTCACCACCCCCGACGATCCCCGTATCACGAAGATCGGTCGCTTTCTGCGCTTGACCAGGCTCGATGAGATACCGCAGCTGGTCAACGTCCTCAAGGGCGAGGCCGCCCTGGTAGGGCCGAGAGCGGAGCAACTGGCCTTCGTGCAGCAATTCGAGAAGCTGATTCCGTTCTACCGGTACCGGCATCTGGTCCGGCCCGGGATCACCGGCTGGGCTCAGGTCCATTCCGGATATGCCGACGACCTCAACGACACCATCGAGAAGCTGACCTATGACCTCTACTACGTGCGCCACATGTCGCCCTGGCTCGATCTCTCGATCCTTGCCAAGACCTTCGCCACGGTGATAGGGCGCGACGGCGCTCAATAACGGTGAAGCTCTAGCGGGCCAAGGTGGCTGCTCCGGCAGCGGTCAATCACCTGATGATGCGATCTTCCCTGGCGTAGAGTCGGACCGGACGAATCTCGATTCGAACCGGGCGCCCGTAGGGCGGCAACTCGATCGCCAGCGCCGCCAATAGCCGCCCCAATCGCTCGCCCCACCCGTGCCGGGCAAGAACCTCCTGACGATCGGGACGGGGTGAGGCCAACGCCCGCCGGACCGCCTCCACCAGATTGGTGTGGGTATGGACCAGGTCGAGCCCCTCGAGTGGTTCCAACGGCGGCGCCGCCACCGGGACGCCCATCGCCAGGTACTCGAACGCTTTCAGCGGGCTGACGGCGTGGGTCGTCTTCGATATCACGAACGGAATCAGACCCACGTCGGTATGCGCCAGATACGCCGGAAGCGCTCCCTGCGGTTTGAGGCCCAGAAAGTAGACGTTGGGTGGCAGGTCGGGGACCTTGTGCGGCTTGTCGCCGATGAGGACGATCCGCGCTTCCGGAAACGCTCCGGCGACGGCGGTCAGAGCGGTCCAGTCGAACCAGTTCCCGTAGAGCGATCCGTGATATTCGAATACCGGTCCCGCGCCCGCCGGAAGGTCCTGAGGAGCGGTGGTGCTCCGAGCGATGTCGAAGATGCGGGAGTTGACTCCGTTGGGAACCTCGAGCACATCCCGCCCTGACTTCTCCCGAAGAGATCGAACGAGTGATGGAGCCGAAGCCGTAAGGGCGTGGGTGTGAGACAGCAGCCACTCGACGAACTCGTGGTCGTACCACCATCCGCCGAGGGTGGGATCGTCCCAATCGTCGATCAGGTCATAGATGATCCGAAAGCCGTTGTTCCAGAGGGCCTCTATGACCGGCTTGTAGTCGCGGTGGGGGAACTCGACTACCGCGACGCGGGGCCCCTGTGGATCCCGGGCGAGATACGCGTCCAAGTCGAACTGATCGATCCGCATCTCCTCCAGCCGAGGGTGCATGAACCGGAGCCCGAGATCGACGGACTCGGCGGCATCAAAGCGGGAGAGGTAAGTCACGTGCATGTCGCGGCTGGCAGCCTCCTGGGCTATCTGAGACCCTCGGCTACCGCCGCCCACATCGTGGATGGGAACCGAGGCGAGGATCACCAGCGATCCCGAACCCTTGATCGGATCGCGGCGGGTGGCGAGGCCGCCTGGTGAAACGACCAATCCATATCGTTCGCCCGACTGTCTCAGCATCGAGTAGGCGGCCGCAGGGTCTTCCCGGATCTCGGGCTCCTCGGCGAGAAATTCGGCCAGGGCCTTGGGTAGCCTCACCGCTACCGGTGCCACCTCGGGCTCCGACCCGGCCCGCAGCTCCACCGTCGCCATGGACGACCGGATCGCCGGGCTTGGGTTCCCCGATTCCTATCCGGTAAGTGGGAGGAGAGTCGTCCAACCATCGTGTCCTTTGGGCCTCGTTGTCGACCCAGACGTCGACATTGTGGCGGAGGGGCCTCGCCTCGCCGGCCAGGCGCCGGGCCCACGATGCGGGCAGAAAACGACGAAGCGGTCGCAAGAAGCGTCCGGTCAGCTTCCGCAACAGGTTGCCCATGCCAAAACCTTCGACGAACCCGAGGCTTTGGGCGAGCTGTTGACCGACATGGGCGAGTGGAACCATGAACCACTTTGAAGCTCCGGGCACCCATCGAAACTTGAAACGGGTGCGGAAGGCGACCATGGCGAGGAAGGCGACCAGAATCGCCAGAGCCAGGCTCGGAAGCCAGAAAGCAACAACGAGAGCGGCCAATGGCATCAACCAATAGGCGGCAATGACCCGCAGGTAGGCGCCGGTTCTGACCCCGTTGATCCCATCGGACTTTCCCCAGAGTCGGGATTTGGTTGCCATCTCGGTGAGCGACGACGGCGGATGCCAGGCAACCAGGGCCTCGGGGGCGAATTCGGGCCGGTATCCGGCCGCGCGCAGTTGCTCCCCGAACAAGGTGTCCTCGCCGGCCCTCATGCCCTCGGGGAACCCACCCACGCTCTTCCACGCCTCCTTGGTGAAAGCCTGGGAGCTGCCTCCCGGCAAGAAGTGATCCATATCGACTTCTTCGAGAACGGTCATCATCACCACTCCCGCCGCGGTCGACGCTGTCGTCCGGCCATCGGGTCGGTAAAACCCGGCCACCCAGTCCGCGCCGGAATCGAAGGGCCGGGCCAGAGCCTCGAGCCATCCCGCTTCGGGTAGGCAGCCGGCATCGGTGCAGGCGATGATCTCACCGGACGCAGCCCTGATGGCAGCATTGCGATTCTCGGCGATCCCTCCAGGCCCATCGACGATCGTCAAGAGGGGATGATGCTGGGCCAGCTGGTCGAGCAACTCTCGGGTCCCATCTTCGGACCCTCCGTCAGCGATCACCACCTCGTCGGGAGTCCGGCTCTGGCTGAACAGGGCCTCGACGAGCGGCCCAACAGCCTCCCTCTCATCCAGAACCGGAACGATCACCGAAACACGCATGTGTACCAATTGTGCCCGGGTGAGAGACCGTAAGAAGCGCGTAGCTTTGTCCCCCCAGCGAAAGCTGGGGGGAAGGTACCGCTGGCTGCCGATTAGGCGGCCAGGGGTAGGGGGGCATTGGTGAAGCCGTCAATGAAGGTCTAGGACGGGTTCCCCAAACCCCCCTACCTCCCGCCTCGTTTCCTCGGCGGCAGGGACCTTCCCCCCGCCTTCGGCGAAGGGACAAAAGAGACGAGTCCTTGTAGGGCGTATTGGTCGAGCTGTCTTAGATCTCATCGACGGGTTTGCCGAGCCGAAGGGACAGCTTTTCTTGTTTGTCCCCTCGCCGATAGGCGGGGGGAAGGTACCGCTGGCTGCCGATTAGGCGGCCAGGGGTAGGGGGGCACTGGTGAAGCCGTCCTATGTTTCAACGACGAGTCAGCTCGCCTGCCAGGCTTTGTTGGCGGCGGCGTCGATCAGAGTGCCTACACGTTGTTCCCAGGTGTTGGCACGGGCGGTTCGCTGCAGGCTGGCGACGAACGCCGGGTCGCGGCCGAGGGCAACACCGTCGGCCAGGAGCTTGACCCACTCTTGGGCATCGTGAGCGATCAGGACGTGCTCGTAATGCTGAACCTCACGCATCGCGGTCGTCACAACCGGTTTGCCTCCGGCCATATATTCGAAGAGCTTCAACGGCGACACTCCGTGGGTTACGTCGTTGACCTGGAACGGGATCGTCGCAACTGAGAAGTGGTGAAGGTAACCCGGAAGGACGTCATAGCTTTTTGGTCCGAGCCACCAGACGTTGGGTCTCTTGAACACCGGTGGCTTGGTCCATCGTCTGGTCGTAGTTGGGACCGATGAACACGAACGAGTAGTCAGACAGGCGCTCCGCCGCGAAGTCGAGGAGGTCATAGTCGACCCACTCGGCGATGGCCCCGTAGTAGCCGACGATCGGGGCGCCTCTCGTCACGATCTCAGCCAGATCCGGTGGGATCCGGGTCGGGCGATATCCGGCGAAGTGCTCGAACGTCACACCGTTGGGACAGAGGATGGTGTCGGGCCGCTGCACAAGCAGCTCCGCCTGCAAGTCGCGGGCACTCGCCGCGACCACCCCGGCTTCTCGAGTGGCGGCGCCGAACCAGGCGTCCAATTGCTCCATCGGAAACGAAGATGCGAAGACATCGAGATGGTCGATGTGCTCGAAGATCGTGGTCGGCGTGGAGAGGTGCTTCTCGAACTCGAAGTTGTAGACGTAGGAAATCATCAAGGGATTGGGAATTCTCTTCATGACGGAGAGCAGATCGTCTGGAAGGCCGGTCAGGCACAACCGTTCTTCCTCATACCGAAACCCCCTCACGTCTTCCTCTCCCCATTGCACCCCGAAGAAGGTCAAGTACCCCATCCGGGCAAAGGCGCGTGCCATTTGCTGAGGTCGCTGGAACAATTGTGCGGCCCATCCGATGGTGGGGGGGTAGACGACGATCCCGGCCGCGTCCCGGTGGGTCTCGAGGATGCGATCGAGTTCCTCATCGAGGACGGCGTCGCAAGCCAGGGTCGTGATCGGGGTCAGGCGGCTTGCGTTTCAAGCGGTTTCTGAGCGTCCACCACCCGTTGACGAGCTGCATCGACCGGCTTCCGACCAGATGATCCCAACGGTTTTGGAGCTTCTCGTTTTCGGTTTCGAGCTTCGTCATCCGACGCGTCAGGTTTTCCTGGTCGTGAAGTTGGGCGGCAAGATTCAGATGACGCAGCGCCAATGTCTTTGCTTCCCGAGCCACAGGATCTGCGCTTGGTTCATGTCGCTCGAGAGCATCAGTGAGCACGGTGGCATTGCGCTCGGCCTCAGAGGCCAGCCTCGCCGCACCCGCCCGGATGGTCGCACCGATGCCCGGATCGGAGAGAGCCAGCTCCACCTTCTCGCGCTAGCGAACCGAGATCAGGCAGGTCCAGCGTCAAGTCGCCGACCCCCAGGGCCTTCATCGTGTTGACCACCTTCGGGTCATAGGCCAGGGCGACTACCGGGACCCCGGCGGCCGCGGCCATGATCACGGAGTGGAGCCGCATCCCGATGACGACGTCCGCCGCCGACTGCACGGCCATCTTGTCTTCCGGGGTATACGTGCCCCGCAGAATGGCGGCCTGCGAGCGTCGCCTCATCGCCGTTAGCACTCGCAGGGCTGCGGCCGGATCGTTCTCCCGTCGATGTGGCGAGGTCTGGAAGGGGACCAATACCACCCGGGCATTGTGGGAGTCGACGATTCGGTCGAGCTGGTCGGCGAGATCGGTGACATAGCCATCGTCGGTCCACGAGCGGATGGCCACGGCAATCAGGGTTGCCCCATCCGATATGTGCTCGTAGGCGAGAATCTCCGATCCGACCCCCGGGTCCGCCGTCATCCGGAAAACCGGATCGGCGGTCACCGGCACACCTTCGATTCCGAGGTCGAACAGAAGTAATGCTGACTCTTGGTCGCGAACGGTGGCCGCCGAGGCGGTTCCAAAGGACATCCTCGTGAGCCTCTTGCCCGGCTCCGTCAACAAGGGGCCGACCCCGGTGCCGTATATCGCCAGGGGTGTATCGGTGAGATGGCTCAACAAGGCAAAACCGGCCCAGTAGCTCATACCCCCATGACTCCGGGTCAAGATGGCGGCCGGGTCGAACTCCTGCTGATCCTGAAACAGCCCGCCGCCTCCGAGAACCATCAGGTCCGAGTTTGCGGCTCGTTCCCGAAGCTGATCGATCTCGGTCCAAAGGATCGCGTCGACGTTGTGATCGGCCCCGATTGATTCCACCGCCCCTGCCACAACCGTGATGTCGGGTTTCTCAAACACTCGATTGAGGTCACGGATCAGAACCGAAAGAATCGCCTCGTCACCCGAGTTGCCAAAGCCGTAGTAGCCGCAGATGAGGACCCGGGGACTCTTCATGGATCGAGGCGAGGGTAGATGCAGAAGGCGGAGGCGGACCACACTTTCGGGCTGGCTTCCGTCTTCCGTCTCCCGACTTCCGATTCCCTATCCGACCTACGGAAGGAAGAACACCAGTCCCGTGTCACGAAGCTGGTTCTGGACATCGGCGGTGGGGACGTCGCGGGGGAGGACGTCTTGCAGCACCGCCAGACCCGCGATGGTGCCGGCCACCTGCCCGCCCCACATCTCCTCCGGTTGGGTTCTCATCGCTGCCGAGCCCACTCTGGAGACTCCGGCCGCTCGAGCCAGACCGGGGAGAAACCCGTCGATCTGAGCCGGGATGAACACCCCGATTGGTACCTCGAACAAGCCGTAGCCGGACTGTTCGTCGGTCGGCGGGCATCCGTGAAAGTCGGTGAAGTAACCGCCCAGCATCACCGCGTCGGCGAACCGATGTCGCTCGCGAACATCGTCAGCCAGGTCGGCCGCACCCAGGTTGTAGTCGGCGACGAGCCGACGGCCCTCCCGAACATATGGGAACGGTGGGAGGTGAATCTCGAGGTCATCCGGAATCAGGTCATCCCAGAGCAACCTCGTTCCCTTGCGAGAATTGCATGTCGTCCGATACCCCCCAGTCGGTCACACCAAGCTCCCAGCGGAGATACCACAGGTAGGCGTACGTGACGTGGAGCGCCTTGCGGAATTCCTCCTCCCTGACCGCCGGGTCTTCGATGGCGGCGACGCTCACCGCCGAGTCGTTGGCGTAGTTCACACCGGTCCTGGTGATGGAGGGGGCGTCGAGTAGCAGGGCGAGTTCCGGGCGGCTGTCGGCGAGAGCCCGATAGGCCGTCTCGGTCGCAAGATCCCAGGGGAAAACCGTCGGGCCGGCCCCGGCCGAATTGGGAACGTTGACGACGGTGTTCCGGAAATGGTCGAGCCATCGGTCCGATTCGGAACCATAGATTGCGTATATCTGATCGATGGCGTCCTGGGGAGGGACCAGGTGGGCCGGGGCCGATCCATTGGGATACCAGCTGCGAATGGCGAGCCAGGTTGTGTCCTGGACGCATCCTTCTGGATCCCCGACTTCGTAGTCGAGTCCGTCGATCAGGGGATAGAGGTCGGAGAACTCGGTGGCGTCGATCACCACCTTGGCCTTGTATTCGATGCCATCGACGATGACCCCGGTAACCCGGTTCCCTTCCTGAACTACTTGCGTGATCTCGAACGCGGGTTTGATGTCGACCCCGTCGGCTCCGAGGGTGTTTCGGAAGAACTCGTCGATCGCGAGCGGCTCCGGACAGAGCGGGTCCTCGATGAAATAGCAGTCCCCAACGTTGCCGATGCCGTATTTGAACTGGACATAGGTCACGAGTTCCCGGTAGATGCCCGACCGGCGCAGCACGTAGCGGTTGCCGCCTTCGTCCATCGTTGACACCCCGGCCGCCCCGGCTTGTCCGCCCAGGTAGCCGAACGGCGAAAGAGCAAGGTGTCGGCACCGAGTCTGGCGGCGACCGTCGCCGCGGTCGCTCCTCCCATCCCGTCGCCCACCACGATCACGTCGAACTCGGTCTGTCCGGGCCGGGTCACTGTCGTGGTCGTCGGCGGTTCGTTCAGCGAGGTGGTCGAGCTCGGCTCCAAAGTGGTGGTGGAGCTGGGTGCAGCCGTGGTCGAACCCGGGCCGATGGTGGAGGTCGTGGTCGAGGCGGGTGGTGTGGTGCCAACCCGGGCAACAACCCCGATCACGACGATCAAGAGTCCGAGTACCCCCAGTATCAGCCCGAGGCGCGGGGGCCTAGAAGTCTTGTCGCTACCGCCGTTCACTTAGAAATCCTATGGGGTCCGGGACCCCTACCCGACCTTGCGGCCCTCGAGCAGAAACGCATCGAGACCGAAATTGGTCCGGAGCACGGTCGCGGCGAGGTCCCGTTCCTGCGGAGCCGATGAGTTCGTCGCCGTCGCCAAGAGGCGCCCGAACCTGGCGCCGACCTCGTCGGCGCGGGCACCGATCTTCGCAATGAGGTCCTGGGGTTTGTCGGGAAACTCGTTGACGAGAGCCCCGAGCCGGCGGCGGGTCTCGATCCAATGCGTGGCAAGGGCAGTGACCGATTCCTGATCGGCCGACGGCGTGTTGAGAAGCCGGAGCGGGATCCCGGTTCGCGAGAACAGGGAAAGGTAATAGTCGACCGGGGCATAGAAAAAGGTGTTGTACGGATACTGATCCTGATAGAAGGAGCGGAACCATCGCTCGGCATCGGCGTGGTCGAGGAGCGTGATGCCGGGGAGTTTGTAGTGGCCGTCGCTTTCGATGTAGTTGATTGCCAGACCGTTCGGAATCTCGAGAAACAGCCGGCCGTTGGGCTTGAGCAAAGCCGACAGGTTGCGGGCAGCGCCGTCCAGGTCCTTCACGTGTTCGAGGACGTCGTTACAGAAGACGATGTCGAAACCTCCCAGGCGGGCCGGCAGCGTGGGGTCGGTTATGTCCGCAACCTCGAGCCGTGCTTCCGTCTGGTGGTCGGCGAGAAGGAGCCTGGACAGATCGAGGAGCTTGGGATCGATGTCGATACCCACCATTTCCCTGGCTCCGGCATGGGACGCGGCGACCAGGAATCCTCCTTGAGCAGACCCGACATCGAGGACCCTCATGCCCCGGAAGCCGGCGGGGCCTCCCAACATCTCGACCGCTCGCCATCCCCTTTCGGCCGAAGTAAGGGCGAATTCGGCCCACATGCGCCGGGTCGGATCGAGGTGTTCAACGTCGTCAACTTCATGCGATGACAGGACGGCCGTCTTGAACGAATCTCCCCGAGCAACCGGGGGGTCGGTGGGGAGCGGCGGCGCCAACCGGGCGCGGAGGGCCTGGGTCCGCCACGCCAGACCACGAGCGATCCGGGCCGGATCGAGCCATTTCGAACGGCCTGACATCGAACGATCGTAGGGGAACCCGGTCGCCGAGGGTTGTTTCCGCCCTCCGCCTGGAAGCTGCCGGGCGCGGGTTCCACCGCTAGCCTCGCCAGCCGTACCACCCTATAGGTTGAAGTGGCACTTCCCGTTTACGACTCCGCTCAAGCGCGCCGCCCGGTCATCACCGAACTCGAGAACCTGTGGACCTATCGGGGGTTGATTCGGTTGCTCGTCAGTCGCGAGCTCACCGTCCGCTACAAGCGCTCGGCCTTGGGGGTCTGGTGGACGCTGCTCAACCCGTTGATCACGACGGCCATCATGTGGCTGGTCTTCGGTCAGATATTCGGGTCGCGATTTGGCGATACCGGAGCCGAGCCCTACGTGCTCTACCTCCTGGCCGGCGTCCTCTTCATGACCTTCTTCGCACAAGGTCTCCTGGCCACGGGGGCGGCCATCACCGGATCGGCCGCCATCCTGACGAAGGTATATGTCCCCGCCGAGGTCTTCTCGTTCGCCACCTCGATCGCCGGTGCGGTCAACTTTCTGATCAGCCTGATCCCGCTAGTGATTGTCCAGCTGATCACCGGTCAAGGGATCCCATGGACGATCCTCCTGGTACCGATACCCATCTTGGCGATGCTGGCACTGGTGACCGGGCTCGGGATGCTGATCGCCGCCGGGGCGGTGTTCTTCTACGACGTGCTCGAGTTGTCGCGGGTGGCCGTCACCCTCCTGACCTATCTGACGCCCGTGTTTTACCCGATCGAGATTTATGGACGGTTCCTTCCGGTCGCCCGGCTCAATCCTCTCTTCTCATACCTGGAGGTGTTCAGGTCACTGATGTATCGCGGCGAAATTCCCCCGCTCTGGCAGTGGGCGATGCTGATCGGTTCCGCGTTGGTCGCCTTGAGTCTCGGTGTGTGGTTCTTCTCGCGCTCGTGGAAGCGGTTGGTGTCGTCGCTGTGATGGAGCCGTTGAGGTGACAGAACACAACGGGAGCGTGCCGCTTATCGAGGTCCAATCGGTGAGCCTGTCATATCAGATGGCCCATGATCGGGCGGGCACTCTCAAGGAATTCACGATGCAATTCCTGCGCCGCCAGACCCGCACCGAGCAGTTCTTCGCGCTGAACGACGTCAGCTTCCAGGTCGAGCGAGGGGAGGTGTTCTCGCTGATCGGTGCCAACGGTGCGGGCAAGACCACGCTCATGAAGATCGTCGCCCGGGTTCTCCCTCCCACCGGAGGCAGGGTGGTCGTGAGGGGGGTCGTCGCCCCGATGATCGCTCTTGGAGCCGGCTTCAACCCCGAGATGGCCGGCTTCGAGAACATCGTGTTGTTCGGCACTCTGCTGGGACGCGATCCCGACGAGATGCGGGACCGGGCCCCGGCTATCGCCGAGTGGGCCGAGTTGACAGACTTCCTCGACGTTCCCATCAGGTCCTACTCCTCGGGCATGCTGGCCCGTCTCGGCTTCGCGGTGGCCGCCGACGTCGATCCCGATGTCCTGGTGGTGGACGAGGTCCTGGCCGTGGGCGATGAGTCGTTCCAGCGGAAATCGACCCTCCGGATGCAGACTCTGATGAACGGGGGCACCGCCGTCCTCCTGGTGTCCCACGACCTCCCAACGGTCGAAACCCTGTCTCACCGGGTTCTCTGGCTCGATCACGGGCAGGTCCGGATGCTGGGCGACCCCAAAAAGGTGGTCGCCGCCTACCGGGCGTCTGTCTAGTCAGGTGGGGAGGGGGGACTTTGTCCCTTGACGGCTGGGAAATCGCGATATTCCTCCGTCACCCGGGAACCTTGCCGGAATTGGTGACGTTATTGTTTGTGGATGCCATTTCCTCGGGGCGTCGGCGCGTTCGCCAAATCTCCGAAGCGATGACATCTCCCTGGTATCTTCCAGGGACAAGGACCGTTCGAACGATCCGGGAGGGGTAGACACGGAGGGAAGGAAGCCAAGACAGCCATGTTTTGGGCTGCCGCACTCTGTGCTTACCTCGGACCTGCCGGCTCGGGGGAGCACGGCGGGTACCGGTTCCGGACCGTCATGTGTTCTAGTTCCCCGTCGTTTCGGATGGGACATCCACGAAAAGAGAAAGGAAGGGCATAGTGCCTAAATCGGTACTTACCCGGAAGCGGTCTGCGATCGCCCGGATTGCCATCCTCGCCATGATCTTCAGCCTTATGGCTGTTGCATTGCCGGCGAGTGCGCATTCCGTTGCGATCGACACGACCGGTCCATGCCCCGCCGCGACCCCAAGTGCCGGATTCACCGACATCGGTGCACTCGACGCAACCACGCAGAACGCAATCAATTGCCTCTTCGCGTTTGGGATCACGACGGGTACAAGCGCCACAACCTATTCGCCCAATGACACCGTTCCACGGTGGCAGATGGCGTTGTTCTTGGTTCGCCAGGCCGCCGACCACGGGTTGACAATCCCCGCGGCGACCAGCCAGGGCTACACCGACATCGGTGGGTTCGACGCGGCAACCCAGAACGCGATCAACCAGATCACCCAGCTGGGTATCAGCAAGGGCACCAGCAGCACCACGTTCTCCCCGAACCTGAGTGTTAGCCGCTGGCAGATGGCCCTGTTCCTCTACAGGCTCGCTCTCGCGGCCGGTGTTTCGTTCACGAACGACTCCGGTCACAATGAGTTCACCGACATCGGTGGAACCCTGGCCGAGGCTCAGACCGCCATCAACGCTCTGGCCGATGCTCACATCGCGCTGGGCACAGGCGGCAGCGCCTTCTCCCCGGATCTCCTTTTGAACCGTTGGCAGATGGCTCTGTTCCTCACCCGCATCCTCGCCGCTGACGGCGTTGCGGCTCCCGCCGGCTTGCGCGTGACGGTCACCCCGACCGACACGGTTACGCAGTCTGCCGGCACCGGTCGCGCCTACACGGCGACCTTCAAGAACGCCAACGGCACCCCTTACACCGGCCCCGTCGGGGTCATGCTGAGAATCGTTAGCTCAGCTGGTGTAATCGACTGGGACGGCGAGTCGACGGTAGGAACCACCTGCCCCGACAACACCACCTTCGAGGCGCCGACCGACGGTTTGATCGCCGGTCCCGGCGGTCCCTTCTGTGGTCCGTCACTTCGCGGGTTCCCGGGTGCTGACGGCATCGTCAGCTTCACCGTTCGTCACGCCGGCGCTGCCGAGCGGGTCGTTCCGGTGGCATGGGAAGACCTCGATGGCGATGGTCTGGCCGAGATCTCCGGCAACGCTGCTCCGACCGAGCCCTTTGGCGTCGGCGGGCAGACTGCCTTCACGGCCACCGCTGCTGCTGAGGCAGCCGACGGAGCCTTTGCGGCTCTGACGGTGCATCTGGTCGACAAGGCCGGCGATCGTTTCGAAGCCGGTGACTGCCTGCCTGCGGCCGGAGTCCAGGACTGCTCGTATTTCTACGATTCGAGCGACCTGTTCCGGATCGAAGGCGTAGCAACCGACCTGGCCGGGTTCGAGGCTGCTCTCAACGTCAACGATGTGGTGACCGGTGTCTACGACGACACTGTCGCCAGCCAGTCGACGTTTGACATCAGCACCGACACCGATGCCGATCTCACGATCACATCGCCGGCAGCCGCGACCACGGTCGACGCCTTCAGCTTTGCCGTAACCGGCACCGCTGTTCCTGGCTACACCGTGGCGATCTACGTCGACAGTGTCAACGATGGTGTGAAGACCGCCGGAGAGTCCAAGGTGGGTGAAACCACTGCGGCCGCCGACGGCACCTGGACCATCAATGTCCCGTTGACGCAGAACTCGGTCAACGACTTCGTTGCGACGCAGCGGAGCAACCCTGTTCTGAGCGACACTGGCACCGGTCTTCAGGTTCCCCTGATCACCGAGGGTGCCGCCGCTGCAGCACAGATTACGGCTGCGGCCGCCACCAACGGTGGTGCGGCTGGCAGCCTCGACGTCGGTGACACCATCACGGTCACCTTCAACGAGGACGTGGCGGCGGCTGGAGCCGGCGACACGATCGACCTGCTCGAGCAGACCGGTGGAACCTCCGTCCGGTTGACGGTTGGTACCAACGCCACCACCACGATCAACGCCGCTGGCGACGCCATCACCTTCACGGTGACGGCTGCCCCGACGGTGCTTGGCGCTGGTGACAACGGCGTTCTTCTTCGCCCGCTGTGATCCAGGCCATGGGTGGTGCTGTGGGCGTCGACGGCCTGGCCGTCAACGTCGCCGGCAGCCCTGCTGCCAACAAGACGGTTTGCGGCTTCTAAGCCGATAACCAAATAGCTGTCCTGACACAAGGTCAGCATGCGAAAAGGCCCCGGGCGCAAGCCCGGGGCCTTTTCATTGGGCGACACTCGGGAACGGAAATCGCTCGCCATACGTCATTACAGAGACGGATCCGAACGGGAGGGATGAAGCGTGTTGCGACGTCGCCTTGCTGTGCTGGTTGTGTTGGGAGTTTTCGCTGCGCTGGTCCCGGCTATTCCGGCTTGGGCACTAGTTAGCGAGGCCTGCCCATCCACCCTTCCCGGCGGCGGCTTCAACGATCTCGGCGGACAGAGCACCGACACGGTCGACGCCGTCGAATGTGTCGCCCACTACCGGATTGCCCTGGGCACCTCTCCGACCACTTTCAGTCCCAACACGCCGGTGCCGCGGTGGCAGATGGCGCTGTTCCTGGTTCGGTCGGCCGCAGCCCTCGGCCAGGCCCTTCCCAACGGAGCTAGCCAGGGCTTCACCGATATCGGTGGCTTCGATTCGGCCACCCAGACGGCGATCAACCAACTGCGGCAGATGAACATCACCACGGGGACCAGCGCCACCACCTTCGGGCCCAACGGCACCGTTCCCCGCTGGCAGATGGCGCTCTTTCTGACCCGGCTCCTGGTCCGGGTCGGCGTGAATCTGCCTGGTGGAGGCGGCCAGGGTTTCACCGACATCTCTGGATTCGACGCAGCCACCCAGACCGCCATCAACCAGCTGCGACAACTCGGGATCTCCCAGGGAACGACGACGACAACGTTCGCTCCCAATCTCGAGGTTCCCCGCTGGCAGATGGCGCTCTTCCTCGCTCGCAGCCTCGACACCTCGGGCGGAGTTCCCTATCGGATCACAGCATCGCTATCGGCCACTTTCGCCTCCAGCGGCAGCACGCCGACCCTCACCATCACAGTCAGAAATCCGGACGGCAGCCCGGCCAACAACCGACGCATCGACGTATTCGTCGCCGCCTCGATCGATAACAACGGTCGGTGCGTGATCGACGGCGACGCCGGGATCAACAATGGCGACGCCGCCACGGGAACCAATTGCGTCATCGACAACAACGATCCCCAGACCAACAACAACGGAGTCGCCACCGTCAGCCTGACGCATAACAACGTGCAAGAGACCGACACCATCTACATCTGGCACGGGGAGAACGGCGAGACTTTCGACCTCCAGGATGTGCGGGGCGAGGTTTCGATCACTCTGACCTGGGGACCTGGGCCCACTGGCCTCAACCTGCCCGCGACGGTGAATGTAGGTTTCGGGACCACGGCTTCGGTCAAGGCTCAGCTCACGGGACCTGGCGGTGCAGCGGTGTCCCTGGCGGGGCAGAACATCCGGTTCATCGTGCGCCGAGGCAACAACAACATCATCACGCAAACGGTTGCGACCGTGGCTGATGGAAGTGCCACGCTTTCTTACGTCGGGCCGGCCGATCCTTCTGGTGGAAACGACGGTCCCATCACCGACACGGTGACGGCATTCTGGGACCGCGACAATGACAACGTCGACGACGGCGCCTCCGAGTTCGATGACACCGGCTCGGTGGTTTGGGACGATCTGACCCCTCTCGTCACCACGGCCACGCTCAGCCAGACCGAGGTCAGCACTCAGCTGGGTGCGTTCACCACGATCACGGCGACGGTCCGTGACAAGTTCAACCAGCCGGTCGCCAACGCCGACGTGACCTTCACGTCCTCGCAGATGTCGACGACGGTGGCCACGACCAATGGCTCCGGGGTCGCCACGACCTCATACACGGTGGCCGCCGGAGATACGGCCGACGCCATCGACGCCTCGGTGGATCTCAATCGGGATGGCGACACCAACGATGCGGGTGACCTTGGCTTCGGGGGGGTCGCCGACATCACCCATTACTGGGTCGAAGCCGTCGGGGTTCTCTCCGGGTCCACCAACTTTGACGTGCTGGCGGTGAACGCCGGTGCCAATACGGTCGATGTCGTGCAGATAGGTGCCGCCAACTACTACCGGCTGAGCTACGACGCCAACGACCAGTTCAATGTCAACGGAGGGGGAGCGGAGAGCCTCGGTGAGTTCGAGTCGGCCCTCACCGGCCTGACGTTGCCGGATCTCGACGGCAGCGGCGGCACCGAGCTCACCACCAATCCGTATTCGACCCCCGCCGCCGTCGGCAAGCGTCCTCTTGCTCGCCACCGGCTAAGCCCTCCTCCCTTCTTGTGACGCTTGGCCTACCGCCACGGTGGCCAACCGTCACAAGAAGGGGTTAGAGGCGCTCGGCCAGCGCCTCCAGCGACTTGCGGGAGGCGGAACCGTCGCCATATGGCGATGGGATGTCCGCCAGGTGGGCCCAGCCCTCGTCGAGCATCCGCCTGGCCTCGCGGCCGATCTCGGGACCCGCTGCGACTCTCGTCGCGAAGGTGCCCATCACCTCGGGTCGCTCGGTCGAGTTTCTGACCACGACCACGGGTCGTTTCACGATGGAAGCCTCTTCGGCGATGCCGCCCGAATCAGAGACCATCACCGCCGCCTCTGCTTCGAGCGCCAGGAACTCGCGGTAACCAATCGGCTTCTCGACTCGAATCCGCTCCAGCAGTTGCTCGAGACCAAACGTCGCCGCGGTTGCGACCGAGCGGGGGTGAAGGGGAAGCAACACGGGGACCGGAAGACCGGCCAGTTCCTCGAGGATGGCTGTGAACCTCTCCTTGTCGTCGACGTTCTCGGGGCGATGAAACGTCGATCAGGGCGTACTGACCTGCAGCTGAGCTCGTACTTGTCGAGGATCTGAGCCCGCTCCTCGGGAGGGGGCATGAGAGTCTTGACGGCTTCCACGATGGTGTTGCCGGTAAGGGCTATTCGATGATCGGGGATGCCCTCGCGCAAGAGATTGTCGACACTCACCTGAGTTGGGGCGCAACTCAAGTCGCTCAAGTGATCGGTGATCACACGGTTGTGCTCTTCGGGCATCGCCCGGTCATGGCTTCGTAACCCGCCTTCGATGTGGCAGAGAAAGACGTTGCGGGCGTTGGCCGCCAGCGCTCCGGCCATGACCGCATTCGTGTCGCCTTGGACCACCACCGCCCGCGGAGGACTCTCGGAAAAATAGCTGTCGAGCGTTCTGAGACCCTCTCCGATCTGGTGACCCCGGGACGTCCCCCCGACCTGCAAGAAAAGGTCGGGGGCAGGCAGGTTCATCTCCCGAAAAAAGTCATCGGACAGATTGGGGTCGTAGTGCTGACCGGTATGAACGACGCGCGCTGCCTCGCCCAACATTCGGATGATGTGAGCGAGTTTGACGATCTCGGGCCTGGTGCCGAGCACGACGACGATCGATTTGGGGGGGAACGAAAACCTGCCGGTCATATCCTTATCGGGGGCGGGGGCCCGGTGCCCTACCGCTTGTTTCTTGGCGGGGGGCCCGGTGCCCTACCGCTTGTTTCTTAGCGGGGGGCCCGGTGCCCTACCGCTTGTTTCTTAGCGGGGGGCCCGGTGCCCTACCGCTTAACCTCGGGAGGGCATGCTACGGGGTCTCCTGTGGTTGGCGCAGATCGTTCTGGCCGCCCTCATTCTCTACAACCTGGCTGTCGCCCTGGCCGGGTGGCCAAATCCGACCCTCGCTCCGCGGGGGTCCCGGGAACGTCGATTTCGGGTCGCCATACCCGCTCACAACGAAGAGTCGGTGATCGCCAACCTGGTCGGAGACCTCAAGCGCCTCTCGTATCGACCGGATCTATTTTCGATCTGGGTTCTGGCTGATCGGTGCACGGACGAGACCGTCTATCGGGCCCGGGCCGCAGGGGCCGAGGTCATGGAGCGCCTGACTGGTCGGGACGGCAAAGGTGAGGTCCTTCGTTGGTTTCTGGAGGACCGTCCGCTGGAACCGGATGAGTCCTTGGTCGTCTTCGATGCCGACAACCGGGTGCCCGTCAACGTGCTCGAGCGACTGTCGGATGAGATCGATGCGGGCGGCCATGTTCTCCAGGCCTACCTCGACGTTTCCAATCCGGACGCCTCTTCGGTGGCCGCCGCTTCTGCCCTTTCGTACTGGGCCTCCAATCGGATGGTGCAACTGGCCCGCCACAATCTGAGGTGGACAGCAGACCTTGGTGGCACCGGTATGTGCATCACCGGGGTCGCACTGGCGACTGTGGGTGGATTCGGTTCGTCCTTGGTGGAGGATCAAGAACTCGGGGTTCGGTTGTTCCTGGCCGGGCACAGGGTCCAATGGCTGCACGATCTTCGCATCGCCGATGAAAAACCGACCGGGACTGGCGTTGCCGTCCGTCAGAGATCCCGCTGGGTCGCCGGCCGCAGACAAGTCGCCAGACGCTTCTTCGGGAAGCTGCTCAGGAACGGCAGCCTGGCGTCCTTTGACCTCGCCCTGCGCCTCATCCAGCCATCGAGGATCGGGGTGGCCCTGCTGAGCGGACTGCTCGCTCTGGCAGCGGCCCTGGGCGTGGAGGGTCTTTGGCCGTGGTGGGTATGGGCTCTCGTTGCCATGGTCCAGCTTCTGGCCCCGATCCCTTTCCTGTTTCGTGATCGGATCCCGGCTCGCTATTTGTGGCGCTATCCGTTGTTGGTCCTGTTGCCATTGATCAAGATCCCCGGCCGCTTCCGGCGCAGTCGCGGTTGGTATCACACGCCTCACGAAGGCGGTTGAGCCTCAGGGTTGTCGTCGGTCTGTCCGGCCGGGATCGGGCAACCCGATCAGCGCCTTCACCCGGTTGGGCCGGCGCAAGAGGCCCCGAAGGAGACCGAGGCCGTAGGAGAGGTGCATGACGGCCGTCGCGATCAGAACCAGTGGATTGAGGCGACTGGCTGCCGCCAGGGCTATCAGCCAGGCGACCAGGCCAACGGTGAGCACCCGGGGCTCTCCCAGGGCCAGGGCCACCAATCCGGCCACCAGCCCCAGGATCAATGCGAGGGGTGCCAGTGGTCGCCACGAGGGGAACTCACCGTTGACATAGAACATGTCTGCTTTTCCGAGGCCGTATCGATAGAACTGGCGCCAGAGGTCGCTGACGGTTTCTCGCGGCTGGTAGGTAGTGCGAATTCTTGGATCGACCAGCACCCGTCCGCCGTTCTTCCGAAGCCGGTAATAGAAATCGGCATCCTCGGCCACCCGGGATGGGAGGGTTCTCATTCCTCCCACCTGGTCCCATGTCTCCTTTTTCATCGCGCCGAGGTAGACAGTGTCGGCGTCGGTGGGCTCGGTGGCGTGATGGAAACGAGCCGGACCGATCGCCAGGGGAGATCTGAAAGCGATGGCGACTGCGCGGCCAAAATCGGACGCCCCTTCCGCCACCATGGGCCCGCCGACTGCGGCCGCCCCGGTTCCAGCCAGGGCCTCTACCGAGCGGGAGATGTAGTCGGGGGAGTAGCGGGTGTGAGCGTCGGCCCGAACCAGTATTTCGGAATGGGCGACATCGGCCAGCAGGTTCAGACCGGCTGATTGCACCCGCTCGGGGTTCTCGAAGATCCTCAGCCTCGGCAGACGATCAGCCCACGCGCCCAGGCGGTCCATCGTGTCATCCGTGGATCCCCCGTCCGCGACGAGAATTTCTATCGGACCGTCGTAGTCCTGATTCGCCAGCGATTGGAGACACGCGTCGATGGTCGCGGCTTCATCGAGAACCGGCAGCAGGATCGCAACCGATGGCGCAGCGGATTCGGGCGATGGTGCAGCGGATTCGGTCACGTCTTCATTCTCGCGACTTGAAGGACCCGCGATGCTGGTGCGCCAGGTGATAAAACCCAGAGTTATGCGTTATCGGGAGCGGTTGTTCCTCGTCATGGTGGGGTTGCTGCCGCTGCACACGGTGTACCTGAGCGCCTGGATCTCGTGGAAGCCGTTCCTGGTGCTGCTGGGCGGGCTCGCGGCCTGGGACCTGATCGAAGGTATCCGGCTCCGGACCTGGCCCTGGCACGGGAGAGTCTCCCTGGCGCTTGCCCTCTTCTTGGTGATCGTGGCGATCGGCTTTCCGGCGCCGGAGTTTCGTGACCGCTTCCTGCGGCTCTTTCTGGCGCTGATCGTCGGCGGACTGGTGCTGCTGGTGACTGAAAGGAGCCTCCGTCGTCCCGGGATGATGGATTCGATGCTCAGAGTCGTCTTCTGGACCGGTGCGGCCATGGGTCTGACGGCGCTGATCATCTCGGTGGTCTTGGTTGGCGTGGCCGGCAACGCTCCGATCAACTACTTGACCGGGGCGGTTGGATACGACCTTCCCCTCATCGACAAGGTGGCCAAGCCCGCATATTTGCTTTCGCACTTCCTGGCCCTCTCCAACTGGCACCAGGACCCCGGATACGGAGCAGCGTGGTCGGTCCTCTGGTCCACCCTTGCTCTAGTCGCGTCGACGAGAGGCTTGGGCTCGAAACGGCCGTGGCTCGATGGAGTAGTGCTGAGTGGTCTGTGGCTCGCGGTCGTTATGGCCTTCGCACGCACCGGGTGGCTGAGCCTGGCTATCTCGACGATCGCGGCCGGTTGGGTTCTAGTACGCAAAGGATGGGTGACCGGAAGAGGTCTCGCCCTGCGATTGTCGGCCGCCCTGATCTCGACCGTCGTCCTACTCGTCCTTTTGTTCTCGATCGATGTGCCCGATGTCGGTGGTGACCTCGACGTCCAATTCGCCTTTCGCTTTCAACAGGGCTGGGATCTTCTGGCCGATCTGACCGGGCTCTTCGAAAGCTCGGAGGCCTTCGAGGACGTTTTCGATGAGTCTGAGCAACGCGCCGACGTCTGGCCCGAGTACTGGGAGATGTTCAAGTCCGATCCCATCACCGGCGTCGGCCTCGGGGTGGGTTGGGAGACCAATTCGGTCGGCCAGGAGCCCCACAACCTCTGGCTCGAGCTGGGCGCTGAGACCGGTCTGGTGGGAATCGCCGGCTTCGTGCTCGTGATGGCTGCGATCATCACCAGTGGAGCCGGCGTGGTGGGAGCTCTGGCCCTGGGAGCGGCGTTTCTCCCGTCGTTCACGCAGACGGTGCTGTTCGAGCCGGCCTGGTGGTTCGCGGCCGGTCTCTATCTGGGGGGAAAGGTTGGGGTAGAGGGAGGGCCACCTCTAGAGTTGACCGGGCTGGGCAACGGGAGCATCCGCTCAGCTAACCAATAAGAGAGCCTGTTCGCTCGCGCCCGGTCGAGGATGATCACCAGGCCGATCGATCGGGGAGGTGCCCGTGCGTCTGCGCTACAAAATCCTGACCCTGACCCTCGCGATCGCCCTTCTTCCGGTGATCCCCGCCGTCGCTCAGACGACCGATCCGACTTTCACCTTTACGGGGTCGGGTTGGGGCCACATGGTCGGCATGTCGCAGTACGGCGCCCGCGCCATGGCGGAAGGTGGCTCCACCGCCGGCCAGATCACTGCCTTCTATTACGCCAACACCACCATCCAAAGCATTCCTTCGGTAGTGCCGGCCGCCAATTTCATCGTCAGCGATCCCGACCCCTTGTGGATCGGCTTCTTGCAGAACCGCACTTCCTTCAATTTCCGAGTGGATGGAATCGGGAGTGCGGGGTTGTGCAAAGCCAACGATGGCGAGGGCACCTGCCCTACCCAAATGGCCTTGCCCGGCGAGGCCTGGGAGTTCCGGGCGCTGGGTGGTGGAGCATGTCAATTCTTCAAGGCCGGCGCCGCCGTCGGGAACCCCGGCACATGTCAAGCCGCCATCACCTGGGACTTCTCGGCAGGCACGAGGATCTTCGCTGCCGACAACGGTCGTACCTACGCCCGCGGAGCGATCCGAATCAGACCTGCGGGGAACGGCTTCCATGTGGTCCTCGAGATCGGGATCGAGGACTACATCTACGGTCTCGGAGAGATGCCCTCCGACTGGCATGCGCAAGCTCTGCAGGCGCAAGCCATTGCAGCCCGGACGTATGGAGTGCGACAAGCGATCCGCTATGGCCCGGCCGAGAACTTCGACGTCGCCAGGCGGTCTGCCTGCTGGTGTCATTTGTTCAGCAGCGTTGTCGACCAGGCCTACATAGGTTGGGCGAAGGAAGCCGATCAGTTCGGCCAGAATTGGGTGGCAGCAGTGCAGGCCACGGCCGGCCAGGTGGTCACCCATCCCCAGGCACCCGAGTATTCGATCATTGTCGCTTATTACGCCAGCTCGACGGGCGGCCATACCGACAGCAACGTCGAAGGCCTCGGACATACGACCCCTTTGCCCTATCTGGTGCCTGCGCCCGATCCCTGGTCGATCGCGCCGGCAGCCCAGAATCCCTTTGCCAGCTGGACGAGGACTTTCACTGGTTCCCAGATTGCTACCGCGGTCGGGCCTCACCACCGTCACCGGTGTAGAGATAACCGGTCGCAACCCCTCCGGGACGGTGAGCCAGGTGACGATCGCCGGCACTCTCAACGGCCAGGAGACGGTCATCACCAACGGAGGGCGGAGCTTTCGATCCGCCCTGGGGATGAGGTCGACCATGTACAGCGTCTCGGGGGGTGCGGGGGTCGGGACGGCGGTCTGTGACGGGACGGCGCCGTCGGCGGGGTTCACGGATGTGGGTGCTGGCAATCCCCATCTCGAGGACATCAACTGCATCGCGGCCCTCGAAATCACGACTGGAACCGGGACCGGGCTCTATTCACCGGCGGCGACGGTGACGAGGTGGCAGATGGCGATCTTCTTGGCCCGGACCGCGGCGGTGCTCGGGGTCGCGCTTCCTCCCGGGTCCGGTCAGGGTTTCGGGGACCTCGCTGGACTGTCCGCCGAGGCGGTAACGGCCATCGATCAGATTCGTCAACTCGGAATTACGACCGGGACCACGGCCACGACCTTCGACCCCAACGGCGTCGTCAACCGGTGGCAGATGGCCCTGTTCCTCACCCGCCTTCATGTCGCTGCCGGTGGCGTCCTCCCGGCCGGCGCTGATCGCGGGTTCACCGATCTGGCCGGTCTGTCGCCGGAAGCCGTCACCGCCGTCAATCAGCTCGGGGAATTGGGCATCACCCTCGGGACCGCACCCGGCGTCGTATTCGCCTTCCAACCCCGTCGCCCGGGAGCAAATGGCGTCGTTCCTGGCGCGGTTGGTCAGGATCTGAGCCGGATCAGTTTCGATGGAGCGGAAAGCCGCTGAAGCCGATGGCGGGCATTGCCGATGGATGCCAGGATGGCTTCAGTCCACCAAACCGGAAACCGGCAATCATCGGTGAATCTGCTCCCTAACGACCGGGACGTCGACGCGCCACGAGGCTTGCGGGCGCCGGGCACAGCCCGGATGATCGCCGGCAGCCTGGTCGGCGCGGTCCTTGCCTATCTCTTCCAGGTCTATGGGACCCGGGCCCTGGGAGCCCACGCCTTCTCACCCATCGCCCTGTTGTGGACCTCATTCTTCATCGTCGCCACGGTGATCCTGATACCGCTCGAACAGTTCGTGACCAGGGAGGCCAGCCGCGGGCGCCGGGTCTTGCGCGACGATCGGATGACCATCCTCCTCGTCATTGGAGGGGCAGCCCTCCTCCTCGGTGGATTTACCTACCTGACCAACGACGCATTCTTCGCGGGTGAACCGATCTTCGTCTTGCAGGCAATTGCGGTCACGGTCGCCTACGGGGTCATGCAGGTCGGGAAAGGACTACTCGCGGGCCACCGTCGGTTTGCCGAATACGGGGCGATGCTGGCCTGGGAGGGCGTGATTCGCTTGGTCGCCGCGGTTGGATTCGTCACATTCTCGGTGTCGGCTCCCGCCCTCGGGTGGGCCATGGTGACCGCCCCTCTGTGCGTCCTGCTAGTGAGGCCCTTCCGCTTCGACCGGGAAACCGTTTCGGGCGTTGCCCCGACCAAAGCCTCGGGCTTTCTCTCGAGTTACGTCCTCGGGAGCGCGGCTTCCCAGATCCTCCTAGGAGCTGCCCCGATCGGGGTGGGTGCCTTAGGGGGCAGCGAGGCGCTACGCAGCGTCGTCTTCACTACGTTCCTTCTTTACCGGGCGCCTTTGACGCTGATCTACAACCTTCAGGGGCGGCTCCTGTCGCTTCTCGTTCGGATGGACAGCAAGACCGACCTTCGGCAGGGGATCACCAAGCTGGTCGGATTCGGGTTGGCCCTCGTCGGGCTGGCTGCGGTGGTGGGGTTCATCGTCGGTCCGGACGTTGTGGAGCTCTTGTTCGGGGCCGAGTTTCGTCCGGCGGCCACGGTGGCCGCCCTGGCTGCCGCCGGCGTCATCGCTGGTTCCGTGACGCAATTGATCGGTCAAGCTCTGGTCGCCAACGGCTCCACCGGTCAACTGGCCAGTGCCTGGGTGGGCGGTCTCGCCGCCGGAGTCGTGGCCATGTTGATTGCGGGCGGTGCTCCCGACTTTCGGGTTGCGCTGGGCTTTGCGGTCGGGGAATCGGTCGCCCTGGCGCTGGCGTGCTGGAGAACCCTCCGCAGATAGCGGCTGCACCTTTGGCGACTCCCAGCGCTCGTGGGCGGCCCGCAGCGCCGGCGCTAGCCGACGGATCAAACCCTGAGGCACTGGCGGGATCAGATCGCCAATGACGATGTCGCCGTCGACGATGCTGACCAGCCCCATTTCCATGAGGTTTTGCAGATGGATCGGCCGCCGAATTCGCTTGCCCGTACGACCTGCCTCGGCGATGCGGAGTAGTTCGGCGATGGCCGTGGGGCCCATGATCGCGGTCCAGAAGCGCCGGACGTAGAGATCATGGGCGGGATAGCCCAGGCCCACCGGTGTGGTCGCCACTGTGACCAGGGGTCTCTTGGCGGCTGTCGGTCGGAGCACCCCGCCGGTCGACATTGCGGCTTGCGATGTGTTGGGAGGACGTACATCGGGTCTTCCGGACGGGGCACTCCTCATACGTTGACATATATCGAAGATCGTTAAGAATCGTCAAGAAGCATGCGCAAGAAGTGTTTCGCGTTCTGTGGGTGGCCAGCCACGTCTCCGGCCCAGCTCTGTGGGGCCGCGTTGGAATGCCGGTGCCGCCTCAACCGCTCGGGGGCGGGGTCACCACGAGGGGCTCACCCACCGTCAAAACCACCGAGTCCTTGTAGTTCATGGCCTGGCCGGCCGGGGGGGTCTGGCTGAAGACGATCTCTCGCTGGGACTCATCGGACACCGGCACATAGGTCACGTATACGTCGAGCCAAACTCCGGTGGAATAGATGAACCGGTTGATGGTGCGGTATGCCTCCTGCAGCGTCAGTCCGGCGACGGCCGGCATCGCTCCCGCGGGTTGTTGTCCCGTCGAAACGTACAGGGTGAGCGGCAAGCCGACCTCGACGGTCGCCCCGCCTCGTATCGACTGGAAGACCACCGATCCGGCAGGTTGCAGCGACGGGAGCGGTTGGACCCGCGGAGCGAGTTTGGCTTCGGTGGCCTGAGCGACGGCGTCGGCTTCCCCGACGCCGATCAGGTTGGGGACGACGGTGGTAGGAGGCACCACATAGGGCTCCAGTTCCTCCTCCGACAGTTCGGGGAAGGCCAAGGGTTCTACCCCATCGAGGACGATCCTCATGAACTCGGCCCAGATCGGCGCCGGCACCGAGCCCCCGAACACGCGGTCGTAGCGGCTGCCATTGATGGTGACATTTCTCAGCGGGATCTGATCTCGTTCATAACCCACCCAGACGGCAGTCGAATATTGAGGAACGAAACCTACGTACCAGGCATCGCGGTATTCCTGGTGGGTTCCGGTCTTGCCTCCCTGGGGCCGTCCGATATTGGCCCGTTCGGCGGTTCCCTGGGCCGTCGGCACCACCGTCAGCGGACGCCGGACCGCAGCGGCGATCGCCGGGGCGATGACCTGCTCGTGGTGGAGTTCATGTTCGTAGAGGATGGCCCCGTTCTCGTCGAGGATCCGGCTGATGACGTGCGGTTCGGCCCATGAGCCGTTAGTCGCAAACGACGAATAGGCCGATGCCATCTCGAGGGTGGACACCGCACCGGTTCCCAGCACGACCGATGGCACCGCCGGCAGCGGGGAGTTGATCCCCATCCGATGGGCGACCTCGACGATCTTCTCCGGTCCCACCCTTAACGAAAGCTGGGCATAGACCGTGTTGATAGATGAGGATGTGGCTTGCTCGAGAGTCACCCGACCTGCCGACGACCCGGCGTTGGAGACCGTCCAGGTGTTGCCGTCGTCCGAACAGACCGTGGGACATGTGAGGATCATCGGGCTGGCCCCGCTAAAGGTGTTACCGAGCGTTATCCCGTTCTCCAATGCAGCAACGAGGCCGAACGGCTTGAAGGCCGAGCCGGGGTTCCGCCGCCCCTGGACCGCGAGATCGAATTGCTCCCGCTCATAGGGCAATCCCGAGGCCATCACGACCACCTCGCCCGTGTTGTTGTCGACCATCGTCAGCGCCCCGGTGGGTGCGCACGAGTTGGCTTCGGCATACGTGGTCAACTGTTCGACTGGCGTGGTCGGGAAGATCCGCGTGCAGAGATTCAGGTTCTCTTCGTAGGGGTAGAAGGGCAGCCATCGGAGGAGCAACTCGTTGGCCGCCTCCTGCAGTGTCAAGTCGATGGTGGTCTGGATGATGAGACCGCCGCCCCCGGTGCAGGTCGTGTCGTCGGCCGGGCATCCGAAAACCGCCACGGTCCGCTCTTCGCGGGTTGAGCCCAGAAAGGCGAACTCCTCGTTGGCCGGATCGAGCAGCTGGCGCAGAACCTCGGCGTTGATGTGCTCGGCCTGGCGGGGCCGCTCGATGTGCTCGATGACGCCCAGGGGACGGCCTTTGGCCCGCACGGCCTGGGCAGCCGTCACCCATTCCTGTTCCAGCATCGTGTCGATCACGTCGTTGCGTCGTTCGAGGACATTGTCGGGGCGCCGACGCGGGTCGTAGAGGGTCGGGTTGCGAATGAGGACCGCGATGGTGGCCGCTTCCTCGAGGGTCAATTCATCCATGCCCTTGTTGTAGAACTCGCGGGCAGCGGTGTTGACGCCGTAGGCACCGGCTCCGAAGTAGACCGAGTTCATGTAGAACTCGAGGATCCGGTCCTTTGAATACTGACGCTCGAGCTCGGCCGCAATAAAGGCTTCCTTGATCTTGCGCTCGATGGTGACCTCGTCACCGACGAAGACGTTCTTCACGATCTGCTGGGTGATGGTCGATCCGCCACGGCTGCTTCCGCTACGGAAGTTGTCAAGGGCGGCGGAAGCTATCGCCGGGAAAGAGACCCCGTGGTGGTCGTAAAAGCCCTTGTCTTCGGCCGCCAGGACCGCCAGCCGGACCACATCGGGGACCTGGTCGATGGTCACGGGCTCGGAGTTGCGGCCGTCGTGAAGCTCGGCGAGCAGCTCTCCGTTCTTGGCATAGACCCTCGAAACCCTTGACAGGTCGGGAAGCGACAGAGTCAAAGAGTCGACGTCAGGCACATATTCGGATCGGATCTTGTCGATCGTGCCGTAGGCCGAGTTGGCTCCGAGAAACGTGAACAGACCCAACCAAGTGCTGCCGAGGAGGGCTATCGAAAGAAGACCGGCCAGGGCCGGAAACCAGCGCCCCCGCCGTTCCCGCGCCTCCATTTGATGGATCAGTGATCGATTTGCCATGGGGAGACCCGAGTGAGGTGCCTCGGTAGCATGGAGGATAACCCCGAGCAGCCGGTATTACGTGCGCACTTCGAGCGGCATCGAAATCAAGACGGTCTACGACACCCCGGCCGATCCGGATCGAATCGGCCAGCCGGGGGAGTATCCGTTCACCCGCGGGCCCCACCCCACTATGTACCGGGGAAAACCCTGGACGATGCGTCAGTACGCCGGTTTCGGGAGCGCCGAGGATACCAATGCTCGCTTTCGCGATTTGCTCGAAGCGGGCCAGACCGGACTGTCGGTGGCCTTTGACTTGCCGACTCAGATGGGTCTCGATAGCGACGATGCCCTTTCGGCGGGCGAGGTCGGAAAGGTGGGCGTGGCGATCGACACCCTCGACGACATGCGACGTCTGCTTGACGGGATCCCTCTCAACGAGGTCTCGACCTCGATGACGATCAACGCCACCGCAGGCATCCTGCTGCTCATGTATCAGCTGGTGGCCGAGGAACAAGGTGTCGCGGTCGATCGAATTCGGGGGACGGTCCAAAACGACATCCTCAAGGAATATGCGCGCCCGCGGCACCTACATCTATCCGCCGCAACCGTCGATGCGGCTCGTCACCGATCTATTTGCATATGCCGCCTCCCAGCTTCCCGCGTTCAACACCATTTCGATCTCCGGCTACCACATCCGCGAGGCGGGCTCGACGGCGGCCCAGGAGATTGCGTTCACCATCGCCAACGGCCTGTCCTATGTGCGGGCCGCGGTGGCCGCCGGTCTCGACATCGACGCGTTCTCCCCCCGGTTGTCATTCTTCTGGAACAGCCACAACCACTTCTTCGAGGAGATAGCCAAGTACCGGGCAGCCCGTCGCCTGTGGGCCGATCTGATGAAGAATCAGCTCGGAGCCCGCGACCCGCGATCGTGGGCCATGCGATTTCATACCCAGACCGCCGGCTCCACCCTCACCGCTCAGCAACCTGACAACAATGTCGTCAGGACGACAGTCCAGGCCATGGCCGCCGTTCTCGGTGGGACCCAGTCGCTCCACACCAACGCCTTTGATGAAGCCCTCGGCCTCCCGACCGAAGCGTCGGCGCGACTGGCATTGCGGACGCAACAGATCCTCGCCCATGAGTCCGGCCTGACGGACACGGTCGATCCGTTGGGGGGTTCCTTCTTCGTGGAGGCATTGACTGATGAAGTGGAGGCGGCGGCCCGATCCCTTCTCGACGAGATCGAACAACGGGGCGGCTCCGTGGCGGCGATCGAGAGCGGCTGGATGCAATCCCAGATCGAAGAGGCGGCTTATCTGGAGGCCAGGCGGCAGGAGGCCGGGGATTCGGTGGTTATCGGTGTCAACCGGTTCGCCGGGGACGGCGTCGCTCCGGTGTCGGCCCTGGAAGTGGACCCTGAACTCGAGGCCGGACAGGTCAAGCGCCTCCAGGCGTGGAAGCAGCATCGCAGACGAGGAACTCGTCAAAGCGTCCCTTGAAGAAGTCACCAAGGTGGCGAGGACGACCGACAACGTCCTTTATCCAATGAAGGAGGCACTGGAGGCCGGGGCCACCGTCGGCGAGATTTCAGGCGCGCTCCGTCTGGTGTTTGGGGCCTACCGGCCGTGACGACACCGGCGACCGCGGTTCGATTTCTTATTGTCGGCGCCGGGCCCGCCGGCACCGCGGCGGCCACGGCGGCGGCCGCCCTGGGCGCCAAGGTCACCCTGGTTGAGCGCCAGGTGGTAGGTGGGGCGGCTCATCTCCTTGATTGCATCCCCTCCAAGACCATGACGGCGACGGCCGTTCGCATCGACTCGATGAGAAACGCCGCCAGGCTCGGGGTGGTTTCCGCCCCAGGTCAGGTGGATCCCCAACAGCTCTCGGAGCGGATCGAGTCGATCACCGGTGACATACATCGGCGGTGGGTGTCGCTTCTGCGGTCTCAAGGCGTCGAGATCATCGAAGGAACCGGAAGGCTGCTCGGTCCCAACGAGGCGATCGTCGAAACGGGTTCAGGAAACAGACAGGTTGGCTTCGACCGCTGCTTGATTTCGACCGGGTCGGCCCCGAGGGTTCCGCCCTGGGCCGACAGTCGACGGTGACAGGGTCCTGACCACCCGTGACGCTTACAGCCTGCCCGAGATTCCCAAGCACCTGGTCGTGATCGGTTCCGGGGTGACCGGCGTCGAGTTCGTTCACATCTTCGAGAGCCTGGGCTCAGATGTGACTCTCGTCGTCAGTCGCCAGCAGATCCTCCCTCACCGCGATCCCGAGGTCGCCGCCGTCCTGGAAGACAATTTCCTGGAGCGAGGCGTCAAGCTGGTCATCGGGGCGCGGGCTACGGGCATCGAGCGGGTCAACGACGAAGTGGTGGTGAGCTGTGACGATGGCCGCAAGGTGTCGGGCAGCCACGCTCTGCTGGCGATCGGATCGATCCCCCTGACCGATGGTCTCGGGCTCGATGGAGTGGGGGTTGTCACCGACAACGGTTTCTTGCAGGTCGACGAGTACCAACGAACCAACGTACCCCATATCTATGGAGCGGGTGACTGCACGGGTCAGATGTTGCTGTCCTCGGTCGGGGCCATGCAGGGACGGAAGATTGCTCGACACGCAATGGGATTGCCGGTGGTGCCGATCGACTACTCGAAGGTCTCGCAGGCGGTCTTCACCGAACCAGAGATCGCCTCAGTTGGTCTGGAGGACTCGGAGTCGGCTGGGCAGGGCCGGAAAGTTCGCACGACCAAGGTGCCTTTTGCCGCCAACGCCAGAGCGGTCCTACAGGGCAATCCCCGAGGATTCGTGAAAGTGATCTCCGATCCCGCCACCGGAGTGGTGCTGGGAGGAACCATTGTCGGCCACCGGGCCTCGGAGTTGATCGGCATCCTGGCCCTGGCCGTCCAGGCAAGAGTTGTGGTCCACACCCTGGTCGAGACCTTGATGGTGCATCCCAGCCTGTCCGAGAGCATCTCCGACGCAGCGGAATAGAAAGTAGGCAGCCTTCAGTAGGCAGCTCTCAGTAGGAACTTCTGCCTACTGCCTACTGCTTACTGCTTACTGCCTACTGAAAAGAAACGTATCCGGGGACGGGGTCCAGGTTCAACACCTCTTCCGCTGTGGCCCCGCCCCTCGGGGTGTCCTCGTCATAGAAGTTCTTCCAGCCCCACGAGAAACCGGCGTTGTCGGTTCCGGCCGTCAGGGCATTCCAGGTGTCGTACTTGGTCGGGAGAGGGCCCTGGCCATCCATCTGAATCACGACGGCCAGTTCGGGCGGAGTCTTCACCTGATCTCGGTTGGTGATCATGTCGAGCCGGAACTGATGAAGAAGCAAATACTTCTGCGGCAGGTTCTCTTCCCGGACCAGATTCGCCAACCAATCGACCACAGTGTTGATCTCAGCGGCATCCACCGAACCGATCTGGCGCAAGTGAACTTGATTGGGTTCGAGCCGCCATTCGGAATCGAGCGCAAGCCCGACATAGGGCAGCCGCAGGAACTCCTCGTATCGCTGAGCCTGCGTTAGGAAATCGGTCCGGCCAGGCTGCAGATCGAGAATCACGTAGACCCCGTTGGCCCCGGCTACCTCGATCCATGGCCGCAAGGTTTCGAGGCTCATTTCCTCGGAGTAGTCGTTGTCCGACCCGGCGAAGGCCGACGCCACAGTGGCGATGATCTCGAAACTCGGCAAGACCGGCACCCCGTCGGCGTCGTATCCAAGGGCAATCTCCTTGACCCTTAGGACCGATTCCTCGGCCGACTGCTCACCGAGAACCCCGAGGGCGCTTGTCGTCGGGTTGCCATAGAGCGCTACCAACCGGCGACCCGGGTAGAAGACCAATCCGCCACCTGGCAGCTCCGGGGCCGTGAGCAGGGCGGGCAGTTGCCATTCCAGTTGATCAGGGTCGAAGGACCCGGCAACCACCGTGTGGCGAGGGGCGATCGCTCGCAGTGCCGAGACGGTCTCGGGGAGCCGGCGGAGGTCGAGGGGATCGACGAAGAGGAGCGTCTCGCGGCGGGCCCCGGCCGCTGCCAACGCCGGGGCAACGAGATCGGGTCGGCTGGCATCGGCCAGCCATACCGTTTCCGTTGTTGGCGCGTAGGAAGCAATCCAACTCGCATCGCCCGCATCGGCTTCGAAGGCACCGGTCAAGACGGCCGATCTGTTGACGACGCCGACGACTGCCCGGGCCAGGCTGAGGGGACCTGTGGCCTGGAGCACCGGGGCGCCATCGAGAAGAAGCGAGGCCTCGGCCAGCGCCTCGTCGATGCTCAGGGTGCGGGTTTCGGTCTCGGTGGGAAGTTGCGGAAAGGAGTCGCCGACGACGTAGACGAGGTCGGGATCCAATCTCGATATCTCGGCACCCAGGGAGTCCGCCCCCACGACCGCCACCAAAAGAGGGCCGCCGGCGGCCGCGGCCAATTGGGCGCCGACCATGAAATTTTCGGCGCCCCCGCTTGCCACAACTGCGATATCGGAACAGTCGAAAGCCGCCTGGGAAATCGCGATTGAAAGAGTGGCGGGGTCGGGCTCGACGATGGTGGTCCTGGAGATCGCTTTGGTTGTGCAGGCGGGAGCCAAGGTCGTCGTGGTGGTATCGACTTCTACGGAGCCAGAAGGATTCTGAATGGGATCGATCGAGCGGGCGAAGGCCAGGGTCAGGCCGGTTGCAACCAGCAGGACGACCAACAGCCGCGTAACGAATCTTCCAGAACTCATCCCGGTTCAGGGTAAGGCTCAAGGAGGGTCGGCCCCGACCTCTCTTGATCGGCGCCTGGCGCCGCGCTCTCCCCTATTTGACTATTGCCAACACCGCGCCGACGGCCACCGTGTCTCCGGGTTGCACCCGGAGATCGACGACCTCGCCCGAGCTAGGGGAACGCACCTCGTTCTCCATCTTCATTGCCTCGAGGACGCAGATCGGCTGGTTCGCCTCGACCTTGTCACCCGCCCGCACGTGAACCTTGACGATGGTGCCCTGCATCGGGGCTGTGACTACCCCGTCGCTGGCTGCCGTCGAGGCGGTCCGGTCGAGCTTGGGCCTGACCCTCCGCGCCGGGCCGGCTGCCACGCTGGTGCCGGTTTCGGGCGCCCAGTAGGTGACCGCGAATCGGCGGCCTCCGATTTCGACCGTCATGTCATGGCGGCTGACTTCTTCATCGCTTGGCAATGACGGAGAGGAGGAGGGCAGGGGGTCGGACAGGACGACGACATCTTCCATCCACTTCGTGTAATGGGTGCCAGCCTCGAAATCGGGATGGTCGAGCACCGCCAGGTGGGCCGGGATCGTGGTGGCGACACCGGTTATCTCATATTCCTTGAGGGCGCGACGGGCTCTGCGTATGGCCGCCGGCCGGTCTGCTCCCCAGACCACCAGCTTGGCCATCAAGTTGTCGTAGTACTGGCTCACCCTGGTCTCGGGGCGGATCCAGCTGTCGACGCGGATCCCCGGGCCGGCGGGCTCGCGATAGTCGGCCACCTGACCGGGGGAGGGGAGGAACCCACGAAGCGGGTCCTCGGCGTTGATCCTGAATTCGATGGCGTGCCCATTGCTCTTGACCGAATCGAACGTGAGTTTCTCGCCGTCGGCTATCCGCAGTTGCCACTCCACGAGGTCAAGACCGGTAACCATCTCGGTGACCGTGTGCTCGACTTGCAGGCGGGTGTTCATCTCGAGGAAGTAGAAGCGTCCTTCGTCAGGGTCGAACAGAAACTCCACCGTGCCGGCATTGACGTATCCGCAGGTCTCCGCGGCCGCCAGCGCCGCTTTTCCGAGGGCCTTGCGGTTGGAGGCCGACAGGCCCGGAGAAGGGGTCTCCTCGATCAGCTTCTGGTGACGCCTCTGCACCGAGCAGTCTCGTTCGCCGAGGAACACACCTTTGCCGTGTGAATCGAACAGGACCTGAGCTTCGATGTGGCGCGGTCGGGGGAGGTATTTCTCGAGATAGACCTCGGGGCTTCCGAAATAGGCATCCGCCTCGCGTTTGGCGCCTTCGAAAGCGGCCTCGATGTCATCCTCGCTATCCACCACCCGCATTCCCTTGCCGCCGCCGCCATGGGCGGCCTTGATTGCAACCGGGAACCCGTACTCCTTCGCAAGAGCAGCGACCTCCGTCACGCTCTTCAATGGTTCGGTGGTGCCGGGAACGGTCGGCACCCCCGCTGACTGAGCGTTGCGCCGGGAGGTGATCTTGTCTCCCATCGCCTCGATGGCATCGGGTGGAGGCCCGACCCAGATCATGCGCGAAGCGATGACGTCCCGCGCGAACTTCGCATTCTCGGAGAGGAACCCGTAACCGGGGTGGATCGCGTCCGCTTTGGCGGCACGCGCCACCTGCAAGATTCGAGCCGAGTTGAGGTACGACTCGGCGGCGGGCGGCGGACCGATGTTCCAAGCCTCGTCGGCGATCTCGACATGCAGGGCGTCTCGGTCGAGTTCCGAATAGACAGCGATTGTCCGCAACCCCATCTCCTGGGCCGTCCGGATGACGCGAACCGCGATTTCGCCTCTATTCGCGACTAGGAGGCTCTTCATGAGTAGGCAGCCACGTAGGCAGTAGGCAGAGACGTCATGACGCCAGCCCTGGCCGTTAGGCGGCAGGCCGACGGTGGCGCTCCGGATTCGATGACAGGCGTCTTCACGAAAAGCTTCGCGTTGGATGCGTATAGCTGATGTGTGAACGACTTCAGGCAGCTCAAGGTTTGGCAAAAGGCCAAGCCCCTCGGGTGTTGCGTCTATGGGGCAACTGGCCGCTCTCCGAGATCGGAACGGTTCGGCTTGGTGCACCAGACCAGGAGGGCGGCGGTCTCGATCTGCAGCCAACATCGCCGAAGGATGCGGCCGCGTGGGCAATCGCGATTTCGCCCGCTTCGTCAACATCGCTTTTGGCTCCGCTTCCGAACTCGCCTCTCATCTGCTAGTTGCGCGTCTTTCGGGATCCTCGACAGTTCGATGAGCCGATGATCTCGAGCTGAAGAGTGCAGCGAATGCTCACCGAGTTTGCTCATCGCCTCGCTGAACAACTGAACGCACGGGTCACCTGTCTGGATGGTGAACCCTTCGGAAAGCTCAGCCCTTTGCGATCTGATCGTCTGGCGTCTGGCGTCTCTCTCGGTCTCCGTCTCCTCCATGATCCCTCTGCGTGGCCTTGAGCCCTCACAGCGGGATATTCCCGTGCTTCTTCTGAGGTAGATGCTCTCGTTTGGTCCGGAGCATTTCGAGCGCCCTGATCAGCTTCACCCTGGTTTCCCGAGGCTCGATCACCTCATCGACTAAACCGAGTTCGGCGGCCCGGTAGGGATTGTTGAACTTCTCCTCGTAATCCTCGATCAGCTCGGATCGCTTGTCCTCTTCACTGGCAGCTTCCGAGATCTCGCGTCGGAAGATCACGTTGACCGCCCCCTGGGCGCCCATCACGGCGATCTCGGCGGACGGCCAGGCGAAAACCATGTCGGCCCGGATGCCGCGGGCATTCATGACGAGATAGGCCCCTCCGTAGGCCTTGCGAACGATCACCGACATCCGCGGAACGGTCGCTTCGCAGTAGGCATAGAGAAGTTTGGCGCCGTGGCGAATGATGCCGCCGTGCTCCTGATCAACGCCTGGGAGAAAACCGGGCACGTCGACGAAAGTGACGATGGGAATGTTGAAGGAGTCGCAGAACCTGACGAAACGGGCGCCCTTCTCCGATGCCTTGATGTCGAGCGTTCCGGCGAGGATCGCCGGTTGATTGGCGACTATTCCGACCGACTGCCCATCGAGCCGGCCAAAACCGACGATCAGGTTCCGGGCCCAATGCTCGTGAACCTGAAAGAACTCTCCGTCGTCTACGACCAACTCGATCAGAGATGCCATGTCGTAGGGTTGACTGGACGAGTCGGGGATGATCGAGTCGAGGGCGTCTTCGATTCTGTCGCGACTGTCGATTGGGGGGAAGTACGGGGGCATCTCGAGGTTGTTCTGAGGGAAGAACGAGAGCATGTAGCGGACGCCGTCGAGCGCGGACACACCATCCTGGAAAACGAAGTGAGTGACGCCCGAGGTCGAGGCATGGGTGAGAGCTCCCCCGAGTTCCTCGAAGCTGACCTCCTCGCCTGTAACCGCTTTGATGACATCGGGTCCGGTGATGAACATGTGCGACGACTTGTCCACCTGAATGACGAAGTCCGTGATTGCAGGGGAGTAAACGGCCCCGCCTGCACAGGGTCCCATGATCACCGAGATCTGTGGGACCACCCCTGATGCGCGAACGTTGCGTTCGAAGATGCGCCCGTAACCATCGAGGGAAGCGACTCCCTCCTGAATTCGGGCTCCCCCCGAGTCCTTGAGACCGATGATGGGCGCTCCAACTTCCATCGCCAGGTCCATGAGCTTGCAGATCTTGTCGGCGACGGCTCGTCCCAGGCTGCCACCAAATACGGTGAAGTCCTCTGCGTAGACAAACACGGTTCTTCCGTCGACAGTTCCGTAACCGGTTACGACGGCGTCGCCCGGTGGGCGCTTCTGCTCTATGCCGAACCCGGAGGCCTGATGGCGGACCAGCATGTCCATCTCCTGGAAGGAACCCTTGTCGAGGAGATGGGCGATCCGCTCTCGAGCCGTGAGCTTGCCCTGCTCGTGCTGGCGGTCCACTGCCCGTCTGCTACCGGAGTGCAGCGCCTCTTCCCGAAGCTTGCGTAGCTGTTCGATGCGCGCCTCAGTACCCACGACGTCCCTCCATATGCTGTTTGGACCCAAGGTAATTTGGACTCAAACAGGCTCGTGATGGCTACACCCTATTCACTGCAGGTCTACGACGAAGTCACCTCGACCCAGGACGTTGCCGCCACGGCATTGGTCGACGACCCTGTTCTGGTGGTGTCCGGACGCCAGACCGAGGGGCGAGGGCGGAGCCGGCGCAGTTGGGAATCGGCCCCGCGAGCTGTGGCCGCGAGTCTGGCGTTTCGCCCGGTTTGGGATATCGGCTCCTGGCCGCTGATCCCCCTGGTGGCAGGCTTGGCGGCGGCGGACGTGATCGATGGCGATGTCGGTCTGAAGTGGCCGAATGATCTCTTGCTCGGCGCCGACAAGATCGGAGGGATCCTGGTCGAGGGGTCCGGAGGCGTCCTGGTGGTTGGATGCGGTCTCAACCTCTGGTGGCCCGAGGCGCCGCCAGGAAGCGGCGCTCTGTGGTTCGAGGACCCCGGCCCGGGCGCCGTCGTTGATACCGCGAGGGCTTGGGCGGACCGCTTCCTGGAACGGATGTCGGCCGGACCCGCCAACTGGGGTCGCGATCGCTATCTCGAGCTGTCGGCCACGGTAGGTAGATCGGTCACCTGGGAACCCGGTGGCGAAGGACAAGCCATCGACATCGGCACAGACGGTTCTCTGATCGTCGCCACCGTTACTGGAACTCAAAGCCTGATCGCCGGAGAAATCCGCCACGTCCGCGCGGTCTGACCCTCGGTTCCAAGATCGCTATCCCAGATCCACCGTCTCCGGCTTGGGAAGCCTCTGCTGGAAGAATTGGGTCATCCGGCTTTCGGCATCGGCGGCAGCGGCGGCGTCGTAGTCGGGGCTGCCGTCATCCATGAAGTCGTGTCCGCCACCGTCGTAGAGGAGCCATTGTCCGGCTTGATTCAGGTCCTGGGCGGCATCGACGGTCTCCGCGGCGATCAACGGGTCAGTCGAACCGTAGAGCCCCAACACCGGGACCGAAACGTGTTTGAGCATCTCAGCGACCTGAAACTCGCGGTTCTCGTCTCCGGTTAGAGGAGTAGACACGACAACTACCGCCCGCGCCCAGGATCGGGTAGCAGCGGCGATCAGGGCGAAGCGGCCCCCGACGTCAAACCCCAGAACCCCGCAACGATCCGGGATCGCCCAGAACACGTCATCGCTCTCGATGAACTCACGAGCCTCGTCGATGTCGGACAAAATCGCTCGATCGGTTTGGGAGGCGTAGGCACTCAGACCGTCGGAATCCACCTGCCCTCCGCCGACCCGGATAGAGGTCGATGGCAAGACAGGCAAATCCTCGACGAGCCAGGCGTCGGCACAGGTCTTTCTCGGAGCTGTTGAGGCCACCGACTCCCGGAAGCACAAAGATGACCGGGAACCTGCCGGCTTCATCGGGCCGAGCCAGGTATCCAGGGCGATAGCCGCTCCCAATCGGAACCGGAAAGGTCCCGTAGAGGATTGAAAATGTTCCTTCGTGGGGTAGGACGGCCACCTGTCTCCGCTCTTGTACGTGGGTGCTCGGAGGCTAGTGGCCGAGCGGAGATGGTTTGGTTTCACAAGGGTTGTGGGTACGGAACCTTGCTACTCTTCTGAGCGTCTCAGAGGTAGCCGAATGAGCCTCGATTCCACGATGACACCGCCGCCTCAACGCGTCCACGATCAGCCCAACGGACTGAAACCTCGGACGGCTTCGACATGGATCAAGCGGCTGATCGTCGTCCTTCTCGTGTTCGCCAACGTCGCAGTATTCGCGGTCTACTGGACGTTGAGGTCGGCCCAGGATGCCTTTCGTGACAACGCCACCCAACTCGAGGAAGTGGTGCCTGAGCTGACGGTCCGGCCCACGGCCTCGGCCGAGCCCCTGGTCTTCCTGGTAATCGGCTCGGACACCCGGGCCGGTCTCGACAACCTCCAGAACTTCGGGGAATCCGAGGGCGCCCGCGGGGACGTCATCATGTTGATCAAGCTCTACCCCGGGGATGGGAATGCACAAATCCTGTCGCTTCCCCGCGACCTGCTGGTCGAGATCCCCGGAAGGGAACCGATCGGATCAACGCTGCTTATGCATATGGCGGCGCTCCCCTGATGGTCCGGACGGTGAAGCAACTCACCGGCCTTCCCGTCCACCACTACATCGAGGTCGACTTCGTCGGCTTCCAATCGCTGGTGGACGACATCGGAGGGGTCTACCTCGACTTTCCCTATCCGGCCCGCGACGCCAACAGCGGTTTGTCGGTCGAAGCCGGATACCAATTACTGGACGGATCCCAGGCCCTCGCCTATGCCCGATCGCGACATTACGAAGAGGAACGTGGCGGCAAATGGGTCCCGGTCGATGCTGACGATATCGGTCGCACGGGGCGCCAACAGAGCCTGATTCTCGCCATCCTCGGAGCGGTCAAGACCCCCTCCAGCATCAGCGAGGCGGGTTCCATCGTTGGCGGCTTTGCCCAGCATCTGACGGTCGATTCCGCTTTTGCCCGATCTTCGATCGTCGATCTGGCCTTTCGAATGCGTTCCATCTCAGGACAGAAGATCGAGACGGCGACCCTCCCGGTATATCTAGACACATTCGAGGAAATGTCGATCGTGCGCATGCAGCATCCCGAGGCGGATGAGCTGATCGCCCACTTTGCGTCGGGACAACCGATGACCGTCGCGGCCACGCGAGCCGCTCCGTCTCCAGGTTCTCAATGGCAATGGCACCAAGGGCTCCGCCGGGCGTTGGTCGGACATCCTCGAAAACCAGGGTTTCGAGGTCACAGCGGTCGGGGACGCCGATCGCAGCGATTTCGAAACGACCAGAGTTCTGGTTCGTCCCGACGAACTTCTGGCGGGTCAAGCGATCGTTGAAGCCCTGGGTTTCGGCGAAGTTGCGACCGGCTCCTTGGACTCTGAAGTCGATGCCGTTGTGATCGTCGGATTGGATGCTGACAGAACCGCCCAAAACGGCTAGCTTGCCCTACGGGGTGGTCTTCGCAGGGGAGCAATCGTGAAAGTATCTGTTATTGGTGCCGGGTATGTGGGTCTGGTCACGGCAGCCGGCCTGGCCCGCCTTGGCCATGAGGTGGGGCTGGGGGAGGCAGATCCGGCCCGACTGGCTTTGCTCGAGAACGGCCAGGTGCCGATTTTCGAAGATGGACTTGCCGATCTGCTCGATGGTGGCCGCCGCACCGGGGCGCTCACCTTTCACGGATCCAATCGGGACGCGGTCAAAGGTTCGCGCCTCGTCTTCTTGTGCCTGCCGACCCCGCCGGGCGCCCGCGGCCGGGCAGACTCTGAGCTTCATCGAAGGCGTAGTCGACGAACTCGCTCTGATTGTCGAACCCGAGGCAGTCTTCGTCGTGAAGTCGACCGTGCCTCCCGGAACCGTGATTGGCTTGAGGAAGCGACTGGCCAACCTCGGCAGCGCGGCGGCGGTGGTATCTCATCCAGAGTTTCTGCGGGAAGGGAGCGCCGTCTCCGATTTCCTGGATCCGGATCGGATCGTCATCGGGGCCTTTGATAGCGATGACGCGAATCTGGTTGCCTCCCTGTACGACAACCTCGAAACCCGCGTCGTCACGACGGATCCGACATCGGCCGAGATGATCAAGTACGCCTCCAACTCGTATCTCGCCACGCGATTGACGTTCGCCAACACGCTCGCCAACTTGTGCGAGGCAGCCGGAGCCGACATTCTCGACGTGCTGACTGGAGTGGGTCTTGATCATCGGATTGGCCCGCACTTCCTCAACCCCGGCCCGGGCTATGGCGGTTCCTGCTTTCCGAAGGACACGCTGGCCCTCATCGGGGTGGCCGAGGATGCCGGCTACGACTTCAAGCTCCTCAAGGCCGTCATCGAAGCCGACGAGGAACAACGGCGACGGGTCGCAACGAAAGTCCGGATGGCCGCCGGGGGCGACTTGAGTGGTCGCCTGATCGCGATGTGGGGTGTCGCCTTCAAGGCTGGTACCGACGATGTCAGAGAGTCCCCCGCCACGCGGATCGCGGCTCTCCTGATGGAGGAAGGCGCCGAAGTGGTGTCGTATGACCCCGAAGCGCACTCTCCCGGGATACGCCATGCCGACTCGGCTCTCGAGGCGGTGGACGGCGCCGATGTGCTCTTGATTGCTACCGAGTGGCCCGAATTCGCGACGATCGACTTGACTGCGGTGGCGAGCCGGATGAGAGGCCACAGAATCGTCGACGCCCGCAACCTCCTCGACCCCAAAGCCGTCCGGTCCGCCGGTCTGGACTATTGGGGCCTGGGACGCCCCGGCGCCTAGGCGCCTTCGGCGCCCGTTCTGCGTTTGCGTTTTGCGTCGTGCGTTTTAGGTCAGCCCAGACCGTGACGCACACGCACCAAAACGCACCACCTACCGGAACATGTCCTCGGTTGGGTCCCGGACCAGCTCAGACGCTCGTCCCTCCCAGGTCGTAAGCAACGCCTCGAACCAGCGCCGCCGCGGTCCCGGTTGACTTCCCCATGGCCAGCTCCGCTGCTGCGGCGACTTCGTCGGCTATCGCCACCTCTGTGACCTCAAGGACCCTTCCATGCATGTCGGTCGTGCCCTTGAGATCGAGAATCGGATTCATACCAGAGATACCGATGGCCACGTCGATCACTCCGGTGCGCCAGGCCCGACCGAACGTATCGGAGATGACCACCGCCAGATCGACCCCGAGATCTCTTTGGATTCGTATGCGGATCCTATGCGCCGATCGGTCGGGATCCCGGGGGAGGAGGACGACGCGATCGCCGGTCACATTGGAGCGATCGACGCCGGCATTTGCACAGACAAAACCGTGGCGGGTAACGGCGATGACCATATCCCCTTTGCGGCGGATTATGGAGGCGGCTTCGGACCCCACGACGTCGCGGTAGTCCTGGTCGGTAACGGCGGGAGCGATCGCACCTTCCGCCTTGGAGACCACCTTGTGGGTAACGACCAGGATGTCGCCGTCGCGAGGCCGCAGGGGCGACACGGCGTCAACCAGAATTGAGGCCAGGTCATCTCCGGGTTCGACTTCGGGGATGCCTGTGACCGGGAAGATCTCGATGGACACGCCGCTATCCGTCGTGGGCGAGCGTTTCGACGACGACTTCCGCCAACTTGGTGGAGGCCGCGAGATCGGGCATCCGGGTGTCGGTCACATGTATCCGGGGTTTCTTCACTCCAAGGGCATCGTCGGCGTCGGCATTGTCGATGACGATGTCGGTGAGGAGACCTCCATAGGAGGCGATCACCGCCGAGGTCCCCGTCCCGTAGCCGAAAGCAGCGAGGATGCGATGGGCCGGTCCCTTGAGGGCCGACCCACCAATCAGGGGGCTGACGGCGATCACCCGGGACTTGTGAGCGACCGCCTCGCCAATCGCCGGAACGGCCAGAATCGGCCAGACCGAGAGGATCGGGTTCGACGGCCCGATCACCAGGGCGTCACTCGCCTCTATCGCTTCGATGACCCCGGGCGCCGGTCGGCAGAATCCGGCCCCTTCGAACCGGATGTCCTCGACCTCATCGGAATGGCGTCTCACCACGAAGTATTCCTGGAAGCTGATCCAGTCGCCCCCTGCCACCTTCAGCTGGGACCGCAGGGGGTCGTCGGTCGCGGGCAGAATCGTTGCGGGGACGCCGAATGCCGAAGCCAGGGCCGTGGTCACCCAGGTCAGCGACCAACCGCCTGCCAAACGGTCCGTTCGGAAAAGGTTGGTCGCAATGTCGCGGTCACCGATCCGGAAATTGGTATCGATCGGGAGGGCGTCCATGGCCGCCATGGCCGTAAAGGGGTCGTCGCGCAGACCCCAGCCGTGGGAACCCTCCCGTCCGGCCATCGTGTAGATAACGGTGTCGATGTCGGGTGAAACCATTAGGCCGTAAATACGTTCGTCATCGCCGACGTTGACGATCACGGTCAAGTCGACCTCAGGATTGGCCGCCAATCCCCGGGCTAAACGGGCGCCGCCCACCCCCCCCGACAACATCGCCAACCTCACGTAATCCTCCCGAGATTGCGGTCCTTGTAGGACTGCAACACAATCCTGCCCCATGACCAGCCGGCCGGGTCTTCCGGTAGCTCCTTCTCCCGCCATGTCTCCCGGCGTTCCCGCCGTGGCAGTTGTAGTGCTGTCCGCACCACGACGCCGACTGGACGAGACATTGGCAGCCGTCTCGCGGCAAGTCTACGTGCCTGCTCAGGTGCTCCAGATTGGCGGCGAAGAGTCATCTGATCCGGAATCCTCCGACCCGATAGTCCATCTGGATCACGTCGGTCAGATCCTCGACCGGTTGGAGGACAGAATCCAGTTCGTGTGGCTGATCCACGGGGACACCCGGCCGCGTCCAGATGCCTTGCTCGCCCTTTTGCGAGAAACCCGACGCCACGACGCTTCGGTCGCCGGCTCCAAGGTTCTGATCGAGGGATCGGACGATCTCCTCGACTCCGTGGGCGAAGCGACGGACGTGTTCGGTGAGCCCTACTCGGGGCTGGACCCCGAGGAACTGGATCTCGAGCAGTACGACGTGGTTCGTGAGGTGGCGTTCGTTTCCCCGATTTCGATGCTGGTTCGGCGGGACCTCCTGAGTGGACTGAGGGGTCTCGACCCCGAGTTGTCCCTCGACGCCGCCGGACTCGATCTGTCCCAGCGCGCCCGGCTGGCCGGCGGTCGAGTAATCGTCGTGCCGTCGTCGGAGGTATTCCACCCGCTCGATTGTCCGGATCACCAGCCCGGATGGCTGCAACAGGCAGGCCGGCAACGGGCCATGCTGATCGCCTACAAACCGATAACCCTCGCATGGGTCGTGCCAACTGGGTTCCTTGCCGGGCTCGCCGATGGGGTCGGCCAGCTACTCCTGGGGCGATTACGGCCTTTGCTGGCGACCGTCTTCGGCTGGGTCTGGAACGTGGGGAAGCTTCCTTCCACCTTTTTGGCCCGACGAGCCCTCAACCGGGTGCGTCAGGTTGGAGACGAAGAATTGTTCAGGTTCCAGGTCGCGGGCTCGGTCCGTTTGCGAAGAACAATGTCAGAGTTGGGGGAGCGCTTCAGCCGGGCCATAGATGAAGAAGAGCCTGACTCTCTGGCAGGGCGAACCGTCCATGCCTGGACCAAACCTACCGCCATCCTGGTGTCGCTCTCGGGCCTGGGAATCGCCCTCGCTACCCGCGAGATCTGGTTCGCGGGGACTCCAGTGGCCGGATTCAGCCTGCCTCCGGCCGACAGTCTCGGTGGCCTCGCGGCATCCTACGGAGGGGGTTGGAATGCGTCCGGGCTCGGGAGTCCAGCCCCCGCTCCGCCAATTGCCGGCCTGGGAGCTCTAGTCAACCTGTTGGTCGGAGGCCGGCCCGAGATCGCGGCCACTCTGCTGACCGTCGGCGCCGTGGTGGGGGCCCTGGCGGGAACCATCAGACTGGCCCGACGGGCCGGGGCTTCGAGCGGCGCCGGGCATATTGCCGCCTGGGTATATCTGGCGGGTGCCACCTCGGCGGCCCTGTTCGGTGCCGGACAATGGCCGTTGTTGCTGGCGGCCGGGCCCTTGCCGTGGGTGCTCGATGCGGTCCTGGCCCCGACGAGTGGGGATTGGCGGCGCCGGCTGGGCCGATACGGCCGGGGTGGTCTCGCGGCCGGTTTGGTGGCGATCAGTTATCCACCAGCGATCGTGCTGGTTCCGATTGCCGCGGTCCTCTGGGCCGTTTTCACCCGGCGCTGGTTTGCGGTTGTTACCGGCCTAGCAGTGACCTCGCTCGGCCTCGGGCTCGTGGCTCCGTTCGTGGCCGCAGGCAATCTCTGGCCGCTTCTGACCGCCTCGCCGATGCCGAGGATCGAACCCGGGTGGCTCTGGCCAGTCTCGGTGGTGGCGGCGGTCGGGGTGGGAGCGCTGTGGATCGGTAAGACCCGCCTGGGTTCCCTGGCGTTCGGGGCGTCGTTGGCAATCGGGGGGTGGCTGCTGGCGTCCTCCCCGGGGATCCTGACCGGATGGGGGATGATCGGCTTGCTCGCCGCATCGGTCGGAGGGGCCCTGGTAACCGCGATGGTGGTCGAGGTCGCCGAAGGTCCCACCTGGCGCCGACTCGTGGCGATGTTGTCCGTGGCTTTGTTCCTCGTGCCTGCGGTCGTCACGGCCGCCGGAGGCCGCGCCGGCCTGCCCCCAAACCAGTGGTCCGATCGCCTCGGCTTCGTGACCACCCTCGCCGAATTCCCCACCTCGACCCGCGTTTTACTGATCGGGCCCCCCGCCGACCTGCCAGGCGCCAGTCGCTCTCTCGGTCCGGTCGCTTACAGATTGATCGACGGGAGCGCCGTCACCCTCGACCAGGCGTATCTACCCGACGTCGCCGTCGGCGACGTCGAGTTGGAGAGGGTCATCATCGATCACCTGATTCGAGGGGTAAATCTCCGGCCGGGGGCGGCTCTGGCCGAATTCGGAATTGGCTGGGTGGTGGTCCTGCCTGGAACCGGCCTCGACCTGCAGGCGCTGGATCGCCAGGTGGATCTTTCCCTGACGCCGGTCGACCCCGAAGTGATCGTGTACGAGAACCTGACCGAATCTGCCCGAGCCTTGACGGTGGACGGAACAGTTTGGGAGTGGGACGGCCAGCGCTACCGAGGTGCTCCCACCGAAAGCAGGGTCCGACTGGCCGACAATGCCGATGCCCGGTGGGGACCGGACTGGGCGAGAGCGGCCGATGGTTGGGCCAATTCGGTCTCGGGCGAAGCGGGAGAGGTCGTCTTCACGCCCGTCCAGCTGCTGAGGGTGGCCGGTCTGGCCTCAGGGTCGTTGTTCGTGGTCCTCTTGATTCTCGTCGCATGGGGGACCAGGAATCCGCGACCACAGACACCGGCCGGCACCGACCGCAAAGGTCAGGTAGAGGACCGCCCTCCGGTGGCTGAAGAGGCCGGCGAAAACGGACCGGATCAGGTCGAGGCGCGCACGTGACTGGTACTGCCGCCCGTTGGGCCATGATCATGGCTGCCGCCGGCCTGGCGGTCTTCGGGTTGCTTCTGCCACCGAAGCCGGAACCGGATCCAGTCGGGCTTCCCCCCATCGATTCGGACCCATATGTCGTTTGCCCGGTCGCGGAAGCAGGAGGCGGTTTCTCCTCTCGACTAGGGGTCGCAAGCCCAGAAGGGGGCAGCATCACGGTGGTCGGTGGAAGAACGGTCGAGCACCTTCCAAACGCAGATGGCACCTTCGTCATGGAGGTCGGTGAGTTAGCCGAACTGGGGACGACACCGATCCTGGTCGAGTCGCGGGGAGCCGCAGCAACCTATAGCCGGGCGGGGACCGTTGCTGCGGTATCGGGCTGCGTACCGGCGGCCACCGGCCCGGTCGCGGTCATGGGGATGTCAACGGCGGAAGGTGATAGTTCCACGATGGTCCTGGTCAACCCGTTCGCCTCCGAGGCGTCTGTGCGATTGATCGGGGCCAGCGAGTTCGGCGTCGACACCCCGACCGACCTCGAAGAGATGGCGATACCTCCCGCCACCTCGGTCGAGGTGGGGCTCGGCCAATCCATGGCCGGGAGGCAGAGTCTGAGCTTTGCGATCGTTGCCGATTCCGGGCTAGTGGTGGCAGGGATGAAGCGCTCCGGCCCTAGCGACGTTGCCACCTCGGAGGCGGTGGTCCCCAGCACTCAATGGTTCTTTGCCCTTCCCGATTTCGGATTCGATGGTGAAATCCACCTCAGATCGATGGCCGACGTCGACACCGCCTACCGGGTGGATCGAATCCAACCTGATGGGGTGGTCGAAGGGGTGGCTGAAGGGGTCATCGTTGCGCAAACCATGTCGGTCCTGCCGGTGGAGACTGTCGCCGGGCCGGGATCCGGCCTCATCGTGTCAGCGGTGGAACCTCTGTCGGCGGCGATGGTCTACTCATTCGAGGAGGTCCGGGCGGTGGCGCCGGGACTGGCCCGGGAGGCGTCGAGCTGGTCGATCCCCGTCTCGGCTGTCCTCACCGAGGGCCAGACGACCGTCTGGATCCTGAACACGTCAGGCCAGGCTCTTACGGCGACGATCAAACGGCTCGGCATCTCCGCCGTTCAAACCGCCCAGCTGCCCGCAGGAATGACGACCGGAGTCTTCGTGCCCGGCGCCCGAGGTGGTGGGATCGAGGTGTCGGCCGATGGCGACGTTGTCGTTTTCTACGGCGTTCTCAGTGGGACCTCGATCGGGCTGTCAGCGGCCGTGCCCCTCGAATGAGCGAGCCCAGCGTCCGCATCCTCGTGATCGTGCTGATGGTCGGTGTGATCGTCATGGCGGCAGCGGTGTCAGCCCGAACCCGCCGTGCCCGTCCTATCAATACCACGAGGGAAGACCTGCCCCCTGGGGTCCACCTTTTCACCTCCGCCACCTGCGCGACCTGCGCGGAGGCGAGGAAGGTGATCGCCTCGGTCTATGGGGATGCCTTCACCGAAACCCGTCACGAGGACGATCCGCAGAGCTTCGGTCACCACGGGATCACCAGAGTCCCCACCGCCATCCTCGTGTCGCCCGATAACCGGGCGGTGGTCTTCGAAGGGGTGCCCCGGCGCCGGCATTTGGCGGCGGTATCACCGGCCTCTAAGACCAGGCGCTGAATCGAAAGGTCAGTGGCGACGGTCATTTTCGATCCTTGTCGGACAGCGGGCGCCGACCTACCGTTGAGTCATGCTCTCTTCTTGCGTCCGTTGCAGCACTCCGGCCTCTGTCCGCATGTCCTACGACTATGCCGACCGACAGATGTGGATAGAGGATCTCGAGGGGCACGCCGCACCTGGCTATGCCCTCTGCGCCAACCACGCTGGGCGTTTGAGCCCGCCGTTGGGATGGACCTTTGCCGACCATCGCACGGTCGTGCGCCTCTTCGCACCGCTCGAAGTGGCCTGAGATGCCCCTTGACCGCGATCTACTCGACGCGGTCAGGGACCTTGACCAGCACGACCTTCGCCGTTTGCTGATCCTGTCCCGGGCACAACTCGAACGACAAGGGGCGGTCGGCTTGGAAGACCGGGCCAGGGTCAGGCTGCGCGAGCAGATGATCAAGTGCGGCAAGAAGAGTTGCACCACGTGCCCCCACGGCCCCTACTGGTACGCCTATTGGTGGGAAAAGGGCCGCCGTCGCAGTCGCTACGTCGGGCGACTACTCCACGAGGAGTGATGACGCCGCCGACCGCAACCGGACAACGAAGGACGGGCCCCGGGCCCGAGGTCCCCTGGCTAACGCCACAGTTCGGTAAGATTTCGCGCTAATGGATTGTCCCCAGTGCGGCATCAACGACGTGATCGAGATCAAGCATCGACTCCCGGACGGGAGCGAAGTCCAGTTCTTTTCGTGCCACAAATGCGAGGAAAAGTGGTGGGATAAGGCCGGCCGCGTGATCGACCTGCGCCAGGTGCTGGACCTCGTTCGCAAAGCTCGCGGCATAGACGCTTGAGGCTTTGCTGATCTGATGCAATCAGGGAGCACCCTCCCGACTTTTAGACGCTGGGTCCCTCTGGCGGTGCTCGCGGCGATCTCGTTTGTCATTCTGATGGTCCTCAACCCCAGGTTGATCCTGGCGGCCAACACCCCGTCGGGGGGTGACATGGCCGCCCACGTCGCAGTCCCCGCTTATCTCCGCGACGTCTTGCTGCCGCAAGGGCGCATCCTCGGCTGGTCGCAGGACTGGTTCGCCGGCTACCCGGTTTTCTATTTCTACTTTCCGCTTCCCTCACTCGTCATCGTCCTTCTCGATGTGCTCCTTCCCTACGGCGTGGCGTTCAAGATCGCCACGGCTCTCGGCCTGCTGGCGACCCCGCCGGCCGTGTACTTCCTGGCCCGCAGCCTGCGATTTGGGAGGCCGGTAGCGACGGTCGCGGCCGGTGCCGGTGCTGCGTTTCTCTTCATGGAGAGCTTCACCATTTACGGCGGCAACGTCCTGTCGACCCTGGCAGGGGAGTTCTCGTTCTCATGGTCGCTGGCGCTCTCGCTCCTCTACCTGGGGCTCTTGATAAGAGCAGTGCGCGACGATCCCAAGTATCAGGTCCCGGCAGCACTCGCTCTGGCGGCAGCCGTCTTGTGTCACATCATCACCATCATTGTCATCGTCACGGCCAGCCTCACAGTGCTCACCTGGAAGGGCGCTTGGAGACGGGCTCTGCCGATCTGGGCGGGTGGCCTCGCCATCAGTGGATTCTGGGTCCTGCCTCTGCTGGCCAGGCTCGGGTTCAGCTCCGACATGGCGTGGGTCCCGCTGTCGAGCTGGGACCAGCTGTTCCCGCTCGAGATTTGGCTGCTGCTGATCCCGGCGGTCGCGGGCGCGGTCTGGACCTGGAAGCGCACCCCGCGGGCGCTGCCGGTGCTGGCCCTCACCCTGTTACCCGTTATTTACTACCCGTTGCCCAACGTTCTCCCGGACCTGCTTCCAGGGATATTCAACGCGCGGTGGAAGCTGTGGAACGGACGCCTGCTGCCCTTCTGGTATTTCGGAGTCACGTTCTTCGCGGCGATCGCCCTCGGAGGAACAGTGATGTGGCTGGCGCGGCGCCTCCCGGCCCGAGTTTCGGGAGTCCTGCCCAGGGTGGCCGGAACGACCGCGGGAATCGTGGCCGTGGTGTTGTTGGCGAGGGAGCCCAATGTTCCCAACAGGGTGGTATGGGCTTTCGCGGTGGCCCTGGTCGGGGCTCTGATGGTCTCGATGCTGTGGATCAAGTCGGTCGACTCGAAGGTGTTCCTCTCCATGAGCGGTGCCGGGATCCTGGCTCTGGGAGCTGTGGCCGGCATCACGATCATGAACGGGTGGGCTCGATGGAACTACACCGGTTACGAGGGCAAACCCCGATGGCCCGAGTATCAAGCGTTGATGGCCACCACCGAGAGCGAGTTGGAACCTGGTCGCATTCACTGGGAGTACGACAAGTCGATGAACGAGTTCGGATCACCCATGGCGTTGATGTTGTTTCCGTTCTGGACTCGGGAAGGTTTCGGCTCGATGGAAGGCCTTTTCTTCGAGTCCTCTCTCTCGACGCCGTTCCATTTCCTCAACCAGGCCGAAATGAGCGTCAACCCTTCGAGTCCCATCCCGGGTTTGGACTATCACCGTTTCGATTTCGAACGCGGGATTCGTCATCTGCAGGTCTTCGGAGTCCAGTACTACGTGACGTACACCCCCGAAGCCAAGGAAGAAGCCGACAAGTGGCCCGAGCTCACCGAAGTGACCGCCACCGGCCCCTTCACGTTCTACGAGGTCGCCGACTCACCCCTCGTCGAGGCTGCGACCTTCCAACCCGCCGTCTACGAAGGCCCCCACAACAGTCTCCTCGCCCGTGTCGGGGGAATTGTCGGCATCGGGCCCGGGGAACAGGCCGCGACCTTTGAGGAGACTTCGCTCGAGTGGTACGGGTCGATGGATCTGCTGGACCATTGGATCACCACCGATGGACCCGCGGATTGGCCGAGAATCACCGATCTCAGCCAGCTCCGGGGCATGGACTCGTTGCCCGGCGCCCGGGCCACGATCACCGACGTGGTGATCGAGGACAATGAGATCTCCTTTAGGACGGACGCGATCGGCGTGCCCCACCTGGTCAAAGTGTCCTACTTTCCGAACTGGCGGGCCACCGGAGCCGAGGGACCGTTCCATGCCGGGCCGTCTCTGATGATCGTGGTCCCGACCCAGGAACGGGTAACCCTGGAATTCGCCAATGGAGGTGTCGAAACCCTTGGTCGGTTTCTGACTATCGGCGGGCTGCTGGTGGCGGCCGGTGGGGCTGTCTCGGGCCGCCTGGGCCGGCGCCCGGCGCTGGAGCGACGAGGCATGGCAAAGGTCGACTCGGCCGGCGGGGCGAGCTAGGGCTTGGGTACCCGGCCGGTCCAAACCCACCATTGCAGTCGAGCCGTGTCGCGGGCCATTTGCCAGAGCATGCCGCCCCGCAACGAAGCCGTCGAGGCGCCCGGTCCCAACTCGACGGGTGTTTGGGCCAGCTTGAACCCGGCTCGCTGGGCGCGAACCAGCATCTCGAGGTCGTAGGCATACCCGTCGATCCGCATCTGTGGAATAACGAGGTCGAGCACCTCTCTCCGGAAGATCTTCAGACCGGTCTGGGTTTCGGTGACCGTCAGCCCGAACACGCCAACGGTCGCGAACGAAAACAGCCTGCTCAACAGACGCCTGATGAGGGGGTAGCGGCCCGCCGACATCGAGTCGCGCTTGGCGCCGACCAGCACATCGGCATCTCCCATCCCCTCCAACAGTGCAGGCAGCTGCTCGGGGGGGAGGTCGAGATCCGCGTCGAGAAAGACGATCAGGTCGCCTTTGGCGGCTCTGGAGCCGGTGAACAAAGCCTGCCCTTTCCCGCGGTTGACCGGATGGCTGAGGACCGAAGCTCCGGGCATGTCGAGGGTGGCCCGAAGGGCCTCGGACAGCGTCTGGTCGGTGCTTCCATCATCCACTACGACCAGTTCCACCGACATCGTGGAAAGAACCGAGGCGACTCGTTCGATGTTGGCGGCGATCACCGATCCCAATTGGTATGCGGGGAGGACGACCGAAATTGACGGTAAGTTCGTCATCGGATCGGGAAGTTAAGCATTGGTCAGATCCCTACCAGCGGTGCCGAGGGTCTCTGAGCACATCCACCCTTACAATCGCATCAAATGAGCGGAGTCTTCAAAGCGTACGACATTCGGGGGCGGACCGATCTAGGCGAACTCACGCCTGAGCTGGCTCGCGACGTGGGAGCAGCTTTTGCCATCCTGACTGGAGCGCCCGAGATAGCGGTCGGGCGCGACTGTCGAGCCTCTTCACCCGACATTGCCGGAGCACTGATCGAAGGAATCACAGGGCAGGGAGCTTCCGTTCTCGAAATCGGTGAGGTGGCGACTGACTGCGTTTACTACGTCTCTGGCAGCCGTTCGATCCCTGGTGTGATGATCACCGCGTCGCACAACCCGGCCGAGTACAACGGGATCAAGCTATGCCGGGAGGGTGCTGCCCCCGTCGGCGAGGACACCGGGCTCAAGGAGATCGAACGGATGGTGACCGAAGGCATCCAACCCGGTCCGGGTGGAGGAACGATCACGTCACTCGATGTCCGCGAGGGTTACGTCAACCACCTGCTGGCGATCGTCGAAGAAGAAAAGATGTCGAAGTTGGTTGTTGCCGTCGATGGTGGCAATGGCATGGCCGGCGTTGTGGTGGAGGCCGTGTTCGATCGGATCCCGCCCAGCATCATCGGGTTGTATCTGGATCCCGACGGGACCTTTCCCAATCATCCGGCCGATCCCCTTCAGCCCGAGAACCTGGTCGATGTGATCGCATTGGTTCGTGAGCGGAGTGCCGACCTTGGCGTTGCATTCGACGGGGATGCCGACCGGGCCGCCTTCATCGACGATCAGGGCAAGCCCCTGTCAGGAAGCACGACCACAGCTCTCATCGCCAGGTGGTTCCTGGCTCGGCGACCGGGTGCAACGATCGTTCACAACCTGATCACCTCACGGGCCGTCCCCGAAACCATCCGCAAGCTTGGTGGGGTCCCCATTCGCACCAGGGTCGGCCACTCATTCATCAAGCAGGTCATGGCCGAAACCGGGGCGGTGTTCGGGGGCGAACACTCGGGTCACTATTACTTCGCCGACAACTTCCGGGCGGATTCAGGCATGCTGGCAATGCTCGTCCTTCTGCAAGTGATCTCCGAGGACGGACGTCCTCTGTCGAAGATCAGGAAGGACGTAGAGCCATACTTCGCCTCAGGTGAGATCAACCTCCACGTCGCCGATCAAAAGGCCGCTATGGATAGGGTGGCCAAGAAGTTCGCGGACGCCGATCTGGACCATCTCGACGGTCTGACGGTGTCATGGCCAGACCGCTGGTTCAATTTGCGGCCCTCCAACACCGAACCCCTGCTGCGCCTGAACGTCGAGGGCCCCAGCGAAGCCGCCGTCGGGGAGCTCGTGGCATCGGCTGAGGAAGCTTTAGGAAGCTGAGGCGATGGCACTTATCGATCCCAGCCTTCTAGAGATAATGGCGTGTCCGTTCGACCGTAACGATCTGCTCGAAGACGAAGCAGCATCTCGCCTGGTCTGCAGTTCGTGTGGTCGGAGGTTCCCGGTCGAGGATGGCATTCCGAGGATGCGGCCGGAGGATGCCGAGCCTCCCCTGGGCGACTCCCGGCCTGCCGGCCTTCCCGACCAAGATCCGCCCGGCTGACCATGTCCTATCAGCAGATGAAGACCATGATCGGCGGATTCGGAGAACAGTTGCGCTGGGCCGCAGACCTCGACCGGGTGGAGGTCAAGCCGGCCAAGCAGGTTCTGGTGGCAGGGATGGGAGGATCGGGGATCTCCGGGGATTTTGCGGCGGCACTGGCCACCGTCCCGGTTGCGGTCAACAAGAACTATGGGCTTCCCGCCTGGGTGAAGTCGGCAGCTCCATTGGTCGTGGCGATGTCATATTCGGGAAATACCGAGGAGACGCTGTCGGCCGCCGAGGCGGCGGCTGCCCAGGGAATGATCCCGGCCGTGGTTACCGGGGGAGGAACGCTGGCTGGATGGGCGGCCGAATACGGATGGCCAACGGTGACAGTTCCGGGTGGTCTGCAGCCCCGAGCAGCCCTGGGGTATCTGCTCGGTGGCCTCCTGCACTTGCTGAACGGAGCAGGAGCGACATCGATCAGCCGTCACGATTTGCTCGCCTCAGCGGACATCGCCGATTCGATCTCGGGAGAGGGGGGATCCGGTTGGGTGCTGGCAGCCGACCTCGCTCAGGGTCTCAGCGACCGGATCGTGGTGGTGTACGGAAGTGGAGGCATCACCGCTCCGGTGGCGCAGCGCTGGAAGACCCAAATCAACGAGAACGCCAAATGGCCCGCGTGGCACTCGGTACTGCCCGAACTCGACCACAACGAGATCGTGTCATGGACGGCCCTGGCCGACTTGACTCGTAATCATGTCGGGATCGTCACCCTGCGGGATGGAGCCGAGCCGCCGGGAGTGACGGCCCGTTTCCGGCATACCGCCGCGATAACAGGCGGCGACGTGGTGTGGGTCGGCGAAGTGTGGTCTCAGGGGGAGTCTCCCCTGGAGCGAATGGTGAGCCTGGCCGCGATGGGAGACCTGGTGTCGTTGGAACTGGCGAGGCTGGCAGGGGTCGACCCGGTTCCGGTCGATGCCATCGAGAATCTGAAACGGAAACTGATCGATGAAGGGGCCCCGGCCATGAACTCGAAGGACGCATCTTGAACTACGACATCGCCAACCCCGACCTCGCCACCGAGGGCGCCCGCCGAATCGAGTGGGCCGGGCGCCGGATGACCGTGCTGAAGACGATCCGCGAGCGCTTTCTCAAAGAGGAGCCGTTGAAGGGGCTCACGGTGGCTGCGTGCCTGCATGTCACGGCCGAAACCGCCAACTTGATGCTGGCGTTGCGGGACGGCGGGGCAACCGTGGCCCTCTGCGCGTCGAATCCACTTTCGACCCAGGACGATGTGGCGGCCGCCCTCGTGGCCGACGGAATCCCCGTTTTCGCCATCCGCGGCGAGGATCAGGACAGCTACTACCGGCACATCCATGCGGTCCTCGACATGGCGCCGGATATCACAATGGACGACGGCGCCGACCTTGCCACTCTCCTGCATACCGAGCGAACGGATCTGAATCCCATTGGTTCCACCGAGGAGACGACGACCGGGGTCATCAGACTCCGGGCCATGGCCGCGGACGGCACCCTGCGGCTGCCCGTTGTGGCGGTCAACGACTCAGCCACCAAGCACCTTTTCGACAATCACTACGGGACCGGTCAGTCGGCCCTGGACGGAATCATCAGGGCCACCAACATGCTCATGGCCGGATCGGTGGTGGCAGTGATCGGATATGGCGACTGTGGTCGGGGAGTCGCACTGCGAGCGTCGGGTTTTGGGGCCAAGGTGGTAGTGGTGGAGGTCAACCCGATCAGGGCCCTCACTGCGGCAATGGACGGCCACCAGGTCATGACGGCCGATGATGCCGCCCGGGCGGCCGACGTATTCGTGACCGTCACAGGAAACAAGCATGTGTTGCGCAAGCGCCATTTCGATGTGATGAAAGACGGGGCCATCCTTGCCAACGCCGGCCACTTCGACGTCGAACTCGACCTCGAAGTCCTCGGTGAGATGTCGCGGGATCGACGACCCATTCGGCGCAGCCTCGAGGAGTATGAGCTTGCCGATGGGAGGCGGATTCTGGTTGTCGCCGAAGGCCGACTCGTCAACCTGGGCGCCGCCGAAGGTCATCCGGCCGATGTGATGGACATGTCTTTCTCCAACCAGGCGATGGCGGCCGAATGGCTCGCTGTTCGGGCCGGCACTCTGGCACCCGGGATCTACACCCTTCCCGAGGACATCGACATGGAAGTGGCGCGGATCAAACTGGCCTCGCTGGGCGCCGGTTTGGAGGAACTGACGGACGAACAGAGGGCCTACCTGTCGGGGTGGCGAGAGGGAACCTGAAGAAGGATGTGCGTTGTGCGTAGTGGGTGGTGCGTCAAACCGGTCATCTAGCTCTTTCGCCGAACGCACACGCACTACGCACTACCCAAGGAACGGGGACGCGACCCGTTCGTGTCACGGACCCGCCGTACTTTCTGGGGCATGATTTGTCTTGCCTGTCGTCGGAGCACGGGCGGTCGGCTCTGTAGGGACTGCCGCGAAGAACTCCGTCCGGCTCCCGATCGATCCCTCGAAGGGGGGCTCAGGGTCAGATCCGCCTATCTACATCGGGGAGCGGCCCGATCGCTCGTCCACAATCTGAAGTATCGAGGTGTCCCGGAAGCCGGCCACCTGCTGGCAGAGGCGATGGCCGACCTGATCCCACCGTCATCCATCATTGATCCCGGTACCGAGGGTCGGATGGCGGAAACTCAAGCACGGAATCGACCCGGCCGTGGTCCTGGCGACGCGCCTGGCGCAACTGACCGGCGGCCGCAGGCAAGACTTGTTGGTCCCACCCCTGTTTGGTGCGAGCCAGGCCAAGGCATCAAGAGACCATCGGAAACCGCCGATATTTAGGGCCATGGACCGTTCCGGTCGGACCTGTGGTCTTGGTGGACGATGTGGTGACGACGGGAGGAACGGTCCTCAGCGCCTGGGACACCCTCGGGTTCACCCCCGCCCTGGTCGTCTCGGCGACGTCGGTGGATGGGAGTCTCAACGCCGGAGGGCGTGTTCCGGGTCGCGAAATCCGGGGCTAGAAAGCGTCCCGGGTCAGTGACTAGTCTTTTTGGCGGGGGTCATGGAGTGGCCTGAGATCGACCGGCCTGCTTTCGACTTCAGTCGAAGCGTGCCGAACATCAGCTAGCCCGAGTATCAGCTAGGAGGGATCGATGGAAGTACGGGTCCATACGAGGAATACGACCCTCGACGAGGCGTTTAGGAGCCTCGTTTCAGAGAAATTGGCCCACGCTGCCAGGGTTTTTGAGCATCAGGTAGGCGAAATCGACGTTGAAGTGACCGAAGAGCACAACCCCCGGATCGCCGCCGAGAGGTTTCGCCTGGAATTGACGACCTCCGCCGCCGGTCACGTGGTCCGGGTGGTGGCGGCCGCCGGCACGCCGGAATCGGCCGTGGACATCGCCGAAGACCGTTTTAACCAGCAACTGCGCCGTTTAAAGGAGCGTTTGGTGGGTCGGGGCCGCCGTCCCCAGCCCAAGGAGACCGAGATCGAGGAGCAACCCGATCCCTCCGAAGAGATAGTTCGTATCAAGCAGTTCGTGATGAAGCCGATGACCGTTGAAGAAGCTTCGCTTCAAATGGAGATGCTCGGCCATGATTTTTACTTTTTCCTCAATGCGGCCAACGGTCGCCAGTGTGTCCTCTATCGCCGCCGCGACGGCCGTCTCGGCTTGATTGAACCGGTGTGAAGAACCCAACAGTCCTCGTAGTAGACGACGCCCCCCTCTTCCAGGCGGGTCTGTCCGCCGCGCTCAAGGAGCAAGGCTTTGAGGTGGTGGCCACTGCCTCAGATGCCATGGCGGCAATCGTCGAAGCTCGCCGGCACAAGCCCAGGCTGGTCGTGCTGGACGTCCTGATGCCGGGAATATCGGGTCTCGAGGTCGTGGACAAGATCATTGACGCCTCGCCCGAGACCAAGGTCGTCCTTCTGACCTCGAGCGAGTCGGAGGAGGACCTCCTGGCAGCCATCAAGGCGGGAGCACTTGGCTACATAGTCAAGGACACCTCGTTCCCGAAACTCGTGTCCGCCATGAGGGATGTGGTGGACGGTGGCGCGGTGGTGTCACCCGCGATGGGGAACAAGCTTTTCGAAATCGTGGCCCATCTGTTGAAGAACCGGGACCTGAGCGCCACCCGCCGGCCTTCCCTAACCGGTCGTGAGGTGGAGATCCTCCAATGGATTGCCGAGGGCCGGACCTCGCCGTGAGATCGGGGAGCAACTCTTCATCTCCGAAAACACGGTCAAGAACCACGTTCGCAACATCCTCGACAAGCTCGGGATGCGGTCACGCCACGACGCTGTCAGATATGCGGAGCAGGCGGGGTTGGTGACCAGGCGCTGAGGCGCCGCACCTCGGTCGGTGCGTGGTACGTGGAGTCGGGATCGTTTCGATCTAACGCATTCCTGGCTATCTAATACCCCGGACCGTCCGATACCATTACCCCTCTCCCCATGTCGATTTTTTCCAAGATTCTCAAAGCTGGCGAAGGCCGCACCCTCAAGGAATTCGATCAGATCGTTGCCCTCGTAAATGCGGCCGAAGCCGACGTCACCGGTCTTTCCGATGCCGAGTTGGCCGCACGGACGGTGGACTTCCGCCAGCGCCTCGAAAACGGTGAGCAACTCGATGATCTGACTGTCGAAGCCTTTGCGACCGTGCGGGAAGCGGCCAAGCGCGTTCTCGGTCAACGCCATTTCGATGTTCAGGTGATCGGAGCCTTGACACTTCACCGCGGCATGGTGGCGGAGATGAAGACGGGGGAAGGCAAGACCCTGGTGTCGACCATGCCGGCCTACCTCAACGCCCTCAACGGCAAAGGGGTCCACATCGTCACCGTCAACGACTACCTCGCTTCCCGTGACGCCGATTGGATGGGTGCCGTCCATCGAAGCCTTGGGCTCAAAGTTGGTCTGATTCAGACCGCGATGACGCCGGCCGAGCGCCAGCCGGCCTATGCCGCGGACATCACCTATGGGACCAACAACGAGTTCGGCTTCGATTACCTCCGTGACAACATGGCAATGCGAGCTGCCGACCGGGTCCAACGCGGCCACGCCTATGCGATCGTGGACGAGGTTGACTCGATCCTCATCGACGAGGCCCGGACCCCTCTCATCATCAGCGGTCGACTGGGAGATTCCACGCGTTGGTACAAGGACTTCGCTCGCATCGTTGATCGGTTGCGAAGGGATGAGCACTATGAAGTCGACGAAGCCAAGAGGCAGGTGATCACCACCGAAGAGGGCGTGAGCCGGGTCGAGGAGATCCTCGGCATCGAGAACCTCTACGACCACGCGGCGGTGGACTTCGTTCATCATCTCGAGTCAGCCCTCAGGGCCAAAGAGCTCTACAAGAAGGACATCGAGTATTTGGTGGATGCCGGAGAAGTGAAGATCGTCGACGAGTTCACCGGACGGGTCCTGGAGGGCCGCCGCTACTCCGAAGGCCTTCACCAGGCCATCGAGGCCAAAGAAGGCGTCAAGATCAAGGAGGAGAATCAAACCCTCGCCACGATCACCCTCCAGAACTACTTCCGTCTCTACGAAAAGCTGGCAGGTATGACCGGCACGGCCGAGACCGAAGCCGCCGAGCTTGCCCAGATCTACGGCGTGGAGGTCCTGGTGATCCCCACCAACCAGCCGGTCAACCGGGCCGATCAGCCGGATCTCATCTACAAGACCGAGGATGCCAAGTTTGACGCGGTGGTGGAAGATGTCGTCCAGAGGCACGAAGCCGGCCAACCCGTCCTGCTCGGAACCGTCTCAATCGAGAAATCCGAACGCCTCGCCCGTCTCCTGACCAAACGTGGCATTCGACACGAAGTGCTCAATGCCAAACTCCACGCCCGGGAGGCGGAGATCATCGCTCAGGCCGGTCGCCCGGGGGCGGTGACAGTGGCGACCAACATGGCCGGCCGCGGCGTCGACATCATGCTCGGCGGCAATCCCGAGGGCATGGCCAAAGTCGAGCTGAAGCGGCAGGGCTTCTCGAGCGATGCGCCCGACTACGAGGCGAGACTGGTCGAACTGACCGGAAAATACGGTGAGGAAATCGTCCCGGACAAGGAGCGGGTGAAGGCGGCAGGCGGGCTCTATGTGGTGGGCACCGAGAGGCACGAGTCACGTCGAATCGACAATCAGCTTCGGGGGCGTTCCGGACGACAAGGAGACGAGGGGGAATCGCGGTTCTACCTGTCTCTGGGTGATGACCTGATGAGGCGCTTCCAGGGCGAGCGAGTCTCGGGGCTGATGGATCGGATGCGCATCCCCGATGATGTCCCGATCGAGGCCGGCATGGTTACCAAGGCCATCGAACGGGCCCAACGCACCGTTGAAGCGCAGAACTTCGAGATCCGAAAGAACGTTCTGAAATACGACGAGGTGATGAATCGCCAGCGCGAGGTCATCTACGAATGGCGGGAGAACCTGCTCGATGCGACCGGCGACGATCTCATCGGCGAGTGGATCGACAAGGTCATCGGCGACACGGTCGAATCGGTTTTGACAGAGGAGGTGTCACCCTCTGAGTGGGACTGGGAGCTGCTCAACAAGGAGCTCGGACAGTTCTACAAGGCCAATCTCAACCGGGAAGACTTTGATCGTCTCAACGTTGAGGAAGTCGTCGAGGTTGCGATGGAGCAGGCGCGAGCCGCATATGCCGAGCGCGAGCGCGAGCTCACTCCCGAGGTTCTGAGGCAGTACGAACGCCAGATCGCGTTGTTCGTGATCGACAACAAGTGGCGGGAGCACCTTTCCGAGATGGACTATCTCCGTTCAGGCATCGGTCTCCGCGCAATGGGCCAACGCGACCCGCTCGTCGAGTATCAGCGCGAGGGGTTCATCCTCTTCAGCGACCTCGTCGACGCTGTGAAGAGAGACTCGATCAAGCACCTCTTCCACGTCCAGGCCCCAGAAGCGGCTCCGCCGGTTCGGCGGCCAGAAGTTCCCGGGCCGGCCGGTCGATCGCCCCAGGCCGTATCCAAAAACGATGTTGGTCGAAACGATCCGTGTCCTTGTGGGAGCGGCAAGAAGTACAAGCGGTGTCACGGCGCGTGAGTTCGACGCCGGACGAAAGGTACGATTTCCTTCGCCATGACAACCCAGTCGATCGATCCCCGCTCTGCCATCGCTGATTTGAGGACGCGCCTGTCCGAAGCCAGGAGGTTTCTTTGACCTCGAAGGCAAGGCCACTGAGCTCGTCGAGCTGAAGGAGCGGGCTTCGGCCGCTGACTTGTGGACCGATCCCAATGAGGGTCGGGCCGTGACCCAGCGGCTCGCTCAGATCGAGAACACCCTTGTCCAGAGTCGCTCGGCTCACAACCCATCTCGACGATGCCGAGGTCCTCCTCGATCTAGCCGACGAGGCTGACGACGGGGCTACCAGGGCCGAGGTGGACGCCGAACTCGCGGGAATCGAAAAGGACCTCGCCGGGCTGGAGCGGGAGTCGCTCTTCTTCGACGAGTACGACGATCACCCAGCGATCCTGGCGGTGCACGCCGGGGCCGGCGGGGTCGACGCCCAGGATTGGGCGGAAATGTTGGCGCGGATGTACCAGCGGTATTTGTCCGACGCCGACTTCAACGTCACCATCGAGGACATCACCGAGGGCGACGAGGCCGGTGTCAAGTCCGTCACGATGACGGTCCGGGGGGACCACGCGTACGGCATCCTGGAAGGGGAGCGGGGCGTTCATCGCCTGGTCCGCATCAGCCCGTTCGATTCGAATGCCAGGCGGCAGACATCATTCGCCGGGGTCGATGTCGTTCCCGAACTGTCGGACGCCGAGGCCCTCGAGATCAGTCCCGATGATCTCCGTATCGACACGTACCGATCGCAGGGGGCCGGCGGCCAGCACGTCAACAAGACCGATTCCGCGGTCCGCATAACCCACCTTCCCAGCGGTCTCGTCGTTGCAGTTCAAAACGAGCGCAGTCAACTCCAGAACAAGGCTCGGGCCATGGCGATCCTGAAAGCTCGACTGCATGAACTGGCCCGTGTGCAGCGTCTGGCCGACATCGATGAGATCAGGGGCGAGCAAGGTGAAGCCGCCTGGGGTCGCCAAATTCGGAGTTATGTGATGCAGCCCTATCAAATGGTGAAGGATCTCCGCACCGATGTCGAGGTCGGGAACATTCAGGGAGTACTCGATGGCGACCTCGATCCTTTCGTTGACGGCTATCTCCGTTGGCGAAGGGGAAGGTACGAGAGGCAGTAGGCAGCTCTCAGTAGGCAGTAGGCAGTAGGCAGTAGGCAGTGGGCAGTCATCGGACAGAGATCCTTCGTCTCTTGCTGCATACTGCTTACTGATGGCTGACTACTGCAGAGCTCGCCTACTCATAGCTGCCTACTGAGCTCGATAGGTTCAGTTTGCCTGACGTGCTGGGGTACCCTTGCTCAGTTCCGGGTCCTCTCTCTGAGACCCATGACCGTCAGGACATGTCCGGGTTTAAATGATCAGACTTCGTGAAGTAACCAAGGTCTACGAGGGCGGCACCGTCGCCGTCCGCGACATCTCTTTGGATATCCAGAAGGGGGAGTTTGTCTTTCTCGTCGGACCTTCCGGATCCGGGAAGTCGACGTTGGTCCGATTGTTGCTACGTCAGGAAACAGTGACGAGAGGGACCATCTGGGTGGCCGGGAAGGACATCACGCAGCTCCCTGCCTGGAAGGTTCCTTTCCTGCGGAGGTCGGTGGGTACGGTATTCCAGGACTTCAAACTCCTGCCCAACAAGACGGTCGGAGAGAACGTGGCCTTCGCCCTCGAGGTGTTGGGGCGGCCCAGGACCGTCATTGCCCCTCAGGTCGACCAGGTACTCGAACTGGTTGGCCTCAGCGACAAGATCGATCGATACCCTCGGCAGCTTTCCGGTGGGGAGCAGCAGCGGGTCTCGATTGCAAGAGCGTTCGTCAATCGCCCGCCCGATCCTTCTGGCCGATGAGCCAACCGGGAACCTCGATCCCGGTACTTCCGTGGGGATCATGCGCTTGCTCGACCGGATCAATCGGTCCGGCGCCACCATCGTGATGGCAACTCACGACCATGCCATCGTCGACGCCATGCAGCGCCGGGTCGTGCAACTCGAGGACGGACGGATCATCAGGGACGAGAGGTCGGGTCGTTACGAAACCGACCAAATTCCCATCGTCGACAGCGACGTCGACCCGGAACGGGTTCCCACGGGTGGTGATCTCGGGTGAGCCGGGTCGCCTTCCTGATGAGGGAAGCCTTGATCAACCTTCGCCGGAATCTTCTCGTGGTCCTCGGGGCCGTCCTGGCAGTCTTCATATCGCTCGCCCTCGCATTTGGGGCGCTGGTGGTGAACCAGCTCCTCAGGATCAACACCCTGGCGTGGCAGGACGGAGTGCATGTCATCGCCTTCCTCAACGACGAGGGGAGTGACGGCGTCGCTACGGGCTCTCACCAGGCTCTGTTGACGGAGGTTCAAAGCTGGTCCGAAGTGGCGGCAGCCTTCTACGTCGACAAGGCCGAGGCTTGGGTCGAGTATCAGGAGTTGTTTGCCGATCGGCCCGATTATTTGGATATCGATCCCAGCGTCCTCCCCGCCTCTGTGCGAATCGAGCTCAACAACATCGACCTCTACCGGGACGTCCAGTTCCGCTTGGCCGATCAGTCCCAACTCATCAAGCGGGTGGTCACCTTCGGCGAGCAGATCGAACAACTCTCTTCGCTGTCGACTGTGCTGAACCTGTTGGGGCTCGGCCTGGCATTCGTTCTCGGTGTCTCGGCGGTGATTTTGATCGCCAACACCATCCGGATGGCTATTTATCCGCGCCGCGACGAGGTGGCGATCATGAAACTGGTCGGGGCATCGAACTGGTTCGTCCGGATCCCGTTCATTCTCGAGGGGATGATCGAGGGCCTGGTGGGGGCCGGACTTGCGGTCACGACTGTGTGGGTTGCGTCACGTAACCTGAGGACGCTCGGTGAAACCATCGAGATCATCTCGTTCTCGATCTCGGACCGGTTCTTCGTGACATGGGGGATTCTGTTTCTTCTGTTCGGTGCAGCGGCAGGTGTGCTGGGAAGCGTGCTGGGACTCAGCCGATACCTGCGAGATGACGAAGGGGAACGCCCGGTAACAGGCGCCCGGCGGGTCCTCGAGCCGCTGTGAAGCCCGCACGGCTAGCCGTGCTCCTCGTGGTTCTAGCCCTCCTCTGGGTTTCGGCTCCCGTCGGAGCCCAGGATGACGTCGCATCCGAGTTGCAACGAGTGCAGCTGGCGCTGGCGGAAGTCGACCGGGCCATCAAGGCCGCTCGGACCGAGGCGAGCACAGTCGGTCAGAAGGTGGCGGCAGCCCAGGCCAACCTCGAGGCAGCCTTGTCGCTGTTCAATGCCGCTCAGGCGCGGGTCGACCAAACCATCGCCCGGGTCCACGACACCGAACAGGCGGTGGCCGACCTGACGATTCAATTGGATGGTCTCGAGGCTGACCTCGCCCGAACCGAGATCGACCTCCGGAACACCGAAACCCGCCTCGAGGATCAAGCGGTGGCCATGTACATGGAGGCCTCGGCGATGCCGGCCCTGGGCCTGTTCTCGCAGCAAGACGCGGTCTCGGCTGCGACGGTGATCGTGTACGCCGGCGATATCTTCGCTGAGAACGAGGACATCTTCACCTCCTTCGAATTGCTCCAGCGGGAAGAAGAACGTCAGCGAGAAGGCGTTGCCGAGAGAAAGGTCGAGACCCAGGTCCAGCTGGCCCAACTCGAAGCTGAGAAGTCACAGCTCGAAATCGAACGCAATGCCGCCAACGAGGCGCTGGCCGCGGCTCAAAACGAAGCCGCCGCCGTTCAGTCCCTGCTCGACGAGATCCGCCGCAACATCGCGGCGGCCGAAGAGCACAAAGACGGGCTCGAGGCCGACGCCGAACGTCTCGAGGACGAGATCGCGAGACTGCAGAGTGACGAGGGCGAGGCTCCCGGCATTCTGGCGTGGCCGCTCAACGGGCGGGTCAGCTCGCCATTTGGCTATCGAATCCACCCGATCCTGGGAGTGAGAAAGCTTCACACCGGGATTGACATCAACGGATCGACGGGGACGCCGATTTCGGCCGCAGCAGATGGCACGGTGATTCTGTCCCAGACCTACGGTGGCTACGGCCGCGCCGTCGTCATCGACCACGGAGGAGGGATGTCCACGCTCTACGCTCATCAATCGAGCATCGCCGTGTCCGTAGGCGAGGTAGTGACCCGGGGAGTGGTCATCGGGTACGTAGGTTGCACCGGTAGTTGCACCGGACCCCATCTCCACTTCGAAGTCCGTCTCAACGGCGTCCCGGTCGATCCGATGCAGTACCTCGGCTGAGATCGTCATGGCGGAAAAGGGGGATATCAAGGTCGTTGCCAGCAATCGTCGGGCTCGTCACGACTACGAAATTCTTGATCAAGTCGAGGCGGGTCTGGTCCTCGAGGGTTCGGAGGTGAAGAGTCTGCGGGAGGGCAAGGCTCAGCTCAAAGACAGCTTCGCCCACATTCGCGACGGCGAGGCGTTTCTCGTCGGTGCCTACATCGCTCCGTACAACTTCTCCCGGGGCGGGGGCCATGAGCCTGAACGCACCAGGAAGCTGCTGTTGAACCGTCGGGAGATCGACCGTCTTGGAGCGAGGGTGGCCGAGCAGGGGCTGACCCTGATCCCACTCGATCTCCACTTCCGTTCGGGAAGGGTCAAGGTCAACCTCGGGCTCGCCCGAGGGAAAAACACCATCGATAAGCGCGACACTCTGAAGGAACGAGACCAGAAGCGGGAGATGGAGCGGGCTATGAAGAAAAGAAGGCAGTAATCAGTAGGCAGTAGGCAGTATTCGCTGAGCTGCCTACGCATACTCAGGGCCGCCTACTAGGCTTTGCTTACCCATGGGGGTGAAATGGTCTCGACGTTGAGTTTTAAGGCGTCGGAAGCGAGCCGAGGTCTCCGGATCCTCGTTAAAGAGCCGGGAAAAAACACAAGTGCCGAAGACAACTTCGCACTGGCTGCCTAACTAAAAGCAGCCCGTCCGCCCGGTGGGTGTCCGCCTCGCCGGGACCGGGCGCCGCAATGCGGAATGCGTCCTCCGGGTTCCGGGACCGGGGGACAAAGATCAATTCCGGATAAGTCGGAGGGAAGCCCGCCGTTGGGGTCCCATCGATCGAAAAGCTCGCCGACGGCTGCGCTCGGAGATGCCGGCGCCAACGGCTCAGCGGACCCGGGTTCGACCCCCGGCACCTCCAAGAGCGTTTGGGATTCCCGAACGTTCCTGGAGCTCCATGGTTTTAACGCATCAAGCGCGGCCCGCGGGCCGCGCTTGATGCGCGAAAACATCGTCTGGTTTCCTGTCTCGATTCGATCCACCGAAGGCTGATCCACCCACTCAACACAAATTTGGCGGGGGACGAACACTTCCCTCGAAATCTGGTCCAGGGCGAACACCTGTTGTTCGCCACGCGCCAAAGTTGGGAGGATCTGTTCTTGTCACGCCAAATTTGGCGGCGCGGTCGGGCCGATGACAGGATCCTCTTTCCCTTCGCCGTGGCTTTGCATGGATCTCTCAGCCCCGAGGGGTGTTAGAGGAGACTCAGCTGGTCGCGGTCCGGGGTTTCTGATCTTCGCTGCCGGGGCTTGGGGCGGCGTTCCGGATACATCTCTTCATATCGCTCGACCAACTGGGGCGAATCCTCCTTGAGCCAGTCGAGAAAGTGCTGTCTCATCCCACGCAGGTGCAACTTCACCGGATGCCACGACTCCGCCCCGGCTTCTCGTGCAGCCTGCTTGACCGCTGCGATCTGATCAGGCCGGTCGGAGATGCCCGGAAGAATCGGCGCCATCATCACGCCGCCGCTGATACCCGCCGCTCGGAGCTTGGCCAGCGCCTCGAGTCGCTTTCGTGGATGCGGGGCGCCCGGCTCGGTCCGACGCCACACGTCTTCGTCCACCGTCGCCACGGAAAAGGAAACGGACACCTCGGCTCTCTTCGAAGCCTCGGTGATGAGAGCGATGTCGCGCAGCACCAGAGGCGACTTGGTCAGGATTGAGAAAGGGTTGCTGCGTTCGACCAGCACCTCGACTATTCCCCGGGTCAGTTTGTATTTGCCCTCCGCGGCCTGATAGGGATCGGTGTTGGTACCCATGGCGATGGAGTCGCCGGGCCAGCGTCCCGGCATCGTCTCAGCTCTAACCAGGTCGACCGCGTTGGTTTTGACGACTATCTGCGTATCGAAGTCGTTGCCCATATTGAAGCCGAGGTAGTCATGGGTCGGCCGAGCGAAGCAGTTGTGACTGACGACTCCGTTCGCGATGAAGTCTCCCGTCGTTGTCGTGATGTCGTACATCGGAACGTCGAAACCCAAGGGTTCGACGGACGTCACGGTCATGCCCGAGTTCGCTTTCAACGCTGTTCCAAGGAGGCTTCGTTTTCGAGTAATTGCGGGATCGACTGTCAGGAAGAACCGGAGGTGTTCACTCATTCCGCCTCTGATACGCACTGTTCTGACCCGGGATTGACCACGCTCGGGTTCGATCACCGAATCGAATCCCAAGCGATCGAGCTGATCTGATATCGACCGTCAGAATTGTCTTGTCTGCATTGGAGAATCTGAGAACGTGTTCGCTGTGGCTTCCTTCGGCGTCAAAAATCCCAGCCAGGAAACCCCGTCCCCATCCTTCCGACGCCTCGTCGGGCCACTCAATCGTTGCTCGGATCAGGTCAATGTCCGCTTTGCGCGACGTTCGGATCGCGCGCAATTCTCGATGCGTCTCGGTTGGTTGGGAGTACAGAAACGCTTTTGTCTCGACGCCCAGGTCCCGAAGGAACGTTCTGGTGCGTTCCAGGGCTTCTCCGTCCACAAGGGCAACACGGAATCGGTGAACGAGGACCGACGTTCTCCCGGGCCGAGGGTATGAGTAGGTCCCCACCGTGCCATCACCGCGGATCATTCCGCACAGATATCCGCGTCGAAAGTCCTCGTCGTGTTTTGGGGGTGATCCAGTAGGACCCAGACCCAGGAGTCTGTTATTGATCGTCAGGTGGGGGCGTTGGTCGGGTCCTTGCTGGCTTCCGGTCACGTGTTTCCAGCCACGGTCTGTCAGGAATCTGTGGTCACCGCTGGCAACCAAGACAGTGCCTCGACCCGCGAGGACTCGATAGGCGGGTTTGACAGTCGCCCAATGATCGAGGACCTCGGCTTCGACAAATCGGCGGTAGTTGCCTTCGCGTCTGGTTCCGTACACGCGGTCGCCGGGTCTGATCTTTGCTATCGGTTTCGTCCGACCGTTGGCCATGAGGATTGGGGTCTCTCCTACAAGGCAATAGACTGCACGCATGACTGCATCCCCTGTAGGCGTTGATCGAGTATCCGAACCAGGGAGTCCCCGGTGGGGACTTCGTGATGATCGACCTGGCCTCGATCTCGTGGAAGGTCAGCCCCCGGTACTCGCCCCTACCGACCACGCGCCGGCTGGTCTCGAACAGACCGTCCTGGGAATCAGCCAACTGGCGCCAGCGGAACTCTGCCACAGGGCCACGTTAGTCGAACATCTGTTCGACCGGAGCGTCGCCTTTCGGGCTCACAGCGGCCAATCCTGGCAAGGGGACGTATTCGCGGGCGCTGGCGGCCAGCTCCTTGCCACTGGGAAAGGAGGGTCCATAACCGAGCGACCCCAAAGCATGCGAGATCGACTCGGGGTCGAGTTTCACGGGCACGACCCGTCCGGGTGAGAGGTCCCGGAGATGGCCGAGGTACCAGTCGACCAGTGGATGGTTGAGCTGCTCGTCGACCAGGTAAAAGTCGGGAGGATCTGGTGGGTTGGATGCGCCGATCGCCAGTTCCAGCTCGTGTTGCTGACCCATGAGCCTGCGAGACCACTCCATGACCACCGGCGCCAAAGGATCAACATCCACGACGGTGTAGATCAAACGATGTCGAACGGCCCGGTCCCAGGTGGCCCTGGTCACGATCGCCGCTTCCGACCACGAATCCGGAAGGTCGCCAGCGGCTTCTGCCGCCACGTTGGCAGCACGTTCGGCGAGGCGGACCAAGGCGGGCCGAGCGCCCTCGGCAACAACCGCCACCATCGTCGAAGACGACCTCATCCGTCCAACGGTACCCAACTCACGTTCTGACTTTTGCGCCTATCTTCAGGCTGTGACCTCGATCTACGACAACGACGACCTCGACGCGATCCGGGCTCAGACCCGTCGCTTCGTAGAAGAAGAGGTCCTTCCGAATGCAGATGCCTGGGAGAAGGAGGCCAATGTTCCCCGGGCGGTTCTCAAGAAGATGGGTGACATCGGCTTCTTTGGATTGCGGGTTCCCGAGCAGTATGGGGGCGTAGGTTTTGGCCCGTTGGCTTCCATCGCCTTCGCCGAGGAACTCGGCCGTTCCACCTACGGCGGGTTCTCGATCACCGCCCTGGTCCACACCGACCTGGCGATGCCTTATCTCCTCAACTTTGGCTCCGACGACCAGAAGAAGACTTGGCTTCCAGGCATGCTCACGGGCGAGACCCTTACCGCCATCGCCGTCACCGAGGCCGACGCCGGCTCCGATGTGGCGTCCATCCGAACCAAGGCCCGCAGGGACGGAGATGGGTGGCGAATCAACGGATCGAAGATGTTCATCACCAACGGTGGGACCGCCGACCTCGTATTCGTGGCAGCCCGCACGCATGGCGACTCGAAAGGATCCCGGGCCATCTCCATATTCGCGGTGCCGCGAGGCGCGGAGGGGTTCACGGTCAGCCGCGCCCTTCCGAAGATGGGCTGGCACTGCTCCGATACATCGGAGTTGTCCTTCAGCGACTGTTGGATCCCCGAGGATCACCTGATCGGTGAGGAGAACCGCGGGTTCTACTACATCATGACCAATTTCCAGAACGAGCGTCTCGCCATTGCTGCTCAGGCGATCGGTGAGGCGAGTCGCGCCCTCGAATTGACCCTGGAACACGTCCGCCGCCGGAAAGCGTTCGGGTCACCGCTCTTCGACAAGCAGGTCATTCGCCAGCGCCTGGCCATGCTGACGGCGCGCCTCGAGGCAGGCAGACAACTTGTACACCATGCGGGCTGGCTGATGGAGCGAGGTGACGATGCCGTCAAGGAGGTCTCAATGGTGAAGGCGTACGTAGGGGAGCTCGCCAACGAGGTTCTCTACGCATGCGTTCAGTTCCATGGGGGCATGGGCTACATCAGGGAGACGGCTGTCGAGCGCCTCTATCGGGATGTTCGAATCCATTCGATTGGTGGCGGAGCGACGGAGGTCATGCTGGACGAGGTTGCCAAACGACTCTGACCCCGGGTCCCTATGAGGGGCGATGGCTGGGAGATGAGCCACCGAGCCTCTCCCGCGCGGCTTCTTGCTCCTTTGGCTCCAAGGGGTGAACGAACAGGTCGTAGGCCATCCACAACCCTTGAGCCCATGGATAGAACAACACCGGGACCAGAACTGTCACCCCGATCGCCGTCGGCGCCAGCCAGTCCCAAGGAACTTCGGGCCAGGTCGCCACGAGGAACACTGCGAAGGTCAGCAGGAAGGCGACTATGGCCAGGGAGGTGTTGAAGATCACAGCTCCGACCCAATAGCCCGGTTCTCGCATGAACTTGTGGCCGCAAGCGGGGCAGTGCGGCGCCAGCGTCCAGTAGCCCGCAAAGGCTCCGCGGGCGCCGCAGTTCGGGCATCTCCGACGAAGCGCTCTCGAGACGAGTGTCGAAAAGCGTTGGCGGCTCGCGCCCTCGCGACCGCCACCCGCCGGACCTGTGGCCATGGCGGACAGGCTAAGCATTAGCGTTCGGGAGTGGATCCAATGTTCGAACGCATGCGGGTGGACTATCGCAACCTTCCGCTGGACCGCGACCAACTCGAGGCCGACCCCCTGGCCCAATTCACTCACTGGATGGCCGATGCCGAAGAGGCCGGTCTTGAAGAGCCCAACGCTTTCGTGCTGGCAACGTCCGACGCCGCCGGTCGCCCGTCGGCTCGCACCGTGTTGTTGAAGGGCATCTCGCCCGACGGGTTCGATTTCTATACGAACTACGAAAGCCGCAAGGCCGTCGAGATCGAGAGCAATCCTGTAGCGGCTGCGGTCTTCCTCTGGGTCCCGATCCGTCGACAGATCCGCATCGAAGGAACGGTCTCCAGGGTCGACACCGCCCAATCTGACGCCTATTTCGCCTCCAGGCCCCCTGAGTCGAGGCTGGCTTCGGCCGCCTCCCCCCAGAGCGCGGTCGTCACGGATCGGGAAGAACTGGAGGGGCGGCTCGATGACATCAGACGCCGGTATCCCGAGGGCGACATTCCCCGACCCGCCAATTGGGGCGGATATCGGATCGCCCCGCACACCTATCGAATTCTGGCAAGGGCGCGAGGCAAGGTTTCACGATCGGTTTCTGTATCGGCGCACGGCAGAGCGATGGCAGATCGAACGTCTGGCGCCCTGACATTTACACTCGACGAAAAGCCTGTCAGGGGAGCAATTGAAGCTATCAATCCTCGGGTCCTCGGGAACCTATCCGGTTCCCGGCCGCCCGGCGTCGGGATATCTGATCGAAAATGAAGGCACCAGGATCTGGTGCGATGCCGGCCCCGGCACATTTCTGGCCCTTCCCATCGACCCCCACATGGTCGATGCGATTGTCCTATCTCACGAGCATCCCGATCACTGCCTTGATCTCATTACCGCCTTTCACGTCTTCCGTTACTCCGACGCGGCCTCGCTCCCACGTCCCCGTGTACTGCCCGGCGTCGGTCTCGGACAAGCTGTTGCGTTTCGTGGACGATCACGAGGACGGTGGGATGGCCGAGACGTTCGAGTTCGCCACCGTCGACGATGGCGATGAGGTCGAAGTGGGCGGCATCAAGATCTTCTTCCGGCGCTCCGATCACTCGGTCACCACGGTGGCAACGCGCTGGCAGACCAACGGACGGGTCCTTGCCTACAGCGCCGACACCGGCCCCCAAGGTGACTGGATGAGGGTCGCGGAGGGGGCGGACCTTTTCCTGTGCGAAGCTAGCTACCAGGGCGAGCCTGGCCAGAGCGACTATCCCTTCCACCTGACTGCAATCGAGGCAGGAAGCATCGCGCGAGAGGTCGGGGCGAAGCATTTGATGCTCACTCACATCCCTCCCCATCTTGAGTCGTCCCGTTCAATCGCCGAGGCGGAAGTCGCGTTCGATCGCCCGGTTGAACTAGCCGTTCCGGGCGCCAGTCGAAAGATTTGACGATGAGTCGCGATCGACCGAGAGATGAGCTTCGGCCCCTGAAAATGCATCTGGGGTACACCGACATGACCCCGGGGTCGGTTTTGATCGAGATGGGCCGGACCAGAGTGCTCTGTACCGCTGCTGTCGAAGCCGATGTGCCTCGCTGGATGCGGGATAGCGGCAAAGGGTGGGTCACAGCCGAGTACGGAATGCTCCCCGGCTCGTCCGGGGAGCGAATCGGCCGCGACCAGTATCAAAAGGGTCGTGCACTGGAGATTTCGCGGCTGATCGGCCGGGCACTCCGGTCGGTGGTCGATTTGAAGGCGATGGGTGAATGCATGGTCCGGGTGGATTGCGATGTGCTTCAGGCCGACGGTGGCACCCGCACCGCCGCGATCACCGGGGCGTGGGTCGCTTTGAACGATGCCTTTGAAGATGCGGTGGCCCGAGGGGTAATGGTCCGCAATCCGATGATCGACAACGTCGCAGCAATCTCGGTAGGCATGGTCGACGGTGAGTTCCTAATGGATCTCGAGTACGAAGACGACGCCAAGGCCGAGGTGGACATGAACGTGGTGATGTCCGGTCGGGGCCTGCTCGTCGAGGTGCAAGGAACGGCCGAGGGAGCACCGTTCAGCCGGGATGATCTCGATGCCATGCTCGACCTGGCGAGGATCGGCATCGAACAGTTGGTAGACGCCCAACGCCAAGCAGTCGCTCCTTGAGCGCATCGCCGTCACCCCGACTGGCTCGCATCCCCCGATTGGTGGTGGCGTCGAAAAACCCAGACAAGATCATCGAGATCGAGTCGGTCCTGGTGCGGGAACGCCTGGTCGATGAGATCGTCACGGGACTGTCCTGGGACGATGTTCACGAGACCGAAGCCACACTCGAAGGGAATGCTTTGCTAAAGGCCCGCGCCGTAGCGAGCGCGACCGGACTGCCGGCGCTGGCCGATGACACCGGCCTCGAGGTGGTTGCACTCGGCGGCGATCCGGGAGTCCACACGGCTCGCTTCGCTGGACCGCAAGCCTCCTATGCGGAAAACGTCGAGAAGATGCTGGTGTTGCTAGACGGGGTGGAGGACCGGCGGGCCACCTTCCGCTCGGTGGTCGCCCTGGTGTGGCCTGATGGTTCCGAGCTAGTTGCCGAGGGTCGCCTCGAGGGGACCATTGCCCTCGCGGCCCGCGGTACCTTCGGCTTCGGCTACGACCCCATCTTCGAGGTGGGTGGCGTCACCCTGGCCGAGATCGGCCCCGAGGCCAAGGCCACGATGTCGCATCGAGCCCTGGCGCTTCGAGCCCTGGCGGGAATGCTGGGGGAGTACGCGGCCGACTAGAAGCACGCAGCGGGCGATGGCACTTTTCGGGTCGGATCGATATCGACTATCCCCGACCAGTTGCAGAGCGAAGTGCCACAGGTCCGTCCATCACATCGTTCCCATCCGGTCGGCCAACGTGGCCAGCATGGCCATGGCGACGGTAGGCCGCTCTTCCAGAATCACTTCGAACTCGGCTGCCTCCAAGGCAAGGACGTGTACCCCAGCGGGGCCGGCGATGACATCGGCCGCCCGGGTTCTGCGTCCGAGGAGGGCCAATTCTCCAACGTGTTCGCCGGCACCGAAGGTTCGTATCGCTTGACCATTCGGGCGCCGTACCTCCACGTCGCCGGAGACAACGACGAGCAATTCCTTACCTTCCTCTCCGTATCTGTAGATGGTCTCCTCAGGGTGATATCGGCGTTCGATGGCGGCGACGGCGATTCGCTCGAGGTCTTCGGGGTCGATCTCGGAGAAGATGGAGGCGCGTTGCAGGGCCAATACCCGGTCAACGGTGTCGAAGGTTTCGGTCTCGTTCATTCGGTTGGTCGATCTTGACATAACCGCTCTTACCAGGGGGGACGAATCCGTCGCCCAGCGGGTTCGTAATTGGTCCTGATGGGGATAGTCCCCTTCCATCAAGGCTCGGATCGACAGCGCCCGAATCCAGTCATCCGTGTCGTTGGCCAGAATCCGCAATGTCTGTTCGGGATCATCGTTGGAGGGCGTCGAATCGTCCTCGAGCAGTGCGATCAAAGGCCTGACGAGGGAGTGGGAGGCGAGCGAGTCGAGGGCCTCCAGCGCCTGGGCGCTCATCTCGGGGTCGTCGGCCCAGATGGCACGTTTCAACACGGGAATCACGTTCTCGGTCTCAGCGACGGTGAGTGCCATCAATGCCCACCGCTCCAGCCGATGCTCGCGGGATCGCAGCAGGCGGGCCAGGTAGCCGACGGTTTCGGTCGGGGAGCCGACGAGCAGGACCATCCGATGAAGGCGCAGGTACCGTGCTCTGGCCACCTCGCCCGAGATCCACTCCCTGCATCGATCTCCTCCCAGCCCGCGTTCGGCGAGAGCTTGCAAGGCTGCGTCGCAGGCGCGGACCGAGCCGTGCGACAGCAATTCAACGAGGGCGTCGACCGTATCGGGATGGGCTGCCAGGGTGTCAGCGGCAGCATTTCGCACCCGGATCGAAGGGTCATCGAGCAGAGAAAGCAAAGTGTCGATATGGTCGGTCCGTCCGATCAGGCATCTGGCGGCCGCAGCCCGTACCTGGCGATCCGGGTGTGTGACGAACCGGGCAACATCATCATCGACGAGTGTTGGCCGGTGAGCCAATGCCTCCAGGGCGGCCAGCACCATCGCCTGGTCCGTCGAGCTCAGCATCGAGTCCAGGATTCGGCCACCGGTGTCCGGGTCGGTGAGAATCGCAGCTGAAGCACGAACCACCGGGTCGGGATCGACCAACGACTCGGACGAGGAGCTGATCGAGTCCCCGTGCTTCTCGAGGATTTCCACTGCTCGTCGTCGGACATTTGCAACCGGATCAGCGAGCAGGTCTCGCGCTATGTCGACTGCTTCGGGCCGATCCGAAATCGCATGAAGGGCGGCCGCGCGGACCCTGTGGATCCTCATCGGCCAGCGCTCGGGGCCAGTGCTCTCTTCCGTCGGATTCGAGCCTTCCCAGCAGGGTGGCGGCGATCGCCCGTCTTCCTGGACTGGGATCGGAGAGGGCGGTCGACAAGGCCTCGTGAGCATCGGCGTCGAGGGTGGGCTTTTGGACTCCGGGGGTCGGAGCCGAAAATACCTCGATCCCGGTGTGAACGGCTCTGACCAAAGCATCGGTGTAGGCATGCCGCATGCGGACCCCGAGGGCCAGGGCCCAGACTGACAACCCGAGGCCGATGACGATGAGCCCCGGTTCCGGTATGGAGGAGTCGAATACCAGAAGAGCTCCGGCAATCGTGGTTCCGATCTGGGTGGGAATGGCGGCGTTGAAAGTCGCCGCCTGGCTTCGGCGCTTGCCCGGGATCACGTTGAACATGGAACTCAAGGCAGTGCCTCCCAGGGCGTTGACGGCTACCCATTGCGCGCCCCGAACCAGCGTGGCCGTGACCAAGCCGAATGAAACCGACCACAGTCCGAAGCCGAAGAGATAGACCGCGGGAACGATGAGCAACGTGCCGACCACTCCGATTTGCCTGAACAGGGGACCGGCACCGAAAAGAGCCGTGGCGAGGGTGGCAACAGTGGCCACCGCCGCGAAGGTCCCGATGAAGCTCGCCAGCTCCGCTTCCGTTCCAAATGAAGTGGCGATGGTCTCGTTGAAGCGAAAAACGACGAGAAAGAACAAAACATTGAGGGCGATCGCTAGCCACGCCAGCAGCCGCAGGAGGGGATTGGTCCGGGTGAGATCAAGGCCGGCACGAAGATCGGAGAAGATCGACGAGTGGAGGCTGGTCTCGAAGGCCTTCATGAACGGTCTCACCCGAGTGGCCATGATGGCGGCGGCGCCTGCCAGAAGGCCGGCGTGGACGATCAGAAGATTCTCGGTCCCCAGCGCAGCGGTCAATGTTCCCGCTACGCCGTTGCCCGCTATCGCCCCGGCGATGCCGGCAGAAGCGAAGATCGGGAAGAGTCGTTTGGCCTGGCGGGTGGTACATACTTCGCCGGCGGCGTTCCACACCACGGTGTAGGAGACCAGAATTGCGACCTGGGCCCCCAGCCAGATCAATGGATAAGCGCCCGGCATCCGAACGGCGACGGCCAGCCTCTCCAGGGCCACCCATCCGGCGAGTGAAAGCAGAGTCGGAGCCAGCCATCGCGCCGCCCCCAACCGGCGCATCCCTGCCATGTAGAAGACGGTGGCGAACATGACCGCGGGACCCGAGGCCAGAATCATCACCGGAAGAAATTCGACTCCGAAACGTGACAAGAAAAGGGTGTCGGCTGTGGTCGCCCCCAATCCATGGCTCGCTTGAGTTACCGCGAACAGAGTCGCGACCCAGCCGACCAGACGTCCTTCCCCGGCCCGAATCCCGGCCCTCCGAGCGATTCCGCCACGGTGGGTCACTGAATGATCGGCATGCACGTCTTCCTTCGATGGACGCTTGCTCCGCAACTCCACATCCCTATCGGTTCCCGTCGGCTGCCAGAGGCCTCATGGGGGGAAGAGCCTACGATTCTTCAGCGGTCCGATCCTCGATGGTTCCGGCTCGATGCTTTGAGTTGTGGACCGGATTCCGGAGACGACAGGCGGCGAGAATCGCTGACGGGCGGGTTCAGTGCTCTGCCCGCTCCAGGTCAGCAGTCGGGTCACTCAGCAGGTCGGCGGTCAGGAACGCACGATTGTCCGGCAGCGCAACATGAACCGATCCTTCAAGTTGGATTTGGGCCTGCAGGTCACGACCCCCGCAGTCGAGCACATGGCCTCCGACCGCTCGGTCATCGGTCAGGAAGTGGAAGTGGTAGCCCGCCACCTCAAGGCCAGAGGCGTAGGGCGGCGACCAGAACCCGACCAAGGTGCCGCTGATCGGACCCAGGTCGAGTTCGACTTGATTCGAAGTGGCCTCGACCAGCCTCACTCCGGGGGCGGTTCGACAGACCACACGCACTCTCATCTGATCGAACACCCCGTCGACCCGTACGGCGAAGAATACGTTGCTGGACTCTCGGAGCCCGTCGATCGCTGCGGTCAGGGCCGCCATGTTGCTCGCCGTGATGGTCACCGCTGGGGCGGCTTCGAAACGGGTCGCTACCGCAAAAGGGGTGAGGGCACTGTCGTCCACCTCGTTCACCGAACCATCCGACGCCACCCGATAGACCTTCCCGTCGAGTATCACCATTTCCCCATCGAGGTCCTCGAAGGTGCCGAGGCCAAAGTCCCCATGCTCACGGACAGTGCCGACCGAGATGGCGCCCTGGGACACCCCTTCCACGAGAGCGCCGGCTGTTGACACCTGATACATCGTGTGGTGCCCGACGCCCAGGAATTCCGACAGCGCCAGGTTGACAAGGTGTCCGACGGTGGCGCCACTGCTGGCTGCCCTCTCTTCGAGAGCTTCCCAGATGGTTTCCTCCAGGGCCACGGTCAGTTCACGCATCCGGAGACGGTAGTTGAGGATGGCGCACTCAACGAAGGGTCCTGCCTCGGTTGGTAGATGGGAAGGCGTGTGCAAAGCACTCGGGTCTTTCTCGAGCGGTCGTTATGGTGGAGACATGAGCAGGTCCTTGCTGAAGGACGCGTTTGGGCACCACATATGGGCGACGACGCGGTTGATTGATGTGTGCCTCATGCTCAACCAGGAGCAACAGGGCACCGTGTTTCCCGGGACCTACGGCTCCATCATCGAGACACAACGCCACCTCGTCGGCTCGGACGCCTGGTACCTGTTCTCTATCACGGGTGACCGCACGCTCCTCATCGACGAGGATCGGACAGATCTCCGGGGGCTCAGATCTGCGATGGAACTGACCGGAGCAGCCTGGACCCGACTGTTGGAGGCAGACCTCGATCCCGACGAGGTCATCAGGGAAGTCGATGAAGACGACGGGTACGAGAAACACGCGCCGTTAGGAATTCGGCTGGCGCAGGCGCTGCACCACGGGTCCGATCATCGGAGTCAGATCGCCACAACCCTCACGATGCTCGGATTGGAACCACCGGCGATCGATGCCTGGGACTTCGGTCTGGAGGATGGCCGGGTCGTCGAGATTCCACCGACGGCGTGAACAGCCCGGGCGCCAACGGCGGTGGTGTCCTATCGTGGGCAGGTGGGTCGCCTGGCGGCAGACCGGGACCGGTCGTGGGACGTGTTGATCATCGGTGGCGCCTCGGGAACTGGCAAGACCAAGATCGCTTCCCGATTGGCTCGACACTTCGCGATCGGACATAGCGCGATCGATGACTTCCAGGTCCTCCTCGAACGGATGACGACACCGGAGCAGCAACCCGCTATCCACTTTTGGCGAACCCACCCCGATCCCGATCAACTCTCGGCCGAAGAAATCATGCGTCAAGGGCTCGAGGTGGCCCGGGCCATGGCCCCCGGTCTGGAGGCCGTCATCGCCGATCATCTCGAGAGCAGGGAGCCGATCGTGCTCGAGGGTGACTTTGTCACTCCGGGGCTGGCGGCCCAAACCTCATTCTCCGGCGAGCCCAATGACGGGCGGGTCAGGGCGGTGTTCCTCTACGAGCCCGACGAGGCCCAGATCCTGCACAACTTCAGCGAGCGGGAACCGGGGATGGGTGTCCAAACCAAGCGGGCCCGTGTGAGCTGGCTTCAGGGCCAATGGTTGCAGGGAGAGTGCAGACGACAGGGCCTTCCGGCCTTGCCGGCTCGACCCTGGCCAACCCTGTTCGAGCGGGTTCTCGAGGCGGTGAGCGGCCCGAGCCTGCCCTGAGTCCTTCCTGGGATCAGCCGTGGCCACCGCCTCCCCGTCGGTTTCGGGCCCATGAGATCAATTATTCGGTGCTCTCCTCGGGGATGGCGAGAGGAACGGTTCGAAACCAAGCCCACAGGACGAGGTCGTAGATGCTCTTGATCACGCCGGCGATGATGAATGGAGCCCCGGCGGTAACAGTGATGGCAGCTCCCGCAATCAACGGACCGATGGGCCGGACGATGTATTTGGCGGTGTTCGTGTAGGCAACGGCCGCGGTCCTCTCGGCCGGTTGGACCAGAGTCATGACGTAGTGCCTGACGAGTCGGAACATCCATTTGGGAGAGAGCTGACCGGGCCAGGAGGAATCCGGCGGCGACAGGAAGATTAGGAGCGAAGGCGACGGCGGCCAGTAGCAGGTTGGAGGGGAGATGAGTGAAGACCATGGTGTTGAGCAGCCCCCATCGACGGGCGATCAACGGTGCTGCCAGGAACGAGAGGGTCTGGATGACTCCGATGGTGGCGAAGAGAGCGGCGACGTTCGCCGTGGTGGCGTCGAATCGTTCGATGAGCCAGAAGGCGACGAACGTCTGAACGACAAACCCGCCGGCGAACGAGTCCAAGGCGAACAGAGAGGCGAGGCGGGTCACAACCGGACGTGACCTACCAAGGGGCGCGGCGGCTCGTACGGCTCCTGTCACTTCCACCATCGGGCTCAATCGACGGGCCAGGACAACCCCGGTCGCCGCGATCGGGACGAGGAGCAAGAACCAGGCCCGGTCTGAAGGAGCCCCGTCCCACGCCAACCTCGCCATTTGCGGGAGAGCGGCGGCGAGCGCACCGAGAGACCCGGCGGCGGTGGCGATGGCGTTGTACCAACCGAATCCGGTGGCCAGGGCGTTGGCGTTGAGCCGCCCTGACAACATTGACAGTTCCAGCGTCGTGAACGGCCCGGATTCGATCACTTCGGCGGACAGGGCACCGGTCAGCGCCACTACCACGAGAACCCAGAGTGGGGCGGCGCTGGCAAAGGCCAGACCGGCCACACCGAGTAGTAGATACATCAATTGATAGCTGCGACGCCGCCCCCATCTATCTGCCCAGCGGCCGATCGCCAACTGAGCAACGACCGTTCCGGCCAGCAGCGCACCCAAAACCGTGCCGACGTTGATGGATGAAAGGCCCCGGCTCGCCAGCGTCGAGGCAAGCAACACGGATCCGAATCCATAGCCGAGTGCTCGAGCGGATTGCGAGGCCAGCACCAGCCGGACGTCATGGTCAATGGATATCGTCACGACCCACCTTGCGGGTTGGCAAAGTCGACGCCCACCGTAAACCGTTGATCAAACTCCAACAGGTTGAGACACCGACGGACTTGGGGCCCCGCAGGACGCGATCCGGGCTAGGTGGTCTCTGACCGAAACCGCCCGAGGGCACGCCCGACTCGTAAGGAACGGACAATCGCCCAGACGGCGACGACCACGGTGGCAACCGCAGCGGCCAGCACGATGTCGGGGGTCGATTGGCGAACAAGGGTCAGAGGAACGCCCGACTCGGTGGAGAGAAACCACCACACACCGCCGATCAGGACGAAGTCGATCACTAGCGGAATGACGAGGTCGCGAACGACCCCATAACGACCACGTGACGCAGTCATGCGGCTCAGTCTTCTGGCCGACAAACCAGCACGGAGAAGTACGAGTCCGACGAATAGCAGAGCCAGGACCTTGGCATTCCGCCGGATCGGATCCTCAGAACCGAACGATTGCGGATCAACCCCGAGGAGGATGCTGGCGATCCCAAAATGCATCTGGTGGTACCGCGCCGGAGCCGATTCGTCGTTGATGTTGAGCAGAACGACGACACCCAGCTTCTGTTCGGGAATCAGCAGGATCGAAGAGGCGTACGACTCGTGGTCGCCTTCATGCTCCAGGATGACGGGGACGTCATATGCCACCGGGCCTCCGTCCCCATCCGTGAGCGCACCCGCGCTCCAGAACGGAAAGACCCACCAGCCCATCGCGTAACCATCCCAGGCCCCGCTGGGATTGGTTATCGGCCTTTGCAGGGTTGCCATTCCTGTGGGTGAGAGGACCGCGGCTGCACCGAAACGGCCTTCATTGAGATATGCGATGAGGAAATTGCCCAGGTCCGAGGCGCTCGAGGTGAGAAATGCAGAAGGAAGGCTGCCCGGAACGAACCGCAACGGGTGAGTGCTCCTCATCCCGAAGAAGGGATAGTGACCCTCGGCGACACCGGCCCCAGCCGCCTCGGCTTCGTTGGCGAAGGAGTGGGTCATGGCCAACGGAGCGAAGACATTGGCCTGCAGATAGTCGGCGTAGGTTGTTCCGGAGGCCCGCTCGACGAGATAGCCCAAAACGTCGTAGTTGGCGTTGGAGTACTCGAATTCTCCGATCGAATGGCTCAGCGGGGTGGCGGCGATCCGCTGAGCGTTCGCCTCCAGGGCCTGGGTCCTGGAATCAGGACCGACACGATTGACCAGGCCGTCGTATTCACTCCACCCGCTGGTGTGGGACAGAAGGTTGCTGACCGTTACTTCAGACGCCGGAAGATCCTCCCAACCGAGCCCGAGGCTGGACCTTCCCAGCGGAGTGTCAAGATCCAACGCTCCTGCCTCCACCAGTTGCATGACCGCAAGCCCGGTGATGGCTTTGCTCACCGAGGCCAGATGAAACGGCGTTTCTGGAGTCACCGGATCCCCACCCGGTCCGTCGACTCCGAAACCCTCGGCGAACAAGACCTCATCACCGTCGACGATCACGATCGCGGCACCGGGAGCGTCGATGTCCTCCAACGCCCCGTTCACGTAATCCGTTACCTCATCGCGCCAGTCGTCGGGAAGCTCTGAAGCAAGCGCCGGTGTCGTCAAGAGCGCGAAGGTTGTCGAACCCGCGAGCAACCACCACTTGCAACGATTCATGATCTCCGAAGACCGGGGAAGGGAGGCGGACTATAGGTCGGGTGTCCAGGCCGGCCCGCCTAGCGAGGCGGATTGACTAGCAGGCATTCGCCGTCCTGCTCATCCTTCCGACGCCGGCGGCGCCCCGTGGACGTGTGCATAAAGCTTCGCCGCGACCTCTTGGGCCTGCTGCTCGGAAACCTCATCCGGCGGGCCAAACAACTTGACGTCGTAGGCGAAAGGTCCATCTGCAAAAAAGATCGAGTACTCGGCGTGTGGCGAACGCTCGGTATCGCCGACCCGGTCGAGCGACTCCTGGGTCGCGATCCTTTGGATGCCTCTGCCGTTCGGTATCCCGTCGACTTCGAACTCCGCGACGGAAAAGGCGCATGTCTCTGGACAAGGCTCCAAACCGTCCGTGTGCAACAAATCGACTGCGTCGGTAGCGCCCGCCTCGGAGCTGAACTGCATCACGAGCGTCGCGATGTGAGGCTCGCCGCCCACATGCTCGGCACCCGGTTCGCTCGGGAAAAAGCGTGTGTCGAGGATCGCCGAGACGAAGCCTGCCTCCCCGAGCGCGGCCTTCTCTTCTTCTGTTGCCGTTATCAGCTGATGTTCCATGGTCGCCGCCAGCTCTTCGAGCCCGGTACGCCGTGCGCCGTGTCTCCACGGGATCCGGCTGCGACCCTGGCGCCTCGGCCTCGCCGGCAACGCGCTGCTCGAGCGTCAGGGCAACGGAGTATCGCGCGGCATCATCGCCACCGCATGCCGGCGATGCCCATCAGAGCGACCACAGCGAGAACAACCACGCCCAGCCTCATTGGGTTGATTCTACCCTGCGGTGCGTCCGAGCTTGCGCCACCAGAGATGGTCCGATGCCTGCGGCGCCGGCGCTCAGGACCCACGTCGGAACAGCGATCGTCGCAGAGGGTCAAAGGGGAGGCTCCTGCGCTCGTTCTTTCCTGGGAGAGTCAACCAGCCAAGAGACCTCGAAGTGGGCTCAGAATCGGCGGAAATGATACGGTCGAAGCGTGTGGCACGAAAAACCGGTTTGACAACGGGAGACCGCGCGGGGGACCGCATCCGGCAGGGCCTGAGTCTCTGGTTTCGTACACCGCCACGGCGTCACGGAGAGGTGGTGTACACCCGCGAGGTCAGCTTTCTTGAGTTGTTCTACGACCTCGTGTACGTCGTTGTGATCGGGCGGGTTGCCCATCACCTCGCCGAGCATCTCGATTGGCTAGGGGTGAGGGATTTCGACGATCACTGAGTGCGGGCGGTGGGACTCGAACCCACATTGGGCGAACCCACCAGATCCTAAGTCTGGCGCCTGTGCCAATTCGGCTACGCCCGCGAGTTGATGCGATTCTCTTTTGGGGGTTGGTGGGTCGCCCGGGACTCGAACCCGGAACCTTGGGATTAAGAGTCCCCTGCTCTGCCAATTGAGCTAGCGACCCCAAAGCGAAACGTTAGCGGCGGAAGGCTCCCTGGAAATCGGCAATCGCGTCAATCCAGGCCATGGTTCGGTGGAACGCGTCGGTGCTCTTCGTCATGGAAACGCGACAAACGCCATGCTTCAGACTTGTTCTTTCTGTGACCCGTCCCAGCCGGTTTGATGAAAGTCGGATAGAAACGGGGGTCTATCAACCCGAGGGTCGACGCCCAATGCGCTCGGGCGAGGGTGTCGTCATTTCCCTCGTGGAGGTGGAGCTCCAAGACGAATTCCGCATCGGGACGGTGGTAGCGCCGTGTCCAGGCGATGAAGAGTTGAAGCGCTCGCTCGATCTGAGTTGGTGAGCTCGAGTCGTGGTCTGGCTTTGGTGCCCTCGGCCCAATACATCACTACTCCAGCCATCCAGAACGAGTCATGCAGCATCTCTTTCGCTTCGAGGGCGGCCCTCGTTGCGAATCGCGATCGATTTCAGCTCGTCGTTTTCTCTGGGTGTCGACCGGGATTCCGCTGCGGATGCCAGGGGGTCTCCGCGCCTTGATCGCTTCGATTTGGTCTTCGGTCAGGCGGATCTCCTTGCACCAGCCGGCCAGCGTTCCCTTGGCGACCGGCAGCAGGTCCATGATCTCGCCATAGGTCCACCCGGCCCGGCGAAGGCAGCCGACCCAGCTCGGCCCGCTCCCAGCGGGTGAGCGAAACCCAGTCGTGGGCGGCCTGCGACCACTTCAGGAGGAGGGATCATCCGTCGAACATAGAGTGCGCCTGTGACAGCAATTCCCTCGATCCGACCGGCCACCCCTGACGATTTCGACGCCCTGCTCGAGATCCGCGAGGAGGTGGCCGTCGACCTTCTCGAACGGGGGATTCCCTCGAACCCCAATGCCCTGACGCGGCAGCACCTGGAGGAATGGACGAGCGCCGGCGTTCTCTGGGTAGCGGAGCTGGATGGAGCGGTCATAGGGTCGATCGCGGTGTGGTTCCACGACCCGACCAACTACTGGCCCAGGGCCGATCTGGCGTCCTATATCCGTGACCTGATGGTGCATCCCCGGCTATCGGCACGAGGGCATTGGCGCTGTGATTCTCGGGTGGGCAGAGCGGTTCTCGGCCGGTCAGTGGACGCAGCCGGGTCAGGCTCGACTGCGAGGCCGCGAACGAGCGGCTCTGCCGCTATTACAAGGAGGCCGGATACCGCCACGTCGTAACCGACAACGACGGCTTCGCCCTCTTCGAGAAGGCTCTTGCATTGAGGCTGGGGTCGGGATGGCGGGACTCGAACCCGCGACCCCCTGCTCCCAAAGCAGGTGCGCTACCAAGCTGCGCTACATCCCGGGGGTTACTCCAGCCTAACCCGGGATGCGCTCGATCGAACAGATCGACCCGGCCTTCGAAGCGGGCTACCGCTCGGTGAGGAGAAATGCCACGAGCGATTCCACCTCGGCATCCGACAACTCGAAGGTCGGCATCACGCCGGCGCCGAAGCCGGTGACGGTGAAGGCCTGTGGCTCTCGAATCGATTGGGTCACGTAGGCCACGGCGCTCATCCCCGCGACCCGCTCGTCGGCGACGTCACTGACAGATGCGTCAGGTTGGGGCCGATCGAGGCGAACTCGGCGACCCCGGCGATCGTGTGGCAGCCGCTGCATCCCTTGGCCTGGAACAGCAGCGCCCCGCCGTCCGGGGAGGCCGATCGGGGTCTCCCCGGCTGGAGCTCGGTACACGGCGACGGTGGCGACTCGCCAGAACCACGGCGAGCGCCACCGTCAACCAGAGCCTGATCAGGTCAGTCCGCACGAAGTCGGGTGGCTGGACCGTCGCGTCCTTGCCAGATTGCGCCACCTGGATGGCGACCAGCCCGACGACCAGCACCAGCGCCAGCGGCAGCAACCACCGAAGCATCGACCCGGACGTCGCTGCCGCCGATGGCCGCGGCGGCCACCTCGATGCGTTCCCATCTGGTGAGTGCCGAAGTCCCCCATGGTCACTTCCCATTGCCAGGTGCCCGATTCCGGGAAGGTGATCGAGACCGAGTACCGGCCCGTCTCACCAGCTGGCACGGCATCGAAGGCAGTGACGCGTTCCATTGGCAGTCGACGATGCGGACCTGGCTGTTGCCGACATCAACCGGGGTCTCGCCGTGCTGGAGGATTGTGTACTCCAGGTCGTAGGTGGCTCCCGCCTGGAAGTCGCCGGGGACCTCGTCGAACGACGCGATGGCCCAGCCTCCGGCGAACGCCGTCATCGGGATCGTCATCACTGCGAGGATGGCGACAAGTGCGATCCGGTATCGAACCATGACTGCTCCTCCTTGGTCGGCTCTTTGCACATCACTACACCGGCCGGGGTCCATGGTTCCATGGAACCTTCCGGATGGCCGGCGGTGTATCTGAGATGAACCTGTCGGTGGAGGGCCGTCCACTGGATGAAAATCGCCTGGTCGAACAGGCCAAGAACGGAGATGTCTCTGCCTACACGGATCTCGTCCGCGCCTACCAGGACGTCGCCTTCAGGGTGGCCTACCTCGTGCTTCGCGACTCCGGCCGAGGCTGAAGACGCCACCCAGGTCGCTTTCATGAAGGCCTACCGGGCCCTGGGTCGCTTCCGGGCCGGAGCCGACTTCCGGCCCTGGCTGCTGCGGATCGTCCGGAACGAGGCCCTCAACCGTCGCCGGAGCGCCGGACGCCGGGCCGGGCTGGTCCTGAGGATCGCCTCCGACCCCGTCTTGGGGGATGCGGCCCCATCTCCCGAGACGGTGGTCGTCCAGCGATGACGAACCGGCGCCAGCTCCTCGAGGCAGTGGAAGCCCTGCCGCCCCGCCTCAGAGAGGTGATCGAGTACCGATACTTCCTGGAGCTTCTCGAGGCTGAGACCGCCCGTGGCGCTTGGGTATCGCCATCGGTACGGTCAAGTCGAGGTCGGCCCGGGCGCTGGAAAGGCTTGCGGCCAGACTGACGGAGGCATCGACCGATGATTGCTCGACCGATCCATCGAAGCGGCCCTCCGGGATCTGTCCGAGGGCATCGAGTGGCCGACTCCCGTCGACTTCAGCGCCGCGGCTCCGTCTGGAACCCGGCCGACCAACCTGGCGACCTCGGAGTGGCCTGGGTTGGCTGGCGTTGCTCGCTGGCCTAGCCCTGGTCATCTTGCTCGTGCCCGCCGGCCGGCAGGCGGTGGCGAACCTGCTGGAGGTGGCCGGAATCCGATATCGAGTTCGGCGATGTCCCCGATCTTCCTGTCCCAACGGATCTCGCCCCCGGCGTCCAGGTCGACCTGGAAGTCGGCCCGAGGCGCTGTCGACTTTCCGATCCTGGTTCCATCGGTGCTCGAACCCCCCACCGCGGTCCATCTCTTGCAATGGGAGCTGGGCACCCAGGTGTTCCTGGCCTGGGAAGCCTCGGATCGGACTGCCGGAAGTCGGGGACAGCGGCACGGGATTGCTTGCTGGCCGAATTCAGGGCCGATCTCGACGAGGACTTCTTCAACAAGATCGTGTCAGGGAGGGACGACGGTCGATCGGGTGAATCGTCGACGGGGTGCCGAGCCTTCTGGCTGGCGGGGGCGCCCCACGTGTTCATGTTCGAGACGGGCGGCCTGACGTGTCGAAGACGCGACACGGCTGACCGGAAATGTGCTGATCTGGGAGACGAGCGGGATCACCTATCGGCTCGAGTCGAATCTGGACTTGGAGGAGAGGCTGCTGATCGCCGAGTCGCTGAGCTCATAGGGTTCTCGGCGGATCACTCTGGGAGCGGAAGCGCCGATCCATCACCAGCCGGTTGCAGGGCCAAGCCCGACCGTTTAGAATCCGATCCCGCTCGCGGGTGTAGCTCAATGGCAGAGCTCCAGCCTTCCAAGCTGGTCATGAGGGTTCGATTCCCTTCACCCGCTCCCAGAGGAGTGGTGGGTGGTGGGTGCGTGAGTGGTGGGTTCCTGAGACCTAGAATTGAGTCGCCTCCGACTCGGACAGAGCTGCGAGCTCAGCCATTGAGCCATCGAGTCACTCAGCCACTTGGGCTGACCTCTGCCCCCGTAGCTCAGAGGACAGAGCAGGAGATCTCTAAGCCATTGAGCTTGTGGAGGTTCGGCGTCGAGGGTGCCTTTTAGACTTTGGGCGACCTCTGCCCCCGTAGCTCAGAGGACAGAGCAGGAGCCTTCTAAGCTCTTGGTCGGAGGTTCGAATCCTCCCGGGGGTGCCCGCGATTCGAACCGAAATCACGGTGGCCGTAGCTCAGCTCGGTTAGAGCGCCAGGTTGTGGCCCTGGAGGTCGGGGGTTCAAGTCCCCTCGGTCACCCCAACGAGCAAGATCGGTGGATGGTGGTTGGTGTTGTCATCGCACCGTCCACAGCCCGAATGCGTCAAGAGAGGCAGACCTTGTTGAGAACCGAGTGGCCGGAATGACCGAAACTGTCCGCGAGGTCAGCCGTTTTGAGCGGGTGGTGACGGTTGAACTGACCGATGCCGAGATCGACAGCGCCAAGGCCGGCGCGGCCCGCAGGCTCGCCAAGGATCTGAAGATCCCCGGGTTTCGCCCCGGCAAGGCACCCCGCCCCGTCGTGGAGGCGGCGATCGGTGCCGGCCGGCTTCGGACCGAAGCGATCGAGGATCTGATCCCCAAGAAGCTGGGAGAGATCCTCACCGAGACCAATCTGGCCCCGGCCGTGACCCCGACCCTCGAGAAGGTCGACGACATCGAGGGGGGCGTCAATGCCGAGGTCCGAGTGACCCTGTGGCCCGAACTCGACGCCACTCCGGACTACAAGGATCGGGCTGTCGAGGTCGAAGCCCCCGAGCTCATCGGAATCCGATCTGGAAGCCAGCCTCGACCGGATGCGTCAGCAGTTCGCCAGCCTCGAGACCGTCGAGCGCGCCCGCCGACGATGGCGACTTCGTTTCCATCGACATCAGCGCCATCGCCGAGGGTGCGCCGGTCGAAGAAGCCAACGCCACCGAACTTCTGTACGAGGTCGGGCTCGGGAATCATGATCGATGGCATCGACGACCAGCTTGCGGGGCAACAGCGCCGGTGAGGAGGTCTCCTTCGAGGCGTCCGCTTCCGGCCGGCTTTGGGGAACGGGCCGGAGACAACGGTGAGCTTCCAGGTCAAAGTCAACGAGGTCAAGGCCAGGGTGCTGCCGGATCTCGACGACGACTGGGTCAACGAGGTCACCGAATTCGAGACGGTCGAAGAGTTACGGTCCGAGCTGGCCGAGCGGCTGGCCGTGACCAAACGGAGGGCAGTTCTCAGCCAGTTCCGCCAGAAGGCGCTCGACTTGCTGGTCGACGAGGCCGAGATCGATCTTCCCGAAGGTCTGGTTACCACCGAGATGGACGAGTTGTTCCATCGGTTCTCGCACCGGTTGGAGGAGAACGAGATCACTCTGGCCGACTACTTCGAGGCCACCGGGATCGACCAGGAGGCCTTCATCGAAGACCTCCGCCAGCAAGCGAACCGCTCAATCCGGACCAGGCTGGTGCTCGAGGCGGTCGCCAAGGCCGAGGACATCAAGGTCACGTCCGGAGGAAGTCGCCGCCACGATCGAGGCCCTGGCCAGGTCCTCGGAGAATGCCAAAGAGGTGTTCGACGCCTTCACCAACAGCCCGCGAGCCTTGTCGCTGGCCGGTGATATTCTGAGGAACAAGGCGGTCGAAGCCGTGATCGCCGCGGCCAGGGCCGTTGATAGCGAGGGAAACCCGGTAGATCTCTCGATCGATGAAGAGCTCTTTGGACTCCGAGGAGAATGGTCAGGAAGTCGACGCAGTTGAAGCTGAGATAATCGACCCTGGATCCGGTGCAGACGAGTCATCGAGAAGGCCAGGTGCCAGGAAGGCCAAGATGCCCGAAGACCAAGTATTCGAGGCCGAGATCGTCGATGAGGAGAGTTGAGATGCAGGATTCGAGTTTCCAGAACTACGTCATCCCCACGGTCTTCGAGCAGACCAGCCGCGGCGAGCGCTACTTCGACATCTACAGCCGCCTCCTCAAAGACCGGATCATCTTCCTGGGGACCCCGATCGACGACACGGTCGCCAACCTGATCATGGCCCAGTTGCTCCATCTCGAGAGCGACGATCCCGACAAGGACGTCTTTCTCTATATCAACTCGCCCGGGGGGTCGATCACGTCGCTGTTCGCCATCTACGACACGATGCAGTACATCAAGCCGGAGGTGAACACGGTGTGCATGGGGATGGCCGCCTCCGCAGCTGCGGTGATCCTGGCCGGCGGGGCCCCGGGCAAGCGCTTCGCCCTGCCCCACGCCCGGATCATGCTCCACCAGCCCCACGGCGGGACGTCGGGACAGGCGTCTGACATCGAGATCCAGGCTCGGTTGATCGTCCAGATGCGAGAACAGCTCAATCGCATCCTGGCCGAGCACACGGGCCAGACCTACGAAAAGGTCACCACCGACACCGAACGGGACTACTGGATGATCGCCGAGGATGCGGTCACTTACGGTGTCGTGGATTCAATCCTCACGCGTCGTGAGCTTTCTGCGGTAGCCTCTCACTAGGAGGGCAGCGCAAGATGGCCAAATTCGGCGACGGGGCAGACCTGCTGAAGTGCAGTTTCTGCGGGAAATCCCAGAAGCAGGTCAAGAAACTCATCGCCGGTCCCGGCGTCTATATCTGCGACGAGTGCATCGATCTCTGCAACGAAATCATCGAAGAGGAGTTCTCTGTCGACCCCCGAGATCAACTTCACCGAGCTGCCCAAGCCGGTCGAGATCTCCTCGTACCTGGACGACTACGTAGTCGGACAGGATCCCGCCAAGAAGAAGCTGGCGGTGGCCGTCTACAACCACTACAAGCGCATCCGCAGCGGCGAGCATCGCCGTGACGACGTCGAGCTCCACAAGTCGAACATCCTCCTGATCGGCCCGACGGGCTGCGGCAAGACCCTTCTCGCCCAAACCCTGGCCCGCCAGCTCAACGTCCCGTTTGCCATCGCCGACGCCACCGCCCTGACGGAAGCCGGCTATGTCGGAGAGGACGTGGAGAACATCCTTCTCAAGCTGATCCAGGCGGCCGACTATGACGTCAAGAGGGCCGAGCAGGGGATCATCTACATCGATGAGATCGACAAGATCGCCCGCAAGGCCGAGAACCCCTCCATCACCAGGGATGTCTCGGGGGAAGGCGTCCAGCAGGCTCTGCTGAAGATTCTCGAGGGCACCATTGCCTCGGTGCCTCCGCAGGGTGGTCGCAAGCATCCCCACCAGGAGTTCATCCAGATCGATACCTCGAACGTTCTATTCCTCTGTGGCGGAGCCTTCGCCGGGCTCGAGGACATCGTCGCCAACCGGATCGGCAAGAAGCAGATCGGTTTCGCAGCCGACGTGCGTTCTCGCCGAGACGTCCGGGCGACGGAATTGCTCGAGCAGGTGATGCCCGAGGATCTGATCAAGTTCGGCCTTATCCCCGAGTTCATCGGTCGCCTCCCGGTTGTCGCCACGGTCGAGGATCTGGATCGCGATCAGCTGTGCCGGATCCTGACCGAGCCCAAGAATGCCCTTACCCGGCAGTACGCCCGGATGCTCGAGATGGACGGCGTCGAGTTGGTCTTTGACGAGGAAGCCCTGTCGGCGGTGGCCGACCTGGCGATCAAGCGGGGGACCGGGGCCAGGGGCCTGCGGGCGATTCTCGAGGAGATCCTGCTCAACACCATGTTCGACATGCCCTCGCGCTCCGACATCGCCCGGGTGCTGATCGACTCGGAAGTGGTTCGCAACAAGACCAATCCGACCCTGGTTCCGGTCCAGGAGATCGAACGGGAGCGGTCCGCTTAAGGCGACGTCAGCCTTCAAGTCAGACTCCACCACCGGGCAATGAGGTTTGGCCCGTTGTCCGAGGAGTGGGTTATCGACCCGATCCGGGAAGATCGATGAATCAGGCTCTTGTCACCGATTGAACCTCAGCTACAGTGAGTGACCGAGACCACTAAGAGTGGTCGGGGGCGAGTGGGCGGTTACGACCTTCATCCCGCAAAAGCGGGCACCTGGGATGAAGCGAGCCAGTGGTGCGACCGGCCTTTTCGCATGGGCGAGCGAATTGGAGGCAACGCGTGAACAAGCTGGCATATCGACGAACGACGGGCATCGCCGGGGTGATGTTGTTGTTCATGTCCCTGGTGGTGGCCTTTGGATTACCGGCCGTGGCCAACGTGCAGGCCAACGGCAATCGAGTGCTACCTGCGGTGGAGAGTGGCACTGGATCCACAATCAGACCACGGCTACCTCCGGCACCCTGACGGCAGTATTTGCGTCAGCAGGTCAGGTCGTGGTGGCAAATTCTCCATCACCTTCTGCCAACCTGCACTACTACATCAATCTGGCGGCGGGGGACACGCTCCTCAGTGCGTCTGACGATGTGAACGACAATGGAATGCTGGTGCTGAGCCATTGGCCGACCTGCACCACGACCACCCAGCCTTCCACAACTACGTCGATCGATCCGTCGACTACGACCACGCAGCCGCCGTCGACTACGACCACGCAGCCGCCGTCGACTACGACCACGCAGCCGCCGTCGACTACGACCACGCAGCCGCCGTCGACTACGACCACGCAGCCGCCGTCGACTACGACCACGCAGCCGCCGTCGACTACGACCACGCAGCCGCCGTCGACTACGACCACGCAGCCGCCGTCGACTACGACCACGCAGCCGCCGACGACTACGACCACGCAGCCGCCGACTACGACCACGCAGCCGACGACTACGACCACGCAGCCGACGACTACGACCACGCAGCCGCGAGTCGTCCACGACGAGCCGCCGACGCACCACGTCGACCATTCCGTTCGACTCGGTGCCCGAGATCGATACCGCAGTCCTCGGGATTCAGGTCTCGGCTCCGGCCGTGGCCCAGGTCGCCACTCAGGAGACCCTGCCGTTCACCGGGATGTCGACGAGTTCGATGGCTTTGCTGGCACTCGCCCTTGCCGGGATTGGCGTGCTCCTGCTGATGGCAGCCCGCCAGACCGATGAGAAGACGCCGGCTCGCAGCTGGAACTGACCTCAGATAACTGTGCTCAGGGGAGAGGGCCCGCTTGGCGGGCCCTCTCCATTTTGGTCCGGCGCCAGGCGTCGCCGGCGGAAGGCAGTGACCCTGGATACATCCGTCCGCATTACTGCGCTTTTGAATCTGTAACCGGTACGGTGGCCGATCGGTCGAAGGTCCAATGGGTCCGCAGGCTCATCCCAAGATGCCAAATGGGTTTCTTGGCCCTTCTATGTTCAGGTGTCAGACGTCAAACTCGGGGGTACCAAGTCCTGGTCACGAACTGAAGCTCAGCAACAGGGAGTGACTAAGACCACCGAGAGTGGTAGGGGCGACTGGGCGGTTATGACCTTCACCCCGCAAAAGCGGGCACCTGGGATGAAGCGAGCCAGTGGTGCGACCGGCCTTCTCGCGAGTATGAAGCGAATTGGAGGCATTGGTTAAATGAGCACTAGATCGAGGCGCACGACCGGCACGGCAGGAGTGATCCTCTTGCTGATGTCGCTGGTCTTGGTGGTTTTGGGTCTGCCAGCTGCGGCCACCCCTGGCGGGGATCCCCCAGGAAATAACGGTACGGTCAAGATCGATGGCATCGAGTTTGATATCCACCCGGACAACGAGCCCCACGTCGGCTGCATTTTCCAGGTCGACTTCTACGGCTTCGACGCCGGCGATCTGAATGCGCAGGTCACTTTCGAGGTGCAACCGCCGACCGGTCCCTTCGAAACCGTACTGACCGACACCGTTTTCATTGGTGAGGACGACCACTCCGGAGGCGGAAGCGAAGCCGGTATCGACGCCGCTGCGACGTATACCCTGGACCTGAGCGGATACGCGCCGCATCCTCAGCAGGGTTGGCATGTCAAGCTCACGGTGAACGCCGAAGGATCGATTGGTGCCGACACCAAGTACAAGGTGTTCTGGGTGACCGGCTGCACGGAGGTGTCGACTACTTCGACGACGGTCGATTCTTCGACTACGTCGACGACGGTTGATTCTTCGACTACGTCGACCACGGTTGATTCTTCGACTACGTCGACCACGGTTGATTCTTCGACTACGTCGACCACGGTTGATTCTTCGACTACGTCGACCACGGCGGCTGTCTTCGACTACGTCGACTACGGCGGGGTCTTCGACCACGGCGACTACGGCGGGGTCTTCGACTACCGCTACAACTACGTCCACTACGCAGGCGGCAACGACCACTTCGGGCCAGTCCAACGTCGTCGTGTCGCAGGCGACCACGACCAGTTCGACGGCACCGTTCGACGTGGTGTCAGAAGAGGTGGAGGTGCTCGGGATTCAGGTCTCGGCTCCGGTCGCCGCCCAGGTCGCAACTCAGGAGACTCTCCCGTTCACCGGCATCTCGACCGGTTCGATGGCACTACTAGCCCTCGCCTTGGCCGGGATTGGTCTTCTCTTCTCGATGGCGTCCCGCCAGCCTGACGAAAGGACGGCTGCTCGCAGCTGGGACTGACCTCGGTTGACTGTGCTCAGGAAGAGGGTCCGCCTGGCGGGCCCTCTTTCATTTTCCGAGCTACTCCCGGTCCTTATGCTCTGCGCTGTGGACTACGAGAGCGCAATCGGGTACCTTGAACGGCACATCGATCTCGGGATGAAGCCGGGACTCGAGCGAATGGTCCAGCTCCTGGAAATCATGGGCCACCCGGAATTCGGCTACCCGATCGTCCACGTCGCCGGCACCAATGGCAAGACTTCGACTGCCCGCTTGATAACCGTGATCCTCGCCGCCCACGGGCTCAACACCGGGACCTTCACCTCCCCTCATCTCGAGCGCATCGAGGAGCGCATCGGTGTCAACGGCCGAACTTCGACGCCCAGAGGAGTTCGCGCAGGCGGTGACGGATGTCGCCGGTTTCGCCGATCTGTACGAGAAGAGAACCGGCGAGAGTGCGTCGTATTTCGAACTTGACCGCCGCGACGGCCTTCGCCTGGTTCTCGGAGCAGTCCGGTGGATGCGGCGGTCGTGGAAGTCGGTCTCGGGGGGCGGCTCGACGCCACGAACGCCGCTGATGGGGAGGTGGCGGTCGTGACCGGCATCGACTTCGACCACACCGAAATTCTCGGTACCACGATCGAACAGATTGCCACCGAAAAGCTCGGGATCGTCAAGCCCGGGTCCATGCTGGTCACCGGAGCGATGCCCGAGGAGGCGTTGCGGATCGCCCGCGCGACTGCTACCGATCTCGGAGCAACCCATTACGAGTTCGACCAGGACTTCCGAATCGAAGGCTCCGATCGAGGGGTCGGGGGCTGGCTGGTTTCGATCAACGGCACGCGTGGGGACTACGAGGATGTGTTCCTTCCACTGCGGGGACGTCATCAGATCGCCAATCTGGCGGTGGCCGTGGCCGCCTCCGAGGCGTTGCTTGGGGGACCACTGGACGAGGACGCCCTTCGCAGCGGAGTGGCCGCCGTGACTTCGCCGGGTCGGCTCGAAGTGGTGGCCTCGTCGCCCGTTGGTCCTGATCGATGGAGCTCACAACCCGCAAGGAATGCGCGCGCTGGCGTCCTCCCTGGCCGAAGAGTTCGCCAACCAGAAGTTGGGTGCTTGTCATGTCGGCCATGAAGGACAAGGACCTCGCCGCAGATGGTTCCGCAGTCTGAAAGGGTCGAGTTCAGAAGCGCGATCGCCACCGAAATCGGTTCGAGTCGTTCGCTGGCCGGCTGCACGACCTGGCCGGCGACGTCTGGCGACGTGCTCTCGAGGTGCCGGTCGAAGTCCGATCGCCGAACCTGCGGCCGCCTTGGCCCGAGCCCGCGACCTGGCCGGGCCCGAAGGTGCAGTCCTGGTGACGGGCTCGCTCTACCTGGTCGGCGCGATCAGAAGCCTTCTGACGACAGGCAAGGCAGCGCAGAGAAACGAGAGGTGAGACAACCAGAAACGTAGGCAGTAGGCAGTAGGCAGTAGGCAGCAGGAGGCAGTGAAGCTGCAAACGGCTGTCGTCTCGGGCGGACCGCTGCGTTCGCGCTGCCTATCGACTGCCTACTCCCCGGCTTACTGCCTACGTCTCTGTTCCATGAGCGAAACCACCTTTGTAATGGTGAAACCTGATGGTGTGGCCAGAGGGCTGGTAGGGGAGGTCATTGGACGCTTCGAACGCAAGGGGCTCCGGCTTACCAAGATCCGGATGCTGATCATCGACGAGGCGTTGGCCCGCCGTCACTATGCCGAGCACGTGGAGCGCCCGTTCTTCCCGGAGCTGCTCGACTTCATAACGATGGGCCCGGTCGTTGCCATGGAGTGGACCGGGGAAGTCGAGCCGTCGTCGTCGCCCGAACCCTGATGGGTGCCACGGATCCCAAGAAGGCCGATCCCGGGCACCATCCGGGGCGATCTCGGGTTGGCCGTCACCCAGAACATCGTCCACGGCTCCGACAGTCCCGAAGTCGGCCGCCAGGGAACTCGGCCTCTTCTTCGACTGAGTGAGGTGAGCGTGACCGCGAAAACCCTGAATGGCACATGCCAGCAATGACCCCTAGACTCCCGAAGGTCCTTTTCGCGGCTTCTTGATTCTGCTATGGCCGAAAACCTCCTCTCTTTCGCTGGCCAAGACATGGCCATTGACCTAGGCACCGCTAACACCCTCGTGTTTGTGCGGGGCCAAGGAATCGTGCTCAACGAGCCCTCGGTGGTGGCCATCAACGTCGAGAACGGCCGCGCTCTGGCGGTGGGGATGGAGGCAAAACGGATGATCGGGCGCACCCCTGCCTACATCCGCGCCATCCGCCCTCTCCGAGACGGCGTCATCGCCGACTTCGACATCACGGAGAAGATGCTCCGCTACTTCATCCAGAAGGTTCACCGTCGGAGATGGGCTCGTCCTCGGATCGTCGTCGCAGTCCCTTCCGGCATCACCCCGGTCGAGCGGCGGGCGGTGGAAGAGGCCGCGTATCACGCCGGAGCTCGGCGGGCCTACACGATCGAGGAGCCGATGGCGGCCGCGATCGGCTGCGGGCTGCCGATCGGCGAGCCGTCGGGATCCATGGTGGTCGACATCGGCGGCGGCACCACGGAAGTTGCGGTCATCTCGCTGGGCGGCATCGTGGTCAGCCGATCGATCAGGGTCGGCGGTGACGAACTCGACGAGGCGATCATCGAGTGGGTCAAGAAGGAATACAACATGCTTCTCGGTGAGCGCACCGCCGAGCAGGTGAAGATGGCGATCGGCTCGGCCTGGCCCTACGCCGACGAGCCGTCGGCCGAAGTGCGAGGTCGCGACCTTGTCACCGGGCTGCCCAAGACGATTCTTCTGTCGAGCCCCGAGATGCGTGAGGCGATCGAAGAGCCCACCCAGGCGATCGTCGATGCGGTGAAGTTCACTCTCGACAAGACCCCGCCTGAATTGGCGGCCGACGTCATGGAGCGAGGCATCATCCTCACCGGGGGCGGCGCCCTCCTGGTCGGGCTTGACGAACGCCTCGCCCACGAGACCGGCATGCCGATCGTCACCGCCAGACGTCCATTGCAATCGGTTGCGATCGGCTCGGGTAAATGCCTCGAAGAGTTCGAGACGCTCCTCTCTTCCTCCGCCCGCCCATGAGGGTGCCCACAGCTGCCGGCTGATCGGTTGGTGACGGTGGACGACTTGGTGCCGGCACCCGGGAGCGAAAACCGATGATCGACCGTGACTCACGACGTGATCGGGCGCTGCCCACCTTCGTCACCCTGGTGGTGGCTGCCTTCCTCTTGATGACGGTTGACGTGCGTCTGGCCGGAGGATCGGTCTCGAGCACCATCCGCAGCACGCGCCTTGAGCGTCCTCGCTCCGCTTCAGAATCTCGCCGCGATCGTGGTCGACCCCGTTGCCGACCTGGGTGAGGCCCTGACCGGTCTCGCCACTTTGCGGGCTGAGAATCAAGCCCTGCTGGCCGAAGTCGCCCGCCTGCAGGCCGAGCAGGCCGGCACTCAGGATCTGCAGGCGAGAGTCGAGGTGCTCGAGCAGATCAACGATCTCGAGATCCTCGACCCCGACGTCGCCCAGACCCCGGCCAACGTGATCGGTCGCCCCGATCCATTCGGGCCGAGCTTCGTCATCGACAAAGGAACCGACGACGGCGTCGCCGTCGGCCACCCGGTGGTCGATCCGAACGGCTATGTCGTCGGCAAAGTGGTCGAGGCGGCCCCGGGCTTTGCCATCGTCATCCCGATCACCCAGGATCGGGAGGCGGTGACCGTGCTGGTCGATGGCCAGGTCGGGAGCCTGGTTTCCCATGTCGGGTCCGATCAGCTCACGCTCGAGGTCTTCGATGCGATCGAACCTCTGCAGGCCGGGGACCTGGTAGTGACCAGTTCGGTTTCGGTGACGTTTCCCCAGGGGCTTCCGGTCGGGGAGGTCATGGCCGACGTCGATCTCGAGGGCACGGCGATATCCGCCCCAGTCCGGCTCTTCGCCCAAACCGACACCCTGCGGATAGTGGTCGTCATCACCTGGCCCCCGGAGCCGGGGACCGTGGAAGACACCACGACTACGATCGTCATTCCAGGCACTTCGACGGATCCCGGATCCACCGACCCGGGTGACGACGGCGAGACAACCACCACCGGCGGCGGATGAGGTCCCCGCGCCCTGTCCTGATAACGCTGGCGTTGGCCGTGTTCGGGACTTGTTCTACAGGCCACCCTGTTCCGGAGGTTTACCTGGCTGGTGCCCGACCTCGTTGTCCTCGTGGTGATCTTGGCCACTCTCAGCCTTCGGGCCGAGGTAGCCCTGGTGATCGGGTTTCTTGGCCGGCGCCCTCGTCGATGTTTCCCTGGCTAGCTCGGTCCTCGGTCTGCGGGCACTGATCTACACGGTCGTGGCGTATCTGGCCCTGCGGACCCGGCAGCGGGCGGATTCCGGCCCCCTGGCGGTCGGGATCTGGGCGGGTTTCCTTACGCTGGTCTCGGTGGTCGCTGGTGGTCGTGGTCGGTGTCTTATTCGGTCAATCGGCTGAACTAGGCGACGCCATGTTCCGCCGATTCATAGAGGTGCCGATCACCAACGCAGTCTGCGCGGCCTTGCTGGCGGTACCGGTCACCCGGCTGTTGCAATCGGGAGGGCGTCGAGCCCTGATGAAATTCGGCACCCGTCTCACTGTGGTGGCGGCGGCCTTCGTCGCCATGTTCGGGGTCCTCGGGATCAGGCTCTGGTTCGTCCAGGTGGCGGAAGGCGCCCAGAGTGCCGAGATCGCCGAGGACCAAACCTGGGTTCGCATCGACAGTCAGGCTCCCCGGGGCGACATCGTCGACCGATCCGGGGTCGTCATCGCCACCAGCCGCTTCGTGCCGAGGGTGGTGGTCGATCGCCGCTTCGTGGACCCGATCGAGAAGGACGCTTTGATCCAGAGGCTGTCGGGGCTTCTGGGCCTCCCGGCCTCCGATCTCGATGTCTTGTACGACGAGGCCGGTCTCAACGGCCGCTTTCCCGTGACCGAGGTTTCCACCGATACCGCCTACCGGATCTCGGAGCAGTTGTCCGATCTGCCTGGTGTCAGCATCGAAAAGGTCCCGGAGAGGGTGTACCTGGTCGGTCCGACCATGGCCCACGTGGTCGGCCACCTGGGCCTGCCGGACGTGGCGGATATCGAAAGCCGGCCCGAACTCGATCCCAACCTCCGCATCGGCAAACTGGGAGTCGAGAGGGTCTACGACACCGTCCTGCAGGGCACCCCGGGCTATTCCGAGCTGCGATTGAATCGCCAATCGGAGGTGGTCGAGGAACGCCTCCCGATCGACCCGGTGCAGGGCGCCACCCTCCAGCTGACTTTGGACCTGAGATTGCAAGAGGTCGTCGAACAGGCATTGGCCAGCGGCGTCGTCCTTGCCAACGATGTCAAGAACGACGACCGGGCGGCGGGCAACGAGGTCAATCACGATGCCACCCGGGCCTCGGCGGTGGTGCTCGACGTCACCAACGGGGAGATCCTGGCGCTCGCCTCGGTTCCCGACTTCGACCCTTCGCTGTTCGTGGGAGGAGTGGATTCGGCGACCTTCCAGGCCCTCAACGACGAGAAGGCGTTCAACAACCTCGCTGTTTCCGGTCTGTACCCCCCGGCCTCGACTTTCAAGGTCGTCACCTACGTGTCGGCGCTCGAGGACAACCTTCCCCTCGCCGAGGAGAACCTCGATCCGTCTTCGGGTCTGATCCATTGCAACGGCACGCTGCGACTTCCCGGGTTCGAGGAAGGCAGTCAGCAGGTCTTCCACGACTGGTACACGATCGACAAGGGCTGGCTCGACATCCACGGGGCCCTCGAGCAGTCGTGCAACATCTACTTCTGGTCGGTGGCGCTGGGAACCTGGCGGGCGCACAAGCTCACCGATCAAGAGAGCATCATCCAGGATTGGGCGAGCGATCTGGGCTACGGATCGTTCACCGGTGTCGACCTCACCGGTGAGGCTCAGGGCATCGTGCCCGATCGGGCGCTGTTCGATGCCTGGAAGCAATTTCAGGTCGAGAACCCCGAAGCTCCGGCTCGACTCGAGCCGAGCCGTCTCGATCTGCCGGAAGGTCCCTTCCTCGGGGGCGACCTCATGAACCTGGCGATCGGCCAGGGGGAGTTGACGGCGACTCCGCTCCAGGTGGCGCAGTCCTACGCCGCCATCGTCAACGGTGGCTTCGTGTATCGGCCCCACGTTGTGAGCTCGGCAACAGCCCGCGACGGCACCGTCGTCTACGAGGCCGATCGGGAACTGGTACGCCAGATCGAGATCGATCCCTCCACGGTCCAGTCGATCCTGGCGGACCTCAACAGGGTGGTGACCCGTGGCACGGCCTCAACCGCTTTCGCCGGCTTCGGCCGCTCCCTTGACCGGGTGGGTGGCAAGACCGGGCACCGGCCAGACCATCGCCAACAACGACAACCATGCCTGGTTCGCGGGGGTAGGGCCGATCGATTCGCCCCGCTGGGTCGTGGTGGTCTTGATCGACGAAGGCGGGAGCGGGGGAAGAGTGGCCGCGCCGGTCGCCAGGCATATCATGCAGTACTTGATGGGAGAGATCCCCGACCCGATCGTCGAGGGAGAAGCGGCGGACTGATGACTTTGCTAGCTCACCCCGACGCCCCCCCGGCGATTTCCGATCGTCGCCGGAACACACCTGATCGAGTGCTGTTCATCACCACCCTGGCCCTCTCGATGCTCGGTCTGCTGATGATCTATTCGGCCACCAGGGTTGGCCTCGAACGCAACAACCTGCCCGCTTCGTTCTCGATGGAACGCCAGATGATCTTTGTCGCGGCGGGTCTCATCCTCTTTGTGGGACTGTCTTTCGTCGACTACCGGGAACTAGGGCAACTGGCACACGTCATCTACGTGGGGATGATTGCGCTGCTCGGCCTGGTGTTCCTGTTTCCGGCGGTAAAGGGCGCCCAGCGATGGTTCGACCTCGGTTACTTTCAGCTGCAGCCATCGGAGTTCTCCAAGACAGCTTGTGTCCTTGCCCTGGCGGCGGTGCTGGGACGGCCCCAGGTAAAGCTGCGGTGGGGTCGGATCGGCCAGGCGCTGGCCGTGATGGCTATCCCCGGCATCCTCATCTTCCTGCAACCGGACCTCGGGACGATGCTCGTGTTTGCCTTCGTCACCATCGTGATGCTGTTTGGCTGCAGGAATCTCCGGCCGCCAGATCCTGGTGCTTGTCTGGATTGGGGTTGGCGGCGCTGGTGGCGGTAGTCCAGCTCGGCGTGCTGCGCGACTATCAGGTCGACCGGATCCGGGTTCTCATGGATCCCACCATCGATCCGACCGGAATCGGTTGGAACCTTCGACAGAGCAAACTCGCCGTCGGATCAGGACAACTGACCGGCAAGGGCCTCTTCCAGGGTCAGCAGACCAACTTCCAGTATGTTCCGGAGCAAGGAACCGACTTCATCTTCACGGCCGTCGGAGAACAATTGGGCTTCGTCGGCGGGATCCTCGTGATCGCAGCGTTCCTGGTGCTGGTCTGGCGGCTACTAGTGATTGCCGCCAACGCCCGGGACCGGTTCGGGGCCCTGGTCGCTCTCGGGATCGCTGCCATGTTCGTGTTCCACGTCTTCGTGAACATCGGCATGACGATCGGAATCATGCCGGTCACCGGGCTGCCGCTTCCGTTCCTCAGTGCCGGGGGATCGTCCTTCCTCAACTTCTCGATCGCCCTGGGCATCGCCAACTCGATCTGGCTTCGTCGATCTCCGGTTCCCGTGCCCGTCTGAGTGCTGCGACGCTCGAATATGGCTCGGGGATAGGGCCGCACCGGTCGGCATTTGTCTTCCCTTTGACTGAAAAGCACTGGCCTTTTGACCGAAAAGCACTGGGTTCGCCCTTCATAGCCACCTAAAGCGGCCCAAACATGGTTGTTAGGCCGATTCCGCCTCCTGCTAACCTTTGCATTGCCGCTGACTCGACGACTTGTCGTTCCGGCGGTGTATTCGTTTCCACTAGCCGACTGATTCGGTGACCGTCTTGTTGCCAGGACTCAGGAATTACCCACGGCCGTGGGGCTTCGTGCCCGACCTGCCGTTCATGAGCGGAGGGCCCACTGCCCTGCCGAGCTTCATCTCCGGGCTGATTGCCGGAGTCTGCCTGATGCACCCCCGGTCGGGACTGGAATCGCATTTATTTGGCACCTCCGTGCCTATGGGCGCCAGGAACGCCCTCTCAAGGACGGAGCTCACTCCAGAAGAAGTAGGAGCTTTGGTAGATGGCATGGTTTCGCAAGAAGGAACCAGAGGTCATCCGGCGGGGATCGTCGGATGTCACCGAGGAAAGAAAGTCAGTCCGGGTCGGCGGCCAAACGGTCGAGGTACGGCGTGTAACCGAGGTCGGTCGACCGCCTGAAAAGAACCGGGACCGTTCCCGGTCAGCCAAGTCCAATCGAGGAGCCAGAGATGGTCGGGTACGTCCCGATCGTCCCGGGCCTTCAGACCTCGCGGGGTGGCCGCGAGCGCCAGATCGAAGACGAGATCATCATCCCGACCGATGTCGGTCGCAAGCAGATGCTCGTCCGGGTTCTCCCTCATCAGACCCAGGTGGTAGTCCTCGAAGGACCGGTCCTGGTCGAGCACTACGTGGCCGGCCAGGACCGGGCTTCGGCGGTGGGCAACATCTATCTCGGCAAGGTCCGCAATGTGCTGCCCGGGCATGGAAGCAGCATTCATCGACTTCGGGGCCAGCAAGAACGGAGTCGTCTACGCCGCCGACGTAAAAGTCGACTCAGAAGAGGTTCGGCAACCGCCAGCCCCGCATCGAAGAAGCGCTCGGCGAAGGCCAGGAGATCCTGGTCCAGGTAGCCAAGGACGCGATGGGTGCCAAGGGCGCTCGTCTGACCGGTCTCCCGTCCTTGGCCGGGCGATACCTGGTGCTGGTGCCCGATTCCGACAGCCAGGGCATCTCCCGACGGCTCCCGGAAGGCGAGCGGCTCCGGCTCAGGGAGGTCCTGTCCCAGGTCAAGCCGGAAGGGTTCGGCGTGATCGTTCGCACCGCGGCGATGCATGCTTCCACCGAGGAGATTGCGGCCGACATCGATCGCCTGGCCAAGATCTGGAGCCAGATCCAGGCCGAATCCGAGGGCGGTGGAGCTCCCCGGATGGTCTATGAGGAACCAGATCTATTGATCCGGGTCATCAGGGAGCATTTCACTCCCGACTTCCGGCGGTTGCTGATCGACGACACCCGTGCCTATGACCAGGTCTGCACCTATCTGGCGCGCCACCGCCCCCGACCTTGTTTCGAAGGTGAGTCGCTACGACGAGGAAATGCCGCTCTTCGAGCGCTACCACGTGGAGGATCAACTCCGCAAGGCCCTCGATCGCCGGGTGTTCCTTCCGTCGGGCGGCCACCTGGTGATCGACCGCACGGAGGCTCTCACCGTCATCGATGTCAACACCGGGCGATTCGTCGGTTCCTCCAGCCTCGAAGAGACGGTCCTGCAGAACAATCTCGAGGCCGCCGAGGAGATCGGGCGGCAGCTGCGGTTGCGTGACATCGGCGGGATCATCGTCATCGACTTCATCGACATGGAATCGGAGGGCAACCAGAACAAGGTCCTTCGCAAACTCCGTGAGACCCTCGCCAAAGACAAAACCCGAACCCAGGTCTTCGATGTCTCCCATCTGGGACTGGTCGAGATGACCAGGAAGAACGTCTCGGCGGGACTGTTGGAGAGCTTCTCGGAGCCGTGCACGGTCTGCGGAGGGCGGGGCGTCATCCTCCACGAGGAGGCGGCGACCCAGGGCATCCCGATTGGCGCGATTCTGGTGGAAGAAGAGGCGGACTAGCAGGGCTGCAAGCCTGCCGCCTCCGCACGAGCGCCTTGGTGACGACCATCGACCAGCGGAAAGGCCCTGTCGGGAACAGGGTATAATTCCCCCTCACCCCTTTTCCAGAGGTTTGACCATGTACGCCATCATTCGCGCCGGCGGTAAGCAGGCCAAAGTCAAGGCCGGCGACGTAATCGAGATCGAACGCGTCAAGGACGCCGCGGAGTCGTTGACCTTCACACCGATCATGGTGGTCGGCGAGGACGGCGCGACCATGACCGACCGTGACTCGTTGAGCGACGTCAAAGTCGTTGCCGAGGTTCTGGGCGAAACCAAAGGCGACAAGATCGATATCTTCAAGTACAAGAACAAGACCGGTTATCGCCGGCACTCCGGCCATCGACAGACCTACACCCAGATCAGGGTGACATCGATCGAGCTGCCCAAGGCCGCAAGTAAGAAGGCAACCGCGGCGAAGGCGAAAACCGCCAAATCCACCGCAACCGAGGCCCAATCGGGCGAACAGACCGAGGAGGACTGACGATGTCTAAGACCAAGGCCGGCGGCTCCTCCAAGAACGGCCGCGATTCCACCGCCCAGCGGCTCGGATCCAAAGTGTTCGACGGCCAGGCCGTGAGCGCCGGCGCCATCCTGGTTCGTCAGCGTGGAACCAGGATCCACCCCGGCGACAATGTCGGCCGCGGCAATGACGACACCCTATTTGCCTTGTCCGCCGGAACCGTCAAATACGGCACCCGCAACAACCGCCGCCAGGTCAGCGTCTTTCCCGGCTGAGGCCTGTCCCGGGATCGGTCTCCTGATCGGGGAGGATTTCTCGTGTTCGTCGATCAGGTAAAAGTACATCTCCGGGCCGGCAACGGCGGAGCCGGGGTGGTCGCTTACCAACGGACCAAGGGGAGGCCCAAAGGAAAGCCCCAGGGTGGCAATGGCGGAGGGGCGGAGATGTCATCCTCGAGGCTGACCCCAGCGTGGCGACGCTCCTTCGTTATCAGCGCCAGCCCCATCATCGGGCCACCGATGGCACCCACGGCGAAGGCGACCTGAGGCATGGACGCGGCGGCGAGGACCTGGTCATTTCGGTCCCGCTGGGAACGATGGTCATCGACGACCAGGGCACCGTCCTCGCCGATCTCGTCGAGCCCGGCCATCGACTGGTGGCGGTCCGAGGAGGTCGTGGTGGGCGAGGCAATGCTGCCTTTGTGTCTCCCAAGCTGCGAGCCCCTGCGGTAGCCGAGCAGGGTGAGTACGGGCCCGAGGGCTGGTTCACTCTCGAATTGAAACTGGCGGCGGACGCGGCCCTGATCGGATTTCCCAATGCCGGGAAATCCACCCTGATCTCGACGGTTTCTGCCGCCAAGCCCAAGGTGGCCGACTATCCGTTCACGACTCTCCAGCCTCATCTCGGGGTCGTCTCAGTTCGATGAGCGAGAGTTCGTCTTGGCCGATATACCGGGTCTGATCGAAGGGGCGGCCGACGGCAAAGGGCTCGGGCTCGGAATTCCTTCGCCATGTCGAGCGGGCCAGGGTCCTGGTAATCCTGCTCGATCCCTCCCCTCTCCAAAGTCAGCCGGTGGACGAGCAGCTCCGGATCCTGCTCGCATGAGTTGGAGCGCTACCTGCCGGAGCTCGTCGAGCGGCCGCGTCTGATCGTCGTTTCGAAGGCCGACCTGCCCGAGGCCGCCGAGGCGGCGCGAGCAGGTGCCGGGTTCGATGATCGGTCTCGGCCGCCACCCGGGCTGGGCTTGACCGATTCCTCCACGCCACCGCCGACCTGGTCGATCAGGCTCTGAAGGCTTCTCCGGACCGGCCCGGGTTTCGTGCTGCATCGCCCGGTGGTCGCCGACCTCGAGGTCCGTCGGGAAGGCAATGTGTGGGTCGTGGAGGGCCAGGCGGCCCGAAGGGCGGTGGCCTTTGCCGACCTCACTGTGCCCGAAGCCGCCCGGATGGCTTCCCAGCGGCTGGCACGGGTCGGCGTTGATCGTGCCCTGCTCGAGGCCGGGGCCGAGCCCGGGGACGATGTCCAGCATCGGCGACCTCGTTTTCGAATTCCAGCTGCCGGAGCAACCAGAGTGAGACGCCCGATCCCCCCGGGGCTGCGCCTGGTCGTGAAGGTGGGATCGTCGAGCCTCACCTCGGACAGCGGCGGCATCATGCCCGGTGCCATCGAGCACGTCGCCGACCTCGTGGCGGGGGCGATCGCGGCCGGGCTTCCCGACGGTTCTCGTGACGTCGGGCGCCGTCGCCAGCGGGCTGCCCGCCTGGGACTTGACCAAGACGCCCTCAGGACGTCGCCGGCCTGCAAGTGGCGGCCGCGGTCGGACAAAGCCGGCTCATGGAGCGATACACCGCCTGCTTTCGACAAGCACCACTTGGTGGCGGGCCAGGTGCTGCTGACCAGAGACGTCTTGAGCAACCGCGATCAATACCTCAATGCCAGAACCGCCCTCGATCGGATGTTGACCGCCGGGATCGTCCCGATCGTCAACGAGAACGACACGGTCGTCGTCGGGCGACCTGAGGCTCGGGGGCAACGACATTCTGGCTGCCGCCGTTTCCCACCTCGTGGGCGCCGGCCTCCTGCTGATCCTTTCCGATACCGAAGGACTCTTCTCGGCCGATCCCCGGCTGGGCGAGGCCGAGCTGCTGGGGGCCGTTCGGCACACCGACGAGATCCTCGACACACTCACGGGTGCCGGCCCCCTCGGTTCGGGCGGAGTCGCCACCAAGGTCGCAGCCGCCAGGATGGCGGCGTGGTCGGGGATCCCAACGGTCGTGGCCTCGGCGGTCGCCGACGGTGTCGTCGCCCGGGTGGTGGCGGGTGAGGACATCGGCACGTGGGTAGATCCGCGACCCGATCGCCTTCCAGCCCGGAAACTCTGGATCGCTTTCGGTCTGCCGTCGTCGGGATCGCTGACGATCGACGACGGCGCCGTGGCGGCCCTGGTGGAGCGGGCGAAGTCGCTGCTGCCGGTCGGGATCGTCGGAGTCAAAGGCTCCTTTCCGGAAGGAGCGGCCGTCGAGGTGCTCGACCCGAGCGGGCAATTGGTGGCCAAGGGCCTCGCCCAGATCGGCTCGGACGAGCTCGACCGGTCTGATCGGAAAACGCAGCGAAGTCGAGGCGATCCATCGCGACGACCTCGTCGTTCTGAGGTGAGCGGTTCACAGCCGTTCGTGACGCATCAGCCGGTTTCCGGAGCAGTCTGGCGACCCTCCGAGTGGGCCGAGCGTTTCGTCCTCGGAGTCAACTACTGGCCACGGCGCAAAGCGATGTACTGGTGGTCGGACTTCGATCGGAGCGAGGTCGAGGATGAGTTCGATCTCATCGCATCGTTGGGCCTCGACGTCGTTCGTCTATTCCTGCTCTGGGACGACTGGCAACCCGATCCGGATTCGGTCGAGTCGGCCAGGCTCGAGGACTTCGGAACGGTGTGCGATGCCGCCGCCGATCGTGGCCTGGGCCTGGACGTGACCTTCTTCACCGGACACATGAGCGGACCGAACTGGTCGCCACGCTGGCTGCTTGGACCCGACGGCCCCGCCGCCCTCACCCGCACCTCCGGCAGACGATCAGCGCGCGGAAGATCGTGGACGGCGCCTACCGCAACATGTTCCATGATCCGCAAGCTCTGGCCGCCTCCGACCTGCTGGTGAGGACCGTGGTGGGCGAGTTCAAGGATCATCCGGCGATCTGGATGTGGAACCTCGGCAACGAACCCGATCTGTTCGCCTATCCCGCACTCAGCCGAGGCAGGCAGGCAGCTGGGTGAGGAACCTGACCGCGACGATCCGCGACCTCGACCCGGCTCATCCGGTGACCTGCGGGCTCCATGTCGGCCAGCCTCGTCGAGGACAACGGGTTTCGGGTCGACCAGGTTTTCTGCCGAGACCGACGTCGCGGTCATGCATGGCTATCCCGATGTACGACGATTGGGCCGATGGCGAGCTCGACACCGACTTCATGCCCTTCCTGTGCGGGTTGGTGGCGGCTCTCGCCGGCAAGCCCTGCCTGGCAGAGGAATGGGGTGGCTGCACCAACCCGGACGGGGACGAATCGACGATCTGGGAGTGGACCAGTTACGGGGGAATCCGACGAACGCAGTTCATGGCCGGCGAGTCGGCTCTGGCCGACCATGTCGAGGCAGTCCTTCCAAAGCTCGTCGAGGTCGGCGCCACCGGGGCGATGCTCTGGTGTTTCGCCGACTATGCCGAGAGCCTCTGGGATCGGCCGCCCTGCGACCCGCACGGAGCCAAACATGAGCGTCACTTCGGACTGGTGCGACCCGACGGAACGGTCAAACCTCACGCCGAGGCGATCAGGCGATTCGCCGCGACCAATCCCGTGGTGCAAGCCTGCCGGAGCGGTCGTCGAACTCGACGTCATCACCGGACGAGTACTACTCCGACCCGGCTGCCCATGCCCGCAGGCTCTACGCCGAATACCGGGACCGTTACCGGTGAACCGACTTCCTCGGCGGCCTTCCTATTTGTCCCCTCAGCGGAAGCTGGGGGGAAGGTACCGCTGGCTGCCGGTTAGGCGGCCAGGGTAGGGGGGCACTCGTGAAGCCGTTACTCAACGTCTAGGACGGGTTCGCCAATCCCCCCTACCTCCCGCCTTCGGCGGCAGGGACCTTCCCCCGGCCTACGGCCGAAGGGACAAATCGATCCTTCTTGTTTGTCCCCTCGCCGATAGGCGGGGGAAGGTACCGCTGGCTGCCGATTAGGCGGCCAGGGGTAGGGGGTACTGGTGAAGCTGTCCTAGATCTGGTCGACGGGTTTGTCCAGGTTCGGCCGCTCGCCCGGTCTCACGGCGCCCTCATGCACGACGTGGGAAGGTGTTCGTTCGCCGTAGACTGCCCCCGATGACGAGCCACACGGGGTCTGTGCACACCGGGTCTGAGCATCCTGCGATCGATCAGATCGGCGCCAGCGCCAAGGCGGCGGCGCTCGAGCTCGCCCGTGCCACCACCGCCGCCAAGAACCGGGCCCTGGTCGCGGCTGCTCTCGGTCTGGAGAAATCAGAATCCGACCTGATCGAGGCCAACCGGTCCGACCTTGCCCAGGCCGAAGCCGAAGGGATCTCCGGCGCGCTGCTGCGACCGCCTCCGCCTCACCAAAGAGCGAATCGCGGGAATGGCGGCCGGGCTGCGCCAGGTCGCCGGCTTGCCCGACCCGGTCGGGGAGGTCACCGACGGGTTCACTCGACCGAACGGCCTGAGGATGACCCGGGTCCGGGTCCCGCTCGGCGTCGTGGCGGTCATCTACGAGGCCCGGCCCAACGTAACGGCCGACGCCGCCGCCCTCTGCCTGAAGTCAGGCAATGCGGCCCTTCTTCAGAGGCTCCTCGTACGCCCTTCGCTCGAACCGTGCGATCGGCAACGTGATCCGGGCGGCCATCTCCGAGTCGGGCCTTCCGGCCGACGCCGTCCAGGTCGATCGAGGACACCTCCCGGGATGGCGCCAAGGCCTTGATGCAGGCGAAGGAGTGGGTCGACCTCCTGGTCCCCCGCGGCGGTCCCAACCTCATCGCCGCGATCGAAGCGGACGCCACCGTTCCCTATGTCATCGATGGCGCCGGCAATTGCCATGTCTATGTCGACGCCGCCGCCAACCTCGAAATGGCGGCCGACATCGTCGTGAATTCGAAGACATCACCGGCCCGGAGTCTGCAACGCCGCGGAGAAGCTGCTGGTCCATCGATCGGTCGCGGCCGACTTCCTGCCCAAGGTGAGCAAGCTGTTGCTCGACGCCGGCGTTGAACTGCGAGGCGATGAGGCCTCCCGCCAGCTGGTCGAAGCCATGGACCGGCATCGGAGGACGACTGGCCGACCGAGTACCTCGATCTGATCATGGCGGTGCGGGTGGTCGATTCGCTCGACGAGGCCCTGGCCCACATCAGGCGGTATCGGCAGCGGGCACACCGAAGCGATCGTTACGGACGATCTGACCGCAGCAGACCGGTTCGTCGACGAGACCGAGTCGGCGGTAGTGGCGGTCAATGCCTCGACCCGATTCACCGATGGCGAGGAATTCGGATTCGGGGCCGAGATCGGCATCTCGACCCAGAAGCTCCACGTGCGGGGACCGATGGGTCTCAAGGCGCTGACCTCCGAACGCTGGGTGGTCCGGGGTCAGGGCCAGGTCCGTTGATGGACAAGTCCATCGGATTCGGCAACACCGAATCTGACGTCGTCCGGCTCCTGGCCAGCCCGACCCGGGTCAAGGAAGCCCTGGCCAGCCAGGACTATCTGGCCGACGACCGGATCGCCCAGGTCGTCTTCCTGGCCGCCCAGCTCTCGAAGCCAGTGCTGGTCGAGGGACCGGCCGGAGTCGGCAAGACCGAGCTTGCCAAAGCCCTGGCCGCCGTCACCGATCGGCGTCTGATCCGGCTCCAGTGCTACGAGGGCCTCGACGAAGCCAAGGCCCTGTACGAGTGGAACTACAAGAAGCAGCTCCTTCGGATCCAGGCCGACTCGGACAAGGAATGGAATCAACTCGAGGAAGACATCTTCGCCGAGGAGTTCCTCCTGGCCCGGCCCCTGCTCGAAGCGATCAGATCGCCCCAGCCGGTGGTGCTCCTGATCGACGAGGTGGACCGCGTCGAAATCGAGACCGAGGCACTGCTCCTCGAAATCCTCTCCGATTTCCAGGTTTCGATTCCCGAACTGGGGACCGTGGTGGCTTCGTCGACCCCCTTCGTCGTCCTGACTTCGAACAACACCCGGGAGCTGTCGGAGGCCTTGAAGCGTCGCTGCCTCTTCCTCCACATCGCCTATCCGGACACCGAGCGGGAGAAGGAGATCCTTCTCCACCGGGTGCCGGGGCTTCCCGAGCACATGGCGATCCAGATCGCACGGGTGGTCCGCTCGATCAGAGGCATGGACCTGAAGAAGGCACCGTCGGTGTCGGAGTCGATCGACTGGGCCCGCACCCTGCTGGCGCTCTGTCGATCGAGCACATCGACGAGCGGGTGGTCGGTGAGACGCTTCACGTGCTTTTGAAGTACCAAACCGACATCGACAAGGCCGCCAAGGAGCTGGGCGGAGCCAGCGCCGGCAGCTGACGATGATCACCCTGCTGACCGATTTCATCGGAGAGCTGCGAGCGGCAGGAATCCCCGTGTCGATGGTCGAAGCGATCGACGCCATGGAAGCCGTGAAACTGGTCGACATCGGCGATCGCTCGGCCCTGAAGGCGGCCCTGGGCGCCACCCTGGTCAAGAACGCCCGGCACTACCAGGCCTTCGACGTGGCCTTCGAAGTCTTCTTCGCTCATCATCGCAACATCGATCGACGACCGGGTCAGGGCTCCTCTCAATCGACCGGCGGTGACGGGGGCCAGTCCAACGGGCAATCCGGGTCGCAGTCGGAGATCGACGATCTGGTCGAGGCCCTGTTCCGGGCGATCATGGGTGGCGATCGCCGGGGCCCTCGAGGCGGCGGCGCGGCGGGCGGTCGAGGAGTTGGCGGGTATCGAACCGGGGCGGCCGGTCGGTGGCACCTACTACCTGTATCGGACCCTGCGCCGGCTCGACCTCGACGCCCTCCAGGAGAGGTTGCTGGAGGCGGCCCTGGCCGGGCTCGACGAAGACGACGCCCTCGACACCCGCTTGGCGCGCGAGGAGGTGGATGCTCAAATCGCCCGGTTGCGCCAGGAGATCCAGGACGAGATTCGTCGGCGCCTGGTGGCCGACCGCGGCCGCCAGTCGGTGGCCCGCACTCTTCGCCAGCCGCTGGTCGAGGACCTCGACCTCATGCACGCGACCCGCACCGACCTCACCGACATCGAGGACGTGATCGAGCCGTTGACACGAAAGCTCGCGGCCCGGTTGGCGCGGAGGCGAAGGCTCCTCCGCAGCGGCAGGCTCGACTTTCGAAAGACCGTTCGACGGTCCCTGGCCACCGGCGGTGTTCCGATGGACCCGGCGTTTCGAAAAGCCCGGCCCCATCGACCCGAGGTCTTCCTGTTGTGCGACATCTCCGGGTCGATGGCGACCTTCGCCCGCTTCACTCTCCAGTTCACCTATGCGATGGCGACCCAGTTCTCGAAGCTCCGGAGCTTCGTTTTCATCGACACGGTCGACGAGGTGACCCGCTACTTCGGTCCGGGGATCGACTTCAATCAGGCTCTGGGTCGGATCGCCACCGAAGCCGAGGCGGTTTGGCTCGACGGCCATTCCGACTACGGGAACTCGCTGGCAGCGCTTCGAGGAGCGCTACGGAAGCGAGATCACACCCCGGACGACTCTGATCATCACCGGCGACGCCCGCAACAACTACCGGCCGCCCCGGGCGGAAATCCTCGACCGGATCGCCCAAAAGGCCCGGGCGGTCTACTGGCTGAACCCGGAGCCGAGGTCATACTGGGACAGCGGCGACTCGGTGATGGGGCGGTATTCGCCCGTTCTGTGACGGCACTTATGAGGTCCGGACACTTGCGGCAGTTGGAGCATTTTGTCGAGCATCTGGCGGTGCCGGGGCACCTGTCCGGACAGGCGCCAACGGACCACTCAACTACTGAGCCCGGATGGCCGATAGCTCTGTAACGAGTCAGCCCGAGAGGCATTGAAGAAAATGGGTCACCGAATCCTGGTTGTTGAAGATTCTGCGGTCATCCGCCGCCTTATCGAGGTTTGCCTTCGGGCCGGCGATGTCGAGATCATCACCCGTGAGGACGGTCCCGGAGGACTCGAAGCCGTTACCACCGAATCGCCCGATCTGGTCGTGCTCGATATCGGTCTTCCCGGCATGGACGGCTGGCAGGTACTCGACGCCATTCGGTCCCAGCCCGCCACTCGCCAGCTTCCGGTTGTCGTGCTGACGGCCCACGCCGAAGAAGAGTCCCGCCGTCGGGCCGACGAGGGTGGAGCTGACGCCTTCATCACCAAGCCGTTCCAACCCAACGACTTCCGCGAGACGGTGCTCGACCTCATCAGGTAGGAGTCCGAGCGTCCAAGTCTCGAAGTCCCGCACCGCGACCTCGTCAGCTCTCTACCATCGCGGACGTGAATTTCATCATCAAGGTTCTTATCAACGCGGCCGCCCTCTGGGTGGCCGCCCGGTTCGTGCCGGGGATCGACCTGACCGCCGATGTCTGGCAGATCCTCCTGATCGCCCTCGTCTTTGGCCTGATCAACACTTTCCTCAAGCCGATCTTGAAGGTCCTGTCGCTACCCGTGATCATCCTGACGCTCGGACTGTTCGCCATCATCGTCAATGTCATCCTGCTGGCCATCACCGCAGGACTCGATGGACGGCTTGACCATCGACGGTTTCCTGCCGGCGCTCCTAGGGGCGATCGTGATTTCGATCGTGAGCGCCATCCTCAACGCAATAATCCCCGATCCGAACTGATTCACGGAACCGGATCGGGATAGGGCGGACCGTGGGCCGCCTCCTTGTGTCGTTTCTCCCTTCGCCGAAGGCGGGGGGAAGGTCCCTGCCGCCGAGGAAACGAGGCGGGAGGTAGGGGGGCTTGGCAAACCCGTCGACAAACGTCTCAGTCGACGGGTCTCGCATAGCCCCCCTCACCTCGCCTTCGGCGATGGTCCCTACTCCCGGCAGCCAGCGGAGAACTTCAACGTCTTCGACACCGACTTCCGACATATCCGACTTCCGCCTTCCGGCTTGAAGAACATTCCGACTTCCGACTTCCGCCTTCCGCCTTCCGACTTTCCCTAGGCCACTTTCACCGGGTCCTTGAGTGTGGCTAGCCGCTCGATCAGGTCGACGACCCGGCTCGAGTAGCCCCACTCGTTGTCGTACCAGGACAGCACCTTGACCAGGGTTCCCCCCAGGACCTGGGTTCCACCGGCGTCGAACACCGAGCTGTGCGGGTTGCCGATGATGTCGGTTGAAACGATCGGGTCATCGGTGTACTGCATCACTCCCGACATCGCCCCTCCGCGGCGGCCTTCACGGCTGCGTTGACCTCCTCGACCGAAACCGACCTGTCGAGTTCGACGACCAGGTCGACGGTCGAACCGTCGGGGACCGGCACCCGCATGGCGATGCCATGGAGCTTGCCGGCCAGCTTCGGGTAGACCTTGCCGACCGCCTTGGCGGCACCGGTCGTGGTCGGGATGATGTTCTCCGTGGCGGCGCGGCTGCGGCGCAGATCCTTGTGGGGCACGTCGGCCAGCCGCTGATCGTTGGTGTAGGCGTGGACGGTCGTCATCAATCCCCGCTTGATTCCGAACGCCTCGTCCAGGACCTTGACCAGCGGAGCCAGGCAGTTGGTCGTGCAAGAGGCGTTGGAGACGATGATGTCGGAATCGTCGAGCTCGGAGTCGTTGACCCCGAGCACCACTGTCTGGTCGATCTCGTCATCTGCCGGCACCGTCAGGATCACTCGCTTGGCCCCGGCATCGATGTGCTTTTGGAGGACGTCGCGGGTTCTGAAAACCCCGGTCGCCTCGATGACGACGTCGATGTCGAGCTCTTTCCATGGCAGGGCGGCCGGATCCCTCTCCATCAGCATCTTGACTCGATGCTTGCCCGACCGTCATCACCCCGTCGGCGACTTCCACCTTCTGCCCGAACGGCCCCATCACCGAGTCGTACTCGAGGAGGTAAGCCAGGACGTCGTCGTCGGCCAGATCGTTGATGGCGACGATCTCGATGCCGGATTCGGGGCGCTGGGCGACGATTCGGAAGACGGCGCGGCCGATTCGTCCGAATCCGTTGATGGCGACCCTGATCGGTCGTTGCGTCATGACTCACCGCCGTTGTTGAGGTGAGCACTCATCAGTTCCAGGACCTCCACCAGTCGGGCCGAATAGCCCCATCCGTTGTTGAACCACGTGATTGTCTTCACCATCGTTTCCTCCATGACCATCGTCGAAAGGCTGTCGAACACCCCCGAATAGGTCGAGGCCTTCACATCCGAGGAGACGATCGGATCGGAGGTGAACTCGATGATGTTGCGAAAGCGTCCAGAGGAAGCCGCCGCCACCGCGGCGTTGACCGCCTCCTTGCTCGTGGGCTGGCGGACGATCGCCGTCAGGTCGATGGTGGAACCATCCACCACCGGCACGTTGAGAGCCATGGCCGAGATGCGACCGCTCAGTTCGGGCATGACCTGGGCAAGGATCTCGGGGGAGTTGGTCTCGGCCGGGATGATGTTCTCCCCGGCTGCCCGCGAACTCCTGAACCCGGTGCCGGGCACGTCGGCCAGTCGCTGGTCATTCGTGATGGCATGGACCGTCGTGAAAAAGGCCCGATCGATGCCGAGGGCGTTGTCGAGTATCCGCAGGATCGGCGCCACCGCATTCGAGGTATTGGAACCGAGCGCCACGACATCGGTGTCCGGCGGTCAACACGTTGTCGTTGATGCCTCGCAGCAGCACCGGAACCTCGCCCGGCTTCTCGGGAGTCGAGGCGATCACCACTTTGCGCGCCCCGGCGGTCAGATGCGCCTGGGCCTCTTCGAGGGTGCGGTGTTTGCCGGTGGCTTCCACCACCAGATCGACTCCCAGGGACCTCCAATCGGCGTCGCCGGGTGCCTTCGCGCCGAGGAACGCAATCGAGCGATCTCCGATCTGAAGGGTCCCGTTGTCGTAGGAGACCGGCTTGGGGAATCGTCCGTAGATCGAGTCGTATTTCAGGAGATAGGTGAGACCGGCCGGATCGTCGATGTCGGCAATGGCCATTACTTCCAGGTCGGGGTGGTCGACCAGAAATCGGAATACGTTGCGACCGATGCGGCCGAATCCCATCAGGCCAATACGAGTCGTCATCGGAGATCCTTTGCGTTTCGAACGGGTGAGGTTACAGGAACCCGTTGTGGCCCCGAATCGGAACGAAGGGGGTTCCCGTGGCGAGCCGGGATTGATACTTTGGCCTGGCGGGCTTGCGAAGAGGTACAACATGATTGTCGAACTGGCCGTCCTCCTCTGCCTGCAGGCGCCCGTGCCGGGGAGCGTCGTGGCTCCGTTCGCACCTGCCGGCCGCTACGAGGGACATTGGGGGATCGATCTGGCCGCGCGGTACGGCAGCCCGGTCAGGGCCAGCGGGAGTGGGGTCGTCACCTTTGCGGGAAGCGTCGCCGGGATGCGATCGGTGACTATCGACCACGGGGGCGGGCTGCGGTCCTCGGTTTCCTACCTGTCGGAAATCCTGGTCGAAGCCGGGACGGCAGTCGACGGCCGGGACCGTGGTGGGGAAGTCAGGGATCGCCCATGACGGGGCGGCGCTCCATTTCTCGGTGCGGATCGAATCAGCGAGTACGTCGATCCCGCTCCCACACCTCCTGTGCGGCGCAGGTGATCCGAGCCGTCTCTATCTCCTTCCGCCCCCGAGCGGTCGTGCTGCCCGCACCCGTCGAGCCTCATCAGTCTCTGACAGCCCGGGCGGTTCCTATCCTCGTCGGCGTGCGCAGCGGCCTACTAGGGGGAACCTTCGACCCTCCCCATATCGCTCATCTCCTGGCAGGCGAGGTCGCGTACCGCCAACTCGGCCTCGACCGGGTCATCTACCTGCCGGCCGGCTCACCCTGGCAAAAGGCCGACCGCAAGGTCAGCCCCGCCGATCATCGCTGGCGAATGACCGAGATCGCCACCTCGGGTGTCTCGTATTTCGTCCCTGACGACCGCGAAGTCCACCGCGACGGGATGGACCTACACGGCCGACACCTTGGCGACCTTCGATCCTTCTGAAGAGATCGTGTTGATCCTTGGCGCCGACGCCGCCCGCGGCTTGCCGACCTGGGAGAGCGCCGAAGAGGTGCTGGACCGGGTTCAGGTGGCGGTGCTGCCCCGACCAGGAACGGAACAGGCAGAGTGTCGAGGCCGCGATCGGCGACCGCCACCTGGCTCGACATGCCGCCGCTGCCGGTGAGCGGGACGATGATCAGGGAGCGGTTCGCGGCCGGCAGCGGCGTCCGGTTCCTGGTGTCCGACGGGGTCTACGAATACATGGTCGAGAACCGTCTCTACGAGGGCATCTCGCCGGCTAGCGAGCACGAAGCACATGACGGCTGGCTCACCATGATGCAGCTGTCGGCGATGTACGGGACCTGCTGGCTGTTCCAGGAATTCCAGGAGCAGCAGGACCTTCCGCCCCGGGCTGCAGCCACAGAGGTTCTCGTAACCGAGCGACACGGCTTCCCGGGCAACGTCCAGACCGATCGTCGGCTGGCACCACCAGGTCGATGATGTCGGGCCGCTCGGGCAGGGCCGCCAGGTTCGGATAGCACTCGTCGCCATCGACCATCGCTCGGTTGGGGTTCACAGCCCTGACCCGGTAGCCGAGTCCTTTGAAGTCCCGGTAGATGATGCCCCCATACTTGCCGGGGCTGTCGGTGGCGCCCACTACGGCGATGGTGATGGCGGTGGAGGCAAGGAGATGGTGTGAGGTCGGTCATGGTCCTTCCGAGGCGGCCTGGGGGAAACGACTCCGAGTATGTCCCAGCCCGGGTCTAATGTCGCCCGAAGCAAGGAGGTTGGAACCGTAGACGCAGTCACACTTGCCCGGTTGGCCGCAGATGCCATCGCCGACAAGAAGGGCCAGGACATCGTCCTGTTGGAAGTCGGAGATTTGTTCGTGATCACCGAGGTATTCGTGATCGCCACCGGGACCTCCCGGCCCCACGTGCAATCTCTGGCCGATCGGGTCGAGGAATTGCTCAAGGAGGCGGGACGAAAGCCCCTGCGAGACGAGGGCCGGGCCGAGGCCGAATGGGTTTTGCTCGACTACGGCGACATCATGGTTCACGTCTTCCAACGTTCGGCCCGCGACTATTACGACCTCGAGCGCCTCTGGCGGGATGCTCCGGTGGTCGATTGGAGCCCGGCCGTTTCTGACGCTCCCTGAGCGGCTGGTACCCTTCCCGTAATTCACCCAGCTCCTGGTCTTTGGGGCTGTAGCTCAGTTGGCAGAGCGCTTGCATGGCATGCAAGAGGTCAGGGGTTCAAATCCCCTCAGCTCCACTAGCGAATTCCGTTCAACGAAGCCCGGGGGCCTAGTCGGCATCCATGGGCCAACGCGGGCATTACCAAAGGCGACAAGGCTCGGGCCGTCAGATTTCGATAGTTGGTCGGATCAGCGACTCCGGCCAATCGTCCAGTCCTTTGGCGTGAGCCGGAACCAAAGGCGGGGCCGCCCTGAAAGCCGAGGCCGCCTGAAACGTCAGGCAACCACCGCTTCTTGGCGTCAAGCGCGCAAATACCCCTGCTGGAGGGCCTTCCCTTACGAGTGACTCATTCTGATTTGAACGCGCCCGCCGGCATTGACGACGAAACGTCGGTGTCCCTCTGGGGTACGGGATCCGACTCTGGCTCGCCGTCCGGGGACCTTCAGGCGAGAAGCAGGGAGTGCCTGCTTCCCGAGGGGGATAAGACGGATCTCGCATTCGAATCGACTGTCCCCCAGGATCCTGAAACTTGCGGCGTCACCGACCGACACAAATTCATCGATCGGATAGTCGCAGTAGATCATGAGTCGCCACTCCGGAACGGGCCAGTAATGACGCACGATCATTCCGAAGGCCGACCCCGCACCGTAAATTTGCTGTCCGACCTGACCGGCCTGTTGGTCGCCGTCGTATAGGTCTTCGAGTGGAAGCCAACGTTTCCGATCGATGACCCCCGTTCGTGACTTTTCCGATATCGCATCAGGTGGCAATTGCGGCGGGTAGTAAGAGATGCCCCGTTGCAGAAGATATCGGATCATTTCCGGGAGCAAGATGCGGAGCCGGCCAGGCAGCCCGTCGCCGGCGTCACGCACGTAGCGGTCGATGGCCCCCATCGCCTCTACTTCCTCATATGCCGCTGTGTACGGAGCATTCGCCAGTGGAAACATGCCAAAAAAGGTCGGATACGCGGCGGCATACCCGTAGTCACATTCCCACAGAAAGAGGTTGGTAAAAACGTTCGCTAGACAGATCTCGCTCAGCTGCCTGTATTGGTCGTCGCCGGTTTCCTGCGCGAGGCCGAGAAGGGCCGCGGCCGAGAAGATGGTCGTATTCATCTGGTAGGCGAGGTTGAAGCCGTAGTCCACCAGCGAATCGGCCGCGGCTCGCGCCTCATCGAGATATTGCTCCTCGCCTGTCAGTTTCCACGCCTGCAGCATGATGTGACAGTGAAATCCGGCGACATCATTTTCTCCGCCTTCCCCCGGGGCGGTCTCGGCCTTTATTACCTCGAGGGTGTCCATGTCGTAGAAAACCGGCCACTTGTATTTGAAGTGGTGGGCGACGTCGATGACGTAGGGGAGCGACCCAAGGAACAGACCCCGCGCCTGTTTATTCCTCTTGAGGGCGAGACGAGACAGATTGAGAAGAGGGTGATAGAGATACCACGAATCCATCAGACGAGGCTGCTTGTGTGGCTCGTCGCCCCGAAGGTTGTCGATCATCGCTGGATGCCAGCGTCCGATCGCACCTGTATCCGGGTCAACAAATCCATCGAGTCCGCGCTTGAGGGTGTCGGCGATCCCGGTCTTGCGGCCACGCCACTCGCTGTACTCCATCAGTGGCACCAACACTGCTAGCTGCACCATGCTTTCGGGAGGAGTGTCCTTGTCGCCTAGATACGCATCTAGATACCTCTCCCCGCCGGTTTCCGTCCAGCACTCCTGCCTTTGAAGATCCTTCAGAGATTGTTTGACCGCGCCCGGCCAGTCCCGATAGCCCGTCTTCGGGTGTTCGATTCTGAGGTAGAGCCTGCTGAGAAGCTCTAGAAATGTCGAGGCCGTTGCGGCTTGGTCCGTTGCCATTTCGTCAAGGGCGAGATATGCAGACGACAAAACCACCGGCACTCCCGCCTCCAGGGGACTCCTCCCCGAAGGCAAACCGAATCCCAGTTCCGGCCATTCGCCTCCGACCGTGTCGCTCACACTCGTTCCGAGACGCCCGGCAATAAGGGTTGAGAGCAGTTAGATCTTGAAGGTACAGAAACGTTCCAGACCCGGGCTTCCGGACGCTCCCATATAGCAGCCCCGACCTTGGACCCCTCTGATTGAAATGAACTAGGCCGGTTGCTCCAATGGGATCGTTTGTGTTGTCGATCGGTAGGAGGTCCCGGGGCCAGAACGGGATCTTGAGGGGAGCGGACGGAACCAAACGGGTTTTGGCTCCAATCAAGGAACTAGCAGCATCCAGTTCCACAGAGACGCCGAACGCTCCGAGCGAGCTATCGAGGTCAACTTCCCAACCGGCGGCGGTCGGGCTGAAGCGTTCGAGCTCCAACCCATCAGGTGCATATGCGGTGCGAAGAGCCAGCCGAGCACCACGCGCCGAATTGATAATCAGCCACACGCTGCGAGGGCCTAGACAAAGCTCAACATCCGAATCTCCTGCAAGAGAGCGGTCGAGGACTTCCAACCGATTGAGCTCACCTCTAGTTTGCAACAAAGCGGGCGTGACCATTTTCGCCCCCCCGCCTGTCGAACGGGCCATGTTCAGGCGTCCAGCTTCTTCTTGATGGCTTTGATATCCGCAGCCATTTCGTCATCGCCATCACGGCTTTGCGGAGAACCACGATGAATGAAGTAGGTGGCGAGGATGACAAAGGTGACCAGTTGGAGGAACTCGCTCTGCCAGTTCTCGAAAACGCTTGCCAGGAAGGAGTTCAAGAACTCCGCCGAGGTGGCCGCCGGCGCAGTCTGAGCATGCTGGAGGGCCTGGGCGACTTCGTGCTCGTATTGGAAGTAGTACTGACCGACCAGGGCCAGCACGAACAGCGACAGCAAGATGATGCTCAGCAGGTGGTCACGAACCCACTTTCCAGTGGGAGGCGGTTTCGGCACTTGAAGGTCCCCCACCGGCCTCTCTGACGGCACGCTCGAGCTCTTCCTTATCCATGGCCGAGCGGCCTTCGATCTCGAGTTCACGGGCGGCTTCGTATAGCTCTTGTTTTGTCGGGTTTTGCATAGTGCCGCCCCTTACCCTGCGGGTTCTGTCGAAAACATGGTTTGGAAAATTCGTGGAAGCCGCACCTACTGGTGAGAGGCCAGTGCGACGAAGGTCTTTTTTCGCGACGGAATTTCCCCTTGGGCACCGCTGCCCGACCGGATGCGCGTCGACCTGTTCTCCCTAACGACCCGCGCCGCCTTGGCAGCGCCCACGGCTCTGACTCGTCTCCGCGGATCAAGTCCATTACGACATCGCTTCCAACCCCACCTCTCGAAAGACCTTGCCGACAGACGATCACGACTGTTAGAGGCCTACGCGGTCGAATGTTCAACGGCCCGACGTCCCTCCGGCAGCGGGTGGATGGGTTCTTTTAGGGTCCCACGTCAAACCCACACTGGAACCGCACTTGACTTCGAATAGCCTGTGACCCTCTGGGCTTGGGTTACCCGGCGTCATCGGCCCACCGGGATCATCCGACATCAGCATGGCCGGGAGGTCCTGACCAGGGGCGGGAACCATTCTCAGTGTCGTTGTGTCCCCCTCTCGCATTCGATCTGGACTGTGAGATCGTCTCCGAATAAATGGAGATGATGGAGAGGATGGTCACTGATAATGAGT
>CAWBOD010000005.1:0-310898 GCA_963790345.1 uncultured Acidimicrobiia bacterium | reverse complement strand
GATGGAGCGTTACCGCCAATGATGTCAAGCGAATAATCTTTCTTATTCGCCGATCGGTGCGCTCGAGGGGGCCATACTGATTGATGCTCGGCTTCGATACCTGCGTCTATTGCATTGTCTTAAAGGACGCCGGTCCGGACATAGAGCCGCACGCCGAGCTGAGAAACCCCCGTCCTCGGGCGATGGGTACTTCTTACGACTGCAATACCTGCGGGACACGATGGATCTCCCACTCGAAAGACGGCTGGAAATTCGAGCGGACCGTCTCGCGGGATCACTTAGCCGAAGGGCAGCAATGACACTCGCAGAATTCATCATCCGCAACATGGAGCTCATCCTCGGCGAATGGGAGAAGTTCGCCCGCACCATTCCCGCAGCCGCGGGTATGGATACCAAAGAGCTTCGCGACCATGCGGAGAAGATGCTGAAAGCGTTTGCGCACGATCTGGTCCAATACCAGAGCGCGGCGCAACAGGCGGCCAAATCCAAGGGCAGAGCGCCGCAGCCGCTGTGCAAAGACGACACCGCGGCAACCAGCCACGGCACTGAGCGCTTTGCCGAGGGATTTGATCTAAAAGCGCTGGTTTCGGAATACCGCGCCTTGCGAGCAACCGTGACCCGGCTGTGGACCCCTGAAGTGTGCTCAGAGGACCGCGAGACACAGTTGGCGCGCTTTAACGAGGCAATTGATCAGGCGCTGCACGAGTCCGCGCTGCGCTACTCCGACGAAGTCAATCGTGCCCGCGAGCTGTTCCTCGGCGTAGTCGGCCATGATCTTCGCAACCCGCTCGGTGCGATCTCGCATTCCGCTCAGTATCTGCTGCAAACGAACGGGCTTTCCGGCGAGCAAACTTTGGCGACCACCGCCATTCAGAGGAGCGCCACGCGGATCGAGAAGATGTTGTCTGACCTGCTCGATGTGACTCGTACCAGATTGGGCGGCGGGCTACCCATCGAGCCCAAGCCAATGGACCTCGCCCGCACAGCCAAACACGTCACCGAAGAGGCGCATGCATTTCACCCAAACTGCAGCGTGGTCTTCACCGCTACCGGCGATTGTCGTGGGACATGGGACGAAATCCGGCTCTACCAGCTTCTATCGAACCTGGTGGAGAACGCCATACGGCATGGAGATGCCGAAAGGCCGGTGAGGGTCGAGGCAGTCGGAAACGCTGACGAAGTCAAAATAGCCGTCCACAACGATGGCGCTCCTATTCGTGCAGTCGGCGATGCGCCGCATCTTTGAACCAATGAAGCAGGCTGAAGATGCGCCCAAGCGAGCCGAAGGTCTCGGACTTGGTCTGTACATCGCACGTGCCATCGCCACCGCTCACCATGGCGCCATCGACGTGGAATCCACGAAGGAGCGGGGCACGACGTTCACTGTGCGCCTGCCTCATCACGCACGCGCCGCCGTAGTAGAGCGGCGGAGGGTACAGTCAGGCAGGCGACTGAGAGACGGGGGCCTACCGGCTTGACTAGGATCTGCCGGCTGTCGTCAGGTCGGTCGAGGGTGCAATGAAGTTTGGCCCCGATGGGCTGGGCGTTATCCGCCGTCTATGAGTGTCAGCGCACTGTGCCGGGCGTGATGGCGTGCGAAGCTGAGGGCCCAACAGGAGATACCCAGATGAACAGACTTCCCTTTATTCTTTCCGCGATCACGCTCGCGGTCCTTGCAGGATGCGCGACCGAGAGCGGCATCACGTCGGCACCCGCCCCCGTGGTCGTAGCGCCGGCGCAGCCCGCCTATGTGGTCGCCCCGGCCGGTACGGTGGTGGTGCCGCAGGCCAGCGCCGGGACGATGGTCGTTGCCCCGCCCGCCGTCGCGCTGCGCGCCGGCTACGGACGGATCGAATCCATCCTGGCCGTTCCAAGCGCCGCTGCCGGCGGCACGGCGAAGCCGAACAGCCGCGTCGTGATGAAGATGGACGACGGCTCGACGCAGTACTTCGACACGCAGGCCGCGGGCATGGCGGTGGGCGATCGCGTGGAGATCACGACCAACGGCACCATGCGGCACCCGGCCTAGAAAATCGGGGTCAGACCCCGGAAACCAGAACCAAAAAAAATCGGGGTCAGACCCCGATTTTTTTCGTCCTTACATTCCCATCCCGCCCATCCCGCCCATTCCCGGCATGCCGCCCGGGCTGGCGCTTTCGCCTTCCTCGACGCGCTCCGCGACCATTGCTGCGGTGGTGAGCACCAGGCCCGCGACCGAAGCCGCGTTCTGCAGCGCGAAGCGCACGACCTTGGTCGGGTCGATGACGCCTTGCTGGACGAGATCGCCGAATTCGGCGGTCTGCGCGTTGTAGCCGAAGCTGCCCTTGCCCTCGACCACTTTGTTGAGGACCACCGAAGGCTCGGCGCCGCTGTTGGCGACGATCTGCCGCAGCGGCTCTTCCAGCGCGCGCAGCACGATCTGGATGCCGGCGTCCTGGTCGTGGTTGGCGCCCTTGAGATCCTTGAGCCTGGAGCGCGCGCGCAGGTAGGCGACGCCGCCGCCCGGCACCACGCCTTCCTCGACCGCCGCGCGGGTCGCGTGCAGCGCGTCCTCGACCCGGGCCTTCTTCTCCTTCATCTCGAACTCGGTCGCGGCGCCGACCTTGATCAGGGCTACGCCGCCGGCGAGCTTCGCCAGGCGCTCCTGCAGCTTTTCCTTGTCGTAGTCGCTGGTCGCCTCTTCGATCTGCAGGCGGATCTGCTTGATGCGGCCCTCGATCTGCGGCTTGTCGCCGGCGCCGTCGATCAGGGTGGTGTTTTCCTTGGTGCTCTCGACCTTCTTGACGCGGCCGAGGTCCTTGAGCGTGGTCTTCTCGAGCTGCAGGCCGAGCTCTTCGGAGATCACCGTTGCGCCGGTGAGCACCGCGATATCGTCGAGCATCGCCTTTCTGCGGTCGCCGAATCCCGGCGCCTTGACCGCAAGGGTCTTGAGGACGCCGCGCAGGTTGTTCACCACCAGCGTGGCGAGCGCTTCGCCCTCGACTTCCTCGGCGATGATCAGCAGCGGCTTGGCGGCCTTGGCGATCAGCTCCAGGAGCGGCAGCATGTCGCGGATCGAGCTGATTTTCTTGTCGCACAGAAGGACATAGGCGTCCTCGAGCACCGCGATCTGCTTCTCGGCGTTGTTGATGAAGTATGGCGAGAGGTAGCCGCGGTCGAACTGCATGCCCTCGACCAGCTCGAGCTCGTTGTGCAGCGACTTGCCGTCCTCGACGGTGATCACGCCTTCCTTGCCGACCTTCTCCATCGCCTCGGCGATGATCTTGCCGACCTCGGTGTCGAGGTTGGCGGAGATCGACCCGATCTGCGCGACTTCTTTAGAGGAGGCGCAGGGGCGCGAGATGTTCTTCAGCTCCGCGACCACCGTGAGCACTGCCTGGTCGATGCCGCGCTTCAGGTCCATCGGGTTCATGCCGGAGGCGACGTATTTCATGCCCTCGCGCACGATCGCCTGGGCGAGCACCGTGGCGGTGGTGGTGCCGTCGCCGGCGACATCCGATGTTTTGGAGGCGACTTCCTTCACCATCTGCGCGCCCATGTTCTCGAACTTGTCCTTGAGCTCGATCTCCTTCGCCACCGACACGCCGTCCTTGGTCACGGTCGGCGATCCCCAGGAGCGATCGAGCACCACGTTGCGGCCTCTCGGGCCGAGCGTGATCTTCACCGCGTCGGCGAGGATGTTCACCCGCGGACCATCCGGGTCCTTGCGTCCTCGTGGAAGCGTACGTCCTTGGCGCTCATTGTTGACCTTCCACTACGCCCATGACGTAGCGCCGAACTTCTCGACGCAATCGAAACCAGCCACTCGGTGAGAATCCCAAGCGCCGTCCAATCCCTTGCGCCGTTCCCAAATTTACGTCCCCGCTAAGAGACGCCGACTTTGCGCGAAAGATGGTGACTGTCCTGTGCGCGTTCTCGGGGCTATCCAGCGCGTCACGCATTGCCTTCGCGTAAGTCTGAGCGCCCCGAGCAAGATCAATCGGTAGAACGTGCAGAACTTGGGACCGTCGATCGTAGCTCAGCGAGCCTCGGCCGAGTCGGTAGCCCCTGAGCTAACACGGCGAGCCACTGCGGAGCCGCCAGAGGTGCCCGCAAGGCCAGCCGAAATCTTGCCACCCGCGAATCGTGCAGGAGGACGATCGCGAGGTTGAGCAGTCGAGGACTGTGCCCGACGAACTCCATCAATTCGGCCCGCTTAGGAGTTTCTCGGCCATCGTCATGACGAGGCTGGCAGGGCGCAGCCGGTGAGAAATTCCTCGGGCACCGGGCGCTTCGGCAACATCTCTGGCAATGAGAAAGGCAAGATAGATAAGGCTGCGAAGTTCCATCGTTCGGCGAAGCTCGGCAAGGCGTCCCAATCAACTTCCCATTTGCAAGCTCAGCGAGATCCCGAAATAGGATCAAGCGGAAGCGATGATCGAGGACCGCGTGCGTACTGCAGGAAGGCGAGCCCCGCTTCCAAGCGGCAGGTGCCACAGCGGCCCGAGCGGATGGCCAGGGTCAGGAGTCGCGTGGTCCCAAGCCCAAGACGTAGCCCCGTCTGCACAACCCAGCAGCTGGGTATAGCTGAACAGATCCCAGTGGAGATCCAGGTTGAAGACCAATCCAGAGGCATCTTGAATTGGGATGTTCCGCTTGTCGGCACGTGGCTTCTTGGGGGGATCGTCTCGATTGCTGGATCCGCACGTAGAAATCAAGGGCCTCTCCAGACGGCTGGACGGATCAGCAGATCGATGTCGCTGTAAGTTCGAACCTCGGGTTGGGCATATGACCGCGCGACGTAAGGTCCTTTTAGGACCGCTGCAGGTATACCTGCACTCGTGAAGTTGAACCAGGATGCGGGCCAGGTGGCGCTTCATGGCATTTTGCCGCCCTTCGAGCTCGAGGTAACGAAATACCACTGGCCTCGCCAGGTTCGGATCCGACGAATGGAACAAGACGCCGATGAGCCCGTGATATGCCGCGAGCCTCTGAAACCAGCAGGACTGAGCCGTTCCGCTCCCACAACCGCGTCGACCGGCTGTCAAAGCCTGGAATAGTTTGGCTGTGTCATCAGGATCGGCCGGCATTCGATCTCCAGGATGACGAATTCGATGGTTCGGAGTATCCTCGATCGCAATCCGGGCAAGGCAACGTCTGGGCAATTCGTAGTAAGGTATCGCTTGCAGCGTTCCGATGAGGAGAGTGAATGGACAACTACGAGACTCCGCGTATCACCGAGCTGGGTTCACTGTCGCAGTTGACGCTGGGCGACAGGATGTCGGCGATTTTCTGGACGCGACCTTTCCGACTCGGAACCCCTTTTTCAGACCTGACTTTCTCAAGCTGAACCCGAAGGCTCCTGATTCACGGCACCGGGATCCGAAGGCTTGATCTTTGATGTGCTCGCACTGAACCGGCTCCACTTGCGGATACGAGACTCCATGCGGCACGCCGAGGTCATACGCTTCGCCTGGACGATGCTTCCTCTTTCGTGTTCCGCAAAGAGCGATCCCTGAATCCCTCTCCCTTCGATATGACGACGACCAGCGCGGAATGCGCTCCCTGATCGATCGCTTGCGCCGGTTCCAACAATCGTGTCGTTCTAGCAGCCGCGACAAGCTGATAACGTCTTGGAATGACTGGTCAAGGAAATCCGTTGGATGGTTACGAATCCCCTCAGATCGTTGAGCTCGGAACGTTGACGGACGTCACCCAAGCGTTTCGGGGCGGCCCCGATTTCGATCGAATTTCAATAACCCGGCGGACCGTGGTGGCCGTAACGAATTGACCTTCACCTGCTGAAGCCAAAGTCTGACCGCGGATTTCAATAGTCTTCAGTTCGCTCCGTGAAATTCGTGTCCGGAATCTTTGATTGGTTCAAGCGCAGCCAGGCCATGTGCATCAGTGGTAGCGATTGGGCGTGCGGGCTGATTCTCGCTCCAGGCCTTTTTTAGTTCCTCGACGTCGACCAATTCGGTATCGACTCCCTCACCGGACCAATTGTCCGCAAACGCCCGGCTGTAGTGGTGAAAGTACGGACGCATTGAACCGCGCCTTCGTGGTGCGTGCCAGGATCTCAGCCGGAAGCAGGGTTCCGAACAGGGCCTGCATCGATGGGTTCGAGTTGGATACCCAAGAATCGCTTTCTCTCGGGTAAAGGCTTTGAGGAACCCCTCCTCAAGCAAAGGGTGAACGTATCTGGACAGCATGTTCCTTGGCCGCGACCTGCAGATTGTGTCTGCCCATTGTCCAACCCCTCCTCTGAGGCAGCATTCGGACACTCGCACCCCAAGGAAGGGGCTCATCCAGATCATCTGCCACTACCGATCTCGAAATGTGCCCTCCACGCCGCCGGGCGAAGCCACGGACTCATGCTCCCGCGTGGGACCTTTCCATAGACCATCGTCGAATCACTTTGGGCGATACGGCGCTTAACGAATACTTGATCCCAAGGCGTCGTGGTCGAGCCCCGGCCAGCAGCTTGGTCACCGGCGTGATTCTCCGAGGACCGAACACCTCGTCTCCGCCTTCACCCGTCACCAGCGCTCCTCCCCTGGCATGCTCGAACGTGAGCGCTTTGGTATGGACAGTGACCGGCCACAGCAGACCATTGCGCCTCAATCCATCGATTGCCGTCGGGCCGAGCAAATCGAGTTCGTCCCGAATCTCCAGGCGTATCCAATCCTTTAGTCCGAGATGTCTGATCACTAGATCAGGCCAATCGCCCTCTCCGGCATCAGGTGCTTCCGGAAAGATCCGAGTCAGCGGAACCGGTAACGGCAGACCCTCGCGCCGGGCCACCTTGTCAGCGACCGCGAGGATTGCCGAGGAATCTCGCCCCCCGGAGAATTCGACCAGGCACGGGCTGTATTGAAGAGCATCAAGCAGAATCGACTCAAGGGCTTCCAAAGGCTCCAATGGGGCTTGATCGCCTCCGGTATTTGGCTGACCCTCTTCGATCCCCGGAACCCAACCCGCGGCCACCTCAAGTGGGGTCATCCGCATGAAGGGGTCGCCGGTCACGTCGCTATCGTACGAAGGTCAAGGGGTGTTTTCGGAAGGATGCTTAGGGGGTATGAAACTTCGTTCGGACGATCTCGTCTGGCAGAAGGTTGACTCCGATGTCGTAGTCCTCGACCTAAGGACATCGATCTACTTTCGCATCAACGGATCGGGCGCCGCCCTTTGGGAGCAGCTAGCAGCTGACGTGACCAACTCCGATCTCGAGAAAACGCTGGTCGCCACTTATGGAATCTCGGTCGAGAGAGCTGCGACCGACGTCGCAGCCTTTCTCGACGATGCACGTGAGCGTGGATTCCTGGAAGACTGACCGCATGGCTTATCGCAAGAATGCCGTAGGGCGAGCCCTTGTTATGGCATCACGAGCCTGGTCACTTCCACTAGCGGACCGCCTGACTTTGATCCGTATGCTCGTCCTCGCCACGATCGTGGAGGTGGGACTTCGGACCGTCAGGCTTCCGCGCCTCGCCTCGGTCCTGGGGGTAAGACTCAATTGGTCCAAGGATCCTTCGTCGCCCCCAGGGATTCCCTCCTCGTTTGGAGCCACCGACCGTCGCCAGGTCGCAAACGTGCTTCGAGTTATGCGGCACTGGCCATTTGCCGAAGGAACATGTCTACGTCAGTCGCTGATGCTCGGTCGGGTATTGAGGGATCGTCATCCGCTCCTTCGCATCGGTGTACAAGGCCGCAGCGGCGAGATTGTCGCCCACGCCTGGATCGAGTTAGACGGGGTGGCTCTCGGCGGACGGGATGGATATCTTCCGCTTTGGCACCTATGAGGCAGCGCCGACGTCGATGAACGCTGATACCGGTCAGTACGAGATCCACGGGCTTCACGTTCAATCCGATATCGCGCTTGATGGGGATGGCCTCACAGGAAACCAGATCGACACATGGGTTCGACAAGGGTCAACAGACGAAGCTGTGGGCGCCTCCGGGGTGAGCACGATCGTGGCGGAGTTCGTTACTGCGGACCGACGATGGTGGACGGCCATCGAAACGGACAACGGCTATCTCTTGCGCTTCCACGATACGTGCGATGTGCTGATCGATTCCCAACTAACGTCGCTCACTTATCAAGGCGCACCAGGCATCGGGCCCGATGTCGTACCGCTGCTGATCGCTGGTACCGGCCTGTCCTTGATGCTCGGCCTGCGCGGCTCTTTAGTCCTCCATGCCAGCGGTGTTCAGATCGGTGATCGCTGCGTTGCCTTTGCCGGCCTGCCCGGAATGGGCAAATCCACGTTGGCGGGCCTCCTTTGTGCAGCCGGGGGTCGACTCGTATCCGACGATGCCTTGCGGGTGGAGACGAACGGAGTCGCTCGTTGCTTTCGGGGGACGTCCAAGGTTCGGCTCCGTCGAACCGCTGAATCGGTAGTCGATCTCTTTCTTGATGCGAAGCCAGGAACAAGCCCGGACGATCGCCTGACTCTTCAGCTCACCCCATCCGAGAATGAGTGTCCTCTTTCGGCCCTGGTCATTCCTAACCCTTCAAAGCAGGGGACTCGGATAGTCGCGCAGCGGGTCGATCCAGTTGAGGCCGTCTTCCGATTGTCTCCGCTTCTTCGAATCGCCAAGTGGCGACGACCGGATCTCATCAGTCAGCACTTCCTCCAACTCGGCGACCTGGTCCAGCTAATCCCTGTTTTTGTCTTGACGGTGCCGTGGGTCACTCCGTTCACTGCAGAGCTGGCTGCAGCATTGTCTAACTCAGTCGAGGAGCTCATGGAGGAAAATCCTGCCCAGAGCTGCTGAGCTCCCGCCGCAGGCGTAGTCCACGTCTGCGATGGCTACGGATTCGTGACCTGACTTCTGTCTCTAAGCGATGCGATCCGACCCCGGACCTTGCCGCTCAACCGCCCACCACAAGAGGCCGACGGCGGCCACTGCGGGGACGGCGAGCACCAGGGCGGATCGGGGCTCCGGCTCAAATCCAGCGACTCTGGTGACAAAAGCCACCAAGGCGACGTGAACAACGGTGAGAAGAAACCCGTCCCATCCGGTTGTCAGTAACCCGTTGGCGGTGCGCCAACCAGGCGGCGATGGGAGCCGCCACCAGCATCCCGAGCGCCGCCGCCGCGCCGACGATCGAACCTTCCCGTCCCCTCCCACCCCAAACCACCACCCACATGTAGAGGCCGACCAGCGCATGCGCGCCGATCGGACCAAGCACCGCGACTCGCAATGGCCAGCGCGAGCAACGTGGGAGCCGCCAAGGCTCCCAACAGCACGAGGGCCTCCTCGGTGTCGGGAACGGTCGCCCAGACTCCGGCGGCCGAGATCGCCACCAACATCATCGGAAGGGGAGATTCGACTGCCTTCTGGTCGAACCATGAGATCACCGGTCCGGCGACAGCCGTGACAACGACGAGCACCGGAATCGCCCAGTCCGGTCCCGGGCAGATCAGAACGGGCGATCAACCAGGCACCGGGAAGAGCCACCAGCGCCGGCAGGAGCGGGACTCGACGAGTCCATCGGAAGATGGCCCCCGCCACCGCGAGCAGAGCGAGCCCCGCCAACAAGTCATTGTCAAAGCGCACGATCGGCATGGCCATGATGACGGCTACGACAGCAGCGAGACCCGCCACCGGCGCCGGCCGATTCCGCCATCTCCGCCAGGCCAGGCCAACGATCAACCCCACTGCTGAAGCGATCCCACCCCAGCGCAAACCAGTCAGAAATTCTGCTGAACCAATCGCCTCGACGACCGCGCCCAAACCTGCCCTTCTTGTCTGTGACGTTGTAGCCGCGCCTAGGTCTGGGTGCTGACCTGCAACTGCCTGCGATGACTTTCCCATCGAGTCAGAAGTGAGAATCACGATTGATCAGCCCGACGGGTCTCTCGAGCTGTGCGGCAATGCAGTTCCGTTTGAACCTCGGTCCTGCCGACAGCAAACTCACGAGGCGAGGTTTCTGTTCGGGCCTAAAGTCGGCAAATCATGGCCGACTTGAGCTTGAACCTGCTCCGAGCGAGCACAGCGGTTGACCGTATTTACCGACGATTCAACCGGATGAGAGAATTGGCGGTTGTCACTTTGGCCAGTGATTCCGCACTTGCGAGGTTCAACGAACGGTCTTACGGCCAAGCCAGCCGCTACCAACCAAATTCTGGGGGCTATGTCTCTGGCCTCTATCCATGGGAGGAGCAGGCGATCAAAGAATACTTTCCACTCGCACCCGCTCACATCCTGGTCGGCGGAGCAGGTTCGGGTCGGGAACCGTTCGCGTTGTCGGATCTCGGATATCAGGTCACTGCTTTTGAGCCCGTCCCATCGCTGGTCGATGCCATGCAACAGCAGCGCAATGCCCAGAATCGGGTTGGAGTCGCCTGCTACGCCGGAGGCTACGAGCAGCTTCCCTTTGTCATAGCACCTCCACACGGCGAGAGGGTTCACCTCTCCGACCTAGGACCATTTGATGCCGCGATTCTCGGCTGGGGAAGCTTTTCTCACATCTGCGACGAAAGGCAGCGACAGAACACGCTGCGACACTTTCGGGAACTCACTTCGGGACCCATACTCCTGAGCTTCACATCGACGCGGGAAGACGGAGAGTTTCGAACATCGGCAATCGGAAGCAAGCTGCTGAGACGGAAGCATCGGCATCCGGCGGATCGATTCTCGATGAGTATGGGTTTTCAACATCCCGTCACAGAGCTTGAAGTGAGGCAACTCGCCGACCGAGCCGACTTGACCGTATCGAAGATCGATTTCTCCTCCACAAGCCTTGCTCCGCACGCAGTTCTTCAAAGGTCGTGAAGCGATATCGGAAAGCCGAACGTCTGGGAAGTCCTGTTCGGTCCGACGTGGCAGTTGGCACAGAATGACCAGAGATCCCGCTTTGGAATCGGTAGCCGGACCATTCAATAACCCAGAGTCATCTGCCGCCGTCGAGCGGGCACACACCGAGGGCACCGTCGGCCAGCCACGGTTTCGAGACCGAGCGATTGGTTACTTGGTAGGCAGCGACTAGATCTGAGTGCTGACCTGCAACTGCCGGCGGTCGATCTTCCCGGTCGAGGTCTTGGGGAGCTCGGTCAGCAGGGTGAACGACTCCGGAACCATGTAACGGGGCAGGCGCTCTCCGCAGAAGCGGGCCAGTTCCTGTTCGGATGGTTTGGTCCCGAACGGTCACGTAGGCAACCAGGCGGTTGGTGACCAGCTCATCGGGTACCGCCACCACGGCGCACTCGACCACCCCGGGATGCAGGTTGATGGCGGCCTCGACGTCGCCGAGCTCGATTCGGTATCCGCGGCTCTTGATCTGGGCATCCTTCCGCCCGATGTACCGGTAGACGCCGCCGGGTTGCACCTCGACCAGATCGCCGGTTCGGTAGACCGGGTCAGCGAAACGCCGAGCCGAAGGGGTCGGGCACCAGGCCGCGGGCGGTTCGTTCCGGATCGCCCCAATAGCCCCGCATGACCGTCGCTCCCCTGACGTAGAGCTCTCCGACCTCACCGGGTTGGGCCGGCCCGCCGTCCTCTTTGATCGCGAAGACCTCGTCGTTGGCGACCGCCATTCCGATCGGAACCGGCTCGGTGACGTCGTCATCGAGCGGGGGCACCTCGTACCAGGTGCAGACATTGGTCTCGGTGGGCCCGTAGAGATTGGCAAACCGGGCGTGAGGCACGAGCTTCATCAGCTGCCGCAGGTACTTGACCGGGAAGACCTCGCCGGCGAAGAGGATCGTCCTCAGGGTCGGCAGTTCGGTCTTGTCGAGGCCGCCTCGCAGCGTGACCATGCTGAGGATCGAGGGCACCGAGTACCAGACGGTGATCGCATTGTCCTGGATGAACCGGACGATCTGGTTGGGGAAGATCGATGCCTTGGGCGGCACCAGCACGACCGCGGCCCCGGCGTAGGCGGCGGCGTAGAGGTCGAAAACCGACAGATCGAAATGAAGCGGGGCGTGGCTCGACAGCCGGTCGGAACCGGTCGACGCCGAACTCCTCGGCAGCCCACCCGATGAAGGCGAGGGCGTTGCGATGGGTGAGCATCACCCCCTTGGGATCGCCGGTCGAGCCCGACGTGTAGAGGATGTAGGCGAGGTCCTGGTCGACGACGTCGATCGCCGGCGAATCCGGCAGAGGAAGCATCGATCTCGGCTCCGTCCCAGGACCGCCACTCCGTCCAAGGCCACCTCGGATGCGTCGGCGTTGAGTATCAGCAAGCGTCTCGACCGTCGATGTCCGGGTCACCATCGCCGACCAGCTCCTCCTGCTTCTCGGATCCGGTCAAGAGGCACCGGATGCCGCAGTCGCGGCGATGTAGGCGAGGCGGGCGGCCGGGGCGTCGGGATCGAGGGGCACGTAGGCCGCCCCGGTCTTCATGATCCCGTAGACCGCCACGACCGACTCGAGCGATTTGTCCAGGTACAGCCCGACCCGGTCGCCCTTGACCACCCCTTGTCCGACCAGCAGTTGGGCGATCCGGTTGGACCGCTGATCGAGTTCGCGATAGGTGAGGCTGCGGTCGCGATCGACCACGGCCACGTCGTCGGGATGGGTCCGGGCGGCGTCGGCCACCAGGTGGTGGACGAGATAGCGCACTACATGGCCAGGTTGTTCGACACCAGCCGGGCGATGGCAGCGATCGTCGCGAAGTTCTCGGGCACGAGATCGTCATCCTGCACCTCGATACCGAACTGATCCTCGAGAAAGGCGATGGTCTCGAAGATCGCCATCGAGTCGAGGACGTCGTTCTCGATCAGCTGATAGTCAGAGGCCGGACCCTCGGCCGAACCGTGCCACCGCGTCCGGTCGACGATGAACTGACGAACCTGTTGCTCTACATCCATCCCCTATCTCCATTCTCGTCGGCTCAGAGCCCCATGTGTCTGGCAGCCAGATTGCGCTGGATGTCGGAAGTGCCCGAGTAGATCCGGCTCGCCAGGGCATCTCGGACGTCCGCTTCCAGCCCATATTCGGCCATGTATCCGTATCCCCCGTGGATCTGAAGCGCATCCAGGCTGGAGGCGACGAACGACTCGCCCAGGTGCAGCTTGACGAGGGCGGAGTCGAGAGCGGCCGGACGGCCCTGGTCGAGCAGCCAGCCCAGCCGATAGAGAAGCAGCCGGGCGGTCTCCAGCCGCAGCTTCATGTCGACCAGTCGGTGCGAGACGGCCTGGAACTTGCCGATGGGCTGGCCGAATTGCTGGCGTTCCTTGGCATGGTCCAGCGAGCGTTCGAGGCCGCGCTCCATGGTTCCGATGGTGCTGGCCAGGATCATGCTTCGCTCCCGCTCCATCGCCGCCGCAAAGACCGGCATCCCCGCTCCCCGCCGACCCAGCAGGCTGGAAGCCGGGACCTCGCATTCGTCGAGGAACACCTCGCCCATTCGCGAGGAGTGCAGGCCCATCTTTTCCATGGGCGGGCCGACCGAGAGCCCCGGGGTGTCACGCTCGATCAGGAATCCGCTCAACCCACGAAACCCCTGCGTGCCCGGAGCCCGGGCGAATACCACGAACAGGTCCGCCATCGGGGCATTGGTGACGAAGGTCTTGGAACCGCTGAGCCGGTAGCCGTCGCCGTGGGGGTGGCGGTGGTGGTCAGGGAGAAGGCGTCGGAACCGGATCCGGGCTCGGACATCGCATGGGCGGCGATCAGGGACCCGTCGCACAGTCCGCGGCAGGTACTTCGACTTCTGTTCGTCGGTCCCGAACCGCTCGATCGGATGCTGGCAGGCCCACATCTGGGCATTCAGCGAGAAGATCAAACCGTTGTCGGGACAGGCGTACCCGAGCGCCTCGAGCGCGCGCGATCACCGTGAGGTTGTCGGCCCCGGCTCCGCCGAATGCCTCGGCCACCGGCAGTCCCTGGATACCGAAATCGGCGCACTTCTTCCAGGCGCTCTCTGAACCATTCGAGGCTCCCGTCGCCGCCGGTCAGCTCCCGGCCGGCAAATTGGCCGACCGCCTGGCGGAACTCGCGCTGTTCATCGGTCCACTCAAAATCCACCGGCTGCCCTCTGTCTCGCGGCTTGAGAACCCTGGTCCGGGCTCGGTTCCTCCGGCTCGAACTCGCCTGCCGCCAGATCATTAGACCACTCGACCACGCTTTTCAACAGGGCGTCCTGGGCAGAACGGAGGGCCAGGCCGTCGAGTCGCTCTTCAATGTCGATCACGCCGCGCCCTGGCACCGGCCTGCTCGATCGCCGCTCCCAGTCCATGCTCGAGTTCGGACTGGAAGTCAACCCGGAAATCGTCATCGCCATATATGACCAGGAGCGGAATCTCTTGTTCGAGGAGGTACGTCACGGCGGTCGAGAAGCGATCGTCACGCTTCGTCACTCCCACGAGAGAGGCGACCTTGAACGCGAACAGCCGGCGAATCCGGCTCCTCATCTCGGGACTCCGCAAGGCATGCATATTGAGCCGCTTGAGCTTCTTGATCCACCACCCCGGCGCGCCGTTGACCGGGGTCACCAATGAATGATCTCGCCAGACGGGGGTATTGACGATCGCCACTCCGGCGAGGCCCGCAATGGCGGGAGCCGCCATCAGGGCGGACCATGCGCCAAAGCAGTAGGCGGCGATGACGACGTGGTGAAGACCTTCTGAGTCGAGCCAAGCGCATGCCGCCTCGATCTCCTCCTTGTTCGGTTTCGCCATATCTGGAAGCCGGTACTCACCCTCGCTCTCACCGACGCCTCGATAGTCAAAACGAAAGGCGTGGAAGCCCTCGTCGGCCAATTCCCGAGCCAAGCGAGTCCTGATTCGAGCCCGGCCGGACGACGGAAAGGTTCCAGATCCCCAAGGAATCAAGACGGTGAAACCGTTGGGAATGGCAGGCACGGTCAACACCCCGGCCAGCCTGATTCGATCGCACGGAAAAAAGACCATCCGCTCGGTCCAGGTGTGACTCTTGGTCATGATGATTGAAACACCTTCGCGATCCAAGCCGCGGTCTCAGAAATGAGCTCGCCACTGCGGGGGACTTTCTCGCTCGCAAACCACCACGATTCAGACAGGTCAAAATCTGCGGTTTCGACCGGAAAGCCACGTCTGGTTAGTTCGGCGCGGGTCGGTGCGTGTGTCGACGCCCCTCGCTGAAAGCCGGCGATGTACATTCGGCGTGGCTCCAAACCAAGCGCCGCCAGTAACCCCACATTTTCCAAGCTTTGGATCAGAGGTGGATAGACGTCGTACCCAAAGAGGTCGAGCACGCCATTCTGTTCGAGTTCTTGGCGCCAATCGGTCGCCTGGGGATGGCGATCATTGACTACGAGGCTCATTCTCTTCGCCCGATACCCCTGGGCGAAAAAGACAAGGGGATCGGTCACCGGCTCCCACAGCACCAGAGGGACCGATGGCCATGTCGCAACCGTCGCCGCAGCCACCAATGCACCGATCCTCGTACCCACCAGCACAAAGTCCTTGAACCCAAGCGACTCGGCATGACCGATAACGGCTCGAGCGTCATCGCATAGAGAGTCGAAGGTCATTGCGCTCGGGTCTCCTTCGCTGTTTCCCTCGCCCGCGTAGTGGAATCGGATCACGCCGTGGCCGGCCTTGGCCAGAGCTTGACCGAGAAGACGCTCCCGGTGGTAGTGACCTGTGAAGTCGCCGAAGAGCGAACTGCAGATCACAACGCACGAACTAGAGCCTGCCGGCTGCGCGGTCCACGTGTAAAGGGAGCCTCGTGGTGTCTGGACCGGGGCGAGGCTCTCTACCGCCACTACCCCGTCGTCTTTGCGCGATGCCCTCATCGACATGAAATCCCCACTCCCTAAGGCTCCCAAGCGAGGGGGACTCTACCCACGGTGCCACGTATGAGAATCGGGGGACTAGTGCACGCCGCGCTGATAGCGGGCCCGATCACGTTTGCCGGTCGGAGCAATTGGATACGGTCAGGGCATGGCACAAGAAGGCGCAAACAAGGCCAAGAAGCAAAGCCAAGCCGGACGAGAAATTGACCGGCGACGAGGACTTCAAGAAGGCGTACCCCAAGCAAGCCGGAAAGATCGAGAAGCCGGCAGACCCGCCGCCGGAGCCCCGGTCAACCGATCCTCGCCGCAAGCAGCGATAACGCGATCCACCGGCAGGGTGCGGGTTCCCTGGATAGGTCGCCTCGGGGCGGCGCGACCGGTCCTGTCGGCTTCTACCGTGCACACCCGATGCGAATCCTTGCCTGCATAAAGCGGGTGCCGGCGCCCGGCGCCCGCATCAATCTCACGCCTGACGAGAAGGCGATCGACGCCCGCCACCTCTCGTTCACAGTCAGCCCCCATGAGGAATGCGCGGTCGAGGAGGCGATTCGCCTCAAGGAAAAGCACGGCGGCACCGTGACGGTGATGACCCTTGGCCCCACCGACGCCGAAGAACAATTGCGCTACGCGATATCGGTTGGCGCCGATGAGGCGATCCTTCTCGCCACCGACGGATCGGACTGGGACCCGCAGGCGACCGCTGCCGCCCTCGCCGCCCGCATCTGGGACGAGCTCGAAGCCTTTCGATCTGATCCTGTTTGGAAACGAGTCGGCCGACTCCGGGGGCTACCAGGTGGGGATCCGCGTCGCCCATGCGCTTGGGGCGGCCGGTGATCAGCGGAATCAAAGGTCTCGACATTGGCGACGGAACCGTGACCGCCCGCCGCGAGACCGGGTCGGGTTTCGAGGTATATCGGTTTTCCCTGCCGGCGGTCGTGGCGGTCAAGGAAGGCATCAACCTCCCCCGCTATCCGACTCTCCCGGGACGATTGAAAGCCAAGAAGGCTGAGGTTGTGTCGACGCCGGCCGCCGCCGATCCGGGCGGACTGATCATGGATCGGCTCTTCACGCCGCCCGAGCAGAAGTCGGCCACGACCATCCTCGGGCGCGGCCCGGAGGCGGCACCGGCAGTGGTGGACCTGCTCCGAGGAGCTGGGGCTGCTGTGAGTCGGGTGTTCGTCTTCGTCGAGCATGACGGCGGCGTCGTCGCCGAGACGTCGCTGCAGGCGCTCACCCTGGCCGCGGCCGATCGGCGAGGTCGAAGCCGTGTCGGTGGGAGCGTCCGGACCGGGTGGCTGGCAGATCGAGCACCCATTGCTTTCCGACTACGCCCCCGCGGCCATCGCCGAGTCCTTGGCCCAGCTGGTCGGAGCCGAGATGCCGGCGGCGGTCATGGCCGCGGGCACCGAACGCGGCAACGAGGTGATGGCCCATCTCGCCGCCCTGCTCGATCTGCCGCTCGCCGCCAACGTCACCCGGGTGGCCGCGGAAGGAGACGATTGGAAGCTGACCCGGGTCCGCTGGGGCGGCAGCCTCCTCGAGGAGGCGACCCTCACCGCTGTTCGTCAAGCTGGCCACCGTGGCTCCCCACTCGGTGGAGGCGGCGCCGTGCACAGACCGGAGGGCCGGTCAAGATCTTCACCCCGGAATTGACCGACGCCCATGCCATCGACCCGGGTGACCGAGCGGGTCACGCTGTCGGAAGGGATCACCCTCACCACCGCACCGGTGGTGGTCAGTGGCGGCCGCGGGGTCGGATCGCCGGAGGGTTTCGCGGTACTGGAGGAATTGGCCGGGCTTGATCGGCGGGGCGGTGGGCTGCTCGCGGGTGGTCACCAACAGCGGCTGGCGACCCCACTCCGACCAGGTCGGACAGACCGGGACCCGGGTGGCCCCCAATCTCTACATCGCCTGCGGCATCTCCGGAGCCATCCAGCACTGGGTCGGGATGATGGCCTCCAAGAACGTGCTCGCCATCAACACCGACGCCGAAGCTCCCATGGTGACGAAGGCCGACTATGCGGTGATCGGCGACCTCCACCCGATCCTCGATGCCATCGTCGCGAGGTAAGCGAGCGTCAAGAGTCTGTAAGGAAAGGGTCTCCGTCGTACATCGACCAAGATGCCGAAGATGCCGACCGACGGCCGACAAGGAGCTGTTTCGCTCGCTTCTCCCCGACGCCCCCGGTGTGACCGAGCGACCGATGTTCGGCCAGCTCGCCGGGTTCGTCAACGGCAACATGTTCCTGTGCCTGTTCGGTGACCGGATCGCGGTGAAGCTCCCCGACGACGATGCCGGCCGAGTTGCTGAAGGTCAAGGGGGCCGAGCCCTTCGAGCCGATGGAGGGGCGTCCGATGCGGGCTACGTGATGCTGCCGGAGTCGTGGCACCAGAAGACCAGAGCAAGCCGAGGATTGGGTGCACCGGTCGCTCACGTACGTCGGATCACTCCCGGCCAAGGCCAAGAAGCCGGCGAAGAAGAGGCCGGCAAACCTTCGCCTAAGAAGCTAGCGACGGCCTTCAAAGAGACCTTGGTCAAACCCGTCGGGCACCCGGCTCGGGGAGAGGATTCCGTCGGCCAGACCGTAGGCAACGGCCTCCTCGGCCGCGAGCCAGTGGTCGCGGTCGGTGTCCTTCTGGATCTGTTCGATCGACTGACCCGAATGCTGGGCGAGGATCGCCACCATCTGCTCGCGCTGGCGGATGATCTCGCGAGCATGGATCTCGATGTCGCTGGCCTGCCCCTCGATCCCGCCCACGACATGGGGTTGGTGGATCAGGACCCTGGCGTGGGGCAGGACCATCCGCTTGCCGGGCGCCCCCGATGCCAGAATCACCGCCGCGGCCGAGGCCGCCAGCCCGATGCAGGTCGTCGCCACCTCCGGCTGCAGGCACTGCATCGTGTCGTAGATGGCCATCATCGATGACGCCTTCGCCGCCGGGGGAGTTGATGTAGAGGTGAACGTCCTTCTCGGGATCGTCGCTCTCGAGATGGAGCAGCTGGGCGACGATCAAGTTGGCGACGTCGGCGTCGATGGGCCGGCCGAGGAAAACGATGCGCTGGCCGAGAAGCTGGGAGTAGATGTCGAAGGCTCTCTCACCCCGGGCGGTCTGTTCGATGACTGTCGGAATCAACATGGTCGGCCTCCTTTGCAACCGTTGAGTTGCACTAGAATCTAGCACAACCTGCAACCGTCAGTTGCGAACGATCCATCCACCTGAATCGTTGTTTGACGTTGAAATACGACTCCTGACGTATGGACGAGTTCTGTCCGGTCAATACCTTTGGCATCGGAGGACGCGAAGGAGATCCATGGCTGACACGGGTGACATCGCTATTGAAGATCCAGGCGGTGAGCAGGTAGGGCTTACTCGTCGCCAGACGCTTGAAGCGGGGCGCGCTTCTGGGCGGAGCCTTGGCATGGGCGACGCCGGTCGTTCAGGTCATCGGCATGAAGCCGGCCTTCGCTACGGGGCCGAGTGGCGGTACGGAGGCGGCTTCATCGTCGTTCTCGGAGCAACGGGAAATGCTTCGAAGTGTCACGCAGGCTGAGTCACGACTGCTTCCAAGAGAATTGTCGTCGACAAAGCGACCGGCGGCTGCCTTGAACGATTGCCTTGAAGTCGGCGGCCATCGGAAAACTACGAAAGTCGACTGCCCGCCTGAGATAGATCCCGCACTCGGTTGGGCTGAGCCGGGACGAAGCTCGGCCTCGACGGGGTCTCGACGTGCAACCCTAGAGTTGCGTATACTGATGAAGTCAATGAATCGGATACCTCGTCGCGATCTGGCCCTGACCCTCGACCTGATCCGGCCGGCCGATCAGGTGCTGCCCCGGGTCGAGCGCGCGGTCGAGCTGGGGGTCCCGGCGACCGAGCTCTGGCGGCATCTGGTCGACGGCGAACTCGCCTCGCTGTGGATGGGCGGGTCGATGACCATCGAGCCCCGACTGAACGGCCGGGTCCTGCTTCATGCCGACGAAGCCCCGGTCGTGTTCGGAACCGTCGAGGAGCTCGTCGCCGGGGAATCGATCACCTGGACCTGGCGCACCAGGGACGGCGAACCGACCCAGGTCTCGATCGTGGTCGAACCCGCCTCGGATGGCAGCATCCTGCGGGTCACCGAGGAGCTGATCCCCTACGAGATCGTCCACGTCCCGACCACCTTCGGCTGATTGATGGACGTCTTTGCCGCCCTCGGTGATCCGACCCGGCGAGAGGTTCTCCGCCGCGTCGCCGGCGGCCCTACCACCGCCACCGAGCTCGCGCTGCAGATGCCGATCAGCCGCCAGGCCGTGAGCAAGCACCTTTCGGCTCTCGACGAGGCCGGGCTGGTCGAGCGAACCGTGTCCGGCCGGGAGGTGCGTTACTCGCTCCGGGCCGAGCCGCTCTCCGACGTGGTCGGCTGGGTCAACGAAGTCGGAAACGCCTGGGATCGAGCGGCTCGCCAAGCTCAAATCGAGGCTCGATCGTTAGCCCGAGCGGCGCATTTGTCGACCGGACCTTCGAATGGCAAACTGCCGGCCACATCGGCGGTGCTTCGACACAACTGATGGGGTTGGAACAGAAAAATATGGCGGGGCGGGGCCGAATCGGTGCCCCGCCTCGTTTTCATTTCTGAGCAGCTACCAGAGCGATCCGGCCGAGACCCGCAGGTCCTCCATCGTGATTCCCTGGGCGCCGTCGCTGCAGAGGAACAGAGCCAGGGCGCCGATCTCGGTCGGCGAGATCAGACGGCCCTGGGGGTTCGACTTCTTGACGTCGGCGATGTACTCGTCTCCGGTGCGGTGCTCCTGCTTCTCGGCGATGTCGGACATCCATTCCCGGCCGAACGAGGTGTCGACCCAGGTCGGGCTCACGGCAGTTGCAGGTGACGCCGTGGGGCGCGCCCTCGAGGGCCACGCATCGGGTCAGACCCACCACCCCGGCCTTGGATGCGCAATAGGCGCCGGAGGTGGCGGCCCCGACGGTGGCGGCGGTCGAGGCGATGTTGATGATCCGCCCCCATTTCCGCTCGATCATCCCCGGCAGCACGCGCTTGATGGCTCGATAGGTGCCGGTGAGGTTGACGTCGATCACCTTGTCCCAGAGTGCATCCGAATGGCCGCTGATCGTGCTCTCGGCGGTTATGCCGGCTGCGTTGGCCAGCACGTCGACCTTTCCGAAGCGATCGACCGTCGCCTGAAAGAACTCCTCCACCGAATCATTCGAGGTCACGTCCAGATTCATCGCCAGGCATTGGACCCCTTCGGCCTCGATCAGCGAGCGGGCATGGTCCATCTGCTCCTGACCGGGCATGTGAACGACCTCGCCTTCGGCCTTCTTGCCGCCGGCCAGCAGTGAACCGATCGCGAGGTCGGCCCCGGCCGAGGCGAATGCCACCGCCATCGCCAAACCCATGCCCGAAGCCCCACCCGTAACCATGGCGGTCCTGCCCGCCAGAAACTGATCCGCCACGAATCCCGCCTTTCACCTTTCATTGAGAGCCGGCCGGTATTGAGGGCCGGCCGGGAACGGTAGTAGGCGGATTCCGCAGGAAACCTGAAGGTTATAGGCCGTGCGGAAACCGCCGCCTATAACCTTAGGTTTCCGGTTTTTTCCCACCCGCCCGGGTCAGTGGGAGGAGGGGGGTTGGAGGCGGGCGGCCCAGGCTTGGGTGAGGCGGTCGAGGATGATCGCCATCACCACGATCGCCAGGGCCACTTCGAAACCGAGACCGGTGTTGCTGGTGGTGACCGCTCGGACCGTCTCGAAACCGAGCGCGCCGCCGCCGACCAGACCGGCGATGATCACCATCGCCAGCACCATCATGATCACCTGGTTGACGCCCGCCATGATCGTGGGGGACGCCAGCGGGATCCGCACTCCGTACATGGTCTGACGGCGGGTGGCGCCGAAGGTCTGCGAAGCCTCGATGCTCTCCGATGGCACCTCTTTGATACCCAGGGCCGTGATTCTGATCCCGGGCACGATCGCATAGAGGACCGAAGCGATGAGCCCCGGCACCTGGCCCACCGTGAACAGGATCACCACCGGGATGATGTAGACGAAGGACGGAATCGTCTGCAGCGCGTCGAGGATCGGGCCGAGGGCAGCCTCCACCTTGGGTCTGCGACCGGCCCAGATCCCGACCGGAATCGCGATCAGCAACGAGAGCAGGACCCCCGCCACCACCTGGGTGAGGGTTTGCAGCGAGAGCTCCCACATGCCCACCAAGCCGACGACCAGCATGCCGATGGCGGCGACGATCGCCAGCCCGATCCCCTTGACCTTCCAGCACAGCCAGGCGGTGAAGAACACCAGCACCGGCCAGGCCACGGTCAAAACCAGAAAGTCCCGCACCGGAATGAGCAGCCCGGCCACGATGAAGTCGTTGAGAGGGCGGGTGATGAACGAGAGGTTGTCGCGGGCCCAGGTCACCACCGAGTCGATCGGATCCAGAACCTCCACCCCCCACACCGTCGGGAACTCGACGGAGCCGATGACCCTTCCCAACACAACCAGCCCCACCAAACCGGCCAGCGCCCCCAGGATCCAGCGTCCGTCGACCTTCTTGGTCCGGTCGCTCTCGGCCACCGACCGGCCGATCCGATCGAGCACCATCGCCACCGCCACGATCGCCAGCCCGGCCGCCAGTCCCCGCCCGGTGCGTCGTTTGCTGAGACCGTCCATCACCTCTTGCCCGAGCCCGCCGGCTCCGAGGAGAGTGGCGAGCACCACGATCCCCAGGGCCATCATGATCGTCTGATTGACGCCGGTCATGATCGTCGGCATGGCCATCGGCAACTGCACCTTGAAAAGCGTCTGCCGTTTGGTCGACCCAAACATCTCCGATGCCTCCACCGCCGGCCTCGGCACTCGTTTGATGCCCAGAGTGGTCAACCGCACCGCCGGCGGGAGGGCATAGATGACCGTGGCGATGGTGGCCGGGACCCGCCCGATTCCGAAGAAGAGCAGCATCGGAATGAAATAGACGGGGGCGGGGATGGTCTGCATGGCGTCGAGGATCGGCCGCAGCACCGATTCCACCCTCGGTCGCAGAGCCGCCCAGACGCCCAGCGGCACTCCGATCGCCACCGAGATCAGCACCGCGATGGCCATCAGGGCCACGGTCTCGATGGTGACCTCCCACAACCCGACGAGGCCGGGATAGGTCATCGCCGCCGCCGCCACCAATCCGACCTTCCACTTTCCGTTGCGGGCGACGACCAGAAACACCAGGATCGGCAACACGAACCAGGGCAGCCACAAGAGGAAGTCCTCGACCGCGACCAGAGCCCAGTTCACCGCCGCGGTGATGGGCTGAAAGAAGTTGGTGAACAGCGGGTGGGTGAGGCGATTGGTGCGAGCCCAGGTTTGGAAATCATCGATCGGCCCGGAGATGGCCGTGTCCCAGAGCGCCGGGAAATGCTTCGACCCGGCTGAACGCGACCTGGAGGGCGACCACTCCGACCAGCAAGCCTCCCCAGGCCAACATGGAACGGCTGCGCCAGCGGCTTTCGGTCAGCACCTGGACCCTGGTCGGGGCCTGGAGGGTGTCGGTCACGAGTCGCTCTCCAGCACGTGCGCAACCGCTTCTCGATCCACCACCCCCACCGGGGTGCCCTCGGCATCATCGACACCGATCGGAGCCATGTCGTGGAGCAGGGCCGGGAGCACGGTTTCGATGGTGTCCTCGAGGTGGACCCGGTGCGACGCCGCCGAGCCGTCGCCGGCCGAAAGCACCGAAGCCGCCGTCAACACCTTGGTCTTGGGGATGTCCTTGGTGAACTCGCGGACGTAGTCGGTGGCGGGATGGGTGATCAGATCGGCGGCGCTCCCGACCTGATCGAAGGAGCCGTCCTTCATGATGGCGATGCGGTCGCCGAGCTTGATCGCCTCGGCGAAGTCGTGGGTGATGAAGACGATGGTTCGCTGCAAGGTCTCCTGGAGCCGGATCAGCTCGTCCTGCATGTCGCGGCGGATCAGAGGGTCCAGGGCGGAGAACGGCTCGTCGAAGAAGAGGATCTCGGGATCGACCGTCAGAGCCCGGGCCAGGCCGACCCGCTGCTGCATGCCCCCCGACAACTGCTGGGGAAAGTGATGCTCCCATCCCTTGAGCCCCACCACCTCGAGGACCTTCATGGCCCGCTCGACCCGCTCGTTCTTGTCGATCCCCTGCACCTCGAGCCCGTAGGCGGCGTTGTCGATGACCCGGCGGTGGGGAAAGAGGCCGAAATGCTGGAAGACCATCGACATCTTGTGCCGGCGCACTTCGCGAAGCTGCTCTTCGTTCATGGCGGTGAGGTCTTCGCCGTCGAGCAGAACCTTTCCCTTGGTCACGTCGTTGAGACGGGCCACGCACCTGATCAGAGTCGACTTGCCCGGAGCCGGAAAGACCCATGACGACGAAGGTTTCGCCCCTGGCGACGTCAAAAGTGACGTCCCGGACGCCGACCGTGCAGCCGGTCGCCTTGAGCACCTCGGCGCGGGAGGAACCGCTCTCGGCTAGCTGTACAGCCTTCTCGGGACGGGCCCCGAACACCTTCCAAACGTGCTCAACGGAAAGACATACATCGTCCGTCACGGCCGGTTTAGGGGCTGCCACCTCGGTAATGTAACAGCAGCCCCTTGGCCGCGAGCGTCGGCCCTGGAGGCTCTAAAGGAGACCTATGAGAAAGCAAATCTGGTTATTGCTGCTGGCCGTGGCGCTGGTTGCCGCCGCCTGTGGCGGCGGCGCACGCCACGACCACCGACACCGACCGCCGCGACGGCACCGAGACCACTGCCGACGGCGCTGAGACCACAGCCGCCCCGTCGGGTGACAAACCCACCATCAACCTGGTGGTCAACGCCTGGACGGCTTCGGCCCTGAACGTCGAGATCGCCAAGCAACTGATCGAGACCGAACTCGGCTACCCGGTCGAGGTCGTTGCGATCGACGAGAACGCAGCCATGTTCACCGGACTTTCCGATGGCACCGTCGACGCGGTGCTGGAGCTGTGGCCCTCGGGCATCACCGCCGCCGAGCAGGCCTTCCTCGACGACGGCACCGTCCTCAACATCGGTGAGCTGGGCACGGTCGGCAAGATCGGCTGGTTCGTGCCGAGCTACGTGATCGACGAGCATCCCGACCTGGCGACCTGGGAAGGGTTCGCCGATCCCGGCCAATGCTGCCCTGTTCGCGACCGCCGAGACCGGAGACCAGGGACGATTCCTCGGGACCGACCCCTCGTACTCGCAGTACGACGAGGCCATCATCGCCAACCTCGATCTTCCGTTCCAGGTGGTCTTCTCGGGCTCGGAGCCGGCCACCGTGGCCGAGCTCGATGCACGGGTGGCGGCCCAGGAGCCGATCGTCATGTACTGGTGGACCCCGACCGCGGCAGTCGCCAAGTACGACCTGGTCAATGTGGCTCTCCCCGAGTACTCGCGAGGAGTGCTACGCCGATCCGGCCGCGATCGCCTGTGACTATCCCGAGGATGTCCTGATCAAGGTCGCCTCCGCCAAGTTGGAGGAGAAGGCCCCGGACGTGTTGGCCTTCCTCGAGAAGTTCACCATCACGACCGAGGACCAGCTCTCGATGCTGCCGGCCGTGGAGATCGACGGCGAGGACGCCTCGGCCGTGTCGCCGCCCAATGGATCGCCGACAACGAGGACGTCTGGTCGGCCTGGCTCGGCTAGGAAACCAACGATCCAGGGTAGTTTCGATTGCCCGGCAATAGAACATCCAGATGAAAACGAGAGGGGCGGAATTTCCGCCCCTCTCGGCTATGATGGCGACAAGCGCCGATTTGATCCACAGCTTGCGGGCGCTCAAGAAATGCGGCTAAAGCGTCGGGATGGATGAACCGCCCGGCTCTCGCTGCGGCGGTTCTCTCGTTTGAGAGAGCCGCCTCAAGATCAAGACGACAACTTGAGGAGTACGAGATGGCCAAGGAAAACACCTTCGAACGACTTGCTAGCCACCGGCACACCCCTGGTCGCCGACGGAGCCATGGGCACCACTCTCTTCTCCCTCGGCCTCGAAGGCGGCGGTTGTCCGGAGTTGCTCAATGTCGAGCAGGCCGACCTGGTCGAAAAGGTCCATCGCGGCTTCATCGACGCCGGCTCCGACATCATCCTCACCAACACCTTCGGCGGCAACCGCCTCCGCCTGGCCCTCCACAATCTCGACTCCCGGGTGGCCGAGCTCAACGCCGCCGCCGTGGCGATCGCCCGCCGGGCCGCCGATCAGGCCGGCCGTCCGGTCGCCATCGCCGGCAGCGTCGGCCCCACCGGTGAGCTGCTCGCACCGCTCGGCACGCTCTCGTACGAGCAGGGCGTCGAGGTCTTCGCCGAGCAATGCCAGGCATCTGGCCGACGCCGGAGCCGATGTCCTCTGGATCGAAACCATCTCCTCCTTCGAGGAGCTCGAGGCCGCCTGTGCCGGCGCCGCCACCACCGGCCTTCCCTACACCGCCACTCTCAGCTTCGACACCGCCGGCCACACGATGATGGGCATCCATCCCCGCGCCTTCGGCGAGTGGTGGACTCCAGCATCAGGGCGTGGCGGCGATCGGCGCCAACTGCGGAATCGGGCCGGGCGATGCCGTGGCCGCGGCCCACGGGATCACCGAGGTGGCCCCGCAGGCCGTGACGATCACCAAGGCCAACTGCGGCATCCCCCTCTATCAGACCGAGGGCGGGCTCACCTATCCGGTCGGGCCCGACCGCATGGGTGACTACGTCGAACTGGCCTTGCGCTCCGGGGCCCGCATCATCGGTGCCTGTTGCGGCTCCACCCCCGATCACATCGCCGCGATCCGGGAAGCGGTCGACACTTCTCCGGGCGGCGAGCGCCCCTCGTTCGAGGAGATCCAGGAGCGGCTGGAGGCCTCGGCTCGTACCGGTCGCCGGCGGCCGTCGGGAGCGCCGGCGGGGCTGAACCGCCCACGCCCAATCAGAGGCGTCTTAACCTGGGCGGGTGCTTCGCACCTGGCTGACCGACCGCTTCGGCTTGCAGATACCTGTGGTCGCAGCCCCCATGGGAGGAGCCGCCAGCGCATCCTTCGCGGCCGCGGTCTCGCGCAGCGGTGCGCTGGGGATGGTCGCCGCCGGTAGCAGGGCCACCGCCGAATCGGTCCGCGAGCAGCTGCAGGAAGCCGCCGCGATCGGCGTTCCCTACGGAGTGGGAGTCCTGGGCTGGGTCGTGGCCCGCAAGCCCGAAATCATCGAGAGCGTCATCGCCGCCAAGCCTGTCCTGGTGTCGGTCAGCTATGGCGAGCTGGCCGCCCACTTCGATGCTCTCCGCGCAGGCCGGGATCCCGGTCGCAACCCAGGTGGGCACCGTCGACGACGCCCGCCAGGCCGCCGACCACGGGATCGATGTGCTGGTCGCCCGGGGCGGCGAAGGCGGCGGCCACGGCCGCGACGAGATGGCGACCCTGCCGCTTCTCCAGGAAGTCCTCGAAGCGGTCGAGGTTCCGGTGGTGGCCGCGGGCGGCATCGCCAACGCCCGGGGACTGGCTGCGGTGTTGGCCGCCGGGGCGGTCGGGGCCTGGGTGGGCACCGCCTTTCTCGGCTGCGTCGAGACGGCGTGGTCGGAAGCGGCCCGTCAGAGCGTGATCGAGGCGGGCGACGGCGACACGATCTACACGAGAGTCCTTCGATGTCGGCCTCAGGATCGACTGGCCGGACGAGTTCGGGGGACGGGCCTTGCGAAACCGCTTCAGTGACACAGTGGCACGGTCACGAGACCGAACTCGCCACCGATGAAGAGGCGGCGAGACATCATGGCGCAGGCCGTTTCCGAACAGGACATGGACATTGCACCGGTCTGGTCCGGACAGGCGGTCTCCCTCGTCAACGAGAAGAAGACCGTCGCCGACGTCATCGCCGAGTTCGCCGGCGCCGAGGACGCTCCTCCGCCGCTGGGCCTGAGCGCCCAACGCCCGCCCGAACCCCGTCCGAACCCCGAAGACCCCGTTTTGGCGCGACAAACCCGTGCCCTGGTGCGGGTTTGTCGCGCCAAAACGGGAGAGCCTGGGGCGCGGCCCCGGACCCCGTCGGGAGCAACGTCAGATGATGCGCCCGGCGTGCTCGTAGAGCGGTTCTTGGTCGAGGATTCGCTGGGGGCCCAGACGGGCCAGGTCGAGGGATGGCGGGAGGCCGAGGATCAATTCGGCGAGGTGGCGGCCGACGGCGGGGGCGTGCTGAAAACCGTGCCCGGAGAAGCCGTTGGCCAGATAAAGGCCCTGCAGTCCCGGCCATTCGCCGATGATGGCGTTCTCGTCGAGGGAGTTGACCTCGTACAGGCCCACCCAGCCGCCGGCCAGATTGAGGGCCTCGAAGGCCGGGAGTTGGGTTCCCAACTCGGGCCAGATCAGTTCGTAGAACTTGCCCCGGCTGAAATGAAGTCGTATCCCACCGGATCGTCGCGCTGCGACCAGCCGACCAGAAACCGGCCGGCGGCTTCAGGGATGACGTAGAGACCTGACGGCAGGAACACACTGGGAAGTGCGGATTGTCGATCGAAGTCTCGATTGTGTAGACGGTCCTCATGACCGGGATGCACGGGAGGTCAACCTGGACGGTGGCCGCCAGTGGCGCGCACCAGGCGCCGGCCGCGTTGACGACCACTGACGCCGCCAGATGGGTGCCGTCCGCCAGCGTCACCCCGGTCATCGCATCACCGCTTCTTGGTCAATCCGGCCGCCTCGGATGTCAGGTACTCGACACCAAGCGAGGCCGACTTGCGGACGTACCCCTGCAACACCGCCGTCGGATCGACCGAGCCGTCGAGGGGACCGAGGGTTCCTCCGGCATAGCCGGCGCCGTCGTAGGCAGGAAAGCGGCGATGGATCTCGGCGGCTTCCAACCACTCGACCGCGCAGCCGAGATCCAGCTGACGCTGCAGCCCGACTTCGGCTTCGAGGCGGTGGGCCTCGTCGGTGAGGAACAGATTCCCCTGATGTCGCGGCGGCGGGTTCCGGCTTCCAATCGCCCACGGCCATGCGTTCCGGGAAGTCCTCCAGGACATCGAGGCCGTACTGGGACATCCGGATGTTTTCCTCGAGGTTGAACTGGATTCGAACGTTGCCGTCGGACAGCACCGTCGAGGACTGGCGATAGGTCGGATCTCGTTCGACGACGGTCACCTCGAGCGAGGGCTCCAGGGTCTTGAGGTAGTAGGCGGTGGCCGCCCCCATGGCGGCGCCGCCAACGATCACAACGTCGCGGGTCATTTGGGCATCCTCGCACCCGGCACCGTCGCAGTATTGCTGGGCGTAATCTCGGAGAGTGCCTGGTTTCCAGAAGCGCAACCTCGATCAACCCGACGACCTGACCACCTTCGAGTTTGGCGAGAGCCGAATCGTCCAATTGTCGGAGTTGAGCTTCGGTCGAACCATCCTCGAGCCGGGGTGGCATTGGGCTGAGCACATCGGCCCCCTGGTGGGGACGCCTAGCTGCCAATTTCCTCATTTCATGTTGGTGGCATCAGGCCGGATGAGAATCGTCATGGACAACGGAACCATGCACGACCTCGGGCCGGGTGATGTCGTCGACGTCCCGCCCGGCCACGACGGCTGGGTGGTGGGAGATGACCCGTTGGTCCTTTACGACATCGCCGGTCCCCGTGGGTGGGGAAAACCGCCGACACTGGGCGAGCGAACTCTGACGACGCTCCTCTTCACGGACATCGTGGACTCGACCGCCATCGCCCAGCGCCTTGGTGACGCTCGTTGGAAGGAACTGTTGGCGTCCTATTACACAACAACCCGACTCGAGCTCGACCGGTTCCGCGGCCACCTGATCGCAGCGACTGGAGACGGCGTTTTGGCCAACTTCGACAGCCCGGCCCGCGCCATCAGATGCAGCGAGGGCCTCGTCGCTGCGATGAGAGGGCTCGACCTGCAAATCAGGGCGGGTGTGCACACCGGCGAGGTCGAGGTGACCGGCGACAACGTCCGGGGCTTGACCGTGCACATTGCCGCGCGTGTGATGGCTCTCGCCAGCCCCGGCGAGATCCTCGTCTCGGCCACGAGCCGCCAGCTTGCCTCCGGGTCGGACCTCTCCTTCGACGATCGCGGCGAGCACGAATTGAAGGGTGTGGCCGAGGCATGGCGGCTTTTCGCCCTGGTCCAGAACCTGTAAAGGTCCTCGTGATCGGATGGCACTCATGCCAGCACGCGCGCCCTCGTCGCCCGCAGCCACAGGTCCCGGTCGATAGAGTGAATGAACTTCTAAACAGGGACCGTCTTCATGCGATTCGAGTCATCGATCACGTCAGTCTCTTGGATCACACCGGGTGCGTTCGAGGGTGTCATGCAGATCCCGGTCTCGCTCGGAGTCGCCCACTACGACCAGCCTCCTCCGGACCAACTCGACGACTTGGAAGGGCTGCGAGATGCGGATGGCTTCCGCTTCGCCAACGTGCTGCGTGGTTGGATCGAGGTCGAGGACGGCAAAATCGTCGACTTCGGGCGGGAGGGTGGCGGACTGATCGGCGCCACGACCCTCCACCTGGGAGGCCGGGACATGACGATTCCGGCCGTCCCGTTCCCCGATCTCGTACTCGAACCAGAACGAGGAGAGGGATGGGTGCGCTTCACCCAGACCGCCGGGGGACGGACCGGAGCGCCTCTCCCCCGCCGGGTTCCCCACCCGCCCTTCATTCGGATCACGTCTCCGGTCGCCTGGACGACCCTGGCCTTGACGATGCACGCCGACGGCTCGGTGGAACAGGAGCTCGTGGGTGCGAGCACCTTCCCGCGGCATTGGATCTACGACCATGAGGGCCGGCCGATCGCCAAGTCGGGTCTGATCGATCTCGACAACTGGATGCAGCACGCCTTCGGCGAAGAGACGCCATGGGGCGGTCAAGACTCGCCGGCGCTGGTCGGGGCGGCCGAGCTCGAAGTCGAGCGCAACATCTCGAGGAAGCTCATGCGGTCGGGATTCAAACCGGAGCCGTTCCGCCTCAAGGTCGGTGAGACGCTGGTCAAACAGGGCGACAGCGGTCAGGACCTCTTCCTGCTCCTCGACGGGATACTGGCGGTCGAGGTCGACGAGCAGCAGGTGACCGAGGTGGCTCCCGGGGCCATCCTGGGGGAACGCTCGATGATGGAAGGTGGTCGGCGAACCTCGACGCTGAGAGCGGTTACCCCGGTCAGGGTGGCGGTCCTTCCCGCCGACCAGATCGACAAGACGATGCTCACCGAGCTTCGTGAACATCATCTGGCCAAACCCGACCAGGCGGACCGCCCGCCCGCGTCGACGACTGCCTGATCAGGCGGCCGCCCATAGCTCCCATTCCCGGGCTATGAGCTTGTTGCGCCCGTAACGCTGACGGAACGCCTTGGGTCTAGGGTCACGCGGATGACCGAGCGAACCCGGCTCGCTTTTGTCACGCTGGTCGTGCTCGGCATGTTGCTCGCCGCGGCTCAGTTCGTCCTCGTACTTCAGACCTGGTCCGATCCGGTCGCTAATGCCTATTACTGGCGACTGGCGGCCCTGTTTCAAGGCATCGCCGGAATCGTGTACATCGGTGTCGGTCTGATGATCGTGAGGCGCCGTCCCCAGATCGTGATCGGCTGGCTGGTGGCGGCGATTGGTCTCGGCATCCTCGTGTACCAGTGCATCACCGAGTATGCGGTCAGAGGGCTCCTGGTGGAATCGGTCCCACTCGCGGGATCCAACGAAGCGGCGTTGCTGTCGCAGACAACGTGGTCGCTTGCATTTGGACCGATCCCAATTCTCCTCCTTCTTTACCCGACCGGTCGCCTCATCAGCAAGCGTTGGATCTGGGCAGCAGCAGCGGCGGTGCTCTCCATAGTGCTGATCGCAGTCGTATCAACCGTCGCGCTCTGGCCCTACCGAGAACTCGGGGCCGACCTGCTGGACCTCGAGGACACGGTCATGAACGAGCGCGTCGAGCTGCTGTTCACCACCGGATTGGCTCTTCTCTCCGCTTCGTTGGCCGCTTCGTTTGCATCCCTGATCGTCCGATGGCGTCGAAGCTCTGGCATCGTTCGGCTGCAACTGAAATGGCTGCTGCTTGGCGGTTTGGTCGTTTCTATCCAGGCCCTAACGGTCTTCTTTCAAGGAGGCGGGGTCATCTATGAGATCCTGCTGTTGGCCGGGCTGATTGCCCTCCCGGCAGCCATTGCGATAGCCATACTGCGATACCGACTCTTCGAGATCGATCGAATCATCTCCCGGACCGTCACTTACGGATTGGTGACGGCCTTGCTGGTGCTCATCTACCTCGGCTCGGTATTCATGTTGCGTCTGCTGTTGCCGGTCGAGGGGCAACTGGCCGTAGCCGGGTCGACATTGGCGACGGCCGCTCTCTTTAACCCGATCCGTCGGAGGGTCCAGAATGTGGTCGACCACCGATTCAACCGAGCCAATTACGACGCCGAGCAGGCTCTGGGCGCGTTTGCCGATCGCCTTCGCAATCAGGTGGACCTGGAAGCATTGAGCGATGAGATCAACCTCGTAGCCCGCGACACCCTGCAGCCCGTCACCGTCGCGATCTGGTTGCGGTAGTTCTCCCTGTTTCGCGCATCAACCGCGGGCCTCGGCCCGCGCTTGATGCGCGAAACAGGGAAAACCGGTCAGTGTCGGGCTTCGGCGACCACGTGCCTGGCGGGGATGTTCAAACGGTTCGCCAGTCGGTTGCGGGCGTCCCCTTTCAGGTATCGGGCCACAACGCGTTGAACCCTACTCCGCACTTCGGTTTAGGGAATCTGCAGGAACCACCCCTTGCGTGCCACCAACAACTGCTGAATCGGTTGCGCGCTTTCCCCGGGTACCTGTATCGTCGTTTCGAGTCTCTGGGAGGCACGGGCATCCCGACAGGCACCAGCTCCCCGGGTTGCCCGGACTGCTGGCACCTATTGAGACGGACCGGGCGACACTCTCCATAAGGAGTTGATCATGAAGGAACGCCAGCGCCGTGTGGACAACATCAGGCGCCGAAGCAGCAACATCCAGAATCATCTAATCGACGAATATTCGGCCGGAAAGATCAGTCGCAGGGAATTCATTCGCCGGGGGACCATCCTGGGAGCCTCGCTTCCCTTGATGAGTTTCCTCGCCTCGGCCTGCGGTCCCGGCGACGCCGCCACCACCACTGCGGCCGGGGCGACCACCACCGCCGCAGGAGCGACCACCACCGCCGGCGCCACAACGCACCGCCGGGCACCACCGCTGCCGGCCGGGACTGGTCACAGTCCGGGTCGGGTTGGCCCCGCCGCCGGCCGTCGGTATCGACCCGGTTCTGATCAACGACGAAGCGGGGCTCTCGCTGCCTGGGCCAGACCGCGCAGTACCTGACCTTCTCGGACTCCGAGCTCAACCTGGTTCCGGTCCTGGCGGAGAGCTGGGAGCCCAATGACACCCTGGACGTGTGGACCTTCAAACTTCGCTCCGGTGCGACGTATCAACGATGGCAGTCCCGTCACGGCCGAGGACGTTGTGGCGACTTTCAACGGTCCGATCGGTGAGGGAAACGCCGGCTCGGCCTATCGAGACCTACGGGGCGACGCCGGGCTCGTTGCCGAAGTTGTGGACGAATCCACCGTCCGAGTTCAACCTCGCCCGTCCCAACGGAGCGTTCCCGTTCTTCACCAGCTCGGACAACTACAACGCAGTGATCCTCCCCGCCTCGTTCTGGGAGAGCTACGACGCCGGGAGCTATGAACAGAGCTTCATCGGCTCTGGCCCCTGGGTCAACGAGAGCTACGAGGTCGGGTGTCGCGGCGACCTACGTCAAGAACGAGAACTACTGGGGCGACAACTCCAACCAGCCGGACCGGATGGAGGTGTCCTTCTTCGGGGACGAAGCGGCCATGGTCACCGCTTTCCAGGACGAGCGCCTCGATGTTCTCTATCGAGTCAGTTTCACCAACGCGGAGACCCTGCAGTCGCAGCGGCGCCCTGACGCAGAGTGTGCCCACCGCCCAACACCGGCAGGTCTACATGGACGCCTCGACCCCGCCGTTCGAAGACAAGCGGGTGCGTCAGGCCATGGCGCTGATGCTCGACCGTCCGCTGCTCGTCGAGGGCCTGCTCGGAGGCTTCGGGGTGGTCGGGAACGATCATCCGATCTGGCCTCTCTTCCCGATGTTCAACGACAGCGCCGTGTCCCAACGCGAGGCAAACCTCGCCGAGGCGCAATCGCTGCTCGAAGCCGCCGGGCTCGGGCAGGGGTTCACCACTCGCCTGGACACGCTGGACTTTGCGGAGGTGCAAGATCTTGCCCTCCTCATCCAGCAGTCGGCGGCCCAGCTCAACGTCACCCTCGAGGTCAACGTCCACGACTCGAGCACCTACTACCAGGACTACTGGTGCGCGTTCCCGTACGAGGGTCCCTGCCAGCCCGGAGCGCAGGGTCGATGGGCATCGTGAACTACGGTCACCGCGGAGTCCCCAACGTCTACCTGGGTGCGCCTTGCTCAGCGATGGGCAGTGGAACGCCTCCCACTGGGTGGGGAGGGCTACGACCAGTTGTTCAACGACTTCGCCGCGGCCCCCGACCTGGACAGTCCAGCGTGAGATCGCCGGCGAGATCGAAGCGCTGCTGTGGGACGAAGTGCCCTTCATTGTTCCCTACTTCACCGACTTCATCTCGATCGACCGCGCCCAATTTCCAGGGTCTCACGGTCACCGGCATGGGACACTTCGACATTACAAATGCGGGGTTCACTGGCTGACCTTCGAGCCAATGTGCGGTCCGGGGTCCGAGCGGTGCTGGGACCCCGAGTCGCGCGTCTGATGCCGAGGTTCATCGCTCGCCGGGTCGGGCCTGGCCCTCATCACTGTGCTGTTGATCAGCATCTTGATCTTCATCGGCACGCAATTGATGCCGGGCGATGTCGCGAGGCGGGTGCTGGGCCCCTTCGCCACCAACGAAGCGGTCGACGCGCTCAACGCCAGGCTGGGCACCGACCGTCCCGTTCTCGTCCAGTACTGGGACTGGATCACCAGTGCCGTCACCGGGGATCTCGGCTTTTCGATCTCCTTCACCCGACCGGTGACCGAACTTCTGCGCCGGGCCCTGGCCAACTCGGCGAAGCTGGCCGCGGTGGCCTTCGTCATCGTCGTGCCGCTTTCCATTCTGGGCGGAGTGGTGGCGGCCCTTCGTCGTGACCAACTGATCGATCGAATCATCACCGTTGGGGGATTGTCGGCCACGGTCATCCCCGAGTTTGTCTCCGGGATCATCTTGATATTGGTTTTCGCGATCTGGCTCGGACTGGCTCCCGGGCACAGCGGCGGCTCCGCCGGGCTCCGGGTTCTTCGTGCAACTGCAACACCTGCTCCTCCCTTCGATACCCCTGGTGCTGGTGCTGTTCGGGTACATCGCCCGGATCACGAGGGCCGGGGTCATCGAAGCTCTCGAAGCCGACTACACGAGAACCGCCATCCTGAAGGGATCGCCCCGATCCGAAGGTCATTCGCCGAGAGGTATTGCGCAACGCTCTGTTGCCGACGATTGCCGTGGTCGCCTCCCAGGTCGGCTACCTGATCGGTGGCCTGGTGGTAGTCGAAGTCCTGTTCAACTATCAGGGCATCGGCCGGCTGCTCTACGACGCGGCCCAGAACGCCGACTTTCCGCTCCTCGCCGGAGCGGTGCTCGTGGTGGCGGTGGCGTTTCCAGATCTCCGATGCTGCTGGCTGACCTCGCCTACGGATGGCTCAACCCGAGGATTCGACTCGGGGGAATGGAATGACCTCTACCGGCCGTCACGCGGTCCAACGCTGGCGGGTCCTGCGGCGGTCGGCCACCTTCTGGGTGGGGGCGTCGATCATTCTCATGTGGGTCTTTTTCGCGATATTTGGCGACGTCGTCACCCCCTACAACCCGCTGGGAACCCCGACCGACGTCCTGAACCGTTTGCAGCCGCCTTCAGCCGAGCACTGGTTCGGCACCGATGAGTTGGGCCGAGACGTGCTGTCGAGGGTGCTCGCCGGCGCCCGCCAGGTTCTGACCGTGGCGCTGGCCGCCACCGTATTGGGGACCGTGGTTCGGGACGTTCCTCGGGCTCCTGATCGGCTACTTCGGAGGCATCGTCGACGACATCGTCAGCCGCATCCTCGATGCCTTCCTCTCCATCCCCCTGGTGATAACGGGCATGCTGGCCCTGGCGGCACTGGGTCCCAACACCATCGGGGTGATCGTTGTCATCGGCGTGGTGTTCACACCCATCATCGCCAAGACGGTGCGGGCGGCGACCCTCGCCGAGCGCCAATTGGACTACGTGACCGCAGCTCAACTCCGCAAGGAGAACACTCTCTACATCCTCTTTGTCGAGATGCTTCCCAACGTGACCAGCGTGATCATCGTCGAATTCACGGTGCGCCTCGGCTACGCGATCTTCACCGTGCTGGCGCTGTCGTTTCTCGGCTTCGGGGTCGAACCTTCGATTCCGGATTGGGGATTGGCGATCGCCCAGCACTATTCGTACCTCACCGGGGGCGTGTGGTGGCCGGTACTGTTCCCGGCGCTGGCGATCGCCTCGCTCGTGGTCGGAGTGAATCTCGTTGGCGGACGCCATCAGCCAGGCCATGGACTAGCAGGGAGCACGAAGTGACGTCACAGCCGGTGCTCGAAGTCGAGAATCTCGATATCGACTACAAGATCGGCACCCGACTGGAAAACGGCTGTCCGCGATATCAATTTCGTCATCGAGCGTGGTCAGACGTTTGGCCTGGTGGGCGAGTCCGGTTGTGGGAAGTCGACTGTGGCCATGGCCATCATGCACTACCTGCCTCGCAACGGAAGGATCGGCAAGGGGTCCATCCGCCTGGCGGGCAGGGATCTCACCCACATGGGCGGCAAGGAGCTCCGCCAGGTTCGGGTCAATCAGATCTCGATGGTGTATCAGGATCCGTCCTCGGCCCTGAACCCTTCGATCAAGATCGGGCGCCAGGTCGCTGTCGTCTTCGACCTGATGGGCGTTCCGAAGGAAGAACACGAGCGGCGGACCATCGAGATCCTGGAGAAGGTTCAGATCGCCGATCCGGCCCGGGTTATCCATCGCTATCCGCATCAGCTCTCCGGAGGCATGCTGCAGCGGGTGGTGATCGCCATGGCGATCGCCTCGGAGCCCGCGCTTGCTGGTTCTCGACGAGCCCACCACCGGTCTCGATGCCACGGTGGAGGCGGAAGTCCTCGACCTGGTGCCGGACCTTCGGGACGAGATCGGAACGTCGGTGCTGTTCATCAGCCACAACCTCGCCGTGATTCGCAAGATGTGTGACCGGACCGCGGTGCTCTACGCCGGCCGGATGATGGCCGAAGCGCCCACCGAGACCATCTTCACCGATCCCCGTCATCCCTACACGGTCGGTCTGCTTCGCTGCCTGCCGACGCCCGACAAAGGCAGCCGGGACGACACGACGCTCGACACGATCCCGGGCTTTCTCCCACCCCTCGGCGCCGAGATTCAGTCGGATGCGTCTACGCCGACCGCTGCGCCAATCGCCGAGGACATCTGCACGCGAGGTCGAGCCCGATCTGAATCCGCTTGCCGGACGGCCAGGTGAGCCGATGCCACTTCCCCGACCGCGCTCCCGACCTGCCTCGCACGGTCGCCGATGAAGCGCCCCGTCGGCATAGAAGCAACGAGATGCTGATCGACATCAGCAACACCTCCAAGACCTTCGTGCAGGATGGTCACCCGGTCTACGCGCTCAGCCAACATCGACCTTCAGATTCGCGTCGGTGAGACGGTCGGGCTGGTCGGCGAGTCGGGATCGGGCAAGTCCACCCTGGCCAAGGTGCTCCTGGGCATCCACGCTCCGGATAACGGCGCCGTGATCACCCTGAGCGGAGTCGAGCTGGCGGCCCGGAGTTGAAGGCCCGAGGCAAGAAAGGCGATCGGAGCCGTCCAGATGGTTTTCCAGAACCCCGACAGCGCACTCAACCGCCGTCACAGCGTCCGCCGGATCATCGGAAGGGCGGTGACGCTGCTGCGGGGCGGCGGACGGCAAACAGGTCGACGACCGCACCAAGGACCTCCTCGAAGAGGTCCGCATGGGCATGCAGTACTTCAACCCCAAACCCCGCCAGCTATCGGGTGGGCTCAAGCAGCGAGTGGCGATCGCCCGCGCCTTCGCCGGGTCGCCGGCGCTGGTGGTGTGCGACGAGCCCACCTCCGCCCTCGACGTCTCGGTCCAGGCGGCGATCATCAACCTGCTGTCCGAACTCCAGGCCGAGGAGAACGTCGCCTACCTGTTCATCTCCCACGACCTCAATGTGGTCCGGTACATCGCCGACCGGGTGGCGGTCATGTACCTCGGTCGACTGATGGAGGTCGGGACCGCCGACCGGATCTTCGGCGGCCCTCACCACCCCTACACCGAGGCCCTGCTTTCGGCGTCTCCCGATATGGAGGAGGACACACGAATCCGGCTCCAGGGTGAGATCCCCGCCGCCTCCAATCCCCCGCCCGGTTGTGTCTTCCAAACCCGGTGCCCTCGCAAGATCGGAGAGATCTGCGAGACGGTCGAGCCGGGGCTGGACGAAGCCGAGCCGGGCTATTTCAAGCGCTGCCACATCCCCGTCGCCGAGCTGCGCGAGATGCAATTCGTCCGACCGGCGTGAAAATCACCGGAATCGAGGCCCGCAGCTATTCGTTGCCGCTCGATCCCGCCGTTCAATGCCGCCTGGGATCCGAAACCGAGAACCACTTTCGGCGAGACGATCGTCATCGTCGAAACCGACGACGGACTTCGCGGCTATGCCGGCGGCGCCCCGGTGCCGGACGTCGGCTCTGCTCGAGTCCCTTCTCGTCGGCCTCGATCCGACCGACACCGACCGGGTATTCGAAATTTGCCAGAGCGTCGACTTCCACCACGGGCGCAACTGGACGGTGGAGGTGGCGGTCTGGGATCTCCTGGCACGGGCCGCCGGGAAGCCGTTGTGGCAGCTGCTGGGCGGGCCATTCCGACCGCTACCGCGCCTATGCCTCGACCGGGGAGCGGGTCGACACCGAGGTGCGGGTGGAGCGTCTGCTCGCCTGGCAGGAGCAGGGTGTGCGGGCGGCCAAGATTCGCTTCAACCACCCCGATTGGCGAGAAGACGTAAAGGTGGTGGAGGCCGCCCGCGAGGCGGTGGGGTCCGGGGATGGAACTGATGGTGGACGCCAACCATGGTTGGCGGATGGCGGGAGACCTGCGCCCTCGCTGGGATCTCGCCACCGCCCAGGATTGCGCCCGGGCCCTCGGCGATCTGGGCGTTTTCTGGCTGGAGGAGCCTTTGGACACCGCCGACATCGAGGGATACGCCGCCCTCCGGGAGACCAGTCCGGTGCCGCATCGCCGCCGGGGAGATGGTGCGATCGTTGTCCGAGACCCGGCGCCTGCTGGACTCGGTCGACGTGATTCAGAACGATGTGGTGTTGGCGGGTGGAGTGACCGGTTGCCGGATGGTGGCGGGGTGGGCCGAGGAACGAACCGGGTGTGGTCGCCTCACACCTGGTCGACGGGATTCGGTCTGCTGGCCAACCTCCATGTCGCCCTGGCCTTCTCGAAGGCGGAGTTCATCGAGGTGCCATACGACCCCCCGGCCTGGACCCCGGAACGCCGGGACTTCATGCTCCCCGTTCAGCTCGAAATCGGGACGCGACGGCACTTATCAGGGTTCCGCGCGGTCCCGGACTCGGAGTCGAGCCCGACCTGGAGGCCCTGGAGCGTTACCGGGTCGGCTGAGTAGGGGTCAGACCCAGGGGCTGTGGGTGGTGCCGGAGCCGAACGACTGGCCGCGGGCGAATCGATCGAAGGCGAAGGGCCGGAGCTCGGGCACCGGTTCCGAACCGACCAGCATCCTCGCCACCAGTTTGCCCATCCCCGTCATCTTGAAGCCGTGGTTGGAGTCGGCGATCATGTAGACGTTGGGCAAGATCCAGTCGACGACCGGGATGTTGTCCGGTGTGAAGGCCCCGATCCCTCCGTTGCGGCGTTCCTTGAAGTCTCCTCTGATGCCCTCGAAGCGCTTCATCATCATGCCCATGCAAGCGGTGAAATAGTCGGCGAACTGGGGGCCGGCCTGGTACTCGTCGTTGGCGTGGCCGTACGGCTCGACGTGGGCCTGAGGACCGAGTTTGACCGGCATCGCCCCGCCCTGGATTCCCGGCCGCTCCATGCGCTCGGTCCCGTTCTTCCAGTAGACGTAGACGTTGTCGTCGAGTTCCTTGCCACTTGAGGGATCGATGACGGGCGTGTTCATCAACTCGACATGCAGGACCGGGGGGTTCTTGTTGTCGGCGGTGTAATAGGGCCCGTCGTAGTAGACCTCGCCTTCCTCCAGACGCCAGTAGGTCCACATGTCCTTGCCGGGTATGACCGAACCGTCCTTGTACCCGACGTCGAGAGTCATGCGGCTGGCCCAGCATCTTCCAGTGGACCGGAATCCAGGCCCCCAACCCGAGGATCACCACGTCGGCCTTCACGCGGCCCTGGTTGGTTTCGACCGCGGTCACCTGCCCGCCCGAGACGTCGTAACCGGTCACTTCCACACCCGAATGGATCTGCACACCGTGACGGCGGCACAACTCGGTGAGTCCCCTGACCGCCTGGGCGGTCCCGGCGTAGCCACTCATTCTCTCGTGAAGGACCACCTCGATGGTGTGGTGCTGGAAGTCGGGCCAGATGTCGGTGAGGAAGTCCCGTGCCTCCTGGCCTACGTACATGTCGGAGGAATAGTCGACGCTCTGCTGGCTCTTGTGGATCCGCTCGTAGTCGGCGATCTGGTTTTCCTCGCCACAGGAGACGTAGCCAACCTGCTGAAAACCCAGCAGGACCGGGTCGTAGTTCCAGACGTCGACCGACTCGCGAAGGATGGCGTGCAGAGGCTCGGTCATGTAGAGGTTGCGGACGCAACCGCATGCGATGCCGGTAGCTCCGGCGCCGGGCCCGGACTTGTCGATTACGACCACGTCCGCCCCCGAACCCTGGCCCCGCGACTCGAGTTCCATCGCCAGGTGCCAGGCCGTGCTCAGCCCATGAACCCCGGCCCCGACGATCAAATAGTCGTCGCCTCCGGCAGCGCTCTACTCATTGACTGCTCCCTTTTCGTCAAGTGGTGTCGTGACCAGAGACTACAGACCTGGCCGATCTCCAGCATCGGACCCGCCCTGGCGACGAGGATCGTGTCGGAGGAATAACGTCGCGTCATGGATGCTCCGACAGATCCGAGCCCAACCCGGGAGACGACGGCGGACGAGGCCCGCGGACCTCAACCCCGCACCTCCCCGGTCCGACCGGTACCGGCAGCTTGTCAACCCATTCGAGCCGGCCCGGGTCCTGTCCGACGACCAGGTCGAAGCCATCCATGAGGCCGCCATCAGGCTCCTGACCGAGGTCGGGATGCGGGTCCTGCATCCCGAAGCTCGGAGCCTTCTGGCCGAGGCCGGCGCCAGGGTGGATGAACCCGAGCAGCACGTGTTCATCGATCCCGACCTGATCGCCGCATCCCTGGCGGCCGCGCCCGGCCGATTCGACCTCCGCTCCCGCACCGGGGACGCGACGTGGCGATGGGCGGAAATTCGGTCGCGTTCTTTCCGGTGGCCGGGCCCCCCAACTCGATCGATCTCGACCGTTCCCGGAGGGCCGGAACCCTGAGCGAGTTCGAGGATTTCATCAAGCTGACCCAGTCCTACGACGTGCTCCACGGCCTCACCCCGGCGGTCGAGCCACAGGACGTTCCCCTCGAAGTGCGTCACCTTCAGATGACCCTCTCCCAGTTGCTGCTGAGCGACAAGGTCCCTTTCATCTATTGCCGGGGACGGGCGCAGGTGGCCGACTGCCTCGAGATGATCCGTCTCGCCAGCGGGCTCGACCAGGAGCGCCTTCGTCGAAGGAACCGCGGTGCTGGACGGTGATCAACACCAATTCCCCCCGCCAACTCGATCTGCCGATGTGCGAAGGGATCATCGATTTCGCCCGCACCGGCCAGGCGCTGGTGATCACGCCCTTCACCCTGGCGGGGGCGATGGCGCCGGTGTCGTTGGCGGGAGCGCTGACCCTGCAGCACGCCGAGGCCCTGGCCGGAATCACCCTCGCCCAGGTCGCCAAGCCCGGGAACCCCGGTGGTCTACGGGGCCTTCACCTCGAACGTCGACATGCGCTCGGGGGCTCCGGCGTTTGGCACCCCCGAAGCATTCAAGGCGGCCGATGGCCAGCGGGCAGCTGGCCCGGCATCTCGGTTTGCCCTGGCGCTCATCGGGAGTCAACACCTCCAACGCCCCCGACGCCCAGAGCGCCTACGAGACGATGATCAACATGTTCGGAGCGCTGCAGGGCGGCGCCAACATGATCATCCACGCCGCCGGCTGGCTCGAGTCGGGCCTGTCCGCTTCCTACGAGAAGTTCGTGCTGGACGTGGAAATGCTCCAGATCCTGGCGGAGGCGTTCCTGCCGATCGAAGTCTCGGAGGCGGAGATCGGCCTCGACGCCATCGCCGGGGTGGCTCCCGGCGGCCATTTCTTCGGCGGCTGCCCACACTCTGGAGCGCTTCCGGTCGGCTTTCTACGAACCGCTGCTGTTCGACCGATCAAACTTCGAGCAATGGGTCGAGGCGGGTGGGTTGACCGCAACGGAACGAGCCAACCGGGTCTGGAAGGAGGTCCTGGCCGGCTTCGAGCCGCCCCCGATCGACAGCGCGGTTGCCAGCGCCCTGACCGACTACGTGGAACGCCGGCGGGCCGAGGGAGGAGCCCTGCCCCGCACCTGATAGCCCTGTCGTTTGTTAGGTTGGCGCCGGAGGCTTGCAGAGGAGAGAAGTGAAGTCGGAGTATCGAGTAGTGGTCATCGGCGGAGGCGTGGTCGGTGCCAGCGTCCTCTATCACCTGGCGAAGCTGGGCTGGAGCGACATCGCCATCGTCGAGCGGAGCGTGCTCACCGTCGGGTTCGAGCTGGCATGCCGCCGGCGGCGTCCATGCCCTCAACGCCGACCCCAACATCGCCGCCCTCCAGGCCTACACGATCGACCTGCTCTCGGAGATCGAGCAAGAGTCCGGTCAGGACATCGGGATGCACATGACCGGTGGGATCTCGGTGGCATCGGCTCCGGAGCGGTGGGAGTGGCTCCAGGCGACCTATCGGATCTATCAGACGATGGGCATCGAGGACGTCCGCCTGATGGAGCCGGCCGAGATCAAGGAATGGTGTCCGATCATCAGCCTCGACGGGGTCCTGGGTGGACTGTGGGCCGACCGCGAGGGATACATCGACCCATCGGCGGTCGTTCATGCCTATGCCAAGGCCGCCCGGGGACGGGGCGCCGAGGTGATCGAGCACAACCGGGTCCTCGCCCTCAACCCCCGGTCCGACGGCTATTGGGACGTGGTCACCGAGCAGGGAACGATCGTCGCCGAACACGTTGTCAACGCGGCCGGTCTCTGGGCCAAGCAGGTCGGCCGGATGGCGGGGGTCGAGCTTCCCGCTGTCTCCGCTGGCCCACCACTACCTCATCACCGAGCAGATCCCGGAACTGGCCGCGCTCGACTCCGAGATGCCGATGATGATCGACCTCGAAGGATTCACCTACATGCGCCAGGAGCTCAACGGGCTGCTGGTCGGGATCTACGAGGTCAACCACCAGCATTGGAACATGGACGGGGCTCCGTGGGACTACGGCCTCGAGCTCATCCCTCCCGACGTCGATCGGATCTCCGACGAGCTGGCGATGGCCATGTCCCGCTACCCGATTCTCGAGCGCACCGGGATCAATCGCTGGGTCAACGGTGCCTTCACGTTCTCACCCGACGGCAACCCGCTGGTCGGCCCGGTGCCGGGGCTGCGCAACTACTGGTCGGCCTGCGCGGTGATGGCCGGCTTCCTGCAGGGAGGCGGCGTCGGCAAGTCGCTGGCCGAGTGGATGATCCACGGTGAGCCCGAAGAGGACATCTTCGGCATGGATGTGGCCCGGTTCGGCTCCTTTGCCGAGAACCGCGAGTACATCCGCCAGATGACCGGGCAGTTCTACTCGCGGCGCTTCGTGATGACCTATCCCAACGAGCAGTTGTGGGCGGGGAGGCCGCTGCGGATGGCGCCGGCCTATGACGCCATGACCGCGGCCGGAGCCCACTGGGGAAGTTCCTACGGTCTCGAAGTCCCGATCTATTTCGCCCCGCGGGAGTTTTCGGAGACCCCGACGCTGCGGCGTTCCAACGCCTTCGACATCGTCGGCGAGGAGTGCCGGCAGGTGCGATCGGGAGTAGGCATCCTCGACATCTCGGGTTTCTCCCGGTACGAGGTCACCGGGCCCGGGGCCGAACGGTGGCTCGACCATCTCCTCTCGAGCCGCCTGCCTGCGCCCGGGCAGGATCAGCCTGGCCCCGATGCTGGGCCACGACGGCCGCCTCAAGGGTGACCTCACCCTCTTGAACTGGGGCGACGGCACCTGGTGGATCATGGGCTCGTACTACCTCCGGGCCTGGCACATGCGCTGGTTCAACCAGCACCTGACCGAGGGGGTCTCGGTGCGCGACATCTCCGATGGGGTGGTCGGCTTCTCGCTGTCGGGACCCAAATCCCAGGAGCTTGTTGCAGCGGGTCACCGACGACGACGTCTCCTCCGCAGGCCCTGCCCTTCATGAGCTGTCGCGCTTCTCGACGTCGGGCTGATCCGGGCCCGGGTCGGTCGGATTTCCGTCACCGGCGAACTGGGCTACGAGATTCACTGTTCGGCCGCCGAGCATGTCGCCCTGCGCCGCCTGCTGGTGGAAGCCGGGCGCAGATCTCGGGTGCGATCGAGTACGGATACAACGCCCTCCTCTCGCTGCGGATGGAGAAGAGCTTCGGAATCTGGTCGGCCGAGTTCCGCCAGGAGTACACCCCGGCGATGACCGGCCTCGACCGCTGGATCGACTGGTCGAAGGACTTCATCGGCGCCGAGGCGGCCGGCAAGGAACGGGAGACGCGACAGCGCCCATCTCGGAAGCTGGTGACCCTGGAGGTGGATGCCACCGACGCCGACGGCTCCGGCTATGAGCCGGTCTGGCATGACGGGAAACGGGTCGGCTTCATCACCTCCGGCGACTACGGGCATACCGTCGGCAAGAGCCTGGCGATGGCGCTGGTCGATCGGGAACACGCCGAGCCGGGCACCGAATTGTCGGCTCACATCGTGGGCGAGGAACGCCCGGCCCGGGTGATCCCCCCTTCACCGTACGACCCCGGCGGTACAGCCATGCGCGCTCGGTAGGCTTTGCCCATGAGCGAACGGCCGCGTTACGACGCCATCATCATCGGTGCCGGGGTTATCGGCGCCAACCTCGGCTTCGAGCTGTCGAAGGCCGGCTACAAGACCCTCAACATCGACAAGCTCCCCACCGCCGGTTACGGATCGACCGCCAACTCCTGCGCCATCGTGAGGACCCACTACTCGACCTGGCCGGGAGTCGCCATGGCGTTCGAGGGGTTCCACTACTGGAAGGACTGGGACAACTACCTCGAGGTCGAGGACGAGCGGGGCACCGCCAAATTCGTCGAGTGCGGCGGCGTCTACCTCGGGAACGACGAGCGCTATTCCAAGAAGGTGCTCCCGCTCTTCGACGAGATCGGCGTCCCCTATGAGATCTGGGACACCGCCAAGCTTGCCGAGCGAGTTCCCGGCGTCGACGTGGGCGAACATGCCCCTCCCAAGCGACCCGAAGACGACGCCTTCTGGGAGGCGCCGGACCACCAGATCGGAAGCGTCGTCTTCTCCCCGGCGGCCGGATATGTCACCGATCCCCAGCTCGCCTCCCACAACTTGCAGCGAGCAGCCGAGGCCAAGGGCGGCGAGTTCCTCTTCAACGCCGAGGTCAGCGGGATCCGGATCGAAGACGACCGGGTGGCCGGAGTCGATCTGGCCGACGGGCAGTCCTTCGACGCGCCGATCGTCGTCAATGTGGCCGGTCCCCATTCGTTTGTGATCAACGAGATGGCCGGGGTGGCCGATTCGATGAACATCAAGACGAGGGCCCTTCGTCATGAGGTGCACCACGTGCCGGCTCCGGCGGAGATGAAGTGGGATCGCGACGGCTTCCTGGTCGGCGACGACGACATGGGGACCTACTTCCGCCCCGAGGTCGGCAACAACATCCTCTTGGGAAGCCAGGACCCGGAGTGCGATCCGCAGGAGTGGGTCGACGATCCCGACGAGTTCAACCGCAACGATCACCGAGGACCAGTGGCACGTCCAGACGCTGCGGCTGGCCAAGCGCCTGCCCATCACTGGGGGTCCCGGGCGAGAAGAAGGGGGTCGTCGACCTCTACGACGTGAGCGACGACTGGATCCCGATCTACGACAAGACCGACCTCGACGGCTTCTACGTGGCGATCGGCACCAGCGGCAACCAGTTCAAGAACTGTCACATCGCCGCCTACTGCCTGACCCAGTTGATCAAGGCGGTGGAGTCGGGCCACGACCACGATGCCGATCCGGTCAAGGTGAAGATGCCCTACACCGGGCTCGAGCTCGACTGGGCGCCTTCAGCCGCAACCGCGAGATCAACCGGGCCTCGTCGTTCAGCGTCCTGGGCTGACCGCCGACGTTTCTTCCCGTTTTGGCGCGACAAACCCGCACCCTGGTGCGAATTTTTCGCGCCAAAACGAAGGGGGATCGGAGCCCTCAAAACAGCACCACCGTTCTCGCCCCCTCACCGCGCTGGAGGCGTTCGAAGGCCTCTTCGATCCCGGCCAGGTCGGTGGTGTGGCTGACGACCCGGCTCAGATCGATCTTGCCCTCCGCCGCCAGCCTGGCCAGATCGGCCAGTTCGGCGGCCGGGCTCCCGGACCCGTAGAACGACCCGCGCAGGGTCTTCTCCGACGAGAAGTCGATGGCTCGAATCGTCGCCTCCACCCCGGAGGGGGCGATGCCGACCACCACCACGGTGCCGCCGCTGTCGAGCAATCGCCAGCCCAACTCGATCGTCTCGGCCCGCCCCACCACCTCGAACACAAGGTCGAAGGGACCGCGGGCTTCGTCGGGAGACTTGAACTCGGTGGCCCCCTGGGAGAGGGCCAGGTCGCGCTTGGATTCGACCGGATCGATGGCGACGATGCGTCTCGGCCCCCGCCATCCGGGCGGCGGCAATCACCTGAAGGCCAACCCCTCCGCATCCGATCACCGCCACCCGATCCCCGGCCTGCACCCGGCCGGCATTGCGAACCGCTCCGAACCCGGTGAGCACCGCGCAGCCGACCAGCGCGGCCTGATCGAGCGGAAGGGCATCGGGCACCTTCACCACCGACGCCGCCGGGACCACCGTCGCTTCGGCGAAGGCACCGATGGTCAGAAACTGCTGCAGCGGGGTGCCGTCCGATCGCTGCATCCGCGAGGTTCCGTCGAGCATCGTGCCGGCGAAGGCCGCCTGTCGACCCGGGCTCGCAGAGATTGGGGTGGCCGCGCAGGCACTGGCGGCACTCGCCGCATGACGGGATGAAGCAAAACGACACCCGGTCTCCCGGCGCCGACCGACGTCACCCCGTCGCCGACCGCTTCCACCACCCCTGCCCCCTCGTGGCCGAGCACGGTTGGAAACCGGTGCGAGCCGAAGTGGCCGAGAGCAAGATGGAGGTCGGAGTGGCAGACCCCGGCCGCCGCCACCGCCACCCGCACCTCGCCCGGCTCCCGGATCCATGACCTCGATGTCTTCGACCCGGCTCTGTGGAGTTGGGCTCCAACCAGACCGCAGCCTTGGTCACGCCACCGTCCATCGTTTGCAGCGGGGTCACGTTCGGAACGCGAGCCCATAGGGGCGAAGGGTGCCTCAAGAATTCGAGAGCTCGTGATGCCCGTCAATGTACCCGACCAGGTCGACGGCTAGCGTGGCCGACAGGAGGACGTCGACGAAGCGCCAGACCAACTAGTGAGCGAGGCCAGATGAAACCGTTGGCTGTCAGCTCTCGGACCGCATGCCACACCTTGGCCGATCCGTAGTCCCAATACTTGGTCCGCTCGACGACGATCGAGCGGTTGCCCATGACCCCATCGGGAAGGACGCCGTTGTGAATTCGAACGGTCCGGTAGATAGAGCGGAGAGAGTTCCCGGGCGGCACGGGCATGGGCCTCGCTGGCTCGCCAGGTTTCCCGGTCCTCGGCCACGTTGTGAAGGACCAGGTTCGCCCAGTTGCCGTCGGCGAGCTCCATCGACGAGTAGCTGAGGATGCCCGGATATTTCTGAAACTCGAGGACGATCTCGAAATTGGCCTCCTCGAGTGGAGCGCCATCCCGGTCGGGGTGTCGTTCACCGAAGAACCCGACGAGCTGGGCCGACCGACGACTGTGCAGGCTCATGGCGTCGCAGACCACCAACCGCCGCTTGAGGTCGTGCACCATCCATTCGATCGGGCGATAGGGGACGATGGTCAGTCCTGGCCGTCACCCATTCGAGTCAGGAGCCCTCGCAGGTCCTCGAGCATGTAACCGAGGATGGCGAGGTCGCGGGGATAGAGCCCTGGCGAGGTGAACGGGCGGCGGGCCACCGACTGATCGGAGGAAAGGACTCTGGCGGTCATCGGTTGGTTGCTGATGACATTATCTTCGGCAGCCCGAGGGGGACGACATGAGCCTCATCTCCCGGACCTACCTCTCCCCCGTCCAGAACAAGCTCTTCCAGGCCATCTGGGACTGGCTGGCGGCCCACTCCGACCTCGATTTCCACCCGGACCCCGTCGCCGCCGCCACTCGACGATCCCGACGTCCTGTTCATGTGCGGGTTGCCGACCGGGCAGCGAATCGACCGGTACGAGCCCCTGGTAGCCGCCGGTCCTGGCCCAGGAACGCTACGGCGGTCGCCCGATCTACTTCTCCGACCTGGTTGTGCGGGAGGGGACGCCGGGGCCGCCCAGGCCCTCGTGGAGGATCGCCTACAACGACAAGGAGTCGTTTTCGGGCTGGATTGCACCGAGATGGGGGCTGGCGGCGCTGGGGCTGGAACCCGACGCGATGACCTGGGTGCATGACCGGATCGCACCTGGTCTCGTTGGAGGCGGTCAGCAAGGGGGCCGCCGATGCGGCCGGTATCGACTCGATGGTGCTGGACCTCGTCAGCGGCGACAGCGCCCCGGCGGCCGGCCTGGTCACGATCGAGAGCTTCGGTCCCTGGCCCGCCCCGCCGATCTCGACCTCGGTCGGCATGGATCCGTGCGGTGCGGGCGGAACTGGCCGGCACCCTGACCTCGATGCACGAAGATCCGCGGTGGTGCCCACCTCCTCGCCACCTGGGGAGTGGAGCGTCTGGCGGCGGTGGATGCCGCCGAGTACGAGCGCCTCGCCCATTTTGCGGAGACGACGGCCAGGAATAGACTGGCGAATGAGCCAACGACGAAGCGGATCCGAAGGCTCATGACGACTCTGTGGAACGTCCGGCTGATCGATGGCAACCGAGGTGCAGCCGGCGATGTCGATCGTCATCGAAGGTGGGCAGGTAGCTTCGGTCGAAGTCGTCGACGGCGCCGGACCCGCCTCCCGACGCCATGGATCTGACCGGTCGAACCGTCGTGCCCGGGCTGATCGACGCTCACTGTCATTTCATTTCCGACCTCGACCGGAGCCCCGGGTTCGGTCCGCCTCCGCACCGGCATGGGGAGGCACCCCGTCCCCGCGAGCTCGGCTACTTCGTCCTGGCGGCATCGGCGCAGGCCATCGTCAGGTCGGGCTTCACGACAATCCGCGACGTCGGGAGCTACGACGACGAAGCCCTGGCCACGGGCAAGGCCATCGACCTCGGGATAATTCCCGGCCCGCGGATCTTCAGCTGCGGCCGCATCATCAGCGCCACCGCCCCGGGAGGAGCGATTTTCGGCACCATGTACCGTGAGGCCGATGGCCCCTGGGACATGCGAGAGGCAGTTCGCGAGCAGATCCGCCGCGGCGCCGCCTTCGTGAAGTTCATGGCGACCGGAGCCCGCTCGGTGGTCGACGAGGACCCCGAACCCGCCCAGATGACCCAGGAGGAGATGAGCGCGATCGTCGACGAGGCCCATCGCATGGGCAAGCGAGTGGCGGCCCACGCCGAGGGACTTCACGGCACCCGCTGGGCGATCGAAGCCGGAGCCGATTCGATCGAGCATGGCCTCTCGCTCCACCGGGCCCCGGAACTGCTCGAGATGATGGCATCGAAAGGTGTCGTTCTGGTGCCGACCCTGTCGACCTTCCACGACCTGGCGGAACGCTTCGCATCCGATTTCGCCGAATCGCTGGTCGAGCAGGCCAAGCGCCAACTCGACGAGGCATATCGAACGGTGGAAGCTGCCCGCCGGGCGGGGGTCACTATGGCGGTCGGATATGACAGCGGGCCGCCCGGCGCTTCGGCGCAGGAGATCCTGCGAATGGGCGACGCGGGCCTGAGCTCTCTCGAAGCGATCGCTGCCGCCACCCTGGGCGGAGCCGCGGCCCTGGGTCGGACCGACATCGGAAGGCTGACCCCTGGCGCCTGCGCCGACCTCGTGGCAGTGAATGGAAGGCCGGACGAGAATCTCGGACTTCTGGCGAGCCCGGACAACTTCGAGTTCGTCATGAAGAACGGAGAGATCGTCAGATGACCGCGCCCTCGCACCCGCCCGAGTCATCGGGTCGTCGGCCTGGCCGCGGGGAGGGCTCCACCCGGGCGGGCCGCATGGCAAGTCGGGGAGGGGTCGGAGTGCACCAACTTCCGTGGCGGACCACCACCAACCCCTTCCGACCCTTGGAGGTCCTGAGCGAAGACCAGATCGACGCGATCCACAATGCTTCGCTCCGCATCCTGGCGGAGATCGGGATGGATTTCCTCCACCCCGAGGCTCTGTCGATCCTGGCGGCGGGAGGAGCCGATGGTCGAGGCCGGGACCCAGCGAGTCCGGTTCGACCCCGAATGGGTCGTCGAGAAGGTGTCGACGGTGCCGTCGTCGTTCACGCTTCATTCCCGCAACCCCGACCACAACCTGACCATGGGAGCCAACCGCATCCATTTCGCCACGGTGGCGTCCGCTCCCAATTCCTCCGATGCCGATCGCGGGCGCCGCACCGGCAACTTCGAGGACTTCACCAACCTGGTCAGGCTCGGTCAGTACTTCAACATCATCCACCTGTACGGCGGCTACCCGGTAGAACCGGTCGACCTCTCCGCCCGCCACCAGGCATCTCGATTGCCTCGCCGCCTTCGTCACCCTCTCGGACAAGGTGTTTCACGCCTATTCGCTGGGTCGCCAGCGGATCCTCGACGGCCTCGAGATCGTCCGCATCGGCCGCGGCATCGACGCTCGAGCAGCTGGCCGAGGAACCGTCCTTGTTCACCGTCATCAACACCTCCTCTCCGCTCCGGCTCGATGGCCCGATGATCGAAGGTCTGGTGGAGATGGCCAAGGCCGGCCAGGTGGTGGTGGTGACCCCTTTCACGCTGTCCGGGGCGATGGCGCCGGCTTCGATCGCCGGCGCCCTGGCCCAACAGAACGCCGAAGCCCTGGCAACCATCGCCCTGACCCAGTTGGTCAAGCCCGGGGCACCCGATCATGTACGGGGGATTCACCTCCAACGTCGACATGCGGTCGGGCGCGCCGGCCTTCGGCACGCCCGAATACACCAGGGCCGCATTCGCCGGCGGGCAACTGGCCCGCCGCTACGGATTCCCCTATCGCTCGTCCAACGCCTGCGCCGCCAACGCGGTCGATGCCCAGGCCGCCTACGAGGCCGAGATGTCGACCTGGGGAGCCGTCATGGGCCACGCCAACATGGTGCATGCACGGGGCGGGATGGATGGAAGGCGGGCTGGTGGCCTCGTTCGAGAAGTTCATCATCGACGTCGAGATCCTCCAGATGATGAGCGAGACGCTCCTCCCGCTCAAGATCGACGACGCCGAACTGGCCGTCGACGCCATCGGTGAGGTCGGTCCCGGAGGACACTTCTTCGGATCGCCCCACACCCTGGAGCGATACGAAACCGCCTTCTACCGGCCGCTGGTCTCGGACTGGCGCAACTTCGAGAGCTGGCAGGAGGCGCGGATCTCCCGGCGCGGCCGACCACGCCAACCGGCTTTGGAAACAGGCCCTGACGAATACGCGGCGCCGCCGTTGGAGGAAAACCGGGCAGCCGAGCTGGAGGACTTCGTGGGCCGTCGCAAGTCGGAGGGCGGAGTCGGATAAGGCCGGGTCGGCGGAGAAACCGCAACGTCGCGCGTTGTAACGTTTTGCGATGCCAGAGCTCAACACCGGCAAACGGGCCAAGCTCCCGGATAGTGCCTTCGCCTACGTCGATTCGCAAGGGCCAGCGACGGCTGCCGATCAACGACGAGGGCCACGTCCGCAACGCCCTTGCCCGCTTCAACCAGGTCAAGTTCGAGGATGAGGAGGCCAAGGAACGCGCCCGCAAACGCCTGCTGAATGCCGCCAAGAAATACAAGATCGTCCCGGTCGGATTCATCACCGGCCAACTCCAGTCGGAGCGGGAGCTCGGTCGCTCACAACGAGATGTCGTTCTGCCCACCGGCTTCATCACCCTGATGATGACCGACATCGAAGGCTCGACTGCACTCGTGCAATCAACTCGGCAAGGAGTACGGCAAGCTTCTTCGGCGAGGTCGAGACGGATCATCAGGAAGACGGTCACGGCCACGATGGTCATGTGGTCGACGTGCGGGCCGATGAGTCGTTCGCGGTTTTCAAACGTCCCGGCGGCCGCCATCGAGAGCGCCATCGCCATCCAACGCGACCTCGGGGACCGACCGGCGACGCGGGAGCACGGAGTGCGGCTGCGGATCGGACTGCACAGCGGCAGGCCCACCGTCTCCGACAGCAACTACATCGGGATCGCCGTGCACACGGCCGCACGGATCTGCTCGGCTGGCCCACGGCGGACAGATCGTCGTGTCCGGTCAGACCAAGGACGCCGTCAAGGACGACCTCCGACGGGTTCCAGTTTCGGGACCTGGGCAGCCACCGCTTGCGCGGCCTTCCCGACGCCCTGGCCCTTTATCAGATCGAAGCCGCAGGCCCTGGAGGCGGAATTTCCGGCGGCTAACCATCGGCAGTGCCTGAGTCAGCGTCCGCAAACGAGGACTAGTTCGAACGGACCTGAAGCAACCGCTTTTACTCAACCTCGATCAAGTACGGTTCCGAAGTCTTAGATCTCTCTCGAGAGGCGAACGATTGGCTTCCTATGTCGACAGACTGAGCGGACGGGACCTGGCCACGCTGGCCGCGATCGTCGGTGCCGACCCGGACTCACTGGCATCTGACCTCAAAAAGCGCCCCTGGTCGGTGAATGACCTCTTGTCGGACCCCGTTGTGTTCGAGACGATCCTCGAGCGTCGCGACCCGCCTTTCATCGGGGTGTCGCCTTTCCTCCTGTTCGCGGTCCTCGTTCATCATGTCGCCGGTGAACTCCGGCAGGCGACTTACGTGAATGATTGGACCGGTCCCAAGTCACGCCTCCCGGTTTTCGATGTCGCCCCTCTCCAGGAATTCCTCGACGATCCCAGCCGGGCATTTTTCCTGGCCAATCTCCTGGCCTCGTTTGCGACCCCGATCCCGCCGCCGGTTCCGGCCAATCCTCTCGACATCCACGACCTGGCGAGCTGGGTCAACCATGCCCTTCCCTCCGATCGCATCGACCTCCTGCGCCGGCTCGGCGACCTTTCGCTGTGGAGATCGGGAGTCTTCCCGGACAGCACGGGACCGCACCCGATGGGTCCGCCGGAGGCACAGTTCCTCGGACAGACCGCCGGTTTGTCCGATTCGGAGTTGATCGAACTTTGCGACGGGGCCCGGCTCTCGCCGGGTCTCGATGCCCTGGAAACTTTGGGATCGCATTGGTACGGCGCCGCCGCCTGCGGCCCGGGAGTACCCCCCATCGTCAACGACGTCGCCCATCGCTTCCGCGCCGCCCGCCGAATCCTCAACCACCTCTCGGACCGCTACCTATATCGAATCGAACCCATATGGGGAGCCGTCGCGTAGAGGCGTTCTTTTGTCCCTTCGCCGAATGCGGGGAGAAACAAGAACGATCGGGAGGTACCGGTTCGGTAAACCCGTCGACCAACCTCGAGGACAATTTACCAATTGCCCCCCAGCTTTCGCTGGGGGGACCAAGTTTTGTCCCTTCGCCGAAGGCGGGGAAGGTCCCTGCCGCCGAGGAAACGAGGCGGGAGGTAGGGGGGCTTGGCAAACCCGTCGATGAGATATAGGACGGCTTCGCCAGTGCCCCCCTACCCCTGGCCGCCTATTCGGCAGCCAGCGGTACCTTCCCCCCGCCTATCGGCGAGGGGACAAACAAGAACGCCAGTCGTCTAAACCCTCGTGCGATCAGATGGACAACCAGCTTTCGCAGGGGCGACCAAGTTTTGTCCCTTCGCCGAAGGGAAGGTCCCTGCCGACCGAGGACGAGGCGGGAGGTAGGGGGATTGGCAAACCCGTCATATCGGCTCCCCTAGCCTCGGTGGGTGAGCGTCAATGATCTTCTTGGCCAGCTGGCTTCGATTGGGCTTGCCGAGAGCGGCGGGTATCGGCGGTTTTCGTGGACCTCCGTCGATGGTGAGCTCAGGCGCTGGTTCGTCGACCAGGCAGAGGCTCGGCAACTCCGGGTCGAGAAGGATCGGAACGCCAATCTGTGGGCGATGATGGGTGATACCGATGCCAATGGCATCGTGGCTGTTGGAAGCCATCTCGACTCGGTACGCCGATGGGGGCGCTTTCGACGGGCCCCTCGGGTTGGCGTCGGCTTTCGCTGCCCTCGACCTGCTCGATCAGCAGGGATTGCGGCCCAGCCGACCGATCGCGGTCGTTGCCTTCACCGAAGAGGAAGGGGCCCGGTTTGGTGTCGCCTGTCTCGGGTCGAAACTCCTGACCGGCGCCATCGAGCCGGACCGGGCCCGCTCGTTGACCGATGCCGACGGAGTCTCCCTCCACCAGGCAATGATCGACGCCGGTGAGGATCCATCGCAGCTCGGCGCAGATCCATCGCTGGTGGCCCGCCTGCATTCTTACGTCGAACTCCACATCGAACAGGGACGAGGTCTGGTGGACCTGGGATCGCCGGTGGCGATCGGCTCGGAGATCTGGCCGCACGGTCGCTGGCGACTCGATTTTCATCGGCGAGGCCAACCACGCCGGGACCACTCGCATGGAGGATCGGGACGATCCGATGGAAGGTTTTGCCGCCACCGTCCTCCGCGTCCTTGACGCCGCCCGATCCCACGGCAGCCAGGGCCACGTTCGGCCGGGTTCACGTGACGCCCAACTCGACCAACTCGATCCCGTCGCAGGTAACGGCCTGGCTCGACGCCCGGGCCGCCACCGAAGAAGGCCTCGAAGCCTTGGTGGCATCGGTCGGTACGGAGGTCACAGTCTCGCCCGAATCGGTCACCCCGCGGGTTGAGTTCGATCGAGAATTGCGGGATCGGCTGGCCGCGCTGCTCGGTGGCGTCCCCGTGCTCCCGACCGCGGCAGGCCATGACGCCGGGGTGCTTTCGTCTGCGGGAGTTGCGTCGGCCATGATCTTCGTGCGCAATCCCACCGGGGTCTCTCATTCACCGGCAGAGCACGCGACTCCCGAAGACTGCATAGTTGGAGCAGAATCACTCGCCCGAGTGCTCGCCGATCTTGGGGATTTCAAATGAGGATCGACGGATGAAAACCTTCTGGTGCGAATTCGCCTTCGTGGGCGGCACGACCGAACGAGGGGTCAAGGTCACCTGTGGGGAGGACGGCTCGATCACGGACGTTGCGGTCGGGGTCAGCCAGGACGGGGCCGCGGTGCTGGCGGGAGTCGTGTTGCCCGGCTTCGCCAACACCCACTCCCACGCGTTTCACCGCGCTCTGCGGGGCCGCACGAACGCTCGCGGCTCGTTCTGGACCTGGCGAGAGGAGATGTATCGAATCGCCAACCGGCTCGATCCCGAGACGTATCTCGAGTTGGCCACCGCCACTTACGCCGAGATGGTGATGGCAGGCTTCACCGCCGTCGGGGAGTTCCACTATCTGCATCACCAGCCCGACGGGACCCCCTACTCCAACCCCAACCACATGGGCGAGGTGCTCAGGGAGGCCGCCAAACGTGCCGGGATCCGTCTCACCCTCCTCGACACCTGTTATCTGACCGGCGGCATCGGGCAAGACGCTGCGGCCCGAGCAGGTTCGATTCGGCGACGGAGACGTCGATCGCTGGGCGGAGCGGATGTCGCTGTTGACTGCCGACGAGAACACCAGAATCGGCGCCGCCATCCATTCGGTCCGGGCGGTCCCCGACGATGCGATGACGACGGTGGCGGCGGCTGCCGCCGGCCGACCGCTCCATGTCCATCTCTCCGAACAACCACAGGAGAACGGCGAATGCCTGGCGGTCTACGGCGTCACTCCCAGCGAATTGCTCGCCAGCCACGGGATCCTGGGAGCCCGGCACCACCGCGATTCATGCGACTCACGTCGAGCCTGCCGACATCGCCCTTCTCGCTTCCTCGTCGACGGGCGTGTGCCTTTGCCCGACCACTGAACGCGACCTGGGAGATGGAATCGGGGAAGGGTTTGCCTTCGATCAGGCGGGAGTGCGGATCTCCCTCGGGACCGACCAACACGTCGCCATCGATGCCTTCGAAGAGATGCGAGGCATCGAGATGAATCAGCGGCTCAAGGAGCAGGCCCGGGGCCTGTTCCCGCCCGATTATCTGATCCGAATTTCGAGCGAACACGGCCATCGCGCACTCGGATGGCCCGAAGCCGGTCGGATCGAGGTCGGTGCGCCTTGTGACCTAGTAGCGATCAGCCTCGACTCGGTTCGGACCTCGGGCTCGGAGACCGAACAGGTCGTGATGGCCGCCACCGCGGCCGACGTCCGCACCGTCATCGTGGGCGGAAGCGAGATGGTCTCCGATGGCAAGCATCAGGTGAGCAACGTGCCCCGAATCTTGCGCGAGGCCATCACACCGCTGTGGGAGTAGTGAGGCTCCCGGCAACAGCCCTTTTGAAAACTCCGGCGACGTTGGCCGCCAAGGTCTCCAGCGGGCCCCGACCCACGAAGGTTCGCCAGAGCAGCCCGATCACTATGGCGGCGGCGGCATGCCACACCAACAAGGTCGTCCGGTCGCTCAACCCCCAGCCCGCGGTCAACGCCAGAACATGGGCGGTGTAAAGGCTCAGCGTCATGCCCCCGGCCGCGGCCGCCCAGGCGAGCAGAAACCGCCCTGCGGCGGCCAGTAGGAGACACGCTCCCAGCACGGCCAGAGAGGTACCGATTGTGTGAAGCAGGTCGAAGGTGGCTCCGGAGTGAGGGGTGGCGACCGCCAGATACCACCAGGTGTCGGTGGGAGTCGTTCCAAAGAACTGGACCGGTTCTTCCACGAGATTTGTCCCGGCGAGACCGAGCAAGACAGCTGACATCAACTTGGCGGCGACGGCGAGGGCGAGACCTCCGCCGAACAGCCAGGAGGCGACACGAGGGGATCCCAGGTTCAATCGTCCGGCGGCCAAACCTGCCAGGAGGTAGGCGATCCAGGGCAAGACCGGGTAGTACCCGGTCAGGAATATCTCACGGAGGAACCCGATCGCCCGGGACGCCCATCCACGACTCGGGGATGTGCAATCGCAGCCAAAAAGCGATCACGGGAACGATCAGCGCCCACACCAGGGCCGTTATCGCAAGGCTCCTGGCCGAGAGGCCCAGGAATGCTGTGGCACATGCGAACAGGAAGGCGTAGTTGACCAGTATCACCGCCACCCCGGAGTCGAGGTCTCCCAGGAACAATCCGAGCAACCCGAGCAGCAGCGCTCTCCCCATGATTCCAGCGGCCGCCGAGAGATGAGCGGTCCCGCTCAGCGGCACCATCCCTCCGTTGGCCAGAGCCAAACCCACTCCGGCCAGCACGGCAAAGAGGGCGGAGGCCCGGCCCGAAGAGATGAGATAGGCGGTCGATGTGGACCCGTCGGGATCGGTCGGGGAAGCAGGTGCACAGACATCATCCCGATCAACGCCAGCGCCCGGGCCGCGTCGACACCGATCAGCCGGCCCCTCCCACGCCTTGCGTTGGCCCGCGGTGACTGGCTCCACGGAGTCGAGTGTATGGGCGTGCCGAGCTTGTGATCCCACGCGCCGTCAGTGTCGCCTGGCCGCGGGAGGTGCCCTCGTAGAGTTGTGATCGTGTCCAATTCGGCCCGGAGCGATCTCGAGGCGGCGCGGCCCCTGTTCGCCGCGCTCGCGATCGCAATGCTCGGCAACGGCTTGCTCGGAACCATCGTCGGCATCCGGGCGAAGCTCGAACAGTTCCCGACGGCGGTCACGGGCCTGGTTATGTCGTCCTACTACGTCGGTTTTCTGACCGGCTGCGCGATGGCTCCTCGGCTCCTTCGTAGGTGGGGGCACGTCAGGGTCTTCCTGATCCTCTCCCTGATGTCAGCGCTATTCGCATTGGCCTACCCGACCTACACCTCCCCGGCGATATGGGCCGTATTCAGATTCGCGACTGGAGCGGCCACGGCAGGCATCTATGTCGTGTGCGAGAGCTGGCTGGCCGGGGCCGGGCATCCCAAGACCCGGGGACGTCTGCTGGCGGTCTACCTGCTGGTCGGGAACGCTGGATACGGCCTCGGTCAGCTGCTGCTCGGCACCGGATCCCCACAAGACTTCGTGCTTTTCGGAGTGGCCGCAGCCTTGATCGGGCTGGCGGGCTTGCCGCTTGTTGGCGGTCAAACCGGAAGGACCGCCGAAAACCAACGTCGCCAAACTCCGCGTCAGCGAGTTGGTGACGACCGCTCCGCTGGGGGCGGCGACGTCATTCGTCACCGGAGTCGGAATCGGCGGCATCCTCGGCTTTGGGGCCGTGTATGGAACCGAGGTCGGAATGTCGGTGGAGCGAGTCGGGCTTCTGATGGGAGTGGCCATGGCCGGGGGAATCGTTCTTCAATGGCCGATCGGGGCGCTCTCCGATCGGATCAATCGCCGCATCGTCATCGTCGGATCGGCTCTCCTGGCAGGGGCCTTCGCCCTCGCCGCCGCCTCACTCGACCCGCTCTCCGACCCGATCCTGGCGTGCATGTTCGGATTCACGGCGTTCAGCTTCCCGATGTACTCGCTGGCGATAAGCCACGTCAACGACGCTCTGCACCCCGAGAAGGTGATTCCGGCCAGCGCGGCTCTCCTCGGAATCTACGGCGTGGGGACCCTGATCGGGCCGATCGGGACATCGTTGGTGATCGAGGCAGTCGGCCCACGCGGCTTCTGGCTCCTGGCAGGCGGAGCCCATGCGGCCCTGGGCCTGTATGGGCTCTACCGACTGGTCAAGCGACGCCGGCTGCTGGAAGCCCACCACCTGCCGCCTCTCCCCATCAACGCATCTCCCCAGGCGGCGCTTCTCATCGAAGACACGGCAGAAATGCCCAGTATTCAGCGGTGATTGGTTCGCCACCCGGCGGCAATGCCATGACAACCCACCCGGTCGGTTAGGTTTTGGGGCATGACCAACCCCCCAAGGTTGCTCCCACGCGTCCGCAGACCCGGCCCGGCCGGTCGGCGAGCGCCGGGCCTGCTGCTGCTGGTGACCCTTTTGGTGACGATGTTTCCCGTCACGGGCGGCGGCCAGGTGGCAGACGAGGCCGTCATCGTCCCGACCGGCCAGCTGGCGGCCGGGCTCTACCCGCCCTCCCAATGGGCGGCCTCCGATCATCTCCAGGCGGTCAACGACGGCTTCCGGGCAGGAACCTGTCGATGGGGGGGCTTTGGCTCAACGTCAACGAGCCGAAGGACAACATCCTCCACCAGCTGGATCAGGTCTGGGCGGCCGGCGCCACCCCGTTTGTGAATGTCCATGTCGACTGGCCGCCCGTCTCCATCTTGGCCGGATCCCTCGACACCGACATTGCCAACTTCGGGAGGGCCATCGGCAGCTGGTTGGCCGAAGGCGAGGGGCGGGCCGTGCTGCTGGCGCCGATGCCGGAGATGAACGGCGACTGGGTTCCCTATGGAATGGACCCGGCCAACTTCAAGGGCGCCTATCGCCGATTTCGAAGTGTCGCCGCCCAGGCCGGCGCCGAGGGAAGGGTTCGCTGGGTGTTCGCCCCGAACGGGTGGTCGACGCCCCCCCACAAGATGCAGGACTACTACCCCGGGGCCGATGTGGTCGACATGGTCGGTCTCTCCGCCTACAACTGGGGATCGAGCCAGGCCGGACTCCGCTGGACCTCGGCCCCGGAGACAATGTGTCACCCTCTCAACCAGGCCCGGGGTTTTGCCCGCGAGAAGCCGTTCTTGATTGCGCAAACGGCCAGCGCCACCACAGGAGGAGACCGGGGCGCCTGGATCGCCAGCATGTTCCAATTCCTCGCCAATGACCCCAACACTGTCGGATTCCTCTACTTCGACATCGACAAGGAACGGGATTGGGCCATATACGAGAACGGTGCTCTGCCGGCCCAATGGCAGCAAGGAATGCAATCGGCTCAGACCGAATATCAGTTCCCTCTCGAGAACTGGTTCGCATCCGGCCCGCTCATGGTGGACTCGGCCAATGAGGCTTACCCGGGCTGCATCGGTGACGTGGAACGCTCGCAGTTCCAGTTCGAGATCGCCTGGCTGCTCGCCTCCGAGATCACGGTGGGATGCGGGAACTCCAACTTCTGTCCGACCCGGGGCGTAACCAGGGGACAGATGGCGAGCTTCCTCGGTCGGGCGCTGAAGCTGCCCTTGACGGCAGCCGACTACTTCAGTGATGACTCCGGCTCGATCCACGAGTCCGATATCAACCGGGTGGCGGCGGCCGGCATCACTGGCGGATGTGCTGCGGCCTCCTATTGCCCCGGCAGCATCACCACCCGAGCTCAAATGGCGACTTTTCTCACGAGAAGCCTCGGCCTGGCCGGGTCACCGACGGACTACTTCAGCGACGACACCGGGTCGATCCACGAGGGGGACATCAACGCCGTTGCCCTGGCTGGCATCACCAACGGCTGCACCGCCAGCACTTTCTGCCCGGATGGCACCGTAAGTCGCGAGCAAATGGCAGCCTTTCTCTTCCGGGCATTGTCTTGAGCGGCCCTGATCTGGCGCTGATATAATCCCCGGCGGACGCCATTCACCAATGGCCCTTCCATTTATGTCTATCTCAACCACTTGCACATGTACGTGTTGTACCTGCAGATTGCAGGGCAGGTGGTCACGGCCTTGATGCTTCGCTGAAAACGAACTCCAAGCTCCTCACCTCAACCCTGCGATCTTTCGCAGGTTTTTTTGTGCCATTTGCCCTAATTTGAAAGGACCGCAATGACCACCACCCAGAATCCCGCCAAATCGAAAACAATCACAACCCAAGAGCTCGCCGAAGGACTGACCGGCCACGTCGTGGTAGACGTCAGGTCGTCCGCCGCGTACAACGGTTGGAAGCTCAACGGTGAAGTCCGGGGAGGGCACATTCCGGGTGCAGTGCTCCTGCCCGAACCGTGGCTGACCGGCCTTACCGACGACGAGTTGCGGCTGCTTCTCGACAACAAGGGGATCACGCCCGATCGGTCGGTTGTGCTGTACGGCGACTCCCCCGAGCAGGTGCTCCGGTTCCATCAGAAGCTGACCGAATTCGGATACACCGATATCGCAACGTATGAAAAGGGATTCGCCGGGTGGGCGGCGGATTCGAGCCTTCCGGTGGAGAGCCTGACGAACTACGAGAAGCTGGTCTATCCCGGACTGGGTGCGACAGTTGGTTGCCGGAGAAAACCCGGCAACGTATCGCGGCAACGGCTTCGCCCTGTTCCACGTCAACTTTGGAGTTCCCGAGGAATATGAAGAGGGACACATTCCGGGAGCCCTCTACCTCGACACCAACTGGCTGGAGTCCCCCGAGGACTGGAATCGCCGTTCCCCGCAAGAGCTCGAGGCGACGCTCACCGCGCTCGGCATCTCTGCCGAGACGACGGTGGTCCTGTACGGCCGCGACACTCACGGCAACCCCAACGAGAAGTGGCCCGGTCGGCGAGCCGGCCAGATATCGGCCACGAGAGCAGCGGCCATCTTGATGTACGCCGGAGTGGAAGACGTCCGTCTCCTCGACGGCGGGTATGACAAGTGGGTGACCAGCGGCTACCCGCTGGAAACGACCCTTCGGTCTCCCGAGCCGATCGCGAGCTTCGGCAGGGCGATCCCGCAGCGGCCCGAATACATCGTCGACATAGGCGAAGCCAAGGAGATCCTGGCTGATCGGGAGGGCGCCGCGCTGGTGAGCGTGCGGACGTGGAAAGAACACGTCGGCCTGGTGAGCGGTTACAACTACATCGAGCCGGCCGGTCGGATCGCCGGTGACGTGTGGGGGAACTGCGGTACGGACGCGTATCACATGCAGCACTACCGCAGCATCGACAACACCATGAGGGCCTATCCAGAAATCGCCGCCAACTGGCTGGAGGCAGGCATCACTCCTGACAAGTGGGTGGCCTTCTACTGCGGAACCGGCTGGCGAGCGAGCGAGACCTGGTTCTACGCGCTGCTCATGGGTTGGGACAAGATCGCCGTGTACGACGGCGGATGGTTCGAGTGGAGCAAGAACCCCGAAGAAAACCCAATAGAAGTAGGCGAACCCGTCGACGAAGCCGCAGCGTAAGAAGGGCGCAGATCTTTGACGACGGGTTGACCAAACCCCCCTTCGTTCTTGTTGTCCCCTCGCCGATAGGCGGCCAGGGGTAGGGGGGCACTGGTGAAGGTGTCAATCAAGGTCTCAGGACGGGTTCGCCAATCCCCCCTACCTCCCGCCTCGTGTCCTCGGCGGCAGGGACCTTCCCCCCGCCTTCGGCGAAGGGACAAAGAAGAGCGCGGCGGAGACAAGGGATTTGTCAGGGGGCATTGGTGAACCCGTCCTAGCTCTCATCCACGGGTTTGCCAAACCCCCTTCGTTCTTGTTTGTCCCCTCGCCGATAGGCGGGGGGAAGGTACCGCTGGCTGCCGAATAGGCGGCTCAGGGGTAGGGGGGCACTGGCGGCTACGTCTAGAGCTTTGGTAGGCCGCTGGCTGAGGCAGCCGGGTACACTGGTGAAGCCGTCCAACGTCTAGGACGGGTTTGCCAATCCCCCCTACCTCCCGCCTCGTTTCCTCGGCGGCAGGGACCTTCCCCCCGGCCTATCGGCGAAGGGACAAAGGAACGCGCGGCCGAGTGCGATGGATTTGTTTGTCCCCTCGCCGATAGGCGGGGGAAGGTACCGCTGGCTGCCGAATAGGCGGCCAGGGGTAGGGGGGCACTGGTGAGGCTGTCCTAGACGGCCGTCAGCTGGCGTGGATTTGGAAGTCGGATCCGAATTTGTCTGCGATTTCTATGCAGGACTGAAGGTCGGGGTGGCGGACGGCCACCATTCCGTCGCCTATCAACTGCTTTTTCCAGTCGCGTCGGGGGGAACCGATCGGGTTCAGTTCGACCGCGGCTACGTGTTCCCCGTACTCGACGAGGAGGCGATCGAGGCCTTCATATCGCTGGATCCGCCCGCTCCCGATAGCTCGTTTGAAGACGACGGCGACGTTGTACTGCCGATCGAGAGGCTGACTGAACCTGCCGGCGACGACCGCCTCCGCCCAGCCCCGGAACAGGTCGATGTCGGAAGCGAAGTTCATGGCATCGACCGTCCGACCGCCCGGAGGCCGGGCACCGATCTCTCCGAAAACGGCTTCCCCGTCGGGCTTGAGATACCACTCCATATGGGTGAAGCCGTCCCGAAAGTTCATGGCCGCGAGAACATGGAGGCCGAGTTCCTTGCCGGCTGCAAGGTGATCGACATCGGGATTCCGCAAGACCACGGTCTGCTGGCTGATCCACTCGTTCTGCTTTCCGATCAGAGGCCGGGGGCGATACCAGCAGATGTTGTAGAAGAGCACCCGCCGCTCCGACGCAGATCGTGTCGAACGTGAACTCCTCGCCTTCGATGAACTCCTCGACGCTGACCTCGTCGATGTGGCCGAGCGCTCGGATGATGCCTCTCGACCTGGCCGGCCTCGTTGACCCGGTAGGTGTCCGCTGAACCCGCCCCGGCGATCGGTTTGATGATCGCCGGATAACCGACCCGCTCCAGAGCTGCCCACACCTCGCGGGCCGTCCGAGCGCTGTAGTGGTGAGGTGTGCGGATTCCGGTCGCGTCCAGCACCTGCTTCATCGCCTCTTTGTCGCGAAACGGCACGGTTTCCACCTCCGACATCCCGCGGATGCCAAGCGCCTCCCGGATCTGGGCGGCGAGGATCATCAATGGTTCCCACAGCGACTCGACCCGATCGACCTGGATCCTTTCGGCCATCGCGACTGCGGTCGAGATCGACCGAGCCGGGATCCGAAAAGTCGACCTTGTAGTAGGCCGAGAGTGCCTCGCGAGCCTTGTCGGGGACCAGATGATCGGGTTGGTCACCCAGACCGATCACCGTCGCCCCGACCTCGGACAGACCCCTGACGAAGTCGGTCATCTCGCTTGGGAAATCCCGGCGAGAGAAAGAGCACATTCATGCCAGTTCGACCCTTACGTGACCTGACGATGGCCGCCACCGCCTCCTCGACCCGGGCGGTGTCCGGGTCCCGGACGATGACGTAGCCTTCGCCTTCGTAGTGACCCGTCGGTGATTGCCCTTCCTCGGGAAGCTTCACCTCGATCACCAATCCTGCCACCTGACGCTGTGCCTCATCGAGTCCGTGGATGGCGCGCACCTTCCCATCGCCCTGGCCCCGCAGATAGGCCGCACCCACCGAGTAGCGACGCTCGGGAGGATCGAACTCTCCAAAGATCATCAGACGAGCCCAGGCCGAATAGAGGTCGAAGTCGTGAGCGTATGAGATCAGGGTCGAGAACTGCGCTCCCGGAGGTCTGACCGCCGCCTCGGAGATGGCGATCGATCCGTCCGCCCGCCGGAACCACTCCATGTGCACCAGGCCAGTCCGAAGCCCGAAGATCGCAATCGCAGCCGGTCCGGCCTGACTGATGGCGCCGTACTCGGGTCCCGAAATGTCCCGTGGGCAAGACGACCGCCCATTGGATCCACGGATTCTCCATCACCTCCAGAGGGGTCGGGTGGTACTGGCTGATGTTCCACCAGCGCGGCCTCGCCATCCACGAACACGCAGTCGAAGGCGTGTTCGTCACCGACGATGAACTCCTCCAGCAGCGTTGGACGATCCGGTTCCGGGGGCGACCAGCGCAGCCAGTCCCGGGCCTGGTCAAGGTTGTTGATCCGAAAGGTATTTCGAGAGCCCGACCCGGCAGGGGGCTTGGCAACAACCGGAAAGCCGACCTCTCGATGAACGCGATTGCCTCTTCAGGTCCTCCCACCAGGCGATGCTGGGCGCAGGGCAATCCGGCATCGTTGAGGATTCTCTTCATCCGATCTTTGTCGCGGAAGTTGCGGGCGGTCTCGACGTCGATGCCCGGGATGCCGAGTGCCTCACGCACCTCCGCCATCGGAACTTGCAAGCTCCTCCAGCGGTCCCATCAGACAGTCGATCGCTCCGATCTGGGCGCCGATCGCCTGGACCGCCGTGACCAGCTGGCTCGGGTCGAGAGCATCGGCCACCCGGTAGTGGGCGGCGAGGCGATCCCGGATCTCGCCCGGGAGCCTGTCGGCGGGCTCATGGCTCACCAGTCCCAGAGTCACCCCCGGCAAGGAGACCGCTGCGGCCAGGAAGCGTGAGGTCGTCGGCAGAAAATAGGGGGCAACAAAGACCACACCCGGCACCCCCGCACGCTAGCGCCGGGGCTCCGCCACAGGAACCGACATCGACGTCGAGCCGGCGGGGCCCTCCGGACATGACACAATCCGGAGCGTGCGAGTGTTGTTCGTCTCATCAGAGGTGGCGCCGTATTCGAAGACGGGCGGCCTGGGAGACGTTTCCGGAGCCCTGCCCGCCCGGCTGCAAGCGCTGGGCCATGACGTCACCGTCGTCACGCCCCTCTACACGAGCGTCAAAGAAGGTGGCCACCGTCTGCACAGGGCCTACGAGGCCATAGCGGTCCCGAGCCGCCGGGAACCACGAGTTCGCCGCCTACCTGGCCGAGGATGGGCGGACCTGGTTCGTGGACTTCCCATCCTTGTATGACCGGGCCGCGCTCTACACCAACGATGCCGACGAGCACCTTCGATTTCTGTTTCTCAACCACGCCGCCGTCGAACTATGCAGGAGGCGAGACTGGGCTCCGGCGATCGCTCACGGCAACGACTGGCAGTCAGGCATGCTTCCGCTGTACCTCAAGAGCATCTATGCGGACGATCCCCTGTTCGCCGTCTACCAAGAGCGTCTTCACCATTCACAACCTGGGCTATCAGGGCGTCTTTGGATCGAGCATCCTGCCCGATCTCTCGCTCGGTGAAGTTTCAGTATCTGCTCCATCAGGATCACCTGCGGGCAGGGCCGGGTCAACTTCATGGAGCACGCCCTTCTCTACGCCGACGCCATCACGACCGTCTCCCCGACCTACGCCCGTGAGATCCAAACACCCGAGCACGGTGCCGGCCTCGATGGCATCCTGCGTCGCCGGTCGTCCGAACTTGGTCGGCATCATCAACGGGATCGATCTCAATATCTGGAACCCGCGCACCGACCGCTACCTCCGCGCCCAGTACTCCGAACGGACCCTCGACGACAAGGAGATCAACAAGAGATACCTGCTCGAGTCCAACGCATCTCGACCCGGACATGGATGTTCCGTTGCTGGGAATCGTGACCCGCCTGACCGGTCAGAAAGGAGTCGAACTGTTGATGCGGCCGCTGGCCCGGCTCCTGAGCTGAGGACCGGATCGACGTTTCGTTGCCCTCGGCTCCGGCGAGCGCAGGTTCGAGGAAGCCCTGCAGTGGCTGGCGTCCACCTTCCCGAGCCGTGCTTCGTTCCACCGTGGTTACGACGAACCGCTCGCCCATCTCATCGAAGGGGGCGCCGATGCCTTCCTGATGCCGTCGCTCTATGAGCCGTCGGGCCTGAATCAGATGTACAGCCTGGCGTATGGAACCGCTCCCATCGTGCGCCGCACGGGTGGACTGGCTGACACCGTTTCGCACTACGATCCTGACACCGGCGAGGGAACCGGTTTCGTCTTCGATCACTACTCCGAAAACGCCTTGATGTGGGCAATCGACCAAGCCCTGCACACCTATCCCGGACAAGGAAGCCTGGCGGCGAATGCAACTCAACGGAATGGCCGAGGACAACTCCTGGGAGCGAAGAGCCGGTGAGTACGACGACCTGTATCGACTGCTTGAACGGCGACACCGAATGAACGTCATCCTCATCGAGCCGAGCTTTCCCGCAGAACCAGAAGCAGTTCGTACGAGGGCTCGCCGAGGCCGGCGCCACGGTCATCGGGATCGGCGAACGGCCCCGTGAGTGGCTCGACGATGACGTCGGTTCCTGGCTCTCCCACTACGAGCAGGTCTCTTCCGTTGTCGACGTCGACGCTCTCGAGTCGGCGGTTCGTTTCATCCAATCTCGCATCTGGGTGGACCGGCTCGAGGCGACGATCGAGGCGCACGTCGAAGCGGCGGCAGCGGTTCGGGAGCGGTGCGGAATTCCTGGAACGTCGGTCCGAACAGCCTTCCTTTGCAGGGACAAGCCGGCGATGAAGGAGGTCCTTCGGGCGGCGGGCGTCGCCACCGCCCAGTCCGACGGTGCCGACAGCTCCGATGCATTGAGAGCTTTCGCCCGAGACGTGGGTTATCCCTTGATAATCAAGCCACGGAGCGCGGCCGGGGCATCGGGGACCGTCCGGGTCGACAACGATGCCGAATTGGAAGCAGCCATGCCGGGCCTCGGGCTCTCGCATGGCAATTCGGTCGCGGTCGAGGAGTTCATCGAGGGTCACGAAGGTTTCTATGACACCGTCTCGATTGACGGGACTCCTCGAACTCGAGTTCGTCTCCCATTACTACCCCAACGTCCTCGAAGCGATGCGGACCAGATGGATCTCGCCGGTATTCATCGCCACCAATCGCATCGACAGCTCTTCGGGATACGACGAAGTCAAGGAGATGGGCAAACGGGTCATCTCCCTGCTCGGGATCGAGACCTCGGCCACTCACATGGAATGGTTCTTCGGGCCCAAGGGACTCAAGTTCTCGGAGATCGGCTGCCGCCCACCCGGGGTCGGGGCCTGGGATCTCTACTGCGCCGCCAACGACATGGATGTCTACCGGGAATGGGCCAACGCAATCTGCAACGGGCGGTTGACGACGGCGCCTTCCCGTCGCTACTCGGCCGGGATCATCGCTCTTCGGCCCGATCGTGACGGCCTGATCAGCGAGTATGAAGGTCTGAGCGAGGTCCACGAGCGGTTCGGCGAGTGGATCATCGACTTCCACCTCCCCTCCCCGGGCACGGCGACCCAACCGGTCGAAGCGGGCTATATGGCCAATGCCTGGATTCGCATGCGTCACCCGGACTTCGACGAGCTTCGCTCGATGCTGGGTGAAGTTGGACAAATCGCCCAGGTGAGGGCTTCCTGACCCGTGCTCGAGCAGCACCGATGAAGACGCCGGCAGTCCTCAGCGAGCTCGAGGCCGCTGACAAGGAATCGATCGACCGGTTCATCACAGGGAAGGAATTCCCGATCGTCGAGCCCGGTCAAGTGACGTTTCTGTTTTCCGGTCACGCCGACGCCGTCAGTCTCCGCCCGATGATTGCCGGGTTCCCCGGGACCCATCGTTTCGCCACCCTCAATGGCAACGACCTTTGGTGGCTGGCGCTCCCGCTTCCCGACGGTGCCCGCCTCGAGTACAAGCTGGAAGTCCTGCGCGACCACCATGCCGAATGGGTCAACGATCCACTGAATCCGGTCACTACCTCCAATCCCTTCGGCACCAACTCGGTTTGCCGGGGTTTTGGGTACAAGGTGCCGGACTTCGCCGAGATCCATGAGGGAACCCCCACCGGGTCGTTCGAGGATCAGTGGATCCACTCGGCGCTGGGAGGGGACCGCAAGGTGACCATGTACCTGCCGGCCGGGTTCAACCGAACGGGTCGCTATCCACTGGTTTTTGTCCACGACGGCGGCGACTACCTCACCTACGGGTCGATGGCGCTGGTGCTCGACAACCTGATCCATTCGAATGTGATCCCGCCGGTGATCGCCGCCTTCTCGTGGCCCGGCGACCGCCTCCACGAATATGCCGCCAATCCGACTCACGCCGATTTCGTCGTGAACGAGGTGCTTCCCAAGATCGAGCAGACCTATCCGATCTCCGATTTCCGGGTGGTCATGGGCGCCAGCCTGGGAGCGGTAGCGGCCCTCTATACCGCCTGGAAGCACCCAGGCGCCTTCAACGGACTGCTCCTGCAGTCGGGGACCTTCGCCCAGACTCCGGGATGGGGAACGGCGCAAACCATCCTCGGACCTGTCGCCGACCTACTTCATCATCTCGAGCCGTCGCGCCTGCCGCCCCGGGTCTTTCTCTCGTGCGGCACGTACGAGCGAATGATCGGCGAGAACCGCTACATGGCTCAGCGCCTCGAGAAAGCCGGGCTGGACGTCAAGTACAGCGAGAGCCGTGACGGCCACACCTGGGAAGCATGGCGAGACCGGCTTTCGGAAGCCATGGGCTGGGTGCTGTCCGGCTAATTCGTCCCCTATCGGACGATCGGGTCAGTAGCTTTGGCTCGTGTCGCAATCCTCTATCGCCATCCCGGGAGCACCTCCGATCGCCGGTCTCGACCTTCCGCCTCTTCCGGGGGGAGAGCGACTTTCCCCACATGTTGAGGATCATCAGCGCTGCCAAACAAGCCGATGGTTTGAAACGATCCGACAGCATCGAGACGATGACGACCGGCTACAAGCACCTCATCAATTGCAATCCCTACGAAGACCTGCTTCTGGTCGAAGTTGATGGAGAACCAGTCGCGTACTCCACGTGTATGGTGGGAGAAGCAAGACGACGGCGTGCACACCTACTCATCCTTTGCCTTCCTCGATCCGGTCTGGAGGCGGCGCGGGATCGGACAGGCAATTTTGGATTGGGATCTGGAACGGCTCCGTTCGATCGCGGCCGGTCACGAATCGGCCCACAAGGTATTCAGGTGTTTCGTCGACGGGGGCCAGGAGGGAACCAAGGCTCTGGTTGAGGCCAATGGATTCAAGTCGGTCACGTTTGGGGCCGAGATGTCTCGCAGCCTCGTAGGCGACTTGCCCGAGGCACCCCTACCGACCGGACTGGAAGTCAGGCCGGTGGAACCCGATCACCTGCGTCGGATTTGGGAGGCCGATGCCGAGTCCTTCCGCGACCACTGGGGAGCCCGCCAGCCAACCGAAACGGATTGGGAGGGTTTTCTCGATCGCCCCTTCACCGATCCCTCGTTGTGGACGGTCGCTTGGGCGGGCGACACGGTGGTGGGACAGGTGCGCTCGTTCATCAACAGCGACGAAAACCTCGAGTACGACCGGTTGCGCGGATACACCGAGAACATATCGACGATTCGGGAGTGGCGCCGACAAGGCGTGGCCCGCGCCCTGATCTGTCAGAGCCTTCGGATTCTCCGAGACCGAGGCATGGAGGAAGCGGGGCTCGGAGTCCACACCGAGAACCCGACCGGAGCCTTTCATCTCTATTCGAGCCTGGGTTTCGTCGTCGAGCAGACCGAGGCGGTGTACGAGAGACCGCTTGACTAGTCGAGATCGGTGCGGGCCAGGAAACGGTCGAGGACGACCTTGTCTCCGTGGATGTGGGCCTCTTCGGGCGTGATCCGACGGTAGAGCGTCAACAAGAGGTCCGACGCCGCCGCCGATAAGGCGACGTCGGCATGTCCGTGACCCCGGAGGGTGGACAGGGTGCGATCTTCTTCCTCGGTGATGATCCACTCACCGTCCGTGTCATTGGCGTGAAAGTGAACCGTCCCTTCCAGACGAGCGGCCTCCTGATAGCGAGCGGGCGTGCGAGTGCTCGAGAAATTCATCGACCGAATCGGCGGCGACGACTGGATCGATCTCGATCTTTTGCCCCGCGGCATTGGCGGCGTCCCAATGATGGACCGCCGCTTCCTGAACCTGATGCCTGGTGACAAAAGCGACATCCTTTTGATGAGACCAGGTCCAAATCCAGGCGGTCTGGTCCGCCTGCCCGAGGATGTCGGCCATTGAGAGGACGCCGGCGCGGTAGTCGGCGAGAAGTTGCTTGTCGTCATTGGGTCGGTCGATCTCGGGAACCTGGCTGCGGTCGGCGAGCAGTCCATCAACGATCGACCCCCACACATGGTGAACCTGACGAACATGCCAAACCAGATCTGCCACGTTCCATCCCGGGCAACAGACAACCCTGGCATCGAGGTTTCCCTCCGCCGCATCGGCCAGACCTAGCCCATGATGACGAATCGCCTCGACGGCTCTATCGGTGGAAAGCATCTCTGGAAGGGTACCGAGCTCACCTCTGTTGGTCGATACCACGTCGCCATCCACCAACACGGTGGTGGAGCTGTTCACCAACGCATAGAACGGGTTCGCCAAGCCCCCCTACCTCCCGCCTCGTTTCCTCGGCGGCAGGGACCTTCCCCCCGCCTTCGGCGAAGGGACAAAACTTGGTCCCCCCAGCGAAAGCTGGGGGGGCGATTGTCACACTTTCGTAGATCGCATCGACGGGTTTACCGAACCGCTACCTTGCGCTAGTTCTTGTTTGTCCCCTCGCCGATAGGCGGGGGGAAGGTACCGCTGGCTGCCGAATAGGCGGCCAGGGGTAGGGGGGCTTGGCGGACTCGTCGCCAATGGCCCCCGCCCTTGCCGCGTTTTGGTTGGGATCGGCCATACTCGACTTCATATGACTCTTCCCGCCCACCTTCCTTCGTTCCTCGTCAAGCAGCACATCACGATGATGGTCAACCGTTACGAGGTCACCTCAGCCAATGCCGATGGAACTGAGGGTGCCCTCTTGGCGTTCGCCCAGCAGAAGCGGATGTCGTTCAAGGAGGAAGTGATCTTCTACACGGATGCATCGAAGTCCACCAGATTGTTCTCCTTCAAGGCCCGCCAGGGTCTGGATGTCCGGGCCGAGCACGACGTGTTTGATGCCGAGGGCAACGTCATTGGCTACTTCAAGAAGGAATTCGCCACGAGCCTGATCCGATCCACCTGGCAGATGTCCTACGGCGGTGTCCAGGCCCGAGGGCAGGAGCGACGACCCTTGATCGCCATCCTCCGCCGGGTTTGGGACTTCATCCCCGTGGTGGGCGAAATCTGGGTGCCCTTCGTGTTCCACTTCGACTTCCTCGACCTTGCCACCGGCGAAACCGGTGCTTATCAGCGAACGCAAGAAGTCGATCAGGGATCGGTACATCGTCACCGTCCCCGATGTCCGCCTCGACTTCAAGGTGGCGGCCTCGATGGCGGTCGCCCTCGACGCCCTGCAAAGCCGCTGACCGGCGAGAGCCGACTGGTGTCGCAGCTCCCAAAGGGCGAGATCGTCGATCCGGTCGAGGTTCCGACTTCACTACGCGCCGACACCATCACCGGCCGCTATGTCACCCTGCGCCGGCCCGAGTTGACCGACGCCGAGTCCCTCTACCGCCGCACCCACGGAGATCCGGAGCGAGAGACGGTTTGGGCATATCTCGGGTACGGGCCCTGGGCCGAGTTAGAGGGCTTCAAGACATGGATCGAAGAGCGCATCGCCTCCGACGATCCGCTCTGGTTTACCGTCGTCTCCAACCAGACCGGTCAGCCGCTGGGCATGGTGACGATTCTCAACGCCGACCTTCCCAACCGCCGGCTCGAGCTCGGTCACATTTGGTACATCCCCGAGGCCCAGCGCACCGCGGCCAACAGCGAGGCCACTTTGCTGCTCCTCACCGAGGCTTTCGACCACTATCGCTCCCGTCGGGTCGAATGGAAATGCGACTCGATGAACGCAAAGTCCCGACAGGCCGCCATTCGTCTCGGATTCTCGTTCGAGGGTATCTTCCGCAACCACATGATCGTGAAGGGTCGAAACCGGGATACGGCGTGGTTCTCGATCACAGACGCCGAGTGGCCCGCGGTCAAGAAAAGCCTGGAAGACCGCCTCTACTCAAGCCCGAGCCAACCCTGACCGGGCCTCAGGGTGGTAACCGATTGATTGTCTGGGCGCGAAACGCCGATCTTGTAAGGACCACGAGAGAAAGCACCATGGCCGTCTACATCACCGCTGCCGGCGCCTACCTGCCGGGCGAACCCGTCGCCAACGACGAGATCGATTCCCGGCTCGGATCCCTCGGCGAGGGAAGCGAGCGGATTCGCCGTCGAATGCTGGAGGCCAACGGGATCCGCACCCGCCACTACGCCCTTGCCGACGGCGGCCACCTGACGATGCTGAACGAGGAGATCGCGGCCAATGCGGTCGAAGCAGCCCTGAAGGAGCGCGGGACAAGCATCGACGACGTGGGGATGATGGCCGTTGCCACCACCCAGCCTGATCTGCCCGTCCCCGGGTTCGCCTCCATGGTCCACGGTCGTCTGGGCGGCGGACCGATGGAACTCCTGTCGGTTGGTGGGGTCTGCTGCTCAGGAACTGCGGCTCTTCGAGCGGTCGAGCTGGCCGTCCGCCAGGGTGAGCATCGAGTCGGCGTGGCGGTCGCTTCGGAATTGGTTTCACGGTCTCTTACCGCGAACCGGCTGCTGAGCGCCGCCGACGAGCAGGGCCGGATTCCGTTCGACGCGCAGTTCCTGCGGTGGATGCTGTCGGACGGTGGCGGGGCCGTGGTCGTCGAGGACCGTCCCCGACCGGAAGGTCTCTCGCTGCGGATCGACTGGTCATACCAGCGGTCCCATGCCCATCGCTACCCGCTGTGCATGTATGCCGGCGTCGCCTCTCCCGGTCGAGGTCGCACCAGGAACTACCTGGCAGGACCAGGCCACTCCATCGGCGGCCGATGCGGCGGGCATGCTCAACCTCCGTCAGGACATCTCGGTCCTCAACAACATCGTTGCCCTAGGGGTCGAGGAATACGTCACGCTGGTCCGAGCGGGCAAGCTCGATCCCGACCGGATCGATCACCTCCTCTGCCACTACAGCTCCGAGTACTTCCACGGCGACATCGTCAAGCTGATGAGCGACGCCGGCTTGATGATCCCCGAGGAAAAGTGGTTCACCAACCTCCACACCAAGGGCAACACGGGTGCGGCCAGCATCTTCATCATGCTCGAGGAAGCGATGCGCACCGGCCGGTTCAAGGAGGGCGATCGGATCCTTCTCATGGTTCCCGAGTCCGGGAGGTTCACCGTGTCGTTCGCCCATCTGACCTGTGTCGGACCCGACGACGCCGTCGAGGAGAAGGTGGACAGCAACGGCCGGTGGTTGATCGAGGAACTCGCTCTCGTCTGGGCAGAATTCGAGCGGCTGCTCACCAAGGTCCCGATCGTCAAGCAGAATCGAAGCCCGGCAGGCCTCCATGGACGACTACCGGCGCCTGCTTCGCAACCTCCGCCAGCAGGTCATGGAGGGATCCCGGTGGATCACACAGAGCAGCCTCGAGCCTCTCGGTCGAACACACCGAGATCCGCGCCGAATTCATCCACCACGCTGCCGAAGAGCAACGTGATTTCCAGATGATCGAACGCGACTACGTGGCTGCGGGCGGCGACCTCGCAGAGATTCTCGGTGCACCCAAGAACGTCGGATCGGAGGCTCTGTCGGCCTACATGTTCCAGGAGGCGTCCAAGCCCGATCCGATCCATCTGCTGGGAGCCATGTACATCATCGAAGGCCTCGGGGCCCGCAAGGCGGCCCGGTGGGCAGACCTGCTCGTCGAGCAACTGGACCTCGCCGAGGAGCAGGTGAGCTTTCTCCGCTACCACGGGGGCGCCGACGAGGAGCACACCCACATGATGTTCGAGATGCTTCGCTCACCGGTCGTCACCCCCGACATCGCCAGGGCCATCGTGAAGACGGCCAAGGTCGTCGGCCGCCTGTACGCCCTGCAGCTGGAAGAGCTGGACAATGCCTGAGCCGAGATCGATGGTCGATCGACCCGGCCCGGGCATCTTCGACGCTCTCCGGGGAGATCCGTCCCTCTATTTCGACCGGACTGCTTTGAGGCTTCTCGAGCTCGACCAGAGCGGGTTCTCCCATCGCTTCCTGCGGCCCTTCTTCAGGGTCGGGTCGAGGGTGGTGGTGGCGTTGATCGTCTTCGTCAAGCGATTGCTTCCGTTCGAGTTCTCCAACCACGACCTGCTCGATCGCCTCGGGGTCTGGTTTCTATCCCGTTTCGTAAGCCGGCACGGCGGGGAGCTCTTGCTGCGCCACTTCGTGGTCGAGACGAATGTGATTGCCTTCATCGCCCGCAACACCGGGCTCACCGAGGCCACCCTCCGCCCCACTCAGCCTCGATCAGCTCACCGACAACGCCGTGGTGGTACCATGACCTCAACGTGTACGAGTTGCTGGCCGGGCTCGAGGGCAAGGATCTATATCAGCGTGGGAGCTGGCCCCTGGACTACTCGATGCTCGCGGTGCCCACCGATCGATGCCTCGGGGAAGCGGCGCTGGCTCAAGCTCGACCTGGAATCGGGTCTGTCGTGCATGAACATCGCCTTCGCCCTCTTGACCACCAATCTCGAATACCAGCGGGCGGTTCACTCCCTGCAGCTGGACGAGTCGCTGCTCGGCTGCGTTGCCGAACTGACCGGGCGACGAGGCTTTCCGGGCCTGGCGCCCGGTCGGATACGCCCTGATCGTCCAGACCAATCGGGATGTGCCCCGATACCTCTACGGGCATGCAGTCGTTCACGAGTACATCCATGCCCGGCTCCTCTGGCACGCCAAGAGGGCCGCGCTTGACACGAACGAATGCAACCCCATGACGAAAAGCGGGCCCCCGCAGGCGTTGCCACCCGGGGGACCCACTTCCAACAATCGAAACGGTTGTTGCGGACTAGAAGTCCATGTCGGGACCGCCGCCACCACCGTGGCCGTGTCCTCCTGCGGGCTCCTTTTCCTTGCGCTCGGCCACCAATGCCTCCGTGGTGAGCAGCAGGGCTGCGATCGAAGCAGCGTTCTGGAGGGTCGAGCGAGTCACCTTGGCGGGGTCGATGACCCCGGCGACGACCAGATCCTCGTAGACGCCGGTCTGAGCGTTGAAGCCGATGTTGCCGGCCTCGCTGCGGACTCTTTCAACGACGACGCCGCCTTCGGCGCCGGCATTGATTGCGATCTGACGAAGCGGCTCCTCGAGAGCCCGGCGCACGATCTGGCGACCGGTCTTCTCATCATCGGTGCCGCCGCGCAGCTTGTCGATCGAAGTCTGCGCCCGGAGAAGGGCCACACCACCACCGGGGACGATGCCCTCTTCCACTGCCGCACGGGTAGCGGAAACGGCATCTTCGATGCGGTGCTTCTTCTCTTTCAGCTCGACCTCAGTCGCAGCGCCGACCTTGACCACGACGACACCACCGGACAGCTTGGCGAGGCGCTCCTGGAGCTTCTCACGGTCCCAGTCGGAGTCGGTGTTCTCGATCTCTCGCTCGATCTGCTTGATACGAGCCTTGACGTCGCTCTCGGATCCACCGCCATCGATGATGGTGGTGTTGTCCTTGCTGATGACGACCTTGCGGGCCCGGCCCAGCATGTCGACCGTCACGTTCTCCAGCTTGAGGCCGACTTCCTCGGAGATCACGGTGCCACCGGTGAGGATGGCGATGTCCTGCAGCATGGCCTTGCGGCGCTCGCCAAAGCCGGGAGCCTTGACGGCCACCGACTGGAAGGTGCCGCGAATCTTGTTGACCACGAGAGTGGCGAGGGCCTCGCCCTCGACATCTTCGGCGATCACCAGCAGTCCGCGACCGGCCTGCATGACCCGCTCCAGAACGGGCAGCAAGTCGTTGACCGAGCTGATCTTCTGGTTGGCGATCAGGACGTAGGGGTCTTCCTGCACCGCTTCCTGGCGATCGGCATCCGTCACGAAGTAAGGGGCGATGTAGCCCTTGTCGAACTGCATGCCCTCGGTGAATTCGAGCTCGAGACCGAAGGTCTGGCCTTCCTCCACGGTGATGACGCCGTCCTTGCCGACCTTGGCAAAGGCCTCGGCGATGGTCTTACCGATGGTGGCGTCGTTGTTCGCCGAGATCGAGGCGACCGCAGCGACTTTCTTCGCCTCGATCGGGGTGGCAAGCTCACCCAGAGCCTCTGACGACCGCTTCGACCGCCTGCTCGATGCCCCGCTTGAGGTCCATCGGGTTGGCGCCGGCCGCCACGTTGCGAAGGCCTTCCTTCACCATGGCCTGGGCCAAAACGGTGGCGGTGGTGGTTCCGTCGCCAGCTACGTCATTGGTCTTGGTGGCGACTTCTTTGGCGAGCTGAGCGCCCATGTTCTCATAGGGGTCGTCGAGCTCGATTTCCTTGGCGATGGTGACACCGTCGTTGGTGATCGTGGGAGCTCCCCACTTCTTCTCCAAGACGACGTTGCGGCCCTTGGGGCCGAGCGTCACCTTCACTACGTCGGCGAGCTTGTTGACGCCCGCCTCGAGGCCACGACGAGCGTCCTCGTCGAAGCGCAGATCCTTTGCAGCCATTCTTTCAATCCTCCTAGTTCACCGACGATCGCCAGCACGTCACGGGCCGAGAGCACCAGGTACTCCTTGCCGTCCAACTTGACCTCGGTGCCGGCGTACTTCGAATACAGAACGCGATCTCCGGTGCTCACGTCCATCGGGAGCCGACTGCCTTCGTCATTGAGGGCGCCGGGACCGACTGCGAGTACCTCCCCGATCTGCGGCTTTTCCTTGGCCGTGTCGGGAATAACGAGCCCGGAAGGGGTCCGCTGCTCCAGATCATCTTCGGCTCTGACCACAACACGATCGCCAAGGGGGCGAAGCGTGAAGGTCATCGTCGACGAAGCTCCTCTCGCCATGTGAGTTCCTCCTGTCTAAAACGACTTAGCACTCAGCGATTGCGAGTGCTAACGAACTTTAGCAGTCCCCCGCGTGGGACTGCTAAACGAGGTTTCGGGCCCGAAAGCCCGTTGCGGCCCTATCCCAGGCGTCGTCCCGGGTCGACCCCGACCGCCCAATCCGTGTAGTGGCCTTCCTTGAGCCAGTGGGCTCCGGCCACCCCGATCATGGCGGCGTTGTCGGTGCAGAAGGATCCGTGACGGCAGGCACAAGGTCACCCCCCGCGCCTCAGCCGCGGCCGCCATGCGCTCACGGAGGCGGATATTGGCCAGCACTCCTCCGCCTGCTCCGACCACCCTGACGCCGGTGTCGTCGACCGCCTGGAAGGTCTTGTCGACGAGGACATCGACGATGGCTTCCTGGACCGAGGCGGCGACATCGGCCAGCGGTGGGAGCTGCCCGGAGGCCTCAGCCTTTTTCAGATAGGTGATGACCGAGGTTTTCAATCCGGAAAACGAGAAGTGGTAGGGACGGTCGGGGAGGGCTCGAGGGAAAGACACCGCAGCGGGATTTCCATCTCTGGCAGCCAGGTCCATGAGGGGTCCACCTGGATATCCCAGACCCATGACCCGGGCGATCTTGTCGAACGCTTCGCCGGCGGCATCATCGATGGTTTCGCCGAGAGTGACATAGCTGCCCCAATCCGCGACGTGGACGATCTGGGAGTGCCCACCCGAGGCCAGGAGCACGATCGCCGGCGGGACGAAGCCCGGGTGCTCGATACGGGGCGCCATCAAATGACCTTCCATGTGGTCGACACCGATAAAGGGGAGCTGGCGGGCCCAGGCCGTCGCCTTGGCAAATGAGTGACCGACCAGAAGAGCACCAACCAGGCCGGGACCGGCGGTGGCGGCGATGCCGTCGAGGTCGGCCGGGTGGACGCCCGATTCGACCAGAGCTTGGTGGGTGAGGGTGCGGATGGCCTCGACATGGGCTCTTGCGGCGATCTCGGGCACCACTCCCCCGAATCGGGCGTGCTCCTCGACCTGACTGGAAATCACGTTGGACAGCGCTTCGGTCCCCCTGACCACCGCCACGGAAGTTTCATCACAAGAAGTCTCAAACGCGAGAACCAACGGGTTCATCGTTGTTCTCCGACGTATGGCTTCCGTCTTCCGTCTTCCGCCTTCCGACTGGCTCGTCACAACGACGCCCGATCTCTTCGAGGCGATCCCTGTACTCGGCGCTGTCGATGTCGTGAACCCACATGACCAGGGCGTCTTCGTCCTTGTAGTAGCGCTTGCGAACACCCACCGGCGCCATCCCGAAGCGCTGGTACAGGGCCTGGGCATTGCGGTTGGAAACCCTTACCTCAAGCGTGAGGCTGTTGGCGCCGGCGGCGAGCGCCTCCTGGGAGACCCTCAGCATCAGACGGGTCCCGATCCGCGAGCCCCGTCGCTGCGGGTCGACCGTCACGGAAGTGACGTGTGCCTCCGGCAGCACCAGCATCAAGCCGGAATAGCCAACTACTTCTCCATCCTCCTCGGCTGCCAGATAGATCCGTCCTTGGAGCAGCCAATTCATCTCGAAAAATCCCTTCCGTCCACGGGGTGGGGTAGGTGGCCTGTTCGATACGCAAGATCGCAGGGAGGTCGGACAGAGTCACGGGACGGATCAGGATTGTCTCGACCATGGTCCCTCCGGTGACAGCTTCTCCCAGTTCAGGGTGACGTCCGGCTCGCGCAAGTAGAAGGGCACCAGCGTCTCGGAGGGAAAGGCATCCTTCTCCAGCCTGGCCAGACCGATCTCCAGCAGCGCCTCGGCCGAAGGAAAACGAGGACGCCCGGTCCTCACCCGGTGAAGACCACGCATTACGAAATCGGGAACGGCCGGCACGTCGCCGACCACGAGGGGATCGCCGGGGTCGGACATGAGTGCAGCCCGCAACCCGTCCATCGACAGCAATTCCGGTGGCCCGTCTCGCACGACTCCGCCGGGGACCGGCTGATAGGTCGACACCGCCAGCTCACCGCGGCGCACGTCGACGATCGAGAATATGTGCCGGTGAGCCGTGGCGGCCTCCAGGGCGAGGGCGTCGAGGGAGGAGCCGGCCACGACCGGAATCCCCAGGGCGGAAGCCAGACCCTGGGCGGTGGCGATGCCAACCCGAATGCCCGTGTAGAGGCCGGGACCGACGTCGACCACTATTGCGTCGAGGTCGTCGGGGAACCACCCCGCTTGATCGAAGCAAAAATCGATCGCCGGAACCAGGAAGCCGGCATGGCCCGTCCTGTCCAAACGCGAGGCGGTTGCCACGACCCCGCGATCCTGGGCCAGGACCACGCCTGACTGCGGGGTGGCGGTCTCGATGGCGAGAAGCCTCACGAGACCAGCTCCCGCAACCGGGTGGTCCAGCTGCCGGAGGGGACCAGGGTGATGTTTCGCGCATCGGCGTCGTCGACGTCCAAGTCCACCCGCAGGTGATCCAGCGGCAGAATGGGCTCAACGACGTCTCCCCATTCGATCACCAGAACGCCCTCGGAGGCCTGCGAGAGAAGGTCGAGGTCATCGAATTCGTTCCTGGTCGTGATCCGGTAGATATCGGCATGAACCAGTGGCAGGAAGCCGCTCACGTATTCCCTCGAAAGGATGAAGGACGGACTGATGACCGGTTCCTCCACTCCGAGACCGGCCGCAATGCCGCTGGTGAACAGGGTCTTGCCCGCTCCCAACGGGCCCGCCAGCGCGACCACATCGCCCGGTCGCAGGAGCGCGGCCAGCCTGGCACCGAGGTCGGCAGTGTCACCCGGGCGGGGGCAGAAGAATGAGGTCATGCAAAGAGGTTCATCTGTTCGGGTTGGGGCTCCTCTGCACCTTCGCCGCCGGTCGAGGTGGAGTCAGGGACGGCGCCTTGGCCGGTTGCCCATGGCGGCGCCGGGGTTCGCGGCTTCGACAGCGCGTCGCGGACGAGCGCGAAATCTGATTGCATCTCACCGATCAAACGGTCACCCGAACGAAGCGCGGCTGCTGGATGGTAGGTCGGGACCAGAGTCCGGCCCTGCCACCAAGGATACGTCCGCCCTCGCATCCGGGTGATCCCGGTCTCGGTCCTCATCAGCAATTTGGTGGCGAAGTTGCCCAGCGTGACCACAACGTTCGGATCGATCAAAGTGATCTGACCACGGAGGTAGTCCTTGCATGAGTCGACCTCGTCCTGGGCAGGGTCACGATTGTTGGGCGGACGGCACTTGATCACATTGGCTATGTACACATCCTCCCGGCCGAGGCCGATCTCTCCCAGCAACCGGTTCAGCAGCTGCCCGGCCGCCCCGACAAACGGCTCGCCCTGGAGGTCCTCGTTGAAGCCGGGAGCCTCCCCGACGAGGAGCACGTCTGCGTCGGGATCGCCCGTCCCGAACACCACCTGGGTCCGGGTCTGGGCGAGACGACAGGCGGTGCAGATCTTGGCTTCGGATTCGAGCAGCCCCAAAGCCTCACTTGCTCGCGCTTCACTCATTTCGGCACAAAGGTACCTGGATCGAGACGGGCACAACGTACCGGCCGGGGGTTAGCCTCGTTTGATGGATGCAGGACAAATGGATCAAGCGATAGACCCGGTGTGTGGGATGACGGTTGAGATCGCCACGGCCCGCTTCTCGACCGAGCACCAGGGCACCACGTACTACTTCTGCGCCCCCGGCTGCCAGCGCGCCTTCGAGAAGGACCCGGCGGCCTACCTCCCCAACCCGGAAACCTAAGGTTATAGGCCGCGGAAACCACGGCCTATAACCTTAGGTTTCGGGGTTTAGCGACTCCAAGAACTCGCTCATCGCTCGCTCCAGCAGGTCGTAGACCTCCCGGTATTCGGCCGGGGTGCCGGAGTAGGGATCGGGCACCTCGGGGTACCGGTCGAAATCGGGTAACCGCTCCGTCATCCGCATGATCTGCGCTCTCGCCCCGGTCGGGGCCTGACGACGAACCCGGCTGTCCACCATGTCATCGGCGGTGAGGATCAGGTCGAAGTCGTCGAAATCGCTCCGCACGATCTTGCGGGATCGCTGGTCGGAGATGTCGATCCCGCGCCTGGCGGCCTCGGCGATTGCCCTGCGATCGGGCGGACTCCCGCGATGCTCATCACTCGTGCCGGCGCTGTCCACCTCCACAGCGATGCCGCGCTGCTCGGCGAGATGTCGAAGGATGCCCTCCGCGGTTGGCGAGCGGCAGATGTTTCCCCAGCAGACCATCAGCACCCGCAGGGGTTCGTCGACGCTCACAGGGAGGCTCTCAGGCCGGCTTCGATCGCACGGCCGGTGGCGACGAAGGCTCCCTCGGCCGCCAGATCGACATCGCCCCGTTTGGAACCAACCGCGCTCACGAAGACCACGTCCCCGTCGAAGCGAGTGTGGGCTGGCCGGAGGCACGCTCCAAGCGCATCGTGGGATCGCACTGCCAGCCGGGTCAGCTCGGCTCGTGAGATGGCTGCCGATGTGGCCACGACCACGAGAGTCGTGTTGGTCATCGTTCCCGCGGCTTGTGGTGGCAAACCCGGAGCGGGCGGCACCGGTGATCCACCGGTGAGTGCCTCACCTTCGAGGGTGAAAACATCACCGACCGGATTGAGTACCACCAGGGCCGCGACGATGTGGCCATCAGGGGTGTCGACCGCGGCCGAACCGATTCCGGACCTGACCAGGTACTCGAAGCCGCGCCACTTCGCAGAGGAGGTCCCGGTGCCGGCACCGATCAGACCCATCTGGACGGGGCCAGCCGAGGCGGCCCGGTAGGCGGCCGCCCCCTCCTCGGGCCCGGGACGTCTACCCCCTCCATCGAGGGGCAGGTCGAAGACAACGGCTCCGGGGACGATAGGAACGGGTCCGGCCGGCGTCGGGTGGCCGCGTCCATCGGCCAGCAGTTCCCGAACCACTCCATCGGCGGCCGCCAAACCGAAGGCGCTTCCACCAGTGAGCAAGATCGCCTGCGCCTGCTCCACCCGCATGCCGACGGCCAGCAGGGCGGTTTCCCGGGTCCCAGGGGCGCCGCCCCGCACCTCGACCGTCGTGATATTCGGTTCAGGCAGCACCACCACGGTGCAACCCGTTGCGTTGTCGAGGTCGGTCCAATGCCCGACCTCGATCCCTTCGACGGAGGTCAGGGTCACGAATACCTTCTCGGTAGGCGCGGGCCGATCTGGCAAACAACTTCGTAGGAAATAGTGCCGAGCAGACCGGCCCAGTCGTCAGCGGTTATCTCGTTCTCACCCTGGCGGCCGATGAGGACCACCTCGTCGCCCGTCTCCACCGGCATGTCTCCGACATCGACGACGATCTGGTCCATGGTGACGGTGCCGGCGAGAGGATGGCGCCTGCCGCCAATCAAAACCTCGCCTCGATCGGACAAGGCCCGGGGAAGCCCATCGGCGTACCCGATGGGAACTGTCACCACATTGGCGTCCCCAGCCAGCGTCCTCCGTCGACCGTATGACGGTCGATCGCCGGCCGCCAGCCGCTGGACGAACCCCACTCGGGAAACGATGCGCATGGCCGGCTTGAGCGTGACTGCCGAGCGGGTCGTTGGTCCGGGGTGAAGGCCATAGATTCCGATGCCGACCCGCACCATGTCACGGCGAGCATCGGGGTACAGAATTCCGCCGGCAGTGTTGGCGAGATGGGTCATGGGAACATCGTGCTTACCGACCGCATCGTCGAACCTTGCAATCTGGGTTGCCGTGAAGTCCGCGGCTTCCGGGACGGCCTCCTCCGAAACGGCGAAGTGAGTCCAGACAGCCTCGACCTCGATTCCGGCCGAACGACAGCTTTCGATCAGCGCCGGGAGAGCGGCAGGCGCCGCCCCGACCCGGTGCATGCCGGTGTCGATCTTGATCTGGGCTCGCCGGGCCCCGGCCAAACGCAAGGCCTCCACGAACACCTCGCGGTAGACCGTAGGAGTCAGGTTCCAGCGAACTATCTCGGTGGCGTCGGAGGCCGCCGGCTCGGACAGAAGGAGGATCGGACCTTCGATGCCGGCTTCGCGCAGGCGCACCCCTTCCTCGACGAGAGCCACCGCCAACCAGGATGCACCAGCGTCGAGAGCAGCTCCAGCGACGGGGACATCTCCATGCCCGTAGCCGTCGGCTTTCACCACGGCGCACAGCTGGGCCGGAGCGATCACCTTTGCGAGCGCAGCAACGTTGTGGCGGACTGCAGCAAGATCTATCTCGACCCACGAGGGCCTCATCGCATCGCCCCGATCTCATTGACCAATCGCATAGCTGTGACCACCCGGGTCCTGGCGATTTCGGCGCCTGCCCGCCCGTGCCAATAGGCGGCCGATCGGGCGGCTACGACTGGAGCCTCACCTCCCGCCAGCAGGGCAGCGGTCATTCCGGCGAGGACATCTCCGGTCCCGATTGTTGCCAATTCGGGGCCCCCGGTGTTGACCACCCAGGGGACTTCACCATCAGTGATGAAAGTGGGATTGCCTTTCAGAAGGACGGTTGCGTCGAGACGTCCGGCCAGCTCCCGCGCCCGCAGATAGCTTGGTTCCTGGCCGGTCATCCTTTTGAACTCTCCGGCATGTGGTGTGACAACCGTCCCGAAGCGGCGGGACGCGGTGAGTTCTGAACCGACAGCTGCGAGCGCATCGGCGTCGACCACGACCGGCCCTTCCCAACTGGAGATGAGCTTGGCGGCCAGATCGACCCGGTCCGAACCCATCCCGGGCCCGATCAGGAGCACGTCATAGCGCTCGGGAAGATCGTCGATCGAATAGTGCAGAAGCTCGGGCGCGGAAGCCGCAGCCACATCGGCGGCGTCCTCGGGGACGGCCAGACCAACGGCCCCGGCGCCGAAGCCGAGAGCGGCTTTGCCCGCCAGCACTGCCGCTCCAGTCATGCCAGAACTGCCACCGACGACGAGCACTGACCCGGTCGACCACTTGTGGGCAGTCCGGGGACGCGACGGCCGGGGAGCATCGTCCTCTTCGGTCAGAAGCAGTTCCGGGTTACCGCCCTCCAGACCGATATCGGCGACGGTCACTAACCCGCAAACATCGGGACCCGAGCCGATCACATGGCCGACCTTCAGGGCGTGGAAGGTGACCGTACGGGTCGCATGGAATGCCTCGTCGGTCAGGTCTCCAGTGGCTGGGTCGAGCCCACTCGGAATGTCCACGGCCAGGACCGATCGAGACGCTTCGATCCAGCCTTTGATGACATCGGGCAGGCCCGCCCTGAAGCCTCCGCCGAACGAGCGCGTCGATGACCAGGTCGGCAGGTCGGGGAGGGCCCATCACGGAGATCCGAACCCCCGCCGCCCGAGCCTTCAACATGGCAGCTCGGGCCGCGTCCGAAGTGGGTTCGGCAAATGCCAGGATCTCGACCGCGACGCCGCGCTGGCGAAGCAGACGCCCAGCCACGTAGCCGTCTCCGCCGTTGTTGCCGGGACCTGCGAGGACCGCAACCCGGGTCCCGTAACCAGCCCCCATCCCCACCGCCCCGAGCGCCACTGCCCGGCCGGCTCGCTCCATCAAAACGTCAATTGGCACGGTGCTGCTCTGATCAAGCCTGCCAGCCTCCGACGGCGTGATGATCGGGCGCACCTAGTCGTGTTCCCCCATCGAGACCGCCATCACCAGGGCCGTGGTATCGGTATGGGTGATTGTGACCAGCACCTCGGTCACGCCCAGCCGGGCGGCGCGGTCGGCGGCGGTCCCTCTCAGCACCACCCGCGGCTGGCCGCCGCCGGTGATCTCGATGTCCGTCCAACGAATCCGGCGCCACCCCGTACCCAACGATTTCATGACCGCCTCCTTCCCGGCGAAGCGGGCGGCGTAGCGCCGGGCCGGATTGGCAAAGCGGGACGCGTACTCTCGCTCATGCTCGGTGAAGCAACGCTCGGCAAAGCGCGGGAACCGCTGGAGAACGGAATCGACCTTGTCGATGTCGGCCAGATCGACCCCGAGGCCAACGATCTTCATCGTAAGGCAAGCATCTTCTGGCGTCTGCGCCAAGTTCTCTGCAGTCTGGCGTCTGGCGTCTCATCTGGACGCCAAACGGTAGACGCTAGCGATCAGCCCTACTCAACAGTCACAGTCTTTGCCAGGTTCCTGGGCTTGTCCACGTCGAGGCCCCTGGCCGTGGCGATGTGATAGGCCAGCAACTGCAGCGGGACTACCGCCGTCACCGTGCATATCAGATCCGGCCCCGGAGGCACGACCAGGATGTGGTCGGCCACGTCCTTGGCCTCGGCTTCGTGGCCGTGTTCCACGACCAAAAGGATGGTCGCTCCCCGGGCCTTCATCTCCTGCATGTTCGACAGTGTCTTGGCCCTGACGTGGGTGTCGGTGGCGACGCCGACGACAAGCACTCCAGGTTCGATCAACGCGATCGGGCCGTGCTTCATCTCTCCCGCCGCGTAGCCCTCGGCCCGCACATATGCGATCTCCTTGAGCTTGAGCGCCCCTTCCATCGCCACGGGGAAATCGCCGGACCGGCCTAGGAAGAAGACATCCCTGGTGTTGGAGAAGTCGCGGGCGAGGCGAGAGATGCCCTCTGAAGCCGACAGAGTGTCTTCGACCAGATCCGGCAGTCGCCTGACCGCCTCGGCCAAGTGGGTGATGGTGCCTTCGTCTTCGGATCCCCGAACCTGGGCGAGATAGAGACCGAGCAGTTGCATGGCCACTAGCTGAGTGGTGAACGTCTTGGTAGCGGCGACACCGATTTCGGGCCCAGCCCGGGTATAGAGGACGCCATCGGCCTCGCGGGCCAGGGCCGAGTCGACCACGTTGGTGACACCAATGAGAGTGGCGCCTTGCGCCTTGGCATATCGGACCGCGGCCAAGGTGTCGAGGGTTTCGCCCGACTGCGATATCCCGATCACCAATGAGCGACGATCGAGCACCGGGTCGCGATATCTGAATTCGGAGGCGATGTCGATTTCGACGGGCAGCCGGGTCCATCGCTCGATGGCGTACTTGGCCATCATCGCCGCGTGATAGGAGGTGCCACAGGCGATCACGAAGGCCTTGTCGGCGGCTTGGAGGCGGGCGGGATCGAGTCCCAGTTCCCCGAGGCGGATGTTTCCGTTCTTGTCGATCCGGCCTCGAATCGTGTCGGCGATGGCCTTCGGTTGCTCGTAGATCTCCTTCTCCATGAACGTCTGGAAACCACCCTTTTCGGCGGCCTCGAGGTCCCACTCGATTTGACGCTGGCGAGGCTCGATCTCGTTGCCGTCGAGGTCGGTGATCTTCACCGAATCCCGCCGGATCGAGACGACCTGATCGTCGTCGACGATCATCATTTGGCGGGTGTGTTCCAGAAACGCGGGAATGTCGGACGCGATGAAGTTCTCGCCCTCCCCGACCCCCACCACGAGCGGGCTTCCGCGCCTCGCCCCGACCAGCAAGTCCGGATCCGAGGTCCGCATCAGCACCAGGGCCAGGGACCCGTCGGCGAGGCCCATGACCCTGCGCACGGCTTCATCGAGCGGAAGGTCTCCCATCTCCTCGATCAGGTGAGCGACCACCTCGGTATCCGTGTCCGAGGCGAAGTCGTGGCCGCGGGCGAGCAAATCCGTTTTGAGCTCGGCCCAGTTCTCGATGATCCCGTTATGGACCACGATCACGTCACCACCGCAGTCCCGATGAGGATGGGCATTGATCGTATTGGGAACACCGTGGGTCGCCCAACGGGTGTGCCCGATTCCCGTGTGGGCGGTAGGGATCGGAGCCTGGGCCAAGGTGCGCTCGAGCTCGGCGATCCGGCCCACCTTCTTGACCACGGAGATGCCGTGGTCCTGCTGAATGGCGATTCCCGCCGAGTCGTATCCGCGGTATTCGAGCCGCGCCAGTCCTGGAATCAAGACGTCGACCACGGATCGAGGGCCGACATAACCAACAATGCCGCACATGAGATGTCCTTTCAAGCGGAAGGGCACCGGGCCCCCGCAAGATGATGAGCGACCGCAACGACCTCGCCAGACCACCGGTTGGGCTGGTAGCACACGTCGCCCATTGGGTCATCCCAATCGGGTCGTCCTACTTGGGTCGTCCCACTGAGTGCTCCCGTATCGGGAATCCCCAGGTGGGTCACTTCACATCGAGGGCACCTCTGTGCCGGAGTCACCTCCGGATTTTTGTGCTCCCGTTACGACCGTGAAGGGCCGGGAAGGCATCCGCCGAATATTTCGATGACCTTCCTCCTCGTCACCTCTCACTCGTGGAGAGGCCAGGCGCTGAGTCTTGAGAACGTCGTGGTCGCGTTCCGGTAACTGCTGAATCGATCCACCCGACTTATGAAAATCACCTCCGTTGCCTTTTGGGGCGGGGGGCCCGCTGCCCTTCCGCTTGCTCGATGGCCAGATGCGGTCAACCCGCCAGCTCTGTGGCCACTACTTTGGCGAGACGATCAGCGTAGTCCACTGCACTGTCCTGGCTAGATGCTTCCACCATCACCCGGACCAACGGCTCAGTGCCGGAGGCGCGAACCAGGACCCGTCCATCGTCGCCCAGCTCGGATTCGGCCTGTCGAACCGCCTTCCAGACCTCTTTGGCCCCGTCGAGCTGGACCCCCCGCCCAACCGTCACGTTGCGGAGGACCTGGGGATATTCCGTCATGGCCTGAGCCCGGAGGTCCTTGAGTTTCAGCCCGGTTCCGGCGACTACATCGAGAAGCCGAACCGCGGTCAACAAGCCGTCACCGGTCCGGCCCTTGTCGAGAAAAATGATGTGCCCTGATTGCTCCCCCCCGAGGACCGCCTTGCGGGCCTGCATGGCTTCCAAAACGTACCGGTCGCCGACCTTGGTCTCGACCATCTCGATCTCGGCTTCCTTCATTGCCTTGCGGAAGCCCAGATTTGACATCACCGTGGCCACGACGAGGTTTCCCTTCAATCGTCCCTGGCTCTTCCAGTGCCGGGCGATGATGGCCATGATCACGTCGCCATTCAGGGGAAGGCCGTCCTCATCGAAGGCGAGAAGGCGATCGGCGTCACCATCGAAGGCGAGACCGATTCGCCCGTTGACTTTCTCAGCCAGGAATTCTGGATGGGTGGACCCACATCCAAGATTGATGTTGGTCCCATCGGGTTCGACGGCCCACTCTTCAACTGAGGCCCGCAGTTTTCGGAGCATCGCCGGCGCCGCTCGAAAGGCAGCACCGTTGGCGGCGTCGATGACGATTTCGAGACCGCGGTAGCTGTATTTGGCTGTGGAAGCCAGGAAGGAGACGTAGCGGTTGAAGGCCTCTTTGTCGAAGAAACGAGTTCCGATGTTCTCGCCGCGAGGGATGCGAGTGCTGAGGTTGCGCAAACGCTCTTCGATCCGCTCCTCATCCGTGTCGGTGAGCTTGGTCCCATGGGCCGAAAGCAGCTTGATGCCATTGTCCTCGGCCGGGTTGTGCGACGCCGAGACGATGGCCCCCATCGTGGCGCCGCTCTCAGCGGTCAGATAAGAGATGCCGCCGGATGGCATTACCCCGACTTCGATGGTGTCGATCCCGGCGGACTGAAAGCCAGCCTGAAGAGCAAGAGAGAGCATCTCCCCCGAGCGCCTCGTGTCTCGTCCCACCACCACCGGTCCCATCGACAGCTGGAGGCCGGCGGCACGGCCAATCGCCACTGCCAGTTCGGGGGAAAGCTCGAGGTTGGCCACCCCCCGCACGCCGTCGGTGCCGAAGAGGCGTTGTCCGGGTTGAACCAGCGGGCCGAGATGGGAGCGTTCGGTCACGAGCGTGGTACCGGATATGTGGTGTGTGGTACGTCGGAAATCCGACGTGGTGGGTGGTGCGTGGTGCTACCGCTTCGTGTACTGCTTGGCCTTCCGAGCTTTGCGCAGGCCGTACTTCTTGCGTTCGACCGCACGGGCATCCCGAGTGAGCAGTCCAGCCTTCTTGAGGGTTGGACGCAGTTCGGGATCGAATTCGATCAGGGCCCGGGAGATGCCCAGACGGAGAGCATCGGCCTGGCCATTGACGCCACCGCCTTCGAGGGTCGCATCGACGTCAAACCTGTTTTGGGTCTGGGTGACCTGCATGGGCTCCATGACCCTCATGCGGATGGCCATGGTCGGGAAGAAGTCTTCGAGAGCGCGGCCGTTGAGCACGACTCGTCCCGCCCCGTCACGAAGTCGAACCCGGGCGACGGCCTCCTTGCGACGGCCGACCGTCTGCGCAATGGGTTTCGGCATCAGCCTTCCACCTTTCTGAGATTGAGCTCATGGGGCTTTGGCATTTGCGCTTCATGCGGATGGTCCGCACCTGCGTACACCTTGAGCTTGCGAATCAGTTGCCGGCCGAGCCGGTTCTTGGGCAGCATCCCCTTGACTGCTCGTTCCACGACCGCCTCGGGTCGCCTCTCGCGCAGGTGTTCGAATGACTCGGCCTTGAGGCCACCCGGGTAGCCGGAGTAGCGGTAATAGATCTTGTCCTGGCTCTTTTTCGAGGTCACCGCAACCTGAGAGGCGTTGACGACGATGACAAAGTCGCCAGCGTCGATGTGGGGAGCGTAAATCGGCTTGTGCTTGCCTCGCAGCAAGGTGGCGACCTCGGTGGCCAGGCGACCGAGGGGCATGCTGGCGGCGTCGATTACCCACCAGTGGCGTTCGACATCGGAGGCTTTGGGCGCAAAGGTTTTGTTGGTGTTCATGTGAAGTGGCTCCGGACAGCCCGAACAGGGATTCGCAGCCGAGAACGGCCTACCTGACGGGGAACTAGCGCTCCGAACCGGAGCCCTGACATGGTAATGGCAACCCGTCCTCTGAGCCAAACTACCGGAGCGGGCCCAAAAGGTCGGGAAGTTGGGCTATCGAGGCGACGCGCGGCGAATGCTCGGGGGCCAGGTCCAGCGGGTCAACGAGAACGCAGGCTGCCAACTGGGCTCCCAATGCTCCGGCAATGTCGTGGTATCTCGAGTCGCCCACGTACCAGGCCCCGGCGGGCTCCACGCCGAGCCGCTCGAGGGCGTGATGGAAGATGGCCGGGTCCGGTTTGGCGAGACCCACCTCGTGGCTGTCGACGACAAACTCGAAGAGGCCATCGAACCCTGCCCGGGAAAGCGATTCGCGGACGGATCCGTCCGAGTTGGAGACCACGGCCGTCCTGATCCCGAGCTCGCGCAGGTGCACAACGGCCTCGACGGCCCCCTCGATGGCAGCGTTCCAGATTCCATAACCGTTGCTCGTCAACTCGGCGCCGGCTTCCGGATCGGCCAGCCCCAAGTCACCGAAGAATTGGGCCTGCCACCAATCCCAGGTCTTCGCCTCCCCCGCCAGACGCCGGAGGGCGTAGGCGTCCATTGCCCGATAGTGCGCTTCGTAGGCGCGGATCGGGTCGACGGCGATGCCCAGCAGACGGGTCAACTCAACGGGATCCTGCAAGACCAGGGTCCCACCCGCATCAAAGAGAATCGCCTCAGGGGTCTTCATTCCTCTCGCGCCTCATTCCTGGCGTCTGGCGTCTGGCGTCTGGCGTCTCGGTTTTGAGACGCACCACGCACCACGCAGAACGCATTACCGATCATCAATAGCCCACCTCCCACAGTATTAGCCCGTGGGGCGGAGCCATGTTGGAGGCCCGGGATCGGTCGCGAGCGGCCAGCACCGACTTGATCTCATCGGCTTGTCTTCGACGGGTTCCCACATCGATCATGAACCCGACGATCGAGCGCACCATCTGATGGCAAAAGGCAGTGGCGGCAACCGCGAACACTGTCATCTCATCTTCGATACTCCATGACGCCGACAGGATCCGCCGGGTGGTGGAGCCGCCTTCGCGCGAGCGGCAAAAGGAGGCGAAGTCGTGTTCGCCGACCAGCCCCTCCGCTGCCTCGTTCATTGCAGCCAGGTCGAGGGGTTCGACGACATGCCAGCATCGGTGCCGGCTGAGGGGATCCGGCAGCGGCCCATTCAGGACGAGGTACCTGTAGAGCCGCCATCGGGCCGAGAACCTTGCGCTGAAATCGTCCTCTGCCTGTTCCACGGCCGTGACCACGACTTCGGGTCCCATCATCCCGTTCAAGGACCGGGCGAGTCGCGCTGTGTCAAGGTCATCGTCCCATTGAAAGCTGACCACCTGGTGCCGGGCGTGGACACCGGCATCGGTTCTTCCGGCTCCGGTGGTGCTGACCTCATCACCCAGGACTCGGGCGAGGCGCTCCTCCAATGCTCCCTGAACAGTTCGCTGTCCTGCCTGGCGGGCGAAACCCCGAAAGCCGGTACCGTCGTAGCCGAAGTCGATCCGGTACACAGGCATCAGAAGCGGAAGAACGCAGCTCCCAGAAGGATCTGAACGAGGTAGATCAACGCGACGCCGAGTGCGACTGCCGCGCCCGCCTCGACCCAGCGCATTCCAAAGACCACCTTGGCTACCAAAACCAAGAGGGCCACAAACCAGATGACCCCGACCCAGTCGAACCCGACGGCGCCCAATAGCAACGGCAGGCTGGCAAACCCGGCCGTACGGATCATCGTTTGGGGATCGCCGTTCCCCTTCAGAAGCTTCGTGGCCATCAACCAGATCGCAAACGAGAGGAACAGCCACCCGGCAATTCCCACGATCACCCCTTCGAGGATGCCGAGGAGATCGAACGACCCGAAACGAAGTGCGGTGACCAACAGAACGATCGCGTGCACCGCAGCAACGATCAGAACCGCGTCGGCGGTGGCACTGTGCTCGAACATGACCTGGCGGGCAGAGCGTTGATCGAAGAAAGTCAGCCGAATCGCCTTCTGCACGGACTCCATCGAGGCGACCTTACCGGCGCCGCAAACTGACGCTGCGGACTCCATGGTCGGCGTCCTTATGAAGGATCAAGGTGGCTCGATCGCGGGTGGGGAGGATGTTCGCTTCCAGGTTCACGAGATTGATCTCGCGCCAAATGCGACGACTCTCGGCCGTCGCCTCGTCGTCTGACAGAGCCACGTACCGATGGAAGTAGGCCCCCGGATCACGAAAGGCCGTGTCACGCAGGGTCAGGAATCGAGCTACGTACCACTCTTCGATATCGGCCGGATCGGCATCCACATAGATCGAGAAGTCGAAGTAATCCGACACGAAGGCACCGGTCGCTCCTCCCTGGAGAACGTTGAGGCCTTCGACGATCAGAATGTCGGGCCTTCTCACCTGGCGGACTTCGCCCGGAACGATGTCGTAGCCAAGGTGCGAGTAGACGGGCATCGTCACTTCGTCCGCCCCTGACTTGAGATCGGCCACGAACTCGAGCAGCCGCCGCCGGTCGTAGCTCTCCGGGAATCCCTTCCGATTCATGAGGTTGCGTTGCTCGAGAACCGAGTTGGGGAACAGAAATCCGTCGGTCGTGACAAGGTCTACCCGGGGATGATCGGGCCACCGGCTCAGGAGGGCCTGCAGGACCCGGGCCGAGGTCGACTTGCCCACCGCCACCGAACCCGCCACGCCGATCACGTAGGGAACGGGGGTATTGGGCTTGCCCAAGAAGGTGTCGGTGACACTGAAGAGTTGATGGGACGCACGCACATACAGGTTGAGCAGGCGAGACAAGGGCAGATAGACGTTCTCAACCTCGCTGATCGACAAGGCCACGTTGATCCCCCGCAGTTCGGCGACGTCGGTTTCGCTGAGTGTGAGTGGGGTAGACGCCCGCAACGCCGCCCACTCGGCCCGCGAAAATGAGATAAACGGGGAAGCCGCCGCCGGTTTGCTGCCGTCTTCCGTCTGCCGTACTGCCGCGTCTGAACTGGTTTGAGCCAAAGGCTCAGACCAGTTCTATAAGTGCTTCTTCGGCTCCGTCGCCGCGGCGGGGACCCAGCTTGGTGATCCGGGTATAGCCGCCGGGACGCTCGGCATAGCGCGGCGCCACCTCGTCGAAGAGTTTGGTGACGACCGCGTTGTCATGAATGGTCTTGAGAATCGTCCGCCTGGAGTGAAGATCACCTCTACGAGCCTTGGTGATCAGCTTCTCGGCGAGGGGACGCACCGCCTTGGCTTTGGCCACCGTCGTGATGACCTGACCCTCGGAGAAGAGGGCCCGGGCCAGGTTGGCCAGGATGATCTTCTCGTGTGCTCCCGAGTTTCCGAGACGAGCACCCTTGCGAGGGCGTGGCATCAGTTGCTGCCTTGGTCCGCCAGCGACAACCCGAGCTCGTCGAGCTTGGCAATCACTTCTTCCAGGCTCTTCTGGCCGAAGTTGGTGATGTTGAGGAGATCGTCGGCGGTCCGCTGGACGAGTTCGCCAACGGTCTTGATCTGGGCACGGCGCAGGCAGTTACGAGGCCGCTCGGAGAGATCGAGAGCTTCGATGGGAAGATCGAGATCGGGAGAACCCGAGCTCTCGCTCTGACGCTCGCCAAGTTCGAGCCCGATTCCCTCGCCCATGTCTGCAAAGAGGCTCATGAGCTCGCGGAGGGTTTTGCCGGCCGAGGACACCGCTTCGCCAGGAGCGATGGCGCCGTTGGTTTCGACGTCGAGGACGAGCCGGTCGAAGTTCGTCATCTGACCGACCTGGGTGTTCTCCACCCGGTAGGCAACTTTGCGAACCGGCGAGAAGATCGAGTCGATCGGGATGACACCGATCGTCCCTGAGCCCTGCTTGTTGGAGTCGGCGGTCCGATATCCCACGCCGGGGGCGACCGTCAGCTCCACCTCGAGACGGCCCTCAGCTCGAGAGGGTGGCGATGTGGTGGTCGGTGTTGACGATCTCGACCCCTGTCGGCACCTTGAGTTGACCGGCGGTGACCACGCCCGGGCCCTTGGCGGTTAGGTAAAGCGTGTGTTCGTCCGACTCGGTCAGACGAACCACGATCTGCTTGACGTTGAGAATGATGTCGACCACGTCCTCGACGACGCCGGGGATGGTGGAAAATTCATGCTGGACGCCTTCGATGCGGATGTTGGTGACAGCGGCCCCGGGGACCCGTGAAAGCAGGGTCCGGCGCAGGGTGTTTCCCAGTGTGTATCCGAACCCCGGTTCCAATGGCTCGGCAATGAAACGGGACCGGTTGGGACCGGCCTCTTCCTCGGCGATATGGGGACGTTGAACTATTAACACGGCTCTTTCTCCTTTCGGCTCACTTGGAGTAGAGCTCGACGATCATCTGTTCTCTGATAGCTGTGTCGATCTGATCCCGGCTGGGAACGGACAACACGGTCAACTTGCGGTCACCGGCGACCACGCTGAGCCAGTCCGGGATGGGATGACTGATGGTGTCGACGGCGTGCTGGATGATGATCAGATCATCACTGCGCTGCTTGACCGAAACCTCATCCCCGACCTTGAGCTGGTACGAAGGAATGTCGACCTTCTTGCCGTTGACGTGAAAGTGGCCGTGGTTGACGAGCTGGCGGGCCTGGGGCCTGGTGGCTGCGAATCCGGCGCGCCAGACAACGTTGTCGAGGCGCAGCTCGAGCAGGCGCAACAGGTTCTCACCGGTGACGCCACCTTGCCGGTTGGCCATCTCGTAATAGCGGCGGAACTGGCGTTCCAACACTCCATACATCGTGCGCAGCTTCTGCTTCTCGCGCAGCTGCAGCATGTAGTCGCTCTCCTTGATCCGACCGCGGCCGTGCTGACCAGGCGGATAAGGACGACGCTCGACCGGGCAACGCTTGTTCTGACAAAGCGGAGTGCGGGCACGCCGACAGGCGCGATGACGAGGACCCGTATACCGAGCCATCCTTAACCCCTCCTGCGCTTCTTGGGACGGCAGCCGTTGTGCGGCATCGGGGTCACGTCACGAATCCCCGTGATCTCCATCCCCATGTTCTGAAGGGTGCGAACGGCGGTGTCTCGACCCGAGCCCGTTCCCGAGACGATCACGTCGAGCTTGCGGATTCCGTGCTCACCGGCCCGGCGGGCAGCTTCCTCGGCTGCGACCTGAGCCGCATAGGGGGTCGACTTGCGGGAACCCTTGAATCCGACTGCTCCGCCGGAGGTCCACACGACTGCGTTGCCGCCCTGATCGGTGATAGTTATGAGGGTGTTGTTGAACGAGGCCTTGATGTGGGCCTGGCCGTGCGAAATGTTCTTGCGCTCGCGCCGACGCACTCGCTTGGGTCCGCCGGTCGCGGCAGCTGCTGGTTGAGTCTGTTTTGCCACCGTATACCCCTACTTCTTCAATTTCTTCTTGCCGGCAATGGCCGTCTTCGGGCCTTTGCGGGTACGAGCGTTGGTGTGGGTGCGTTGGCCCCGTACAGGCAGGCCGCGACGGTGGCGAATGCCCTGATAGCAGCCGATCTCGATCTTCCGCTTGATGTTCTGTTGAATCTCGCGTCGAAGGTCGCCCTCGACCTGGAAGTACTGCTCGATGTGTCTACGAACCCGGGCAGCTTCGTCTTCCGTGAGATCCTTCACCTTGGTATCGGGACTCAGGCCCAGCTCCTGGCAGATCTGCTGGGAGCGAGTCAGCCCGATGCCGAAGATGTAGGTGAGGCCGATCTCGATCCGCTTGTCGCGGGGAAGATCAACGCCTGCGATTCGAGCCATTCAAATTACCCCTGACGCTGCTTGTGACGCGGGTTGGGACAGATCACCCAGACGCGACCATGTCGCCGGATGATCCGGCACTTTTCACACATCTTCTTGGTTGAAGGTCTTACTTTCATCTATATCTCCAGACGATTCGCCCCCGCGTGGGGTCGTACGCCGACAACTCGACATCTACCCGGTCCCCGGGAAGAATCCGGATACGCCGCATCCTCATTTTTCCCGAGACGTGCGCGAGCACTTCCAAACCACCGTCGATTTCGACCTTGAACATGGCGTTCGGGAGGTTTTGGACAACGGTGCCTTGGACCCGGATGACGTCGTCGTCTTCCTCTGTCACGAGAAATTGATCACGCCTATTGGGTTCCGAAGACCGGCGGAGAATGGTACCTGCTACTGGCCATTTCTACCAAATCAACCGGTTTTTCGGCCAGGGTCATGACCTTGACCCCGTCTTTGGTGATGGCAACCGTGTGCTCGAAATGGGCCGAAAGTGACCCATCGACCGTCCGCACGGTCCATCCGTCCGGATCGACGGTCGTTTCCCAGCTTCCGAGATTGAACATAGGTTCGACACATACCGCCATCCCGGCTTTTAGCTTCATCCCTCTTCCGGCCTCACCGACGTTGGGAATCTGGGGCTCTTCGTGCATCTGGCGGCCGATTCCGTGGCCTACATACTCCCGGACGATCCCGATCCCATGGCGCTCCCCGACCGCCTGAACCGCGGCGGAAACATCCCCGACCCGGGTACCGGCCTTGACCTGGCGGATACCGGCCCACATTCCCTCTTCGGTCGCCCCGATCAGGCGGGCGGCCTCGGCCGAAACCTCGCCGATCCCCATCGTGAAGGCGGCGTCGCCGTGAAATCCTTCGTAGATGGCGCCTGCATCGACCGAGAGAACATCGCCTGCCCGCAACTTATAGGCGGAGGGGATGCCGTGGACGATCACGTCATTTACCGACAGGCAGAGATGGCCGGGATAGGGAATCTGATGGGGAGATGGCTGGTATCCGAGAAACGAGGGGGTGCACCCGCGCTCGCGGGTTACCTGAGCGGCGATGCCGTCCAGCTCTTTCAACGTGACTCCGGGTTTGGCGGCCTCACGCACGGCCTGGTGAACCGCGGCCACACAGGCACCGGCGACTGCCATCTTGGCGAACTCGCGTTCCGACTTGAGGGTGATCATGGGCGACCCTTTGGGTCGCCCATGAGACGCCAGACGCCAGACGCCAGACGCCAGGACTTCGTCAAGAGCCGACCGCTTTCAGGACCCGGTCCGTTATCTCATCGACCTCTCCGACTCCGTCCACGCTCACGAGCAAACCCCGAGCACCGTATTCCTCTACCAAGGGGGCCGTCTGCTCCTGGTAAATCTTGAACCGGTTGCGGATCGTTTCCTCCGTGTCGTCGGCCCTCCCACGGGACATCATTCGGTTGACCAGATCGTCCTCGTTCACCTCGAACAGAACGACCCGATCGAGTCCTTCGTGCCCTAAGAGATGATCGAGAGCTTCGACCTGGGGGCCTGTCCTCGGAAAGCCGTCGAGGATGTACCCGCGCTTGGCGTCGGGCTCGTCGAGCCGCTCGGCCAGCATCTCGACCGTGATGTCGTCGGGGACGTAGCCACCTTCGACTCCATGATGGCCTTGACTCGCTTACCGAGCTCGGTCCCGTTCGCCACGTGATAGTCGAAACATCTCGCCCGTCGAAATATGGGGAATTCCCAGCCGCTCGGCCACGAGCGCAGCCTGGGTCCCCTTGCCAGCACCAGGGGGACCAATGAAGAGAAGCTTCATGCGTCTGGCTCGGCGGTGCGTGGCAGTCTGGCCGTGTGCCGTCTGCCTCCGACTTCCGCCTTCCGACTTGCGCCTGAGCGAGCGCAGCGAGCTCACGTCAAGGAACCCCTCGTAGTTACGCATCGTCAGCTGGCTCTCGACCTGCTTCATCGTTTCGATGGCGACGCCCACCACGATCAGGATGGATACACCCGAAAAGCCGATGGGGATCCCCCAGATGAGGCTGGCGAGGGTCGGGATGACCGCAATCAGGGCCAGATAGACCGAACCCGGGAGCGTGATGCGGTTGAGAGTGTGGGACAGGTAACGGGTGGTCGCGCTGCCGGGACGGACCCCCGGGATGAAACCGCCCTGTCTCTGCAGCATCTCACCCTGTCGCTTGGGGTCGAACTGGATCGCCGTGTAGAAGTAGGTGAAAAAGATGATCAATGTGAACAGAATCACCACGTACCAGATGCTCACCCGTCCGGTCTGGCCCCCGAGGTTGCTGTCGATCCAACGACGCAGCCCTGCCAGGAAACGATTGTCCGACGGGATCGCGGTCACGAGCAGCGACGGGAACAGCATCACCGATGAAGCGAAGATCACGGGAATGACGCCCGCCGTGTTCACCTTCAGCGGGATGTAGGTCGACTGTCCGCCCATCACCCGACGCCCTCTCACCCGCTTGGCGAATTGGATCGGGATCCGCCTTTGGGCCTGGTCGATGTAGATGATCGCCACGATCATCAGCACGAAGGCGAGGATGATGGCGGCAAAGAGGGCGTAGCGACCGATCGCCCCGGTGGTGCCCCAGATTTGGCCGAAGATGAAGGGGAACTGGCTGAGAATCGACACGAAGATGATCAGGGACATCCCGTTGCCGATCCCCCGCTGGGTGATCAGTTCCCCCAGCCACATGACGAAGGCAGTGCCGGCGGTCATGGTGAGGACGATGAGGGCCACCCGGCCCGGGGTGTAATTGGGGATGAGGTCGATCCCGTTGGTGAGGGTCCCCGTATGGAAGAGGTACGTGAAGCCGGTCGACTGGATCAGGGCCAGTACGACCGTGATGTAGCGGGTCCATTGGGTGATTACCTTGCGGCCACCCTCGCCCTCGTCCTGGAGGGTCTGTAGCCGCGGGATGACCACGGTCAGAAGCTGCATGATGATCGTGGCGGTGATGTAGGGAAGGATCCCCAGCGAAAACACCGAGAATTGCTCGAGAGCTCCACCCGAGAACAGGTTCAACAAACCATAGATTCCACCGGCCTGCTGTTGGGCCTGCCAGATCCGCACGGCGTCGAGATCGATGCCCGGCACCGGCAACGTCGCCCCGAAGCGGTACACCGCAAACATGGCCAGCGTGAAGAGGATCTTCCCTCGAAGATCCGGGATCGTGAACATGTGGCGGAACATGGAAAGCATTTGGGTTACCGCTCTCCGAGGGTTCGCCGTGCGTCGATGGAAAGGAGACGCCAGACGCCAGACGCCAGACGCCAAACGCGGTGTTTGGCTTGCGTTCTGGCGTCTGCTTCTAGCGTCTTGTGGAAGTCATTCGATTACTTCCGCGGTGCCGCCTGCGGCTTCGATCTTGGTGCGGGCTGAAGCCGAAAAGGCGTGGGCCTGCACGGTCAGGGCGCGATCGATTTCACCCTCGGCCAGCACTTTGACCCGGCCTCGGTGCTTGACGAACCCCCGCTTCCGCAGCTCGTCGGGGTTGACCAGTGTCCCGGCCGGGAACCGGTTGAGGGACTCGATGTTGATGATCGCAAATGTTTCCTTGTTGGGATTGCGGAAACCCTTGAGCTTGGGGATGCGCATCGACATCGGGGTTTGACCACCCTCGAAGCCGGGCCGCAACGTATTGCGAGCCTTGAGGCCCTTGGTACCGCGGCCAGCCGTCTTTCCGCCTTTGCCGCCGGGCCCGCGCCCGACCCTGATGGCCTTCTTCTTCGACCCGGGGGCCGGTTTCAAATCGTGTAGTTGGAGCCTGTCACTCATCTTTGTTCTTCTCTGTCGCTCTTCTTCGCTGCCGGCGGGTGTCTTGTGACTTCCGACTTTCGCCCGGCGCACTCACCCCTTCATCGTTCACCTCGACCAAGTGGCGGACGGCATGGATCATCCCCCGAACGGAGGGGTTGTCGGGCAACTCCACGGTCGAGTGCATTTTGCCAAGGCCTAGCCCTTTGACAGTTTGGCGGGTCTTGGGCTTTTCCCCGATGATCGAGCGGCGCAGGGTTACCTGCAGCTTGCCTTTGCCCTTGGTCGATTCAGCCACGCAGTTCTCCTAAACGTTCCTGGCCCGCAACGCCTCGGTACTGCGATACGCGGCCAGCAAACCCGGGGGGACGATCTCTTCCGGCTGCTTGCCGCGCAAGGCCGCCACCTGCTCGGGCCGCCGCTGACCGGTGAGAGCGTTCATCGCCGCCTGGGCCACATTGATATGGGTCGGAGAGCCGAGGGACTTGGCAAGCGCGTCTCGAATCCCGGCGGCCTCGAGGATCTGGCGCACTGCCCCTCCGGCGATGACTCCGGTTCCGGGGGCAGCAGGCTTGATGAGAACTCGCGAGGCGCCGTGGATGCCGACTGCCTGATGCACGATCGTCTGGCCTGCCATCGGGATGATCACCATGGCCTTGCGAGCCGCCTCCATCCCTTTCTGGATGGCGCTGGGCACCTCCCGAGCCTTGCCGTAGCCCACGCCGACCCGACCGTTGCCGTCGCCCACGACGACCAGGGCGGTAAAGCTGAATCGCTTGGCTCCCTTGGTCACCTTGGCCACGCGGTTGATGGTGATGACTCTCTCGTCGTATTGAATCTCAGCCATGGCTACTCCTAGAACTCCAAGCCGGATGCCCGGGCAGCATCCGCCAGAGCCTTGATGCGACCGTGATAGGTAAAACCACCGCGGTCAAAAACGACTGCTCCTACCCCTGCGCTCTTGGCACGTTCGGCCACGAGCTTGCCGATCTCGGTGGCGGTCTCCACTGAGAGGGCTTTGGATCGGAGGGAAGCTTCCTGTGACGAGGCGGCAGCCAGCGTACGGCCGGTCTGGTCGTCGATCACCTGGGCGTACAAGTAACGGTTGCTGCGAAACACAGCCAAGCGGGGACGCTGGGCAGTGCCGATGACACCCTTGCGGACCCGCACGTGGCGGCGTCGGCGTGCGTCGAGCCGGTTGCTCATCTCTTCCCTGCTTTCCCGGCCTTGCGCCGCACCTGCTCATTCAAATGGCGGACGCCCTTGCCCTTGTAAGGCTCTGGTGGTCGAAGCTTCCGAATGTCGGCGGCGACCTGGCCGACCTGTTCGATGTCGACGCCCGAGACGACGATCCTGGTGGGCTCCGGGACTTCGAAGGTGATCCCCTCCGGCGCTTCGACGGAGACGGGATGACTGAAACCCAGTTGCAGCTCGAGGGTCGATCCCTTCAGCGCCGCCCTGTAGCCGACCCCGACGATCTGCAATTCCCGCCGAAAACCTTCGGCCACGCCGAGGACCATGTTGGCCAGAAGAGCCCTCGACAGGCCGTGCAATGCGCGACTCTCTCGCTCATCGTCGGGGCGCGACACCGTGAGCACGGTGCCCTCCTCGGCGGTCTTCTCCATCGAGAACACCATCGTGTCGGGGAACACCCGCTCGAGACGCCCTTTGGGGCCGGTGACCCCGATGCGGACGCCGTCGACGGTGATCTCGACGCCGGCCGGGACGGCGATGGGCTTCTTGCCGATACGACTCATGTCACCAAACCTCGCACAGGATTTCGCCACCCAGCTTTCGGCGGCGGGCCTCGCGATCAGGGAGAAGTCCCTGCGAAGTCGATACGACCGCGACCCCAAGGCCACCTTGCACTCGTGGCAATGATTCGGCGGGCCGGTAGACCCGGTGACCGGGGCGCGAGATCCGCTTGAGACCCGAGATGGCCGGCGTGCGCCGGGGCCCATAGCGGAGAAAGACAACGAGGTTCGACTTGACCGCCTCGGAGGCAACCTCGAAACGGTCGATGTAGCCCTCGGAGGCGAGGATTCGGGCGACACCTTCCCTGACATGAGAGGTCGGCATCGTCACTTTGTCGTGGCCAACCGCCACGGCATTGCGGATGCGGGTGAGCATGTCGGCAATCGGGTCTGTCAGCATTACCAGGAGGCCTTTCTGATCCCGGGGAGCTCGCCGCGTTGAGCCAGCTGGCGCACGCAGATACGGCACATCCCGAAGTCGCGGAGATAGGCCCTCGCCCGTCCGCAGCGCTTGCAGCGGGTGTAACCGCGCACCTTGAACTTGGGTTTGCGGTTCGCCTTGATGATCATCGATTTCTTAGCCACAAGTTCTCCTAGGCACGCACTTCTTGCTTGCGGAACGGGAAGCCAAAAGCTTCGAGCAAGGCTTTGGCATGCTGGTCGTCGGTGGCCGAGGTGCAGATGGTTATGTCCATCCCCCGCACCGACGACACCCGGTCGAAATCTATCTCGGGGAAGATGAGCTGTTCGGTCACTCCAAAGCTGTAGTTGCCCCGCCCGTCGAAGGCCCGCGGGTTGAGTCCGCGGAAGTCACGAATCCGGGGGATGGCAACCGCGAGCAACCGATCGAAGAACTCCCACATCCGGTTGCCGCGCATCGTGACCGAAGCGCCCACGGGCATTCCTTCACGGACTTTGAACCCTGCAATCGACTTGCGGGCCTTGTTGAGACGCGGCTTCTGACCCGTGATCAGGGAAAGTTCGTCAAAGGCCGATTCGATCGCTTTGCGATCGGCGACAGCCTCGCCTACTCCCATGTTGACGACAATCTTCTCGAGACGGGGGATCTCCATGGCGTTGGCGATGGAGAGCTGCTCCTTCAGGGCCGGAGCCACTCTCTCGAGATAGACCACCTTGAGGCGGGGCACGGAGGATTGGCGGTCTTCGGTCACGGCAGTCTCAGGCGTCGTCATAAGTCGCTCCCGCAGCGACGGCAGATGCGGTGTTTGCCGTTGTCGTCGAAGCGATAGCCGATCCGGGTGGGCATCTCGCACTCGTCGCAGAAAATCATGACGTTGGACACGTGAATCGGCATGTCCTTATCGATCACGCCCCCCTGCATGGTCTGGCCGCGGGGTCGCTGGTGCTTCTTGGCGGTGTTGACCCCTTCGACCACTACCTGATCCTTCTTGCGGATGACCTTGGAGATGCGCGACTCCTTGCCGGCATCCTTGCCGGAGATAACCATCACCTTGTCACCAGAACGAAGTTTCATCACATCACCTCTCTCGTCACAAGACTTCGGGGGCTAGCGAGACGATGCGCATGAACCGCTTGTCGCGGAGTTCTCTGGCCACTGGCCCGAAGATGCGGGTGCCGCGGGGCTGGCGGTTGGCGTCGATGATCACGCAGGCGTTGTCGTCGAATCGGATGTAAGTGCCGTCGGCGCGGCGGGCGGCCTTGCGAGTACGCACCACCACGGCTTTGACGACCTCGCCTTTCTTGACGGTGCCGTTGGGGATCGCGTCCTTGACGGCACAGACGATGACGTCGCCGATGCCGGCGTAGCGGCGGGTCGAACCCCCCAGCACCCTGATACAGAGCACCTCGCGGGCCCCGGAATTGTCGGCCACCTTGAGGCGGCTTTCCTGCTGGATCATCGGGCACGCTCCAGCACTTCGACCACGCGCCAGCGCTTCTGCTTGGAAATGGGCCGGGTTTCCATGATCCGAACCCGATCCCCGGTCTTGGCGTCATTGGCCTCATCGTGAACGTGCAATTTCGTAGACCTGCGAACGACCTTGTCGTAGCGAGGGTGACCAAAGGACGCCGGCACCTCGACGGTCACGGTCTTGTCCCGTGCGATCCGAGATGACAATCCCGACTCGGGTCTTGCGGCGACTGCGCTCTGAACTTTCGATGGTCATGATCCTCTTCCTAGCGTCTGGCGTCTGGCGTCTGGCGTCTGAGTGGCATGCCATTCAGAGATTTCCATCTCCCGAATCACTGTCGCGATCCTGGCCACTTCCTTGCGCATTTCGCGCAGGCGAGCGGTGTTGTCGAGCTGGTTGGTGGCGAGCTGAAAACGCAGGTTGAACAACTCGGCTTTGGCTTCAGCCAGCTTGGTCGTCAGCTCGTCAGCATCGAGCTCGCGGAGTTCTGTCGCGTTCATCCCTCATCCCTCGTCAGAAATCGGGTCTTGATCGGAAGCTTGTGCCCGGCCCGGCGAAAGGCGTCGCGAGCGAGCTCCTCGGGTACGCCGGCCAGTTCGAACATGACCCGGCCCGGCTTGACCACGGCCACCCAGAACTCGGGGTTTCCTTTGCCCGAGCCCATCCTGGTCTCGGCCGGCTTCATGGTCACCGGCTTGTCAGGAAAGATCGTGATCCAGACCTTGCCGCCTCGCTTGATGGTGCGGGAGATCGTGATACGGGCAGCCTCGATCTGGCGCGCCGTGATCCAGGCCTCTTCCAGGGCCTGAAGACCGAACTCGCCAAAATTGACCTTCGTGCCGCGCTTGGCCATGCCGGTACGGCGGCCCCTATGCACCTTTCGGTGCTTGGTGCGCTTGGGCATCAACACGGGCTATTCCTCTTCCTTCTCGATCTCTTCGGGGCTGACGGGGCCATCGGTCCCTTCACCCATGTATTCCTCACTGGCCACGGCTTCCGTGAAGTCGACGTCCTCTTCAGGACCGTCTTCCGCGAGTATCTGGTCGGTTACGGGCTCGCCCTCCGCAATCCCGGAATCTTCCGGTGCGTCCGGCACGATTTCCTCGCGCGCAACCTGATATTCGACTTCGGCTTCCTCGGCGGTGATCCGGCGTCCGCCGCCGGCTTCGATGATGCGGCGTCCGGAATCTCGCTTGCCCCCACCGGCCTCGATGAGGCGTTTGCCGCCTCCGGCCTCGATGAGACGGGGCATTTTATCACGGCCGACTGCCTGCTCAGCCCGGGCTTTGGCGGGTGCGGCCCGTCGCGCCGGGCCACCGGTGGCCAGGGCCGCCTCGGCCGCGATCTTCTCACGACTGGCTGCCAGACCTCCGACGACATCGCCCCGATAGACCCAAACCTTGACCCCGATCGCACCGACCGTGGTCCGAGCCGTAGCCATGCCGTAATCGATGTCCGCCCGCAGGGTGTGGAGCGGGACCCGGCCCTCGCGGTACCACTCCCGGCGACCCATGTCGGCGCCGCCGAGACGGCCGTTGCACTCCACTCGAACGCCCTGAGCACCCGCCTTGAGGGCGGCCGCGACGGCTCGCTTCATGGCCCGACGGAAAGCAACCCGGTTTTCGAGTTGGTCGGCGATTCCTTGCGCGAGCAACTGCGAGTCGAGGTCGGGGTCCTTGATCTCGGTGATGTTCAGCTTGACCGGCTTGCTGGCGATCGCCTCGAGGCCTCCGCGCAGTCGCTCGGCCTCGCTGCCCTTGCGTCCGATGACGACACCAGGGCGGGCGGTCTGGATCTCGACGACGACCCGATCACGGGTTCGTTCGATGTCGATCCTCGAGACCGCTCCACGCTGCAACTCCTTGCGCAGGTAGTCGCGGATCTTCCAGTCCTCGTTGACCAGGGCTACGTAATCCTTGTCGGAATACCACTTTGACTTCCAGTCATTAGTGGTGCCGATCCGGAACAGATAAGGGTGGGTTTTCTGTCCCATCAGTCCACCTCCTCGTTCCCATCGGACACCACGATCGTGATGTGACTTGTGCGCTTGCGAATTCGGGTTGCGCGGCCGCGAGCGCGGGGACGAAACCTCTTGAGAGTTGGCCCTTCGTCGGCAAAGGCCTCGGCCACCACCAGATCCTCGGCGTCGAGGGCGTGGTTGTGCTCGGCATTGGCGATGGCGGAGTTGAGGACCTTGGTGACCAGGTCGGAGGCTCCCCGAGGGGTCAGGGACAGCACAACCTGGGCCTGCTCGACGGGCAGGCCGCGGACGAGGTCAAGCACCAACCGCACCTTGCTGGCGGGATGCCGGATGTATTTGGCTTGGGCTCTGACATTCATATTGATTTGGCGTTCATGTTGATTTGGCATTCATATTGATTTGGCGTTCATTGAGAGATCGCAATCGGCGTTGCGCGTTCATGTCTTGCGCACTGCCTTTTCCTTCTTGCCGGAGTGCCCCCGGAAGGTTCGGGTCATAGCGAACTCACCGAGTTTGTGCCCGACCATCGACTCGGTGATGAAAACCGGTATGTGCTTGCGGCCGTCGTGGACCGCGATGGTGTGACCGAGCATCTCGGGGACCACGGTCGAGCGACGGCTCCACGTGCGAATCACCCGCTTTTCGTTGCGGCGATTCAACTCTTCGACCTTGCTCATCAGATGGTCATCCACGAAAGGACCTTTGGAGAGACTCCGTGCCATTACCTACCTCTTCCGCCGGTCGAGCGGCGCCGCACGATCGCCTTGTTGCTTGCCTTCTTCTTCTTGCGGGTCCGTCCCTCCGGCTTGCCCCAAGGGCTCACCGGGTGACGCCCACCTGAGGACTTGCCTTCACCACCACCGAGGGGGTGATCGACCGGGTTCATGACCACACCGCGGCTCTGGGGGCGCACGCCCTTCCAGCGGTTCCGACCGGCCTTGCCGATCTTGATCAACTCGGACTCGGTGTTGCCCACCTGGCCGATCGTGGCCCGGCTGTCGAGGGGGACCGTCCTCATCTCCCCCGAGGGAAGGCGCAAGAGGGCGACATCGTTCTCCTTCGACATCAGCTGGACCCCGGCTCCGGCCGATCGAGCCATCTTGGCCCCACCACCGGGCCGCATCTCGATGGCATGGACCGTCGTGCCGGCCGGGATGTTTCGAAGGGGCATGGCGTTGCCGGGGCGGATGTCCGAACCCGAACCAGAGGTCAACGTGTCGCCCGGCTTCACCCCGGACGGAGCGAGGATGTAGGCCTTTTCGCCGTCCGCGTAGTGGAGAAGGGCGATTCGAGCATTGCGGTTGGGGTCGTACTCGATAGCGGCGACCTTGGCCGGGATCCCGTCCTTACGGCGCTTGAAGTCGATGACGCGGTAGCGGTTCTTGTTGCCGCCGCCACGATGGCGCGAGGTGATACGACCGTAGACGTTGCGCCCACCAGTCGACTTCTTGGGCCCGAGTAACGACTTCTCCGGCTCCGACTTCGTCACGTCGGCGAAGTCGGACACCGTCTGAAAACGGCGTCCGGCCGAAGTTGGTTTTCTGCTCTTCACTGCCATGCCCGAACTCCTGTCAAAGTCTTCATCAAACGCCAAACAAATCGATCGCGTCACCCTGGGCGAGGGTGACCAGCGCCCGCTTGGCACCGGCCCGGCGACCGAGGGTCCGTCCGGTGCGCTTGAACTTCCCCTTCCGGTTCTGAGTGTTCACGGAAAGCACATTGACCGAGAAGATCTCCTCGATCGCGTCCTTGATCTCGCTCTTGTTGGAGCGACGATCGACGACAAAGGTGTAGGTATTGCCCTTCTCGATCAGGTCGTAGGACTTCTCCGAAACGACCGGGGAGATGATGATGTCGCGGGGGTCCTTCATGAGGCCGCGTCCCCGGACGCCATCAGACATGTCCTCCCGGACGAAGTCCGACTTCGACACGTCGTAGGCATGGCCGCCCCCGATGGCGCTGACCGACTGCGATGTAAAGATCAAATGCCTCGCCCAGAGCACGTCGTAGGCGGTGAGGTGGCCCGGTTCAGAGACCACGACCTGGGGGAGGTTCCGGAAAGCGACCCCGGCGACTTCCTCCACACTGTTCAAGACGACGAGGGTCTTGGCGTTGGCCCCGACGGCCGCCAGCAACCCGACTGCATCCTTCGTCTTCGGGGTGGTCCAGTCGAAGCTCTCCACCACCAGGACCGCTTCCTCGGCGGCTCTGGCCGACAGGGCTGAGATCAGCGCCAGGCGACGCATCTTCTTGGGGGTGCGTTGGCTGTAATCGCGCGGCTCGGGCCCGTGGGCCACGCCACCGCCCCGCCACTGGGGAGCGCGGATCGATCCCGCCCGGGCGCGGCCGGTTCCCTTCTGCCGCCATGGCTTGGCGCCGCCGCCGCGGACTTCGGACCGCTTCTTGGTCTTGTGAGTTCCTGCCCGAGCCCCGGCCAACTGGGCCGTGACGACCTGATGGAGCACCGCCAGGTTGGGCTCAATTCCGAATATCTCCGGGTCGAGCTTGATCTCACCGAGGCTGGAGCCGTCGGAGCTGAACAGCGCGGCTTTGACCTCGGAGACGGCCTTGGTCTCGGTTTGCTTCGCCGATGGCATCAGGCCTTCACCGCCTCGCGAACCAGGATCAATGATCCGTTGGCACCGGGGACGGCTCCCCTCAGGAGGAGGAGGTCGCGCTCGGTGTCGATCCCGACAATCTGCAAATTCAAAGTCGTCACCTGGTCGTTCCCCATCCGACCAGCCATACGGGTGCCCTTGAACACCCGGGCCGGAGTCGCACAGGCACCGATCGATCCGGGGGCGCGATGCTTCTTGTGGGTGCCGTGGGCGGCTCCCTGGCCGGCGAAACCATGCCGCCTCATGACACCCTGGAAGCCTTTGCCTTTGGAGACGCCGGTCACGTCGGCCAGGCCACCTTGAGACAGGACGTCGGCGATCTTGATCTCCTGGCCAAGCTTGTACTGGTTGGGCTCATCGACCCTGATCTCGACCAGATGCCGGGTTGGCTCGACCCCGGACTTGGCGAAATGCCCTTTGATCGGCTCGTTGACAAGCTTGGGCCTGATCTCGCCGAAGGCGATCTGAATGGCGGAATAGCCGTCGTTGTCGATCGACTTGATCTGGACCACGTGACATGGTCCGGCCTTGATCACGGTGACCGGAATCGCCCGCGCCTGGTCGTCGAAGATCTGGGTCATGCCCAGCTTTTCTCCGAGAATCGCGTTCACAGCTTGATCTCCACTTCCACCCCGGCCGGCAGGTCGAGCCTCATCAACGAGTCGACGGTTTTGGGGGTCGGGTCGAGAATGTCGATCAGACGCTTGTGGATGCGCATCTCGAAGTGCTCCCGGGAGTCCTTGTCGACGTGCGGTCCCCTGATCACGCAATAGCGGTGGATCTCGGTGGGCAGAGGAATGGGTCCACGGATCTTGGCCTGCGTGCGCAGGACCGTCTCTGCGATCTTGCGCGACGACTCGTCTACGACCTGATGGTCGTAGGCCTTCAAGCGGATTCGAATTTTCTGCTCTGCCACTTCTGGAAACTCGCTTTGCTCGTAGTACTGAGTACTGAGTACTGAGTACTTGGTACTACTTGTTGATTTTGATTACTCGTCCGGCTCCGACGGTGCGGCCACCTTCACGGATCGCGAACCGCAAACCTTCATCCATAGCGATCGGGTTGATCAACTCGACCGTCATCGGGGTGTTATCCCCCGGCATCACCATCTGCGTCCCCTCCGGCAACTTGACCGAACCGGTGACGTCGGTAGTCCGGAAATAGAACTGGGGTCGATACCCATCAAAGAACGGGGAATGCCGCCCCCCCTCCTCCTTCGTCAACACATACACCTGCGCCTCGAAATTGGTATGAGGAGTGATACTCCCCGGCTTGGCCAACACCTGACCCCGCTCCACATCATCCTTACCAATCCCCCGCAACAAAACCCCGGCGTTGTCGCCCGCCCGGGCCTCATCCAACAACTTGCGGAACATCTCGATCCCCGTCGCCACCGTCTTCCGAGTCGGCCGGATCCCCACAATCTCAACCTCCTCATTCACCTTCAACCGGCCCTGCTCCACCCGACCCGTCACCACCGTCCCCCGACCAGTAATCGAAAAGACGTCTTCGATCGACATCAAAAACGGCTTATCCACCTCCCGGGGCGGCTCCGGCACATACGCATCCACCGCGTCCATCAACGCCACGATCTGATCACCCTGCTCAGAATCCCCCTCCAACGCCTTCAACGCCGACCCCCGCACCACCGGCACCTCATCGCCCGGAAACTCATACTCCGTCAACAAATCCCGCACCTCGAGCTCGACCAACTCCAACAGCTCGGCGTCGTCGACCATGTCCACCTTGTTCAAAAACACCACAATGCACGGCACCCCCACCTGCCGAGCCAACAACACATGCTCCCGCGTCTGCGGAGCCGGACCATCCGCCGCCGACACCACCAGAATCGCCCCATCCACCTGCGCCGCCCCCGTAATCATGTTCTTGATGTAATCAGCATGACCCGGCATATCCACATGGGCGTAATGACGATTCACCGTCTCATACTCCACATGAGCAATCTGAATCGTGATCCCCCGCTCCCGCTCCTCCGGCGCCTTATCAATCTGATCAAACGCCGTAAACGAATTACCCGGCACCCGCTCCGCCAACACCTTCGTAATCGCCGCCGTCAACGTCGTCTTCCCATGATCAATATGACCCATCGTCCCCACATTCACATGCGGCTTCGTCCGCTCAAACTTCGCCTTACCCATGGGAAATACCTCTCTCCTCGTTCTTACTGACGACTGTTAACTGCCTACTGCCTACTGACGAGGTCATGATCCCTTCCTCGTGGCGATGACTTCTTCGGCAATGCTGTTGGGCATGTCCTGATAAGAGTTGAACTGCATCGTGTAAGAGGCCCGGCCCTGCGTGAGTGACCGCAGATCGGTGGCGTATCCGAACATCTCACCCAGCGGGACCTGCGCGCGGATCGTGCGGGCGTTGCCACGCTGACCCATCTCGCCAACTTTGCCGCGCCGTGACGAGAGATCCCCGACCACCGACCCCATGTACTCCTCCGGGGTGATGACCTCGACCTCCATGACCGGTTCGAGCAGCTTGAGACCCGCTTGTTTGGCGGCGTTCTGAACCGCCATCGAACCGGCAATCTTGAAGGCCATCTCCGACGAGTCGACGTCGTGGTAGGTGCCGTCGAGCAGGATCGCCCTCACGTCCACGACCGGGAATCCGGCCAGGATCCCGTTCTCGAGAGCTTGCTCGATCCCTTCGTCCACGGCCGGGATGTATTCGCGGGGAATCCGACCACCGGTGACCTTGTCGACGAACTCGTAGCCGCCGCCGGGTCCGGTCGATTCCAGGCTGATGATGACGTGGCCGTACTGGCCCTTGCCGCCCGACTGCCGGATGTACTTGCCCTCGACCTTGGAGACCGGGCCCTTGATGGTCTCCCGATACGCCACCTGGGGCTTGCCGACGTTGGCGCCGACCTTGAACTCTCTGAGCAGGCGATCGACCTTGATCTCGAGGTGGAGTTCACCCATGCCGGCGATGATGGTTTGACCTGTTTCCTCATCGGTCCTGACCAGGAAGGTTGGATCCTCCTCGTAGAGACGATGGAGCGCCTCGGCCAGCTTCTCCTCGTCGGTCTTGGTCTTGGGCTCGATGGCAACCTGGATGACGGGGGCCGGGAAGGTCATCGATTCCAGCTGGATCGGGTGACTGGGATCGGCCAGGGTGTCGCCGGTCGTTGTGTTCTTCAATCCGACTCCGGCGACGATGTCGCCCGTGAAGACGGCGTCGATGTCCTCGCGATGGTTGGCGTGCATCCGCAAGAGGCGGCCGAACCGCTCCTTCTTGCCGGTGGAAGTGTTGAGGACGGTGTCGCCCTTCTGAAGGCTGCCGGCGTAGACCCGGAAATAGGTGAGCTTGCCGACGTGGGGATCGGTCATGATCTTGAACGCCAGGGCGGTGAAAGGCTCTGTGTCCTTGGGATCGCGCTTGATCGCGACGTCCTCGGCCCCGGGCTTGAAGCCGGTCACCGGTTCCAGTTCGGCCGGGCTCGGAAGGTAGGCCAGGATGGCGTCGAGCAGAGGCTGAACGCCTTTGTTCTTGAACGCCGAACCGCACAGGACCGGCACAAAGATTTGTTCGATGGTCCCCGCTCTGACGGCGTGGCGGATCTCGTCGGGGGTGATTTCCAGATCCTCGAGATACTTCTCGAGCAGCTTCTCATCGGCCTCGGCTGCGACTTCGAGCATCTTGCCGCGCGCTTCGTTGGCCTTTCCGAGCATGTCCTGGGGGATCTCGACGGTGTCCCAGACCCGGCCGTCGTCGCCCCTCCACAGATGGGCCTTCATTTCGATCAAGTCGACGACGCCCATGAAGTCGCCTTCGCGCCCGATCGGGATCTGGAGCACCAGAGGATTGGCCTGGAGTCGGTCGACGATCGATTGCACGTCGGCATAGAAATCGGCACCGGTGCGGTCGAGCTTGTTGATGAAGCAGATGCGAGGGACCTTGTAGCGGTCGGCCTGGCGCCACACGGTCTCGGACTGGGGCTCTACTCCGGCGACTCCGTCAAATACTGCGACCGCCCCGTCGAGAACCCGGAGGCTGCGCTCGACCTCGACCGTGAAATCGACGTGGCCGGGGGTGTCGATGATGTTGATGTGATGGTCGTGCCATATGCAGGTGGTGGCGGCGGAGGTGATGGTGATCCCTCGCTCCTGCTCCTGCTCCATCCAGTCCATCGTGGCGGCGCCTTCGTGGACTTCACCGATCTTGTAGTTGCGACCCGTGTAGTAGAGGATGCGCTCGGTAAGAGTCGTCTTGCCCGCGTCGATGTGGGCCATGATCCCGATGTTTCGGGTCCGGCCCAAAGGCACCTGACGCAGGTGCGAGAGCGCGCTCTTGTCGTTGCTCATCTAAATGACTACTTCCGGTCGCTATTCCGTTGTGTGGCTTCTTCCCGTTCTTGTGACGCTTGTCCACCTCTGCGGTGGTGAACCGTCACAAGAACGGTCGGTTACCAGCGGTAGTGGGCGAAGGCCTTGTTGGACTCCGCCATCTTGTGAATGTCTTCCTTGCGTTTGACTGCTGCGCCGGTGTTGTTGGCGGCATCGAGAATCTCGTAGGCAAGGCGCTCGCCCATGGTGTGCTCCTTGCGGCGGCGAGCAAAGCCCACCAGCCACCGGATGGCGAGAGAACCGGCCCGACGGGGCGGTACTTCGACCGGCACCTGGTAGGAAGCGCCACCGACCCGGCGGGAGCGGACCTCCACGTTGGGTCTGATGTTGTCCACCGCCCTCTTGAGAACGGTGACCGGGTCCTGGCCCGATCGGCGTTCGACCACTTCGAGGGCGTCGTAGACGATGGTGCGGGCAACGTCCTTCTTGCCCTTGAGGAGAACCTTGTTGATCACCTGGCTCACGAGGACGTTGCGAAATACCGGGTCGGGTTCGATCCTGCGCTTCTGGGCGGGAGCTCTTCTCATCTACTACTTCTCCCTCTTGGCCCCGTACCGGGAGCGAGCTTGCTTGCGGTTCTTGACCCCGGCGGCGTCGAGCGTGCCCCGGATGACCTTGTAGCGGACCCCCGGAAGGTCGCGGACGCGACCGCCGCGGACTAGAACGATGGAGTGTTCCTGGAGGTTGTGACCCTCACCGGGGATGTATGCCGTTACCTCGATCCCATTGGAGAGCCGGACCCGGCAGACTTTGCGAAGCGCCGAGTTCGGCTTCTTGGGCGTGACCGTATAGACACGGGTACAGACCCCCCGTCTCTGGGGTGCCCCGGCCAGAGCGGCCGTCTTCGCTTTCTTCAATTTTGGCTGCCTGCCCTCGCGGACAAGCTGCTCGATCGTCGGCATTTTGCTCCTGCTAGTGAGGCGAAATCGGGAGAAACCCCCGCTTACGCGCACAATCGGCATCTGGACGCGCACGCCCAAACACCGACCCGTTAGGTTGGGTGACCCGCTCGTCCGGTTAGCTCCGGGGGGATCACTCCGCCTGGGAGCCCCCTATGAGCGGGGGATGAGGTCAAAGACCACGACGAAAGTATACGAGAACTGGATGGCCTAGGTCAAAAACCACCGCAGACCCCCACTGGTCGACGGATCCGCCACCTTTCCTGTTTGTCCCCTCGCCGATAGGCGGGGGGGTACCGCTGGCTGCCGGATAGGCGGCCAGGGGTAGGGGGGCACTGGTGAAGCTGTCCTAGATCTAATCGACGGGTTTGCCAAGCCCCCCTACCTCCCGCCTCGTTTCCTCGGCGGCAGGGACCTTCCCCCCGGCCTTCGGCCGAAGGGACAAAAAGAGGGACAAAGGGAGGCCGTCAACCGAGGTCGTACGGGTTGACCACTTTTCTTGTTTGTCCCCTCGCCGATAGGCGGGGGGATCAAGGTTCTTTACGCCGCCATACATTCGAACACCACGTCGGCGTAAAGAACCTTGACAAGTACCGCTGGCTGCCGAATAGGCGGCCAGGGGTAGGGGGGTACTGGTGAAGCCGTCCTAGATGTGGTCGACGAGCTTCAGCCGAGGCGGTCGACTATGCCTCGGAGGTAGAGGGCCTGGCCGGCGTGTTGGACGTTGTCGCTGATGACGCTCACCAAACGCACGCCGACCGTGACCGGGGGGTCCCACGAGCGATCGATGATTCGGTCCAATTCGGCCTCATCGACGGTGGCCAGATAGGCCGCGGATCGCTTGGCGATTGCCTCGTTGTGGGCAAGGAGAAGGCCCGGATCGGCAGGGATTGCCGCCACCTCGTCGGGACCGTGGCCCCGTCCGGTGTTGTGGGGGTCGGGGGCCATGCCGAACCTCTCGTGCCACCCTTCGGTGATCCAGGCTTGTTCGAGGCCGGCGGCATCGGAGACATGCTCGTCCTGGACCCGGGTCAGGTGCCATACCAACCACGCGATCGAGTTGGCGCCAGGTTCGGGTCGATAGGCAAGACCGGCCGCATCGGCCCCCTCCACCGACCTCTTCACCAGCTCGCCAATGCGTCCGAAGGCCTCGAGAAAGACCCCACCGGCGTTCATGGCAGTTTCCGGACGGGGTCTCCCCGTCGAATAGTTCCCGGTACGGCGATGCGAGCGTTCAAACCCCGCAATCGGAGCTTGCGACCGGCCTCCGAGTTGACGAACCGAAGTGCGTCGATCCCGAAGCGCTGAGAGAACTTCTGACAACCGGAATGGGGTTTGCTCGACACCTCGATGACGGCTGCGCCGATCTCCAATCGGGATCCGACCGGAAGGTTGTCTTCGCTTATGTCGAAGTCGACATAGAGCTGATCGCCGGCCAGCTGCCAGCGCTCAAGGTCACCGGCGATCAAGGCGATGGCCCGTGCGCTCATCACGTTGATCTGGGTAGCCGTGTCGGGAGTTCCGTCGGACGTGAGACTCGCCCGCCGGCGCCAGCTGTCGCCGATCAATCCCTCGACGAGGTCCAGTTGGGCCATTTCGAGGACTTCCCGCTCGCCCTCGGACGGACGCCTGACGATCAATGAAAGGCTGCCGGAGACTGGCGGGGCGTCCATGATCTGGTCGATCCCCGACTCGAGCTCGCTGGTTGTGAGATGGATCATGATCGAGCACAGTTTTGCATCCCTGAGGATGCCTGAGTCCGATTTGCTTGCAGGCCGCCCGTCAACGGAGGGGAAGGCCCTCCCGCGCGCGGAGAAGCTCAGTCAACAGGGGGATCTCGGCCTCCCAGCCACTTGTGGACGTGACCCGGAGGTTCTCGCCGCGGCCTTCGACGAGGAAGGCCTGCCCGGAGGCCGCCGCAAAGCGGTCCGGTTCCAGGTAGAGCCTGGGTTTGATGAAGGCCGGGTCTCCCTCTTCCGGGCAAAAGACCATGCAGTTACCGCACTCGTTGCAGAGTTCGGCAAAAAGCAGATACTGCTGGCGGCCATCCAGACCGGAGCCCTCCGGGGTCGGCAGCCGGAAAAAGGCGTCATTCGGACAGACGGTTACGCAGAAGTTGCAGGCGACACAGCCCCACATTTGAAGCGTGTGATCGACCTCCCGGGGCAGCTTGAGATTGCCCTCCTTCAGGTAGGCCGTCCCCCTCCGGATCTCTTCGAGATGGGCGGCGACCGAGTCCCGCTGCCCGGCCTGCAGAGCCAGATCGGACCGGTGGGCTCGCCAAGAGCCCAGGTCCGAACAGGACGCCGCCTTCAGGTCCTCGCTGAGTCGACGGAGGATCGGCTCCAGCCGTCCGTAGCCACCCGGCTTCAGAAGGTCCGAGCAGATCGTGGCCGGCACCACTCCCATCCCGACCGTCTCCGACACATTCTCTTTGTTGACCCCGGCCGAGAAGCTGACCTGGATTGGACCTCCTTCGGTGGCAAGCGCCCCGGGCAGAGCCGTCATCAATCGGTCGAGCACCCCGGTGGCCAGAACATGGAGCGGAGGCCCCGACAGATACATCGGATCGTCGGGCATGAAGCCTTTGTGATTGGCGACCACCAGCGTGTTGGTGAGCTTGATCCCGAAGCGCCGACCGTTGACGGCGGCGAAATCCTGCAGCCCGACGATGAGATCCAGGGCCTGGTCGAACTGGAGATCGGCGGCAAACGCTTCCTTGCGTAGCTCGACCTCGTCGTAACCGAGATCATGGTGGAGGATTTCGTCTACGCCCTCGATACCCGAGCAGGGTCGGGTTGAGCTTGACGATCACGTCGACTCCATGACGGGACATGAGGTGGCGGGTGATCTGGTCGATCTCCTCGGGAGGGCAACCGTGGAAGGTTGAGAGGGTGACGGTGTCGGCGATCCTCGGAGCAAAATCGAGATCGGGCATCTCGTTGAAGGGAGCTGGAATCGAAGGTCGGAGCCGCTCGATCACAGGTTCGGCGTTCATCAGCCCGTCGATGAAGGCGGCCATCTTGTCGGTCGAGATGCCCGCAAGGTCGTACCCGACCGACATGTCGAACACATGGGGCCCCGGCTCGGGACCGATGTGCTCGCGCAGCGGTTCCCATTGACGAAGGAGGTGGACCGCCATCCAGCCCTTGACGTACTCCTCGAGAGAAGCCCCGACGGTCAACTCCTGGCTCCACTCGATGTTGTAGCCGATGGTTTGCATGTCGATGCACGGCCGATTGATGACCAGCTCGTCGAGCACCTGGACCGTCTTCAATTCGAAGAGGCGGGCCCCACCGAGCCAGGCGAGGATGATGTTCTGGGCCATCTGGCTATGGGGTCCGGCTGCCGGGCCGATCGGAGTGGCCGCCGGGCGGCCCAGAAAAGTGAAGGAAAGATCGACCGCCGGGTCAGGAGACCAGAACCGGGCGGTGGGGAGGTCCAGGATCCGTGACCTGGTCTCCCATTCATGAACGATCCGACCCAGCAGGACATCGAGCGGAAACGGAGTCAGGGGCGCTTCGCTCATAGTCGCGAATGCAGGCGCCGGGACTGCTCGGCCGCACGGGCCCTGACCTCGGTGGCGTCGACTCTGGTCGAAGCGCCGTCCTTCCAGACGGTCTCTCCAGCGATCTCGATCTCCATCGGACGCACGGCGGTGGTAAAGGCGAGGTGCCACGGCTCCATCGGCTCATAGGACCAGGTGACCCGATCATCGCGCGCCTCGGGTACCAGATCCCAGCCGTGCGCGAGCCATCCCCACGCCGAGTCCGGGGTGGCGCTCAAGTCGGTCGACCTCTGCAGGTAGTAGGCCAGCCGGAAGGCGCCGAGCATGTCGGCTCCGATCCCGTCGGTCCCCAAAGCGACCGGGTTGGAGAACCGGGCCGGGTCGGCGTACCCGACACCGTTGTTGAGGTTGGACGCCGGGTTGTGAAGGATCGTGCCCTGGAGGTGGTGATCGGTGGCGAGATGGACACAGTGTGCCAACAGCCAATCGGGCCGTGTCAGATGGCCCAAACGAACCGGAGCCTCGATGTCCTCGGGGCCTTCGCAAACGTGAATATGGACTCCCACCCCGAGATCGGCGGCGAGTCCGGCGGCCGCCGCGACTGTTTCGTCGGAACACGTGAAGGAAGCGTGGAGCCCAACCATTCCCTTTCCACCGCTCTTGATGTACCGCTCGTTTTCTATCAGCCCTCGCCGGGCGCCGTCGGGCCCATGCCGATCGGTGGCCCCATACGCGGCGATCACTCTGATACCGACTTCCGAGCAAGCGTCGGCAATGACGGAGAGGGACCCTTCGATGGCGTTGGGGCTTTCGTTGTGGTCGATGATCGTCGTAGTCCCCGTCTCCAGCGCTTCGAGGGCGGCGAGCTTGGCCGACCACTCGAGCATCTCGAGATCGATGGCGGCGTCAAGCCTCCACCAGACCTGCTCCAGGATTTCCCGGAAGGTTGTTGGGGTTTGGGGTGGAGACGGCATCCCCCGCGCCAGGGTCGAATAGATGTGATGGTGGGCACACACCAGGCCCGGAGTCGAGGACGTCACGTTTTACATTTTGTCAAAGGTCAGGTCGACGTGTCAACGAACGGTCAGGCGGGGAAGAAACAGGTGCGTCAACGGACCGATCGACAAGGCGTAGAGCACGGTTCCCACCCCAACCGTGCCGCCCAACAGCCAGCCGATCAGGAGGACGGTCAGCTCGATGGCGGTGCGAACCACCCGGATTGAATGCCCCCGGGCTGCCAGGCCGGTCATCAAACCGTCCCTGGGACCTGGTCCCAAACCGGCTCCTATGTACAACCCGGTGGCGATCCCGTTCACCATCACGCCAGCCACCATGAGCCCGACCCGGCCGACCATCGAACCTGGCTCGCTCAGAAAGGTCAGGGTGGCGTCGATGACCAGGCCGACCAGGATGGCGTTGCTGACGGTCCCGAGGCCCGGGCGTTGCCGCAATGGGATCCACAACAGCAGAACCGCCACGCCGACACCCACCACCACCCACCCCAGTGAGATGCCGAGCTGCTCCGACAGCCCTTGATGAAATACATCCCAGGGGCCGAGGCCGAGACCCGAGGCGACGAGCATGGCACAGCTCACCCCGAACAGGACCAGACCGAGATAGAGATTGAAGAGCCGACGACCGATCGTTCGTCGGATGGCAAGCGTGGTCACGAATCCTCAATCTACGGTCGAGCGTCGTGACCGCCATCGCACGGGCAGTGATCGTGGCTTTCTGAAGATCAGCCCCGCCGGAGGGGTGGACCCGGCGGCGATGGTGATGCCCGGCCAACCGTCCAGGACCGCCTCGAGGGCGGCCTGCGTCTCCAACTTGGCGAGGTGAATGCCCACACAAGCGTGGGGCCCCTGCGCGAAGGCGAGATGCGACTTGGCATTCGGCCTCGCCAGATCAAAGGCATCAGGATTGGGAAACATCGTGGGGTCGCGGTTGGCGCCACTCAACGAGACGATCACGAGGTCGCCTTCGCGAATGGAAGCACCCGCCAGTTCGGTGTTGGCTGTGGAGTATCGGTCGACTCGGGCCGCGGCCGGTTCCAGCCTGAGCGATTCCTCGATTGCAGCTGTCCCCAGCGTTCGGTCGGCCTGTAACAGGGCAAGCTGGTCGGGGTTGGTCAGCAGATGCCAGAAGAGCGTCGTGGTCATCCCCTCACTGGTCTCGATCCCACCAAACATCATGACGGCCGCGTTCGCAACCACCTCGGTGGTCGTCAGTCGAGCGGTGGCCTCCGCCAGCGTTCCCGCCCCGCGCTCGATGGTCAGAGCGACGTGATCGGCGAGGGAGGCGAAGGCTTCCCGGCCCCTGGACCCGACCTCGCCCCCGGCCGAAACCCGGTCGACCGCTCCGACGATCTCGTCATACCAGCCGAGGACCGTGGCCGGATCGACGTCGAGTAGATCGAGCGCCGCCGACACGACCCCGACGGCCAGGGGACCGGCGAGATCACGACGGATCTCCGCCGCTCCCGTCGGCGCCAGTTCCTCGACAATCTCGCGGGCCAAGTGAGTGACGCGATCGGCGAACCGCTCCCTCACCCCGCTGAGGCGAAAAGCGGAAGCGAACGGGTCGCGATGACGGTGGTGTTCGTCGCCGTCCAACGACAACATGCTCGGTCCGACCACCTGGGCCGTCGAAAAGCGCGGATCGTCAACCGTAAAGGTGGCGGCATCCCTCATCACTTCGACACACAGGTCCCGACGGGTCACCAGCCATCCGTCGAGAGCCGGCACCCAGGAAACCGGCTCGGCCTCCCTCAGCCTGGCGAGGTAGGGGTGGGGATCATCCTGGAGATGCTCGATGGTGAGAGCAGCCCCGAGCGGAAACGACGTCACCCTCGAAGACGAAGGGGTTGGTGCTTCTCGATGGGAAGTTGGTTGCGCCATTGGCCGTCGAGTTCGTGATAGGCGGCGGCCACCGCCCCGGCCGTGGGGACCAGTCCGATCTCTCCGACCCCTTTGATCCCGTAAGGAGAATTGGGTTGGGGAGACTCGATGAGGATGACGTCGATCGGTGGCATGTCCCGGGGGCGGATGATCTCGAGAGATCGCAATGTCACGTTGGTGGGTCGGCCCAGATCGTCGCACGGAAAGTCCTCAGACAGGGCATAGCCGAGGCCCATGTGGACCGAGCCCTCGATCTGGCCCTCGCACAGCATCGGATTGACCGCCCGGCCGACATCGTGGGCCGCTATGACCCGTTCGATTTCGCCGCTGGCCCGGTCGGCGATCACCAACTGAGCGGCGTAACCGAAGGTCGAATGAATGACCGGATTCTCGAGGCCTTCCGAAAGGCTGTTGGTCCAGTCGACTCGATACTCCCCCTGGTAGTCGACGCCGACCTGCCGGCCCCCTTCGTTGGCCACTCGGCAGGCATCCTGAATCGCCCCGGCGCCCATCAAGGTGCCCCGCGACCCGGTCGTCTGGCCGGTACCCAATTCCCGGCTGGTGTCGACGATGACCTTGACCCTGCCCGGCTCGACGCCCAGTTCTTCGACAGCCACCTGCAGCGCGACGGTATGGATTCCCTGACCCATTTCGGTCCAGCAGTGACGGACCTCGACCGAGCCATCGGCTTCGAAGCGGACCACCGCTTTGGCCCACTCCTTGAAGCCGTTGCCGAGGCCCGAGTTCTTGATCCCGAGACCCAGGCCGACCGCCTTGCCCTCGGATCTTGCCTGGTCGTAGTGGGGTTTGATCGTCTCGAGACAGATCAGGGCGCCCTTGGAGCCGTCATCCATGATCTGGCCCGGACCCCAGATGGCACCGGGGGTCACGACATTGCGGCGGCGAATCTCCCAGCCGGTGATTCCCACCATCTCGGCCAATCGATCCATCACCCCTTCCATGGCGAATTGCGCCTGGTTGGCGCCAAATCCACGGAAGGCTCCGCCGACCGAGTTGTTGGTGCGGGCGGCCACCGACTCGACGTCGACGGCGGGGACGGTGTACGGCCCGGTGGCGTGACCGGCGGCGCGTTCGAGGACCTTCATGCCCACCGAGGCGTAGGGGCCGGAGTCGCCGATCATCCGGGCCTTATAGGCGGTGAGGCGGCCCTCCGCATCACATCCTGCCCAGACTTCGATGCGGATCGGGTGGCGCTTGGCGTGAATCAGGTGTGACTGCTCGCGGGTGACGGTGCATTTGACCGGACGGTCCAGTAGGTAGGCGGCGAGGGCCGTCTGGGCCTGATTGCACATGTCCTCTTTGCCGCCAAAGGCTCCCCCGTTGGAAACGAGTTCGACGGTGACGGCCGACTTCTCGACACCCAGGACCGACGCGATCTGGTCACGGTCGTCCCACACCCCCTGTCCCCCGGAATAGACATAGAGGGTGCCGTCGCCGTTGGGGATCGCGAGAGTGGATTCCGGTTCCAGAAACGCATGCTCGACTCGTTGGGTCTGGAACACCTCGTGAAGGGTGTGGGCGCTCGACCCCAAGGCGGACTCAACATCGCCCCGCTTGTACTTCGAGGTCGACAGGACGTTTCCGGACAAGCCCCAGACCGCGTCCTCCGTATCGGTGATGGCGGCGACCGGGTCGGTGATCGTCGGCAGCACTCGGTATTCGACTTCGACGGCATCGGCAGCCCGACGGGCCGTTGCGACATCCTCGGCGACCACGATCGCCAGGACATCGCCGGCATAGGACGTTCGACCGCCCTCCGGGATGAACACCGGCCAGTCTTTGTGGATGATGCCAACCTTCAATTCGCCCGGCACGTCGGCGGCGGTGAAGACCGCGACCACTCCGGGGATCTTTCGGGCCGCTTCCGGGTTGATCCTGATCACGTCCGCTCGGGCGTGGTCGGTCATGCGGAGGGCGGCGTGCAACATGCCATAAATGGAGAGATCGTCGATGAAGCTGCGGTCTCCCAGCGCCAGCTTGGAACTCTCGTATTTGGCGCCTTCCTTGCCGATCCCACCAGGGAGGGCCGGTTCCGGAATCGGCGCCCCCGAGGCCAGCAATTCGATGGCGTCGATGATCTTGACGTAGCCGGTGCAGCGACAGAGGTGAGCCCCCAGCCGGCTCTCGATGGTGGAGCGGTCGAGGCCGTCTCCCTTTTGATCAAGCAGCGACTTCGTGCGAACGACGATCCCCGGTGTGCAGAAACCACACTGGAGAGCACCCGTTGCGGCGAAGGCCCGGGCCAATCGATCTCGTTCCTCGGGAGCGAAACCCTCCAGAGTGGTCACCGTTCGACCAGAGACCTTTTCCATGGATAGCTGGCAGGCGATCGTTGCCTTGCCGTCAAGCAAAACCGTGCAGCAGCCACACTGCCCGGAGGGAGCACAGCCGTCCTTGGGGGAGGTGATGCCGAGTTCCTCGCGAAGCGCCGCCAGGACGTGGGGATGATCGGCCGATGCACGAACCTCGGCCCCGTTGAGCTTGAAGGTCACAGAGGCGGCGACGGTCGTCATGGCGAGATTGTCGAAGCCCCTTTACAAAGTGTCAAGCTTCGGGGGCCTCAACCCCTCGTTCTGGCGCGACAGAACCGTGCCCTGGCCCCATAACGGCGCGCCAAAACGGGGGTTTTATGGTTTCGGGGGCGGTTCCGCGCTATTACTCGGTGGCTTGGGTCTCTCGGTGATCAGGCGGTATGCCTCGGGGATGCGGTAGCGATCGAAGTCGAACACGGTTTTCTTGTAGAAGTCGCAGTAATCGAGGTCGAGACGCGCCAGGACCACCTCGTCACCGGTGGTGATGGCCTGAGCGACGATCTGCCCGGAGGGGGCGATGATGACCGTCTGGGCAAGGGAATCGACCCCGTCCTCAAGGCCACCTTTGGCGACACCGACTACGAAGGCACCGTTCTGATAGGCCCCCGACTGCATCACCAGGTGGTTGTGAAAGGCCTGCAGAGCATTCTGCTGAGGGTCGGGGGCGTAATAGAGCGGGGTGTTGTAACCGATCAGCATCAACTCCGCTCCCTGCAAACCCATGACCCGGTAGGTCTCGGGCCAACGGCGGTCGTTGCAGATCGCCATCCCGACCAGGCCGCCAAAGGCCTCCCACACCGGGAACTCCTTGCCCGGTTCGAAGAAGTACCGCTCGAGATGCTGAAAGGGGCGCCACGGCTCGTTGTGTTCGTGGCCGGGGATATGGACCTTCCGGTAACGCCCCACGATGGTTCCATCGCGTTCCACCAGGATCTGGGTGTTGTAGCGATGAGTGACCCCGTCATCATCGATGCTGACCTCGGCATATCCGAGACAGAACCCGACCCCGAGCCGCCGGGCCTGGTCGAAGAGGGGTTTGGTGGCAGGGCCGGGCATCTCCGGCTCAAACCAAGTCAGGATCTCCGCTTCATCCTCGATGAAATAGCGAGGGAAGAAGGTGGTGAGGGCCAGCTCCGGGAAGACGACCAGTTCGGCGCCGCGGGAGTGGGCATCGTCGAGAAGGACCAGGAGGCGCTCGACGACGTCTTCCCTCGTGTCGTCCCGGGCGACCGGGCCCATCTGGGCGGCGGCGACGGTCAGGTGGCGTGGCATCGGGCCCAATTCTCCCACCCTCTGACCGGTGGTCTGCAATTTCTCGTCACCGTTTCACCAAAAAGAGCCCCGAGCGGGGTTTGGGAGCGAAGAACGTGGCTTTGGGCGGCATCGTCCCGCCACTGTCCGAGACCGCCATGACCGACTCGACGGTGGCGGGGTGAAGAACGAAGCCGACGCCCTCCCGCTCCGCCACCATCGCCCTCAGGCCGCTCGAATCCGGGAAACCGGGCACGAACGAGATGCGGGGATCGGTTCGTTCGTCAATGACTCCCAGGCGCGGCCCCAGCACGGTCCGGGCGAGAGCCGAGACGTCGTCCTCATCGGTTCGGGCGCGAAGATCGATGGTCCACTCCCCATCCCGGGTCACGACTACGACCTCACCCGGCGCCGGCTCCAGGCCCAATCTCCCCATCTCTTCATGTTCGGGGTCGGGTCGCATCGACTCCCCGTCGATCCAGCGATGGAACGGATAGACCAGTAGATCATCGTCAGGGAAGGCGACCGCCAGAAACCTGGCGCCGGATCCTTGCTCATCGGCGTCTCGCTCGACTGCGGCCGCCACTCGATGATGCCCATCGATGATGTAGGCCGCCCCCACGTCTGCGAAGGCCGCCATCAGGGACTCCTGCGCCTCCTGGTCTTCGATGATCCATGCGGTATGACGGTCTCCGTCCTCGAGCGTCACGTCCAGGTCGGGGTCGCGCTCCGTAAACCGCGCCACCAATTCATCGATTTCCGGTCGTCGTCGATAGGTCAGCCCCACCGGGGACGACCCGTACCCGACGGCTTTGAGGTAGTCGGCCAGATCTGCCACTCGCCGGGGCCTGGTGTGCTCGTGAGGACGGATCAGATCCGGGAAGCTCGCCGCCGGGACGTCACCGACGACTCCGGTCTGGACGTGCCCTCGACTTTCCAGACGGAGAATCGCAAACCTCTCGCCGCCGAAGACCCAGGTCCCGTCCTCTATTTCCTTGTGGAGATAGTCGAGGGCATGGAGCCGGCGACGCTCGACGTCGTTTTCCGGATAGTCCTCCTCCGAAAGAGTTGCGTTGAGAAAGTTGCGGGGACGAGCCTCGGCGTATCGCCAACGCTCAGTCGGAGTGAAAAGGTCATAGGCGGGGCTGATGACGTCTCTTGCCGCCTCCGGCGTGACCAACCCCGCCCTTACGGGCAGGAGCCAGCGGTTCATGGGAGCGCCGGCCGTACCGTGACGTGGATAACGTCGGGATTCTGAGCGAGGTCGGCTCGGACCGCCTCGGCGATCTCACCCTCGATGTGGATCGTGGCCACCGCCGCCCCGGCACCGGCGAAGACCAGGTTCTGCATTTCCTGGACATTCAGGCCCGCGCCCTTCAGCGCTTCCAGGACCGCCGACAAGACCCCGACGCGGTCGTAGTGGCGGATCACGATGACCGATCCGACCGGAGGGGGCGGTATCAGATTGACGACATTGCGGATGATCCCTTTGGAATAGTCGTTGATCATCGCCACCACCTCAGCGGCTATCGCTTCCTGGGCCTGGGCGGTCGAAGCACCGATGTGATGGGTGGTGTAGACGCCAGGATGGCGGGCGAGTTTCGATTCGAACTGGCCCTTCCCCCCGGCAGGCTCGCCATCGAATACATCGACGCCGACCCGGAGACCCTTTTCCTCGATCGCCGCAACGACGGCATCCTCGTCGAGCACATCACCCCGACTGGTGTTGATCAGGATCGATCCCGGTCTCATGCTGGCGGAGGAACTCCGCGTCGATGATCCGCCTGGTTGAGGGATCGGCTGGAACATGAACGCTGACGACGTCTGACTCGGACGCCAGTGCAAAGAGGTCGGGCACCATTTCGATTCCGAGATCTCTGATCTTTTCCTCGGTCCTGGCGTCGCGGGGTTTGGCAATCGTGATCACTCGCATGCCAAAGGCCGCCGCCCGCTCGGCCACAGCCTTGCCGGTCTGACCGAGACCGAGGATTCCAATGGTCTTGCCCAGGAGACCCCCAGCCTTGGAGTAGGCCTCCTTGTTCCAGGCTCCGGCCCTCGCGTCAGCCACGTTGTCGGGTATGCGACGGTCGATCGCCAGCAGCAGCCCCATGGCGAGCTCGGCCACGGCCACGGCGTTCTTCCCGGGAACATTGGCGACGAAAACCGCCCGTCGGGCGGCCCCTTCGGTGTCGATGGTGTTGGTGCCCGCTCCGGCCCGGATCACCAGCCCGAGCGGGCTATCCACGTCGAAGACATCGCCCTCGACTCGGGTCGAGCGAACCACCAGAACCTCGGAGTCCCCCACCGCCGCCGCCAGCTGGGGGCTGGTCAGGGTCGGTTGATGGTCGACCTGGTAACCGGCTGCGGTCAGCGCTTCCACCCCGGATTCCTCGAAGGGATCTGCGATGAGGATCTTCACTTACATGCCTTCGATCTTCATTGCCTGAGCGGCGAACCACGACTGCGAGTCATTCCGGTGGCCAAATCCTTGCGACTTGAACGCCCGGGAGTATACGAATCGTAAAGTAGGCGACCTATGACGATTGCTCTGGCGTCTTCGGAGAAGTTTGGCCTCTTCCAGCGGATCAAGGATCCGTCGGCTTTGTCGCGAACCGTCGAACGCTTCCGCCAACAGAGAATCGTGCTGCCGACCTTTGCCCAGCTGGCCGACCCGTCGACTATCCCCGGCCCGATCAAGGCCAAGCTCGCCCAAACCGATCCCGACGCCAAAGATCCCGCCAACCTCTTCCGGGTCCACTGGTTCAACGACTCCTCCCGGGCGGCAACGACCGACGTCCCCGGCTACCTGGAGCTGCCGGGCGAGCTGACCGGCGTTGATGCGCGCATTCTCGTTGTCCTGGGCAATCGGTTTCCGATGATCCGGGCCCACAAGGTGCTGGCCGCCTACGCCTGTTTGGCCCCGCGGATCGTGACCGGCGCTTTCGACCCCACCCGCGACCGAGCCATCTGGCCGTCGACCGGCAACTATGCCAGGGGAGGCGTGGCCATCAGCCGGATCATGGACTGCCGGGGAGTTGCGGTCCTCCCCGAAGGTATGAGCCGCGAGCGGTTTGAGTGGCTCGAGGCGTGGATCGCCGGTCCCGAAGACGTGATCAGGACCTACGGGACCGAATCCAACGTCAAGGAGATCTACGACGCCTGCAACGAACTGGCCAAAGACCCGACCAACGTCATCCTCAACCAGTTTTCCGAATTCGGCAATCACCTCAGCCACTTTCGAGTGACGGGTCCCGCCCTCGCAACGGTGTTCGAAGACGCCGGTGGCGGACGGTTGGCCGCCTTCGTGGCCGCCTCCGGGTCGGCCGGAACCCTGGGGGCCGGGGACTACCTGAAGGAACGGCACGGTGCCCGCATCGTGGCGGTCGAGGCCCTCGAATGCCCGACGATGCTCTACAACGGCTATGGCCAGCACAACATCCAGGGAATCGGCGACAAGCACATCCCCCTCATCCACAACGTCGGCAACACCGACGATGCCGTCGCCATCACCGATCGCGCCACCGACACCCTGCTCCTCCTGTTCAATACCCCGGCGGGCAAGGATCTTCTGTCGGAAGCCGGCCTCGATCCGGGGTTGATCGACAGCATGAAGCATCTGGGATTGTCTTCTATCTGCAACGTGCTCGCCGCCGTGCAAACCGCCCGCCACCATCACCTCGGCACCGATGACGTTCTCATCACGATCGCTACGGACGGGGCCGAGATGTACGGATCCGAGATCGATCGGATCATCTCGCGGGATCATCCGAGCGGCTTCGGTAGACAGCGAGGCGGAGACCGCACGCGCTCGGTACCTGACAGACGGTCTAACCGGCGACTTTCTCGAACTGGGAGACGTGGGTCGGCGGCGGATCTTCAACCTGGGCTACTACACCTGGGTCGAACAGCAGGGAATCGAATTCCCCGACTTCGAGCAGCGCCGCGACCAGGCATTCTGGACTGGTCTTCGCCCGCATCTCGATGCGTGGGACTCCATGATCGATGAATTCAACGCTAGGGCCGATGTCACGACCTGAGACCGACTCGCCCAACCCTTTCATCCGCTATCGGTGGCTGCTCGACTCGTACCGGACCGCAATCGGTCGGGGCTGGTCCGATGCGGACTTCGTTTCGCTGGTGACACGCCTCGACAAGGCTGTGGCCGAGTCCAGCGGCCGGGGTTTTGAGATGACCGCCCTCACCCGGCAGTCGAGCCTGGCCGCCGCTGCCTCGCTGCCGACCGATCTCCTGTGGGTAAAGGACGAGACCTCGAACGTTGGAGGATCGCACAAGGCGAGACACCTCTTCGGCGTCCTTCTCCATTTGGCGGTGGAGGATCAGACGGAGGGCGAGCTGGTGATCGCGTCGTGCGGCAACGCCGCGGTGGCGGCAGCGGTGATTGCACGGGCGGCCGAGCGAGCGTTGCGGGTATTCATCCCTACCTGGGCCGACCCGGACGTGATCGCCATTCTCGAGGCTCAGGGGGCGGCCATCGAAGTGTCGGAGCGGAGGAAGGGGGAAGTCGGCGATCCCACCGTTCTTCGAATGATGGAGGCGATCGGCCGGGGTGCCGTGCCCTTCTCGGTGCAGGGCACGATCACTCCAACCACTCTCGACGGCGGAAGGACCATCGGCTGGGAGTTGGCCGAGCAGTTGAGCGTGGCTCGGGTTGGAGGAAAGGTGGCGCTCTTCGTCCAAGTCGGTGGCGGCGCCCTGGCTGCCTCGATCTGGCAGGGGCTCAGAGACGCAATCCATCACCAATGGACCGAGGCCGATCCGGTGCTTCACACGGTCCAAACTGAATCCGCTGCCCCGTTGAACCGCGCCTGGCGTGGGTTGCTCAGCGGAGATGGACGCTGAACCACTCCTCGACCATTTTGAGTCCATCGATGCAGCGATGGAGGCCGCCAAACGCGAGCCCGATCGCTTCATGTGGGCCTGGGAGGAGGTTGGTCCGACGGCCGCCTCCGGAATCGTTGACGACGTGACCTACGACTGGCTGCCGGTAGTGGAGGCAATGATCCGATCCGACGGACAGGCCAAAGTTGTCACGGAGGAAATGATCCTACGGGCCAACGCTTTGGCCCGTGCCCACACCGGAATTCCGGTCGGTCACACCGGGTCGGCGGGGCTGGCGGGACTTCTCGACCCGTCCTTGATCGAATTCGTCGATCGGGGCCAAAACGTAGTCGTCTTCTTCACAGAGATCGGCACTCGTAGCCATTAGTACCCGAAAGCAGATGATGGGTCGGATCATGATGAGCATGGTCCTGGCCCTGGTGGCGAATGCTTGCAGCCCGCCCCCCGCCCCGAGCACTACCGCCCCGAGCACCACCGCCCCACCACCCGAACTCACCACTACGACCGTTGGTCCGGTGACGTCCGAGGAGGTGGCCGCGGCTTTCTTCGAGGCGTGGAAGGCCGGGGATCGAGAAGTCATGGAGCACCTGTCGGAACCCACCGCCCTCGAGGAAGCGGACAGCCTCAGCGAACTTACATCCGAGTCGTGGGAGCCGGAGCTGTGCGAAGGCGCCGCCGGGACGGTCTATTGCAGCTGGGTCTCGGACGCGGGAACGCTTGCGATCGGAGTCCGCAACATCGAAGAGCCCCACATCGTTACCAGCGTCATGATGCTGAACCCGTAGGCCGGGTGGCCGTTACTGGCCGCGGGTCAGGGCGTGGGCTAGTTCGGCAGGACCGTGCTCTCGGGCAGCAATCGAGAACTCGAAGCATGCGCCTCCGAGCAATTCGGACGTTCGGTAAGAGATGGTGCCCCCGTGGGCCGTCACCAAGTCCCTGGCCACCGACAATCCGATGCCGGAGCCGGGGACGCTGGCGTCGTCCTTATGGGCGCCCCGCTCAAACCTGTCCCAGATTCCGGCCTGGAATTTGGGTGGCACACCTGCTCCGTTGTCGTGAACCGCGAACAACACCTCGCTTCCAACCCTTCTCGCCACCACCTGGATCTCCGATCGTCCGTAGCGGATTGCATTGGTGATGAGGTTGACGAGGACCTGGAGGACCCGGTCGGGATCCGCCCAAACCTGTGCATCGGGTTCGGCCACGACGCTGATCGTCCTTCCTCCCCCTGCCGCCGCCACCGCGTCTCGAACCAGGTCGGAGGCCCTGGCCTCGACTCGGGTGAGCTTCACGTTTTGGAGCCGGTCGCGGGCGACATCGATCAGATCGGAGACAATGTGGCCGAGATGGTTGGACTGGGTGCTGATGGTGTCCAGCATCTCCTGGCGGTCGTCGGAGCTGAGGATGTCCCACGACTCGGAGAGCAGCTGGGCGTATCCCTGAATACCGGTAAGGGGCGTCCGCAACTCGTGAGATACCGATGCCACCAGGTCGTCGCGTTGCCGTTCCAGCAGCTCTCGCCGCTCTCGGATCGCTACGTTCTGGCGGAGGACCAAGAGAGCGGCTACCACCGTGGTCGTGATGTTGAGGACCAGGTCGTTGCCGGAGCTTGTCATCAAGCGCACGACAAAGAGCAGAGCCACGGCTGTGTAGGGCGCTGCCAGCCGCCAACCCTGGACGGCTCGATACGTGTCATCCTGGGAAATAATTGGCCTGGTAACTGCCCATGCGGCCAATGCGATCAGTCCGTAGCTGAAGAGCCAGAGACCGTCCAGCGGCGACCATTCGACATAGGTCCCGGCCGCGGATTGCTGAGAGAAAATGACATCGGCCACGGTGGTCAACGCCACCCCGCCGGCCAGCAGGAAGATACGCATGTCGATCGCCTGCTCGGACCTTCTCATGGCCAGCACCATCAGAGCGGTCGCCAGGAGAACGTCGCCAAATGGGTACAGGAGGTTGAGGAACGTCTCGACCGGGCTGGAGCCGAGACCGACGATGTCGTGGAGATAGGTGACCCACATCACAACCGCCAGGGACAGGGTCCCCGCGATCGCATCGATCGCCAGGCGGATCCTTTCGTACCGGCCAGGCCGCAGATACGGGAGAAGTACAACTCCGGCAAAGATGAGTGGGTATCCCGCTACGTAGAAGAAGTCGGCCGGACCCGGATAAGGAATTTCTCCTCCTTGCGCCAACACCATCCAAATTGTCTCGCCGATTCCCCAACAGAGAACTCCTGCGCCGATCAGACTCCAGGCGATTCGAGCCCGGCCGCGGGCCCCCAGCGCAGCGCCCAGCAGGACAACACCGGCGGCGGCGCCGATGAAGGAATACACCACCCTCGAAATGTTGGTGTTCTGGAACGATCTGCCGGCGACCAGGGCGACGCCAAACGCCACGGCGGTAACGGCGACAAGGCCTGAAACCCCGCGGATGAGAGATGCCGATCGGAACCGGTATGGGGGCTGGGTTGGGATTGAGTGTGCTCCTGCTGTACAGAGAGTTTTCGGTTCAACCGGGCGGGGAGTTGAGAACTCTCGGAGCTCCGAGCTTTTGGGACATTCCCGGCCGGATGCTCGGATTTACGATTTGTCAAGCCACGACTGACCCGGCTCTACACTCGCCCGACCGCGCCCTCAAATGGACCAAAGTGAGCCCATGAACCGAATGAAGCCAACGAGTTTCCGCAAGCCGCCGAGCCTGTCCAGATGACGATCGTCAAAGCCGCATTGGTGCAATCTGAGTGGACCGGCGACCAGGAGTCCATGATCGAGAAGAACTTCGGATATGCCCGCCAAGCCGCCGAGCAGGGTGCCCAGGTCCTTTGCTTTCAGGAGATCTTCACCACCCCGTACTTCTGCAACGTTCAAGACCCTGCCAACTACGACACGGCCGAGGAGATCCCAGATGGTCCGACCATCAAGCGGGTGATGGATTTGGCTCGAGAAACCGGGATGGTGATCGTCGCTCCGATCTATGAGAAGGTCGACGAGGGGACTTTCTACAACACCGCCGCGGTCATCGACAGCGACGGCCAGTTCTTGGGCAAATATCGCAAGACCCACATTCCTCAAGTGAAGGGCTTCTGGGAAAAGTTCTACTTCCGGCCGGGGAACCTCGGCTATCCCATCTTCGACACCGCGGTTGGACGAATCGGGGTGTACATCTGTTACGACCGCCACTTTCCCGAGGGTTGGCGCGTGCTTGGTCTCAAAGGCGCCAAGATCGTTTTCAACCCGTCGGCCACCACCCGGGGTCACTCGATGTACTTGTGGCAACTCGAGCAACCCGCCGCGGCGGTCGCCAATGAGTACTTCGTCGGCGCAGTCAACCGGGTCGGACCGGAGGATCTCGACGACACCGACTACTACGGCTCGTCCTATTTCGCATCCCCACGCGGCCAGGTCATCGAAGGCACCGCCTCCGACACGAAGGATGAGGTTCTGGTTCGCGATCTCGACATGGACCTCATCGAAGAAGTCCGCCGGCACTGGGCTTTCTATCGCGACCGCAGGCCCGAGGCGTACGGCGAGATTTCGGCTCTTTAGGCCGCCATGGACGAATCCGGGGCGCAGCTCGAGTTCTTCGTCGAACCTTTCGCCGAGGGTCGCCCGGGGACTCACGTAAAGGCGGCAATCGAGGCAGTGGCGTCCCGCGGCCTCAAGGTCCAGATCGGGCCATTCGGATCCGTCGCCCATGGCGAGCTCGCGGAACTCGTTGACGCCGCCGGCCCGCTGCTCCGGAGCGCCCTCTCCTCGGGAGCGGACCGCATCTCCCTTCACATCACGACTCGATCCGATTCCACGACCCGCGGTGGCCCCGGGGCCGACCAATCTCCACGATGCTCTGTCGAGGATGATCGCTGCAGTTGAACGCGATCTGGGTGCTCCGCTTCCCCAGCTCTCACGGGAGGACAAACAAGCCGCCGTCCGCCTGCTCGATGCGGGCGGCGCCTTTCTCCTGCGAAAGGCGGTCGACGACGTCGCCCTGGCCATGGGAGTGAGTCGCATCACGATCTACAACTATCTCAACGCCGACAAGGAAGGATGACGTGCTCCCTTCTTTCCCCGGTCTTGCCGTTTCGCTGCCGGGTTGGATGCCGGAGGTGTGCCGTCCCGGCGCGATTTTCTCGTCGATCGAAGAACGGATGCAGCTGGTGATCGACTTGGCCCGCACCAATGTCGCTCGCCAAACCGGAGGTCCGTTCGGAGCCGCCGTCTTCGACATGGACACCGGTGAAGTCCTGGGTCCAGGGGTCAATCTGGTCGTTTCGACCCACGCGGCAATGGCTCACGCCGAAATGCTGGCGATCGCCGTCGCCGGGGCCGCGGTGGAGTCGTTCGATCTGGGAGTCCGGGCCACCGAGCTCGTCAGCTCGACCGAACCTTGCGCAATGTGCCTCGGCGCCGTTCCCTGGTCCGGGGTTCGGCGCCTGGTCTGCGGGGCCAGAGACGAGGATGCCCGCCGAATCGGTTTCGACGAAGGCGACAAGCCTCCGGACTGGATCGAACGGCTGCGAAAGCGGGGGATCGAGGTGATCCGGGATGTCTCCCGGATCGACGCCACCTCGGTCCTCGAGGAGTACGCCCGGGCGGGTGGACCCATATACAACGGCCGCGGCGAGCTGTGACGCCGATCGCCCTCCCCTTCCCCGTTTTGGCGCGACAATCCCGTGCCCTGGCACGGGATTGTCGCGCCAGAACGGGGTTCCACTAGCGTCCCGCCATGCATCTCGATGAGCTCATCAAAGAGCTGCCCAAGGCTGAGCTGCACCTACACATCGAGGGAACCCTGGAGCCCGAGATGATGTTCGAACTGGCGGCACGCAACGGCATGAAGCTGCCGTATCCCGGGGTCGACGCGGTGAGGCAGGCCTATCAGTTCACGAGTCTCCAGTCATTTCTCGATATCTACTACCTGGGAGCTGCGGTCCTGCGGACGGAGCAGGACTTCGCCGATCTGATGGCGAGCTACCTCGAACGAGCCATCACGGACGGGGTCACCCGGGCCGAAGTGTTCTTCGATCCCCAGGCCCACACCGACCGGGGCGTGGCGATAAAGACGATGATCGAAGGCTTCGCCCGGGCCCGTTCCGAATACGCCGGGCGAATCGAGACCGACCTCATCCTCTCTTTCCTTCGGCACTTGCCCGAGGAGAGCGCCCTCGCCACGCTGGCGTCCGCCGAGCCCTTCCTCGACCAGATAATCGCCGTCGGCCTGGACTCATCGGAGATCGGCCATCCTCCGGAGAAGTTCGCCCGGGTGTTTGCCCGCGCCCGCGCCATGGGCCTCCGTGCGGTTGCCCACGCCGGGGAGGAGGGCCCCCCGGAGTATGTCTGGGGAGCTTTGGACCTGCTTGGGGCCGAGCGGATCGATCACGGCGTCAGATCGCTCGAGGATCCCGACCTGGTCCGGCGATTGGTTGAAGAGCAAGTGCCGCTCACAGTCTGTCCCCAATCGAACGTCAAGCTCAGGGTGGTCGACGACCTGAGAGCACATCCCCTCAAGCGAATGCTCGACCTCGGGCTCAACGTGTCCGTCAACTCCGACGACCCCGCCTACTTTGGCGCGTACCTCGGAGACAACTACCGGCGGGTGGCCAATGCCCTCGACCTGGGAGCCGAGGAGATCACCCGGCTGGCGAAGAACTCGATCCGATCGAGCTTCGGATCGAGGTCCACTGGCGGGTGATCCTGATCACGCGCTCACTCGAATCGAACGGTGAGGTTGGATATCAGGTCACCCCGGCGCTCGAAGGACATGGTTCCCGCCCGGTGATCAGGCGCAATCGCCCAGGCATAGCTCACTTCGATCGAGTCGGGTCCCTTCTCCAGAATCTCGAGCAGGACGAGCTGGTCATCGGGGGGGCGGGCCCGATAGGCGTCGGCGATCTCATCGCGGCCCCGGAAAGGGCCTACTGGCACTCCCTCGAAGGTCATGGTCGCGTCCTCGGTGAAATGGCCAACCATCTCGTCGAAGTCACCTGACACGACGGCAGAGTTGAACCGGTCAACGTGGGCGTTCAGAAGAGTCGTGATTTCCATGGGTTTGTCTATTACGGAGAACGGGACCACATGGCCCCGTTCTCACGATCGTCTGATAGCAGAGGGACTTACTCCTCTGCGTCCGCTCCTTCATTGGCGTCGATGAGGATCTCCTCGGAGAGATCGACCCCGTCATCGTCGACGGGGCGGGTGGAACCGACCGAACGAAGCCACTGGGCCGGGTCGTCCGGCATCCACTGCTCCTCGCGAGCCGGCATCTCCCAACCCAGGGAGGCGACGGTGGTGGCACCCGGCAGCGAAGGCTGGAGCACCTGGTAATCGGTGGCACCGGTTCCGGCCGGGATCAACTTGCCGATGATGACGTTCTCCTTCAGGCCCCGCATGTAGTCCGACTTGCCGAAGATCGCAGCGTCGGTCAGGACCCGGGTGGTCTCCTGGAATGAGGCTGCCGACAACCACGAGTCGGTGGCAAGCGAAGCCTTGGTGATACCCATCAGCTCGGTGCGGCCCTCGGCTGGCTGCTTGCCTTCATCCAACAGGACCCGATTGGCCTCGCGGAAGTCCCGCTCGTCGATCAGTTCTGCCGGCATGAAGTTGGAATCACCAGGGGTGACCACTCTGATCCGGCGGAGCATCTGACGGACGATCAGCTCGATGTGCTTGTCGTGAATCTCGACGCCCTGGCTGCGATAGACCTCCTGGACCTGGTCGACCAGGTACTGCTGGCAGGCACGCACGCCCCGAATCTCGAGGACTTCCTTCGGATCCAGAGGACCTTCGGTCAGCTGCGTGCCGGGGTCCACCGAGTCTCCATCGGTCACACGAAGCCTTGCTCTCCGGCTCACCGGATATTCGGCCTCGCCTTCCTTGGAGTCGATCACGATCCGGCGGCCCTCTTCGTCATCGACGATCTGGGCCGGGCCTCCGACCTCGGCCATGATGGCCTTCCCCTTGGGGGTGCGAGCCTCGAACAGCTCGACGACGCGGGGCAGACCGTGGGTGATGTCCTCACCCGCCACTCCACCGGTGTGGAAGGTACGCATGGTCAGCTGGGTACCAGGCTCGCCGATCGACTGGGCTGCCATGATCCCGACAGCTTCACCCACCTCGACCACCTTGCCGGTGGCGAGAGAGAGGCCGTAACAGCTCTGACAGATGCCGAGCGGGGCGTCGCAGGTGAGCGGTGATCGCACCCTCAGCTCGGGGATCGCCTCGGTGGCCTCGACCAGCTGGAACTCCTTGGTCCCGATGAGGGTGCCGGCCTTGAGCTTGACGTCGTCATTCTCGACCAGCTTCTTTTCCACCTTGATGTCGTCGGCCAGGACCCGGCCGAACACCCGCGAGCGGAGGTTGCGAATCCTGCGGCCCCGTTCGTCGGTGGTCGAAACCCGGATGCCACGGTCGGTTTCGCAATCGACCTGCTTGATGATCACTTCCTGGGATACATCGACCAGACGCCGGGTGAGATACCCGGAGTCGGCGGTGCGCAGAGCCGTGTCGGCCAGACCCTTGCGGACACCGTGGGTGGAGATGAAGTACTCCAGCACCGACAGACCCTCTCGGAAGTTGGACACGATCGGCCGCGGAATGATGTCGCCCTTGGGATTGGCGACCAGGCCACGCATGCCGGCGATCTGACGCACCTGCAGCATGTTTCCGCGAGCGCCGGACCCGACCATCATGTCGAGCGGGTTGAACTTCTCCATCTTGAGGTTGGCTTCCATCGCATCTTTGACCTTGTCGGTCGCCTCGGTCCAGATCTCGATCAGCTCTTGCCGCCGCTCCTCCTCGGTCACAACACCCTTCTGATAAAGCGACTGGACCTTGTCGGCCCGAGCCTCGTAATCAGCCAGGATCTCAGCCTTGTTCTCGGGGGTCTTGACGTCCTCCAAACCGATCGTGAGACCTGCCCTGGTGGCGAACCGGAACCCGAGATCCTTGATGGCGTCGAGGGTCGTGGCTACGTCCGTCCGGGGGTAGTGCTCGATCAGCACCTCGATCAAACGACCGATGTCGGCCTTGGCCACCATGTGATCGATGAACGGGAAGTCCTCGGGGAAGGCCTGATTGATCAGCGCCCGACCCAGGGTCGTCACGAACAAGACGGCGCCGTCGACGGGCTCATCGGTGATGAGATGGCCGAGCGAGGTCTTGAACTGCGCGTGCTTCTCCGGGGTTCCGGCCAATGAGCCGACCCGCAGCCTGATCGGGGCATGGAGGGAGAGCAGACCGAGGTCGTAGGCCATGACGGCCTCCGAAACGTCCCCGAAGGCCCGCCCGTGTCCGGTGGCCGTTTCCACCATCTCCGACAGGTAGTAGACGCCGATGACCATGTCCTGGGATGGCGTGATGATGGGCCGCCCGTTGGAGGGGCGAAGGACGTTGTTGGTAGACAACATCAGAATCCTCGCTTCGGCCTGCGCTTCGGCCGACAACGGGAGGTGCACCGCCATCTGGTCGCCGTCGAAGTCGGCGTTGAACGCCTCGCACACCATCGGATGGATCTGAATGGCCTTGCCCTCGACCAGCACCGGCTCGAAAGCCTGGATACCCAGTCGGTGAAGCGTCGGCGCCCGGTTCAGCAGGACCGGGTGCTCCTGGATGACCTCGGAGAGAACGTCCCACACCTGGGGACGCTGACGCTCGACCATCCTCTTGGCCGACTTGATGTTCTGGGCGAGGTCGCGATCGACCAGGCGCTTCATCACAAACGGCTTGAACAACTCGAGGGCCATCACCTTGGGAAGACCGCACTGGTTGAGCTTGAGCTGGGGACCGACGACGATGACCGAACGGCCGGAATAGTCGACCCTCTTGCCAAGCAGGTTCTGACGGAAGCGGCCCTGCTTTCCCTTGAGCATGTCCGAAAGCGACTTGAGCGCCCGGTTGCCCGGGCCCGTCACCGCTCGCCCGCGACGGCCGTTGTCGAACAGGGCATCGACCGCTTCCTGCAGCATCCGCTTCTCGTTGTTCACGATGATCTCGGGGGCCCCGAGGTCGAGCAGCCTCTTCAGGCGGTTGTTGCGGTTGATGACACGGCGGTAGAGATCGTTGAGATCGGACGTCGCGAAGCGGCCACCGTCGAGCTGAACCATCGGCCGCAGATCCGGTGGGATCACCGGGACGGTCTCCAGGATCAAGTCGCGGGGACGGTTCTTGCCCTCCCAGAAGGGGCGGACGACCTTCAAGCGCTGCGTGGCGCGCTGGCGCTTCTGAGCCGAGTTGGCCACGAGGTGCTCCTGCAGAAGCGCCATCTCGGCGTCTAGATCCAGGTGGTCGAGGAGGCTCTTGACCGCTTCGGCCCCCATGCCGCCCTGGAAATAGCCCTCGTAGCGGTCGGAGATTGCTCTCCACAATTGCTCGGACTCGACCAGAGCCTTGGGGGTCATCGTCCGGAAGCTCTCGTAGGCGTCCTGGACGAGGTCGACCTCGCGCTGAGCCCGCTCTTCGCGTTCGCGCATCTCCTTGTCGACCTCACGGCGACGAGCCGAGATCTCCTGGCTCTTGGCGCCGCCCTCTTCCATCTGGGCCAGCTCGACCTCGAGCCGCTCCAGACGCGCCTTCTTCCACTCGTCGAATTCCTCCTGCACCACCAGGCATTCCTGGCGCATGGTGTCCTCGAGCTCGGCAAGATCCTTGTGGCGCTTCTCGGTATCGACGCCGGTGATCAGGTACGCGGCGAAATAGATGACCTTTTCCAGCTCTTTGGGCGACATGTCGAGCAGATAGCCGAGCCGGCTGGGAACGCCCTTGAAGAACCAGATATGAGTAACCGGGGCCGCCAGCTCGATGTGGCCCATCCGCTCCCGGCGAACCTTGGAGCGCGTGACCTCGACGCCGCAACGCTCGCAGATGATTCCCTTGTAGCGAATCCTCTTGTACTTGCCGCAGTAGCACTCCCAGTCCCTCTGGGGACCGAAGATCCGCTCATCGAACAGACCTTCCTTCTCGGGGCGCAGGGTGCGGTAGTTGATCGTTTCCGGCTTCTTGACCTCTCCATAGGACCAGGCGCGAATCTGGTCGCTCGAAGCGAGGCCGATCTTCAACTCATCAAAAACCTGTCTTACCAATTCAGTTCTCCTGCTTCTGGCGTCTGGCGTCTGGCGTCTGGCGTCTCTTCAAAGTCATTCAGCGTGTGCCCTCGGGAGGCATCGATTAGTCCTTCCATCAGTCTGCTTCCGGCCGCTCGGGCCGGGAGAGGTCGATGCCGAGCGACTCCGAAGGTCGGAACGAGTCCTCCTCCAGGTCTCTCAGTTCGACTTCCTCACCTGCGGCCAGCATTTCGACGTTCAGGCAAAGGCTCTGCATCTCCTTGACCAGCACCCGGAAGGATTCCGGAATGCCGGGCTCGGGGATGTTGTCTCCCTTGACGATGGCCTCGTAGACCTTGACCCGGCCCTGGACATCGTCGGACTTGATGGTCAGCAGCTCCTGCAGGGCATAGGCCGCTCCATACGCTTCGAGCGCCCAGACCTCCATCTCGCCGAATCGCTGTCCGCCGAACTGGGCCTTACCACCCAATGGCTGCTGGGTGATCATCGAGTATGGGCCAGTCGACCGGGCGTGGATCTTGTCATCGACGAGGTGGACCAGCTTCAACATGTAGATGAAGCCGACCGTGATCGGAGAATCGAACGGCTCACCGGCGCGACCGTCGAGCAGTATGGCCTTGCCCGATTCACCGACCAGCTGGATGCCGTCGCGGTTGGGAAGCGAGTTGGCCAGCACCGCCGCCAATTCGTCTTCCTTGGCGCCGTCGAATACGGGCGTGGCGACCTTGGTCCACGAAGCTGTCCCACCCGCCGCCGGGCTGTCCGACTTGAAGGGCTGCCAACCGGCCGCGGCCGCCCATCCCAGATGGGTTTCCAGCACCTGGCCGAGGTTCATCCGGGACGGCACCCCGAGCGGCGACAGGATGATGTCGACGGGGGTCCCGTCTTCCATGAAGGGCATGTCCTCTTCGGGGAGGATCTTGGAGATGACTCCCTTGTTGCCGTGCCGGCCGGCCAGCTTGTCACCCTCGGAGATCTTCCGCTGCTGGGCCACGTAGACCCGAACCAGCTCGTTCACCCCGGGTGGAAGGTCGAAGCCTTCCGCTCGCTTGAAGACCTTGACGGCGATGACTTTGCCGGATTCGCCGTGGGGAACCTTCAGCGAGGTGTCGCGCACTTCCCGCGCCTTCTCACCAAAGATGGCCCGCAGCAGACGCTCCTCTGGTGTGAGCTCGGTCTCTCCCTTCGGCGTGACCTTGCCGACCAGGTAGTCACCCGGACCGACTTCGGCGCCGATCCGGATGATGCCGTCCTCGTCGAGGTTGGCCAGGATCTCCTCGGCGACATTGGGGATGTCCCGGGTGATCTCTTCGGCGCCGAGCTTGGTGTCACGGGCGTCGATTTCGTGCTCCTCGATGTGGATCGAGGTGAGCATGTCGTCCTTGACCAACCGCTCGGAGATGATGATGGCGTCCTCGAAGTTGTGGCCCTGCCATGGCATGAAGGCCACCAGGAGGTTCCGGCCGAGGGCCAGTTCACCCATCTCGGTGGAGGGGCCGTCGGCGAGAACCTCGCCGACCTTGACCTTGTCACCTTCCCTGACCAGGGGTTTCTGGTTGATGCAGGTTCCCTGGTTCGAGCGCTCGAACTTGTCGAGACGCATCGTGTGCTTCTTGTTGGTGTCCTTGTCCTTGACGATGATGTGATCGCCGGTCACCTCGACGACCTCGCCGGCCACCGGGGACAGGATCATGTCACCTGAATCGCGAGCAGCCCGCGACTCGACACCGGTGCCGACCAACGGGGCATCGGATTTGAGCAGAGGAACCGCTTGACGCTGCATGTTCGAACCCATCAGGGCCCGGTTGGCGTCGTCATGCTCGAGGAAGGGGATCAGGGCGGTCGATACCGAGATGATCTGCTTGGGCGACACGTCCATGTAGTCGACGTCCTTCGGCGATACCGAGTCGACCTCTCCGGCTCCACCGGCCTTGCGGACCAGGACCCGGGGATTGCGGAACTGGCCGTCCTCCTTGAGAGGGGCATTGGCCTGAGCGATGACGTAACGCTCTTCCTCGATCGCGGTGAGATAGTCGACCTTGGTGCTCACCTTCCCGGCCACGACCTTGCGATAGGGAGTCTCGATGAAACCGAATCGATTGACGCGGGCATAGGTGGCGAGTGAACCGATGAGGCCGATGTTGGGACCTTCCGGCGTCTCGATCGGGCACATGCGGCCGTAGTGAGACGGGTGAACGTCACGAACCTCGAAACCGGCGCGCTCACGAGAGAGACCACCGGGCCCCAGCGCCGAGAGACGCCGGCGATGGGTCAGGCCCGCCAGCGGATTGGGCTGGTCCATGAACTGGCTCAGCTGTGAGGTCCCGAAGAATTCCTTGATGGCGGCGGTGACCGGCCGGATGTTGATCAGGCTCTGGGGCGTGATCGCATCCGGGTCCTGGGTGGTCATGCGCTCCTTGACGACTCTTTCGAGCCGGGTCAGACCCACCCTCACCTGGTTCTGGATCAGCTCGCCGACCGTGCGGATACGGCGGTTGCCGAAATGGTCGATGTCGTCGGTGTTGACCTTGACCTCGACCCCACGGTGGGTGACCATCGTTTGCTGACGGGCGTGGAGAGCGACGAGATACTTGATCGTGTCGACGATGTCCTCGTCACGCAGCATCTTGGTGTCGGTGTCGGATTCGTCGTTGAACTTCTGGGCGACCTTGTACCGGCCCACCTTGGTGAGGTCGTAGCGCTTGGGGTTACGGAAGAGGGTCTGGATGAGGCTTCGGGCCGATTCGACCGTGGTCGGCTCGCCCGGTCGCAGCTTGCGGTACAGGTCGACGAGGGCTTCGTCCTTGTCGTGCGCAGTGTCGCGCTCCAGGGTGTTGCGGATCGACTCGGCCCCATCGAACAAGTCGAGGATCTCTTGATCGGTCTCGGCGATGGAGAGGGCGCGCAGGAACGCTGAGACGTACTGGCGGCGCTTGCGATCCACCCGCACCCCGATCGTGTCGCGCTTGTCGGTATCGAACTCGAGCCAAGCTCCCCGGCCCGGGATGATCCGACCCGAATAGATCATGCGATCGGTCCCCTTGTCGGGAGTCTCGTCGAAGTAAACCCCGGGAGAACGCACCAATTGGGAGACGACGACGCGCTCGGTGCCGTTGATGACGAAGACGCCGTTCTCGGTCATCATCGGGAAATCCCCGAGGAAGACCTGCTGCTCCTTGATCTCACCGGTGCCGCGATTCATGAATCGAGCGGTCACGAAGAGAGGCCGGGCGTAGTTCTGATCCCGTTCCTTGCAATCGTCAAGGGACAGGGGCGGTTCCCCGAAACGATGATCCGTCAGTTCGAGAGCCAGCGAGCCGGTGAAGTCCTCGATGGGCGAGATCTCTTCGAAGATCTCTCGCAGCCCTTCATCGAGGAACCACTTGAACGACTCATGTTGTACGGCTAGCAGATCGGGTAGGGGGAGAACCTCGGGGATTTTGGCGAAAGACAGGCGTTCAGCGACGCGCGAAGCCAACGGGAGCCTCCTTGGGGTGTATCCGGAACCAGCAACAGGGTATGCTAGCAGACGCGCAAGCACACCCCAAACGGCGTTCTTAACGTTGCGTCCGTGCGGGAAGCACGGGGCGCCGGCCCCTTGGGCGAGGCTCACTCTATCTCAGGAACGGGAAATCCGTCAAGGGTTTCTGAAAGGCGTAGGCGGCGGTGCGGCGACAGTCAGGAGAGCGGCCACTTCGGCTTCCGTCTTCCGACTTCCGCCTCTCCCCTTACTCTTCTTCCGGAAATGGACGTTCCCTTCCTCCCGACGCCGCTGCGGAGGACCCCGGCCAACCAGGCGGCCAATCTGGCCGAGGCGGTCCTGGTCCAATGGGCTCGCCAGTTTCGAAACGTGGAGAGCGAAACCGGTCTCACTGCCGAACGCCTCGAGCTCCTCGCCCTCCTCGACCACGAAGGACCCCTGACCGCGGGTGAGCTGTCGGAGGAGCTGCGAGTCACCCGGCCGGCCATCACCAGGATGGTGTCGGGTCTCGAGCAAGATGGACTGGTTCGTCGATCGACCAACCTGCTCGATGGTCGCAGCGTCGTGAGCCGAATCACTCCGGCCGGCCGCAGGATGCTCAATCGCGGGCGGGCCAATCGCGTCAGAGCGATGGCGGTGAGGATGCGGGGACGGAGCGAACGCGAGCTGGGCCAGATCGAGACCGGGCTCCGATTGCTGGAAGAGCTCCTGGAGGACTGAGAGGCTCAGGCCCGCCAACCCTCCTACCCGCGCAGGTGGCGAAGCCGTCCGATTGCCTCTCGCAACGTCGCCTCGTCCTTGCAGAAGGCAAATCGGACGAGGTCTTTGGCTTCCGACTTGTCGTGGTAGAAGGCGCTGGGGGGAATCGCCGCCACCCCCACCGAGTCGATCAGGTGGTTCACGAAAGCCACATCGTCGCCGAGGCCCAACCGGGAGTGATCCGCCATCATGAAATAGGTGCCTTCGGGAACGAAGACCGCGAGCCCGATCTCTTCGAGACCTTCCGCCAGAAGATCTCGTTTGGCACGATACGAAGCCGTCAACTCCTCGTAGTACGACGGAGGGGCGGCGAGCGCGGCCGCGGCGGCATGCTGAAGCGGAGTCGCGGTGGCGAAGGTCAGGAACTGATGAGCGGCCCTGATTCCGGCCGTCAGGTCCGGCGGCGCCACCGCCCAGCCAATCTTCCAGCCGGTCAACGAAAAGGTCTTGCCGAGAGACGTGAGAGTCACGGTCCGGTCCCACATCCCCGGAAACTGGGCGAGCGACATGTGCTCGCCCTCGAAGACCATGTGCTCATAGACCTCGTCGGTGATGGCCACCAGGTTGTGCCGGTGACACAGGTCGGCAACCGCCTCCAACTCGGATCTCGTAAACACCCGGCCGGTCGGGTTGTGAGGGGTATTGACGACAATCGCCTTGGTGTTGGCATCGACGGCCGCCTCGAGGTCGGATGCGATCAACTCGAAGAGAGGGGGACGAAGAGTGACGTAGCTCGGAGTGGCTCCGGCCAGAGCCAGTCCGACCGGATAGGCGTCATAGGCGGGCTCGATCAGAATCACTCCATCCCCTGGTTCGAGAAGTCCGACGAAGGTCGCGGCCAGGGCTTCCGTGCACCCTGATGTCACCGTCACATGACTGCGCCCTTCGATGCCGGCCAAACCGGTGGCAGTGGAGAATTTGGCGGCGATCGCGTCCGCCAATTGGGGTAGTCCCGCGGTCGGGGCGTATTGCCCGTGGCCGGATCGGATGGCGGCGATCGCTGCTTCCTTGACGAACTCGGGACCGTCAAAGTTGGGAAATCCCTGCCCCAGATTGATGGCACCGGTTTCGACCGCTCGACGGGTTATGTCCGAAAAGATGGTCGCACCGAATGGAGCCAGTCTCGAAGAGGTCTTCATCTCTCGCCGATCGCAAGGAGGGGAGCTCGGACGAGGGACTGCCGCAGTCGGTGGGTCGCCACGGAATCAACTTACTTGAGCAAAGCCCTGGCCGGGCCGGTCTCGATACGGCTTTGCGCGAGGCGAACACCCGACGCCCTTCCGCGTTTCTTTGGGCGGGGGAGCCCGGTGCCCTTCCGCGATTCTTGGGCGGGGGACCCGGTGCCCTTCCGCGATTCATAGCGGGGGCCCGGTGCCTCCGATGCGGGGGGCCCGGTGCCCTTCCGCGTTCATAGCGGGGGGCCCGGTGCCCTTCCGCTAACGCGAGGAATCTGGATTGGTTGGTCGTCCTACTCTTGGCTGATGAGCCCCCCTCTGGCGTCGCGCAGGCCGGTCGCGAAAGAACTCCACGGGGAATCGTGGGTCGATGAATACGGGTGGCTCCGGGACCGCGACGACCCGGAGGTGATCCCGTATCTCGAGTCCGAGAATGCCTTCACGGAGGAATCGACCTCTCGCCTCGAACCCCTCCGCCATGCGATCTTCGACGAGATCCGGGCCAGAGTTCAGGAGACCGACCTCTCCGCCCCGGCCCGCCGTGGTGATTGGTGGTACGGGAGCCGAACCGAGGAAGGCAAGCAATATCCCCAGTTCCTCCGCTGGCATCTGACCACCGATGGCGATCCGCAGGTCATCCTCGACCAAAACCAGCTCGCCGGCCAGCGGGGCTTCTGCGAAATCGGGCACTTGTCAGTGAGCCTCGATCATGGCCGGCTCGCCTACTCCGTCGATTACTCAGGAAACGAGACCTTCGGATTGCGCTTCCGCGACCTCGAGACCGGCGAGGACCTGGGCGATGAGGTAGCGGGGACGTACTACGGCGGGGCCTGGTCCGCCGATGGATCCCGCTTCTTCTATACGACGCTCGACCATGCCCATCGTCCCTACCGAATCTGGCAGCACGTTCTCGGTCAGGATCAAGGTGAAGACTCGCTGGCTTACCAGGAGGACGACGAGCGTTTCGAGGTCGACCTGGGCCTTACCCGCGATCGCCAATTCATCACGATCGAGATCATCAGTTCGACAACTTCGGAAACCCGGTTCATCCCCAGCGAGAGCCCCGGCGACGAGCCCTCAGTCCTGATTCCCCGAGCACCGGGAGTTCGCTACCGGGCCGAGCACCATCGGGGACGCTGGCTGGTCGTGACCGATGAAGATGCACCCAACGGGCGGCTGCTCAGCCTGGAGGCGGGTTCGGGTTCGGATCGCGACCGAGTTGATCCCTCACGATCCCTTGACCAAGGTCGGAAGGGTGCTCCCCTTCGCCCGCCATCTGGTGGTGACGGGTCGCCGAAACGGCAACCCCGCCTTCACGATCATCCCCGATGAAGGCCCCCGCTTCGATCTCGAATTCGATGAATCGGCCTACCGCCTCGGCGTCGGCGAGAACCTCGACTACGAAACCGCCACATTTCGATTCACCTATGAGTCGTTCCTCGTCCCCCGGCGGGTGATCGACATCGATCTCGACAGCGGGGAGCAAAGAGTCGTCAAAGAGACGCCCGCCCCCCATTACGACCCAGCCCAGTATGAACAGCGAAGGATCTGGGCGGCGGTTGACGATGTCCGGATTCCCGTCACCTTGGTAGTCGGAAAGACCTGGCCCTTCCTGCTCCGACCCTGCTCTACGGCTACGGGGCGTACGAGTCGACGATCGATCCGTGGTTCGATCCCAGCCGTTTCTCGTTACTCGACCGGGGGGTGATCTACGCCGTGGCTCACATCAGAGGCGGCGGGGAGATGGGTCGCCTGTGGCACGAAGGCGGACGAATGGGCCACAAGGTCAACACCTTCAAGGATTTCATAGCCGCCGCCGAGTTCTTGCTCGAGAGCGGAGTCGCCCAGGAGGGCCACATCGCCGCCCGGGGAGTCTCGGCCGGCGGTTTGCTGATGGGCGCAATCACGACGATGCGTCCCGAGCTCTGGGCGGCGGTGGTAGCCGAAGTCCCGTTCGTGGATGTCGTCAACACAATGCTCGATCCGACCATCCCGCTGACGGTGGGTGAGTGGGAGGAGTGGGGCAACCCGTCCCTCGCCGATCAATACCAGTGGCTGAAGGGCTACAGCCCCTACGAGCACACCGTCGCGGCCAACTATCCCGCCATCCTGGCCACCGCCGGTTTCAACGACCCCCGGGTCGCCTACTGGGAGCCGGCCAAGTGGGTAGCCCGGCTGAGGACCGTCAACGAGGGCAACCGTCCGATTCTCTTGAAGACCGAAATGGGCGCCGGGCACGGCGGTCCCTCCGGTCGCTACGACGCCTGGCGCGACGAAGCCTTCATCCTGGCGTTCATTTTGGACCAGCTGGGCCTGTTGGACACGGGCACTTTGGACCAGGCCGGCGTGGCGCGGCTGGAGGGTTGACCCGGAAGGACACGGCGGTCGGGTCCGTTAGGGTGCCGTGGCAGCCGACCTCGTTGGGGGAGAACTTGATCAAACGTCTGCTGGCCTTAGTGGCCGCGGCCACATTGTTTCCACTGTCCATCCCCGCCCTGGCCGACAACGGTGGAGGGGTCGAGGCGACATACTCCGAATCGGATGGCTGCGGGGTCCCGCGAGCCATCTCTGCCCTGGCCCCCCGTGGTGGGGGTTTGTCAGACTCTGAACCGATCCGGGGACCGATGGGCGCCCTGTTTGGAAGGACCGTCGGCCAGGCCCGGAACGCACTCGTTCGATGGACGGTGCCGTTCTCCGGCGGCCTCAGCGTCTCCGTTCACCACCGGGCCCTGCCCGCCTTCCAGCAGGTCGCCAACAACCTCGCCGCCACCGCCTCGTTCTACTCGACGAGGGCGCGGGAAACCTTCGGCTTCACGGCGCGAACCGTGAGCGGTAGCGAGTCAATCAGCTATCACGCCATAGGGGCGGCCATCGACATCAACTCGCGCACCAACCCCACCGCTGACGGCCTGATCACGGACATGCCGGCCTGGTATGTCGATGCCTGGCGACAGGCTGGGTTCTGTTGGGGAGGAGATTGGATCGGACACAAGGATCCGATGCACTACTCGTGGATGGGACCTGGGGCGACTCCTGGTTACGGTTCGATTCCCGCCCCCTACCGCTCCCTGGCGGCCACGGCCCCCTTCAATGAGATCCCGGTCCTCCATCAAAGCGCGCTGGGAGGCAGGAGGCCGGGCGCCATCGATGCCCTGGCCGACCTGTCCGGAGACGGGGCGGTCGACACGCTTCGCCTCAAGACGCATCCCAACGCGGGTCCCATCGTCGAGGTCATGGGGTCGTGGGCCGATTACGGAATGTGCGGTTTCAACCGATTCCAACTCCCCGGGGCAGACCTGACCCGAAGGGTGATCTTTGGCAACACCACCTACGGCGGCCGGCCCGACATCGTCTTCCTCGATTTTGGCGGATCCAACCTGACGCTTCACATCCACGATGCCAAGTCGTTCTATCAGGAGGTTCGGACGGTCCCGACCGGAGCGCCGACTGACCCTGCGGGGACCTACCTGATGGCCGACTACAACTCAGATGGAAAAGCCGACCTATTTTCGATCTCGTCCGGCAATCTCCAGATTTGGGATGGAGCCTCGGGATACCTCGCAAGTGCCTTCTCGGGGTCGTTCACCATCGAGGCCGATTCGCGGGTATTGATCGGCGATCGAGACCTCGATGGGAAACCCGATCTCTATTCGGTGGGAACGTCCGGTTCGATGCAGATCTTTACCGCGGCGGGCTCGTACGCCCAGGCGTCCGAGACAGTCCAGCTGCCGATCTCGATCGGCTCCCAGGATGTCCTCCGAATCTCGGACTACGACGGCGACGGCCACGGGGACCTCCAACGTCTCGACGCCAACGGGTCTTTGGTCGTGGCCCTGGGCAATCGCCAGATCTACTCCGACCTCGACGGCTGGTTCCGGGCTGCCGATTTCAACTGCTCGCCCGACCGACCGGTCTATGACTTCAGTGGCCGCTTCGCCGACGACGACGGCAACCCCTTCACCACGGATATCGAGTGGGCGGCGGGAGCCGGAGTCACACTCGGATGCAACCCGCCGTTCAACGACTGGTTCTGCCCGAAACTTGCGGTCAGCCGGGGTCAGATGGCCAGCTTCCTAGTGAGGGCCCTGTCGTTGCCCGACCAGGGTGGTGACGTCTTCTCCGACGACGCCGGATCCATCCACGAGGCGGACATCAACCGGATCGGCGCGGCCGGCATCACCCTTGGTTGTGCTCCCGGTCTCTTCTGCCCGGAGCAGGCCGTCACCCGAGAGCAGATGGCGAGCTTCATCGTGAGGGCCTACAAAATCGCGCCTATCCCCGACGGCGCCGGATCGGCCAACCCCTTCGCGGACGTGACGGGCGTCCATGCGGTCGACGTCGCCGCCCTGTACCGGGCCGGGGTCACGAGCGGATGTTCGGCGGCTCCCCTCAGCTATTGCCCGACCCAGCCGGTCCTCCGTGAACAGATGGCCGCTTTTCTCAACCGCGTAACCCCGGGTTGACGAGGTGGCGGCCACTCCGCTGGAAGGTAGCCGCACCCGATTGATGGGTGAGCCCTGAGACCGGCATCAGGGTATTCACCACTCGACAAGACCAGGCCCCGGGCCGATGATGAGGCTCGATGACCACAGGCATCTGGCGACAGGCCGAGAGAATGGCCGAGCAAACACCGGCGTCACGCAACCGTTACGTCGACTTCTTGCGGGCTGCCTCGATCATGGTCGTCGTGTTCGGACATTGGCTCATGGCTGCCCCGGTCATCACCGCGAGCGGGCTCGAGGCCAATCACCTTCTCACTCAGACCACCTGGACCCACTACCTCACGTGGGTTCTGCAGGTGATGCCGATCTTCTTCTTCGTCGGTGGATTTGCCAATGCCGCGTCGTGGCGGGCCTCCGCTCGGGAAGGTTCGACGTACGGGGCGTGGCTGCGGGCGCGGTTGCGGCGGCTGGTCCTGCCGGTGTTGCCTTTGCTGGTCGTGTGGACCGCTGGCGCCTACGCCTTGCTGCAAAGCGGCTTTGACCCGGAACTGCTCAAGGTGGCATCCCAGGCAGCGTTGGTCCCGGTCTGGTTCCTGGCTACGTATGTGGCGGTCGTGGCCTTCACTCCCCTCGCCTTGCGAGCCTGGGACCGATGGGGATGGAAGTTCGTGGTCGTGTCGGGGCTGCTGGCCGGCATGGTCGATCTGATTTCACTAGGTCTGGGCATTTCCTGGGTCGGCTACCTCAACTACTTGTTCATGTGGGGCACGGTTCACACCCTCGGTTTTGCCTGGGCCGACTCCCGACTCGGGACGCCGAGACAACGCCTCATGTGGTCGGCGGCCGGCCTGCTGGCGACGGTCGCCCTGGTGGCCTTCGGACCGTATCCGGTGGCGATGGTTGGCCTCGACACCCAGGGGGTTACCAACAGCCAGCCGCCCAAGGTCACCCTTTTGACCCTTGCCATATTCCAAGCCGGTGCCCTTCTGGCGATGGAGGGGCCGGCCCGGCGAATGTTGAGCAAGACCCGGAATTGGGCGGCAACGATCCTGGTCAACGGAAGGATCATGACCCTCTACCTGTGGCATCTCACCGCCATGATTGCCCTGGTCGGGGGGTCGCTGCTGCTGAACGGCTGGGGCTTGCGAACCGACGCCAACACCGCTCGCTGGTGGCTGACTCGTCCCCTGTGGATGGCAGCCCTGGTGGTGGCGACCTTGCCCTTTCTCCTGGTTTTCGGGCGCTACGAGAGGCCCAACCAGGACCTTCGCCCCCCGCCCCCGGCGTGGCGTCCGTTGCTGGCGGTGGTGGCCACCTGTGCCGGTCTCGGTCTGCTGGCCAAATTCGGGATCGCCGACGAGGACGGCCTCAACGGGCTGGCATTGAGCCTTCCCTTTGCTGCCGCCATCGCCGGTGGGATCGGCGGCGCGAGAGTGTGGGAACGACGCAAAAGGTCTGGTCGGATGGTCAGGTCTTGATCGGCAGGGCTATGTCACAGGCAGGATCGTCGTCCTGAGCAGCGCGCCAGTCGGTGAAGTAGACCTCCCGGGGAGATCCGACCGCCGCTCGTTCGTTGTCGACGGCCCATTTCTCGACAGCCTCGTACGCCTCCAGGATCCCGGGAAAGGCGACCTGGGCCTTCGTGATCCTGGTAAACGCTTCGGTGTGCGCGGGCTCGAGCCTCAGCCGAATCTCGCCGACCGGCTTGACCTCGCCGACGTAGGGCACGCACACCTCGACCGGTCCGTCGGAATCGGTGTTGACCTCGCCGTGGTAGATGACGAACGGGATGCCAGTGTCGGTCGACGCCTGGCTAAGCACGTCGTAGACGGTTCGCATGCCCTCGTCGATGAATGCCGATAGATCGCCTACCAGCACCTTTCGCTCGACCGAGGCGATCTGCTGATCAGGGATCTGTCGTGTCTCAACCACAAACATGTTCACTCCTTTGCCTGAGAGATAACGGACGAGGTACCGGACCAGCTTGCGCTTGGTGCGCAGGTCCGCCTCGACGCCTTGCCAGTAGGTACCGATGCTCTTGACTGCAGCCATTCCATCCAACGCGATGACCTCGGCGATCTGAACGAGCGGCATCTCCAAACTGCGGAGCAAGCCGATGAGTCGGGCCAGCTCGAGCTGATCTTGCGAGTAGTAGCGATACCCATTCTGGGGATCGACCACGACTGGTCTGAGAAGTGCCATCTCGTCGTACAACCGCAGTGCTTTGACCGACAGGCGAGAACGCTTCGAAAGAGGTGAACCCACTGGAATTAGCGACGCCACCAGTGGACCCTCCTGCAAGTCAAGCGCTCCTCTTTTGTCCCTTCGCCCGAAGGGCGGGGGAAGGTCCCTGCCGCCGAGGAACGAGGCGGGAGGTAGGGGGGATTGGCAAACCCGTCCTAGACGTTGATTGACAGCTTCACCAGTGCCCCCCTACCCCTGGCCGCCTATTCGGCAGCCAGCGGTACCTTCCCCCCGCCTATCGGCGAGGGGACAAACAGAAAAGAGGCGAACCCGTCGATGAGGTCTAGGACAGCTTCACCAGTGCCCCCCTACCCCTGGCCGCCTATTCGGCAGCCAGCGGTACCTTCCCCCGCCTATCGGCGAGGGGACAAACAAGTCCTGACATTGACTCCGACGCCTTCCTATTTGTCCCTTAGCCCCATGGGCGAGGCGGGAGGTAGGGGCGCTTCGCTAACCCGTCGACTGGATCTAGACCGGGCGTCTTCGTTTTGAGGTGATTACACCGGTGTCGAAGCCGGCTAGGTGGAGGCCGCCTGCAAACCGGGCGTGCTCGATCTTGAGGCAACGGTCCTGGACGACCTTGAGCCCGGCAGCCACCGCCATCGCCGCTGCCTCGTCGTTGCGGAGGCCGAGCTGGAACCAGACCACTTTGGCGCCGACGGCGATCGCCTCTTCGACTACTTGGGGCAGCTCGGAGGCTTTGCGGAAGCAATCGACGATGTCGGGAGGACCGGGAAGATCGGCCAGCGACGGGTAGGCCTTCAAGCCGAGGACTTCATCGGCGTGCGGATTCACCGGCCACATCGTGTAGGAGGTTCGCGTGAGATAGGTCGCCACAAAGTTGGACGAGCGCAACGGGTTTGGTGACACTCCGACGAGGGCCACCGTCTTGGCCTCTCGCAGAATCGCAAGACGCTCCAGTGGTCCTGCCTCCTCGAGTCCCGAATCACTGAGAACGGCGGTCATTTCATCAACCTAGCGCACGATCGAGGTCGTCGATGATGTCCTCGACGTCTTCGATGCCGACGGAGATCCTGATCATCTCATCACCGACTCCGGAGGCCTTTCGCTCCTCGTCGGGAACCTGTTGATGGGTGGTGGACGCAGGGTGAATCACGAGAGTCTTGGCATCGCCGACATTCGCCAGGTGGGAGGCAAGTTCGACCTTCTCGATGAATTGCTTGCCCGCCTCGAACCCGCCCTGGACTCCGAAGGTGAACACGGCTCCAGGACCTCTGGGGACGTATTTGACGACAAGAGGATCATTGGCCTCCGGATAGCTCACCCAGTCGACGGCGGTATGAGAAGCCAGGTGCCCGGCCACGGCCCGGGCGTTCTCGACATGACGCTGCATCCGCAACGGCAGGGTTTCGAGACCGAGCAGCAGCAGGAACGAGTTGAAGGGAGACAGAGCGGCTCCGACATCTCGAAGCAACTCCGTGCGAGCCTTGGTGAGAAAGGCGTACTCGCGGAAGTTCTCCCAAAACTTCAGGCCGTGGTAGGCCGGGGACGGCTCGGTCATGAGAGGGAAGTTCCCGTTGTCCCATGGAAAGCGACCCGACTCAACGATGACGCCGCCGATGACAACCCCGTGCCCTCCTATGAACTTGGTCGCCGAGTGGACCACGATGTCGGCCCCCCACTCCATGGGCCGGCAGAGGTACGGAGTAGCAAATGTGTTGTCGACGACGAGAGGTATGCCGTGTTCGTGGGCGACCAGAGCAGCCCCTTCGAGGTCGAAAACCTCCGCCCGGGGGTTGCCGATCGTCTCTCCATACACGAGTTTGGTCTTGGGTGTGATGGCGCCGGCGATCGCTTCGGGCACCGGGTCGACGAAGGTCACGTCGATCCCCATTCGTCGCAGGGTGACGTCGAATTGGGTATAGGTGCCGCCATACAAATTGCGAGCCGCCACGATTTCGTCACCGGCTTTGCACAGCGTGAGAACGGCGATGAGCTGAGCCGCCTGCCCGGAACCGGTCGCCAATCCCCCGAGCCCGCCTTCCAGGGAGGCCATTCGCTCTTCGAAAGCCGCGTTGGTGGGGTTGCCGATGCGGGTGTAGATATTTCCGTAAGTCTGGAGGGCGAAGAGGTCGGCCGCGGTCTGGGCGTCCTCGAACACGAACGAAGTAGTGGCGTAGATCGGCATGGCCCGCGCCCCGGTTTCGGGGTCCGGCCGCTGTCCGGCATGGATGGCGCGAGTCGCAAATCCGTAGCTCATGGGCGGGCAATTGTAAGGACCCGGACAGCGGCTCCTACCGGGCTCGAATCAACAGGCTTTGGGTGCTGACGCCTGGCTCGAGACCTGGAATTCACTTCACAGTGCCCGCAGAGCCGCCAGAACCGCCTCGACCTCGGCGACGGTGTTGATGTGGACGAAACCGATCCGGGTCGTTCCGCCTTTTTCCAGATATCCGAGGCGTTGCATGGGCTCGACTGCGTAGTGGTGTCCGGCCCAGACCGCCACGCGAGCCGCTCCGAGCCGCTTGGAGACCTGGGCCGCCGTCAGGCCATCGACCTCCAGCGAAAACGTCGGTACCCGCTCGCCCATCGTGGTGGGCCCGACGACTTTGACCCCGTCTGGCAACCCGGCGAGAAAGAGCCGTCCGAGCTTTGCTTCATGGTCTGAAATCTCGCGAAAGGCTGCTTCGAGCGCTCCCCTGCGATCGCCCCCCCAACCAAGGGAAGCCAGGTAGTCGACGGCGGCCGAGAAGCCGGCCAGCAATTCGAATGGCGGCGTGCCGGTTTCCCAACGCTCGGGTGCGGTTTCGGGAGATGGGCGGATCTTGAAGGCAGGGAGCGCCTCGAGGTGCTGCCGCCTCCCCCACAGGACCCCCAGATGCGGTCCGAAGAATTTGTAGGACGACGCCACCAGAAAGTCACAACCGATCGCGTGGACGTCGATGAAGCGATGCGGGGCAAAGTGCACGGCGTCGACATAGGTGAGGGCCCCGACCTGGCGTGCTGCCGCTGTCACCCTGGCCACGTCGACCAGTGACCCGAAGGCGTTGGAGCATGCCGTAACTGCCACCAGCCGAGTCCGTTCGTCGATCAACGACACCATGTGATCCACGTCGAGGGTGGCGTCATCCTTGATAGCTCCAAAGACGGTTTCGGCGCCGACCGAAGCGGCCGCCCGCACCCACGGAGTGATGTTGGCGTCATGATCGAGCCCTGACAGGACGACGCGGTCGCCGGGTTTCCAACCCTCGGCCAGGGCCCGGCTGAAAGAGAAGGTCAACGAAGTCATATTGGCGCCGAACACCACTTCGTCCGGGCTCCCCCCGACGAGATCGGAGGCGGCTGCCCGGGCCGCCGCCAAGGTTGCATCCGAACGCCGGCTGGAGGCGAAGTCCCCGCCCACGTTCGACATCGACCTGGTCAGGGCATCGGTCACCGCATTGATCACCCGGGTGGGGACCTGGGTGCCGGCAGGGCCGTCGATGAAGATCTGGCCTGCAGAGAGCGCCGGGAACTCGGAACGAAGGGCCTCTACATCGAGCATCGGCCCCCTGTTTATCACCTCGCTTCTCAATGTGTCAGCAACCGGCGGGCACGGTGGCCCGGTGCTTTGTTGCCGAAGACCGGTGACTTCCGGTTAGCGCGAGGCCGTCGCCCCAGCCGTACCAACTCCGAGGCCCCGTTCGATCCCCGATCTGAGCAACTCGACAAACTCCCCGGGGGGAACCGGCGGACTGAAGAAGAACCCCTGGGCCTCGTCGCATTTGTGCGACTGGAGGAAGTTCAACTGCTCGAGGGTTTCGACGCCCTCGCCCACAACGCGAAGTTTGAGACTTCGGGCCATGCTGATGACGGCAGCCACGATGCTGGTCTCTTCGCCACCATTACTCACCTGGCTGACGAAGGACCGGTCGATCTTGAGGGCGTCGATCGGGAACTTCCGGAGATAGCTCAAGCTGGAAAACCCGGTGCCAAAGTCATCGATGGCGACCTGCACACCTCTTTCTCGAAGAGATTGCAGTATGAAGGCGGCCGATTCGGCGTGGGTCATGAGCACGCTCTCGGTCAGCTCGAGCTCGAGCGATCTGGGGTCCATACCTGTTTCTTCGAGCACCGAAAGCAGGCGCACCAGGTAGTTCTCGTTACGTAGCTCCATGGCCGACACGTTCACAGCCATGCTCATGGCCGGAAGGCCTGCATCCGCCCAGGCTCTCGACTGACGACAGGCCTCTCGAAGCACCCAGCTTCCGATTGGCCGTATGAGCCCGCTGTCCTCGGCGATCGGAATGAACTGGGCAGGCGGGACCAGCCCGCGAATCGGGTGGGGCCAACGAAGCAACGCCTCCGCTCCGGTGATAGCACCCGTGCGGAGATTGATCTTCGGTTGGTAGTGCAGCACGAACTGGTGCTGAGCGAGAGCACGCCTGAGGCTCTCTTCCACGGATTGCCGCTCGACGGCGCGGACGTTCATGGCGGCCTTGAAGAACTGAAAGTTCTGGCGTCCGTTGGCCTTGGCCTGATACATGGCCGTGTCGGCGTTCTTGATGAGCGTCTCGGGATCCCCTCCGTCGTCGGGAAACACGCTGATGCCGATGCTGGTGGTGACGTGGAGATCGTGCTCATCGACCGAATGAACTTCGGCGACTGCCGAAAGCATCCTGGTGGCGACAATCGCAGCGTCTTGCCATTGCTCGGCTTCTGACAGCAGCACAACGAATTCGTCCCCGCCCTGCCGACTGACCGTATCCGAAGGGCGAACGCATCCGACGAGGCGGCTCGAGACCGACTGGAGGAGCCGGTCGCCGATCCCATGTCCCAGCGAGTCGTTGATGTGTTTGAACCCATCCAGGTCAAGGAACAGCACCGCCACCTGTTTTCCATGACGAGGAGCGAGGGCGATCGCCTGGCTGATCCGGTCGTTCAGGAGTAACCGATTGGGCAGACCCGTCAGGTAGTCGTGCTCAGCGGCGTGGGTCATTTCGAGTGCCATCGCCCGGGCAGTGCTGACATCACGGAACACGATCACCGACCCGGTCGCGGATCCAGCCCGATCGCGTATGGGAGACACGCTGGCTTCGATCGGTATCTCGAGCTGGTGACGGCCGATCAGGACGCAATCCGACAACAGATACACGGTTCCGTCGTGATCGGCGGCTGCCGGATTCGGGACGGCCTCCCGGCTGAGGGCATCAGCGCCCAGAAATACTTCGGCCAGGGGCCGACCCAGTGCTTCTTGCAACGACCATCCTGTCATGGCGGCGGCCGCCAGATTGAGGAAGGTGATGTTCCCCGAGATGTCGCTGCTGATCACCCCGTCGCCGATGCTGTTCAGCGTTACTTCGGCTCTTTCTTGTTCTACGAATAGAGCCTCCTCCATGACTTTGCGCTCGATGGCGTACCGCAGCGCTCGCAGCAGACCCCGGCTCTCGATCTGGCCTTTGATGAGATAGTCCGCCGCACCCTCCTGCAAGGCGCGCCCCGCCAAAGCTTCGTCGTCAAGGCCGGTCAGCACCACTAGCGGGATGTGCGGGGCAGCAAGATGTATCCGCTGCACCGCCTCGAGCCCGTCAGCATCGGGCAGACCAAGGTCCAGCAGGACGATGTCGGAGACTCTGGCGGCCAACCGGGCTTCGGCCTCACTCATCGATCGCACCAAAGTGAGCTCGGTCCTGTACGAGCCCGCCTCGTTCAACAACTCATGTAGCAGCCGGGCATCTCCCGGGTTGTCTTCCACCAGCAGCACCCGGGTGGTCGGATGCGAGTTCGAGAGGCCGACTCTTGGCATTTTGACCTGTGTCAGCCAAAAATCACCGATGCTCTCGACCAGCCTCTCGAACGCATCCGCTCGAACGGGCTTGCTGAGATAAGCGTTGGCTTGAAGCCGATAGCTCTTGAGGACGTCGGCCTCGGCATCTGAGGTCGTGAGAATCACTGTGGGGATCGTCCGCAGACTCTGGTCCTCTTTGATGATGGCCAGCACCTCGCGACCGTCCATCTTGGGGAGGTTCAGGTCCAACAGGATGAAGTCCGGCCGGGGAGCTTCGGCATGACCACCCTCGCGCCTCAGAAAAGACATCGCCTCCACGCCATCCGAGACCACGTGCAGCCGGATCGCAAGGTTGGAATCGCGGAATACCTCCTGCGTCAGCCGCACATCACCGGGACTGTCTTCAATCAAAAGGACTTCCAGAGGCTTGACGTCCTCCTGCATTGGAGTTCTCAATGTTGTTTCACTTGCTGGGGCAGCCTGACCTTGGTGAGCCAGAAGTCGTTGATGCTCCTCACGAGGGTTTCAAACGCAGCCAATTGCACGGGCTTGCTGAGGTACGCGTTCGCCTTCAATTGATAGGACATCAGCACATCGGCGTCGGCGTCGGACGTGGTCAGAATCAGGGTGGGAATCGTCGACAGACCCTCGTCCTCCTTGATGATGGCCAGCACTTCACGGCCATCCATCCTGGGGAGATTCAGGTCCAACAAGATGAGATCAGGGCGAGGGGCGTGAAAATGAGTTCCCTCCCTCCTGAGAAACGCCACGGCCTCGACCCCGTCGTTAGCCACGTGCAAACGAACCGAGTGATTCGCCTCGCGAAACGCCTCCCGGGTCAACCGGACATCACCAGGACTGTCCTCTACCAAGAGCACTTCGATGAACTTTTCGTCCCCTTCGACGCGCTTCACAATGCGCCCGGTGCTACCAGGGCGAAGCGGAAGGTTGAGCCCTCGCCCGGACGCGACTCGACGGTGATAGTTCCGCCATGCCGCTCTACTGCAAACGCCTTCCTCTGCTGAGCCAGGGCCCCCTCGGCGGAGCGGAGGTCATCGGCGATCAGGAGCTCGGCGAACCCCTCCGGAATGATGTTGGTGACTCTCTGACCGACCAGCTCGTCGCGGTGGTAACCGAACTGCTTCTCCGCCTGGACGTTCAGAAGGACGATCTTGCCGGCCTGATCAACCACCACCATTGCATCGGGCGCCGCTTCAAGTAGTCCCCGATACCTTGCGTCGGAGTCGCTAACTGTGGTATCGACGATCTCCAGCTCACGCTCGCTGAGCGGAGGGAGTTTCATTGCGGGCCTGCTCTCTTGTTACGAGGCTTCCCTGTTGGAGGCCACCTCTCGCTCGGGCGCGGTCGGAGCGCGCACATCTTCCATCCATTTTCGGCGCAGTTTCATCCGCTCTTTAGGCGTATGTCCGCCCCAAACTCCATCGCCCTGGCGGGTGCTGATGGAGTAAAAGAGGCATTCCTCGGCAACCGGGCAGATCGCACACACCTCTTTGGCGCGACTTATGGCCGCGACGTCCTCGGGAAAGGGGAAAAAGTCGACATCGGGTCGTTCCCGGCATGCGGCATCGTCACGCCAGGTAATCGGTTCCGTGATTTCTGGATATATCTGTTCCATTGCTTCGCTACCTACGCTGGGTCGAGTCTCTGGAAGAGGCCGATCATCCAGGGGATGTCGACCGTCAACTCGACGACTGGGGGAGAAATTAGAACGCACGACAAGGCCTTTTCGTTCCCATTTCCGGGGAGAACCAACCCTCGGAACCGTCTGCGAAAGACCTATTCGAAGCGGGAGAGTTCGGCCCGCGCTACCGATAGACGATGAACTTCATCAGGCCCATCGGCCATTTTGAGCCATCGCCCCATACACCATAGCCTCGCCAGGGGAAAGTCGTTGGTAAATCCTGCTGCGCCGAAGATCTGCATGGCCCGGTCGGCGACGAAGGTGAGCACGTCCGGAGCGACCACCTTTATGGCCGAAATCTCAGTTCTGGCGCCTTTTACCCCGTGTTTGTCGATCAACCAGGCCGTTTTTAGGACCAGCAGGCGGGCCTGTTCGATCTTTATCCGAGAATCGGCGATCCATTCCCGGATTACCCCCTGTTCCGCCAAGGTTTTCCCAAAGGCAACCCGGGCTTGGGCCCGGGCACACATCATCTCGAAGCATCGTTCAGCGGCCCCGATCGCTCGCATGCAATGGTGGATCCGGCCCGGGCCGAGCCGGGCCTGGGCGATGGCGAACCCCCCGCCCTCCTCTCCCAACAGGTTGCCGACCGGCACCCGGACCCCGTCATAGTTGACCACCGGATGTCCTCCCCGGTCGTGGTACCCGAAGACGGTCGGTTCGCGTTCAACCGTCACCCCGGGGGCGTCGAAAGGCACCAGGATCATGCTCTGACGGTGATGGGAATCAGCGTCGGGGTTGGTGACGCCCATCACGATGGCCACCTTGCAGCGAGGCGAGGCGGCCCCGGAGGAGAACCATTTCCGCCCGGTAACCACGTAGTGGTCCCCGTCGCGCTCGATCCGGGTCCGGATGTTGGTGGCGTCCGAGGAGGCAACGTCGGGCTCGGTCATCGAGAAACACGACCGGATCTCGCCTTCGAGCAAGGGCGCGAGCCAACGCCCCTTCTGTTCGGGGGTGCCGAACATGTGGAGAATCTCCATATTTCCCGTGTCGGGAGCCGAACAGTTGAGGGCTTCGGGGGCGAGATCGGGACTGCGGCCGGTTATCTCCGCCAGAGGGGCGTAATCAGAGACGGTCAGACCGGCCCCGTCTTCAGAATTGGGGAGAAAGAGGTTCCACAGACCCTGGGACCGCGCCTCCTTCTTCAGGTCTTCGATCACCGGCGGGTGGAAGTTGGGATCGCCGGCTGCAGCCATCTGCTGTTCGTAGACCGACTCGGCCGGATAGACGAAGCGGTCCATGAACGATGTGAGCTTCTCACGGAGACTTTCGACAGTTGGTGAGTAAGCGAAGTCCATGTTCGGACGGTACACCTCTCGGGATCGGGGTCAGGGGTGCGGGACCTGGCCTTTCGGCAATTTGGGGAGCACCTACCCGACCGAAATTTGGTGAATCTCGAACCGCTCCTGTGAATCTGGCGCACTGCGAACCAACCAACACCTCTCGTTCGCCCAGCGCCAGATTTCGCTCAGGTTGATCGTGGTGCGCCAAATTTCGGGGGGAAGGGCAGAACCAGCCTCCTCGAACGAGCCCTACCCTCGCCCGATGCACGACGACCTCCGGAACCGGGTATCGACACTATTTCCACAGCTGAAATCGATCCTGACCGACCTCGTCAGGATTCCGTCGGTTAGCGCCCCCAGCTATCCAGCCGAGCCGGTCCGCCGCTCGGCCGAGCACATCCTCGACCTGTTGAGAACGGTCGGTTGCCAGGACCTCCAGTTGCTCGAGCATCCCGGTGCCCACCCGGCGGTGTTCGGGCAGATCCCGGGCCCTCCGGGAGCTCCAACGATCCTCCTCTACGCGCATCACGATGTTCAGCCTCCGGGTCCGGCCGAGGAGTGGTTCACGGGTCCCTTCGAGCCGCACGAGAAGGACGGCCGCCTCTACGGACGGGGTGCCTCCGACGACAAGTCCGGGGTCATCATGCACCTGGGCGCCCTCGGTGCTCATGACGGGCAAGCCCCCGGTGGGAATCAAAGTGTTCATCGAGGGCGAGGAGGAGGTCGGCTCAACCCATCTTGACGACTTCCTAGAGAGTTATGCCAGCCTCCTGGCCGCCGATGTAATCGTCATTGCCGATGCCGGGGTCTGGCGGGTGGGACGGCCCGCGTTGTTCACATCGCTCCGAGGATTGACGGCCTGTGTCATTGAGCTGAGGACCCTCAAGTCCGCAGTTCACTCCGGCGGCTTCGGAGGCGTCTTTCCCGACGCTCTCATTTCCCTCTCCCGCCTGATCGCCAGCTTGCACGATGATCAAGGAAATGTGGCGGTGCCCGGCCTCGTCGCCGAAGAGTCAGACCCACTCGACCTCACCGAGGGTGAGCTCCGAAAAGCGGCCGGCGCCCTCGATCAGGTCGAGTTGATCGGAGGCGGCGGTCTCACGTCACGTCTTTTCTCGAAACCCGCCATCTCGATCCTGGCCATCGACGCCCCGACGATCGACGAAGCCATCAACCAATTGGTGCCGGTTGCAAGGGCCAAAGTGAGCATGAGAATTGCACCCGGTCAGGACGGCGCGGCGGCGGTCGCCGCCCTCCGGAGCCATCTCGAGAAGAATGTTCCGTGGGGAGCGCAGCTCACCATCTCGGATGAGGGCTATGGCGACGCCTTCAAGCTGGAGACCACCGGGACGGCCTACGACGCATTCCGGCAGGCCATGACCGAGGCCTGGGGAGTCGAACCGGTCGAGGCCGGGGTGGGCGGTTCGATCCCCTTCGTCGCCTCCTTCTCGGAGAGGATGAAAGGCGCCCCGATCCTGTTGATCGGGGCCGGGGATCCCACCTCCTCGATCCACGGGCCCAACGAGAGTCAGGATCTCGCTGACCTTGAAAAAGCCGTGCTGGCGGAGGCGATCGCGCTGCGCCTGCTCGGCAGTTGAACCCCCCTTCTTGTGACGGTTCACCTACCGCCGAGGTGGTGAACCGTCACAAGAAGGGTGGGGTTCGGTGCCTACGCGAAGCCGTGCTGGCGCCACGCTTCGTAGATCACGATCGAAGCGGCGTTGGCCAGATTGAGGCTCCGCACCCCTGGCTTCATCGGGATCATGAGAACCTCAGTGACCCACCCGGCCTGGAGAACGTGGTCTGGCAACCCCACCGACTCGGGACCGAACAGAAGACTGTCCCCGCCCTCGAACCCGATGTCCGAATACGGGGTGGCTCCCTTGCTGGAAAGGGCGAACACCCGCGAGGGTGCGGTGGAAGCTCGCCAGGCTTCCAGGTCGGAGTGAACGTGGACCACCGCTCGATCCCTGTAGTCCATCCCGGCCCGGCGAAGCTTGCTGTCTTCGAGGGTGAAGCCGAGCGGTTCGATCAGGTGCAGCCGGCAGCCGGTGTTGGCCGCCAGGCGCATGCAGTTCCCTGTGTTGGGAGGGATCTCAGGGTGATAGAGGACGATGTCGAACAAGACCCACCCGCGGTCAGAACAGCCGGAGGGAGGTCGACTCGGCGTCACGCAGCCCGTCGTAGTCCACCTCGAGTGTCTCGATGTTCCGACTGCGCGCCAGGATCCTTGCTTGCGGTGTGATCGACTGGGCTACGTACATGGCCCTGACGGCGCCGAGACGTCCATCCAGCATCAGGCGCTCGACGTAGCGCGCCAGCTGCTCGACGCCGTCGATCTCGCCCCGTCGCTTCACCTCGATCGCGACCATGGTGCCGTTGAGGTCGATGCACATCAGATCAACCGGCCCCAGGTCGGTCGGGTACTCCCGACGCAGCAGGACCAGCCCGTCCTCCAGAATCCACGGCTTCTCCGCCAGCAATTCCTGCAGGTGAGCCTCGACCCCATCCTTCTGCAGACCCGGATCAACCCCCAGGCCATATTGGTAATCGGAAATGACTTCGTGAAGGTCGATGATCAAACGCTCTCCTCTGGAATTGGCGACTTCCCAGCGATCCTCGAGTTCGAGCAGAGTGTTGGGAGCGTTCATCCAATTGAGCGGCTTGTAGGCACCGCCGTCAGCGTGAACGGCTACACAACCGTCGGCCTTGACCATGATCAAACGGACTGCTTCCGGCAGGTGGGCCGACAAGCGACCCTCGTAGGCGACAGTGCAGCGTGCGATCAGCAGACGCATCGAAGGGAGAGTAGGGAAACGGGTCTGAGGCGGGCGAACAGACCTCGGGGGGCCATACTGCCCCAAGTGCAGCGGATCACAACACCCTCCGATCCATGCCGCACGCTCACCGGCCTTCCCCATACACTTGCCCGCCAGTGATGAAACAGGCCGTCACGTTTGAGAAAGTTCATAAGGCTTTTGACACTGTCGTCGCCGTCGCCAATGTCGATCTTGCGATCGCCGACGGCGAGTTCTTTGCGATGCTGGGGCCGTCGGGCTCTGGAAAGACGACCTGCCTCCGCATGATCGCCGGCTTTGAGGTTCCCACCTCGGGACGCATCCTCCTCCACGGTGAGGATGTGTCGGGTCTGCCGCCTTACGACCGCGACGTCAACACAGTGTTTCAGGACTACGCCCTCTTCCCGCATATGACGGTCGCCGACAACGTGGGCTACTCGTTGATGGTCAGGAAGAGTCCCGAAGCCGAACGCAAGCGGCGAGTCGAAGAAGCATTGGCCCTGGTGCGACTGGAGGGTTTTGGTGGCCGTAAACCCTCACAGCTGTCCGGGGGACAGCGTCAGCGAGTTGCCCTGGCGAGGGCGCTGATCAATCGACCCTCGGTCCTGCTCCTCGATGAACCGCTGGGAGCGTTGGACTTGAAGCTCCGGCAGGAAATGCAGACGGAATTGAAGGCGCTCCAGCGGGAGGTCGGCATCACGTTCATTTTCGTCACTCACGACCAGGAAGAAGCCTTGACGATGAGCGATCGCCTGGCTGTGTTCAATCACGGGCGGGTCGAACAGGTGGGTCGGCCGGCCGAGGTGTACGAAAATCCCGCCAACTCCTTCGTGGCTGGTTTCGTCGGCACCTCCAACATCATCTCTGGCGATCTGGCAATGCGGGTGACGGGTCAACCCGGTGCATTCACAGTGCGCCCCGAGAAGATTTCTCTCGCCGCGGCCGGGACGCCCGCCGTCGCAGGAACCCACTCCATTGAAGGAACCGTGACCGAGTCGGTCTATATGGGAGCCTTCAATCGGTTGCGGGTGGCAGTGGCGGACGGTGAGTTGCTAGTAATCAGTCAGAATTTGGATGTCCGCGGAATACCCCGCGCCGTTGAAGGCCAACGGGTGGTTTTGAGGTGGGATCAGGATTCGTCGCGGCCTCTGGCCGAGACGGAGAGGCCGGAACCGGCGCTCGCCGGAGCCAATGAATAACACGGAGGAGATGACGTGCGATCGAGACTGATCGTGTGGCTTGCAATGATGGTTCTGATTGCGGCCGCCTGCGGCGGAGACGCAACCGATGGCGGAGAGAAGGTACGCCACTGCCGACCGAGATCGGCGAAGGTGAGGGCCAGGTCAACATCGTTGCCTGGGCCGGATACATCGAAGATGGCTCAACCGACCCGGCCTACGACTGGGTCACACAGTTCGAAGCCGACACCGGATGTCAGGTCAACGTCAAGACAGCCGGCACGTCGGACGAGATGGTGGCTCTGATGACCGGGTCCGACGAATACGACCTCGTCACGGCCTCGGGCGACGCCAGCAACCGCCTGATCGCGGGCGGCACCGTCCAGGAGATCAACATCGACCTGATCGAGGGATGGGATACCATCGATCCCAGGCTGCAGGATGCCCCGTGGCACACAATCGAGGGCAAGCACTATGGCGTGCCCTATGACTGGGGTGCGAACGTGCTGGCGTACAACACCGAGGTCTTCGGCGATGCTCCTCCGACGTCCTGGAGCGTGGTCTTCGAAGAGCAGGCATTGCCCGACGGAGAGTCGAACGCAGGTCGGGTCCAGGCTTACGACGGACCTATCTACATCGCCGATGCGGCGTTGTATCTGGGATTCGAGCAACCTTATGCACTCACCCAGGACCAATACGACCAAGCATTGGATCTCCTGCGCCAGCAGCGGGCACTGGTCGGCCGTTACTGGCACGACGCCTTCATCCAGATCGATGACTTCACCAACGAGGGAGTGGCTGCCTCCTCGAGCTGGCCGTTCCAGGTGAACATCCTGCAAGCTGGCGGGGCCCCGGTTGCCAGCGTCATCCCCGATGAAGGAGCCACCGGGTGGGCGGACACAACGATGATGCACGCCAACGCGCCCAATCCCAACTGTGCCTACAAGTGGCTCAACCACTCCATCACCAGCGGCACCCAGGCCGGTGTGGCTGCCTGGTTCGGGTCGGTGCCCGCAGTCATCTCTGCTTGTGAGGGCAGTGACCTGCTGGGAGCGGAAGGGTGTGACATCAACGGCCTCCAGAACTTCGACCGTATCAAGTTCTGGCAAACGCCGACCGAGGACTGCCTCGGCGCCGGCGGCACCTGCGTCCCCTACTACCGATGGGTAACCGACTACCTGGCCGTCATCGGCGGCCGGTAAACAGTTGCGGGGGCGGGGCCGCCATCGGCCCCGCCCTCTCATCTCAATGACTTCAGTGACTCCGAGCCCGTCCGCCTGGCGCCGAATGGCGGCCTCGCTCTATCGGCGTCCACACCTGCGCCTCGCATTGATGCTCGCCCTGCCGGTCATCTGGTTGGTCGGCGTGTATGGAGGCTCGCTGGCTTCATTGCTCATTCAGAGCTTCTTCAGGCTCGACAGCTTCGCCGGGACCATCGACCGCACGCCGACTTTGGAAACCTGGGGCGAGCTTCTCACTCCGGCCAACCGGGCGGTGATCGGGCGGACGGTCGGGATGGCAACTGCCGTCACCATCGCTGCCGTAGTCGTCGCCCTTCCTCTCGCCTATTACATCGCTCGCTACGCATCTGGCCGTGCCAAGGGGTGGATGGTGCTGGCGGTGCTCCTGCCCCTGTGGTCCTCATACCTCGTTCGGGTCTATGCCTGGAAGCTCATCCTGGCGGCCGAGGGGATCATCAACTGGTTCCTCACCCGGCTCGGCCTGGGACGGGTGCTCGACGGAATCCTCGACCTCCCGGTGATCGGCGGACCGTCGTTGTCGGTTTCCTACCTCGGCCAATTCACGGTCTTTCTCTACATCTGGCTGCCGTTCATGATCCTCCCGATCGTCACCGCCCTCGAGCGCGTGCCCCGGTCATACCTGGAGGCTTCGGCTGATCTGGGCGCCAAGCCGGCGACCACCTTTCGCAAGGTCGTCTGGCCTCTCTCGATACCCGGGGTGGCGGCAGGCTCGATCTTCACGTTCTCGCTGACCCTTGGCGACTACATCATCCCCACCGTGATCGGCGACTCCAGCCCCTTCATCGGATTGGCGATCTACAGCCAGCAGGGCGTTGCGGGCAACCTTCCCGCGGCCGCCGCGTTTTCCTTCGTCCCCATCGCGGTGATGGCCCTCTATCTCACGGTGGCCCGGCGGCTCGGGGCCTTCGAGACGATCTGATGTTGAGATCGACGTCATGAAGAGAGCCAAATCATGAAGAAAGCCAAATCATGAAGAAAGCAATCAAGAAGGCAGGGGGTTGGCCTGGGTCGCGGGAGCCGTGCTGGCATTCCTGCACGTGCCCATTCTTCTCGTCTTCCTCTATGCCTTCACAACCGAGGAAGCCAGTTTTCAGTTTCCGCCCCCCGGCTTCACGACCCGGTGGTTCGGAGTCGCCGCCAGCAACCCCGACATCCGCGATGCTCTCTCCCTCTCCCTCACGGTTGCTGCCGTGGCCACGGCGATGGCACTGGTGATCGGCACGTTGGCCGCGGGCGCCATCTGGCGATCGCGCTTCTTTGGAAGGGAGACGCTCTCCCTATTCATCGTGCTTCCGATCGCTCTTCCCGGCATCATCACCGGAATCGCCCTCCGTTCGGCCATCAACCTCGCCGACCTGTCCTTCTCCTTCTGGACGCTGGTGATCGGCCATGCCACCTTCTGCGTCGCCGTCGCCTACAACAACGTGATCGCCCGGATGCGACGCACCTCGCCTTCGTTGTTGGAGGCGTCGATGGACCTCGGGGCGAGTGGCTGGCAAACCTTCCGACACGTGCTGCTCCCCCAGTTGGCCCCTGCGCTCGTCACCGGGGGCATGCTGGCGTTTGCGCTGTCGTTCGATGAAATCATCGTCACAACGTTTACTTCCGGCCAGCAGCAAACACTCCCGATCTGGATCTTCTCCTCGCTGGTACGCCCCCGGCAGCGACCGGTGACCAACGTGGTGGCGATGCTGGTGGTGATCTTGACGTTCTTACCGATCATCCTCAGCCAGCGGTTCGCCCGCCGGGCCGACGAGCACTAGAAGAAGCGATAGAGGACAGGAGTCAGAATGGGCGACAAGCTCTGGATCGATGGACGGTGGACGGACTCACAGGGCGGCGGTGAGCTCAAGATTGAGAACCCCGCCACAGGTGAAGTGGTCGACAGCGTCGTCGACGCCAGTGCCGCCGATGTCGACAACGCGGTCAAGGCAGCGAATACTGCGTTCTTCGATGGCCGCTGGTCCAAGTTGACTCCAGGAGCCCGCGCTCTGGTCATTCACCGCATGGCCGACACGCTGGAAACTCGTGCCGCGGATTTCGCCAGGATCGAATCGGAGGACACCGGCAAGCCCTACGCCGGCGGTTCGTTGGGGGCCGATCTGCCGATGGCGGTTGACAATCTTCGCTTCTTCGCGGCCGCCGCTCGCAACATCGCCGGCACGGCCTCGGGCGACTTCATGACCGGGTACACGTCGATGCTCCGGCGAGAACCGGTCGGCCCGGTGGGTCAAATCGCCCCGTGGAACTACCCCCTCGCCATGGCAATCTGGAAAATCGGGCCGGCCCTGGCAGCCGGATGCACAACCGTGCTGAAGCCCGCCCCCGGCACGCCCCGGACTGCCCTCATGCTCGGAGAGCTGGCCAAGGAGGCCGGTATCCCGGACGGGGTCTTGAACGTCATCTCGGGTGGCAACGACACCGGTCAAGCCCTGGTCGAGCATCCAGATTTGCGAATGATCTCTTTGACCGGATCGACCGGCACGGGCAAGAAGGTGATGAAGACCGCGGCCGACACCCTCAAGCGGGTTCATCTGGAGCTCGGCGGTAAGGCCCCTTTCATCGTGTTCGAGGACGCCGATCTCGAGGCAGTGGCAGCGGCGGCGCAGATTGGCGCGTTGTTCAACAGCGGTCAGGACTGCACGGCTGCCGCCCGTTTGTATGCATCGAAGGACAGACTCGAGGAGGTGCTTGATGCATTGGTCGAGATCTTCGAGTCGACCACGATCGGCGATCCGTGGAGCGATGACACCTTCATGGGCCCGCTGATCTCGTCGACCCAGCGGGACCGCGTGGCCGCCTTCGTCGAACGTGCCCGGGGGGAAGGCGCCAAGGTGCTGACCGGGGGCAAGGTGCCCGACAACATGGACCGGGGTTACTTCTATGCACCGACCGTCATCACCGACGTCGACCAGCGGTCGGAGATTGTTCAACAAGAGGTCTTTGGGCCGGTCCTGGTGGTGCTCCCGTTCGAGGGAGAGGAAGAAGCCATCAGACTCGGCAACGATGTCCTTTATGGGCTCGCCGCTTCGGTCTGGACGAGGGACATCGGACGAGCCCTCCGAGTAGCGGGCGCGCTCGAATTCGGCACGGTGTGGGTGAACGATCACATCCCTCTGGCGTCGGAAGCACCCCACGGCGGCTTCAAGCAATCCGGCTTCGGCAAGGACCTGTCAGAGGAGGCGGTTCTCGACTACACGATTACCAAGCACGTCATGGTCAAGCATGCGTGAGAAAGGTCGGGCCTCTCTTAGACCTAGCGAAGGCGGAGCCAATGGGCCCATCTGTGCCAGGGCCGCAAATCGGGCTGATGACCACAGGCGACCATCGCCGTCCGCATGGGGGTATTGAGGACATCGACATCCGACAGGATCTGCTTGAAGCCCCGCTGCCGCGCCGCCGCGGTTGCCGCCAGGAGGAGCTGGCGCCCCAAGCCACGACCACGGTGATCGGGAAGGACCCCGATGTACGCAATCGTGCCGGTGTCTTCCTCATCGAAGGCGGAGAGGCCAACCATCCCGATCGGCTCGTCATTGACGTACCCGATCAGACAGCTCGGGCGATCCTCCGGCGCCAGAGAGGTCATCATCACCCTGGCCCAATTCTCGGGGCCGGTAGCCGCGTAGTAATAGTTGTCGTTTCGATCGAGCCCTCGCGAAGGAACCCCGGAGAAGATCGCCGCGTAGGCCTCGTCTCCTAGATCATCGAGCGAACGCGTCTCGAGGACGACGTCGAGCGGCTCACCCCGATCGACCCACAAGTATCCGTGCTTTTCCTGAAACAACTCGAAACCGAGCGCCTCGAACAGGTGGACCCGGCGCCAAGGGTGCTCGTGGACCTCGAGATTGGTGTTTGCCTGCAGAACGGCCGGGGTCGACGGAGGAAGGTCGGCGACCAGCCCTGTGAGTAGGTCCACACCGGTGGCAAGCCAATCCTCGTCCCAAGGCAGCTGGAGGCCGGCCAGGAACATCTCCAGGGGTGGAAGCAGGCCCAGCCATGCATCATCGGGCACGCTGGCTTCGATGTGGAGGTCGACCTGGCCGACTTGGGCCGAGTTCCGAAAGACACCGTACCGGAACGCCACCTCATCTTGATCGATGGAACGAACGGTTGACATTTGGCGGTGACGCTACTTTGAAGTAGGCAGTTTCCAGTAGGCAGCTTTCAGTAAGGAATACTGCCCACTGCCCACTGGCCACTCCCACTGCCTACTGCCTACTGCCTACTGCCTACTGCTTACTGCCTACTGACATGAGCTCGGCCTTGTTCTTCGTCTATGCCTTCTTGGCACTGTTCTTCTGCTGGAACGCCTTACGAAAACCTTCTCCTCCGACCTCGCGCTTTCCGGCTCTCTGGCTGCCGGCCGTGCTGATTGCCGAGATCCCCTGGTTCTGGTTTCTCGTCCGAATCGTCATCGGGGCAGGATTCCTCGCGGCCGGGGCCCTCGGCCATCCGCTGGGTTGGCTCGGATTGTCGATGCTCGCAACGGCACAGCTCCTGCAGGTCGAACTAATCCGTCGAGCGGCCACGTCGGCCCGCGAGGTAGGGCGGGAACGGGCCGGGGCAGCCTGGTGGGAGAAACTGACCGGATGGCCGTACCGAATTCCGGCCGGGATCGAACGCGTCACCGATGTCGAATACGAACCGGGATTGACGCTCGACGTCTACCGGTTGCGCCAATCGAAAAGCGAAGCGGTTCCGTGTCTTATCTACGTTCACGGCGGAGGCTGGGGAGGAGGCGATCCTCGCCGAGTTTTCAGAACAGTCGTCCATCACCTTGCATCGCAGGGATGGGTAGTCGTAACGATTCGCTATCCGTTGTCGCCAATAGCGACGTTCCCCGACCATGTGATCGGCGTGAACCGGGCCGTGCATTGGATCAGGACCGAAGGAGCCGCGACGTTCGGCCTGGACCCCGATCGAATAGCGCTGGCGGGTGGATCGGCCGGCGCCCATCTGACATCGTTATCCGTCCTCTCCAACGGCCGCCATCAACCCGGTTTCGAGTCCGCCGACACGTCGGTCAAGGCGGCCATCGTCCTCTACGGCATCTACGACTTCTTCAACCGGAACAACACCCGGGTCGATTGGCCGCTCATCCCCGTGCGGGTCATGAAGGCGGCCGCGGCCGACGCCCCCGATCGCTATCGGGAGGCCTCCCCGATCGACCAGGTGCGGGCCGACTCTCCGCCGTTTCTGGTCATACACGGGACCAGCGACTCACTGGTCCCGATCGCCGAGGCCGAATTCTTCGTCGCCGCTCTGAGAGCGGTCGGCGCTCCGGTTGAGTTCTTGCCGGTACACCGTGCTCAGCATGCTTTTGACATCTTGAACGGGATTCGAACCAGGGCTCTGGCCGTCCGCATCGAGCGCTTCCTCGAATCGACCCTGGCGGAGGCTGCGACCGACCCGTTTCCCTCCAATGCAGACCGACACAGGAAGCCCGACACAAGGAAGCCCGACGCAGGGAAGCCCGACGCGGCATGATGGGGTATGCAAAGAATTGCCATAGGCACCGAAAAGGGCGCCTACTTCCTCAATAGAAACGGCGGGTGGCAGGTCGACACGCCGAGGTTCCCGGGATGGAAGGTCTCGGCGTTCGGCCGGGCGCCCGACGGAACCTACCTGGCGGGCCTGGGGTCGAACTGGTTCGGAGCCTCGGTTCATCGCAGCGAGGACTTCGACAAGTGGGAACAGGTGGAATCGGGCCCGTCCTACCCGAGCGAGCTGAACCGCAAGCTCACCCAGATCTGGACCTTCCACACGGCTGGCGACAGGATCTTCGCCGGCGTTGATCAGGCAGGCCTTTTCAGTTCGGAAGACCAGGGCATCACCTGGGACCCGGTCGTAGGTCTCAACGAGCACGAGTCCCGGCCAATCTGGGAGCCCGGGTTCGGAGGTCTGTGCGCCCATCACATCCTGACTGACGGTGATCGAATCTGGGTGGGCATCTCAGCCGTCGGCGTTTTCCGTTCCGATGACGGCGGGAAGACTTTCGGCCGCTTCGACCAGGGAGTAACCCCGGCCGGGACCCCGGACGAGGCAGGGGTCGGCTCCAACAACTGGTGCGTCCACGGCCTCGTCGCCGACCCGAAACATCCCGACTCGATCTGGCGCCAGGATCATATGGGCGTGTACCGGACGACCGACGGAGGGGAAACGTGGACACGTATCGAAACCGGTCTGCCGTCGGGCTTCGGGTTCCCGATGCGACGCCACCACCCCAGCGGAACCTTGTTCGTCGTGCCGATCGAGGCGAGCGAGAACCGGGTGCCGGTCGGCGGCCACCTGGCCGCCTATCGATCGACCGATGGCGGTGATTCGTGGAACGTGGCGGGAACCGGATGGCCGCAAGCGGAGCAGTTCACCGGCGTGCTGCGCAACGCCATGGACGTTGATGGGGACGGTGGGGTGGCGCTCGGAACGACCGGAGGTCAGGTGTACGTCAGCAACGACGTCGGCGAGCACTGGGAGCAACTGCCCTTCTCCTTCCCGAGGATTCTGACCGTCGCAGTCATCTGATGGCACGGGTGACAATCACCCTCCCGAGGCTCCTCGAACCTGCAGTCGGTGCCACCCGGCGGGTCGAATTGGAGGCGGGATCGGTCGGGCAGGCAATCGACCTGCTTCTGGAGCGGCTACCCGACGTTGCGAGTCCATCTCTTCGATGAGCAAGGCAATCTTCGCCAACACGTTTCGTGCTTCATCGACGGAAGCCAAAGCAGGCTCGACGACCGCACCGCCCCGACCAGCGAGCCGACCGAAATCACCTTCCTTCAGGCCGTCTCGGGGGGAGCCTCCGGGTGAAGTCCGACGTGGTCGTCTGCGGGGCCGGCATCGCCGGCGTCGCCACCGCGTATCACCTCGCAGTCAAACGCGGGGTGTCGAACGTCATTCTCGTCGACCCCCGACCGCCGTTGACTCTGACCTCCGACAAGTCGACCGAGTGCTATCGCAACTGGTGGCCCAATGCACCGATGGTGGGCCTGATGAATCGGTCGATCGACCTGCTGGAGGAGATGGCCCGGGAGAGCGGCAACGCCTTTCACCTCAGCCGGCAGGGCTACCTGTATGTCACGGCCGACGCCGATCGTCTCCGCCAAATGGCCGAAGAAGGAATCTCGATATCGACTCTCGGAGCGGGTGAGCTCCGCCGCCATCCGGGACCGTCGGACTATCGATCGAGCGAGGAACCGGGTCTCCAGGATGGCGCCGACCTGTTTCTCGATGGTGATGCGCTTCGCCGGTTCTATCCGTTCCTCACCGGGCGGGCAATCGGCGGAATTCACGCCAGACGCGCCGGATGGTTCTCGGCCCAGCAGCTCGGCGCCTGGATGATCGACCAAGCGCTGCAACACGGGCTGGGCATCGTGAAAGCCGCCGTCAGTCGGCGTCTTCGTCAGAGATGGGATGGTGACCGGCATCGGTCTCGACGACGGCCAGGAGATAACAACCCCATTGTTCGTCAATGCCGCCGGCCCGATGCTGGCCGAGGTCGGACGGCTGCTCGATGTCAAGCTCCCGGTCTTTTCAGAGGTCCACATCAAGGTGGCTTTCCGCGACCACCACCGGGTCATTCCCCGGCACTCACCCATGGTCATCTGGTCCGATCCCCAAGAACTGAGCTGGTCCGCGGAGGAAGCCGAAGCGTCTGCGGTCGGAGGGCCGGACCGATCTGCTGGGGACTCATGCCCGCCGCCTGTCACTATCGCCCCGAGGGCGGACCCGGCTCCGACTGGCTAGTGGCACTGTGGGAATACCACCGGACGATCCAGGAACCGACCTGGCCCCTGCCCGACGATCCTTTGTACCCCGAGGCGGTGATGAAAGGATTGACAACGATGGTTCCCGGCCTGGCGGTGTATCTCGAACGGCTTCCCCAACCGGTGGTCGATGGCGGCTACTACACCAAGACCAGGGAGAACCGACCGCTGGTGGGACCGCTCGGCGTCGACGGTGCTTTTCGTCGTCGGGGCGTTTTCCGGCTTCGGGGTCATGGCGGCCGCGGCCGCAGGGGAGCTCGCTGCTGCTTACGTGACCGGGGACGAGCTGCCCGATTACGCACGCTGCCTTCGCCCTGTCCCGCTACGACGATCCGTCCTACCTGGCCGAAATCGAACAGATCACGAACACCGGACAGATCTAGTCCAGGACCCCTAGTCCGGGACTCGACCGTACTCGTCGAAGTGGTCCCGACAGGTACGCCGGAAGACCCCGGCCTAGTGATCCTCGAGCACCAGGCAAAACGGGTGCCCGGCCGGATCCAGAAAGACCCGCAAGCCCTGCCGGGTTGGAACTCGGCCTTGCGGGCACCAAGCGCCAGGACCTGTCTTTCGCCTTCGTCGAGATCCTTCACGGCGAAGTCGATGTGTGCCTGTTGGGGACGGTCGGCGCTCGGCCACACCGGTGGCTGATGATCCGGAGCCAACTGAAAAGCCAGGTCGGCCCGGACTCGTTTCGCAGTTGCACCCAGTCACCCGCCGTCATTTCACTCCGTGATGGCCGAGTAGAAGGCGGCGAGGGCGGGGATCCGGGCAGTCGAGGGCGAACTACGATCAGTCGGGCGATTCCAGGCATCCTCGAACAGTACCGCGGTCCGGCGGTAGTCTTGAAGGGGTTCGACGCGCAAACGACGGCCAGTCCACCACAGTTCGCCGTATTGATCGAGGCTGTCCCAGGCAGTCCATCGCAACACGCGCCGAAGGAAACCCTGACAACGGCCGTCCTCCCGGAGAGCAGCACCGATCATCCTCTACCGATAGCCTGCGAGAAACCACGACGAGCGGAAGGGGGCTCACCATGGACTGGAAGATCGAACTTGTCGCGATTCCGGTCTCGGACGTAGATCGCGCCAAGAAGTTCTACACCGAGAAGGCCGGCTTCAACCCCGACCAAGACCATGTCGTGAGCGATGACGTTCGCTTCGTCCAGCTGACTCCCCCGGGTTCTGCCTGCTCGATTGCCATCGGCCAGGGGCTCACCGAGGCGGAGCCTGGCTCCGTCCAGGGCGTGCAAATGGTGGTAGCCGACATCGAGGCGGCCAGGGCCGAGCTCGTCGGACGCGGCATGGAGGTCAGCAGCGTTCAGGACTTCCCGTGGGGCAGATTCGTCTTCTTCCAGGATCCGGACGGCAACGGCTGGTCGGTTCAGCAGCTCCCCCCCGCGAGTGACGATGCCGCGACAAGGTGAGCAGCGTTCAGGATTTCCCGGGGGGCCTTCACACGATCAGTCGGGAAGCATCGGGACCGTCAGTCCCTGGTCCTTGCCCAGCAGCACCGCCCGGGTAATCGGCACTCGATCCGAACCTGGCCCGGAGATCGTCGACGGCGGCATCGAGGGCCAGTCCACTGTGACGATCGAAAGGCAGCTCGAGCTGAATGGCCGAGTCGTCATCGAGGTTGGCGATGGCGATTCCGACCAGCGTTAGGCCCTGGTCCTCGATCATCGGCAGAGCCGTGGCGAGCAGGCCCTGGGCTACCGCCAGGATCGTCTGGGTGTGGGCGGTGGCTTTGAGCAGGGTGTGTGACCGGGTCGCCCGGGTGAAGTCGTCGAAACGCAATCGCAGCACCACCGTTCGACCCACTCGCCCGGCGGTCCGCATCCGGCGGGTGACACGATCGACCAGACCCACCAGGATCGTGTCCACGGCTTCCGGGGCCTTGGGAGAGCGTCCGAGGGCTCGCTGCGAACCGATCGAGCGTCGGCGCCGGCCCACCACTACCGGCCGGGGATCGAGGTTGTGGGCCAGGGCATGGAGATGGCGGCCCGAAGCCCGGCCCGAGCATGTTCACGAGCGTGGTCTCGGGAAGCCGGGCCACCTCCCCGACTCTCAGTGATGCCGCGGTCGTGGAGCTTGGCGGCCGTCACCTTGCCGACTCCCCAGAGCCGTTCCACCGGAAGCGGGTGGAGGAAGGCGAGCTCGTCGGTCGGGCGGCACCACCAGCAGCCCGTTGGGCTTGGCAACGCCGCTCGCCACTTTGGCGAGGAACTTGGTGCGGGCCACTCCGACCGTGATGGGCAGCCCGACCTGGTCGAGAACCCGGCGCCGCAAGCCGCATCGCGATCTCCGTCGGGGTTCCCGAAATCCGCCCAGGCCACCTACATCGAGGAAGGCCTCATCGATCGAAATCCCTTCGACCAGCGGCGTGGTGTCGTTGAAAACCTCGAACACCGCCTTGCTTGCCTCCGAGTAGGCGGAGATCCGGGGCTCGACCACGATCGCATGCGGGCACAGGCGCCGGGCGAGTCCCCCACCCATGGCGCCGCGGACCCCGAAGGCCCGGGCCTCGTAGCTGGCCGACAGGACCACACCCGCACCCGACGATCACCGGACGACCCCGCAGGCGGGGGTTGTCCCGCTGCTCGACCGACGCGTAGAAGGCGTCGAGGTCGGCATGAAGGATCGTTGCCTCCGATCGCATCGAACATATGTTCGCTTGTCCGACCCGGGTTGGCAACTAGCCGGGTGGCCTGCTCCCCGCGTGCGTTCCTCCCCTCCGTAATTCGGTCATTGGCATCCGGGCTCGCCGAAAAACGGTCACACAGTTGCGGTACTCGAACGCGGGTGACCGAATTACGCCCTGGGCGACCTTCAGTGACCGAATTACGTCCCTCCACCCACTCGTAAACTCCGGCCCGATGGCCAATGAAGTCACGTATCCGGCGCTTCCGTGCCGCACCCTCGACGACTCGATTCCCTTCTACGAGGCACTCGGGTTCGTGCGTACCTATCGCCAGGAGCGGCCCAATCCCTACGCGGTGGTTTCTCGAGAGGACTTTCACGTCCACCTGTTTGGGATGGAAGGATTCGACCCCGAGCAGTCCTACGCCACCGTCATCGTGGCGGTCCCCGACCCCGACCAGATGTATGAAGATTTCGCCGCCGGGTTACGGGTGCTGTACGGGAAACTGCCGGTGGCAGGCATCCCCAGAATCACCCGTCCTCGGAAGAGGGAGGGCACGGTGCGGGGATTCAGCCTCATCGACCCCGGCGGCAACTGGCTGCGGATCTCCAAGCTCGGCGACACCGAGGAGCAAGCCAAGGAAGAGAAGATGACAGGGTCTGGCCCGCGTGATCAACAATGCGGCCCGCCTGGGCGATGCCCATGGCGATCACGTCTTCGCTCTCAAGCTTCTCGACAACGGACTAGCCAAGTTCAAGGATGCACCCGCCATCGACCGGGTCCGAGCTTTGCTTTACCAGGCCGAACTCGCCGTTCGAGCTGGCGATCGAGTCGACAGCGACAGGCTCGCTGTCCGAAGCGCTTTCATTGGACCTCACCGACGAGGAAAGAACCGCCATCGCCTCGGATTTGGCCCACGCCACCGAGATCGTCAACGCGATGGACTGACGAGCGAGAACCGGCATCAGCCACCCGCAGCGGTGACGCCAAGCCGATGAGCGAGGAGCCGCGGGTGCAACCCCGCTCGTGGTCCGTTCACCATCGCACCTCGCAGCGGAGCCATTACCGTCTGCTCATGGAAACCGGGCTTCGGGCTGACCTCACCAACCGGCTCTCCGAACTCCACCAACAAGGGCTCTTCAAGACCGAGCGCCTCATCACTTCGCCGCAAAGCGCCCACATCGAACTGGCTCGATGGCCGGCAGGTGCTCAACTTCTGCGCCAACAACTATCTCGGGCTCGCCCACCACGCCGCGATGGAACAGGCGGCCGCCAAGGGCGTCGTCGAGCACGGCTATGGGCATGGCTTCGGTTCGCTTCATCTGCGGCACCCAGGACATTCACACCGCGCTCGAGAAGCCAGGATCTCCGGCTTTCTCGGCATGGAGGACACGGTCCTCTACTCCTCCTGCTTCGACGCCAACGGCGGCCTCTTCGAGACCGCTCCTCGACGAAAACGATGCAGTCATCTCCGATGCCCTCAACCATGCCTCGATCATCGACGGGATCCGCCTTTCCAAGGCGAAGCGGTTGCCGCTACGCCAACAACGACATGACCGAGCTGGAGAACCGCTCTGAAAGAGTCGGCCGACGCCCGTTATCGGTTGATCGCCACCGACGGAGTGTTCTCGATGGACGGGGTGATCGCCGATCTCGGATCGATCTGCGACCTGGCCGAGCAGTACAACGCCATGGTGATGGTCGACGACTCTCACGCGGTCGGGTTCGTCGGCGCCCACGGCCGCGGCAGCCCGGAAGCGACGGGTACCGAGGGCAGGATCGACATCCTCACCGGCACGTTGGGCAAGGCGCTCGGCGGCGCCAGCGGCGGCTATACCTCGACCGGCGCCGAGATCGCTGCCTGGCTGCGGCAACGATCGCGGCCCTACCTGTTCTCCAACAGCCTCGCCCCGATGATCGCCGCCGGGTCCATGGCCGCCCTCGATCTGATCGAGCAAGGCGATGAGCTCAGGAGGCAACTGCGCAGCCAACTCCGACCAATTTCAGGTCGCTGATGACCGTCGGCCGGATTCACCCTGGCCGGAGGCGGCCACCCGATCATCCCGGTGATGCTCGGAGATGCCAGGTTGGCAACCGAGATGTCCGACCGACTCCTCGACGAGGGAATCTATGTGATCGGATTCTCGTTCCCGGTCGTGCCCCGAGGGACAGGCCCGAATCCGGACCCAGATGTCGGCGTCGCACACCAGCGCGGACATCGACACTGGCGGTCGCCGCCTTCGTCAAGGTCGGCCGCGCCCTCGGAGTCGTCTCGTGAAGGCTCTGGTGAAGGCCAGGCCCGAACCCGGCCTGCGCCTGGAGGAGATCCCAGAGCCGCGACCCGGGCCCCAGGATGTCCTGATCAAGGTCCGCAAGACCTCGATCTGCGGGACCGACCTTCACATCTGGCATTGGGACGAGTGGGCGCAGAAGACGATTCCGATCCCGATGACGATCGGACACGAGTTCATGGGAGAGATCGTCGAATCGGGGAAGGCGTCGCCGGTCTCGAAGTGGGCCAGCGAGTTTCGGGCGAGGGTCACATCACCTGCGGCCACTGCCGCAATTGTCGGGCCGGGCGCCGCAACTTCTGCCACAACCATGTCGGACTTGGCGTCACCAGGGCCGGCGCCTTCGCCGAGTACCTCGCCCTTCCCGCCGGCAATGTGTTCCCGTTGCCCGACCACATCGACGATGAGATCGGCGCCATCCTCGACCCTCTCGGCAACGCCACCCACACTGCCCTTTCGTTCGACCTGGTCGGCGAAGACGTCCTGATCACCGGGGCGGGGCCGATCGGGATCATGGCGACTGCCATCTCGCGCCACGTCGGCGCCCGGTTCATCGTCGTCACCGATCTGATTCCGGCCCGCCTCGACATGGCCAAAGCGATGGGAGCCGACCGGGTGGCCGATCCCCGGACCGGTTCGCTTCCCGCAGGTCATGGATGAACTCGGCATGACCGAGGGCTTCGACATCGGCATGGAGATGTCGGGCAGCGGTGACGGCGTTCAATCAGATGCTGTCGGTCATGAACCATGGCGGAAGAGTGGCGGTGCTCGGCATCCCCCCGGAATCGGTCAGCCTCGACCTCAATCGAGGTCATCTTCAAGGGCCTGGTCGTCAAAGGGCATCTACGGGAGGCTGATCTTCGAGACCTGGTACAAGATGTCGGCTCTCTTGCAGAGCGGGCTCGACATCTCTTCGGTCATCACCCATCGGTTCCCGGCCGATCGATTGGGAAGACGCCTTTGCTGCGACGGCCAGAGGAGACAGCGGCAAGGTGCTGCTGGAATGGACCTGATCGACGTTCGAGTGGGAGCCTGTGAGCATCTTCACCTTCACGCATCGCCCCGAGCTGCGAAAGCCGGCACTGGTGATTTGCCTGAACGGGTGGGTCAATGCCGGTTCGGCGGCCACCCTGGTGGCCGACACGCTCGGCGGGAGAGTTGGTCGCTGACGCCGAACCCGACCTGTCTGTTCGACTATCGGGTCACCCGCCCGACCCTCGACTTCATCGAAGGGGTCATGACCAGTCTGGTGTGGCCCAGCATTTCACTGCGATGGCTGCCACTGGCCGAGCGTGACCTGCTCATCCTCAGCGGAACCGAGCCCAATTGGAACTGGAAACGGCTCGGCAACGAACTGTCTCATCTGGCGGTCGAGCTGGGAGTCACCGAGCAGGTCTCGCTGGGCGGAATCCCGTGGGCCTGGCCCCACACCCGCCCGGTCCAGATCATCGCCACCGCCTCCGACCGGGCTCATCTGCCCGACAGCGACGAACGCCCCGAAGGGCTCCTGCGGGTCCCTTCGGCCGCGGTGAGCACGATCGAGTACATGATCGGAGGCACCGGGATCCCCACCGTCGGGTTCTACGCCCGGGTCCCCCAGTACGTCGGCGTCGAGTATCCGGCGGCGGCCCTGGCACTCATTCGCCGGCTGGAGCGCCACGTCGGAGTCGATCTGCCGATAGGCGATCTCGAGGATCAAGCCAACGCTCAGCGAGCGAGTTGGACTCGGTCTCGGCCTCGCGCAGCGACCTCAAGAGCATGGTCGACCAGCTGGAAGCCATGGTCGATGCGGCCAAATCGGTGTCGGGGGAAGAGCTGGCCGCCGAGATCGAGCGGTTCCTCCGAGGTCAATGAGGAAACGCCGCCGACCGCTTGTTGAGCTGTCGGGGCGTCGTCTACGTCCCACATCGGTTTCCCGACGATCAGGTCTCGCCAATCATCGATCCCGGTAATTGCCTTCGCCCCCGCCACGGTCCTGGCGAGGGGGTCGGGCCTGCATCGGCCGTGACTCATTCACAACGATCCGGCGGCCGGCCAGGTCGGCGCCATCCATCTCGTCGATGGCCCGGCGGGCGTCCTCGTCGGACAATTCCACGAACCCGAATCCGCGGGAGCGTCCGGTCTCCCGGTCGGTCAGAACCTGGGCCGACTGCACTTCGCCGAACCGGCGGAAGGCAGCCGCCAGATCCTCGTTCGTGGTTCGAAAAGACAAATTGCCTACGTAGAGCTTCACATTCCTCCTACCGGCGGGCAAGCCCAGCCGGTTCGCTAACTCGAACCCACCAACCGTCTAGGAGGATTCGGGAGGGATCGGTGTGATCCCGCCGCCGGAAATGTAGCAATCGGGTCCTGTCAAGGACCGGTGGGACGGGCATCAATTGCCCGGCTGTCATCACGCGTCGTTTCGGGTCCAGATGAACCAGACGGCGTACAAGCCGACGAGCCCGAGAATGGTCCTAACCACGGGGCTGTCGAGCAGGACGACGACGGAAAACCCGAACGAGGCAACCACCGCCAATCGAGGCGAGGATCTTGGCTCGGATGGTCAGACCGTCGGAGCTATAGCCCCGGATGATCCGGCCGAAAACCGGATGGGTGGTGAGCCAGACGTGAAACCGATCCGAGCTGCGCGAAAAGAAAAAGGCCGCCAGGATCACGAAATCGAAGGTGGGGATCCCGGGCAGCCATGACAGATAGGCGAAACCCGACACAGATCAGACCGAGGCCGAAATAGAGGGCGCGCAGAATCCGGCTTCGGGGCTTGCGGGCCGCAACCGCCTCCGTCATGCCTTCCACGATATCCGGAGGGTTGTCAACAGCGAGTCGGCTCCGGTCGGACGGCCGCAAGAGGGCTAAGTTTCTGCCCACGAATCGACCAACGGAGGACACATGCCGATCGCCACCCCCGAGAAGTATCAGGCAAATGATCCAGGACCGCTCGGGATCAGGGCTACGCCTATCCGGCCATCAACGTGACCGGAAGCGAGAGTCTTCATGGCTGCGTTGCGCGGGTTTCGCCGAGGCAGAATCGGATGGGATCGTCCAGGTTTCCACCGGCGGTGCCGAATTCCTGTCGGGCTCCCTCGTCAAAGACATGCCCACCGGGGCCGCCGCTCTCGCCGAATTCGCCTACGTCGCCGCCAGCAAGTACCCGATCAACGTCGCCCTTCATACCGACCATTGCCAGCCGGAAAAGGTGGATGCCTACATCCGTCCCCTGCTGGCAATGAGCGCCCAGCGCCAGGGGGGACCGTTCTTCCAGAGCCACATGCTCGATGCCTCGACCCTGCCCCTCGAGGAAAACCTGGCTCTGGCCAAGGACCTATTGGCAGAATGCACCCGGGTCGGGAGCCATCCTCGAGCTCGAGATCGGGGTGGTCGGCGGCAAAGAGGATGCGATGGACCATGAGGGCATCGACAAGGCCAAGCTCTATACGACACCCGAGGACATGACTCGAACCGTCGAAGTCTTGGGGGCGCCGGGCGAGGGCATGTATTTGCTGGCGGCAGTCTTTGGCAACGTGCACGGTGTCTACAAACCGGGAGCGGTCCAACTGCGACCCACCATCCTCCGCGATGGCCAGGCCGCCGTGGAAGCCAAGTTCGGACCGGCCGGTCGTCACTACCTGGTTTTTCACGGTGGGTCGGGATCCAGCCTGGAGGAGATCAGGGAGACGATCGGCTATGGGGTAGTCAAGATGAATATCGACACCGACACCCAGTACGCCTTCACCCGACCGATCGCTGATCACATGTTCACGAACTATGCCGGCGTGCTGAAGGTGGATGGAGACGTCGGTGACAAGTCCGCCTACGACCCCCGGCCATATCTTAAGAAGGCTGAGATCGGAATGGCCGCCCGAGTGACCCAGGCGTGCTCCGACCTCATGTCGACCGGCCACACGCTCGGCTAGAGGTCGCGGAAGTGCTCGCCAAAGCCGTGGACCCAGAACCATGAGACCACCGGCGGCAATTCCCTGCGTGGACTGCGATGGAACCCTTCATCTGCTCTCCCTCTTGCCACCCGACGAACCGCTGGAACCGGGACTGGTCATCGCCTACCGGTGCGACTCATGCATGGAGCGATTCGACCTCGTGTGGGAAGAGCCATCGGAGTCAGTAGGGAATCGATCGCTCGATTCTTGTTGCCGCGCTGATGGGGCCCCGCGGCCCCATCGAGCGTCGCGGTTCGGTTAGGAGTTACTCGCTTGGCGACTCGCTTGTAGAGCCTGACTCGAGTAGGGAACGAAGATGATCAGGATCACGCCGATCCAGATCAGGGCGTAGAGGGCAGGATGCTGCATCGACCACGCCTCACTCGGAGTTGCCATCGGGTTGACGTTGCCGAAGAGGTTCCGGGCGCCCTGCGTCACCGCCGACACCGGGTTCCATTCGGCGAAAACCCGGAGCGGACCGGGCAGGCTCTCGCTGGGCACGAAGGCATTCGAGACGAAGGTCAGGGGCATGATGACCATGAACGAGGCGTTGTTGACCACCTCGGGGCTGGGCACCATCAATCCGATCGCGGCCATGACCCAGGAGAGGGCGTAGGAGAAGAGAAGCAACAAACCGAAGCCGGCGGCCGCTTCCCAGAAGCTCGTCCGGATCCGCCATCCGACCAGAAGGCCGGTCAGCGCCATGATCGTGATCGAGAGGACGTTGTAGATGATGTCGCTGCCGGTTCGTCCTATCAGCACCGCCGATCGGGTCATCGGCAAGGATCGGAACCGGTCGATGATTCCCTTCTTCATGTCCTCGGCCAGACCGGCACCGGTGTAGGTGGCCCCGAACACAACGGTCTGAGCGAAGATCCCGGCGATCAAGAACTCCCGGTAGCTGACTCCGGGAACGTCGATGGCACCCCCGAAGACGTAGGCGAACAACAGCACGAACATGATCGGCGACATCAGGACCCAGATCAGAATCTCAGGGACCCGCTTGATCTTGATCAGGTTTCGCTTGGCGACGTTGTAGCCGTCGACGGCTACCCACATGAGCTGGCTCATCAGGCACTCACTTTCAGTTCTTCGGATTGCACTTCTTTGGGGGTGGTCTCGACCGCCTCTTCGGCTCCGTGACCGGTGAGGGCCAGGAACACGTCATCGAGCGTGGGCCGACGCAAAGCGACATCGAGAACCTTGACCGAGCGGCATCGAGGCGGCGCAACACCTCGACCAGAACGCCGCTTCCACCCGAAACCGGGGCGGTGAGGCTCCGGTTCTGCTGGTCGACTGTCATCTCTCCGTCCGCAAATGAGGCCAGGGTCTCGCGGGCGGCGCCGAGGTCGGCGTGCGACTCGATCACCAGCTCGAGACCGCTCTCCTCCGATTTGGGACTTCAACTCATCGGCCGTGCCCCGGGCGATTGCGTGGCCGTGATCGATGACGATGATCTCATTGGCGAGACGGTCGGCCTCTTCGAGGTATTGAGTTGTCAGCAGAAGCGTCGTCCCCGAATTCACCATCTCCCGGATTACGTCCCACATCTCCGCTCGGCCGCGGGGATCGAGACCGGTGGTGGGTTCGTCGAGGAACAAGACCGCAGGTTCGGCGACCAGAGCGCCTGCCAGGTCGAGCCTCCTTCGCATACCTCCGGAGTAGGTCTTCACCGGCCGGTCACCGGCCTCAACGAGGTCGAAACGCTCCAGCAACTCACGGGCTCGCACCCGGGCCTTGGCCCGCGGGAGCCGGTACAGGCGGCCGAACAGATCGAGGTTCTCGAACCCGGTCAGGTACTCATCGACCGCCGCATATTGGCCGGACAAGCCGATCCGGGCCCGGACCTCGTTGGGATGAGTGGCGACATTGATCCCGGCCACGAAGGCCGTCCCGGCATCGGCCTCCAAAAGGGTGGTGAGAATTCGCACGGCCGTCGTCTTGCCGGCTCCATTGGGACCGAGCAGCCCGAGCACGTTGCCCTCCGGCACGCTGAGACCGAGGCCATCGAGCGCCGTGACTTCCTTGTAACGCTTGACGAGCCCCTCGGCTCGTATCACCTCGTTCATGATCTCTCCTTCGTTCTGCCTCGTCCCCCGATGCAGATGAGACTCGGTTGCGGACGAGAACTCATCGCTCTTTTCAAGGTATCTGGTATTCATGCCAGTTTCTGGCCGGAATAGGTAGGATTCTTTGGAAGATGGCAGCCACCACCACCAGGGCCCTGCGTCTCCTGTCGTTGCTCCAGGCCCGCCGCACCTGGCCAGGTCAAGAATTGATGAACCGCCTGGAGATCAGCGAACGGACGCTACGCCGTGACATCGACCGGCTCCGGGAGCTGGGCTATCCGGTCCATGCCACTACCGGGCCGGCCGGCGGGTATCAGCTCGAGGCCGGCAGCCACATTCCGCCGTTGCTCATAGACGACGAGGAGGCTGTGGCCATCGCCATGGGTCTCCTCACCGCGGCCGGCGGCACCATCACCGGCATCCAGGAGACGTCGCTCCGAGCCCTGGCAAAGCTGGAGACGGTCCTCCCGCCCCGGATCAGGCGACGTGTCCAGATGTTGCAATCGGCGGTGGTGCCCATGGTCAGGGCCTGGGTAACGGTCGACGCCGAGATCTTGACGACTGTCGCCTCGGCTTGCCGCGATCATGAGCGGCTCCGTTTCGACTACCGAACGTTCGATGGTCAAAACAGCGAGCGTCACGTCGAGCCCCACCAACTCGTTTCGCTCCACCAGCGGTGGTATCTGCTGGCCTTTGACCGCGATCGTGACGACTGGCGCACCTTCCGTCTGGACCGCGTGACGTCACCGCGCGCCACACGGTTCATCTTCAAGCCACGCCGCATTCCGGGAGGGGACGCCGCCGAGTACGTCGTGCGTTCCATGCAGGAGCGGCCGATGCGGTATCAAGTCGTGGTAACCCTGCACGCCCCCGAGGCCGCCATCGCCGGTCGGATGCGACCCGGTGAGGGCAATGTGGAGAGGGTGGACGACGACCACTGCCTGCTGCGGACCCAGGGAGACTCCCTCGAGTGGCTCTCGTTCATGCTGTTGTGGTTCGACGTCGACTTTGAAGTTCACGAGCCGCCGGAGCTGGTGGACCACCTTGCCAGCGTTGCCCGTCGTCTTGACCGCTCGACCGCCAATCGATCAGCGTGAGGCCCCGCCGGGGCGTTGTCCAAATTCGGTCACTGGCTCGCGCCCGTCATGAAATTTGGTCAGTAGCGATCGAGTACCGGGACCCACTTACCGAATTTCGTTTGAAGCGGTTGCGAGTGACCGAATTTCGATGGGCGGCCTGCCGTCCGCCTCAGGCCGCGGGGCGAAACGACGATTGGGCGACCTGGGGGGCCGGAGGAATCGCCACCAACTGTTCGCCCCAGGCGATGAGAGTCCGGCCCAGCCGGTCTCTGATCGACGTGGCATCGCCCTGATGGCGTCGCTCGAGTTCGAGTTCCATCTCGAGCTGGCGAGCCTCGACGTAGGCAAACATCATTGCATTCATTTGGTGGCTCCTTGGGCCTTGGTCCCGGTCTCAGCGGGAAGGGGATTGAGGTATTGCGCGAGAAGGCTTGCGTGGTCGGGGATCGAATCGAGCCGAAGGCCATATGTCGAAACCTGTCCATCGACGAACAGGACTCTCACCAACCCGGCTGCCCGCAGCACCGCCATGTGATGGAACACTGTCGACTTGGCCATCCCCACATGCTCGGTCAGTTCTGCCAAGGTGGCGGGTCCCTCGGAAAGCTTGCGAAGCAAACGCATGCGCTTGTCGTCGCCCAGGGCCTTGTAGACAGCCAGCAATGAGGACGGGGGGGCCTCCGGATCGAGGACCAGATGTTCCTCGGCGACGGGATAACAAACTAGAAGGGCGTCGGCGTGATCGGTGATGAGGGTCCATGGACGCAGCGAAACGCTGGGGATGAAAACCACCCGGCGAACACCCTGGGGAATGTCGTATGAGATCCCGTTGGTGATCTGCTCGATCAGATCCTTGATCGAGGTGGAACTGTCGATGGCGGCCTGACGCGCGGCGGCGTCGCGGGCCTGGGCTGCTGCCCACTCTTCTTCGTATTCCGCAAAGGCTTCGCTCCGTACCCGCCTCATCGCTTCGACCAGCGGTGGGATGACTTCGGTGGCGGGAAGCTCGAGAAAGCTCTCGAGGGACTTGCAGAAGTTCTCGTTCATGTCCATCGTGGCGGCCTCGGCGACGATGGCGCCGACTGCCTCTTCGTCCCCGCGGGCGGCCGCCGCCCGCACCTCGGGGGTCACATCACAGAACTTCTCCGACAACAGCGTTTCCCGGAGCCAGATCGGATCGGAAGCTTCCAACCAGTCGATGGCGGCGTCGATGGAGTGGTCCGGTGCGATTTCGACGATCGGCAGCAACGCCACCCACAACTCACCAAATGCCGACGCTTTGGTGGCGACATTGATCGTCTCGGGACTAAGCCGCTTTCGAAAATCCTCGAACCAGTCCTTGCCGACCGAATGGCTCTCGGCTTTGTCGTCTGCCCCGAAAACCGACCACATCACCAGTAGCAGGTCATAAAGTGGCGAATTGTCTACCGAAATGCGGACACGGCGGGACCTTGCGGAGGACAAATCGTGGAGGTTGCGTTCGGGACCCATGAGATCTGCTTGCGTCTTTCTAGAGAATTCGGCGTTCGATGCAGATCGAATGCTATCGGATCGTTCGATATCGGTCAAGAGGGAATTTTCCTCGTTTTCGAACCATTCGTCCGGGGGAGCCGGGAAAGTGCGTGATCGGTCGGCGCACGGAACAGACGCCGACCGATCAGCCTCCGACGTGGCGCCTGCGGACGGGTCGTGGCACCACGGCGATCTCTGAATTGCCGATCCCGCTACTTGGCGCCCCTGACCACCCCCTGGAGACCCTGGAGGTTCTGCAACCCGTAGAGCGTTTCGGTGAACGGATAGGCGACATTGGCTTCGCGGTAGAACTCGAGGATTCCGGTATCGAACAGCAAGATGTAGGGCTTCTCGTCGGCCAGGATCCGCTCCATGTCCCACATCAAGCGATACGCCTCGTCCTCGTCCTTAGTTGCGTTGAACTGGTCGATGAGTGACTCGAACTCGGCGTTGTTGAATCCCACCGAGTTGTTGCCTCCGTTGAGGAGGGTGTCGTTGCGAGCACTCCAGAATGCCTCGTAGTGGGTGGGAAGGGCCGGGTTTCCGAGCGACCACCCCAGGATGAACATGTCGAAATCGAGTTCGTTGTTCGAGTCGGGCGTATAGACCGCGTCGACGATGGCGTTGAAGTCGGTCGGGTTGGCATTGGCCTCGAACCCCAGCTGCTCCAGCCAGGTTTCTATCCAGACCGCATAGGTCGCCCGCAGAGGGTCATATCCAGGGCCGGGTGCCAGGATTTCGAGCTCGGGCACCGGTTGACCGTTGAGCAGGATCCCGGAACCACCCAGCACTGTGACGCCGGCCTCATCCATGGTCGGCTCCACCTCCCAGGTGAACCCGGCCTGTCGTAAGAGGTCCATGGCCTGCTCGAGTCGGTCCGCTGTCGACTTGCCGACATACTCGGTGGCGATCTCCTCTACCGCCGCGGCGTTGTACCACTTCGTGTTGCCTTCCGGGATCGTCGCGTAGAACGGGATGGCGACACCTTGCAGCACGTTGTTGGCCATGAACTCCTTGTCGATCATCAGGGCCAAGGCGTCCCTGAACTCGGGGATGTTCATGGGTGACCGTCGGAGGTTGAACCCGAGGTAGCGAAACCCGTTGGTCGGATTGATGATCGCGGTGATGGTCGGGTCGTTCTGAATCTGACTGACCAGGCCCCGCTGCATACCGAGTGGATTGAGGATGTAGTCGATCTCATCGGCCTGGAGCGCAAGAACGGCGGCATCCTGGCCTCCGTAGAGACTGAAAATTGCGTCGGCTACGAAAGGGCCATTGGCATACGTCAAACCACCCGACTCGACCTCCTCGCCGGACCCGTAGTAGTCGTTGTTGGCTATCGATCGGGTATAGCCACCTTCTTCGCGTTCGGAATAGATCATGGGTCCCCCGGACGGATCGCCGACGCCCGAAGCTGCGTACAGCGTTGACAGCGGATCCTCGCTCGTGGAGGCAGCCGCGACGGAATCAGCCCAGAAGTGGGCCGGCATCACCGGCGCCACTCCCGGCCCATGCGGCCAAACCGCTAGCCCCGGCTCGATGTTGAAGAGGAACTTCACCGTCGATTGGTCGACCGCTTCAACTCCGGTCAGACCGATCTGGTTGGGATTGTCGGGATTGGTCAGCGGATACCAGGTCAACCAATCGCCGCCCAGCTCGAGGTCGCGGACCGTCTCGAACGTGAACACGACGTCGTCGGCAGTGATCGGGGTTCCGTCGCTCCAAACCGCATCCGATCGCATGGGAACCGTGATCGCCCAACCCTGGCCTTCGGCTTGGCCCACCGGTATCTCGGAAGAGGCCGACAGATCCGGCACTACCTCGAGGCCCGGGTAGTTGATCGTGTACAGCGCTGGTTTGGTCGGTGTCAGCACATAGCTGTTCCAAACGGTGGAGAGAGTGTCCTGGGCAGCCCAGTAATTGTCCGTAGTGGTGTCTTCGAATATCCCCAATCGGTAGGTATAGATCCCGCCGGGCTCGGCAACGTCGGTGGTAGTCGCACCGGAGTCGCTGGTTGCTGTGACCGGGGCGCCAGTGGTTGCCGTGGCGCCATCCTCCGCGTCCGTCTGACATCCGCCGGCCACCATGGTCAGGATCGCTGCGATCACGGCCAATCTTTTCTTTTGCATTATTTCCCTCCCTGTCTTCGCAGCGCCGCCTTGATTCGCGGAGGCGATCGGTTGTGCGCACGCCTTTGTGAGGTCGGCTCTGCAAAGCCCCTTATCCGTCCAGGGCGTCGGGCATTTCAGCGATCGCTGAACGCGTCAGGAAGCGGGCGCGATTGAAAAGACCCCCCGCCAAATACCCCGTTGAGATATGCCCCGGCCCCGTCACAGCATTTCGGAACGGGTGGAAGCAAAGCGCAGTGAACGCGGCGAACAGGACATCTATATGCGGCCACAGCCGAAGTAGCGTCACCGGATAGTGACCGACCTCGGCTATTTCGGACCGAATTCCATCACCTGGCGGGTCAATCAAGAGATGACAGTGCTGTTCGGCGGGGCTCGCGCCCTGCTGATGCATGCAGCCCATCCACTGGTCGCGGCGGGAGCCCGTCAAACCGCCATGTATCAGCGAGATCCATGGGCGAGACTCATGAGAACTCTGATGATGCAGTCACGGATGACCTTCGGAACGAGGTCCGAAGCAGACGAAGCGGCTGATCGAATCAACCGCCTTCATCGCAAGGTCAACGGAATCGACTCGATGACGGGAGAGACGTATGACGCCCTGGATCACGATCTGCTCCTGTGGGTTCACGCCGCCCTCGAGGTGTCGTCGATCTACTTCTTCGAGCGGACGGTGCGAACCCTTTCCCCCGAAGAGCGCCAGCGTTATCACGAGGAGAACTTGCTGGGAGCCGAGTTCATGCTCCTCCCGCGGGACAAGGTACCCGCGACCTATGTCGAACTCGAGGCGTACGTCGAGAGTGTCGTCAACTCGAGCAGGCTGCAGATGTCAGATGTGGCCGCCAACGTCGGTGACATCATTCGAAGCGGGCCGGTTCCGCTTGCCATCAAGCCGGTCTGGGGTTTTATCCGATTCGCCGCCTTTGGAACCCTCCCAGACCCGGTGCGGGCGATCTATGGCGTGAAGTGGTCGCCGGGCCGCGAGCGATGGCTCAACTTCACTCTTGCCGCCCTGAAACGGATTCGACCTCTGCTCCCCCGTCGTTTCCGTCTGATCGGACCGGCCCGCTGACGGATCGGCGCCGGTGAGCAAGGTCCGTTCACGATGGGGTTGACAGGTACCGCTCGAAGAACGTCTCGATCCGTGACCAGGCGTCCTCGGCGGCGGCGCGGTCGTAATCGACGGTCATGAAGGGCCATGTCAAAAGCCTCAGGAGCCGGAGGTCCTCCACCTGGTTCATGAATCCATGCCCGGCTTCGTCGTAGACCTTCACGTCGTGATCGACGCCGGCCGCAGCTCAGTCCCCGCTCCGCTCTGACGGCGCCACCCGCGAAAAGACGATCCTTGCGTCCGTACGAGGCGACCACCGGGCACGAGCGAGCCAGCCGTTCGGCCTTCGGGGCCCTGCCATAGTTGGGAGCTACCGCATGAACGGTTCCGGTCATGCCGAGAAGAAACGCGAGGCCACCGCCGACGCAGAAGCCGATCACGCCGACCCGACCATTGCAGTCGGCGCGGTCGCCGATCCAATCGACCACGTCCTGCACGGTGTCGACAGCATCGCCCTTGCCGCGTTGAACATCCAAGAAGAGACGGGCCAAACACTTGACGCCGCCTCCGGCCAACAGATCCGGCGCGACCGCCAGATAACCAAGACCGGCCAGCCGGTCCGTTATCCGCCGGATATCGTCGTCGAGTCCGAATACCTGGTGGAGCACAATGACGCCGGGCCAGGGACCTGGGTCGGAGGGCATCGCCAGATACCCGGCAATCGGATCGCCTGGCAGGTACAAAGTCAGGTCGCCGCCCACGTACCTGACCGTACCGCTTCACCGGCCAGAATGTGCCTTGAAAGAGATCCCAGAAAGGTCGAGTCCAAATGACGAAGTTCGATGCCGTGGTTGTGGGGGCCGGACCCAATGGACTGGCCGCTGCCATAGCCCTCGCCCAAGCCGGCCGGTCGGTCAAGGTCATCGAGGGGGCCGAGACCATCGGTGGCGGGGCTCGAACAATGGCGCTGACCAAGCCCGGTTTTCTCCACGACGTGTGTTCGGCAGTGCACCCTTTGGGGCTCGGCTCGCCCTTTTTCCGGACCCTTCCGCTGGAGGACTTCGGTCTGGAGTGGGTCCATCCGGAAATCCCATTCGCCCATCCCTTGAGCCCGCGGGAGGCGGTGTTCGTAGAGCGCTCGGTCGAGGCAACTGCTTCCCAACTCGGTCATGCCGACGGAGACGAGTACCGCCGGCGGATCGAGCCCTTCGTCGAGGCCTGGCCGGACCTCGAGGGCCAAATCCTCGGACCCATGCTTCGAATTCCGCGTCACCCTCTGGTGATGGCTCGATTTGGCTGGGTGGCCGCCCTTCCTGCCCGAGCCCTGATCAACGCCTTCGCCAATGAACCAGCCAAGGCGCTTTTTGCGGGGGCGTCGGCTCACAGCTTTCTACCGCTGAGCCGAATGCTCACCGCGTCTTTTGCGCTTCTGTATCCGATCACGGCTCACCGCCTCGGTTGGCCATTCGCGGCCAGGGGAAGCCAGTCGATCGTCGATGCCCTGGCCGCCTACTTGCGTTCGCTCGGGGGCGAGATCGAAACGGGTCGATGGATCAACCGGATGGCCGACCTCCCACCGGCCAAGGCAACCCTCTTCGACGTGACGCCGGATGGGTTGATGAAGATCGCCGGGGATTTGCTTCCGGGTTTCTACCAGGCCCGACTCCGCAGATTTCGCAAGGGGCCGGCCGCCTTCAAGGTCGATTACGCGTTGGATGGCCCGGTCCCGTGGGCCAATCAGCGACTCGGCTCGGCTGGGACCATCCACATTGGCTCCTCGGAATCGATCGCGGCCGCCGAAGCCGCTCTCTGGAAGGGTCAGAGGCCGGCCCGCCCGTTCATCCTGGTGGCGCAGCAGAGCATGTCGGATAAGTCACGAGCTCCCAGTGGCAAGCACACCCTCTGGGCTTACGCCCACGTCCCTTCAGGGTCGACTGAGGACTTCAGCGGGGCCATCGAGCACGAGATCGAACATCTGGCCCCAGGTTTCCGGGACCTCATCATCGAACGATGCGTGGCCGCTCCGGATGACCTGGCGGCGTACAACCCCAACTATGCGGGTGGGGACATCACCGGCGGCGCCTACACCGTGTCACAGGTCCTCTTTCGACCGGTGCCCGGCAGGAGCCCTTATGCGACCGCCGCTCCCGGGATTTATCTCTGCTCGTCATCGACCCCACCCGGGGCCGGTGTCCATGGCATGTGTGGCTACTGGGCCGCCAAAGCGGCATTGAAGAGAGAATTGGCATAACGGCAGACCCGTCGGGCTGAGCGCGGGCGGTCGGACGTGAGAGCGTCCTAGGCCAGACGCCAGACGCCAGACGCCAGACGCCAAAGGCGCGAGCACGCATCGAAACGCTGCACCGTCGTTGCTCCTCAAATGTGTTGACAAGAACAGCGAACCCTCGGTCAAACCCGTCCGGGGTCTTGAGTTCAGGGCTGGCGTCTGGCGTCTGGCGTCTCATCAGTTCGCGAAGGGGTCTCACCTTGTAAACAGGCCGCTGTTGATCTACCACTTCGACCGAGAGGCCCGACCCGTCCTAGGTCTTGAGTTCAGGGCTGGCGTCTGGCGTCTGGCGTCTGGCGTCTCATCAATTCGCGCAGCGCGTCTCACCCGTCCACCTGCGCCTTCCTACTGCCACCGATGCGGTCTCGTCCTCACATCGTCAAACCCGAGCTCTTCGCACAGTTCAAGGAATCGATCCTTATGAACCCCTTGCCACTCGAGGTCGGCGAGGGTTTCGGTAAGGGGAACGTCGAATCGCAGGGTCGTCAAGTCTCGATAGAGGAAAACGTCCTCACGTCGTTCGACGAGGGTGGCAGCAAGCTTTTCGGCACCTCGCACCGCCACCTCCCAGTCGGATGACCTGCTCGGGATCGCTTCGATCTTCCTCCACCGCGCGAGGACGGTCGATGCCGACTTCGGCCCCCAGCCGGGCAGCCCCGGGACGCCATCGGCGGTGTCACCCACCAGCGCCAGGTAGTCGGGGATCGACTCCGGGGAAACGCCAAACTTTTCTCGAACCCCGTCCTCATTCATGATCGTCTGTTGCCGGCGATTGAGAGTGACGATCCGGTCGCCGATCACGCACTGGGTCAGGTCCTTGTCCGGTGTGGCAATTACCACCTGATCAACGTCTTCCACCCAGCGCAGGGCACCCGTCGCGATGGCGTCGTCGGCTTCGTACTCGACCATTCCCCAGCACACCACGCCGAGGATCTCAAACGCTCGCTCAACCATGGGGAACTGGGCCAGCAGATTGGGATCGACCCCGGCGCCGGTCTTGTAGCCGGGAAACATATCGTTGCGGAAGGATTCGATCACGGTGTCGGTGGCGGCCGCGAGGTGTGTCACCCCCGGTTCGCGCAGGAGCGAAAGGGTCGTCTCGATGACGCCGAGCGTGGCTCCGACCTCGACCCCGTCCGGCGCCAGCCGCGGCGGAAAGCCGAAGAACGCACGGAAGAGCTCATAGGTACCATCCAGGAGGTGGAGACGCATTCGGACGATGATATCGACGCCCCCGGGGCGGAATCCGGGCCGGACGGCGACCCTTGGGACCGAATGGCCGAACAAGTGTCATCGCTTGGCCGCAAGCTCAAGGAGACTTATCAACGTTCGACCGGTGACGAGGGGCCCGACCAACTCGAGATAAAAGCCGCCCTTCGAACCCTCGGCAATGCCTGGGAACGGGTCGCGCAAGCAGTGGCGGCCGCGACCCGCGACGAAGAAGTCCGGGCCAACATGAAAAACGCCGCTACTGGATTCTTCGAAGCCGTCGGCGCGGCTTTCTCGGAACTCGGGTCCGAGCTCCGCCGGTCGGCCTCGTCCGCAGAAACAGCCGACCAGGCCGACGATGCGGATCCGGCCGGGGACTCGGACGACCAGGGTTGACTCAACCGTTCCCAGGACGCCACCCCCAGCACCACGCCTGGATCAGCCCCACCGAATACGCCCTGAGCAGGCCGCCAAAGTATCTTTCCGGAATGCGACCGGGAAACCTCTTGATCGCCATCGGCATCGGCGCCATCGTCGTCGGAGTGATGGTGAAACTCGGATGGTTCTCTTGGTTCGGGAACCTTCCCGGCGATATTCGGACGACAGGAGAGCGAGGGAGTTTCTTCTTCCCGATCACATCGTCGATCGTTATCAGCATCGCCGCCACCGTCGTCCTCAATCTCGCGGCCCGATTCTTCAACGATCGCTAGTGACCACCCCGGACTCGATTGGCAAACGCACGCGTGATGCGATCGAGGGCTCCGACACCGACGAACTGATCCGGATCATCGACGGTCATTGCGCCGCCAGAAGCTGGGAGGCGCTGGTGACGCTGCGAACCCAGCTAGCCGAAGCGTTGACGAGGGGTCGGCAACTGTGGGGAGTGGACCAGCACATTCGTTACCGATTGGCCCTCGAAGGCCCCCCCGATCTTGCGGCCCGCGCCGTGGTCGAAGGGCCCGCCAGGTTCGCCCTCGGCCCCCTTACCGAGGTCGCGGCCAATCGCCACACGTTCCGGGACCTGGCTCCGTATCTTCCGCCGGGGCCGGAGCGCTCCCTCATTGCCCACGAGCGCGTTCTGGCGGGTGAGAAGGTCGATGCGGTCGATATCGACGAAAACGTCATCGAGCTTCCTCTCACCCTCGCCATCTGGGAGCCTTCCTATCGGCGACCCGAATACAAATCCGATCGAGTGGAGTCGCATCCACCGGATCTGCCGCCGATGGACAACCTCACCCTTCCGGATCATGCCGACCCGGTCGACGATCCTGAGGCCACCAACGCCCTGCTCGCATTGGTGGCCGCTTGGGTAGATGAATCAAACGGTCGGGCCCACGCGGTCGCCGCCGAAGGTGAGCCAGGTGATGCCATCAGAGCCCTCGGCCCTTCCCGGGTCCGCCAGGGTCGGCTATCCCCCGCCCAGGCGATGTCCTGGATGGCGTGGGCGGCGGGCTCCGGGGGCGCTCGCGGGCGCCGGCGGGGAGGTGCGGCCGGACGATTCGCGGCCTGGTGGACGGTGGCAGCGCTGGCAGGGGTGGAATGGCCGACCGACCCCGACGACCTGGGACGGGCGGCCGCGGAACTCCAGTGGTTTGCCTGGTCCGACCTGGCCGCTCCCACTGGATGGAACTTGAATCTTGCGATCGAGGACCCGATCGAGGGGGTCAGTTGGGCTATCTCTGCAGTGGACGCGGTCTAGAAGCTGTTTTCAGTGAACCCAGCGTCCACGCAGGCTCAAATCATGTTCGGCTGTGGCGCCGGTCCTCGAGGAGCTTGGAAACGTTGGCGATCGTCTCTGCCACAACCTGTTCGGCTTTGCTGAGGACGATCCGGGAGCCAAAGGTCGCGAGCTTGCCGGTGACCCTGATGTCGGCAGAAATCGAAATGTCGGTGCCATCGCCGACAGGAGTCAGGTCAAACCGCTGTTCGGCGATGACTGAGCTCGCCATATGCTTGTCCCGGCCCTCACTGACCGCCGTAACGCTCTTCTCGAAGTCGAGATCCTTCAATTTGGTGTGTAGTTGAAACTTGGCCCTCACCGGTCCCACGTGCTGGGTCAGAAGGGAATCGAACTCCTGCGGTCCCAGTGGCGAGTAGTTCCCCATGCCGGGGATCAAACCGGCGATCACCTCGATCTCGTCCACCAGCGTCCAAATCTCGGCAGGGGTTGCGTTTACTCGGACGGTCTTTTCAAACTTCATTGAGAATCCTCTTCAGTCCAGAATTTGCGATGTGCTGGCTGTCCGACGCCGTGGCCGGGACCTTTCGACCGCGTTGAGATGACGAAGCAAGCGGCTGTATGACCCGGATACCACCCGTCTACTTGGTGCGATCCTCTCCCGTGTCACTGCCAACCGGCATCCCTACATAGAACCCGAAGATCCGAAACGCGGCGACTCGAGCGTCGTCGGAGAGTTGATCACGAGGATCCTCCCACCCCGTGGCGGCGGAGTCCCGCGACCACCAGATCGGGAGTCAATGGAATCGTGTCGAACCAGACCCCAGTGGCGTCGTGTAAGGCGGCGACCAGGGCCGGGGCCAGCGGCAGGAAAGGCATCTCGCCGACACCCCGGGCCCCCCAGGGTCCCCTCGGATCCGGGCTCTCGACGATGACCGAATGAACCTCGAGCGGGATGTCGCCAATGCCTGGGATCAGGTAGTTCGAAAATCTGTAATTGATCGTGTGTCCGTTCTCCACAACGAGCTTTTCGGTCACGGCATAGCCCTGTGCCTGAACGATGGCTCCCTCGATCTGACCGACGACCAGATTCGGATTGATGGCGCGGCCGACGTCGTCGGCGCAGACCACTCGATCGATCTGGATGTGACCGGTATCGATGTCGACGGTCGCTTCGACGACCTCGGCGACGTACCCGTACGCAAAGGCAGGGTGACCCGCCCCCGTCTCCGGGTCCAGCGGCTCGGTGCGAGGAGGGACGTACCGGAAGGTGCCGAGGGCCGGCCGGTCGCCTTCGTTCCACTGCTTCAAGGCTTCCTCGACCGCACCGAGGATGGAATTGCCCGACATCCAGGTCAGCCGGGAAGCCGAGGCCGACCCGGAATCACCGGAGCTGCCCGTGTCGGAAAAGTGCGCCTCGACCTGATCGAACCCGATACCCGCGGCTTCCGCCGTCATCTGGGCCAGCACCGTGTGGGCTCCCTGACCGCAGTCGGCCCCCCCATGAAAGAGGACGGCACGCTCGATTTCGTCGTCCCCGTGCAATTCCACCGTCGCTTCGCACCGCTCCGGAAAACCGAAGGAGAATCCGACGTTCTTGAATGCACACGCGAATCCCCGACCCCGTCGCAGCGACCCACCGGCGGGCGGCAACGAGGCGAACGTCGCCAGCCCTGGTGACCGGGGCAGTCCCTCTTTCCATCCGGCAGCCTCAGCACAGGTCTGGATGACCTCCGGAAGCGAAACGACGTCCGGCAACTCCGATCCCGTGATCGTGATCGACCCATCGCGGAGGGCGTTGCGCATCCGGATCTCGACCGGGTCCATCCCCAGTGCTTCTGCCAGTTTGTTGATTTGGCTCTCGGCCACCAACGCCGCCTGCGGCGCCCCAAAACCCCGAAACGCACCTCCCGGAACCGCATTGGTATAGATGCCGTAGCTGTCGATCCGGGCATTGGGAACTTCGTAGGGTCCGGCCACACAAACGTGGAGGTTGCCGAGAACCTTGTTCGAGGTGTAGTTGTAGCCACCGGCGTCGAGCTGCGCATCCGCCTCGATGGCGACCAGTTCACCCGTGCGCTTGGCGCCCCAGCGGGTATGGACCCGGCCCCGGTGTCGTTTGTGGTGTCCGACGATGCTTTCCTCGCGGGACCATTGACTCCGAATCGGACGATTGATCCCTTTGTTGCGAAGCTTGATCGCGCCCAAGGCCAGGACGATTTGGAGAGATTGATCCTCGCGGCCACCGAACGCACCTCCGATGGCCGGGTAGATCACCCTGATTTGATCCATCGGCAGGTCGAGGGCGTGGGCGATCTGTCCCTGATCTTCGATGGTCCACTGACCGGCGATTTCCACCGTCACCCGTCCCACCTCATCGAAATAGCTCAGTCCTGCTTCGGGCTGAAGAAAGGCATGCTCCTGAAACGGCACCTCGTAGGTGCCTTCGACCACGACCTCGGCTTGTTCCCAACCCTCCTTCATATCCCCCTTCCGAATCCGGAGGTGCAAGTACTGGTTGGTATCGAGCCCATTCTCGGGATGAAGGAGGGGACCGGTCAGAGCCGAATCGATGTCGGACATCACCGGGAGGTCTTCCCAGACGGCGACGATCGCGGCGGCCCCGGCGCGGGCAGCCGCCTCCGTCTCGGCGATGACAAAGGCGAGGTGATCGGCTTCCCACCGGGAGACATCGCAGGGCACCTTTGACCGTCCGGTGTGGATGGGGCCGATCAGGACTGGTTGGTCGAACATGGTGAGCCCGTATTCATTGACGGGCACGTCGGCGGCCGTCAGAACCTCCAGCACCCCCGGCGTGCTCAGCGCCGCGGACACGTCCAGTTCAAGGATCCGGGCGTGCGGCTTCCCGGTGAACACCACCCGGGCATGGAGGAAGTCCTCCCGGTGAATGTCACCGGGGTAGAGAGCGGCTCCGGTCACCTTGGCCAGTGCGTCCGGGCGCACGACCGACCTCCCGACGCTCATCTCTTGCCTCCCTGGGCCTCGGCGGCCGACTCGACGGCGGTGATGATCTTGTAGTAGCCGGTGCATCGACAAAGGTTTCCGGACAGTCCGACTCGAATCTCATCGAGCGTCGGGGCGGATCGCTCCTCCAGGAGTTTGGCCCCGGCCATCACCAGACCGGGCGTGCAGAATCCACATTGCACCGCTCCATGTTCGATGAAGGTCTTCTGCAAAGAATGGAGATTGCCCCCGTCTCCTGACAGACCTTCGATCGTCACCACGGTGCTCCCGTGAGCCCGTTCGGCGGGGATCAGGCAGGCCATCACGGCATCGCCGTCGAGAAACACGGTGCAAGCACCGCACTCCCCTTCGGCACAACCTTCCTTGGTACCGGTCAAAGGTAGACCCAGGGCGGGTCCGGCGTCTTCGCGCAGCCACCCGAGCAGGGTCTTGGAAACCGCCCGAGGAGTGGAGACCGTGGCGCCGTTCACGACGACTCGAAGCTCCGAACCGGCCGGCTCCGCTTTCGAGGCAGAGTTCCTGCGTTCTGGTGCCGGCGCCGAGGGTGACGGGGTTGAGCGGCCAGCGTTCTCGCTCGCGGCCTGCGCTCAAAGCCTCCAGGGCACGTGTCACCATGATTCCGGTCATCTCGGCCCGGTATCCCCCGGTCGACCTGATGTCGTCGATCGGCCGGGTCGCTTCGCGAGTGAGTTGTGAGGCGGTCCTGATGGCCTCGTCGGTTAGGGGATTGCCGACGAGGGACGCGGCGGCTTCATCGGCTGACATGACGACCGGGCCAACGCTGCCGACCACGATCCGGGCCGCCCGAACCCGATCGTCGACGATGTCAACCAGGCAAGTGAGATGGACCACCGAGATGGCTTGAGCGCGTCGCAATCCCAGCTTGGCGAAAATTCCCCGCCTCGAAGGCGGTCCGACCGGAATGGCGACCTCCGTGAGCATCTCGTCCGGCGCCAGCACACTCTTGCGCACCCCGAGGTAGAAGTCGGCCAATCGGACCACTCGCTCACCGCGGACGCTGAGCAATTTGAGCTCTGCATCGAGAGCCAACAACGCGGAGATGGTGTCGTTGGCAGGGCTGGCGGTGACCAGATTGCCGGCCACGGTGGCGCGGTTACGCAACTGCGGTGACCCGATCTCCCAACAGGCCTGGGCCAGCGGCAAAGCCTGGTCGACGACCAGAGCCGATCGAACCACTTCGTTGTGGGTGACGCCGGCCCCGATCCGCACCATGCCGCCGTCGCGGCTGATGTAGTCGATGCCCTCGACGCGGGAAACATCGATGAGGGAATCCACCTGAGGGCGCCCGCCCCGCTGCAGCTCGAGCAACAGATCGGTGCCGCCCGCGATCAACCGGGACCGTTCACCCAGCTCGTGGAGCATCGAGACCGCCTCCGCCGCGGTGGCCGGAGCCTCATAGTGGCTCAGGCGCAGGCTGTGCTGCTGCACCGGGTGCACGGTGTCATCCTTTCCTCTCCGTTTCTGGATTGCCGATTCATGGCGTCGGCTACATAACCATGGCAAGGCCCACGCTGAAGCCGATTCGTGCCGTTCCCCTCCAAGGCCTGGCAAGGCATCCTATTTCAAGTGCTTTGGCAAGCAGCCGTGTTCGGCGGAACATATCGGCAATGGCCGGGATCACCGATCATCTTGCCCGCATCCATTAGGGGTACCACGCGCTCGGCATCCTTGTAAACGACCGCAAGGATTGCATCGGAGCCACCCTCAGCGCTCCTTTGCGGGTCAACGGCGCCAAACCCAAGCAGGTGCGTCAAACCTTAGGACTTGCTCTGAGTGTCCTCGACCAGGTAGTCGACCACGGCTCGCAGCGCCTCTTCGTTGTTGGCGCCGCCGGCCATCGCCGCCTCGTAAGTCTTGACCTGCCGATCGGCCGAAGTGCCGACTTCGACGATGGTTCTGGCGTGTTCGACGGCTTCGATACACCCGAGTTCCTCGGCGTCGGGGCGAATCATCTCGATCATCTCCTCGACGAGATCCTGGTAGGGAACCAGGACCCCCTTGCCGTAGTCCATCAAGGAACCTTCGACCCCATAACGCTGGGCACGCCAGATGTTTTCCGAGATCAGCATCGGGGCGTACTGACGCCAGCGCTGATTATTACGACGCAGCCGGTAAAGCATGTGGAGGATCGACAGGTACACGGCGGCCACCGTCAGCGTGTCCTCGACCCTGGTGCAAACATCGGTAATCCTCATCTCGAGGGTGGGGAACCGGGCCGAGGGCCTCACGTCCCACCAGATCTTGGAGGAGTCCTCGATGATGCCGGCCCTGACCAGGACGTCGACATGGCGCTGGTACTCGCTCCAGCTGGCGAACTCTTCGGGCAGCCCGGTGCGGGGCATCGTTCGGAACGTCGAGATCCGATAGCTCTTGAGGCCGGTCAGGCGGGAGCCCCAAAAAGGGGAGGAGGTCGACAGAGTCAGGAGATGAGGCAGGAAGTAGCGAACCTGATTCATCAGATCGATGCGCAGATCGGCGTCCTCGATGCCCGCATGGACGTGCATTCCGCAGATCACCATGCGCCGGGCCACCATTCCCAGGTCTTCGGCCATCACCTTGTAACGATCGCGGTCCGTGGGGTGCTGCTCCCACCACAGTGCAAATGGGTGGGTAGAGGAGGCGATGATCGCCGCATCGAGAGGCGCCAGGACGTCGTTGAGAGTGCCCCGCATGGATCGAAGCTCCTCGCCGGCCGCTTCGATCGTCTCGTGCACCCCGGTTGCCACTTCGAGTTGAGCTCGCAGGAACTCCGGCATCGCCCGGTGCCCAAGTGCCTCCTCTGCTGCGGCCCAGAGCTCCGGGCCAGGATCATTGACGAGATTGCGCGTGTGCCGATCGACCAGGAGATACTCCTCTTCGATTCCCACGGTCAACGCGGGTGGCGAAATGAGGTGCATGACGTGTGTTTTAGTCCGGGGCGGAGGTCCGTGCCGGGAGGAAACAGGAGCGCCGGACCCTAGGAGCTAGACGCCAGGACGACGCGGCGTTCCTCCGTGCACGCTTCCCGACTATGGCAGTCCGCCAGATGATCGTTGACCAGGCCCATTGCCTGCATGAAGGCATAGACCGTGGTCGGGCCGACGAAGCTGAAGCCGCGCTTCTTCAAGTCCTTGGCCAGCCTGACCGAATCGTCGGTAGTGGGAGGGATCTCGGTCGGCGGATGCTCCGATCGGTCGGCGTACCTCCAGAAGAAAGTTGTCAGCGAGCCACTCTCGTCGATCAGTTCTAGTGCCCGGTTGGCGTTGTTGATGGCTGAGCGAATCTTCCCTTGATGTCGAACGATGCCGCTGTCGGCGAGCAGACGAGCCACGTCTGCCTCATCGAAGGCAGCGACGACCTCGGGATCGAATCCGGCGAACGCCGACCGGAATGCCGGTCTCTTGCGGAGAATGGTCAACCAGGACAGGCCGGACTGGAAACCCTTCCAGGCATAGCTTTTCGAAGAGCTGATGGTCATCAGTGACCGCTCGGCCCCATTCCTCGTCGTGATACTCCAGATAATCGGGGCCGCTTCCCCACCAACAGCGCGCCAACCCGTCCGAGCCGATGACAACTTCTTGCATTTCCGGAAACTAATGGCCGGAAGGGACCAAAATCGAAGGGGATCACGTTGATAGCCACATGAAGACCTCATTCGAACCCGATACCCCCTTGGCCGGCCCGTCCGACAATCGGACCGGAGATCGAATCGGACCGGCGTTGAATGGGGCGGTTTCGGTGGCCCTCTCGTTCGGCATTTCCGAACTGCTGGCTGGAGCGATGGGGGCGCCTTCGCTCATCCAGGGCGTGGCGGACTGGGTCGTCGACTCGGCCCCGCCCGGTCTCAAGGACTGGGCGATCTCGGTGTTCGGCACCAACGACAAACCCGCGCTGTTGATCGGCATCGTCCTCGTCGGACTGTTGCTCGGCGGCGTGGTCGGAATCATCTCGCGGCGACGAATCGAACCGGCCATCGTTGCCTTTGGCGCGTTCGGGATATTGGGTGCCACGGCCACGTCTTCCAACCCGGCCGCCGGCACCACGGGACCCTGGATCATCGCCATCGTGTCGGTAGCTGCAGGGTTGGCCGCCTTCCGGTGGCTTTCCCGGACAGAGTTACCGAGCGCACTACGAATCGGTGAAGCAGACCGCGGTCGCCGCAGTTTCATCCAGGCCACTTCGATCGGCGGCCTGGCTTTGCTGACCGCGGGAGCGGGACGAGCCCTCTTCTCATCGAATCGGGCCGCCGCCAGCCAGCAATCGGAGGTCTCGATCAATCCCGGCACTACCGATGTTCCGGCTGCGGCCTCCTTCGACGAGATCGAAGGCCTCACTCCGGTCGTTGTTCCCAACGACGACTTCTACCGGATCGACACCGCGATCGTGGTGCCCCGGGTAGAGCTCGACAGCTGGTCATTGAACTTCTCGGGGATGGTGGACCATCCCTTTGCGATCAACTTCGACGAGTTGATGGACCTACCGATGGTTGAGCGATATGTGACGCTCTCGTGTGTCTCCAATCCCGTCGGGGGGCCATTGGTAGGAAACGCTCGATGGCTGGGAGTGCCGCTCAGGGATCTGCTCGATAGAGCGGGCGTACAGGCCGGGGCCGACCAGCTGGTCGCACGTTCGGTCGATAATTTCACCGTGGGCTTTCCGACTGCAGCTGCTTTCGACGGGCGAGAGGCGATGCTGGCGGTGGGCATGAACGGAGAGGCATTGCCACTAGAGCATGGTTTTCCGGCTCGCCTGGTCGTGTCGGGGCTCTACGGATACGTGTCGGCCACCAAGTGGATCAGCGAGATCGAGTTGACGACCTGGGACGGCTTCGACGCCTACTGGGTGCCGCGGGGATGGTCCAAGGAAGCGCCGATCAAGACGCAATCGCGGATCGACACCCCGGGTGGCCGGATCGAGGCCGGAGAGCATCAGATCGCCGGGGTGGCTTGGGCCCCGAACGTGGGAATCGCTCGAGTAGAAGTCGAAGTCGATACCGGTGGCTGGCAGGTGGCGGAACTGAGCGAACCACTGTCCGAAGACGCCTGGGTGCAGTGGCGGCTGCCTTACAACTTCGGAACCGGGTCACATCGGATTCGGGTGCGGGCGACGGATGCCACCGGCTACACCCAGGGCGAGAACCAGGTCCCCCCGGCTCCCAACGGAGCCGAAGGCTGGCACACCGTGTCAGTGACGGTTGGGTAGGACAGGCGGAAGTCGGAAGGCGGAAGTCGGAAGTCGGTTCTTGCTGGCGTCTGGCGTCTGGCGTCTGGCGTCTCATCGTGACGCTTCGAGGGCACCCGTCTAGACATCCTCCTCCGAACGCATGATCTGCTGGAGACGACGCGACTCGGAGAGAACCAGTTGAAACAAGGCACGGACGTGGCCGGGGTCGATGCCGGTGCGCTCGGCCTCCTTCTCGATCATGACCATCAGCTCGGCCTCCCGGTCGGGCATATAGATCGGAAGTCCCCGGTTGGCCTTGACCCGCCCGATCTCGAGGGCAAGATTCTGGCGCCGGGCCAGCAGCCGGACGATTTGATGGTCGACCTGGTCGATGTCGCCCCTGAGCCGGTGGATGCCGAGCGACGCCATCAGCAGAGTGAAGCTGGCGGCGTCGAGTTGCGGGCCATCGGTCCTGGCGTTGGCTGGGTCCGAATGGACTTCGATAATCACTCCGTCGGCCCCGACTCCCTGGGCCGCCAACGCCAAGGGCTGCACCCGGATCGCGTCTCCGGCGGCGTGGGAGGGATCGACGATCACCGGGAGGTGGGTCAACTCCTTGAGGTGGGGAACGGCCGTGATGTCGAGCATGTCGGAGCCCCCGCCGCCGAACGATCGAACTCCTCGCTCGACCAGAACAACGTTCTCGTTTCCTTCGGCGAGTAAGTACTCCGCCGCCCACAGCCATTCATCGAGGGTGGCCGAGGAACCGCGGCGCAACAGCACTGGCTTGCCCAACCGACCGACGACCCGGAGAAGTTCGAAGTCCTGCATGCTTCCCGACCCGATCTCGAGAGCATCGACCTGATCGACGGTCTCCTCCGCGTCCTTCGCTTCCAGGACTTGCGTGATCACGGGGAGGCCCACCTCGGCGCCGGCGGCGGCGAGCAACTTGACGCCGTCACGACCCAGGCCCCGGAACCCATAGGGAGTCGTGCTGGGCTTATAGGCCCCGGCCCGAAGGATGGCCCCTCCCGCCTCGGCAACGGCGTGGGCCGAAGCCAGCATCTGCTCTTCGGACTCGACCGCGCATGGCCCGGCGATCACCGGGAAGGGGTCATAGCCGATGCGGATCCCGCCGATTTCGACAACGGTGGCGACCCCACCGGCGACCCTGCTGGCTTTGCGTTCCATATTGATTGGCTCCTCCCAATTTATCGGGGCGACTCATCGAGCCAGGAGTCCAGGAAAAAAAAGACCCGGAGCCCTGGCTCCGGGTTGGCTGTCGCTTTCTTCTACCGCGCTAAGCCATCCCGGACCGGGGCCCGGTAAACGCGAAGTAGAAGTACGAGACAGAAGACTGCATGAACAGGGAAACCTTAGGTCCGATCGTGACAAGTCTCAAGTCTCAAGTCTTAGGCCAACCCGCTCCTCGAAATTTGGCGCAGGGCGAACACCTCCACCCCAAATTTGGCGCAGGGCGAACGACAGTCGATCGTGGTGGGCCAGATTTGCCAGAACCTGTTCGTGGTGCGCCAAATTTGAGGAAGGAGCCGCCACGAGGGCCAGGCGCCACCTCTCAGGCGATCGGTCTTAGGGATTTTGGCCGAATTGGCGGGCATCCTGCGCAGCGGGCGCGCGGGCCCCCAACTTGGCGTCATTGGCGGGTGTGACCTCGGATTGCCGGGTGTCGAACCAGAACAGCATTCCGATGGCGCCGGCGGCCAGGGCGAACCCGCTCACCTGATTCCAAGTCATCGAGCCCACCTGGGCGTCCCCGCTTCCAACCCGAAGGGAATCGAGGACGAAGCGCTGGATCCCGTACCAGGCCGCCCAAATCCAAAAGAGCTGCCCGTAGTGGAGCTTGAACCGCCGGTAGATGAAGAAGAGCACACCGATCAGGATGGCGGCGCCGATCAAGTCGTAAGCGGCCACGTGGTGATAGACGCCGCAGATCCCGTCGGGGGCGCTGGAACACTCGAGGCCATCATGCTGGGGGGCAACGTCGTAACCCACTTTGATCGCGTAGCCCCATGGCGCGGTCGTCGCCCGGCCGAGGTGCTCGACGATGGCCAGGTCCCCGATTCGCCCGACCACGGTGCCCAAGGCCAGACCAAACGATGAGAGATCGAGAATCGGCCAGACCGGCATCTTGAGCTGACGCATGCGAAGGACCCCGCCGATGATCCCACCGGCAAACCCTCCCAGGATCGAGAAATTACCGGCGAAGGGATTGAGGGCGTCCGCCAGCGAGCCTCCGGCCAGCAGCGCCGCCGGTGAGGTGAGGTAACGGGCTCCGATAAGGGAGCCGATCAGGCCCCAGGTCAAGCATGACTGATATTTGCCGACATCGAAGCCGCGCTTGCGGATCTCCCGACTAGCGATCCAGGCTCCGGCCACAAAACCGAGGGCGGCAAAAAGCCCGTGCAAGGAAAGCCGGAGAGGGCCGACGTTGAAGATCGGAATGGGGGGGTAGGAGATGTAAGCGAGCATGGGATTCCCAATCACGATCTACGAAATGCGTTGTCAGGCTAATGAGTGACAGGGTTCTTCGAACCCGCCCCTCAATCCTCAGACGAGGACGTCCAGCATCACTGCCCCGAAGAGCAGCGCCAGGTAACGAGTGGAATAGGTGAACAACACCATTGCCCGGCCGGGATCCCGATGAACCAGCCAGGTTTCCCAGACGAACACTCCCCCGAGAGTCACGGCCGCCAGCAAGTAGATCCAGCCCATCCCGGCCACGGGAACCAGAAGAAGCGAGACCAGAGCCGTGAGGCCGGCGTAGAGAAGCATTTGTCTCGTCGTCGGAGTGACGCCCCTGACCACCGGCATCATCGGGACCAAAGCCCTGGCGTAATCGGCTTCGTAGCGAAGCGCCAGAGCCCAAAAGTGGGGAGGGGTCCAGTAGAAGACGACACCGAACAGGACCCACGCCGGCAATCCCACCGACCCCTGGACCGCTGCCCATCCGACCAGGGCCGGAGCGGCCCCGGCGGCACCGCCAATGACGATGTTTTGGTCCGTGATTCGTTTGAGCCACCGCGTATAGACGAACACATAGAAGAGAAGCGCCAATGTCGAGATCACTGCAGCAGTGAGGTTGGTGAACGCCCACAGCCAGACGAACCCGGCGATACCCAGAACAATGCCGAACACCATGGCCGCCGCGGGAGAAACCCGGTGACGAGGAAGTGGTCGACGCGAGGTCCGATGCATCACCTCGTCGATATCACGATCGAAATAGCAGTTGAGGGCATTGGCCCCCGCGGCCGAGAGCGTCCCACCGATCAATGTGACGATGACCAGCCCGGTCCCGGGCCACCTCCGGGCCGCCAGCACCATGGCCGGAACCGTGGTGACGAGAAGCAGTTCGATAATTCTCGGCTTGGTCAGGGCGAAATAGGCGTCCAGGCGATCCCGCCAGCCCACCGTCGACGAAGCCACGGCGCTGGGGGCATTCATGAGCGGGAGACTACATAGCCGGGCCGAGGCCTAATCCCGATGAACTTGTAGCCTTTCCTCATGCCCCGTCTTTTGCGCTGGTCGAGCGCACTCGTCATCTTCACTTTTCTCTCTGCGTGCGGAATGGCCGAAGAAAACCTCGCCGTGGTCGCCAATGCTCCCGGAACGTTCGCCGTCGGCGATCCCCAACGCCTGATGGTCGGGCTGGTGGACGACGAGACCGCCGACTTTCTGGCATCACCCGATCTATCCGCCGAGGCCGTCATCACGAGCCCCGACGAAGAAGTCACCGAGGTACCCGCCGAATTCATGTGGACCGTCCCGGATGTGGTCGGCCTCTATCTGGTGCGCACAACTTTCGACCAGGCGGGCACCTGGTGGGTCCGGCTGCGTCCCGAGGGTTTGGGACCTTCCCAACAGGCCGCCTTCACAGTGTCCTCGAACGATGTGGTCCCGGGGGTGGGAGACCTTGCCCCCGCGGTCAAGACCAGCACCCTGTCTGACCGTCCTCTAGAAGAGATCAGTTCGGACGACGAACCCAACCCTGACTTCTACCAAATGTCGCTCGACGACGCTTTGGGCAGCGGGCGTCCGACTGTGGTCGTCTTCGCCACTCCGGCCTTTTGTGTGAGCCAGACCTGCGGGCCGATGCTGGATCAGGTCAAAGGAGTGGCCCCGGGCCACCCCAACGCCAACTACCTCCATGTCGAGATCTACGAGAACCTCGACGCCAGGAGCGCCGACGAACTGAAGGTGGTGCCGGCCGTCCTGGCCTGGGGCCTGCCCAGCGAACCCTGGGTCTTTGTCATCGACGCTGAAGGGGTCGTTACCGCTCGCTTCGAGGGCGCCATGATGACATCCGAGTTGGAGGTTGCGCTGGAGGCCGTCGGCGCCTGATCCGGCGCTGACCTGTCGGAGGTAAGCCGGGGCAACCGGCGACGGGACACCCGGCGGAGGCTTGGCTTTCCGCGAGGCATCGCCACCTATGATGCCCCCCGTGGCACGAAGCCGGCTACTCCGACTGCTGCAACTGGCCGCCCTGGGCATCACCCTGGGCGCCTGTTCGGTGATAGGGATCCCGGACTCTCCGCTCAACGCTCTCGATCCCAAGGGCCCGTTCGCAGAGAGGATCGACAACCTCTTCTGGCCGGTCTTCTGGATTGCCACCGTCGTGTTCGTGCTGGTGGAAGGAGCGGTGTTGGTGACGGCCCTCCTCTTCCGGGACCGGGCCGGTCGCAAGGAGCCTCGCCAGATCCATGGGAACACCAAGCTCGAGATTCTCTGGACGGTTATTCCCGCCGCCATCCTCGCATCGATCGCCGTTCCGACCGTGCGAGGTGTCTTCGAACTCACCGAGTGCGGTGAGGCCGCCTATCCGGTGGAGATCATCGGGCACCAGTGGTGGTTCGAGTATCGGTATCCCCAAGACGGCATCGAGACCGCCAACGTGCTGGTCATCCCGGCCGGTCGAGAGGTGTGCGCCTCGATGACGTCGGAGGATGTGTTGCACAACTACTGGGTGCCGGCTCTCAACGGCAAGCGCTACCTGGTGCCGGGTCAGACCACTCTCCTTCGTCTTCAAGCCGATGAACCCGGAGTCTTCTGGGGTCAGTGCGCGGAGTTTTGCGGCCTATCTCACTCTTTGATGCGAGCCCAGGTCAGGGCGGTCACCGAGGCTGAATTCTCGACGTGGCTGGCGGCCCAACAACAACCGGCGGCAGTACCGCCTGAAGCGACCCCGGCGGCAGCCGGGATGGATGTCTTCCTCAACCGTGGCTGTACCCAGTGCCACAACATCGATGCCATCAACGAGATCGAGCAGGCGGCGTTCAACGGACCCGATCTGACCCATTTCATGGATCGGGGCGTCCTCGCCGGTGCCTACAAGGAATATTCGGTCGACAACCTCAAGACCTGGCTGGCCAACCCTCCTAAAGAGAAGCCAGGCAGCTACATGCCCAACCTCGGTTTGACTCAACAGGAGATCGACGACTTGGCTGCCTTCTTGGAGACCCTGACATGACGACCACTGCCGAACGCCCGACGACGATTTTCCGCCGGCCGACCTCCGTGACAGGTTTTTGGTCGTGGATCACGACCGTCGACCACAAGAAGATCGGGATCATGTACGGCTACACCGCCTTCATCTTCTTCGTCGTCGGCGGCCTCGAAGCGCTGCTCCTTCGCATCCACCTCGCCTCGGCTGAGAGCACCTTCCTGTCGGCCGCCGATTACAACGGCCTCTTCACCACCCACGCCGTCACGATGATCTTCCTGGTGATAATGCCGATGTCGGCGGCGTTCATGAACTACCTGCTGCCGCTGATGATCGGCGCTCGTGACGTCGCCTTTCCCCGGCTCAATGCCCTGTCTTACTGGATCTTCCTGTTCGGCGGGATCTTCCTCTACTCCGGCCTGATCTTCTCGGGAGTCGTCCCCCCCAATGGGGTGGTGGACGGGATATCAGGCAACCTCGACCCGTCCGATGCACGAAGCTTCGGAGCGTTGCCCGATGGCGGATGGTTCATGTATCAGCCCAACGCCGGCGTCGACTTCTCCCCCAGTGCATCGCTCGACTTCGCCGTCATCGGTCTCCAGATCCTGGGCATTGCGTCGCTGATCTCATCGGTCAACTTCATCGTCACGTTCTTCAACCTGCGAGCCAAGGGCATGCGTCTTCTCCGCGTGCCGGTATTCATCTGGATGACCCTGGTCGTTGCGTTCTTGCTCCTGTTCTCGTTGCCGATCATTGCGATCGCCTTGTTCATGGTGATGTTCGATCGCCAATTCGGAACCCTCTTCTTCGATGCGACCGCCGGGGGCGACCCCATTCTCTGGCAGCACTTGTTCTGGCTATTCGGACATCCCGAGGTCTACATCCTGATCCTCCCGGCGATGGGGATCGTGTCGGAGATACTCCCGGTATTCAGCCGCAAGCCACTGTTCGGTTACGCCGCCGTTGTTTTCGCCGGTGCCGCCATCGCCTTCCTCGGCTTCGGAGTGTGGGCACACCACATGTTTGCCTCCGGGATCACGACGGTGGCCCAGGCCGGCTTCGGTATCACAACGATGACCATCGCCATCCCCACAGGAGTCAAGATCTTCAACTGGCTTGGGACGATGTGGTTAGGACGAATAAAACTCACGACCCCGATGCTGTTCGCGATGGGCTTCATCGCCATGTTCACCATCGGCGGCCTCTCGGGAGTCACCCACTCGGTGGTTCCTTCCGACTGGCAACAGACCGACACCTATTACATCGTCGCCCACTTCCACTACGTCCTGTTCGGAGGATCGATCCTGGGAATCTTCGGCGGGCTCTACTACTGGTTCCCCAAGATCACCGGGCGGATGATGAACGACCGCATCGGCAAGGTCCACTTCTGGCTCTGGTTCATCGGGTTCAACATGACGTTTGCGCCCATGCACTGGCTAGGACTGCAGGGCATGATCCGGCGCACGTGGCGCTACGACCCCAGCCTGGAGTCCTGGAACCGGATCGTGTCGGTCGGTGCGTTCGTCATCGCCATCGGTCTCGTCGTGTTCATCTACAACTTCCGGACCTCAAAGCGCCATGGCCAGATTGCCGGGATGGATCCGTGGGACGCCCGCACCCTGGAGTGGGCGATCCCCAACCCGACACCGGCCCACAACTTCTCGGTGGTGCCGACGGTCCACACCCTCGACGACTTCTGGCATCAGAAATACGACGAAGACCCGGAAGGTCGCCCGGTTCGCAAGGCGGAGGCCGACGCGCACGTCGCCCACCTCGGTGAGATCGGGGACCACCCGCCAGTCCCGGTGCACCTGCCCAACCCTTCCTATTTCCCCATCGTGATGGCGTTGGGAATGCCACTGATCGGCTACGGGATCATCTTTCACACCTCGGCCCTGGGCAAGGCTCTCATAGCGATCGGGGTGCTCCTCTCGCTGACCGCCCTCATCGGCTGGGGCGCTGAGCCGCTCGAGGAACCTCATCCCGCCCTGGCCGGAGCCCACGCGTGACGGCCGCCACCCACGACGCCGGTACTCCCGATGAGGACCTCGGCGAGCACGACGTGGTCGATTCGCATCACGTCGAGCATGAGTCGACCGGCGTCGAAAACCGCAAGCTGGCGATGTGGGCCTTTCTCAGCTCGGAGTTCTTGTTCTTCGGCGCTCTGATAACCAACTATCTGCTCTATTCGTCGCGGGACTTCGCGCAGGGGCCGACTCCCGCCGAGATCTACGACATCCCCTTCACGTCCGTCAGCTCCTTCGTGCTGCTCATGAGTTCCCTAACCATGGTGCTCGCCCACAATGCCGTAACCCGCGGCGACCAGGGGTCCACCCGCACGTGGCTGCTGGCTACGGCCATGCTGGGATCGGTCTTCCTGGCAGGCCAGGTCTTCGAGTTCACCGAGTTCGTCACCCTCGAGGGCATGACCCTTCGCACCAACCCTGCGGCTTCCGCCTTCTACGTGCTGACCGGGTTCCATGGCACCCACGTCGCCATCGGGGTGATCATGCTTCTCGCCCTATTCGGCCTCTCGAAGCGACTGGGGGGGCTCTCCGACAAACAATTCCTCAACCTCGAGTTGGTCGGCCTCTACTGGCACTTCGTCGACATCATCTGGATCGTGATCTTCACTGTGGTCTACCTGCTCACGGCGACGCCAGGAGGCGGGTGACATGGCCCAGGAGCACCATGTATCTCATCCCACCCCGGCTCAGTACATCAAGATCGCGATCGGTCTGGCCATTCTCACCGCCATCGAAGTTGCGCTCTTCTACATCAACGACTCCCTGCAGCTCGGGTGGATCAATACCGCCGCGCTATCTGATTCTGGCCTTCCTGAAGTTCGTCATCGTGATCGGCTGGTACATGCACCTGCGCTACGAGAAAACCGTTGTCAGCCGGTTCTTTGTCTTCGGCTTCATGCTGGCCTTGACGCTCTATGCCGTGGTTCTCATCGGGTTCGGGGTTCTGGCAGCGAAGGCGTGACGTAGCGTGCTGCCGGCCTGGCACATTCACGCCGATGTATGGCTGGTGATGGGCGCCCTCGGCCTGGCCTACTGGCGATTGAGCACAGAGACCGGCCCGGGCCTTTCTCGCCCCACACCTCGCGAGAAGACTTCCTTCTACACGGGGCTCCTGCTGCTGTTGGTCGTGTCGAACTGGCCCCTGCACGACCTCGCCGAGCGCTCCCTGTATTGGGTTCACATGACCAACCACCTCGTCATGACCCTCGTCGCCCCGCCGCTTTTGCTGCTTGGCCTCAATCGAAAGATGTCGGACTACCTCTTCGGCCACCGGCTGGTTCTCCCTTGGCTGAAGCACCTGGCTCGGCCCGGGGCAGCGTTCGCAATCTTCAACCTCGGGATGATCGCCAGCCACTGGCCCGACGCCGTGGCGCTCTCCCTCCGCAATGAGCTGGCCCACTTCCTCATCCACTCTTTCCTGTTTCTCTCGGGGGTGTTGATGTGGATTCCGGTGGTTTCCCGGTCGAGCCTCGTGCCGCAACTGCGTCCGCCGATGCGAATGGTCTATCTCTTCCTGAACTCGATCCTTCCCACCATCCCGGCCAGCCTTCTCACGTTCAGCCATGTTGCGCTCTATCCCGCTTATGGGGACTCGGCCCTGGCCTTTGGATTGACGGCGGTCGAAGACCAGACCATCGCCGGGCTCATCATGAAGGTCGGCGGCACTTTGCTGCTGTGGGCCGTCATCGCCATAACCTGGTTCCGGTGGGTCGACGACGAGAAGAAGTGGGACAAGATCGAAGAGGATCTCCGCACGCCCGCATGAGCAATGCCCGGCCCAGCATGGTCGCCCACTTCAAGATCACCCACATCTCGATCAAGTTGCTGGTCCTGGCCCTGACGCTCGGGGCCTGCTCGCAAGCCTCGGGCACCGTCATCGGCCCAGTCATCAACGTGGAAGGGGACCTGACCGAGGTGCGCTCCTTCACTGTCCTGGTGGAGGGCGAAGAGATGGTCTTCGTGCCGACCGCCGACGGCGAGTACGCGTATCCGCTTCCCCACCTTCGAGTGCATCTGCTGGACGGCACCCCGGTCCGGGTCGGCTGGGAGCGCCGCGGCGACCAGTTGCTAGCGACGACTCTCGAGGACGGCTAGAGGACCGCTAAGAAAGCCGCGAACCTAATGCCGATCTCAGGCGCCAAGTCACAGGAATCTGGCGCCTGACATTGCATTCAGATTGGAGGTAAGACCGCTGCCGCCGCTTCCGCCGGGGGTGGCGGTTCCTCCTCGTGGTCACCTTCACTGCGCGCCAAAAAGACCGCGACGATTATCAGGATCACGACGCCGATGCCTCCCAGGGCGACGACGAACTCGCCCCTCCTGATCTTCATTCCGGGCCTTGAAGCCGAGAGACCGGCGATCCCGAGGATGCTGGCGGAGACGATGATGGCGAGGACCGCTGCCCCTCCCGATGCCATGTGATTCGACCTGATCAGGACCAAGGCGAAGGGCAGGACCAGAACCACGAGCGCGATTACGCCCGCCAGCGGGACTCCGATGGCCGAAGCAAGGCGAAACCGCACGGCCTCGACCTCGTGAGACTCGCCCTCTGCCAGGCTGGCCGGCACCCCCACCACCTGAACCAGAGCGGCGGTGACCCAGCCAAGCAGGGCGCCTCCAAGGATCACGACGATCAAGGCCGACAGCACCGGCAGCGTCACCAGGCCTTCCGACCCTTCGACCGGTTGACCGAAAGCCGAGGTCAAGACCGACCCCGCCGCCAGCCCCAGGACCAGACCGATTCCTACCCCGATCCAGCGGGTCACTCCGTTGCGACCAGCAAGAGCGGCGCCCGGCCACAGCCATCCTGTCAGAGTGCGGGAGAGGGTCGCCACGATCAGACCGAAGACCATTGACAGAAGAGCGACGGCCAGTACGAACCGCGATCCAGTCACCAGCACCGAGGGGGTGAAATCCCCCTCCGACCCTTCCAGGGAAGCCGCGGTCAGGAGCCAGGTGGAAGACACCAGGGCGCCGAGCAACCCGAGCAGCGCGCCTGTCCAGGCGCCGATCCGGGCAGCCTTCTGAATCCGCAGTCCCAGGGGCAACGGCTCGTGAATCTCGACCGCCTCGACCACGAGCGGCTCGGCGATCGCCACGCTGCTGCTCGTGACAGGTTCAGTCGCCGCCGCCTGAACCGGTTCCGGGGAAGGTGGTTGCGATGCCGCGGCAACCTCCGCCTGGGCGGCGGGTGGCGGAGGCGCCGGGGCCGCAGCCGGGGCGGCTACCGAGCCACCGCCGGCCCAAGCAGCAAGGACCTCGTCGGTGGACATGCCGCCGGCCCGGGCCCGTGCCTCGGCTGATCTTTTCACGATCGCTTCCGGTGCGTTCAACGCCGCCGCGGCCTGGGCGAGAAGTTCGCTCATCGGGGCCGGAGCATAATGGACGTTGTTCCCGCCCGCCCGCCCTCCGTGTGCGGGCATTAACGAGATCAGACCGGTCAGATGGGTGGACTGGCTTCGGGCTCCGATCCGTCCTCGACCGTCACGGGCTGGTCGGCGGATTCGGCTTCTCTCTTTCGGGCCTGCCGCTCGGCGCGCCTCAGCACGTAGATCGCCAGCAGCGCCGGGATCAGGAAAACCCCGATTTCGTCGATCCCCCCCATGTGGGCGAAAACGGGCGTCACCATTCCGACAACTTCCAGATCTCGGGTTCCCATTGTCCGACCTCGACGCCGACCTCCGCAAACATTCGGGCCGATTCAGTCAGGTGACGGCGGGCACGATCCTCGTCACCGGCCTCGTGCAACGCGTCGGCCAGGTTGCTGTGCAAGGCGGCGATTTGATGACGATCACCCACCGGCTCGAGCAGGGACAGAGCCTTCACGGCCGCCTCGACGGCCCCGGCGGCGTTTCCCACCCGGCGCCGGGCAATGGCGAGATTGTTGAGGGCGGCCGCCGCCAGGTCAGGTCTCCCGATCTCATCCGCCTTCGATAGGGCTTTCTCGAACTCCTCTACCGCCCGGTCTGGAGCGGCCGTCAGCATGCCGGCCAAATTCCAGGCCTGGGCCACGGCTGCCCCGTCGCCGGCCGCAGACGCTCGTTCGAGGGCAAGCTCGGAAAATTTTCGGGCCAGAGCTTGGTCGCCCGACCGATGCGCGACGAGCGCCCGATTGGCTGCGATCTGACTGGCGAGCGCATCGTCCGTTGCGATCTCGGCGGCGACCGCGTAGGCGGCCTCCGCCAGCTGGTTTCGACCCAAACGGCGATATACCTCACCGATGCGGTGCTCGACCTCGGGTGACGTCCCCGGACTTCCGACCGCTTCGTACGCAGCCAGTGCCTGGCCGTACTCACCCATCCTCAAGAACGCATCCCCGAGACGCAGATTCAGTGTGCTGCGATCCGGATGTCCCAGAGCGAGGGCTGCTCCGAGGTGAGATCTGGCTTCCGGGTAGGCGAAGATCGCCAGAGCTTCCTCCCCGGCCCGACCATGGGCGATGGCAGCCTCCTCGGTTCGACCGGCCAGTTCGAGATGATTGGCCTGGCTAGCCGATTGATGCCGCTTGGCGATGACGTCGGCGGCTCGACTGTGGAGAAGACGCCGGCGGACGGCAGCCAGACGCTCGTACACGGCCCTCCGCATCACCTCGTGCGTGAAACTCAACCCGGTGCCGGTCTCCTTGAAGAGCCTGCGCTGCATCATGGTTTCGACCGCCGTCACCACCTCTTCTTCGGACCGTCCCGCCACGGTTCGAAGGACTTCGGGATCGAAATCGGCGCCAACCACCGACGCAGCCGAGAGGACCTGTTGGGTGGCATCGTCGAGGCCGTCGATGCGGGCGGCGATGACCTCCTTCAGGCTGTGAGGGAGCTCTTCCCCGTCGGAGCCGATGGCATCTCGATAGGCGAGGACGAACAACGGGTTGCCGCCGGCCATTTTCAGGATGCGGTCAACCAGGCCGCGATCGAGCGCCGGGTCCCGGGAAAGGGTCTGATCGTCTGGCTGATCGAGAAGGCGCATCACGTCAGATGAGGGAAGGGGGCCCAGGCGGATACGAAGAGCGTCTCCGCTCCGTTCGAGCCGGCGAACCATGGTGAGCAAAGGATGAGAAGCGTCAAGCTCTTCTTCGCGCATGGCCAACAACAGTTGTGGGGATCGGTCGAGGTGGTGGGTCAACAAAAAGACCAGCATGGCAACCGACGAATCGTCGAGCCATTGCGCGTCGTCGATCACCAGGACTCCCCGCGGGAGAAGGTGTGCGAAGGCGGTCGCCACCCCGGCGTGAAAGCGCCCTACCGAACCTCGCTGGTCCCCCGAAGGTGCCGGCGGTTCGAACCCATGGTTGGCCAGCTCGGGAAGAAGACGCACGGCTTCCGAGGCCGATGGCGGCACCTCCGTCGCCATCGTCGACCCGACGGCCGCCGCGAGGGCGTCCCGGAAGGCCAGATACGGAACGGAGGAGGCCCCGGGCGGAGCGGCGCTCTTGGCCCACCTCTTACCGCTTTGGGAGAGCCACTGGTCGATCAGACGGGTCTTTCCGATGCCCTCCTCCCCGGTGATGACGATGAGCCGGTGGGCCGAGGCGTCAAGCGATGCCAACTCCTCGGACCTTCCGACAAACGGGGAGAGCGACAGACCCGAGGTAGCGATCGGTGCAGACACCGGGGTGGCGACCACTCTTCCGGCCGGGGCGGGCGGTTCTCTTTCCTCCAGGATCTGTTCGTACAAGGCCCTGGTTTCGGGCAGTGGACCCACCCCGAGCTCGCGATCGAGTATCGCCGCACATTCTCGGAATTGACGGAGGGCGCCCGCCCGATCCCCGTTCCAGACCAAGAATTGCATCAGCTGACGATGAGCCGACTCGTCCAGTGGATCGAGGGCTATCCGGCGCCGGGCCGCCTCGGCCGCTTCGGCAAAGCGTCCCCCGGCGGCCAGAGCGAGGGCGAGCCTGTCGAGGACTTCTCGCAGGAGGCGCTGATGATGTTCCTCCTCCCGACGCTGCCAGTCTTCGAACTCAGAGCTATCGCGGAGATAGAAGCCCGCCATGAACGGTCCTCGGAACAATGCCGCGGCCTTCGCCAGTGAGGACGCGCAATCGGGACAAAGCTGATCCGGCCCATGAGAGTGGTTGACCCCCACCAGCTCCTTGACTTCTTCGATGTCGCTGACCCGGTGGTCGCCGTTGAGCCAGACTCTGGTTCTGTCGGTATGGAGCCATTTTCCCGAGAGTCCCGTCCGGAGGGCGGACAGGGTTCTCCGCAACGTCGCCCTTCCCCGCTCTGGATCAAGGCCGGGCCACAGCAGATCGGCCAGTTGCTCCCTGGTCGGTTGGTCGGCCGAGACCGCCAGGTAGGCGATCAGGGCAATCGCCTTGCGCGTGTCGACCTCCAGCGGTTTCCCGTCTACGGTGATTTCGGGAGGGCCCAACAAGGCGAGGCGGAGACCGGAACGCACTACTTCCACTTCTGGCAGGTTAGGAACCGCCGGGATATGGACCGGACGTGGTGCGTGGTGCGTCGAAACCCCGAACGAGGCAATCCAATGAAGTCAGACGCTTCGAACCGCCTCCGTTGAGCGTCGAGTCGCATTCTCTACGCCACCATCCAGAACGCAAATCGCAAGACGGCGGCCGAAAAGGCCGCCTTTCGTAACGCTGTCGGAACGGGAGGGCGCTACACATACACCCGATGGCGATTTTGCAACGGACCCGACGCAGAGATGAACTGACCGATCGCGTGGCTGCCCAGCCACCGACTCAGATCGGTCAGGCGATTCCGATTCCTGATCACGATCCCCTGCTGGGCTACCTCCTCGGAGTCGGCGCCCCCGTCGAGGTCGAGAAGGTAACGCTCGACTCGCCGGCCCTCGCCGAGATGAAGGCGGCGGGCGTACACCTGATCGTCCCCCTGGTTTCCCAGGGAGAGTTGATCGGAACCCTCAACCTGGGCCGGCGTCTCTCCGATCAGCCATATTCGACCGATGATCGCAAGCTTCTGGCCGGCCTCGCCTCCCAGGTGGCCCCGGCGATTCGAGTGGCCCAGCTCGTCCGCCAGCAAGAGGCCGAAGCCAAGGAACGTGAACGGATCGACCAGGAATTGCGTGTCGCCGCCCTGATCCAGCAGACCCTGCTGCCCAAAGAGCTGCCCCACCTATCGGGGTGGGAGATCGAGGCTTACTACCAGTCGGCTCGCGCCGTCGGTGGTGACATCTACGACTTCATCCCCCTCGAAGACGGGCGGATGGGTTTGGTGATCGGAGACGTGACCGACAAGGGAGTGCCGGCGGCCCTGGTGATGGCAACCACCCGAACCACCCTGCGCACCATGGCGACTCAAACCAACGACCCGGGCGAGGTTCTATCCAAAGCCAACGAGTCCCTTGTTCCGGTCATTCCGCCGGCGATGTTCGTCACCTGCTTCTACGGCATCCTCAACCCCGCCACCGGAGACATCTCCTACGCCAACGCCGGCCACAACATTCCCTATGTGCGGACCTCGGAAGGTGTCATAGAAATGCGAGCCACCGGCATGCCCCTGGGCCTCATGACCGGCATGAACTACGAAGTTGCCCATGCCCGCCTGAAGCCAGGCGAGACGATGCTTCTCACCAGTGATGGGATCGTTGAATCCCATGACCCGGCCGGCGACATGTTCGGTTTTCCCCGCTTGATGGATCTGGTGGCGACGCACAACGAGGGACAGGATCTGATCTCGACGATCCTGGCGCAACTAACGGGGTTCCACGGAGACGGAGAGCAGGAGGACGACGTCACCATGGTGACCGTCAAGCGAACTTCGTCGGCCGTCGAATCCGCCGCAGCATTCGGGGAGGGTCCGGAAGAGGTCGAGTCCTTTGCGCTCGCCAGTAGCCCTGGCTCTGAGCGAGAGGTCATGGTTCGAGTCGCCTCGATCGCGGCAGGGCTTGGTCTGCAGGGTGAACGACTCGAACGCCTCAAGACCGCCGTCTCGGAGGCGGCGATGAACGCCTGCGAACACGGCAACAAAGGCAACCCCGAGCTCCCGATAGAAGTCTCCGTGCTCGCCGACACCGAAAAAATTCTGGTCCGGATCAAAGACCATGGCGGTGGTCGCTCGATACCGGACCCCGTGATCCCCAACCTCGAAGCCAAACTGGCGGGTGAGCAGAGCCCGCGGGGCTGGGGCCTCTTCCTCATCGAGAAGATGGTCGACTCGATGAGAACCAGCACCGATGACGAATACCACACCATCGAGCTGGAAATGTCCCGAAGGGAGGACTGAATGCCAGGAACCCCATTCTCAGCCCGAACCAGAGCGACGGCCGCCAGTACGGTCATCGATCTGTTCGGTGATATCGATCGCAATGCCAAAGACGAGCTCGAGATCGCCTACACCCAGGCAGCTGCCCAAGGACCGGTGATTCTCAACTTCGCCGAGGTTGACTACATCAACTCCACCGGCATCGCAGTGATTGTCTCACTGCTGGCCCGGGCGCGAGCGGACGGGCGGCCGCTCAGGGCTTGCGGACTGAGTGCCCACTATCGCGAGATCTTCCAGATCACCCGCCTGGCCGATTTCATGAGCATCTACGACGACGAGCCGGCGGCGCTGGCCGTCGAATGATCAACGACTGACGGAGAAGGAAGCCCATGCCCGAAGCAAAGATCGCAATGTCGGTAAGAGAGCCCGCCCCCGGAATCAAGGTGATCGACATCAACGGAGAGCTCACCGCGTTTTGTGAACCGATCCTGACGGAGGCCTACGGAGACGCTGATCAGCCCGGGGTCAAATCGGTGATCTTGAATTTCGAGGGGCTCGACTACATGAATTCAGGAGGAATCGGGCTCCTGGTGACCATCCTGATTCGGGCCCAGCGCAAGAACCAGCACCTTGGCGCGTTTGGCCTGACCGATCACTACCGGGAGATCTTCTCGCTCACCCGGCTCGACGAAGCAATCACGATTTACGCCAACGAGGCGGCGGCCGTCTCGGCGGACTAGCCAGCCAATAGGGGAAAGGGACCGACATGACCACCGGGCCGGAGAACTTAGGGCATGAAGACCGGCGAGACGATAACTGGGCGAGCAACCGAGATCACCTCGAGATCGGCCAGGTTCCCGCGGGAGCCAGCGCCTCACGTGTACAAGGCCGCCGGCTGACCGGACCCCAGCAAGGGTTCGGCCAGATGTGGCAAAAGACATACAAGGTTGCGATTCCGGGCAAGACCCCCCAGCAAGTGATCAGCACCTGGAAAGCCGAGTACGGCCGCTTCTGGCCCGACAACAACCGCTTCTATGCACCGGTCACAGGCATCAAGCCGGGCGAGATAGGTCTGATCAAGTCAACCCAGGGAGGTCTTCCTCTCTCCACCGGAGTTCTCGTGCTCTACTCCGATGATGTGTCGTTCTCGTACATGACCCCGGAAGGCCACCCGTTCGCGGGCTTCATCACCTTCAGCGCCCACGACGATCATGGGACCACCATCGCCCAGGCGCAGCTTCTGATCCGATCGAACGATCCCATGTACGAGGCCGGCATGCTCCTGTTCGGAAGCAGGGCCGAAGACAAGATGTGGCAGCACACTCTCCAGTCGTTGGCCGACTACCTCGGCTCGAGCGCCCCGGTCGAAACCAAAGTGGTGTGCGTCGACAAGAAACGACAGTGGAAGAACTTCAAGAACCTCCGTTACAACGGGCTCTTGCCGTGGGCCCGAAGCGGGAACAAAGCCGGCGGCTGAAGCCCTCCCAACTTCGCCTGACCGCGATCGTCCTCGGTCTGATCGTCGCCCTCGGCGGCATCGTGACCTCGTTGTTGTGGTCGGCGCCCGACGTCGCCGACAATTTCGCCCGCTTCTGGCCATTGGCATTTGCGGGGTTTCCGATCATGGGGGCCCTGGTGCTGTGGCGCCGACCCGGCAATCGGATCGGGCTCATCATGCTCTGGATCGGCGTTTCGGCTGGCATCCCTCGCTATTCATGACGGCCTCGGCGGTAAAAGCCACCGACCCCGGGCTCTCGGCCATCCTTGAACGAATCGGCAACAGCATCCCGATCGATTGGATACTTGTCATCGCGTTGCTCGCCGTCTTCCCTTCGGGATCCACGTCGTCTCCAACATTGAAATGGCTGCTGCGAATCCTGTTCGCCTGGACCCCCATCGTCATAGCGCTGGCGATCGTCTCCGACGTACCTCTTCCGGCTAGCGGCCGCGACAACCCTCTAGCGGTACCCGCCCTGCGAACACTGTCGGAGGCAGCGATCGCAGGCTTCGCGATCGTGCCGGTCTCGGCATTCGTGGCTTTGCTGTCGATAGTGCAGCGCTGGCGGAGAGCCACCGGAACCGACCGCCTTCAGTATCGCTGGTTTGCGGTCGGCATCACGATGCTGGTGGTGGGGGTAGGCGCCACAGGATTCCTGCCCTGGGTAAATCCCGTGGTGAATGTCGGGGCACTGGTTGTCGGCGTCAACGCCGTGCCTGTCGCGATTGCGATTGCCGTGCTCCGCTATCGGCTATTCGAAATCGACCGGCTCGTCTCCCGCACGGTCTCCTACTCAGTCGTCATCGCCCTCCTGGCCGGCCTGTACACCCTCTCCATCTACGTCGTGCAGGGCATGGTCGGGGCCGAGAGCGAATTGGCCGTGGCGGGTTCCACTCTGGTTGCGGCCGCCGCTTTCAACCCGATTCGGCGACGGGTCCAGGCGCTGGTTGATCGCCGCTTCAATCGGGCCCGATTCGATGCCGAATCGGAAGCAAACGCCTTCGCCGAGCGCCTTCACCAAGCCCTTGATGTGAAAACCGTCATCGACGACCTCGAGCAGGTCCTGTCGCAGACGGTTAAACCCTCCACCTCAACGGTCTGGGTCAGGAGCTGATCCTCATCCGGCAAGGATGAATAGACCCAGCGTGGTGAGCAGAACCATCAAGAGCAGCATCGCGTATTGGGAGCGCACCGCCCCGGCCCCTTGGAAGTCGAGCAGGGCCCGGTCGTGAGCTAGGACGACTCCGGCCACGTGTCCCAGAACGATGGCGCCGACCTGGATGTACCAGATGGGGAGGGCTCCGAGGAAGAAGTCGACTTTGTAAGTGCGGGTACCGAAGAGATCCCAACCCAGTCCGAAAGGATCAGAGGCGGCGCTGATGATGGATTGACCCTCAAAGATGATGAGGGTGAAGTAGTGGGCAAAGGCGTAGGCGAATGCGATCGGGACCAGCGTGTGAGCAAACCGGGCCGCGACCATGGCTGGACTGCGATCTCCGCCGCCGAGCCGCACCGCCAGCCAGCAGGCCAGGTAGTAGGTGCCACCGATCAAGAGGCACATGGCGATCAACAGCAACGTCTTGCCAAGAGTCGAGGCACCGAACCGGCCGGTGGCAGCTTCCCACCAGGAGGTGCCACTGAGACCATCGAAACTGACCGTTCCGATCATTACGACCGCGAAGGCGGCGAGGCCCGGCCAGACCGGGAAGGACGATCAGTGCCCGCAGCCATCCCCGGCGCACCAGCCGGCCCTGATCGTCGCGACCGAACGGGCTGATGGCGCTGACCAGGCGGTTGTATGACGTGAATGGGTCGAAAGAGGTGAGGGCCGTTTCTCGTCCGTAGCGGGCGATGGCCACGAGCAGAAACACCGAAAACAAGACAGCTGCAATCGCAATCGGGGCCGGGTCCGCAGATTGCGGGTAAATGAGTTCAAACCAGGCCACCGCCGTCAGAAGTACAGCTGCCGGCCATAAGCCCACACTCGAGACCCGGAGCGCCTCCGCCACTCGCCTGTGTTCGCTCTACCTCGCCGATTCCCAGCCAAGCCGAAATGGTGCGCCAGGGATTGATGCCGGTGTAGAGGTTGCCAAGCAATGCTCCCAGGAACGGCACCACCAGCCAGAAATAGACCCACAGCAGAATCGGTCCGATGTTGCGCGTTCCCAGCTCATCTCCGCCTCGGGCCAGGGTGCTTATCCCGGCCACGATCACGAGCAAAAGACCGACTACACCGAGGACGTTGAGAAATCCGAGAGGGATCGTACGCCCGGTTGCCTGCAGTCGAGGACCGTCCTGCAGCCGGGGTCGGGGCCAGAGCGTGGCCAGTGCCAGGAAGGTCAGGATCAGAACTGCGGCTGCACCGGCGGCGAAAAAGGTCAGCGGCACAGGAAGGTCCAGCCGCCCACCGATTCCGTGGGCGACCAAAGGGACCCTCGTCAAGGAGTTACCTCGATGTCGACGATGGGAAGCCCCAAACCCTCGATCTCGACCTCGAAGATTCCTGTGGCATCGGCCACGAACTCAACGAGAACCTCCTCACCCGGGACCGTCTCGAACGAGAGGTCATAGCCATGGACATGGATCTCGTCCGCGATATCGGCTTCGACCTCGAAGCGAACCGTCTCTCCGACGCGAACGCTGATGGTATCGAGCCCCTCGGTCTTGGCCCCGTCCTCGACCTTGATCCGGGGCACCTCGACGCTGGCCGATGTCGTGGTGGCGGCGGTTGTCGACGTTGTAGCCCCAGTGGTGGAAGGGGCGGTCTCAGTGGTGGTCGATTGACTGGTCGCCGTGGTCGTGCTGGCCGCACCGGTCGTGGTGGTGGAGCCCGACTGACCGCACGCGGCCAGAAGAAGCGCCAAAGCGAATCCGATGACGACACGCCGGAACATACTTACCCGAGAGTAAAACGTTCCCGCTTCTTAGAAGAATCAGCGAGCCGACGCTTCGGGCTCCTCGGCCTTCTTGGCCGGGTCCCAAAAATCGGCGAGAAGAGCCCGCCAGCCGGATCTGCGGGAGGCTGCTGGCTCCCGGCCAGACTGCTCCTGGATTTGGTTGGCCCCTGGCTCGTTGGCCAGGAGTTGGGACGTGTCGCGGCCGAAGAGTCTTGGGGATGGCATCCGCATCTATCGGCAGAACGAGGGAAAAAGCAAAGGGCCCCTCTTGACCGGCTCGGCCCTCCAACCCCGTTCCCCCGCCTCGTTTCCTCGGCGGCAGGGACCTTCCCGCCCTCAGATCTGTTCGACGGGTTTGCCAAACCCCCCTACCTCCCGCCTCGTTCCTCGGCGGCAGGGACCTTCCCCCCGCCCTTCGGGGCGAAGGGACAAAAAAGAACGCGGGCGGAGGGCAATGGGATTTGTTTGTCCCCTCGCCGATAGGCGGGGGGAAGGTACCGCCTTGCTGCCGAATAGGCGACCACCGGTAGGGAAACACTGGTGAAGCTGTCACCGCTGGCTGCCGAATAGGCGGCCAGGGGTACCGGGGGCTACTGACCAAGGTGTCCTAGATCTAGCAGACGGGTTTGCCAAGCCCCCCTACCTCCCGCCTCGTTTCCTCGGCGGCAGGGACCTTCCCCCCGCCTTCGGGCGAAGGGACAAACAAGACGCGGCCTAGTGCGATGGATTTGTTTGTCCCCTCGCCGATAGGCGGGGGGAAGGTACCGCTGGCTGCCGAATAGGCGGCCAGGGGTAGGTCAAGGTTCTTTACACCGACAAGAGACCGGAAGGCGTGCGGTGTAAAGAACCTTGATCAGGGCATTGGTGAAGCTGTCAATCAAGGTCTAGGACGGGCGCCCGCTATCCCTCTCCGTGTCGTAGGATTCCATCCTTCATCGACTTCTCATCAGGAGGTGAGAATGAAAAAGGTTCTGCTTGTGCTGACGCTGGTCGGACTCGGCTTCCTGGCCTGGCGCTACTTCTCCAACGAGCCGGTCTGAGCTGTCTGCTGGCGTTCGGGGTTGACCCCGAACCCAGCAGCGTGTCCATCCGCAAAAAACTCCTCGAATAGCTCCGCCAATTCTTGCGAGTGCGTCCAGGGCACTTCGTGGCGCGCACCCTCGATCTCCTCGATCGTCGCATCCTTGATCAGCGACGCCATCTCCCGCTGCCACTTCGGAGGCACCAGTTGATCTTCGCTCGGGATCACGACCATGGTCGGAGCGGTGATTTCGGAGAGATGTGGGCGCGCGTCAAATCGGAACAACGCAAGGCTGGCGGCCGCCCCCGCATCCGGATCGCGCCGGTGGGTTTCCTCCCATAGCCATCGGGCGTGCCTTTTCTCTACTGCTCCGATCGAAAGCAGATATCCGGCCCGAACCTCGGGAGTTCCCGTCCCCGTCAACCGTTCCCAGCCTCTGGTGATCACGGCACCAAGCGAACGTCCCCACTTCCAGACCCCCGGGTGATACGCCATTGCCCCCACCAGTGCGAGCCTCTTGACGAGATGGGGATGCCGGTACGCCAGGGCCTGAGCGATGGCACCTCCCATGGAGTAGCCGGCGACCCCGACTGGTTCCAGGTCGAGAGCCGCGACGACTGCGGCGATGTCGTCGGCTTCGTCCTCTATCTCGAAATGCCTTCGCTCCTGTACGGAGAGTCCGTGGGAGCGATGGTCGATCATCACCACGCGAAAACGATCGGCCAGCAATGGTGCGACCTTGTACCACTCGGCCATCGAAGACCCCGCCAGACCATGGATCAGAACGATCACCGGGGCGTCGGACCTGCCGACCTCTCGGACCGACATTTCCCGGGCGCCGGCGTACACGGTGCGAGCGGGAATTTTCCATGGGTGCTCCTGGCCGACCCGCCACCGGAGCGGAAGGACAGGTCCAAACATCCTCCACAGGATCACAACCGATAACACGCGCCAGAAGAGTTTCATGACCCCCGGTTCTAGGACAGGTCACCCGAAGCGAAGGCGAACTCGGCGACCGGCTCGCCTCCGATCAGATGTTCCTGGATGATGCGCTCGACAACCTCGATGGTCACATTTCGGTACCAGGTTCCCTCTGGATAGACCACCGCGATGGGGCCCTGCTCGCAGATGCGGAGGCAGTCCGCCTTGGTACGGAGAACGCAGCCCTGACCGGCCGGCACGGGATAGGCGGTTAGCCCGGGCTTGCCCCCCCACTCGGGAGGAGCGGACGTCAGGTTCAACTCCTTGAGGCGGGTTTTCAGATATTTCCACACTTCCGAGGTTTCCTCGTACGGAGCGCATTTGGGGGTCTTCTGCTCGGCGCATAGAAAGATGTGCCGCCGGGCATGCCCGATCGAAAGGGCATCTGCGATCGTTTCCAGGCGCTGTTCAGGATTCATGACGCTTCAACGCTACCGGTGCGAGCGGATCTGTGAAACGGTCGCGGGACGGCCGCGGTGGCAACCATCTGGTCGGCACCCTCTGGCCACCCCGCTAATTACCTTGACGGGCCTCATCGACCCCGCATAGCTTGACGCCGCAGTACCCGTAGACGAGCAGCAAGAAAGGAGGTGCCCGCAAAATGATCGAGTCGACCCGCATCGCCATGTCCGTGTTTGGCATGCCCGTGTCAGGCGTCCTCACCGCGGGCGCCACCAGCCTGCCCGTCGCCGGGGAATCTTTCCTCGGCTGACGAAGCCGGCTTTCGCAAGAAACCGTCAGTCGGACGGACAGTCCGACTCGTCCCGAGGAGAAATCATGCAGTCCTACAACTACCGCTCCGTGAAAGCGATGGCCGAACATCGGTATCCGTCGCTCGACGAGGGAGAACCACGGCGCCGGCGCCCCAGCTCACAACGGAGCTCGGCCGAGGGCAGGCGCCTCGACGTTGGGAATCGTCCGATGCGCGCCCGACGGCGCTCGAAAGCGTCACCGGACAGTCCCCGGGCGGCCTGAGGCCACAGGTGGAAATCAATGAGGGCCGGATCCTCGATCCGGCCCTCAATCACATTTCTGGATCAGCCGCAGCCCTCTTGCTATCGCCGCTCGGCCATGACCCGTTCGACCCGCTCGCGAAACTGCGAATACATGGCCAGGGCCTCTCGGAAGTCCCACGACATCAGAGCGAGCAGGGTCATCGGGGTGGTAGCCACGACGTCTGCGTTCCTTCGCGAATCCTCGACCAGGGCCATCTCGCCGAACATGTCACCCTTGCCCAGGCCGGCTACCACCGAGCCGTCGCGACTGACTGAAGCGCTGCCGGTGACAATGACGAAGAACCGGTACGCGAAGTCCCCCGCCTTGACGATATGCCCGCCGATTGGGACCGATACCTCCTGCATCTTGTCCTCCAGGAATTCGAGGGCCTCGGGGTCGAGTCCGTCGAACAGGGGCAAATCCCGATGCAGGCCTTCACTCAAAGAGGTCACCCGGGGATTGTGACACAAAGCCGGGTGCCCCACCCAAATTTGGTCACAGACGATCGGTCTGACGCAAATCTGGTCACTCAGTCTCGGTACTCGATTGTCAATGACCGAATTACGATCTCAACGCACGTCAGTGACCAAATTTGGGACCGGACCCGTCAGCCTGCCGGATCCTCTTCTTGCTTATCCCCACTGCACCTGCAACCCCACCCACCGGCATCTTGTCACGGCCGTTCCGTACAATCTCAACCGTGCCCCTCTTCAAGCTCCATTCCGAGTTCCAGCCTGCCGGTGACCAGCCGGAGGCGATCGCCAACCTGGCCGAGGGGATCAACCGGGGTGACAAGTTTCAAACCCTGCTCGGAATCACCGGATCGGGCAAGTCGGCCACGATGGCGTGGACCATCGAGGCGGTCCAGCGGCCGACCATCGTCATCGCCCCCAACAAGGCTCTCGCGGCACAGCTGGCCAACGAGTTCAGGCAATTCTTTCCCGAGAACAGGGTTGAGTATTTCGTTTCGTACTACGACTACTACCAGCCCGAGGCCTACCTCCCCCAGACCGACACCTACATCGAAAAAGACGCCACGGTCAACGACGAGATCGACCGGCTTCGTCACGCCGCCACTTCCGCGCTGCTCGTGAGGGAAGACGTCATCATCGTCGCGTCGGTCTCCTGCATTTACGGGTTGGGCTCCCCGGAGCAGTACGAAGGCCAGCTCCTTCGATTGTTCCGGAATGTCGAATACCCCATGAAGGACGCCGTACGCCGGCTCATCGACATCGGTTACGAGCGCAATGAGGTCAACCTGATCCGCGGCAAGTTCCGGGTCCGGGGCGACACTCTCGAGGTGATGCCCTCCTACGAGGAGACCGTGGTCCGCTTTTCCTATTTCGGTGACACGGTCGAGAGGATCCTGCGGATGAACCCGATCACAGGGGAAGTGATCGAAGAGATGTCCGAGGTGTTCATCTTTCCTGCGACTCACTATGTGACCGAGCGCCAGAGGATGGTCAAGGCCACCGCCCAGATCGAAGAGGAGCTTGCCCTGCGACTGGCCGAGCTCGAAGGTCAAGGCAAGATGCTGGAAGCGCAGAGACTGCGAATGCGCACTGCCTACGACCTCGAAATGATGCGAGAGGTCGGCTTCTGCACGGGCATCGAGAACTACTCCCGGTTCCTCGACGGTCGGGAACCCGGGGAGGCTCCCTACACGCTGCTCGACTACTTCCCCAAGAACTACCTCACGATCATCGACGAATCACACGTAACGGTCCCTCAGATCGGCGGCCAGTTCGAGGGGGACCACAGCCGGAAGACGATGCTCGTCGAGCATGGATTCCGTCTTCCCTCGGCGATGGACAACCGGCCCCTGCGTTTCGACGAATGGCTGGAAAAGGCGAATCAGATCGTGTTCCTCTCGGCCACCCCCTCCGCCTTCGAGCTTTCCAAGTCGACACAAGTCGTCGAACAAATCGTCCGGCCAACCGGCCTGGTGGATCCGGAAGTGGTGGTACGACCCACTCGAGGCCAGATCGACGACCTCCTGCATGAGATCAGGCTGCGGGCCGCAAGTGACCAGCGAGTCCTGGTGACGACCCTCACCAAGAAGATGGCCGAAGACTTGACCGACTATCTCCTCGAAATGGGCGTGCGGGCCAGATATCTGCACTCCGAGATCGACACCTTGGAACGAGTTGCGATCCTCCGCGAGCTTCGACTGGGTGACTTCGACGTCCTGGTCGGGATCAACCTCCTTCGGGAAGGACTCGACCTTCCGGAGGTATCCCTCGTGGCGATTCTCGATGCAGACAAGGAAGGCTTTTTGCGCTCGGAGACTTCGTTGATTCAGATCATCGGGCGAGCCGCCCGCAACGTCGACGGTCAGGTGATCATGTATGCGGACAAGGTGACCGACTCGATGCAGCGGGCCATCAATGAGACCAACCGTCGGCGAGGCCTCCAATACCGTTACAACGAAGAGCACGGGATCGATCCCCAGACCATCCGCAAGAAGGTCTCGGACATCCTCGAGTTGATATCGAGCGAAGCGCCGGCTGGCGATCGGCGGCGCAAAGAGCTGACATCCCGACAACCCCTCAATCTCGACGGTGACGACCTCGTCCGCTTGATCATGTCGCTCGAGGAAGAGATGCACGAGGCCGCCAAGGAACTCCGGTTCGAATACGCCGCCCGTCTCCGCGACGAGATCAATGAACTCAAGAGGGAATTGAAGGCGATCACCCAGGCGGCCAGCTAACCAACGCCTGGTATCGGAGTCTGAAGGATTGCCTAGGGGCGTGACAGGGCCACCACGACCTGCCCCGGCTCCCCTTAGCCCGCCTCCCCCTCCTATCCTCTAACCATCCATGTCCGAGCAGAGCACCTGGCTTACTCCGGCCGCCTTCGACAAATTGACGGCGGAACTGGAGCAACTGAGGACCGAGGGCCGCAGGTCGATCGAGATCCGCCTGGCCGAGGCTCGCGCCCATGGCGACCTTCGTGAGAACGGTGATTACGACTCAGCCAAGAACGACCAGGGGATGATGGAAGCTCGGATCCGTCAACTCGACTCGATCCTGGCTCACGCCGTCGTACGGGAAGCGGCCGACGACGGGAAGGTGGGCATTGGTTCCGTGGTCACGGTGGTCGATTCCGATGGTGATGAGATGGCCTATTTCGTAGCCAACCCGGCCAACAAGCTGCCCGGCTATCTTCTGGCGTCGCCTGAGTCACCACTCGGCAAAGCTCTCATGGGCGCCGCCCCGGGAGACGACGTCACCTACGACGTCGAGGTCGCCGGAAAGACCAAGACCTTTTCGATCAGGATCAAAGAGGTGCGACCCTTCCGCGACTGACCGTGGAGTACCCTGCGCTCTCCGCATTGGGAGGGCCTGTGGTGAAACTCCGACTTCGCAGTCCCCGCCAGTTGGCCCGTCAGCTATTGATCCAGGCCCGCCGTGAGCCTGAGGCGGTCGAGGAATATCTCGACGCTCATGGTGAGGAGTGGGAGGCGCTGGCGGAAGCGGCTCCGGGGGCGGCTGCCGCCATCCTCGAGGAACTGGACGAGGAGGCCCTCAGCGAACTGATCGGCGACCTCGACCCGGCCGAGGCAGCCGACATCCTGGTTGAGCTCCAGCCTGAAGTGGCGGCCGATCTGCTCGAGGACCTGGCGCCCGCTGACGCCGCCGCTCTCCTTGAGGAAATGAGCCCCGAAGACGCCGCCGACATCCTGGGCGAAGTCAACGATGCGGGAGCCACCTCCATGCTGGGGTTGCTCACCCATCAGTCTGCCGCCGACGTGCGCCGGCTGCTCGCCTACCCACCCGATTCGGCCGGCGGTCTCATGACCACCGAGGTGGCCCGACTCCCGATCGGCCTCACCGCCGGCGAGGCCATAGAACGCATCCGCCATCTCCACGACGAGCTGGAGGACCTCTCCTACGTGTACGTCGTGGACGACGACGCACGCCTCCAAGGAGTCGTCTCGTTCCGCGACCTGGTCTTCAGCCGCCCCGGGGTGGGTCTCGAAGAAGTGATGGTCCGCGACCCTGTTGCGGTCACGGTCGACACCGATCGTGAGGAAGTCAACGATCTGATCCAGCAGTACCACCTGCTGGCGATACCCGTGGTCGATTCCGAAAGCGTTCTGTTGGGGGTGGTCCCCAATGAAGCTGTCATCGAATCGATCCAGGAGGAAGCCAGCGAGGATTTCGCGGCTGCCATGGGCGCCGGGGTTTCGGAGTCGGTCCGCACCTCTGTCTTGAAGTCCGTTAGGGCCCGGCTTCCCTGGATCGCGTTCGACGTGGTGATATCGACCTCGGTGGTTTGGGCGATCAGCCAGTTCCACGACGTTCTCGACGACTTCGTGGTTCTGGCTGCGCTGATGCCACTGGTGGCGAGGATCGGAGGCGACGCCGGGGCCCAAAGCCTCGCGGTCGTGATTCGTGGCCTCGCCGCCGACGAAATCCCGATGTCGGGGACTTCTCGTGTCGTCACACGTGAAGCCTCCATCGGCGCGATCAACGGGGCCGCCATTGCGGTGTTGGCAGGAGTCCTCGGATTCGTGATGCAGCAAGTGCAGCAAGGACCCGATCCGCTCCGGATCGGGGTATCGATGGCGATCGCCGCTCTGGTCAATCTCGTGATAGCTGGAGCTGCCGGGTCCGGTATCCCGCTGATTCTCCGACGGCTCGGTTTCGACCCCGCTCTGGGATCCAACCTGTTCCTGACCACGATCACCGACCTGATGGGATTCGCCGGTTTCCTGGCGGTCGCCACCCTGCTCCTGCGCTGAACCCCTGATCGGTTCCCTCGGAAAAGGTCCAAAAGCCTTGTGGGTGCTGGAAAGCGGTCCCGCCTCGGGAGCCGGCTGCTTCAGGGTCCGGGTGCTCGAATCAAGCCCGCCTCGAACCTCGGGTCCGGGGTGTGAGCGGAACGGGAAGCCTATTCCGACAGGAGAGAGGCCGGGGTAGCCTGACCCCAGACCTTGACGAAGCGGTTAATCACCCTCTTCTTGGCCTGCGCCGCCCTTGTCTCCACTGTGGCCGTGGCCGCGCCAGCCCAAGCTGCTTGCCGGCCAACCACCCTGGCCGACCTCTTTCCGGTCGTCCCGGCAACCCCTCCCGGCCAGGCCAGCGCCCCGGTTCCGCTGGTGCCGGCGCCCACCAGCACGACTGTCCCGATCGACCCCAACTCGATCCCAACCACGACCATCCCCGTCGACCCCAACTCGATCCCAACCACGACCATCCCGGCCGACCCCAACCTGACGACTCCCACCGTCAACCCGCCGCTCCCGACTCCGATACCGGTGGCTCGTTGCTCGTACGTCTACCGGATGCAGTGGCCGGTTTTGGGTGGAGGCGCCGTTCTCTCTGTCTTTGGATCGGACCGTGATGGAGGAGTCCGCCACCACGCCGGGGTCGACATTTCCGCGCCCAAGATGACACCCGTAGTCGCGGTGCGAGACGGCACGGTGAGAATCATCCATGCCGATGGCGCCCAGTGCTGCGCGGTCGGCATCACCCATGACGACGGCTGGTCCTCGTTCTACTTGCATCTCAACAACGATGTCGACGGAAGCGACGACGGCCACGGTTTCGGAATCCGTCCGGGTCTCCTAGTTGGGACAAGGGTCCTCGCCGGCGAGGTGATCGGATGGGTCGGCGATTCCGGCAACGCAGAACCGGCCACGCCCCATCTCCACTTCGAGCTCCACAGCCGCAGCGGTGTGGCTATCGACCCGCTGGCGAGTCTCCGGTGGGCCTTTCGACGAATGCCGGCTCCCGCTCTGGAATCCGGGCCATCCGATTTTTCGGGTCCCTACATCGACGACGATGGCCTGCCGGCGGAAGCCATGTTCGATCTACTGGCATCGCTCGGGGTCATGAGCTCTTGCGATCCTTGGAGTGCCGCTGTCTGCCCCTCTTCAGAAGCCAGTGAAGTCTCGATGCGGTTGGCTGGATCTCGGCGTTGTCCAGGGTGGTCGTTCCCGTATGGCACTCCGACCACGTCGACGGAAATCATCGGCCAGATCCTCGAAGAAGCACTGACGTGCCCCGTCGAAGGTTGTCCACCTCCACCGGTCACCGTCGGTCGGGCGGCCGCCATCGTCCTATGGGTCCAGGACCAGCGAGCCCACGACGATGCCCTCACCCTCATCGAGGAATCGACCGTCGTCAGCCCGTCATTGGTCGCGGCCGGAATCGTGCCGCCGCCGCCGCAGCCCTATTGGCTGATCGACCCCTCGACTGCCCTGGCGAAACTGGTGGAGCGGGGCCTCGCCGACGACTGTCCGCTCACCTCCCCGACCTTCGACCAAATCCTCACCAGGGCCGGGCTCGCCGAAATGATCGGAAAAGCCCTCGCTTACCTGCCGGTGATGGAGTGCGGGCCGACCGCCTGAGTTCGCTCCGTCAGCGCCTTGTTGAGAGTGGCCCCGACCTCGCCCACCGGAAAGGTCCAGGCCCCGACCCTGACGACCGGCAGCACCTGTTTGACGGTCGACATCGCCAGAGCTTCGCTGGCCCCTTCCAATCTGGAGAGTGAAACCGGCCCTCGACCACCTCGATGCCCGAGGCCGGGGCATCGGCGATCATCAGCCGCCTCGTGATCGAGTCGAGGATCCCCAGGTCGAGTCCGGCGGTTTCCAAAACTCCGTCCCGCACCCATGCGAAGGAGAACGTCGGTCCCTCCAGGATCGTCTCCCCATCGGAAACCAGGAGGGCGTCGTCATAGTCGGCTCCTCGAGCCACCCGGCTTGCCGTGAGTTGGGGGCATAAGAGAGGGTCTTGACCCCGCTGAGCTCCCAGGGTCGCCCGGCTGGATGCCAGGGAGCTCGCACCGGAAAGAGCGAAAGTCCGGCGGGCACCATCGGGACAGGATGCGACATGACGATGCATCGGGACGGCAGGGCGTGCCCGGGGACCGTCCCTCCTCTGGTGAGAACGACCCGGACTATGCAGTCGCCTCCTTCCTCCGCTACCCGGCCGACCCAGTTGTCTAGATCGGTGGCGGCCGGGACTGGAATGCCGAGGGCACCGGCGCTGGCGGTCAGGCGGAGGTAGTGCTCCTCCCAGGCAAATGGGCGACCGTTGTATGACCTGACCGCCTCGAAGCACCCGTCGCCCCGCAACAACCCATCGTCGAAAACCGAGAATGTGCCATCCCCCGGTTCGCCGTCGATCAGGACCATGTCCACCGCATCAGCGGTACCCATTTGTGATTGGAAGCCGGCGATCGCGCCCGAACGACTTGGTTGTGATCTTCACGCCCGGGGCTGCCTGCCGCCGCTTGTATTCGTTGCGATCGACCAATCTGGCAATCCGGCGCACGGTGTCGGGATCGTGACCGAGGGGGATGATCTCCTCGACCCCTCGATCTTCTTCGATGTATAGATGAAGGATTGGATCCAGCTCGTCGTAAGGGGGAAGGCTGTCCGAGTCCTTCTGGTTCGGGCGCAGCTCGGCCGATGGTGGTTTGATGATCGTGCTCTCGGGGATCACATCCGAAACCGAATTGCGCCACGCGGCCAACCGATAGACCGTAGTTTTGAAAATGTCCTTGAAGACGGAGTATCCGCCGACCATGTCCCCGTAAATGGTCGCGTAGCCCGCCGCCATCTCCGACTTGTTCCCCGTTGCCAGAACTATCGGACCGAACTTGTTCGAGATCGCCATGAGGATGGCGCCGCGAATTCGAGCCTGGATGTTCTCCTCCGCCACCCCCGGTTCGGTGCCCTCGAAGATCGGACCCAGGGTCTCGAGATATGCCTCGAAAACCGCTTCGATCGGAATCGTTTCGAAGCGTATTCCCAGTCGCTTGGCTAGATCCGAGGCATCGGTCTTGGAGTGCTCCGACGAGAACCGCGACGGCATCGAGACTCCGAGCACCGCATCGGGCCCGAGGGCATCGGTGGCGATGACGGCTGTCAACGCCGAGTCGATACCGCCCGACAGTCCGATCACCACCTGGTGAAACCCGTTCTTGAGCACGTAGTCGTGCAGACCCAATTGGACCGCCCGGTAGATCTCCTCCTCGGTTCCCAGGAGCGGACTCACTCGCCCGGGGCGAGGAGCGTCGAGATCGAAATCGATGAGAAACCGATCCTCATCGAACTGCGGCGACCGATGGATCAATTCGCCGGTGGGCGCCAGGACCATCGAGTGGCCGTCGAACACCAACTCGTCTTGACCTCCGACCATGTTCAGGTACACGACCGGCACCCCGGCTGCCCGGGCCCGCTCGCCCAGCATCTGTTCGCGCTCGACGGCCTTTCCGTGGTGATAGGGAGAGCCGTTGATGTTCAACAGGACTTTGGCCCCGGCTTCCGCCTGGACCTGAGGAGGGCCGTCCGGAAGCCAGATGTCTTCGCAGATCGAGACCCCGGTCGCGATACCACCGATCTCCCACAGGAAGTCGGGTTTTCGCCGGGAACGAAGTAGCGCTCCTCGTCGAAGACGCCGTAGTTGGGCAGAAGGATCTTGCGATAGGTCGCTCTCCACTCTCCCCCTTGCAGAATTGCTGCGGCGTTGGCAACGTTGCGATTAGTGGCATCGCCCGACTCCAGGGCACCACCGTTGATGAGATCGACAAAGCCCACAACGGTTGTGCATCGACCCGACCGAGCCGCCAAACGGCGCACGACATCGAGGTTGTCCTCGACAAACCCCAGCCGAAGGACCAGGTCCTCGGGCGGATAGCCGGTGACCGCCAGTTCGGGGAGGAGGAGGACGTCCGCGCCTTCGGTCTCGGCCCAATCCATGACCTCCGAGATTTGGGCCTCATTGGCGTCGAGGCCCCCGACCAAGAGGTTGATCTGAGCTCCGGCAATGCGCACGGGAACAGGATAAATGGAGGGAAGGTCACGCGGGGAGATGAGACGCCAGACCAGACGCAGACGCTAAAGCAGTACCGCCGGGCCCGAAAAGCTTTACCCGTGGGCGAACAGAATTCGTCTTCGAACCTCACCGGCGGGCGGACCGCCGGACCGCATCCCAGACCGTTTGGCGTCTGGCGTCTGGCGTCTGGCGTCTTGCCTTTGGCAGTCTGGCGTCTGGCGTCTGGCGTCTTGCCTCGACCTCACGGTGTTTCCGTCCTCACACCCTATCCTTCCCTCATGGCCTGGTACTGGTTCTTGCCGGTTGCTCTGCTCGCACTCGGTCTGGTTGGAGCGGGGGTCCATGTGTTGGTCAGACGACTGGGGGACGAAGGTTTGGTCGACTACATCCCGCAGTCCCCCACCAAGAAGTCGGCAGGAACCGCCATGATGAATTTCGGGGTCATCTACGACCCTTCCCTGGAGCATGTCATCGAGTTCGAGCAATCCGGCGATCTGATCGCCCAGAAGTCGAGCGAGCCCGCCCCGCCTGACCCGGATCTGGACCAGAACGCCGCCACCGGCACCCCTTCGTGACCACCCGCGGCCAATCGACAGCACGCTTCGGAGTCGGGGCGGCGGTGCTACCCCGTCTCGAAAAGTTGGGTTGGATCATCGACGGACAGCCATCGGCGGACTACGAGGAGATGCTCCTGGCCGTACGGGCGGGACCCGACCCCGACGGGACCCTTCATCGCCTCGCCACGCTGGCCGAAAAGGGTGTGTCCCTGGCAGGCCGGGTGGGGGTGGAGCTCGCCGCTCTCGCCGCCACGAGCAGGGGTCTGTGGGACTCACTGCTTCGCCACCCGGAGTGGCTCGACAGGCCCGCCGCCCTCGAGGGCGATCCCAGGCTCTACGTGCAGCAGCGGACCATGGATCTGGTTCTCGCCGATCTCCACCACCGGTCCGACCTGGAAACCATCACATTGGCTTTGAGCGATCTGGCCGATGAAACAGTGGCGTTCACCATCGATCAGGCCAGGTCACAACTCGCCGGAAGGTTCCCCGGGATCGAGGATGTCTCGCTGGCGGTGATCGCACTCGGCAAATGGGGCGGCCGCGAGCTCAACTATTCGTCGGACATCGACCTGCTCTTCGTCTACGACCCCGGTGCCGGCAACGGCGAGGAGTCGCGTCGACTCGCCAACAAGCTGGCAACGGCGCTCATCGACGGACTCAGCCGCCCGACCTCCGAAGGAATTGCATTTCGAGTCGACGCCGATCTCAGGCCCGAAGGCGGAACCGGTCCTTTGGTGAGGACCCTCGACTCGTACCGTGGCTACTACGAAAAATGGGGCGAGGCGTGGGAGTTCCAGGCGCTCCTGAAAGCACGGTTTGCGGCGGGTGACCGCAACCTTGGCGACAACTTTCTCTCGATGGTCCAGGAGTTTGTCTGGCCGCCCACCATCAGCCCCGAGGCGATCCGGTTGCTTCGCCAGTTGAAGGCCCGCTCCGAGGAAAGTGCCGATCCCGATGACGTCAAGCGGGCTCCGGGGGGAATCCGAGACGTCGAGTTCTCGGTCCAGTTGCTCCAACTCGTCCACGGCAGGGCCGATCTCGAACTGCGCTCGGCCGGGACTTTGCCGGCCATCTCCGCGCTCACGGCCGGCGGCTACGTCCGCCACGACGATGCTGATGCCCTGGCCGACTCATATCGGTTTCTTCGCAACGTCGAGCATCGCTTGCAGATGTGGCAGATGGCGCAGACCCATCGATTGCCGTCCGACCGGGCCCAGCTTGCGTTCGCGATGGGATACCGATCCTCGGATCGCTCGGCCGTCGACCAGTTGAATTCGGACATCAGCCGACACCGCCACCAGGTCAGGAGCCTCCACGAACGCCTCTACTACCGGCCGCTTCTGGAGGCGTTTGCCGCCTCCTCCCCGACCGGCCTGGCCCGAGACCGGGCCGTTGCCCGCCTCACCGCCCTGGGTTTTGTCGACTTGCAGGCCGCTGCGCAGGCGATCGAGGACCTGACGACCGGGCTTTCCCGCCGGTCCCGCTTGATGCAACAGCTCTTGCCCCTGATGGTGGAGTGGTTGGCCGACACTCCCAACCCGGACATGGGCCTCAGCCAGCTGGCGACCTTGGTTTCGGTCAGCCGGGATAATGCCGAGCTGACGGCAATCCTCCGCGACCGCCCCTCCGCCGCCCAACGATTGTGCGTCCTGCTCGGATCGAGTCGCCTGGTGAGCGCCTTCATCGACCGCATTCCGGAATTCCTCCCCCGTTTGGCCGACGACCAGCTGTTGCTCGAGCTTCCCTCGCCCGAGGACGCATTTCGGGCGCTCGAACGAATGCAGCTTCGGCCCGATCGAGACGCTCGAATGGCGTCACTCCGGAGGCTGGTGCGACGACGCATGCTTCGCACCGCTGCCGCCGACTTGCTGGGGCTGGTAACAGTCGACCAGGTCGGGGCGGCTCTCACCGACACCGCCGATGCGGCTGCGCTGGCCGGGTTATGGACGGCCACCGAGGCGGTAGGCCCGGTTCCCTTCGCGGTGGTGGCGATGGGAAAGTGGGGGGGCCGGGAGCTCGGCTACGGCTCTGACCTCGACCTCGTATATGTGAGTGGCTCCAGCGACGACAGCCAGGCGGGCCTCCGCCTCGCCGCCGAGTTTGCGGGCGTGCTCGGCCGGCACACCGCTGACGGCGTCGCCTACGAGGTCGACGCTGACCTGCGTCCGGAGGGCAAGCAGGGCTCGCTGGCGCGCTCCCTCGACGCCTTTCGGTCGTATTACGAAACGCGGGCGGAGCCGTGGGAGTTACTGGCCCTGATCAAGGCCAGGCCAGTCGCCGGCGACGAGGCGGTCAGCGACGATTTCGAACAGCTCGTCAGATCCCATGCCTTCCCGGAGGATGTTCCCCCCGAGATGATCCGTTCGATCCGTAACATCAAGGCCCGCGTCGAGCGGGAAAGGGTTCCGAGGGGAGAGGACCCCGAGTTCCATCTCAAACTCGGCCCGGGCGGTCTTAGCGACATCGAATTCCTGGCACAGCTCTGGCAGCTGAGGTTGGGAAACAAACACACCCAACTGCAGACCACCAGCACCATCGAGGCACTCGACCGGCTGGCCGAGATCGGCATCATTTCCCCGCGGCGAAGCCGAGCACCTCGCCCTGACCTATCGAATGTGCACCTTGATTCGCAACCGCCTGTTCCTCCAGACCGCACGCCCCCACGACTCCATCCCCCTCGACGGCGATGAGAGCGGGCGCCTGGCCCGATCGCTCGGGTATGAAAACCGCTCGGAGCTTCGAGAGGAATACCGGCGAACCACCCGCAGAGCCCGACGCATCTTCGAGCACCGCTTCTTTCAGGACTGACGCTTCTCCGCCCGACCGGGTTGCCTCCAAGACCACTAAGGCCCGTTCATCGAGCGGTGGGGACTCGGTACCATCCGCTCGATGATTGCCCCCGAAGGGACCAGCAGGTCCGAGGCGATCCGGACGGTGGTGGCCGAGGTTCTACCCACTGTGGTCAGGCTCAGGCGCGCCATCCATCGGCAACCCGAACTTGCCCATGAGGAGTACAAAACCACCGAGCTGGTCGTCGAGGAGTTGCGGAACAGCGGTTTGAGCCCCCGCACCCGGACCCCGAGGACCGGGCTGACCGTTGAAATCGGCTCGGGACACCCGGCGGTGGGGTTCCGCGGTGATCTCGATGCGCTTCCGATCCAGGAGCCGGAGGGCCTCGAATTCCGCTCCGAGATTGCCGGAGTCATGCACGCCTGCGGCCACGACGCCCACACCGCCATCGCCACCGGGGTCGCCCTGGCTCTGTCTCGTCTGCAACCGTTGCCAGGGAAAGTCCGTGTGATCTTCCAGCCCGCCGAGGAAACCTTTCCAGGGGGCGGCCAAGAAATGGTTCGAGATGGCGCCGCCGATGGACTCGACTCGGTGATCGCCTTCCACGTCGACCCCGCCAATGCCCGCGGGACGGGTTGGCCTGAGGTCAGGCCCTATTACCGCATCGGCCGACCGCTTCTACATCACTATGGAAGGCCCCGGCGGTCACACCGCCCGTCCTCATCGCACGGTCGACCTGATCTATGCAGCCGGCAAGGTGATCACGGATCTCCCTGCCCTGGTGGACCGCCTCACCGATTCCCGGGGCCCGCTGGTCCTGGTGTTTGGACGAGTGGCCGGCGGCACCGCCGACAACGTCATCCCGACCACGGTCGAAATGTCGGGGACCTGCCGCACCCTCGATCGAAGCATGTGGGAGGAAATACCGAGCCTGCTCGAGAGGCTGGTACAGGAGATCGCCGCCCCCACCGGAGCGAAGGTGACGTTCCATTTCCAGCGTGGGATCCCACCGGTGATCAATGACGAACGCGTGGTCGCGGTCTGTCGCGAGGCGATCGCCCACAACCTCGGGCTGGAGGCCGTCGCCGTCGCTCCAACCAGCATGGGGGCGGAGGATTTCGCCCGATTCACGGAAACGGTGCCCGGGGCGTTGCTCCGGTTGGGTGCTCGCCCTCCCGGGCGAGATGTCGACTTGCATTCGGCCGCCTTCCAGGTGGATGAGGCAGCCCTCGAGACCGGTCTCCTCGCCGGGGTGGCGTCGGTGATGGCTCTGCTTTCCGCCCCGCACTGATCCCCCGGACGAAATGCTCAGTCCAGCAACCTGAAGCCGTCGGCCGTCAATGCGGCCGCGAGGCGGTCCACTTCGGCCGCCTTGACCGAAAGGGTGAGGACACCACCTCCGCCATGGGTGGCGTGGCGGAGCTGGAGGTCGCGCAGGTCGACGCCTGAAGTTTCCAGGGCGTGACCAACGCGAGCAATCTCGCCGGGCCGGTCGTCGAGCACCACTCCGATCGCCGCCACCGGGGCGCTGAGCGAGCGACGGGCGGTGCGAGCGGCCAACATCTCGGCGCCAACCCCGGCACGGTCCTCGGACTCGATCAAGTCCGCCCACGTCCGCAAATCATCGCCGAGACCTCGCAGCAGGGAGCTCAGCGCGGTTCGGTTCTCGACCAGCACATCGGTCCACCAGGCCGGGTCGGAGAGCGCGATGCGGGTTATGTCCCTGAACCCACCGGCCGCGAGATCGAGGGCAGTCGGGTGACGAGCGACCCGGTTGACGAGCGCCGACGCCACCACCTGGGGAAGGTGGCTGATGGCCGCCACGGCGGAATCGTGATCGGCCGAATCCATCAAGACCGGGATCGCTCCGAGCTCTGTCACGATCTCTTCCATCGCCCTTAGGTCGGTTGGGCTGGCGTGGTCGGTGGTGAGTACCCAGGTCGCCCCTCTGAACAGCGAGCCCGAGGCACCGGCCGGACCGGAGGACTCCCGCCCAGCCATCGGATGACCGCCCACGAACCGCTTGAGATGTCGTCCGGCAGCCACCATCGGTGCTTTCACTCCGGCCACATCGGTGACGAGGGCATCTGTCTGCAGGGTCCGCAGTTGCTCTTCGATCGCGATCGGCGGCCCGGCCAGCACCACGAGGTCGGCACCGACTAATGCTTCCTCGACGGAGTCGGCCAGGCGATGAACCGCGCCACATCTACCGCGCCCTGCCCCGATGCCCCGTCGGGGTCCCAGCCGACGACGGTCCAGCCCAGCCCGCGCAGTCCGATCCCGATCGAGGCACCGATGAGCCCGGTTCCGAGCAGGGCGGCGACCGCCATGGTCAGAGAATGCGGCCGAGAACCGAGGCGATGGCGTTGACCGAGATCATCATTTCGGCGAATTCGGCGGGGAGAAGCGCTTGGGGGCCATCGACTTTGGCGGTGTCCGGGGTGGGATGGACGTCCACCATGATCCCGTCAGCTCCCGGCCCCAACGCCGGCCCGGGCCAGGGGCGCCACCAGTTCCCGACGGCCCCCCGAGTGGGATGGGTCGATCAGAATCGGGAGGTGGGACATCCCTTTGATCAAGGGGACCGCCGTTATGTCGAGAGTGTTGCGAGCGGCCGTTTCGAAGGTCCTGATGCCACGCTCGACCAGGATGATCTGGTGGTTGCCTTCCTTGTAGATGTACTCGGCGGCGTTGAGCCACTCCTCGAGGGTGGCAGTGAAACCTCGCTTCAGCTGCACCGGTCGGGGTTGACGCCCGACCTCGGCGAGGAGCGTGAAGTTGGACATGTTGCGAGTGCCGATCCGAAGGACGTCGGCATAGGACGACACGAGATCGACGTCCCGAGAGTCGAGGACTTCGGCCACGAACGGAAGCTCGAACTCCTCGCGCGCTTCAGCCATGAGTTGGAGTCCGGCCTCGCCCAATCCCTGGAACGAATAGGGCGAAGTTCTCGGCTTGAAGGCATCGCCCCGGAGCATCTTGGCGCCCGCCAGCTTGACCGCTTCGGCCGTCCTCATGACCTGGTCGCGATCTTCGGCGGCACAGGGACCGGCGATCGTCGTGAAGTGGCCGCCACCGAATTTGGCCTCACCCACTTGGATCACGGAGTCCTCCGCCTGGAAGTCGCGGGAAACGAATCGGAATGACTTGAGAACCGGGACCGCCCGCTCCACCCCGGCCATAGCCTCCCAGGGGAGAGTCTGGATCTGTTCGCGATCTCCGATGGCGCCGATGACGGTCCTCAGCTGACCCCTCGAGACATGAGCCTCGCAACCGATCTCGTCGAGGCGCGCAACGACGCCGGCAATGTCGGTTTCGGTCGCCTGTTGGCGCATGACGATGATCATTGATGACACGGGTGGCTCGGGGCACGCAACAGTAGACGACGCCGCAAGGGTCTCAGCAGCCTGGCCCCACCGAATGGAGCGAGGCCGGTTAACTTTGAGTCCGAACTGATGAATGACTCGACTCGGGTGGTCTACGAGCCCCACGTGGGCGCTTCTCGTCAGTACTGGCGGGACATCATCCTGGGTATCAACGACGGGCTCGTTTCACTGTTCTTGCTCGTCGCGGGCGTGGTCGGAGGAGGCCTCGATCGCCGCCAGGTGCTTCTCACCGCTGTGGCCGGGGCTATCGCAGGTGCGGTTTCGATGGCGGCCGGGGAGTACTTGGCCACCAAGTCTCAAAGCGAAGTTCTCAAGTCGGAGATTGATCTCGAGAAGACTCACATTGAACACTTCCGGAACCGGGAATTGGCTCAGCTCCATCAACTGTTCCGGGACATCGGAGTCACCGATGAAGAGCTGCCGGCCGCAGTCCGGGCGTTCAGCCGGGACGACCAAACGCTGCTCAATGCCATGAAGGTCATGGAGTTCGGCATGGTCGACAGCGAGGAGCGCTCACCGATTACGGCCATGCTGATGTCGGGCGGTCTCTTTCTGGCGGGCTCGATCCCATCGGTCGCTCCCTTCCTCTTCGACCTCAGGCCCCACGTGGCTCTCGCCATCGCCGCCGGGTTAACGGCCATCGCCCTCTTCGGCGTCGGCGTAGTGAAGACCTTTATCACCCGAACGAGCCCCCTATTCGCCGGCCTGGAAAACCTGGCGATCGCCGCCCTAGGCGGCGTAGTCGCCTACGGAGTAGGCCGAGTAGTAGGCGTAGCCGTCTAAACGCATCTCGCGGCGATAAAGGAACGATGCGTTCGGGGTCTCTGAGACGCCAGACGCCAGACGCCAAAGGAGACCGGCCGATAACGAAAGGCGCGAGGCCCTTGCGGCAGAGGCTTTTTATTCCCTCGACGGCAGGGGAACCCTTAGACCGCGTCCCGCACATTTGGCGTCTGGCGTCTGGCGTCTGGCGTCTGGCGTCTCGGTAACCGAGAGGCGCCCGGTCTCGTCAGGCCCTTCCTCAGGGCAGGATGAGGCAGCTGTCGCCGAATTCGTGCCAGAGGTAGCCGCGGGAAAGGGCCCGCTCGTACATTCGGGCCGCTAGCGAGAACCCGGCCAGTGCCTCTACCAGTTCCAAATGGGAGGCTTTGGGCTCGTGCCATCCTGTGATGAGGCCATCGACCACCCTGGTCGGTCGGTCGGGTCCGATCACCAGGTCGGTCAATCCTTCGGCGGGCCTCACGGTCCCGTCTTCGTCGGCCGCCGATTCGAGGGCACGGGTGACGGTCGTCCCGACCGCAATGACCCGGCCGCCATCGGCGCGGAGAGCGTTGATAGCGCTGGCGGTGGCGGCCGGAACTCGCCTTTGCTCCGGCGCCGGCTTCTCTCCCAGTTCCAACGATGCGACTCCCGCATGTAGTACGACCGGAAGGACCACCACGCCGCCTGCCACCAGGGAGGCAAGGAGTTCGGTGGTGAACGGGCGGCCGGCCGACGGCATCTCGACGGAGCCCGGCTCGTTGGCGTAGACGGTTTGGTAAGCGTCGAGACTCCATGGGGCGGCTGCGTACCGATACCGGATGGGGCGTCCGTGTTCCGCCAAAAAGGCATTCAGGTCGCCGGGCACCCGAACCTCGGCGACCCACAACCGATTCGAGTAGTCGGGATGCGATAGGAGTCTCACCTCCCCATCGCCGGGCAATGAGAGAAGCTGTGGATCCAGGTCGGGACCGGGAAGACTCCCAAATCCGGCGGGCTCCCTGATCTCAACTGTCCACAGTCCCTCTTCCAGCCTTGTCGACAGATGGACGAGAACCTCCCTGGTGATCCGAGGTCGTTGCCCTCAGAGCGGCGGGAATCGTGGCCGAGGTGTTGATCACCAGAGCGTCCCCGGATCGCAAGTAGCCGGGAAGCGAAGCGAACACGTCGTCGACGATGTCTCCATTCGCGCGATGACCCACCATCAAGCGCACCTGGTCGCGCATCAAGCCTTGTTCTTCGGGTGGGACGCTCGCCTCCAGACCGGGCGGCAGATCGAAATCGAGGACCGGGGTCATCATTCCGATCCAACCGATCTTGCCTGGTATCGACCCGACGGCCGCCCACCTTTGACCAACTCCATCAGGCCCGGGACGCTTTCCTCCGGCAGCGGACGATCGGAGACGTCCTCTCCGGGAAATGCTTCCTGCTGCATGCGCGTATTCATGTCGCCTGGATCAACCCAATAGATCCTTAGTTCCGGTTGCTCCGCAGCCAGGACCCGAGAGAGCTGCTCGAGGGCCGCCTTCGACGAGCCGTATCCACCCCATCCCGCATATCCCTCGACGCCCGCATCAGAGGTCACGTTGATCACGACTCCACCACTGGCTCATGAGGGGGGTGAGGAGCTGGATCAACGCCAGGGGCGCGACAACGTTGACCTCGTACACCCGGCGCCAGGTCGTCGAGGGGATAATCCCCGAGGAGAGGTTGAGGTGATGGGCCCAGGTAGGAGGCGTTGTTTACGACCAACCGCAAGGAACCCAAACCTGCAACCGCTTCGACCAACCGCTGGCGATGTTCGGGGTCGGCCACGTCGCCGGGAATTGCGATCGCTCGGCCAGGCCCGGTCAGCACTCGCGGTTGCCTTGGCGAGTTCGTCGGTTCCCCTGGCGTCGACCACGACCGCCCATCCATCTGCGACGAGCGCCCGGGTCAGAGCCAAGCCGAGACCCTGCGACGCTCCGGTCACGACGGCGACATCTCCGGCTGTAGGTGCCACTAGCGCCCCCACCCTTCTGGCACTTCGATGGCTTCGTCGCTCAGATTCCAATACTCGCGTAATTCCGAACAGCGGCCATCGTCGAATCTGAGGAACAAACCGCCGGCGTCCGTGGTCGGTCGACCGTTGTCGCTCACGACGGACCACCACTCGACTGCCATCCGGTCTCCCTCGACGACGGGTTCACCAAACGTGACCTGAATCCCCGACTGGTGCTCGGTCGCCGACGTCCAGTAGGCGGCGATTTCGGTCCTGCCCAGCAGTGGGGACTGAAAGGGGTGCGACCGATAGATGGCGTCGATCGAGAAGAGTGCCGCGGCAGCCTCGGGGTCGCGGTCTCGCCAGGCCGCACCGAGCTGGTCGAGCCACTTCCGTGCGAAGACGACGTCCATGTCGAGGACTCTAGACACACGTCAAGCCGGAATAACAAGAATTTGCTGTTTATTCTGTTTAAACCATTCTGGACCGTTATCCTCTGATGGTGACCGGCATCTACTCGGCCCTCGCGACCCTTTCTCCCACTCGCCGGGAACTCCTCGACCTGATCAAGAAGAGAGGAGAGCTGGGGGCGGACCAGCTCGCGGCTGCGATGGGTGTCACGGTGTCGGCCGTTCAGGCAGCAACTGGCTGCCCTTCAGAAGGAAGGCCTCATCGGCTATCGAGAATCCAGGACCGGCCCCGGCCGCCCTCGACATCTCTATCAGTTGACCTCGGCCGCCGAAGGCCTGTACCCCAGGGCTTATGCCGAGCTCACCAACGAGCTCCTCGACTATGTCGGGGAGGCCCAGCCCGAACTGGTTGGGGAGATCTTTCAACGTCGGCGTCAGCGCCGGATCGACAATGCCAGGAGCCGGCTGGCCGGCAAGGACTTCGAAGGCAAGGTCCGGGAGCTGACCGTGATTCTCGATGGCGACGGCTATCTAGCCGAGGCCCTGGCCGAGCCCGATGGGTCGTTCCTGATCGTCGAGCACAACTGCGCGATCCTCGGGATCGCTCTCCGATACGGGCAAGCATGCGGCACCGAACTCGACTTCATCAGAACCGTGCTACCTGAGGCCAGTGTTGAAAGACTGACCCACATGGTCCAAGGAGCATCAAATTGCTCTTATCGAATCAGCCCCAAGAGTTATGCGTAATGAGTGGTGCGTGGTGCGTTTGGAACCGAACGTAAACATGTCCGGCTGAGTCGGGTCGCCTCTTACGCACCATAACGCACCACGCAATAACGCTTGCTGAGTGCTTGCAATTGCTAGCTGCTTGCTATATACTGCACTAATGAGCGCCAGCAAGCACTCAATCCGGCCGGCAAGACGAGCCAGGCGGCATCTGACCAACGGGCCAATTGACCGGAGGCGACTTTGACCGAAAGCAGCAGCGTGGCCGAGAGCAAGCCCACCAAAACTTCCAACGCCAAGACTTCCAACGGTTCTGGCCCTGACTCGGTTCCGCGGGATGGGCGCCCGACCGAGGGACACCCCGAGAGCCGACACGCCGACGAACGGCACTCCGAAGTTGGAGAGTTCATCCGCTCGCAGCGGGAACGGGCCAACCTCTCTCTGCGCCGTCTGGCCGATCGAGCGGGGATCTCGAATCCCTATTTGAGCCAGATCGAACGAGGAGTTCGCAAGCCGTCGGCTGAGATTTTGAAACGAATCTCGCGGGCCCTCTCGATCTCGGCCGAGACCCTCTACACAAGGGCCGGGCTCATCGAGGGGGGATCGGTTGCCCTGCCGGTAGTCGATGCCATCGAGGCCGACACGGTCCTCTCCCCCAGACAAAAGCAAGTCTTGCTCGACGTGTACCGAACCTTGATCAGTTCGGGAACAATTCAAGAAACAGACAACGAATAAACAAGGAGACTGAAATGACAGGAAAGAACGTTCTATACGCCGCCGTGGGTGCCCCAGTGGTGGCCGCACGAAGAGTTGCCGAGGCCGTCTCGGAGCTGCGATCGACGTTGAACAAAGAAGCGGACACTGTCGGCAAGACCGCCAACAAGAGAGTGGCCCTGTGGGCCGACGAAGGCGAGAAGCTGGTCAACCGCATCACCGATGCCAAGATGGTCGATGAGCTCACATCGAAGGTCGACTTCGAACAGGTGAGCAACCAGGTCAGCAAGCTGCGCGATCAGCTCGAGGACATGCTCGCCACCTGGAGATCCTCCTTCCGCCCCGAGAAGCTGCCGACCATCCAAATGGAAGCCTCGGTTGACGGTGTGAAGATCGAGACCAAGAGTCCAGTTGCGAGAAAAGCCACTGCTCAGAAGTCCCCCACCAAGAAATCCGTCGCCAAGAAATCGTCGCCAAGTCATCGGCCCAGAAGAAATCCAGTCAGAAGAGCAGTCCAGCCAGAAGGCGGTAGCCAAGAAGGCCCCCGCCAAGGCCAAGACGGTCGCCGGCAAGGCTCCTTCCACCCAGAAGGCTTCGGCCCGGAAGGCTGCGACCAAGCCAAGCGGCACCCGCAAGGCCAACTCCACCGCCCGCAAGCCAGCCACGATCGCCAGCTGAACCGATAGACAAAGGGGAGAGCAACCCCTCTCCTCTCAACAAGCACTGAGGGCCCCGAACATGGGGCCCTCAGTGCTTTGGTGCCAGCTCTGACCAAATGGCTCGGCTTCCAATTCTCGTTTGCTATTTCCTTGCCCGCTAGTTCTTGACTTGAGGGTCCACCGAAGAAGCTGATTCGATCCAGGCCGTCACCATGACCTCGGTTGGAAGCCTGCGAACCATCGACTTGCGACCGTTCTGATCGCTCAGCTTGGCCGTGAGGGCCGTCGGATTGCGACGCCGAAGGTCTCTGATCGTTTGTACGCCGCACGCCTCGAGCAGCAGTGCATATTCGGACCCAACCCCCCGAACTCTCATCATGTCCGCTCGTTGGGCCCAGTGGAGGAGTTCGTCGAGATCGAGGCCGACTTCGGCTGCGAGTTGCTCCCTGCCCGCCTTGGTGCCGGCCTGTTTGAGAAGCGACTCGGTGGTACGGATGCCCGCTTTGCGAAGTTTGGTGGCTTCTTTCGGGGCAATACCAGCTATCTCGTCGATCCGAGCCACGGAGCTCTCTTTCTTGACCGGTCTCAGGACCCGGCGTTTGCTTCCACTAACCAGCCTGGTTCAGTCACCGGGAGGCGGCGACTCTACCGAAGCTACGCCTTCACTGCCGAGGGCGGAGGTCATCAAAATCTGCCCGGGTGTCGATGTCCCGGGGGGGACGTTGTTCAAACCAGACCTCATGCACCCAATCCGGATGGGCCTGAAGCAGTCGCTTGGCTCCCTCATCTCCCTCCAAACTCATCAGCCGCGGCCACAAGGATCTCTCGACCACCACCGGATTGCCCCAGGCATATCGATACTTCGGCACGATCGCCTGGCGCTTGGTCGATCGGCGGGCCTCGATCAGACCGATGACCACCTCCTCGGAGATGTCGGGTTGATCGCCCAGGAAAATGGCAGCGGCCTCTGCCCTTGACAGCCGGTTGGCTGCGTCGAGGCCAACCCGGAGCGAGGACGCCATACCCTCTTCCCATTCCGGGTTCTCGATCACGATCACATCGCTGAGATCCACCTTGTCGAGTATCTCGTCCCCGCTGGCTCCGATGACCACGAAAATCTCATCGAAGGGGAGGTCGCGCAGCATCTTCAAAACATGACCGAGAAGGGTTGTATCGCCCCACGGTAAGAGCTGCTTCGGAGCGCCCAGCCGGGATGACCCACCGGCCGCCAGCACGAGGGCCGCAATCATGCTCGCGAACTTAGTCGTTCAAGGAAGCAGGCGTCTCGGGTCTCAAGTCTCAACAACTTGGCCCCCGTAACGAGAAGTCGCCTCCCGGGTTAGATCGCCGTCGCCTGCCCCCGAAGCTGTAGTGGCACTCCCGGTCTGGCGCGGCTCGCGACGATCTCTCCGAGGATGGCTACGGCGACTTCGGCCGGCGTCTCGGCTCCGATGTCGAGGCCGATGGGGCCATGGATTCTGCCGATTTGTTCGGGACCAAAACCATCGGCCAGCAACCGCTCACTCCGCCGGGCGGCAGTCTTAGAGCTCCCCATGGCTCCGATGTACGCCACCGGCGACGGCAACACCAGGGGCCAGAGCGGATCTTCGAACCGGGCGTCGTGGCTGAGAACGACGACGTAGGTCCTCCGGTCGAACTCGAGGTCGACCTGATCGGGCCATCCGACCAGGAGTCGATCCGCGTCGGGGAAGCGCTGCGGTGTCGTGAAGGCCGACCGAGCGTCCGACACCGTGACATGGAACCCCAGTTGTCGGGCCATCGGAATCAACTCTTGAGCGATGTGGACCGCTCCAAATATCACCAGGTGAGGGCGGGGCGTGAGGCTCTCGATGTAGACCTCGTACGATCCATAACCGAGTGTCATCGATCGCTCCCGATCGAGAAGGGAGGCCGCATCGGCGACCACGTCGGCCACGATCTCAGGGGGGAGGCCGCCAGCTACGACCACGCCATCTTGGATCACGCCCGATTGACCGATAGCCGGACCGGCCACCACCGTTGCCCGGGAGCCAAACTCTTCGGCCTCGATCAGCCTGGCGACAGCCTCCAGAGCGGCCGTCACCACTGTTCCATGAAGACCTGCACCTTGCCGCCGCAGGCAAGTCCGACGGCGAAGGCGTCGTCGTCGGCAATTCCGTAGCTCAATAGCTTTGGGATACCGGTCTCCATTACCTCCTGAAGATGGAGATAGACATCGTTCTCGATGCAACCTCCGGACACGGATCCGGCCATGTCGCCCGACGACGACACGATGAATTTGGAGCCGACCGGTCGCGGAGCCGAACCCGACACGCGAACGACGGTGGCCACCGCCACCTTCTTCCCCTCGCTGACCCACTCGTCGCGGATGCCGAGCTCGTCTTTCATATGTGGCTCCGATCGAAATGCACACCCACCGACCGGCGGTGGACAGGAATTGATTCCAGCAGCCCGATCACCGTCGTGAGATCGGCAAGGTTGGCAGCCGGTAGGAAATCGTCAACATACGGAAGGGCCGCTTTCATCCCCCTCGTCGCCGGGACGTAGTCTGCCCGGCCCGAGATGGGGTTGAGCCATATCACCCGGTGGACCGAACGCTTCAGCCGCGCCATCTCAGCGGCCAGGACTTCGGGGTCCCCTCGTTCCCAGCCGTCCGAGATGATGAGGACGATGGGCCCCCCGCGACCGACCCGGCGAGACCACTCCCGGTTGAAGGTGCCGATCGAATCGCCAATCTTGGTTCCGGTCGACCAATCGGTGACGGTCTTCGATACCTCGGCGATGGCCGCCCCCGGGTCTCGGCGGCTGAGCTGGCGAGTGATGCGGGTCAGATGGGTCGAAAAGACGAACGCCTCTAACCGTCCGAGCCGGCCCCGAGCCGCGTGGGCGAAATAGAGAAGCATTTCCGCGTAGCGTTCCATCGAACCGGATACATCGGCAATGAAGATCAGGGGCCTTCTTCGGATCCGGCGAGTGGTGTACTCGAGGCGAAGGAGGTCGGACTCCGGTCCGATGGAACCACGCAGCGTCCGCCGAAGGTCGGGGCGGTCGCCATCGAAGGCTGCGCGTCGACGCCGACTTGCCACCCGGGCCGGCGACCACACCATTCGTTCTATGAGCGCCTTGATCTCAGCCGACTCCGCAGCGGTCAACTTGGCGAAGTCGCGATGGCTCAGACGCTCGACGGCCGAAGCACCGGTCGCACTCTGAGCGGGATCCTCATTGATGGCCTCCCCGTCTCCCGCCTTTTGGGGCTTGATCGTCCAGTCGCGGTGGCGAGGTCCAATCGAGTCCACGAGGGATTGCATCTGATCACCGAAGAACACCACGAAGACCTGGTCAAAGACCCGGAGGTGGTCGAACGAACTACAGGCCAGGGATCGCATGGCGAAATAGGCGTCTTGGCCGGAAGCCATGCCAACCGTGGACAAGGCATCCACCATTTGCCCCGCCATACCGGCGGCAACCGGGATGCCCTGCTCCCGAAGCCTGTGAGTGAACGACACCAGCATCGGCAGGCTGGAGGGGATCAATGCCGGTCCCTCTTCGGGGCGAGTCATTGACAGGTCCCCCCGACGGACAGCAAGGCTGCCGCCACGGAGATCACCGGACCTTCCCGCCGTCCCCGTCGCATTCGAACCAAGGAGTGCTGTGGCATCGGAGCAAACCGTCGGCTCGATCGATGGAATGTCGTGCCACTCGAAGTGCATCCCGTCAGGGACCGCCCAACCTCCGCCCCAGGAGAATCCCCATCTCCGAAAGATGTCGACAAGGGCTTGTGGCAGAACCGGCTCACTCCCGTACGGATTGGTGCTGGGGTTGAAATCCACTGCGATTCCCCAGGAATGACGAGACAGCGAATACCCGGGATCCGCCCCCCGATTGAATCGAGGGTTGTAACAACCGCCCGCCAGCTGAAAGTCGGCCCGGTCGAGTTGAGCGGCCAGACCCGACCGCTCGATCTCTTCGAGCGCCGCCCGGATGTAGGGCACGATCAGACGATGACAGCGGGTCTCGCCCACGATCGGAAAGTCGGCGTCGACGATCCACGTATCACGCCATTCGCGATCAACCTGGACCGTATCGCCGGCGGCCGGGGCGATCGCAAACTCACCGAACCGCTCCTTGACCACGGCCATGGGCAGCACCGGATCGGTGGCGGGGTCGCCCATGCCGTCAAGGACTCTCACCCCCGGATCGGAGGTCCATATCCGGATCGCTGCCGCCAGTGGGGCCCCGTTGGTGCCCCAAGCGACAATCGAATAGGGGCGATCGATTTCGAATCCAGGGACGGCCGACACCCCGACCAGGATCTCACTCCAGCGAAGCTCTTCGTCGGGAACGATGGCCCCGATTCGAACCGAGACCACCGACCGGTCGAGCATCTCGAGGTCGATCAGATCGCCGACCTCGGCTCCGCGCAGGCGAGCGGTGATCTCCCCCATCGCCGCGTAGCCCCGGGCAAGGGTTGCGCGCAGCCCCACCGGCACTACCGGAGTGGCCGGGTCGATTGCCAGCGTCAGCATCGGATAGCCGAAACCCCGCGGCGCCTCCTGGATCACGTCGTCACCCCTGGTGACCCTCAACATGCGCAGCGTCACCCGGTGCAACTCGGTGCTCTCCCCTCGCACAGCCCGAACGGCGTCGTCGATCAACGAGAGTGTGAAGGGATCGAACCCTCCAGACTGTCGAACCTCGACCATGGACGTCAGCGGCTCGGCCAGCACGTCGGCGACACTCGGGTCGGCCGCGGCTGGTGAGGAGATGCCGACCGCGGCCAGCATCAACAAACCGACCAGCCCCGACCTCGAAATGCGGCCCATCAATCGTGGACCAGGGTTCCGAGACCTACCTCACGGACCCGCTCGAGGTCTTCCCGATACTTGAGAACCACTCCCAGCGACTGTTCGACGGCATCGACCGTCAGGCGGTGGGCGCCAAGAACTCTCAGGGCGGCGGCCCAGTCCAGTGTCTCGGCAACACCTGGAGGCTTGAAAAGGTCGAGCGAGCGCAAGTCGGCCATGGCCAACGCCAACTGCAGGGCCAGCTGAGCATCGACGTCGGGTTGGCGGGCCCGGAGAATCTCCACCTCTCGTTCGATCGTTGGATAGTCGATCCAGTGGTAGAGACAGCGACGTTTGAGAGCGTCGTGGATCTCCCGGGTTCGGTTCGAAGTCACTACCACAACGGGAGGTTCGACCGCCTTGATCGTCCCGATCTCGGGAAGTGTCACCTGGAAGTCGGATAGGAGTTCGAGCAAATAGGCCTCGAATTCCTCGTCGGCCCGATCGAGCTCATCGATGAGCAGCACCGGACGCTTTCCTAGCGCGGCGTGCTCGATCGCCTGCAGCAAGGGCCGAGGGCGCAGGAACTCGCGGCTCATGATGTCGGTGACGCTGGCTTCTCCACCCTCTCCGCGGGCCTCGATCAGCCTGATGGCGAGCATCTGGCGGGCATAGTCCCACTCATAGAGAGCATGGTTGACGTCGAGCCCCTCGTAACACTGCAGGCGGATGAGCTCGCTGCCGAGGATGGCCGAGAGAACCTTGGCGACTTCGGTCTTGCCGACCCCGGCCTCGCCTTCTAGGAAGAGCGGTCGGCCCATTTCGAGGGAGAGAAGGATCGTGACCGCCAGCCCCCGCTCGGCCACGTATCCCTCCCGCGCTAACGCGGCGACGACCTCGTCGACGGTACGGGGGAGCATCCCGAAAGGCTACCTGGCCGAACCGAGTAGGCCGAGATGCCGGTGCGTCACGATCCGCAGGTCTTCCACACCTCAGGTTCACGCAAGCACGCAGGACGTCTGGCGTCTGGCGTCTGGCGTCTGTCCTGGTTCTACCCGGCCAGAGCTTTCATCAGAGCCCGCTTGGCAAACACCGTGGCGAGGTGGGTCTTGTACTCGACCGTTCCATAGAGATCCTCGAGCACGGTCAGACCATCGGCCGCGTGGGCGGCCGCCTCGGCGACGGCCTGGGCCGATCCATCGGTGCCGATAAGTGCCTGCGCCGTCGCCGCCGCCAGGGTGGTCTTGGCGCCCACCCCCGTCAGGGCGACCCGGCAATCGCTGATGCTGCCGTTGGATCGCTGGATCCATGCCGCCGCCCCCGCCACCGCATAGTCGGTGTGGCCACCGCGACGCCCGAGTTTGTCGTAAGCCGATGATCCTCCATCCTTGGGGATGCGCACCTCGATGGCGATCTCGTCGGGCGCCACCGCGGTGGTCATGGCATCGAGGAAGAAGTCGGCGGCGGCGATCTCACGAGTACCGCCAGGGCCTCTGACCACGATCGTTCCACCCAGCGCCAGCACGGCCGCGGGCTGGTCGGCGGCTATGTCTCCATGGACTACAGAACCGACAGTCGTGCCTCGATTGCGGACCTGGACATCGCCGGTCCAGGCGGCCGCAGTCTTGAGGGCGTCCGGCACTGCTCCGGATGCAGCCGTTTGATGATGGCGGACGAGGGCGCCGATGGCGACATGGTCGCCTTGGTCGCTGATGGTGTCGAGACCCGCGATGCGGCCGATGTCGACCACGAGGTCGGGAGACAGAAGGCGCATCTTCATCAATGGCAGCAAGCTCATCCCACCCGACATCACCTTGGCAAAGGCGGCCCCTTTCAAGGCGGCCACCGCCTCGTCGAGGCTGGAAGGAGCTACGTAGTCGAAAGATCTCGGATACATCCTCAGCTCCTCTCCGCCCCGGCTCTCGAGCCGGAGGCACCGTGCCCTGCCGCGCTCTGAATGGCTTCCCACACTCGTTTGGGGCGCAAAGGCATGTCGATGTGTTTGACCCCGAGCGGCGCCAGCGCGTCGACGACTGCGTTGACGATCGTGTGGGCGGATGCGATCGTCCCCGCCTCGCCAATGCCTTTGACCCCAAGCGGGTTTACCGGGCTCGGAGTAACGGTCCGGGTGAGGTCGAACATGGGCAAGTCACCGGCGGTGGGGATTATGTAATCCACCAGCGACGTGGTCAGGCAGTTGCCCTCCTCGTCGTAGATCGAATCTTCGAACAATGCCTGACCCACTCCTTGCGCGATCCCCCCATGGATCTGGCCGTCCACGATCATCGGGTTGATCACATTGCCGCAGTCGTCGGCACCGACGTACTTGAGGAGAGTGACGTTGCCCGTCTCCGGATCCACCTCGACCATCGCCAGGTGGGTGCCGAACGGCCATGTGGCGTTGCCGGGACTGAAGCTCCCGTGTGCTTCGAGACCCGATTCCCAACCCTCCGGAGCCTTGTGAGACTGATAGGCGGCCTTGGCGATTTCCGCCCACGAGGCAGCCTTGTCGGGGGATCCGGCCACGTGGGCGCCGCCGTCGGCAAACACGATGTCGTCCTCGGAGGCTTCGAGCATGTGGGCCACCAGCTTGGCCGACTTCCTCCGGATCTTTTGGGTCGCCTCGTGGGTGGCGGCTCCGTCAACGGCAATCGATCGGCTGCCGAAAGTCCCGACACCCATCGGGGACTCGGCGGTGTCCCCGTGGAACACCTTGATGTCCTCAACCGGAATGCCCAAGTCCGTCGGAGACGATCTGAGCCCAGGTCGTTTGATGTCCCTGACCCGACGGTCCGGTTCCAATGAGGACGGTGGCGGTCCCATCGGGATTCACCCGCACCAAGCCCGAACCGTTGAAAGAAGCAGGGAGGCCGTAGTTCGCCCACGAGAACCCGATCTCGGCCAGCACAGCCGGCCCGAACCCGCACACTTCTACGTAGGACGAAACCCCGATGCCGACATGGCGGCCTTCGGATCGCGCCTTTTCCTGCATCTTGCGGAGCCCCGCGTAGTCCGCCTCCCTCATCAGTTCATCGACCGACGCCTCATAGTTTCCCGAGTCGAGAGAGAAGCCGCACCCCATCTGGGCAGGGAATTGGTCGGGCTTCCAATAGTTCTTCTTGCGCACCTCGAGTGGATCCATCCCTATCTCGCGGGCATACATATCGATGATCCGCTCCAGGTAGTAGATCGCCTCCGGACGACCTGCCCCTCGGTAGGCATCGGTCGTCATGGTGTGGGTCGTGACACAGTCGATCTGGAAGTGGGTCGGGAAGGTGTACTGGCCCGAAGCCACCCAGAGCCCGAGCAAGGGGATCGCCACTGTGAAGTTCTGGGTATAGGCGCCCATGTCGGCCAGGCCCTCGATCTCGTAGCCGAGGATTTCGCCGTCCTTGGTGCCAACCAAGGTGGCGGTTGCCACCCAGCCCCTGCCCTGGATCGTCGAATTGGCGGCCTCGCGCCGGGTCTCGGTCCACTTGACCGGGCGGCCCAGTTCCTTGGCCGCGAAACAAGCCAGGATCTCGTCGTTGTAGACGTTGAGCTTGCAGCCGAACCCTCCACCGACCTCAGGAGCGACCACGTGAACCGCATTGGCTGCCAGGCCGAAGGTCTTGGCGATGGCGCCGGACAGAGCGTGAGGAATCTGGCTGGATGAGTTGACGATGAAGCGCTCGTAGCCGCCGTTCCACACGGCCATCACCGAGCGCGGTTCGATCGCCACGGGAATCAAGCGCTGGTTGATCATCTCCTGGGAAACGACGATGGCGTCGTCGCGTTCCTTGGCGGCCTCGATCTTGGGCTTCTGCGACTCGAGGCCCAGCGCGGCCCAGTACCCGTGGTAGGTCCAGCTATGGAGAATGTTGGAGTCGAGGTCATCGTGGACCTTGGCCTTGTTTGACGCTGCTTCCTTGAGATTGACGATGGCCTTCATCGGGTCGTAGTCGACCTCGATGGCATCGGCCGCGTCCCGAGCCTGAGCCGGCGAATCCGCGACCACGAGGGCAACGGCTTCACCGACATGCTTGACGACCCCGTCGGCCAGCAGCGGACGCAGTTTGCCGATCGGGACCTGGGCCAGCAGCGGCCCGAGAGAGCGCACGTCTTCGATGGTGTAGACGGCAACGACGCCGGGCATTCCTTTCGCCACGCGAGGCGTCGATCGACTTGATCCGGGCATGGGCGAACGGGCTCCGGGTGAAGGCCATGTGAGCCATCCCGACGGCTTTGACGTCGTCGACATAGGTGCCTTTGCCCTGGATGAGGGCCGGGTCCTCGCGACGCTTGATGACCCCACCCATGACGCTGGTGGTGCTCATACCGTCACCTCCCAATCGGCCGGCGCCGGGGTTTCCCCGCGCATCTTGGCGGCGGCATACTCGATCGCCTTGACGATGTTGTGGTACCCCGTGCAACGGCAGAGGTTGCCTTCGATCCTGTGCCGGATCTCGGCCTCGGTGGGATTGTCGTTCTGTTGCAGCAGGCCGACCGCCGACATGATCATCCCGGGTGTGCAGAAGCCACATTGGAGGCCGTGGCGCTCCCAAAATCCTTCCTGCACGGGGTGCAGCTCACCGTTCTGGGCCAGGCCCTCGATCGTGGTGATGGTGGCTCCCTCGGCTTGCACCGCCAGCATCGAGCATGACTTGGTACGTCACACCGTTCACCAGAACAGTGCAGGCGCCGCAATAACCGCTCTCACAGCCGACATGGGTACCGGTCAGATCGAGGTTCTCCCGGAGGAAATGGACGAGGAGCGTTCTTGCATCCACGTCGCCACCGACGCCTCGCCCGTTGACCGTCATCGAGACCTGCAAAGCGCTGTCCTCCTCGACTCGTCGAAACGACTGGAACCTATCACTGTCGCCGCCCTGGTGACGGCGGGAGAGGACCATCTGTGGCACCGCGGGTCGGCTCCCCCTCTAATCTCCCCGACCCATGGCGATGACGGCTCCACCGGTAACCGGCGTCATCGGGTCGGGGCGGCCTCGACTCCGGCCGGTCCTCGGCTTCCTCATCATCCTCTTGCTCATCGTCCTCCTCTGGGAGGGCTACAAGCTGTTGGGAGCCCTCACCGGCGGGAACATCCCCTTCACCGATGCCAGCCTGCCGATCAGGGCCGACGATCGGTCCATGCCGCACGTGTCCCAGATCTTCGGAAGCCTGCTCGAGCCCACCCGCCGGGGCGGCGAGGAAGCGCTGGGCCTTTTCCTGCTGCGCTCGGCGTGGGTCACATTTCGAGAGGCTTTGGTTGGCTTCGTCGCCGGCGGGCTGATCGGGTTCAGCCTCGGTTTGCTTTTCGTCCGTTCATCCCTGGCCGAGCGAGGACTGATGCCGTGGGTCGATCGCCAGTCAGACCGTTCCTCTGCTGGCCATCGCCCCGATGGTGGTCCTGTGGGCAGGCAAGGCCCGGCTTCCGCTCTGGGTGGCGGTCGCCGCGATCGCCGCGTTTCTGTCGTTCTTCCCGGTCACCATCAACACCGTCCGGGGGCTCAGGTCTCCGTCGCCCACCGCCACCGAACTGTTCCGCTCCTACGCGTCCACCCCCCGTCAGGAGTTCATGAAGCTCCGGGTCCCGGCGGCCCTCCCCTACCTGTTCACGGGCTTGAAAGTGGCGGCCGGGGCGAGCGTGGTCGGCACGATCGTCGGTGAGTTGCCAAGCGGTCTGCCCGACGGGCTCGGCCGCCAATTGCTGACTTTTGCCTATTACTACCTGAGCGGCCCGGAGAAGCTGTACGCGGCGGTGTTCTTTTCGGCACTGCTCGGAATCGCCTTTGTCACTCTGGTCGCCTTGATCGAGCGGCTGGTGATCCCTCGGTCCCGGAGGATGCCGACATGACGAAATCGATGGTCGGGCTCAGGGGCGTCGGAAAGACCTTCAAGGGACGCGCCATGACACCATCGCGCTCACCGGTATCGACCTCGACATCGAAGAAGGCGAATTCGTTTCCCTGCTCGGCCCTTCGGGATGCGGGAAGTCGACCCTGCTGCGAATCATCGGAGACCTGACGCCGCCAGCCTCGGGAGAAGTGACCGTCAACGGCAAGGCCCCGGCCCAGGCCCGCCGTGACCGCGACTACGGCATGGTCTTCCAACAAGCCACGCTTGCTCGAGTGGCGCAAGGTCCTGAAGAACATCGCCTTGCCGCTGGAAGTGATGAACGTGCCCTCCGCCGAGCAAAACCGCCGGGCGCGGGAAATGCTCGAACTGGTCGAACTCGGTGAGTTCGGGGACCACTACCCGTGGCAGCTGTCGGGAGGCATGCAGCAACGGGTGGCGATCGCCCGCGCCCTGGCCCTGCAGCCGGCCCTGCTTCTCATGGACGAGCCCTTCGGCGCCCTCGATGAGATGACCCGCGAGCGGATGCAGATGGAACTGATGCGGATCTGGCAACAGACCCGCACCACTGTTGTATTCGTCACCCACTCGATCCCCGAAGCGGTATTCCTCAGCACCAGGGTGGTGGTGATCTCGCCCCGCCCGGGGACAGTGGCAGGAATCGTCGAATATCGATCTCCCCCAGCCCCGCGAGTTCGAGACCCGCGAGCACCCGCAGTTCTTCGTGAAGCTCAACGAGGTGCGGGAAACCCTGCGCGGGGCGGGGGTCGACTGATGGCGCATGACGTTCGCAGGTGGGGACCACCAGCGCTCGTGTTCCTGGCCGTGCTCGCCGCTTGGGAAGCCTGGGTCAGGGCGGCCGACATCCAGGGATTCCTGCTGCCGCCACCGAGCGAGGTGATCAAGACGCTGCGCCAGGAGTGGAACGTGGTGTGGGCGGCAGGGTTCTTCACCCTGCGCGAGGCGTTGGGAGGCTTGATCGGAGGGACGGTGCTCGGCGTCCTGGCTGCCTTTGCCGCCTCCCGCTGGGTGGTGATCCGGGAGGGAGTAATGCCGTTCTACGTGGCGATGGGGGCGGCGCCGATCATCGCCCTCGCTCCCATCACCAACCAATGGTTCGGGATCACCAACCCGGTCTCGAAGATGACTGTGGTGGCGGTCATGGTCTTCTTCCCGGTGATGATCAACATGACCCGGGGCCTGGGGGACGTCGGCGATCGACAAGCTGGAACTGATGAAGTCGGTGGCGGCCTCCGAAGGCAGCACCCTCCGCAAGGTCCGGCTCCCCAATGCGCTCCCCTATTTGTTCTCGGCGCTGAAGGTGGCGGTGGTCCTTTCCCTGATCGGGGCGATCGTGGCCGAGTACTTCGGCGGCTCCCGCGACGCTCTCGGGGTCTACATCTCCCAGCAGGCCGGGCTGACCAGGATGGCCGAGGCTTGGTCGGGGATCGTCGTCGCCACCGTCCTGGGTGCGGCCCTGCAGTTCTTGTGGTCGTGGGCCGAGCGTTTGCTCATCCCCTGGCATCCGTCGCTGCGGGGATAAGGCGGAAGTCGGAAGTCGGAAAGGCGGAAGAGCGGAAGACGCCTCTAACGTGGCGCCTCGCGGCGTCGCTGGGCGCCACATTGAGTTCGCCATTGAGTTTGTAAGGAGAATCCATGAAGACCCTCAGGAACCTGCTTGTGGTGCTCGCCGTGATCCTGGCGGCATGCGGCGGGGATGGCGCCGGGACCACGACGGCCGGCGGCACCGCGACGACCGAAGCAACCGGCACCACGAGCGCCGAGACGACCGACAACTGCGTCCACCGAGACCACCGCGGCCCCGGAAGTGACCACCGGAGAGCTGATCCCGATCAGGCTGCAGCTGCAATGGGTGACCCAGGCTCAGTTCGCGGGCTACTTCGCCGCCATCGACCAGGGCTTCTACAACGACGCCGGTCTCGACGTGACGATCCTCGAAGGAGCCGTCGACATCGTGCCCCAGCAGGTGGTCGCAGCGGGCGGGGCCGAGTTCGGGATCGCCTGGGTTCCCAAGGCCCTGGTTTCGCGGGAAGAAGGCGCCGACATCGTCAACATCGGCCAGGTCTTCCAGCGGTCGGGGACGCTTGAAGTGTCGTGGGCCGACTCCGGGATCACCGAGCCCGCCGACTGGGAAGGCAAGCGGGTCGGCACGTGGGGATTCGGCAACGAATTCGAACTGACCGCCGCGTTCGAAAAGTTCGACGTGACGCCGGCGGAGATCATCCAGCAACCGTTCGACATGTCGCTTCTGCTGAACAACGAGCTCGACGCCGCCCAGGCCATGACCTACAACGAGTACGCCCAGGTGCTCGAGCAGGAGAACCCCGACACCGGCGAGCTCTACACCGCCGAGGATCTGGCGGTGATCGACTTCAACGAGATCGGGACCGCGATGCTCCAGGACGCGGTTTGGGTCGACGCCGCCTGGCTGGCCGACAACGAGGAGACCGCCCAGGCATTCCTGAAGGCGTCGTTCCAGGGCTGGATCTTCTGCCGTGACAACCCCGATGCCTGCGTCCAGACCGTCCTCGACCGCGGCTCGGCCCTGGGGGCCAGCCATCAGGCCTGGCAGATGAACGAGATCAACGCTCTGATCTGGCCGTCACCCGCCGGCATCGGTGTCATGGACAAGACGCTGTGGGATCAGACCGTCGAGGTGGCGGTGGGACAAAGCGTGATAACCGCCGATCCTGGCCCCGACGCCTATCGCAGCGATCTGGCCGAAGCAGCCGTGGCCGAACTCGAAGGCGAGGGCCTCGACGTCACCGGCGACGGCTTCCAAAAGACAACCGTGACGCTCAACCCGGGCGGCGAGTAACACAACCGGAAACCTAAGGTTATAGGCCGCGGTTTCCGCGGCTTATAACCTTAGGTTTCGAGTTCTCACGAGAAGAAGGAGGACGGTATGGCCAACGTGGTGCGCGCCGCCATTGTCCAGACGGAGTGGACCGGCGACAAAGACTCGATGATCAAAAAGCACGAGGACTACGCCCGTCAGGCCGCCGAGCAGGGCGCCCAGGTCATGTGCTTCCAGGAGATCTTCTACGGGCCCTATTTCTGCCAGGTCCAGGAGAACGAGCATTTCGACTACGCCGAACCGGTTCCGGACGGACCGACGGTCAAGGCCATGCAGGACCTTGCCAAAGAAACCGGGATGGTTCTGGTCGTGCCCATGTTCGAGAAGGAACAGGACGGCTTCTACTACAACACGGCCGCGGTCATCGACGCCGACGGCACCTACCTGGGCAAGTACCGCAAGACCCACATCCCCCACGTCAAGGGATTCTGGGAGAAGTTCTATTTCCGGCCGGGCAACACCGGCTACCCGACCTTCGACACCGCCGTCGGCCGGATCGGCGTCTACATCTGTTACGACCGCCACTTCCCCGAGGGATGGCGAGCACTGGGACTGAACGGGGCCAAGATCGTCTTCAATCCCGTCGGCCACCAGCCGGGGCCTCTCCATGTACCTATGGAATCTCGAACAGCCGGCCGCGGCCGTGGCCAACGAGTACTTCGTCGGGGCCATCAACCGGGTGGGCCAGGAGCCTTTGGGTGACAACGACTTCTACGGTTCGTCGTACTTCGTCGACCCGCGGGGCCAGATCATCGGCGGAGCCGCCTCCGACACCGAAGGAAGAACTCGTCGTCCGCGACCTCGATCTCGACATGGTCGAGGAGGTCCGCAAGACCTGGGCCTTCTACCGGGATCGCCGCCCCGACGCCTACGGAGACCTGGTCGCCCCTTAGACCCTGCGCCCGATCAAACCCAGGTGGGTGTGGGTGAACCCGTCCTCCAGCTTGAGGCCGTAGCCGAGGGCCCGGTCCATGCCGATGTGGGCCAGCCAGATCGAGCCGGCGCCGATCAGAAGCGGAACGACCGCGTCGGGATTCCGACGGCCAGGAGCAGCGCGGGCCACAACAACCAGTGTCCGAGGTTGTAGACGGCGGCTCCGACCCGTGGCATCCTTCAGGTATCCGACCATGGACAGGTCGGGCGCCAGCAGCAGGACCGCGAACCACCACCAGCTCAGGTCCGACCAGGCGAACAGGACGACCGCCAGCACCAGGAGAGCCAGCCCCTCCCATCGTTGCAACGCAATCGGGGCCCAGCACTCGGCGAGAGGTAAGCAGGTCTGTCCTAGACCGGCCGCTCAAACTGGCGCCGCTCCCGAGTAGCGGTTGAGAGTGGTTGGCTAGCCTGACCCCTCCACTCAGGACAGGAGTCGATCGTTCCCATGGGAACCCACGAAGACCTTCTCGCCCGCCACCGCCAGGTGCTCCCCTCATGGATGGTGCTGTATTACCAGGAGCCCATCGCGCTGGTCGATGGCGACGGGCGGCGGGTCACCGACGCCGAGGGCAACGAGTATCTGGACTTCTTTGGCGGCATCCTCACCACCATGACCGGATACAACGTCCCGGAGGTGGTGGCGGCCATCAAGGCCCAGGCCGACCAGATGCTTCACACCTCGACGCTCTACCTGATCGAGAATCAGATCGAGCTCGCCGAGAAGATCGCCGAGCTCTCGGGCATCCCCGACGCCAAGGTCTTCTTCACCAACTCGGGCACCGAGGCCAACGATGCCGCCCTGATGCTCGCCACCCAATACCGAAAGTCGAATCAGGTTCTGGCCATGCGCGGGAGCTATCACGGGAAGAGCCACTCCACGGTTGCCATCACCGGCCAGCGCAACTGGTCGTCCACCAGCCTCTACCCCTTCAACGTCACCTATCGTGCACGGCGGGTACAAGCTGCGCAGTCCCTTCGGCCACCTTCCCGATGTCGAATTCATCGCTGCCTGCAAAGCCGACCTCGAGAACCTGCTGGAAGTCGCCACCGCCGGCGACGTTGCCTGCATGATCGCCGAGCCGATTCAGGGTGTCGGCGGCTTCGCCACTCCCCCCGACGGCTTCTTCGGCGCCTTCAAGGAGGTTCTCGATCGCACCGGGATTCTCTTCATTTCCGACGAGGTCCAGACCGGGTGGGGCCGGACCGGCGAACACTTCTGGGGTTACCAGTCACATGGCATCACCCCCGACATCCTCACCTTCGCCAAGGGCCTCGGAAACGGCATGGCCCTGGCCGGGGTGGTGGCAACCGCGTCGCTGATGGATTCGCTGCCCGCCAACTCGATTTCCACGTTCGGCGGCAACCCGATGTCGACCGCCGCCGGACTGGCCAACCTCGACTATCTGCTCGAGCACGACCTCCAGACCAACGCCTACAAGGTCGGTAATCGCCTCAAGTCCAACCTCGATGAATTGGCCGACCGCACCGAGATCATCGCCGAGGTGCAGAGGCAAGGGCCTGATGCTCGGGGTCGAGCTCGTCAAGCCGGGCGGCCTCGAACCCGATCCCGCCGCCGCGGCGGCGGTGATGGAGGAGGCGAAGAAGGAAGGCCTGCTGATCGGCAAGGGCGGCCTCTACGGAAATACCCTGCGGATCGCCCCGGCCCTCTCGCTGACCGAGGCCGAAGCCGACGAGGGATTCGACAAACTTGCCCGGGCCGTGGAGAGGGTGGCCGGATAGCCGGCCTATGACCTCAGCAGCCACCCTCACCTTTCTCTTTACCGACCTGGTTGGTTCGACCGAGTTGCTCACGCGACTCGGAGACGACACCGCGGTCAACATCCACCGACAGGTCGACGAGGTGCTGCGGAGATCGATCGATCGAGGTCGAGAGGTGAAAAACCTGGGCGACGGTCTGATGGTGAGTTTCGCCAGCGCGGTCGACGCCGTCGAGGCGGCCGTGGATATGCAAAGGCGGGTGGGCGAGAGCGGGCTCGGCATGTCGATCCGGATCGGGATCAATAGCGGCGAGGCCACTCCGGCCGAAGACGGTGACTACTACGGCACGCCGGTCGTGGCGGCCCGGCGGCTCTGCGACCTTGCCAGCGCCGACCAAATCCTCGTTTCGGGCGTGGTGCGGGCGCTGGTAGGCAGCAGAGGGCCGAATTCGTTTCGACTCTCGCGGCCAGGAGGTCTTGAAAGGCCTGGCCGAGCCGATCGACGTCTATGAGGTGGCGTGGAAGGACGGCGATCCGCGACCGCGCCGGAAACGAGCACGACCCCGCTCGGTTTCCCAGCCAACCTCAACGAGCCTGCCGGCGGTCTCCTGGTAGGAAGGGACGACGTCCTGAAACGGCTCGATAACGCCTGGGAGGCGGTCCGCGGTGGCAGCCGGCGTCTGGTCCTCATCGCCGGGGAACCGGGCATCGGCAAAACCGCATCAGCCGCCGTCTGGAGTCGGATGGCGTTCGAGCAGGGGGCGATGGTCCTGGCCGGCCGCTGCGCCCCGGAAGGCGTCATTGCCTACCAGCCGTTCGTCGAAGTGCTTCACCAACTGCTGAGCGACCGCGCCGCGGCGGCCGAGATCAGCCGACTCGGATCGCAGGCCGGGGAATTGGCCAGGCTGGTCCCTGACCTTGCCGGATCTCTCCCGAGCCAACCCCGGGTCAAGGCAGAGGCAGGAACCGAGCGGTACTTGCTCTACGAAGCCGTGGTGGCGGGTCTGCAACATATCGCTCGCCTCACCCCGCTGGTCGTCGTTCTCGATGATCTGCACTGGGCCGACGCCCCTTCGGTCGGGCTTCTCGAGCACTGGGCGAGGCATCCCCAGCAGGCACAGGTCCTCGTCATCGGCACGTATCGGGAGACCGATCTCAGCCGGACCCATCCAGCTGTCCATGTCACTGGCCGAGCTGCGCCGGGAGAGGCGATTCGAACGAATCCACCTCACCGGTCTCGATGCTGATGGCGTCGCCAAGATGGTGGCCTCATCGAACCGGTGTCAACTGTCCCGGCCGCAGTAGCAGCGGCGATCAGCTCTGAAACCGAAGGCAATCCCTTCTTTGTCGAGGAAGTCGTCGCCCACCTGATCGAGATCGGAGCGATCGGCCCCGATGTGCCATGGCCCCATCCCGACCAGATACACCTCCTGGAGATTCCCGAGGGCATTAGGGAAGTCGTTGGGAGGCGTCTTTCCCGTCTGTCCGAGGGCACCAATCGCACACTCGCCCTCGCCGCGGTGATCGGCCGCGAGTTCGATGGAGACCTCGTGCAACGGCTCAGCGAGGACGACTCCGAGCGCGTTTTCGATCACATCGACGAGGCCATCGGTGCCCGCATCTTGATCGAGGCACCCTCCGTCTTCGGACGCTACGCCTTTTCTCACGCCCTGATTCGTCAGACTCTGTACGAGGAGCTCAACGCCACTCGACAGAGCCCGCCTCCACCGGCGGGTCGCAGAGGCGCTTGTTGCGGAGGGCGGTTCGCCGGCGGAACTGGCCCTCCATTTCACCGCGGCCCACGAGCCGGCCAAGGCACTGGCCGCGTCGATCGAAGCTGCTCGTGGAGCCGAGCAGCTGCTCGCCTTGGCGGAAGCCGCACGGCACTACGACCACGCACTCGAACTTTGGGAGGAAGTGGACGACCCCGAGGGCTCGGCCGGCGTCGATCGCCCGGAACTATTGCGTCGGGCCGCCGAGGTCACCTAGCTGCTGGATGGAGGTCTGGCCCGCGCCATCGACCTGGCCATGGAGGCCGAGCGTGCCGTCGACCCCCAGTCGAATCCGATCCGGGCCGGCATGATCGCCGAAAGGCTGGGGACGTACTTGCAGATCGCAGGTCGAGGGAACGAGGCCATAGCGGCCGTCGAACGGGCGATTGAGTTGATCCCGGCCGATCCACCCTCATCGGAGAGGGCGAGAGCGCTCGCCACGCTGGCGGGAATGCTGATGCTCTTCAGCCGAAATCGTGAAGCGGAGGAACGGAGTAGGGAAGCTATCGAAGTCGCCCGCACGGTGGGTGACCACTCGGCCGAGGCTCATGCTCTGGTGACTCTGGGCACCGTCGAGGGCTCGACGAGGCGGATCGACGAGGGAGTTGCTCACATTCTTCGGGGCCGCGCCATCTCTGAAGAGGAAAGGGCGGTGAACGACACCCTCCGCTCGTACGCCAACCTTTCGACGATTCTTGACATGGCGGGTCGCCTCGAGGAAGCCGTGGTCGATGCCCTGGCTGGATCCGAGCAGGCCGCTCGGTGGCACGTCTACGGCAAGCACTACTGGTTCCCTCGCTGCAACGCGGCGGTGTCCCTGATCCGACTGGGCCGCTGGAACGAAGCCGGGAACATCCTCGCGTCCGGCGAGGCCCTCACCGAAGGCGTGAGCGAGGTGTACGTGCACACCGTGTCATCACTTCTCGCTGTTCTCACGCGGACGATTTGACGATGCCGACCGCCATCTTGAAGTGGTGTTCTCGAAGAGTGTCGAGATAGTCGACCCCCAGTTCCAGGGACCCATCCACTGGATAGCAGCAATGAAGGCCTGGCTCGAGGGGCAGTTGGAAACAGCCTGGGGACTGATCGAGAAGGGACTCGACCTGGTGGAGAAGGGCGAAGATTGGTTCTACCGGGCACCGCTTCACGTTCTTGGTGCAGCGATCCTGGCGGACCTGGCTCTGGCCGACGATGACCCAGGCCGACGACGCAGCGCGGTCGGGGTGCTGGTCAGAGACATGCAGGCCGCGACCAACGAAGCCAGCGCCGCCGATTTCCCCGGACAGCTCGCCCAGACCGAGGCCGAACTCACCAGGGCCGAAGGTACGCTCCGACCCCTCCGCCTGGGAGAAGGCGGCCTCTTTGTGGGAAGCCTTTCCCCAACCCTACGAAGCCGCCTATTGCCGCTTCCGCCAGGGAGAGGCATTGATCGACGCCGGGAGGGTCCAGGAGGGTCTCGCCGAACTCGACGCGGCCGAGGCCGTCGCCGGCAGCCTGGGAGCACTGCCCTTGAGCCGGCATGATCGAACAAGCCCGCCCCGCTTAGGAAACCCCGTTCTGGCGCGGCGCGATGGGGCCCTGACCCCAGATCGTCGCGCCAAAAGGGAGGGATCAGCGCCGTCGATTACTCGAGGCCGTTGCGAGCGATGACGTCCCGGTACCAGTCGAAGCTGGCCTTGGGCGTCCGCACCAGGGTTTCCTGGTCGACGTGGATCAACCCGAACCGCTGGGAAAAACCGGCCAGCCATTCGATATTGTCGAGAAGGCTCCAGTGGAAGTAGCCGTCGACCGGGAACTCCTTCGTCGATTGCCTCCTCCAGGGCGGCCAAATGGGCCCGGATGTATTCGATCCTCCGCGTGTCATGAATCGAACCGTCCTCACCCGGGCCGTCGGAATATGAAGCGCCGTTCTCGGTGATGTAGATCGGGCCTTTCCAATACTCCTGGCGGATCCGTCGCAGAAACTCGGTGAGGGCCGCGGGTGTGACAGCCCAACCCATCTCGGTGAATCCCGCCGGAGGGTCGGGGCCCGGGGCCACCCCGGGTGCTCTCCTTCCTCTTCACCGGCCTTGATGGCCACGCTCGTGTAGTAGTTGACCCCGAGGAAGTCGATGGGTGTAGAAATCACCTCGAGGTCGCCCGGATGGACCCAATCGAGCCGGTCGATTCGTCCCATGTCGCGATATCTCGAGACCATGTCCTCGGGATAACCCTGACCGAAAACAGGGTCGAAGAACCATCGATTGCGATAGCCGTCGGCGTGGATCGATGCCTCCACGTCCTCGGGGTTGGGGCTGGCCGGATCGTTTGGCCGGCAGTCGAGGGCGATGCCCGACTCGAGAGTCCTTGGAGAGGGCTCGAATCGCCGGTATGGCTTGACCGTGCGACAACAGAATGTGATGTCCGGCCATCAGGCCCGAGCGCCAATCGCTGACGCCAGGGGCAAACACGCCATCGATGTATCCGAGTACCGCCGCCACCCATGGTTCGTTCTGGGTAATCCAATGACTCACCCGGTCGCCGAGAGCGGTCGCCACGACTTCCGCGTACGCCACGAAGGCGTCGACGGTGGATCGATCCGCCCATCCACCACGGTCCTGCAATGCCTGGGGGAGGTCCCAGTGATGGAGGGTCACCCACGGGGTGATGCCCGCCTCCAGTACTCCGTCGATCAGCCTCTTGTAGAAGTCGAGGCCCTTCTGATTTACGGCTCCGGTCCCTTCGGGCATGACCCGGGTCCAGGCGATCGACATGCGGTACGCATCCAGACCCAGGGCCTTCATCAGGGCCACGTCCTCAGGCCAGCGGTGATAGTGATCGCAGGCGACGTCGGCCCGATCGGTCAACCGGCCCTGATCCGAGAACGTGTCCCAGATCGATTGACCCTTGCCGTCGATCCGACCGCCTTCGATCTGGAAGGCGGATGTCGCGGCACCCCAGACGAACTCCGGCGGGAAACCCATCAGCAGTGCTGAGCTAGGGACCTAGCGTCGCAGCCGGAATCGCCCAGCAGGCGTGGGCCGGGAAGCATGCGGTCACCGTGTCACCAACCTTGGGCAGCTCCAGGAGACGCTCGTTGAAAAGGTCGGCGGTGACCAGCCCTGTCTTGGTGTCGACCCGCACCCTGACGATGGCGCCCAAGAAGTTGACGGCCTCGACCGTGCCCATGACTTGATTCTCTTCGTGATCACCGATCTCCAGCTCCTCCGGCCGCACCATCAGTGTCACCGGCTCCCCGGCACCAGCCTCGATCGTGGTCGTAGTGCGGAGCGTCGCGTCCCCGACCGTCACCGTTCCTAGCGCCGGATCCAGCACCCGTCCCTCCAGGTAATTGAGCTGACCCACAAACGCGGCCACAAAGGGTGTTCCCGGATAGTTGTAGACATCGAACGGACGCCCGACCTGTTCGATCCGGCCCTTGCTCATCACAACGATCCGATCGGATAGGGCCAGCGCCTCCTCCTGATCGTGAGTGACGTAAATGGTGGTGATGTTGAGCTGGCGCTGGATTCGGCGAATCTCCGTTCGCAACTCATCGCGGATCTTGGCGTCCAGGGCCGACAGCGGCTCGTCGAGCAGCAAGAGCTGGGGGCGGATGGCCAGGGCTCGAGCCAGCGCCACCCTCTGTTGCTGCCCCCCGGATAGCTCGTATGGATATGACTTGCCTTTGTCCGGCAGGTGAATCAAGTCGAGCAACTCCCTCACCCGCGCATCCCGTGCCGCGGAGTCCTCCCTGCGCACCTTGAGTCCGAAGGCGATGTTGTCGGCCACGGTCATGTTGGGAAACAGCGCGTAGGACTGGAACACCATGCCGATGTTGCGCTGATTGGGCTTGGTGCGGGTGACGTCCTGCCCGGCCAGCCTTATCGTGCCGGAGCTCGGCTGCTCGAAGCCGGCCACCATCCGCAGGGTGGTGGTCTTCCCACAGCCCGAAGGGCCGAGAAACGAAACGAACTCTCCTGGTTCCACATCCAAATTGAAGGTGTCGACCGCGACCACTCCTTCGAACTCCTTGCGCACGCCTTCGAGGCTGAGAAAACCGCCGCTCACCGCCGCCTCCTCGGTCTTGTAACCAGAGCAATCATTCCTAGCGCCGCCCACGTCAGGGCAAAGGCCACGATGGCCATCGCCGAGGGTTCATATACCTTGCTACGGGTCAACTCGGCCATATAGGGACCAAACGTTCGCTGCGCGAGAAACAGTGCGACCGTCAACTCGCCGATGACGATGGCAAAGGTCAGGAGCGCGCCGGACAAGAGCGCCACCCGAAGGTTGGGAAAGATCACTTTGCGAAGGATGGTCACCCAGCTGGCTCCCAAACTCTGGGCGGCCTCGGTGAGAGTGCGGACGTCCATTGCCCTCAGACCGTTGTCGACCGCGCGGTACATATAGGGAAAGGACAGGGCCGCATAGGCACAGACCAGGAGTATCCGGGACTTTCCATAGGTGGAGGTCAGCAGAAGCGGCGGACGGCTGTAGAGGCGAATCAAACCGAAGACCAGGACCACGGGCGGGATCACGAACGGCAGCAAGGTGATGAACTCCACGACGGGCCGCAGTCTCGGCATCCGCAGCGTCACCCAGTAGGCGGTGGGAACGATGATCAGCAGGCTGAGTGACGATCGCGGCAACGGCGTTGACCAGCGATTGAGTGAAGGCCGGGAAGAAGTTGGCGTCGTCGAAGAGGCGGCGATAAGCCTCGAAGCCGAGCTTGTCCTTCTCCGCCCGCAGTGACCAGTAGAACGTGGCGGCCAGTGGCAGCAGGAAATAGGCGGCCCCGAATGCCAGGAAGAGCCAAGCCCAGAAGCGGTTTCGCTTGACCGGCGGCTCCGTCCCCGGGGCTTCGGTAGCAACAGAGGCGGGGGTGGTGGAGATCGTCATCGCAGCCACCTCTCTGATCGTCGCTGCAAGAGGCTGTAGATCACCGATCGAAAGCGCCATGATCATCACCATCCCCATCGCCACGGCATAACCGAGACCCGGGATTGTTGAGTACATCGCCCGAGATCTGCTGGCCGATGAGAAGGGTGGCCAGAGGCAAGAGCCCTCCGGTCAAGGCGTAGGCGGTGGCATGGGCTCCGAAGGCGTTACCGAACAGCAGGATCATCGTGCCCAGGATCGAGGGCAGGAGCACCGGCAGCGCCACGCTCCGCCAGTACTGCCCCGGGGTGGCGCCGAGGTTCTCGGCCGCCTCCCGCCATTCCTTTTTCAAGCCCATCCAACGCCGGCAGGATCACCAGCACCATGAGCGGAATCTGGAAGTAGAGATAGACCAGCGTCAGCCCCCAGAAGGAGTACAGGCTGAATCCGGATCGGTAGAGGTCGATCCCGAGTAGCTCGAACGCGGCGGTGACCAACCCGATCCGACCCAGTGTGAAGATGAAGGCGGCGGCGAGCGGAACGCCGGCGAAGTTGGAGGCCACTCCGGAAAACGTCGAGAGAGCCGACCGCAGCCTTGGGCCGAGCCCGCCGATCGAGACCGCCCAGGCCAGAAGAAAGCCGAAGATTCCCCCGATCAGGGCAGTGGTGAGGCTGAGCCTGATCGACATTCCATAGGAGCGCATCACCGCGTCCGCTGGTGAGCTGGCCGTAATTGTCGAGCGTCAGCGCGCCGTCGGGACCTTCCAGGCTTCGATAGGCGAGGATCACAGTCGGGCGCGATCAGGAACAGTCCCGAGAACACAAAGAAGGGCACCACCCCGAGCCAGGTGCCATAACGGCGCCGTGGGGGGCGCTGGGCGCCCCCCACGATCACACTCTTCGAGGTATCGCGGTCAGCCGTCGAGCTCGGTGACAACCGACACCCCTACGACTTCATCCCACCCTCCAGTGATCACCGCCGCAGCGGCGTTGATCTCCTCGATGGTTGGGAAGAAAGCACCTTCCGTGCGGGGAAGTTGTTCGGCGACCTCCGGCGGAATCGTCCCTGCCTCGGTCATCGCCTTGAACCGGATCGGGTGGCAGAAGCCCGAGGCCCAGCCCGAGCTGGCCCTCATCCGAGTAGAGGTACTCCATCCACAACTTGGCGGCGTTGGGATGAGGGGCATAGGCGCTGATCGCCTGGACGTAAACACCCGCCAACCTTCCCTGCGGAAGGCACGATCGTCTCCAGGTCGGGGTTGCCGGCCAGGGTCACGTCGTTGGCGATCGAGTTGTAGGACCAGTCGATCAGGATCGGGGTCTCGCCAATTCCAACCGTACGGGAGTCGCCGTCGATCGGAACGAAGTTGCCCGCATCGTTGAGTTGCTTGAAGAAGTCCAGTCCGGCCTGGGCGGCTTCCTCACCGGTGGCTCCGGTTGCGAGCCCTGCTGCCCAAACCGAAAGGATGGCGGCATTGGAAGTCAGCGGATCGCCCGACAAGGCGATCTGCCCGTTGTACTCGGGCTTCAACAGGTCGGCGTACTCCGCCGGCGGGTTGGCCACTTCGGACGTGTTGACCTCGAACGACAGCACCCCGTAGTAGTCGCCGTACCAATACCCATCGGGATCCTTGGCGCCCTCCGGAATGTCGTCCCAGGTCGCCACCTTGTAGGGCTGCGATCAAGCCCGCTTCCTTGGCCTGGGGCCCGAAGGCAAGTCCGACGTCGATCACGTCCGGCGCCTGCGGCCCGGGATTGCCCTTGTTGGCCTCGATGGCTTCCAGCTCCTCGGCGGATCCGGCGCCACGGATCGAGTCCGTTGACCTCGAGGCCGTACTTGGCCTTGAAGCCGTCGATCACTGCCCCGTAACCGCACCAGTCGAGCGGCAGGGCGATGGTGGTGAGGGTTCCTTCTGCCTGGGCGGCCGCGATCAGGGCCTCCATGTCGCCCGCGGCCGCGGCGGCGGTGGTCGTCGTTTCCCCGGCAGCCGTCGTTCGTGGTATCCTCCGGCCGCTGCCGTGGTCGTCGTATCGCCGCCACTGGCTGTGGTTGTGGTCGCGTCATCGCCTCCGCATGCCGCTATCAGCAGCGACGAGGACGGTGAGCAGGACCATTGTTTTTTTCAAGTTGGTGCCTCCTTAAGCGCACTTGTACACAGCGCAAGTTAATCGCTCCCACGGTGTCTCTGCGGGTCCCGGGGGTTTCTCAGCAATGTCCGGCCGGGGCCAGCCGCGTACCTCGGTCCCAGCCTGCTAGACCTTCCCTATCGCTGACTTCACCCACTGGCGGCCACATCCCTGGCACGGGTCTGGCGGCAGGGCCCGACCCGCCGTCGGTCGTGACGGCCTACATCGAGATCACCCCGTTCGACTGTGATCAAGTACGAGTTGGACAAGCCGACCGGGTATATCAAGGTCGACCGGCCCCAGCAAACGTCGTCGTCGCCACCGACCCTCTACGGCTTCATCCCCAGGACCTACTGCGCCGAACGGGTAGCCGACCTGTGCCCCTCAGCGGTGCGGGGCGACGGAGATCCACTGGATATCTGCGTGATCTCGGAACGGGCCATCGACCGGGCGGACATCACCCTGACGGCGACGGTGGTCGGGGGTCTGCAGATGCTCGACGGCGACGAGGCCGACGACAAGATCATCGGGGTGCTGGCCCGGGATCCGTTCTGGGGCGGGGTGACCGATATCGACGAGACTGCCGATCGGCCCTGATCGATCGATCTGGCCCATTACTTCGAAACTTACAAGCTGCGTCCCAACGAGCCCGCCGAAACCAGGATCATCGAGCGATACGGGGCCGACCGGGCCCGGGTGGTCGTGAATGCCGCCCTCGACGACTACCAGGCACATTTCGGATCCGAGGACGAACCCGGCCGGGGCGGGAGACAGCTAGGTTCCGGGCCGAGTCGCAGAGCAAACGAGGGCCCACTCGAGTCAAAGGAGGCGAGATGTCGATCCTCATCAAGAACGGTCTCGTTATCACCCACGCTGGGAGCTTCGAGGCCGACGTACTTGATCGAAGGCGAAAAGGTCACTGGCCTGGGCGCCCGGGGAAGCGATTGGCCCGCCGACGAGGTGATCGACGCCACCGGCAAGTACGTCGTTCCCGGCGGGATCGACGTCCACACCCACATGGAGCTCCCGTTCGGGGGAACCTTCGCGTCGGACAGCTTCGAAACGGGCACCCGGGCCGCGGCCTGGGGTGGCACCACCACCATCATCGACTTCGCCGTCCAGACCAAGGGCAGTGGCCTGATGGAGGGGTGGGAAGCCTGGATGGCGCAAGGCCGAAGGCAACTGCGCGATCGATTACGGGTTCCATCTGCATCCTGTCCGACGTCAACGACCAGTCCCTCAAAGAGATGGACATCGCCATCGGCGAGGGTGTCAGCTCCTTCAAGATGTTCATGGCCTATCCGGGTGTCTTCTACTCGACCGACGGCGAGATCTTCCGGGCGATGCAAAAGGCGGCCGAGAACGGCGCCACGATCATGATGCATGCCGAGAACGGAATCGCCATCGATGTCCTGATCGCCCAGGCGCTGGAGAGGGGCGAGACCGATCCGATCTATCACGGCATCGTGCGCAAGTCGATCCTCGAAGGAGAGGCCACCCACCGGGCCATCAAGCTGGCCGAACTGGCCGGATCACCCGCTCTACATCGTCCACCTGTCGGCCCTCGAGGCTCTGGCCGAGGTCACCAACGCCCGCGATGAGGGCCTCAATGTGTTCGCCGAAACCTGCCCGCAGTACCTCTTCCTCGACCTCGACGACCTCGGCAACGGCTTCGAGGGCGCCAAGTTCGTTTGCTCGCCGCCGCTCCGCGACCGGGCCGAGGGCCATCAGGAAGCTCTGTGGTCGGGTCTGGCGACCAACGACCTTCAGGTCGTGTCGACCGACCACTGCCCGTTCTGCTTCGACGACCATCCCGAGCTCGGTCGCCAGAAGCGGCTCGGTGAGGGCGACTTCTCCAAGATCCCCAACGGCCTCCCGGGGTCGAGCATCGGGTCGAGTTGATCTACCACGGAGCGGTTGCCGAGGAACGACTGAGCCTCGAACGTTGGGTCGAGGTGTGCTCGACCACTCCGGCCCGGATGTTCGGCCTGTTCCCCCGCAAGGGGACGATCGCGGTCGGGGCCGACGCCGATATCGTGATCTTCGACCCCAAGGCGCAAGCATGTCCTCTCGGCCGCCACGCATCACATGCGGACCGACTATTCCACCTACGAAGGCATGCAAATTGGGGGGAGGGGTGGACACCGTCCTATCTCGAGGCAGGGTCATCATCGCCGGCAACGAGTACCGCGGACAGAAGGGCGACGGCAAGTACCTAAAGCGCGAACTCAACCAGTATCTGGTTTAGCGTTAGGGGCTCACAGAGGGGAAGTCCCCATTTGAAGGAACTTCGATCACTCCTGGTAGTTGCGCTGATCGCGGTCGCTTGCGGAGGCGCCAGCGTTTTCACGCTCGAAGAAGGAACCTGCTTCGACGATACCGAAGAGACCGAGGTCTCCAGCGTTCCCGAGGTCGACTGCTCGGAACCTCACGACAACGAGGTCTTCGCAGTCTTTGATTACACCGAAACCGACACCTTCCCCGGTAGTCCGGAATTGAACGCCGCGGCCAAAGATCTGTGCATTGACGAGTTCGAGTCGTACGTCGGTCTCTCCTACGAGGAATCAGCCCTCGAGGTCTTTCCGATCACGCCCACCCAGGGAAGCTGGGACGACGGTGATCGTGAAGTCATCTGCGCTCTTTACAACCTCGACCTGAGCAAACTCACCGGGTCGATGGAGGGCGCAGCCCGGTAGGGCAGTGCTTGCTGGACGGGGTTGACGGCTGCGGTCAGACGTCTCCGGCGACATAGAAGCTGGCCAGGATCCGATCGAGGGCCTCGAAATCGCGGTCCTCGTTCGCCTGAACCTGGACCAGGATCAGGAAATTGCCTTCCGGTGGTCGAGCGGCCACGACCACATAGGTGGCCCCGGTGCCGCCACATTCGATGAACAAATCGTAGAAGCCGGTGTAGGCCGGATCTTCGTACGGTGAACGGCCGTCATAGGTGCAGTCATCGGAAAAGCTCTCGACGAAGCGCTCCAACAGAGCTTCCTCTGTCGTCGTCTCGGCCCAGGCCGAGGAGGCGCTGAAGATCATCCCCGGCGTTTCCCAGGTTTCCTGGAAAGCAACGAGGTCTGGGGCGGCCCGGACATCGGTGACGGCCCGACCCTCTTCGTCAGTGAAAGGAGCGCCATCCTCGTCGGTCCAGGTCACCGGGACCTCGACCTGGATAGAGCCGGTGTCGTCGCTGATCAACGCATATCTCGTAGGTGCCGGTCGTCTCCTCGACGGTGGCGTCCTCTTCGAGCTCGTCGGCGAATGAGAACGCCTCCGACAGCGACTCGCCGTTCAATTGGCCCCGCAGGACCTGGGAGGTGTCATAGCGGAGGACCTCGACCGGGATCACCCCGCCCACTCCCTGGGTCCTGATGACGTCGCAGAACTCGGACATGGTGCCGTCAAAGCCAAGTGACACGCCGGACATGCGGGTAACGATGTCGCCGCCTGCGACCCCGGCCGTATCGGCCGCCGAACCGGGTTGCACCGTTTCGACCCATATGCCAGTGGTCCCGTCTTCGGTGACGAGGGCGTACCCGTTGATGCCAACCGAGTCGACGTCGACTCCGGAGGCGAGCTGGTCGACGATGTCGGTCGCATCGGTCACGCTGATCGCAAAGTTCTGATCTGTGTCGTCCCGCCCCGCGTAGTTGACCCCGACTACCTGCATGTCGTCGTTGACGAGGGGACCCCCGGAGTTGCCGGGTCGGATGCGGGCGTCATGCTCGAGGATCGCATCGACCGAAGCCCACTCCGTCTCCCCGGGAAAGTCGGTTTTGGAGATGATTCCGTCGGTCACGGTGAACTGAGGATCACCGAGGGGATACCCGGCGGCCATCACGTCCAGGCCCGGAGTTAGGGCGCCATCGAACCAGTCGAGGTAGTGGTATCCGCCCCCGGCCAGATCGATCACTGCCAGATCGTTGCATTCCGATACCCCGAGGATCTGGGCGTTGATGGGAGCGGGGTCACCACCCACGAAAACCTCGATGAGCCCGGCGCCGCTCACGACGTGGCTGTTCGTCACCGCGATCCCGCTGGGATCGATGATGAACCCTGATCCGCTTCCACCGCCTTCGAACTCGCCAAAGTCCGGGGTCACGAAGCTTCCGGTCGAGACGATCTGGATGGTTGCCGAGGCCAGATCCTCGACAGTCGTCACCAATCCTTCAGGAACGCTTTCCGTGGTGGTGGTCGCACCTGTCGTGGAGGTGGCGGCCGTCGTTGTGCTGGTCTCGGCGATGCCGCCGCAGGCCCCCAAAACAAGCGCGGTGGCAGCTGCCATGACCGCAAAGGTCCTTTTCATTTGTCCTTTTCCTCGTTGAAGAATCTCTCGGCCGGAACGAGCCGCCAGTGAAGGGAAAGGTAGCTGAACCGGCCACGGCGACCCTGGACTGGCGGACGTACAATCCCTCGAAACGGAGGCAAGGACGATGATCACCCATTGGATCAACGGAAAGCCGTGGGAAGGGACCCCGGCCCGGACCGGCAAGATCTATGACCCGGCCACCGGCTCGCTGGGGAACGAGGTGGCTTTTGCCACCGCCGAGGTGGTCGACCTGGCTGTGGCGGCTGCCCTCGAGGCTTTCCCAGCCTGGCGAGAGTCTCCTGTCACCCGGCGACAGACGGTGATGTTCGCCTACCGGGAACTCGTGGTGGCAAATCGGCATGAGATCGCCAAACTGATCACCGCCGAACATGGCAAGACCACTCCCGATGCCCTCGGCGAGGTGCAAAGAGGGCTGGAGGTCATCGAGTTCGCCTGCAACATCGCCCACATGGTCAAGGGTGAATACAGCGAGCAGGTTTCGACCGGGGTCGACACCTTCACGATGCGCCAGCCGCTCGGAGTGGTGGCAGGAATCACTCCATTCAACTTTCCGGCGATGGTCCCAATGTGGATGTACCCGCTGGCGATCGCCGCCGGCAACACTTTCATCCTCAAACCCTCCGAGAAGGACCCCTCCCCCTCGATGTTCTGCGCGGAACTTCTCAAGGAAGCCGGTTTGCCACCGGGGGTGCTCAACGTGGTGCACGGTGACAAAGTGGCGGTCGATCGGATCCTCGAGCACCCCGATATCCAGGCAGTCTCCTTCGTCGGCTCCACCCCGATCGCTCGATACATCTACGAGAACGGGACCAGGGCCGGCAAGCGGGTGCAGGCCCTTGGTGGCGCCAAGAACCACATGGTGGTACTGCCCGATGCCGACATGGACCTAGCCGCCGATGCCGCGGTTTCGGCCGGTTATGGGTCCGCCGGCGAACGCTGCATGGCGATCTCGGTGGTAGTGACGGTCGGCGACGCGGCCGATCGTCTCATCCCCGAGGTGATGGCTCGCATCGCCAAACTTCGCACCGGGCCGGGCAGCGACCCGGATTCGGAGATGGGACCGCTCGTCACCCCCGAGCATCGTGACAAGGTGGTCGGTCTGATCGACAAGGGGGTCGAAGAGGGCGCCGACCTCCTGGTGGACGGCCGGGGTTATTCACCCGAAGGTTTCGAGAGCGGCTTCTACGTGGCTCCCACCTTGTTCGACAAGGTGTCCCCGAGCATGGAGATCTACAAGCACGAGATCTTCGGGCCGGTCTTGTCGGTGGTGAGGGTTGATCACTATCAGGACGCCATCGACATGATCAACGCGAACCCGTATGGCAACGGAACCGCCTTGTTCACGAATGACGGCGGAGCCGCCCGCAAGTTCCAAAGCGAGATCCAGGTGGGGATGGTGGGGATCAATGTCCCGATCCCGGTGCCCCTCGCCTTCTATTCGTTCGGCGGTTGGAAGTCCTCGATCTTCGGGGCCAACGCCATCTACGGACCGGAGGGGGTGCGGTTCTACACCAAACAGAAGGTGGTCATCACCCGCTGGCCCGACCCAATGCACCGCGGCGTCGACCTCGGGTTCCCCCAACACGGAAAGTAAGAAGACCCCCGAAACCTAAGGTTCCAGGCCGCGCTTTCCACGGCTTTTCGCGTGAAGGTTTCGGAGGGCTAGACCGAACTCACTCGGCGTCGCATGCTTCAACGATGCTCGATGCCACCGAACTTCGTGTCATGGAACTCGCCAGTCGCCAGTCCGGTTACGTCACGAGACGACAAGCCATCGCTTGCGGAATGGGGCCGGATGCCGTTGATCGTCGAGTGATCTCCAAACGCTGGAGCCGGATCAAGCCGGGGCTCTATCTGGTTTCGGGATACTCGCCAAGCGCTCGTGGCCTATTGGTCGCAGCCACGGCAACGCTCGGGGCAGTCGTGTCTCACGAATCGGCCGCCGAGATGCACGACCTTCCAGGAACGAGGAGGGGTCTGGCGACTGTCACCGTTCGGGTGAGAAACACATACCGATTTCCGGATGTCATCGTTCATCAATCGACCGACCTGACCGAAGACCAGATTGTTGACGTGGAAGGATTGCCGGTCACTTCACCGGTCCGGACTGGGGTCGATCTGGCAGCTCGGATGGGACCGATCGCAATCGGTCGCATTGTCGATCATGTCGTCCTGAAGGGGCAAGGCACACTCGACGAGGTCTGCGAGCTGGTTCTCAAGCTTGCCAGGCATGGAAAGCCAGGGATGAAATGCATGCACAAGGTGCTCGAAGCGCGTGCCGGGGGGAGCTTTCTGGGCGAAAGCCAATTGGAGGCGATGGCCTTGAGGCTGTTCCGCGAGTGGGACCTCCCCGATCCGGTGCAGCAGCTCTCTCTCCCATGGCGCTCTTCGGTCAACGGCCGCGTCGACTTCGCCTATCCCTCGGTGCGGCTCATCATTGAGCTGGACGGAAGAGCCTGGCACACAACCCTCGAGGCATTCGAGTCCGATCGGATGCGCGACAACCACGCCCAGCTTGCCGGTTGGCGCGTTCTCCGGATCACCTACCGGATGCTGAAGGAGAATCCGCAGCTGGTGCGTGACATGATCCGCCGGGCCCTCGTCACGGCAGCCTGAACCGCTCCAAACCCTGGATCTGAAGGCAATCCGCCGCTGTTTCCGCGGCCTATAACCTTAGGTTTCCGGTCTTCTAGCGGAAGGCGGGGATGATGTCCCGGCCGTAGGAGGCGAGGGTTTCGTCCATCTGGTCGTGCATCAGGTAGACGGCGAACTGGTCGACTCCGAGCGACTCGAGCTCGCGCAGCCGGGCGATGTGGTCGGCGGCCGTGCCCAACAGGCAGAACCGTTCGATGACCTCGTCGGGGACGAAGTCGGTCGATGGATTCCCGGTCTTGCCGTGATGGTCGTAGTCGTAGCCCTTTCGAGCCCGGATGTAGTCCGTCAAAGCCTGTGGGACGGCCGCGCTATCAGCGCCGTAGCGCTCGACCAGGTCGGCGACATGGTTGCCGACCATGCCCCCGAACCACCGCACCTGGTCGCGCTGGTGGGCCAGGTCATCACCCACGTAGGCCGGAGCCGCCACGCAGATGGTGAGCGACTCGGGGTCGCGACCGGCTGCGGCGGCGGCAGCCTTCACCGCTCCAACGGTCCACTCGACGATCTGGGGATCCGCCAACTGCAGGATGTAGCCGTCGTAGTTGGCCCCGGTGGAGGCCAGCGCCTTCGGACCGTAGGCCGACATCCAGACCGGCAAGTCCCACCCTTCCCCGATCCACGGTATCTGCAAGGTCTTCCCGTTGTATGCGACCTCTCTTCCCGCGACGAGGTCCTTGATGACCTTCGTCGCGGCGGCGGTCGTCTCGAGAGTGGTCGGGGTGCGTCCGATGTAGCGCAGGGCCGAATCCCCCCGGCCCATCCCGCACACAGTACGCGGACCGTACATTTCGTTGAGAGTCGCGAACAGCGACGCCAGCACCGTCCAGTCACGGGTACCGGGGTTGGTCACCATCGGGCCAACCTTTATCCGGGACGTGGCTCCCAGCATCCGGCTAAAGATCACGAACGGCTCTTCCCAGAGCACATGGGAGTCGAAAGTCCAGGCGTACGAGAACCCGAAGTCCTCTGCCGATTTCGTCAAGTCGACCACGCGCGACGAGGGCGGGTTGGTCTGCAGAACGACACCAAACTCCATGAGGCGGTTCAACCTAGTACCGCACCGGTGCCCGGCTCACGTCAGCTTCGGAACGAAGCATCCCACCAACTCGATGTGGAAGGTCTGCGGAAACATGTCCACGGGCTGGACCCAAACGAGCACGTAACCATGTTCGCCCAGCAGGAGCGCATCCCGGGCGAAAGAAGCAGGATCACAGGAGACGTAGGCGATCGCCCGCGGCCTGCCCCCGACCAGCACGGCCACCCCGCCCTTCCCGAGGCCCACTCGGGGCGGATCGACGACCGCCAGGTCGAAGGTCCTGGGCAGCATCTGCCCCGCCAACTCGAAATCCTTTTTCAATGCCCTCACGCCGGTGTTGTGCTCGAAGTCGGCGGCGGCGATGCGATCCGACTCGACACCGATGACCCGACGACATCCGCGTCCGACGGTTGCGGCAAACAGACCTCCACCCGCGTATCCGTCGACCAGAACCTCAGTCGCCTCGGGTTGAAGGATTTCCCTGACGAGCCGAACCAGGACCTCAGCCCCGGCGGTGTTGTTCTGAAAGAAGGCCCGACCGGTGATACGAAAGGTCGTATCCGCCACCCGTTCCTCGAGCACCGCACTCTCATCGTCGAACATGACTGCGGTCTGGCCGGTACCAACCCCGGCCCTGATGGTGACCCGGCGCGCTTCCGGACGAGTCGGGAGTTCGCCGAAACACGCGCTCCAGCGGCGGCACCATCAGGTGACATTGACGGATCGCGACGAGTTCGTGACTGGCCGCCCGCGACAGAGCCGGCCTTCCCCCCAACAATTTGAAGTCCATCCGATTGCGATATCGATATGGCGGGCCAGGGGCGATGGTCGGGCGCACCTCGGCGTCGGGCATCCGACCCAAATGGGCAAGTTGGTCGGAAATGATCGACCTCTTCCATTCGAGCTGGGCCTCATATGCCGCCGATTGCCATTGACATCCCCCACAAGACCCGAAATGAATGCAAGGTGCCTCGACCCGCACCGGTGAGGGTTCCTCGACGGTTCCACCCGGGCCAGGAGGTGACGCTTGCCTCCCCCGGTGATCTCTACCAGCACCGTCTCCCCGGGATAGGCACCCTCGACGAAAACGACCTGTCCGTCGTGGCGGGCCACGGCTCGGCCACCGTGCGCCATTCTCTCGGTAACGACCCGAGCCTTCACCCTTCGGTCTCGTCGAGGTCGGGCATTTCCCCCACCGATAGAGCGACCAGCAGCAGCCCTTGCATCCCCGCCAGGTAATCCAGCGCCGACCGATCATCCTCGGGCAGCTCCTCGTAATCGGCTTCGACCTCAACCCCGAGCCGGGCCCCCAGGGCCAGCCGGGCCTCGTTGAGGACCCGGAGAAAGGCCTCCGCTTCGGCGATTGACGCCACCGTCCCGGCCGTGGCCGCTTCGAGGATCAGAGCGAAGGCGGACCGATCGGCCAGCCGCGACTGGTCGAGCTCGCCGCCCATCAACCGCCACCACTCCTCCGAGGATTCGGGGTCGTCGAGGTATACGGGGACCTGCAGCCGGGCGGCGGCAGGATCGTGCCCGGGGTCACCGAGCTGCGCCAGAAACTCCGGCAACTGGCGAAGGAGGTCGAGATCATCCGGTTCGAGGGTCACCAGGATGCCGTCGGGAGTCGGAAGGAACGGGATCACTGTTCCACCGTCGCCCACAGTCCGTATTGATGCAGCCGGTAGCAGTCCATCTCGGCCTGCTCGCGGGGACCCTGGGAGACCGCCGCCCTTCCTTCGTTGTGGACCGCCAACATCAAGCGGGTGGCCTCCTCCAGGGAGTGCCCGAACAGCTTGCGCAGCACGAACACGACGTAGTCCATCAAGTTGACCGGGTCGTTCCAAACGATGACCTGCCAGGGGACGTCGGTCTTCAGGTCGGAGTCGGCCACCGGGGCGTCGAGCGGTTTGGTGGTCACAGCAGCCTTCGTCTGGCTTCGTTCAAGTACTGCTCGAGATCGGTGCGAGCCACTCTCCATTCGCGCCCGAACTTGACTCCTGGCATCTCACCCGATCGGAGCATCGACGTTACGACGTGGGCGGATACACCCATGTATTCGGAGACTTCGGCTACCGACAGCCATTGCTTGTCGATCGGGACGGTGATGCGATCCATCGCCGATTGATGCTATCCCCGGCGGAGAGTTTCCCCGCTCGGACGCTCTGGAGGGATCGAAGGGCGGCTCATCTGATGACCGATCGGTAGGTTCCCAGAAAGCGAAGATCTGAAAGCGTTGAGGGTCTGGGTTCGAAGACCCGATCGACCCCGCCCGGGCCGGGCGGATGGGTTAGATCGACGAACATCCGGTATCGCCAAGCCTCTTCGGTGGGACGGGACTCGATCCTGGTCAAGTTGGCCCCTCTCAGCCCCAATTCGGTGAGAGCCAGAGCCAGGGCGCCCGGGGTATGGGCCGTGGTGAACGCAACCGTCGTTTTGTCGGCATCTTCGGGGATGGGCACCTGGCCCGGTACCAGGACCACAAATCTGGTCGTGTTGTGGGGCCGATCCACCACGTCTCGCAATAGGACGGTCAGTCCAAACGACTCGGCGACCCTTTCAGGGGCCAGGGCGGCCTCGGTCGGGTCGTCCTGCTCGGCGATTTGGCGGACGGCTCCCGCCGTGTCGTGAACGGGTACCGGCTCCCAGCCCCAGTGCGTGAGGATCGCCTCGGCCTGAGACAAGGCCTCGGGGTGCGATCGAACCCGTTTGATCCCCTCGAGAGCCGATCCGTGCAGACCGAGCAGAGCATGGCGGACCTCGACCAGGTGCTCGGCGATGATGTGAACCTGACCGGGCAGCAACCGGTCGAGCACCGGCAAGACGCTGCCCGTGGTCGAGTTCTCGATTGGTACGACGAGCCTTTCGATGGCACCGTCGCGAAGAGCTTCGAAGACCGCCACGAAAGATGGGAACCCGACCCGCTCGTCCTCAGGGAACAACTCCCCGACCGCTTGGTCCGAGTAGGACAGAGCTTCGCCTTGGTAACCGATCCGCATCGCAATCAGTTAACCAGGGCCGTTGGCCACTTCCAGACCAGTCGACCGGGCCGGCCCAACTCGGACGATTCACGCCGGTGGTGTGACCCCGACCGCCAGGGTGCAAGCCTCCGCAGCGCTTCCAAGTTCGGGGTCATCAGTGGGAATCACGCTGAGTGGAAACGGTGGCGTGGTTCCGTCGAAATTGGGGGGCGGGTCGGGGAAGCCTTCAACGCCCTGTGATCGCATGCAGGTGGCGAAGGCCACCAGCTGGGCCCGTACTGCCCCGGCCAATTCTGGATCACCCGAAAGGTCGAGAGCACCGTTGGCCACGATTAGTGCGGCACAGGCGGTCAATGCTTCCCTCCACTCGACCGAACCCTGATCGACCGCGTCACGGAGAGCGGACAGATCGGGACGGCCCGCTTCGTCGAGGGGAAGGTCGGGGACATCGAGGCCGGCCTCAGTCAGGCACGACCGGAATTCATGAGCAGCCTGTTCAGCCGTAAGGGCCATCGTGGTCGTAGTAGTTGCCACGGTGGTTGCCGACGGGGCTGCCGGGCTCGGAGCGCAGGCCAGAATCACCGGAGCCAGTGCTCCGAAAACTGATACCAGGGATTTCCAATTCATCCGTGGCGAAGGCTACGGGTGGCAGCGGGCCTAACCCAACACCATCCCGGTTAGCCGAGGGCCACCGGCCTTAGCGGCGCTTTTTTGTGCCGAAACCGGCAGATAGCGCCACCGACTCTTCCTCGCTCCGCGTCGAGACGAAGAGAGAACAATGTCGGACGGCGGCTAAAGAAGACGGATGTGCCGGGCTCCTCCGTCCCGCTCTCAGCGCGAATGTCGATCTGCACCGAACCGCAAGTGGAGCAGCTGCGCCTTCCCAAACCGGCGATAGCCCCCGCAATCGTTTGATAGTTGTGCCGATCTTTGCGGCACGGATGTGATGTTGCCATTGGAATACCTCCCCTTAAATTGACCCCGGCGGTCACTCTAAGTGGCCAGCAGGCCCCACACAACCCCACGGGCATTGAACAGGTCTAAATACCTAGTCACCGACTGTGGCGGTTGCTGGGCCTTCAGGCTTCGGGCTGCAGCAGCATCTGGGCCAGATCCCTGACCTTGACCTCGTCACCGCGGCCGAGTTCCTTGATCCCATCGTCAATCATCACGTAGCAATAAGGGCAGGAGACGGCGATCTCGGAGGCGCCGGTCTCCAGGGCCTCCTCGGCTCGCTCGATGTTGACCTTCTTCCCGGTGTGCTCCTCCATCCAGAACCGCGCCCCACCCGCCCCGCAACAAAGCCCGCGGGTCCCGTGGCGACGCATCTCCACCAGCTCGACGTTCCCGGCGGCCGCGGCAACTTCCCGCGGAGCGAGGTAGATGTCGTTGTGACGGCCCAGATAGCAAGGGTCGTGATACGTGACCTTGCGTCTCGCTCCTCCACTCGGGGTCCGCAACCGATCCCCCGCGCAGCAGCTCCGCCAAGAGTTGGGAGTGATGAACCACCTCATAATTCCCGCCCAGCTGTGGGTATTCGTTCGACAGGGTGTTGAAGCAATGCGGGCATTGAGTGATGATCTTTTTGACTCCGAGCCGGTCGAGGGTCTCGATATTCGAGAGTGCCAACTGCTGCCACAAATACTCGTTGCCTGATCGTCGGGCCGGGTCGCCGTTGCAAGTCTCGCGAGGGCCGAGAATGGCGAAGTCGATGCCGGCCTGGTGCAGCAAACTGGCGAGCGCCTGAGACACCGCTGTGTTGCGGTCGTCATAGGACCCTGCACAACCGACGAACCACAAGTACTCGGCATGCTCGGTGCTCTCGCCGAGAACCGGCACCTCGAAATCGAGCTGTTCGGTCCAAGCCCCCCGCCGCTCACGGCTCATCCCCCAAGGATTGCCCTGGTTCTCCATGGCGACAAAGGCTTTGGAAAGCTCGGCCGGGAAGCTCGATTCCATCATCGTCAGGTACCGCCGGATGTCGAGGATGCGGTCGAGGATTTCGATGTTGACCGGGCAAATGTCGTCGCAGGCGCGACAGGTAGTGCAGGACCACACCTCCTCGGGTCGGATTCGCTGCAGCACCGAGTGGCCTTCGATGACGATCCCCTCGGCCAGGCTCACGGGTGGAGAAACCCCGGCGTTGATGGCAGCCACCTCGCCGACCTTGAGGACGATCTCACGCGGGTCGAGCGGTTTGCCGGTGATATTGGCCGGGCAGACCGACGTGCAGCGGCCACAGATGGTGCACGCTTCGGTGTCGAATAGCTGCTTCCAGGTGAAGTCCGCGACGATGGAGGCGCCGATGGTCTCGATGTCGTCCACTTCGGCGAGATTGGGCATCTCTCGCATCGCCCCTTTTGGCCGGGTGCGAGGGGACAAGAACATGTTGGCCGGCGACGTGACCATGTGCCGGAGCTTGGTGGTGGGAATGAGGACCAGCAACGAGAGGAAGGCCGCGAAGTGGATCACCCACGAGGTCAGATGAGCGGTGGCGGCGGCGCTGTCGGGGACCAGCATCGAGAGGGGATAACCCACAAATGACCAGACTTCGAAATCGGGCCGACCGGCCAGTGAGATTCGAGCCGCCTCGGTCGTCAGACCAGTCACCCCGATCAGTGTCAGAAGTCCGAGGATCACCGCATCCTCCGGCTTGGTCTTGGATCGCAGACGCCAGGGTCTCTGCACATACCGTCGGAAAAGAGCCCAGGCCAGCCCGCCGAGATAGACCAAGGCTGCCATGTCGAGGATCGCCGAGTAGACGAGATAGAAGCCGCCCTGGAGAAACTTGAATTGGTTGGGGAGGATGTGGTCGATCTCGAGAGTGACCGTCCCGGCGAACAGGATCAGGAAGCCGAAATAGACCATCGAATGCATCAGCCCGGCCTGACGATCCCTCATCAGCGTTCTCATCCGAAGGCCCCGGCTTAGCTGGGCGACCCGCTCCCTCCAGAGGCCGGTGCGATCCTCGGGCGCACCGACCATCCAGATCTGGGATCTTTGGGTGAAGAAGACGGCGGCCAGGGCGATGAATCCAGCCGTCGTGAAATAGAAGACGACCTGGAGCCAGCCGGGCACGTTGCCGAAAACCAGCCGGCCCACCTCGGGTTCCTGATGCTCGGGCAGGGTCCCGAGGAACCCGAGCAGAAGGGTGGCGAGGGCGGCGAGAGTCCCGAGAATGATCAGCAGCGGCCGACGCCGCGGGGCGGGGTCGGCGGCTTCGGACTCTACGTCAGCGTCGTGGGTAGCGACGGCCACTGTTCACTCCACCACCCGCCCTTGCCTGGCCGGTGATCTCGTTCCATCCCTCGTCCAACGACAAGCTGACCGAAGGGGCCGGCAGCCCCAGCTTGGCGAGCAGCCCCTCCAACAGTGTTTCGAGCGGCTCAGGCTGCACGACGACACCCCCTCTGCTTCTTAAGAATCAGCGAAGGAGCCGCAGAGACGGTCATCGTGGGCTCGACGCCAAATTCGGTCACTGGAGCCCGTCTGAAACGTAATTCGGTGTTCCACGATCGAGTACCGACACCGTGCGACCGAATTTCGTGGAGAGCGTTCGCCAATGACCGAATTTGGCTCATCTGACGAGTCCGGGTTCTACCCGCCACATTTTTCCTTCCGCCCTTGCCTGGCCTCTCTAGGCAAGGCCGAGTTCCTTCTTGAGCTCCTCGAGCCTGGCATCGGCCTGAGCCATTGACACTGCCTCCCTCAGTTCGGATTCGGCCCCTTCGGGGGTCGCCTCTCTCAGCTCGCCTCTTGCCTTGGCTTCCGAAAGCCTGGTCTGGATCTTCTCTTCCACCTTCTCCAGCGAAGGTGCGTTGGTTTCCATCGATGCCGAGATCGACTCGACCGCCCGGTTGACAGCTTCCTGCATGCGAGCTTGCTCGAGCTGGCCGACCAGTTGCATGCGCTTGGCGGCGAGTTCCTGGAGCCGCATGGCATTCTGGGTGACGGTGCTCTTGGCCTGATCTGCCTGGGTGATGGCAATCTCGTATTGCTCGCGAAGGCTGTTCAGGTTCGATTCGGCCGCCTGCAGCTTCAGGGCCACGGACTGGGCAGCATTGGTCCACTTGGTCTGACCGGCGGTGTCCCCGGCGTTCTTGGCTGTCTCCGCTCGAAGAAGGGCTTGTTTGGCAGTCTCGCGAGCCTCACCGACATCCTTGGCCGCGCCCTCGATCTTGGCTTCGATCTGGGTCCGGTGGGCAATCACCTTGGCGGCCTGGTTGCGAAGCTCCTGATCGCGACGCCGCGCCTCGTTTATCGCTTGCTCGATTTCCACTGCTGGATCCATGGCCCGCTCTGCTGCCATGCCAAAAAGAGTTCTCAGGTAATTCCATATGCGCCGAAGCATGGCTTCTCTCTCATTTCGTAGGTGCGGCGAGGATAACGGTCAGGCGACGAGAGGTGATGGGTGGACGCCAGACGCTAACGAGTGCGGCGGCCCCGGCCTCGAGGGCGCGAGCCGCCTGACGAGCGGCCGGTCCGGGAAGACGATCGACCGGGGAAGGGAATTCCCAGCCGCCCCGAAGAACGGCGGCTGGTTTGGGATGGCCAGCTGTAGTCGACGCCCCGGCCCATTCCCCCAACGATGACGGAGAACACATCCAGCCAATCGAGACCCGACCCTCCTGCCGAGCGAGGCGCCTGCGGGGCGGGGACCCGTTGCGGTCCCATCGGCAAGTCCCTCGGAACGGGAGCCTCGCCCCGTCGGAGCTTCTCAGCATCGGCCCTGCAGACCATCACCTTGCGGGTTCCGGCCGAGGTCTGGAGAACGGCTTCTTCGACGCCGGCACCGTGGGTGGGATCGAAAAAGCAATGCTCGGGGGTTGCGTCGACCGGAGCCGGAGGCGGGGTGCGACCCTCCATCAGCGCCGTCGTCGCCTCCAAATCCCATCGGGCCCGATCGAGATCGTCGGACAAGTCCTCCAGCTGAGCTGGAGTGGTGGCGGACGCAAGCCGAGCTTCGGCTTGCGCGAACGTCTCCGAAGCAGCCCGATAGTGACCCAACGCCTCAGGGCTCTTCTCCGTGCGGGGGTCGTCGGCCAGCTTGACGATCTGATCGGCAATCACGTCCATCTGGTGTCTGATCTCGGTCCGACTTTCCTCCAACCTGGAAGCCTGCGCCTCTTTCTGGCGTCGCCCGCTGCGCCAGATGGTGAAGCCGATCACGACCACCAGGCCGAGACCGACGAGCAGCCAGGGAAACCCGCCCTCCTGAGCGCCCGGCGAACCGGTACCGGTTAGAGCACCGGCGAACTGGTCGAACTCGGTCGAAAACGGGTCCTCCTCGGCAAACATGACGTCAAGGGCGGCTCCAATGGTCGCGTCGTCGAATTCGGTGCTGACTACCCCTACTTCATCCGGCGACAACACCACTACGGTTCCGGTCCCGACCAGGTCGAGCAACTGGCCGGCCAGCTCGTCGTTTCCATTCGGGGCGCGCTCAGCGAGGGCGACGAAGGAGACTTCAGGATGGGTGCCGACCAAAGCCTCCATTTCGTTGATGGAGATAGGTGCACCGTCTTCTATGTAGTAATGGCGAAACTCCAGGTCGTCAGCAATCTGGTCGACCGCCAGACTCAGCACCGGAAGGCAGAGAAGTCCAATGGCAAGAATCGCCCCGGCCAGGGCCGCGGCGGCACGGCGCATCAGACCCCGAGATCTTGCTTGAGCCGTTCGACGTGACCGGTGGCTTTGACGCCGCGGTACTCGCGGGTGAGCTCACCATCCGGACCAACCACGAAGGTCGAACGGATCAGGCCAACCGACTCCTTGCCGTAGGACATCTTCTTGCCCCAGGCGCCCAATTGCTCGGCAAGAGCATGGTCCTGATCAGATAGAAGCGGGAACGTCAGACCTTCCTTTTCTCTGAAAGCCGCGTTCCGAGACGGTGCGTCGGGACTGACTCCGACCAGCTCGTAACCGGCTTCTCTAAGTGAGTCGTAGTTGTCGCGAAAGTCGCAAGCTTCGGTTGTGCACCCGGCAGTCATCGCGGCCGGATAGAAGAACATGATCAGGTTCTTGCCCCGAAAGTCCGAAGCGGAAACCGGCGTGCCGTCTTGATTGGGGAGGGTGAAATCGATAGGCATGCAGGAAACTTAGACGCGTGATCGGGATAACACCTCTGCTCTACCTGCTGACCAGCGCCCGCAAGAAAAACACCAGGTTGGCGGGGCGCTCGGCCAGGCGACGGACCAGATAGGGATACCACCTCGACCCGTACGGGACATAGATACGGATCGGGTATCCATCGGCAGCCAGCTGTCTCTGGGCCGCAGGTCGCACGCCGTAGAGCATTTGGAACTCGAAGGACCCGCGCCGACTGCGGTCTAGTTCACGAGTCAACTCGATCAGGCTCGGGTCGTGGGTGGCGACGGCCGGCACCACGCCTTCATTCGCCATCACGGTCCTCAACAGGCGCATGAAAGAAGCGTCCACCTCCTCGGCCGTGGGGAACGCGATCGACTCCGGTTCCACGTAGGCGCCTTTGCAAATTCGGATGTGGCCGCCAAGCGGCATAAGACGCTCGAGATCGTCCGCGGTTCGGCGCAGATACGCCTGTAAGGCGAGGCCGAGGTTGCCGTGAACCCGCTGGGCAGCTGCGTAGATTTCGACCGTTGCTTCGGTGTAGGCCGAGTCCTCCATGTCGATGGTGACGGTGAGACCGCGACGCCCGGCCGAGACCGCCAGGCGGTCGAGCGCCGACCGGGCCAGCGTCGCGTCAAAAGCAAGCCCGAGCTGGGTCAGCTTGATCGAGATATTCCCGTCGATGTCATTGGCGGCAATCTCATCCAGGCAAGCGACATAGCCCGCCAGAGCGTTTTCCACCTCATCGGTAGAGCGAACCTCCTCACCCAGGAGGTCGAGGGACACCTTCATCCCGGCCCGATTGAGGGCCTTTGCAGCTCCGATCGCATCGGCCAACGTGTCACCCGCCACGAAACGCCGGACCAGAGCCTGGCCCGCCTTGGTTTTGGTGAACGTCGATCGGACGGGGGACGATTCGGCGACTGCAACGACTATTCGTGAGAAGGCGCTCACCCGGCGCCGAGCTCCCTTGCCCGCTGAGCTGCTGCCCTGACCGCGTCCTCTACGACCGCCCTGAAACCGCGCTCTTCGAGAATGTGCATCGCGGCTGCAGTCGTCCCCCCCGGCGAGGTCACCTGTGATCGCAACTCGGATGGGCCCTGTCCCGTCTGGGTCAGAAGGTGGCCGGCGCCTCGAATCGTCTGATGCACGAACGACTCGGCGACATCTCGTGGCAGGCCCTCGCGCACCGCGGCCTCCGTGAGGGCCTCGGCGAGCAGAAAAACATACGCCGGCCCTGTGCCGGAGACAGCGGTGACCGCGTCGAGAAGGCTCTCATCCATGACCCTGACCGACCCCACGGCCTCGAGGACGATGCGGGTCTTGGCGACGTCGGCCTCGGTGGCGAAGCGCCCGGCGGCAATCCCCGTCACACCCTCGCCGACCAGTGCGGGGGTGTTGGGCATGGCTCTCACCACCGGCACCTCCCCCAGAACCTTCTCATAGGTGGATGTGGTGACGCCGGCGGCTATCGAGAGCACCACCTGTTCGACCGTGATCGCCGAGCCCAGGGAGTCGAGCAGCATCGAGACGTCGCGGGGCTTTACCGCCACCACGATCACCTCCCGGCCCGCCGCGGCCACTCGGGCATCGAGACCGACCGATACCCCGGTTTGAGTCCGCAGCTCCTCGACCTGGTCGGGTCGCCGGATTGCCAGTGAGAGTTGATCCGGCACCCAGCCGGCGGCGAGCATGCCGGTTGCCAACGCTCTACCCATGGCGCCGATCCCAATGATGGCGACGCTCGGCCTATTCATGGGCGGCTGAGCTGTCATGGCGAAGGGAAGTATATGGAGGGGGTCTACCGACCAGATAGGCCCTGACCATGTCGATCACGGTCGCCACCGCGGCGGGGTTGTACCCCTCCGGGATGATCAGGTCGGCGTATCGTTTGGACGGCTCCACAAACTCGAGATGCATCGGACGAACAAACGCGAAGTACTGCTCGAGAACGGACGCCGTGCTGCGGCCCCTTTCCTCGATGTCGCGACCCAGACGGCGGGCCAGACGAACGTCGGGGTCGGTATCCACGTAGATCTTGAGGTCGAGATGGTCGCGCAGGTCTCGATCGGCCAGGACCAGAATCCCTTCAACGATGATCACGGGAGCCGGCTCAACCCGATAGGTGTGGTCGGCTCTTAGATGCCGGGTGAAGTCGTAGGTCGGCCGATCGATCGAGGTCCCTTTCGAAAGCATCCCCAGGTGCTCGATGAGGAGCTCGGTTTCGAGTGAGTCGGGGTGGTCGTAGTTCACCTTCGAGCGTTCCTCGAAACTCAATTCTGGGCGGTGGCGGTAGTAGGAATCGTGCTGCACCAGCACGACACCTGATAACGAGCTCAGCACCGTCTCGGCGATGGTCGTCTTGCCCGAACCGGAGCCTCCGGCGATGCCGATGGTCAGCGGTTGCAGTCCGGAGAAACCGAAAGCGGGTTCACTCACCGGGACGACGTTAGGTGGATCGAAGATCCTGCTCCCTTGCTCCGTAGAGTCAATCCCAATGCCACCAGTTTCCGACCAAGGGCCATCGGTTCCTGATCCGGGTTTGCCGGGTTCTTGCACCGCGACACGAAGGAGCGGGGACCGGGCGAGCCGTTCACACCGCCGATCACGTTGGCGTCGGTCTTTGCGCTCCCCGCCGGGATCGAGGCGGACCATCAGTATGGGCGATGGTCCAACCCGACCTGGTCGGCTCTGGAGGCAGCGCTTGAGGTCTTGGAGCGAGCTCCCACCGTCGCCTTCCCTTCCGGTATGGCCGCGACTGCTTCAGTCCTCTATGCCCTTCTCCGCGCCGGGGACAGGGTCTTGATCCCGGCGGACGCCTATTACACGACCAGAGTCTTCGCCGAGCGCTATCTCGGTCCGTTCGGTGTTCATGTCGAGACGGTTCCGAGTCTGGATCTTCCCGAGACCGACCTGGCGGGCTACAAGCTGGTGTGGGTTGAGACCCCGTCCAATCCTCGCCTCGATCTGGTCGACATCGAAAGCACCGCCCGCCGCACGGCCAACGCCGGAGCGATCCTGGTCGCCGACAACACGACGATGACTCCCCTGGGACAGCGTCCCCTGGAGATCGGGGCCGATGTGGTGGTGTGCTCCGACACCAAGGCCAGCAACGGTCATTCCGATGTCGTCTCGGGCCACGTGGCCAGCCGGCGGACCGAACTGCTCGATCAAGTCCGCCAATGGCGCAGCACGGCCGGGGCGATTCCGGGGCCCTTCGAGGCCTGGCTGGTTCACCGCGGGCTGGAGACCCTCGAGGTGCGGTTCGCCAGGATGTGCGCCAACGCAGCCGCCGTGGCGGAGCGTCTTGCGGGTAGCCCGGCGGTGGTCAGCGTCCGCTATCCGGGGCTAGCCGACCATCCCCAGCATGATCTAGCCAGGAAACAGATGACGACCTTCGGATCAGTTGTCGCGGTGACATTCTCGGACGGTGACAAGGCCGAGAGGTTTATCAGGGCTTGTCGATTCGTCAGACCCACAACCAGTTTCGGGGGGGTTCACACCTCAGCCGAAAGAAGGGCCAGATGGGGCGAGGACGTACCGGAGGGGTTCGTCCGTCTTTCGCTCGGGACCGAGCCCACCGATGAGCTGGTCGCAGGGATCGAGGAAGCGCTGGGTTAAGAGGCGGTCCGATCAAGGGGGGTCGGCCGCACCTCGAGTGGGCCCTTGCGGCAGGGGACTCAATGTTCTTCACACCGACGAAAAACGACAGCATGACGGTGTGAAGAACATTGACCATCAACCGTTGTTGGTACGAATCCGGCGCATGTCGTCGAGGACACCCGATACCAGCGTGGTTTCGGCAGACGCGTGGACGCCCTTCAGATGCCGCTTCACATCGGGCTCGGCCGGCTCTGGTTCCTCGGTTCGGGGCGACGTCGGGATGTCGGTGGACAGGTCGACGGCACCCTCAGCCGGGTGATCCCCGAGCCACTCGAGAACTGGGAACTCCTCAGCCGCAGTCGGGACCGTCGCGACCGGAATCGGTGGTGCCAGATCGACTTCGAAGGCTGTGTCCTTGACCGTGAGCCCTCGGGCCAGCAAGGTGTTGACGACCTGAAATGCCCTCGTGCGTCCCATGGTGCGTTCGAGCGACGACAAGCTGAAGGCAGGAACGAGAGCGACCAGCGTGGCCCAGTCCTCCGCATGAAGCGTGACCGGTGACGGTACGTCGGCGCTCAGGACGAGGGGTGAATTCTCCTCGACTCCCAGGGCCCGAATCTCGGCCTCGATCAGTCGAAGGTGCTCGACCTCGGCCATGATCTCGGTCACTTCCCAGGACGACGAGTTGGGGTCGATTTCCGGGGACGCAACGAAGAAGGAGCCTTCGCTAGGTCCGGTGAGAACGAATAGTGCATCGATCGTCGATCGGCGAAGCTGGTCGGGCTCCAGGGGGGGACGCTGACCGGCAAGGGTGGCCGCCGCCAGCTTTCCCTCGTTGAAGTGGATCACGCCAGCCCGGGTGCCTTCGATGCGAAGGGCAGCAGTTTTTCCGGTGACCCTCATCATTTGGAGGAGATCAGCCACCGACCAGTTGCTCAAGTTCCCGGACAGCATCATGTGCCTCAGTCCCCTTCCTCAGGATTGGCACTTTTATCGGCCCGGAAACCACCGAAGTTGAGACTTTCAGCCTTTTTTGGCGGCTTTCATCTCTCGTTTTTGCTGCCTGAGGGTGAACACGTCCTCCCACTGGCCGACGTCGGCAATGGAGGGCCAATCGGCGGCCACCGCCTCCCAGCCTGGCGGCGCCGCGCCGAGCCGCTTGCCGAGAATCCCGACGAAGATCCTGGCCTTCGCGTCCCCGAATCCGGGAAGCTCGCGCAGTCTCTTGTAGAGATCCTCCCCGTCGGCGGCCGTAGTCCAGAGCCGGGCCGCGTCTCCGTCGTAATGATCGACGACGGATCCGGCCAGGGCGTGGGTGCGTTTGGCGAATGCCCCGGGGAAGCGATGAATCGCCGGCGGGCCCTTGAAGAGAGGCTCGAGATCGATCGGATCCATCTGCGCGATCCGGGCGGGGTCGAGGGGTTCGCCCAGGCGCCGCTGGAGAAGGTAGGGGCCATAGAAGGCGCGCTCCATCGGAAACTGCTGATCGAGGAGCATGCCCATCAGGAGGGCGAACGGGTTTTGGGCCAGCAGGCGGTCGGCGTCCGGGTCGCCGGTCCAGGGCAGCGAGTCGACTCCCATCGGCCGCAACCTAGTGGCCCACGCGAGCCGCCGAGACGGGATACGAGTCTCGGGCTGCGGGCGTCGGTCTAGAGCGAACGGATGACGACTGCCAGCACCCAGATCACAAGGAGGACAACCGGGGCGGTCTGAAGCAGATCGATCGGGCTGAGGGAGCGAGGATGTCGGTTCATGTATGTCCTTTCGACGCCGCAAGGTTGGTCACGGTTTCATCGACAGCCTGATTGACGGACAAAGGGGTCTTTTGGCCCAGGAGCTCACCGAAGCCATCTGCAAGAGATGAGAGCGGTAGCCCCTCACTACCCTCCCGGCCATGCAAGTCCTCCCCACCAAGGTCGACCGCGCCAGCCCGGATTTCGCCTCGAACCGCCAGGCCATGCTCGACAAATTGGCCGAGTTCGAGCAGCTCCAATCGGAGGCTCGCCTGGGTGGCGGCCAGAAGTACATCGACCGCCATCGGGCCCGCGGCAAACTCCTGGTGCGGGAGCGGATCGAGTTGCTGGTCGATCGCGACACTCCGTTTCTCGAGCTGTCCACACTCGCCGCTTGGGGCACCGACAAGAACCTGGGCGCCAACGCCGTGACTGGCATCGGGATCGTTTCCGGAGTCGAGTGCGTCATATCCGCCAACGACCCGACTAGCCAGGCCGGCTCCTCGAACCGATACAGCCTCGCCAAGACGTTGCGAGCCCAGGACATCGCCATGGAGAACCGGCTTCCGTTGATCAACCTGGTCGAATCGGGTGGAGCCGATTTGCCGGATCAGGCCGAGGTTTTCATCACCGGCGGCAAGTGGTTTCGAAATCTCACCCGCATGTCACGGATGGGCATTCCCACGGTTGCCCTGGTCTTCGGAAATTCGACTGCCGGCGGCGCCTACGTGCCGGCGATGTGTGATTACTCGGTGATGGTCAAGGAGAGGGCCAAGGTCTTCCTGGGCGGTCCCCCGCTGGTCAAGATGGCAACGGGAGAAGAGTCGACCGACGAGGAGCTAGGGGGAGCTGAGATGCACGCCCGCATCTCCGGCCTTTCGGACTATTTCGCCCAGGACGAGCACGATGCCCTTCGGATCGGCCGCGACATCATGACCCATCTCAATTGGCGCAAGCTCGGCTTCGGACCCACTCGCCCGGCTGATCCCCCGATCCACGACCCTGAAGATCTCCTGGGGATCATCCCCCAAGACCTCCGAGTGCCATTCGACATGCGCGAGATCCTCGGACGGATCGTCGATGGTTCGAGGTTCGAGGAATACAAAGCCCTTTACGGAACCTCCCTGGTCGTCGGCTGGGCATCAATAGATGGGTTCGCCATCGGAGTCATCGCCAATCAGCAAGGTGTGATCTTTTCGGAGGAAGCCCACAAGGCCACCGAGTTCATCCAACTCTGCAACCGCTACGACACGCCGCTCCTCTTCATCCACAACACGACCGGCTACATGGTGGGGAAGGCGTATGAGCAACGAGGAATCATCAAAGACGGCGCCAAGATGATCAACGCCGTCGCCAACTCGACCGTCCCGCACATCGCTCTGATGGCCGGGGTCTCCTACGGAGCCGGCAACTACGGAATGTCGGGCAAGTCATACGACCCACGCTTCGTCTTTGGTTGGCCCAATCACAAGGTCGCGGTGATGGGACCCAAACAATTGGCCGGGGTCATGTCGATCATCGCCCGCCAGGCTGCCGAAGAGCAGGGGCGGGAATTCGACCTCGAAACCGATGAGCAACGGCGGTCGCTGATCGAGGCACAGATCGGATATGAGGAGCAGGCCTACTTCTCCACCGCCCGAATCCGCGACGACGGGCTCTTCGACCCCCGGGACACGAGAACGGTGCTGGGAATTGCCCTGTCCGCCATCCACTCCAACGAAGTGAAGGGCACCGCCGAATTTGGCGTGTTCAGGATGTAGGTCGAGGAGACGGCATGCAGTGCTGGTATTGCCTTGTGTCTGCGTTCTCAGACGCCAGACGCCAGACGCCAGACGCTCAGTACGAACCTCGAACGATCTAGCGGCTGATTGACAGGCCTGAGGTTTCCGAGCGCCACTTGATCGAGCAACCCATCGAGGGAATCTGATCCATCGTCACCGGCGCACCTGTCCAAAACCGCATCCACCGCGGCTCTCAGACTTGTCCCGGTGACCGGGACGTCGTTGCTGGGACGGGCCGTATCGAATTGACCCCGGTATACGAGGCGGTGGTCCGGCCCGAACAAGAAGAAGTCAGGTGTGCAAGCTGCGGTGAATGCCATCGCCACCTCCTGGGTCTCGTCGAACAAGACCGGGAACGGATAGCCGATCTCGTCGGCGACCTTTGCCTGGTTGGCGGGGCCATCCTCCGGAAATGCGTCGGTGTCGTTGGAAGCGATGGCGACGATCTCGAGCTCCGTTGAGGCGTAATCATGTCCGAATTGGGCAAGACCATCCTGAATGCGCTTCACGTAAGGGCAGTGGACGCAGAGAAACACCACGAGCAGGGGTTTCCCGGCATGGTCGTCCGACCCAACGATGGCGCCCGTTCGAACGTCAATCAGTTTGAATGCCGGGAGAGGAGTCCCCAGCGCAAGCATGGTCGACGAAGCGGCCATTTGACACCTCCTTGGTCTGTACTGATCTTACGACCGGTCAAGATCGAGGATTTCGGGGCCGATCATTCCAGGGTGGGGTCAACACGCCGCTTTCTCCTCTTGGCTTTGTTGGTTCTGACCACGGCAGCTCTGGCACCGGGTGGCAGCTTCGCCGACGACAACGGCAGCATCCATGAACCCAACATCGAGGCGATCTTCGCCGCCGGGATCACCACGGGTTGCTCCGTTTCCCCATCCCTCTTCTGCCCAACTCAGGCCGTAACTCGCGGCCAGATGGCGGCGTTCCTCACCAGGGCCCTGGATCTTCCGACTCCGGATCGTGACTACTTCAACGACGACGGCGGATCGATCTTCGAGGATCAGATCAACCGCATCGCCACAGCCGGGATCACCGGCGGTTGCGACGTGGGCTCGTTCTGCCCAAACACCGTCATCAGTCGGGAGCAGATGGCCGCCTTCCTGGTGAGGGCCTATGGGTACACGGCTCCCGGAGCGGATAGGTTCGTCGACGACGAGGGTTCGCAGTTCGAACCCGAGATCAACTTGCTGGCCGAAGCCGGCATCACCGCTGGATGTGCCGCCGACCGATTCTGTCCCGGCAGCTCTGTCCTCCGGGACCAGATGGCAACTTTCCTGGCGCGGGCCGAGTTGTTGGACCCGATCCCGGTGCCGGCTGGATGTTCGATTCTTCCCGCCGACAACATCTGGAACACTCGGATCGACCACCTCCCGGTTCACTCTCGCTCGTCTCAGTACATCTCATCCATCGGGGCATCCACGACCATGCACCCCGATTTCGGGTCGGGAGTCTGGCCGCCCGGATCGACCAGCCCGATTGGGATCCCGGTCACGGAGATCAACCCCGGCCAGCCTGTGGTGGAGATCATCTACACCGACTACGGCGACGAAAGCGACCCCGGACCGTTTCCGATTCCTCCCAATGCCACCGTCGAGGGCGGGCCGAGTGGAAGCGGCGACCGCCACGTGATCGTCGTCGACCGCTCTGGATGCCGTTTGTACGAGTTGTTCAACGCCTGGCCCGGCCCTAATGGATCGTGGGAGGCATCTTCGGGCGCCGCCTACGACCTGCACTCCAACGCTCTCCGCCCCGATGGTTGGACATCGGCGGATGCTGCCGGCCTCCCCATCTTCCCTGGCCTCGTCACCTATGACGAAGTAGCCCTCGGCTACATCGGTCATGCGATCCGGTTCACGGCCGCCGCGACCCAGCGCGCCTACGTATGGCCGGCTCGCCATTTCGCCTCGTCGAACTCCAGTCTCGACCTGCCACCGATGGGTCAGAGGTTTCGCCTCAAGGCAAGCTTCGACATCTCCGGCTTCGCGCCCGAGATCCAGGTCATCCTGACGGCGTTCAAGCAGTTCGGTCTCATCCTCGCCGACAACGGCTCGTCGTGGTACGTCTCCGGGGCACCCGATCCGCGTTGGGACAACGACGTGCTGCGCGAGCTCAAGACGATCCCCGGCTCGGCTTTCGAAGCGGTTGACATCTCTTCGCTCCAGGTGAGCCCGGATTCGGGGCAGGCTGGGTAGGCGTTAGATTCGGGCCCATCGCACCCGAACCTCCCAATTCCGGACTCGTGGCGATTGTGACGGCGGCGGGCAAGGGCATCGGTGCCGGAATCGCCCGACGTCTGTCCGCCGACGGATATCGCCTGGCGCTCCTTTCCAACGGTGGGGGTGCCGTCGCCCTCGCCGAGCAGCTCGGCCCTGACATGGCTTTTGCCCGGACCGGTTCGATAACCGATCCCGGCGTCCTTGCCGACTTGGTTGATTCGACGATCGGCGCCTACGGCCGGATCGACGCCGTGGTCAACAACACCGGCCATCCCCCCAAGGGAGATCTGCTCGCCATTCCTGACGATGCCTGGCATCTCGCATTGGACCTCGTGCTTCTCAATGTGGTGAGGATGGCGAGGCTGGTGACCCCGTTCATGGAGAGCCAGGGCGGAGGTTCGATCGTGAACATCTCGACCTACGCGGCGTTCGAACCCGAGCTCGGGTTCCCCGTTTCGAGCTCCCTCCGAGCCGCCCTCGGGGACTTCGCCAAGCTCTACGCCGACCGCTACGCCGGAGCGGGGATCAGGATGAACAACGTTCTACCCGGCTTCACCGAGAGCTACCCGGAGAGCCCCGAGAACGTCGCCCGGATCCCGATGGGTCGCTATGGAACGGTTGCTGAGATCGCGGGGGCGGTGTCCTTCCTGCTATCGAAAGACGCCGGATACATCACGGGCCAGAACCTGCGGGTAGATGGCGGCGTTACCCGCTCGGTCTGACCGCTACCGGTAGAGATCGCCGCCCAGATACTTGAGGCCGGTGTCGACCTGCACGGTGACCACGACCGAGCCCGCACCCAGTTGCGAGGCGAGTTGCTCGGCCGCGACGAGGTTGGCACCCGTCGACGGGCCGGAGAACACGCCCCACTCCCGAGCCGCCAGCCGAGCCTTGGCGAAGGCGTCCGCGGTGGAAACGGCAATGACCTGGTCGTAGTCATTGGGCTTCAGTTGAGGCGGCACAAATCCAATTCCGCCACCTTCGATTCGGTGGGTCCCGGCGGGGTGGCCGGAAAGCACCGCCGACTCGGCCGGCTCCACAACCGCGAGTTTGATCGCCGGCCAGGCCGCCCGCAGAGATCGGGACACACCGAGAAAGCAGCCGGAAGTGCCGACGTAGGCGCAAAACGCGTCCGCCCCGGGCAGAGCAGCCACGATCTCGTGGCCCATGTCCTCGTATCCGTGAACCATGTCCTGGTTGTTGAACTGGTCCGTTTGGTAAGCCCCCATAGTTTGAGCGAGTTCGGCGGCCCGGGCCCGAAGCTTCGGGATGAGATCCGGGGTGATTCCGTTCGGGGACGGGATCACTTCGAGGACGGCCCCGAAGGCCTCCATGGTTCGCAGCTTTTCGACCGCGAAGGCATCGGACGTCACGATGCGCAACGGGTGTCCGGTCAAGGCGCAGACCAGCGCAAGCGAGCTGCCGGTGCTGCCGCCGGTGTATTCCACCACCGTTTGACCAGGTGCCAACCGGCCGGCTCGCTCGGCTCCTCTCACCATTGCCAGAGCCATCCGGTCCTTGTACGAGCCGGTGGGATTGCCACCCTCGAGCTTCACCCAGATCTCACCTCGGTCAGGAACGTCCGGAAGCCGAACCAGCGGGGTGTTGCCGATGGAGTCGAGAAGATTCATGGCGGCGACGCTACGAGAACCGGATGGCCTAGGTCAAGAAAACACCCGGGCCGGGAGGAGTCGGTAGAAACTGTCCTACGTTAGTCGACGGGTTTACCAAGCCCCCCTACCTCCCGGCTCGTTTCCTCGGCGGCCAGGGACCTTCCCCCCGCCTTCGGCGAAGGGACAAAAAAAGCTCCTTCTGTTGTCCCCTCGGCGGAAGCTGGGGGAGGTCCGCTTGCTGCCGAATAGGCGGCCAGGGGTAGGGGGGTCATATGGTGAACCTCTGTCCTACGACTCGACGAGAGACACCTTCGTAGTTGTCCCCTCAGCGGAAGCTGGGGGGAAGGTACCGCTGGCTGCCGAATAGGCGGCCAGGGGTAGGGGGCGATTGGTAAACCCGTCGTCAAGATCTAGGACGGCTTTACCGTGCCCTCGTAGCTGCGAGCGGGATGCTACGCCGAGGGTAGCTACCCTCGCCGACCGTGATTCGAAAGGTCCTGGTCGCCAATCGCGGTGAGATCGCCCGGCGAATCTTCCGGACGTGTCGAACGATGGGGATCGGGACGGTGGCCGTCTTTTCCGAGGCAGATCGCGATGCCCCTTTTGTTCGCGAAGCCGACGAGGCGCTCTCCATCGGAGGGTCCACACCTTCGGACTCATACCTTCGAATAGACCGACTCATCGAGGCCGCCAGGCAAGCAGAGGCGGACGCGGTTCATCCCGGCTACGGCTTTCTGGCCGAGAGTGCCGACTTCGCTCAGGCTGTCATCGACGCCGGCCTCACCTGGATCGGGCCGTCGCCTGCCTCGATGGCGGCCATGGGATCAAAGCTCGAGTCGAAGCGGCTCGTCGGCGCGGCCGGAGTCCCGACGCTCCCGGCCACCGATCTGACCGGCCTCAACAAGAGTGAGATCCAGGACGCAGCCATGGCGATCGGCTTCCCGGTCTTGGTGAAGGCATCAGCCGGCGGCGGCGGGAAAGGGATGCGGATCGTGTCGAGTCCAGAGGGTCTCCTGGAGGCGGTTGCCAGCGCCCGTCGGGAAGCCGGTTCGGCCTTCGGCGACGACACCGTCTTCCTCGAACGCCATCTTCAGGCGCCGCGGCACATCGAGATCCAGGTCTTCGGCGACGTCCACGGCAACCTGGTCTCGATGTTCGAGCGTGATTGCTCGATCCAACGGCGCCATCAGAAGATCATCGAGGAGGCCCCCTCGCCGGCAATCGACGCAGCTCAACGGGAGCAGATGAGCCAGGCCGCCGTCGCCGCGGCCCGTTCGGTGGGCTATGTAGGCGCCGGCACCGTCGAGTTCCTCTACGACGGCAGCGAGTTCTTCTTCCTCGAGATGAATACCCGGCTCCAGGTCGAGCACGCCGTGACTGAGGAGATCACCGCTCTTGATCTGGTTCGTCTGCAATTGCTCGTGGCTCAGGGCGAGGTCTTGCCCGAGGACGCCATGCAGCCGGCGATGGTGGGGCACGCGATCGAAGCGAGGCTCTATGCCGAGGATCCGCTCCAAGATTTCCTGCCAGTGGCAGGGCGCTTGGATCGATTCGAGTTTCCGAGCCTTCCCGGCCTGAGAATCGACTCCGGGGTCGAGGACGGCAGCGAGGTGTCGAGCTTTTACGACCCCATGATCGCCAAAATCGTGGCATGGGCCGAGACCCGCCAAGAGGCCGCGGCCCTCTTGGCCCGGGGCCTTCAGGAGGCGCGCATCCACGGACTCGTCACCAACCGCGACCTGCTGGTGCGAGTCCTTCGTCATCCCGAGTTTCTCGCCGGTGAAGCTGACACTGACTTTCTCCAGCGACATTCCCCGGCAGATCTGGGCGGCTCCCTGCTCGACCCCACCGAAATCCGAAGTGCGGCGTTGGCCGCCGCACTGACGAGTCAGGCGGAAAGGCGGGCGGAGGCACAGCTACTGACCGCGGTTCCGTCGGGATGGCGGAACAGCCCCTCCCAAATGCAGGAAGTGACGTTTGACATCGACACCACCGCCATCAAGGTTGGATACCGATTCGAAGCTCGCGGTGGAGTGACTATGTCCATCGACGACGAGCCCCTCGCTGGGGTCGACGTGATCGATTTGAACAAGGATCGAGTCGGCCTCCAGATCGGAGCTCGATCGTTCTGGTTCGACGTGGCCCGGTCCGGGTGGGTTCATCACGTCGACGGACCCAGCGGGTATGCGCGGCTGGTGGAACGTCCCCGATTTCCGGAGACTGCTCGCGAGGATGACCCCGGGTCGCTGCACGCACCCATGCCGGGCAGGATCGTCAAGGTTGTGATTGGCGAAGGCGACGAGGTCACCGACGGGCAGGTAGTGATCGTCCTCGAGGCCATGAAGATGGAGCACAGCCTGCGCGCTCCTTACGACGGAGTGGTCCGCTCGGTGACGGCCTCCCCCGGCGACCAAGTCGACGCCGGACAGGTGCTCGTCGTCGTTGATCCGCGAACCTAAGGTTCTACGCCGCGGAAACCGCGGCTCATTGCCTCAAGATTCACGGTGGCTGACCGAGCTGCCGAATCTGTAGGCGATCTGCCGTGGAAACCGCTGCCTATAACCTTAGGTTTCGGGTTCGACACGGACGTCGGTGTAGCCGAGTCCGAGCAGGAAGTTGGTCAGGACTTCGTTGGCGTTCTCGGTGGCGTCATCGATGATCCCGGTCTCCAGTGCCTGGTTGAGAAGAACTTCCTCCGCGACCAGACGGGCATCGGATTCGAGACGCGGGTCGCCCTTGGTGAAGAGACCCGTGGAGCGGTCGAGGACCTGGGTGGCTTCGTTGTCGACGGCGATGTATTGGATCTCTGCTATCGGGAGGAAAATCGTCACGACTCCCGTTTCCTGATTGACCCGAAACGAATCGGCGTCGAGGTCCGAGAGATCGACCCCGGCCCCGATACGAGCCACCGCTAGAAGCGTCAGAGAGTCACCGGTGGCCCAATTGAGGATCCCGGATTCGGTTCCCTTCTCGACGATCGTGTATTCGACATACTCGACGGTGGTCAGGTTGGCGAGGCTGCGAATGCTCCGAACCACGGTCGGGCCGATATTCTCGAACGGCTCCGGTGCCATCGCCTCGGTGACGTCGGCCACGGTTGGAATCCGATTTATCACTGCTCGAATCCCGAATATCACGGCCAGTACGGTCAGGATCATGAGCACCCAGAGGATGATCAACGCCCAGCTCAGGCTGGAGCCCCGCGGGCGGGAATCCGGTTCGGTCACGGGCGTTCAAGCTAACCGATATGGTGGGTTACTGATGAGCAAAGACCCAACGACTACCGGTCAAACCGTCAACCAACGATCAACTGGGCGGAGACCATGACGGACCGCCTCGGCTTCGCCGGAATCGGAATCATGGGATCCGGCATGGCCTCCAACTTGTTGGCCAAGGGTCATCCACTGAAGGTGTGGAACCGCACGCGCGAAAAGGCGGAAGCAATCCAGGGCGCGGAATTGGCCGAGTCCCTCGAGGACCTGGCTGCGGCCGTCGACATCATCCTCATCTGTGTCTCCGATAGCCCCGATGTCGTCTCGGTGGTCGATGGCTTGATGCCCGCCCTCCAAGCTGGCCAACTGATCGTGGACCACTCCACCATCAGCCCGGCCGTTACCAGGAGCATGGCCGAGCGGGTGGAATCCAAGGGGGTGGGCTGGCTCGACGCTCCAGTGAGCGGTGGCTCCGAAGGAGCGCGCAAAGGCACGCTCTCGACCATGGTGGGTGGGTCGGCCGAGAACCTCGATCGGGTTCGTCCCTACCTCGAGACCTACTCGACGACTATCACCCATGTCGGTCCGATCGGTTCGGGCCAGCTGGTGAAGCTGGTGAATCAGATCCTGGTCGTCGGCAACCAGATGGCCGTGTCCGAGGCCCTGTTCTTTGCCCAGCGCGCCGATCTCGATCTGGACGCAACGCTGAATGCAGTCAAGGGTGGCGCGGCCGGGTCGTGGATGCTCGCCAATCGCGGTCCCCAGATGATCGCCGATGACTGGCGTCCGGGATTCACCATCGATCTCCAGCAGAAGGATCTTCGCCTGGTGCTCGATGCCGCCGACGAGTACGGCACCCCCCTTCCCGCCACCGGCCTGATCTTCCAGCTGTATCGCGCACTCCAAGCCAGCGGTCACGGACAGGAAGGCAACCATGCCCTAATCAAGGCTCTTGAGAAACTGGTCGGAGGGAATAGCGACCGTGCGTGATCTGATTGACGACCTCCGGGCGGAGCAGGAGGATCTCGACCGGATATTGGCTGGGCTGGACGAACCCACATGGGATCGAGTAACGCCGGCAGAGCCCTGGTCGATCCGAGACACGGTGTCGCATCTTGCCTTCTTCGATGAGAAGGAAACCCAGGCGATCTCGGACCCGGAGACCTTCGCCGACGAGATCAACCGGCGCCTGTCGAACGGAATCGAGAGCTACATGGCTCTGGGGGTCGATAGGGGTCGATCGATGACGCCTCGCCAGGTTCTCGATTGGTGGCGAACCGCTCGCGCCGCGGAGATCTCTGCGTTCGAACGCGTCGATCCCGAGTCCCAGCTGCCCTGGTTTGGACCACCCATGAAGGCCCGGTCAGCGGTCACAGCGCGTCTGATGGAAACCTGGGCCCACGGCCACGACATCGCAGAAGCACTGGGAATCACGAGAGCCCCGACCGACCGGCTCTACCAAATCGCCGAGCTAGGAGTGAAGACCTTTTCGTGGAGTTACCTGAATCGAGGGCTGGAGGTTCCGGCCGAACGAGTCCGGGTAGCCCTGCGTGGCCCGAGCGGCAGCACCAGGGTTTGGAACGATCCGATGTCCAACTCGATCACCGGTCCAGTCGACGAGTTTTGCCTGGTCGTGGCGCAGAGGCGGAATTATCGAGATACGGCCCTGGTGCTGGAAGGTGACGTCGCCCGCAGCTGGATGGACCTGCTGGAGCTATGCACCCACCTGCGCCACGTGCTCCCAGCACACGGCGCTCGACGCCGGCTTCCGCTGGACGCCGGAAGGACTCTAGCCGTGGCCCACGTGACGATGGTCGGCGCCGGCGCGATCGGTTCGCACGCGCTCGGCCACATCGGCCGGATTGCCACGGTGACGGCCATCACCGTGATCGACCGCGACTGCTACGACGAATCCAACCTGGGCGGCGCAGAGCATCTATACGCCCGACGTGGGCAAGGCGAAGGCCCAGGTGCAGACGCGGCGCCTGCGCCAGATCAATCGCGGGCTGCGGACGCGGGCATTCGGTCAGCCGCTCGAGGATCTGCCGCTCGGGGCGCTGCGGTGCGACGTCATCCTGGCGGCGGTGGACTCGCGCCGCACTCGGATGGCGATCAATCAGGCCGCGTGGCGGCTGGGCGTGCCGTGGATCAACGCGGGCATGGACGCCGACGGCCTGCTGGCGCGGGTGCAGGTGTTCATGCCCGCGACCCGCGGCGCCGTGCCTGGAGTGCGCGTGGGGCCCCCGCGACTACGAGCTGGTGGAGCAGACGTATCCCTGCCAGCCAGATGACAAGCGCCGCGCTCGGCCACGCACTGCGCCCGCGGCGCTGGGCGCGCCTGGCGGCGGCACTGCAGGCACTCGAGTGCGAGAAGCTGCTGGCCGGCCAGCATGACCACCTGCTCGCCGGCCGCGACCTGATGGTGGACGCGCGTCACAGCCGCCACTACGTCACCCGCTTTGGCCACAACCCCGAGTGCCGGATGCCCGACCACACCAGCTGGGAGATTGCGGCCGTACGACGCCGATCCCGCGTCCACGACCTTTGACGAGCTGGTGGCCACGGCGAGCGCGCTGCGCGGCGCCGGCGAGGGCATGCGCGTCGGCGTCGCGGGACAGACGGTCGCCGCGGCCCTGACCTGCGACCAGTGCGCGGCGCGCGCGCCGGCCGGGTTTCGTCTACCGCGGCGAGCGCCGCCGCGGCCTGCCGCGGTGCGCGTCGTGTGGCGGGCACCAGTCGGTCGCCGGCTTCGACCTGCACGACAGCCTGGATCCCGACCGCTGGCCCGCCAGGTGCGCCAGCGGTCGTTGACGGAACTCGGGTTCGTGGCCGGCGACGTCGTCGACGTCGTCACGCCGCGCGTGACCCTGCATCTCGAGATTGGAGGCGGCCGCATGGCCGACCGCATCCTAGACGGGTTTCTGGCGCGGCAGCGCGAGGAAGGGCTGGCGCTGGCGGCGCAGTCCGACCTGCTGTCGCTGCAGCCGATTGACGACGCCAGCGATCGCTATCTGGCCGAATTCCGCTGCACCGGGCTGGTCGAGCGCGGTCCGGGCGACGTGGTGGAGGCCAACCGCTTCCTGGTCGGCATCCACTTCCCATCCACCTACCTGCGCGAGGCCAACCCGTTCCGGGTCCTCACCTGGCTGGCGCCGCGGCAGGTGTGGCACCCCAACATCTCGGCGACGCACCCGGTCATCTGCGTCGGCCGGCTGGCACCGGGCACCGGCCTCGTCGACATCCTCTACCAGGTGTTCGAGATCGTCACGTGGAACAAGGTGACGATGCGCGAGGACGACGCCCTGAACCTCGCGGCGTGCCAGTGGGCGCGCCAGCATCGCGACCGGTTTCCAGTCGATTGCCGGCCATTGAAGCGCCGGCCGCTGGCTGTGCGCGGGGACGAGACCGCGCCCCGGAGTGCCGCCGATGGCCCGGCCTGCTGACCCGCGGATTGAAGCCGCGCTCGGCCGCGTGTCGTCCGGCGCGATCGACGACGGCAACGGCCTCTGGCGCCTGGCGCTGACCAACGGCTCGGTGGCGATGGTGACTGCGCGGGTGACGAGCGACTGGGTGGAGCTGACCTCGCCACTGCCGGGCGACGCGGTTCTGCCGGGCGATCACCTGACCTTGCGGTTGAACGCAGGGCTGCACGGCGCGGCGCGGTTCGTGCGCCGCATCGACCATCCGCAGCCGTACCTGCGTGCCGACGTCCCGCTCGAGCCCGGTGGCGACCTGGGCGAGGCAATCGCATCGGCCTGCCTGGACCTGGCGGCCGCGCGTCATGCCATCCACGACGGCGTGGACGGTGTCCCCTTCTCGTGGTCGCCGGTCGCCGCCGCGAGTACCGACCTGACGACGCGGGCTGGCGCCTACCACGCGCGCGTGGAGGAATCGGGCCACCTCGCGCGCGTGTTCGTGGAGCTGGCCGACCTGTCCGGCTACTCCCCTCCGGCGCTGCGCGCCGCCTCGGCGCTGCTGATGGCCCTGGGCGCCTCGGTGCCCGGCCTCACGCCGGCGCTCCACCAGGACAAACAGGATCTATCGGCCGTCTGCGCGGCGCCGATGCGGGTGCGATCCGAGCACCAGCTTGCCTGCGCCCTGGCGGCCGTGTCCGCGGCGTGTGAAGCGCGGGCCGGGAGCTGCGTGCGCTTCGCAGTGACGGCCTGGCCACCGCTTACCTGACGCGCGGGGCGCCCGCGCGCGACGACCGTCCGCAACCAACTTCACTGGAGGAGCCATCATGCATGCAGCCGTAGCCGCAACCGGATTCGAAGTCAGCGACGTCACAGGCCAGAAGGTGCTCGCCGTGTCCGACGTCCCCGAGGATCTTGACCGTCAACGATCCGATCCAGGGGCTGGTGGGCAAGATGCGCCTGCCGGCCAACGACAGCGCCGGGCGTCCCCTGAGCTACCACGCCCGCCTGGACCGCGAGGGCCGGCACCTGCAGGGCCTGGAGCGCGTGCACGAGGCGTCCAACCCGGGGACCGCGTGGTGCTGCAGCCCAACGTGGACGCCGGCTAGAAGGGGCCACCGGTGCAGTGCGCGTATCGGTTCGTGCTCGAGTGCGGGCGGCCAGCGGCGACCGGGTGCTGTTTCGCGAGGCCCTGGATCCCGATTGGGAGCCGGCGGTCGAAGCGGCACGCCTCGCGGGCCTTCGCGCGCACGGCGCCTGGCACCAGGCCGGCGACGGCGAGCCATCTCGTGCCGCTCTGGCACGAGCGCGCCGGCGAGCCGGTGGTGCGCGGCGTTCGCGTCTGCCTGTCGCACGGCAAGCACGAGCGGGTACGCCGACGTTCCCGCCGCGGAGTATTTCGCCGAGGCGGCGCGCGCGGTGGTGGCGGCACGCGTCGCGGCCGGCACGCTCACGACGGACGACCGCGTGCGCTACGGCGTCGCCGCCTACGTGGGGAAGGCGGCCGCGGCGCCGGCGCTGGTCTTCACCACCACGGCGCGAGCCCAGGCCATCGACGTGCGGGACCGCGGGTTCGGCGCGCTGGTGGCCGGGGCAGCCGGCGTCGGCGACGGCGATGCGTCGGACATCGAGGTGGTGGTGCCCGAGGCAGTGCTCGAGGAGACGCGTGCGCTGACGCTGCAGGCAGGGGAGCGCGAAACCGGCGGCATCCTGCTCGGCCACCTGTGCCGCGACGGCGAGCGCGGCGACATCGGCGTCGAGGTGACGGCGCACTTACCGGCACGCCATACCGTTGGTGACGCGGTGAAGCTCACCTTCACCTCCGACACCTGGACCGACGTGCGGGCGGCCGTGGCGCTGCGCCGGGCCGGGGAACTGCTGGTGGGGTGGTGGCACTCCCATCCCGCGCACGCCTGGTGCAAGGCGTGCCCGGTGGAGCGCCAGCGCGTCTGCCACTTGAGCACCGGCTTTCTCAGCCCGGAGGATCGTGCCTTGCACCGCGCGATGTTCCCCTCCGCCTTCACCCAGGCCCTGGTCGTCACCAACTCGGCGGCCGGGCTCGACATTCGGCTGTTCGGCTGGCGCCGCGGCGCGCTGCAGCCGCGCGGCTTTCGTTTATTGCAGGGAGGAAACCGAGATGCGACGACGACACCGTCAGGAGATTGAGGACGCGGAGCTGCGGGCCGTGCTGGAGCGGCTGACCGACGTGACGCCCACCGGCCCGTCGCTGCCGGAACAAGTCGCGCTGGTCGAGCACGCGCGCGAGCGCGGGCCCGAAATCGGCCGCACCGTGGATCGCTGGCTGCTCGTCCGAGATCGACGAGCTGCGGCAGGGCCTGGCCGACGCGCAGGCCAACCAGGCGGAGCTCAAGAAGCTGCACGCGCGGCTGACCAGCGCGCCGTGGATCGCGGCCGTCTACCTGCGCGCGGTGGACGGCAGCGACGACAAGGTGCTGGTGGCCCACCAGGGCATGCCACGCGTCGTGACGCTGGCGCAGGACCTGGATCCGCGGACGCTGGCGACCGGCGACGACGTCCTGCTGACCCAGGACTTGAACGTGGTACTGCGCCGGCTGACGCCCAGCGTGACGCGAGCCTGCGAGGTGGCCGAGTTCCAGCACGTCCTCGACGATGGCCGCCTGGTGCTCAAGGCGCGAGAGGCGGAGGTGATTGCCCGCCCGGCCGGCGCGCTCGACGCCGCGGCCCTGCGCAGCGGCGATCGGGTCCGCTGGGACCCGGTGCTCGCGATGGCCTTCGAGCGGCTGCCGCGCTCGTCCGACTCCAGCTCTTCTTGACGACACGCCCAGGGAGCGGTTCGCCGACATCGGCGGGCTGGACCACCAGATCGAGCGGCTGCAGTGGAGCGTCCGGCTCCACCTGCAGCACCCGGAGATGGTGCGCCGCTATCAGCTGCGCCGCATCACCTCGGTGCTGCTGGTCGGACCGCCCGGGACCGGCAAGACGATGGTGGCGCGCGCGCTGGCGCGTCTGGCTGGGCGAGCAGTCGCCCGGCGGGCGGTCGCGCTTCATGCACGTCAAGCCCGGCGCGCTGCACAGCATGTGGTACGCGCAGAGCGAGGCCAACTACCGCGAGGCGTTCCGCGTCGCGCGCGAGGCCGGCGCGCGCGAGCCCGGCGTGCCGGTCGTGATGTTCTTCGACGAGGTGGACGCCATTGGGCAGACGCGCGGCCAGGGCTTCGGGCCGCGTGGACGACCGCGTGCTCACCAGCTTCATGACCGAGCTCGACGGGCTCGAGGCGCGCGGCAACATGCTCGTGGTCGCGGCCACCAACCGCCGCGAGTCGCTCGACCCGGCGCTGCTGCGGCCGGGCCGGCTCGGCGACCTGGTGCTGGAGATTCCGCGGCCGTCATGGCGTCGGCCCGCGCCATTCTCGAGCGCCACCTGCCGGCGGTCATGCCGTACGCGGGCGACGTCGCGAGGACGCCCGCCGCGACGTCATCGACACGGCGGTGTCGCGGCTCTACGCGCCCAACGGCGAAGGGGAGTTGGCGACGATGGTCTTCCGCGACGGCACCCGACGCGCCGGTCCTCGCGCGCGATCTGGTCAGCGGCGCCGTGCTCGCCAACGTCGCCCGCGCGGCCATCGAGCGCGCGTGCCTGCGCGAGGCGAAGGGCGGCGTACCGGGCATCGGCCGCGACGACGCCGTGGAGGCCGTCGGCGCAGGAGCTGGATCGCGCCGTGGCCGCCCTGACGCCGCTCAACTGCCACGCGCATCTGCCGGGCCTGCCGCAGGATCTGGCCGTGGCGCGCGTGCAGACCGCGACCGCCCGGCACGCCGCGCCGCATCGCTACTCAGCGCGGCGTAGCGGGAGCCACCATGCCGATCCCGAAGATCCTCGGCGCCGACGTCGAGCTGAGCAACTTCATCCTGGGCGTGTCCGACGCCGCCGGCACCGGCCGGATCGCCTCGCGCCGGCTCCTCGCCGCCGTCCGCGGCGTGTCGGCCGGCGTCGTCGGCCACCGCGCGAGGCGATCGACTGGGGCCGATGTATCTGCCGGCGAACGGCGGATGCGCCTACATCGACTCGGACCATCTCGAGCTGCGCTTGCCGAAACGCTCAGCGCGTTCGACCACGTGGCGTACTGGCGGGCCATGCTGGCATGGCGCGGGACGCCATGCACGCGCGAACGCGGATGCCGGCGGGCTGCCGCCTGCAGGCGCTGGCCAACTGCAGCGACGGCCAGGGCAATTCGTACGGCAGCCACGTCAGCGTGCTGCTGACCCGCGCGGCCTGGGACGACATCCGCTGAAGCCCACTATCTGGCCTTCCTCGCCGCCTTCCAGGTCTCGAGCATCGTGTTCACGGGCCAGGCAAGGTCGGCGGCGAGAGCGGCCGGCCGGCGCCGACTACCAGCTCTCGCCAGCGCGCCGACTTCCTGGAGACCCTGGTCAGCCGACACCATAGGCGCCCGCTGTGTGAACTCCCGCGACGAGCCGCTCTGCGGCCTGTGGCCGCAGCGCGGGAACGCCCGCTGGCCCGGCTGCACGTGATCTTTTTCGACAGCACGCTCGTGCCAGGTGGCCACGCTGCTGCGCGTCGGCACGCTGCAGATTGTGACCGCCATGCTCGAGGCCGGGTTCGTGAACCCGACCTGGCGCTCGACGATCCGCTGGAGGCGCTGCAGCGTTCCGCGCAGCCCGACCTGACCCTCGCGGACCGCGTCTCGTCGACGGGTTGCAGCGCCGCGCTGTCGAGCTGCAGTGGGGTTTCTGCACGGAAGCCGAGCGCTTTGCGGAGCGCGGCGGGTTCGACGGCGTGGTCCCTAGGCGCCTCGCCTGCTGGCGCTCTGGGAGAGCACGCTCGACGCGCTCGCCGCCCGCGACTTCGACGCCCTGAGCCGCCGCCTCGATTGGGTGCTGAAGCGTCGAATGCTCCAAGGCGTGCTGGATGGCAATCTGGCCTTCTGACGCTGGGCAGTCGCCCGGCGTCAGCAAGCTCGACCAGCTCTACGCCAGCCTCGACGAGCGCGACGGCCCATTCCTGGGCGCTCGAGCGCGACGGCCCGCTACGTGGAACAGGTCCCTCGATGCGGCGGCGGTCGCACGAAGCCCGCGCGCCGCAGCCGCCCGACGACACACGCGCCTGTGGATGCGGGCGCAGTTGCGGCCGGCGCGCGGCCGGCGAGGAGCGGCATGGACCTGGTGGATTGGCAACCGTGTCCGCGCTGTCGGTGCCTGCGGCGCGGCCACCCAGCGCCGCACCCATGCGCTGCCGCTGCCCGGCCACCTGCGCCGACAACGGAACGGCACTTCGCCGGCGGCGATGGTGCCGGCCGGCGGCGAATCCCGGACGTACTGGTCGGCGACGACGTCATCCGCTCGGTGACGCGGTGCTGCTGCGGATGCCCTCGGCACCCGGAACTCTTCAGAGGAACACGCCGACCACCACCCGTGAACGCCGCCCGATTCACCCCGACACCTTGCGGCTGCGCCGGCCCAGGCACCGAACGCCAGCTACTCGATCTCGTAGCCAACGCCGGTGACGCGGACCCTGCGCGCCGCCAACGCCGCCATGGCCCGCGCCGTCGGGCACGCCTGGAAGTGTTCCGAGGCAGAACCGCCAGCTG
>CAWBOD010000004.1:0-134193 GCA_963790345.1 uncultured Acidimicrobiia bacterium | reverse complement strand
ACGACGTGGCGTATGACCCCACCGGCGAATTCCCGGGCCGCGCCGGAGGAATCGGCGTCGTGGTCCTGGCCGAATCGCCGTACGCCGAAGGTCCGGGGGACTCCGCCATACCGAGACTCAGCGAGACAGAGCACGCCACATTCGCACGGATGCGTGCCATCACCGACACTCTCATCCTCGTGATCTACTCGGGGAGGCCCGTTATGGCCACCGACCTCATCGCCCGGGCAGACGCCGCCGTTGCCGCCTGGCTGCCGGGATCCGAGGCCTCGGCCCTCGCCGACCTCCTCTTCGGGCGGCGCCCTTTCACCGGCCGGACCCCACAGCCGTGGCCCCGGACGAAGGCTGGATTCGGTGACCCGACCGCGGAACTGCTGTTCGGCGCCGGCCATGGACTGGGCGCGGCAGCAGGCCCGCGACGGCCTCATCGGATGCGGCTCGATGACGGCCATCGGGCCGGTCGCGCGACGATGAAGATCGCCATCACCGGTGCCCGAGGAGTCGTCGGCCGCGCAACTGTTGCTCTCGCCCTCGAGGAGGGTCACTCCGTCGTTCCGATCGACAGGCAGCCGGACCCCGCCGGGGATGGGGAGGCCCTTCAGATCGACGTCACCAACTTCGAGAGCCTTACCACCGGCCTCCGGGGCTGTGATGCGATCATCCATCTCGCCGCCATCAACGGCCCGGGACGCGATCCAGACCACGTCGTCCACAAGAACAATGTCGTGGCCAGCTATAACGCCCTTCGTGCGGCCGCGGAGGTGGGTATCGACCGGGTGTGCCAGGCGTCCAGTGTCAACGCCATCGGCGGCAGGTTCAGCCGGCGAGCGAGCTACGAGTACTTCCCTCTCGACGAACGGCACCCTACCTACGCAGAAGACCCGTACAGCCTGTCCAAGTGGATCTGCGAACAGCAGGCCGACGCCATGGCCCGCCGCTTCGAGTCAATGTCGATCGCCAGCATTCGTCTGCACGGGGTCGTCGAGGACCGGACCGACACTGTCGGATGGGTCGACCTCCCCGAATCGGGTCTGGTCAAGCAGTTGTGGGGATACACCACACGACGTGCAGCCGCCCGGGCGTGCCTGCTCGGGGTGACCGCCGCCTTCACCGGCCACCACGCCTTCTACATAGTCGCCCCGGAGACGATGGTGGACACCCCCTCACTCGAGCTCCACAGGCGCCACTACCCCGACGTCTCCCTACGGGGCGACCTGAGCGGAAACCGCGGCTTCTTCGACTGCACCAAGGCCGAGGAAATCCTCGGTTGGAGACATGACGTCCGATGACCAATCTCCCGCACCGGGCGCATGGTCACCGCCCAGCCCGATCCCTTTCATTGGAGCCAGCATGACCGAGATATCGAACATCCGAACCATCCTCACCGCACCCGACGGTATCGCCTTGGTGGTGGTCAGGGTCGACACCGATCAGGACGGCCTGTACGGGCTCGGATGCGCAACGTTCACCCAGCGTCCGACCCTGGTGGCGGCCGCCGTCGACGACTACCTGGCTCCGCTGTTGGCAGGCCGCGATCCCGCCAACATCGAAGACATGTGGCACCTGATGCACGTGAACGCCTATTGGAGAAACGGACCCGTGCTCAACAGCGCCATCAGCGGCGTCGACATGGCGTTGTGGGACATCAAGGGCAAGGTCGCCGGAATGCCTGTTTACGACCTCCTAGGCGGCAAGTGCCGTGCGGCCGCATTGGTCTACCGGCACGCCGATGGCCGTGACCCGGCCGAGGTCCTCGACCAAGTTGTCCAGTACCGGGAGGATGGGTACCTGGCGGTTCGATGCCAGATGGGCGGCTACGGCGGCCGAACCGGTGAGGCGGACGATGGGACGAGCCGACTTCGGGCGTCGTTCAAAGGCTCCTATTACGACCCCGATCGCTATGCCCGGTCCGTGGTCGGGCTGTTCGATCACATCCGCGCCGATGTCGGCGACGACCTGTTCCTCCTGCATGACGTCCACGAACGGCTCGCCCCGATCGATTCCATCCGTCTGGCTCGGGCGTTGGAACCACACCGGCTGTTTTTCCTGGAGGATCCATTCCCACCCGACCAGCTCGGCTGGTTTGCCCGGCTGCGCCAACAGACTGCCACTCCGATCGCCATGGGTGAGCTCCACAACCATCCGCTGGAGTGGCGTTCCTTGATCACCGACCAGCTCATCGACTTCATCCGGACCCACATCTCCCAGATCGGCGGCCTGACTCCGGCTCGCAAGCTCGCCGCACTCTGTGAGGCGTATGGGGTGCGTACCGCCTGGCACGGGCCCGGCGACGTCTCACCCGTCGGCCACGCCGCCAATCTCCACCTCGACCTCGCCTCCCACAACTTCGGCATCCAGGAAGTGGTCGGTTTCAGCGACAAGCTGCGAGAGGTCTTTCCTGGGATCCCGGAGCTACGCGATGGCTACCTGTGGCCGAACGGACGACCGGGCCTAGGGATCGAGATCGACGAAAAGCTCGCCGCCAAGTTCCCGATCGAGGTGAAACCGATCGAGTGGACCCAGAGCCGCTGGCCCGACGGCACCTTGTGGTGGCCGTGAGCTTCGACCCGGATGGGCGCTTGCGTTCGTCGGTAGCTACGCCTGAAGACCGCCAGGGCATCCACGCGGTCCTCGTCACGAATAAGGGCGGCCTCCACCATCTACGTTCTTGGTCGGGCGTCCACAACCCGTCGTTCCTGCGCCGACACCCTCAGGGCGGGTACCTCTACGCCGTTGGAGAGACAGGTCTCGAAACAGACGGCATGCCTGGCGCGGTGCACGCGTTTCGGGTCGATGGGAATGCCGGCATCGTCGACCTCGTTCCTCTCAACAGCCAAACCACATCGGGCGACCTCCCCTGTCACATCGGCGTCGATGCCGAGGGGACCCGACTGGCCGTGTCGAACTACGGATCGGGAACCCTTGCCGTCTTCCCGATCCAACCCGATGGAAGCCTCGGCGAGATCGCATCCTTCGCTCAGCACACCGGTAGAGGACCGAACCCGGATCGTCAGGAGGGCCCACATGTCCACTCCTCGTGCTTCACCCCCGACGGTCGCTTCCTCATCGTCGTTGACCTGGGAATCGACCGGGTGATGGTCTACCGCATCGACCGGGAGGGCTCGTCGCTGAATCTGGCACATGAGGTTCGAACGGCACCGGGGGCCGGACCGCGGCACAGCGTCTTCCATCCCGACGGACGGCATCTCTTCGTCGTCAACGAACTCGACAACACGATCTCGCTCTTCGAGTATGGGTCCGAAGACGGATCGCTGGTACCTGTGCAGACGCTCTCCACGTTGCCGGAAGGCATCTTCCAGAGCATCGCCGCCGATATACACCTCTCCCCCACCGGCCACCACGTGTACGTGTCAAACCGTGGCCACGACAGTTTGACGGTCTACGAGTTCGACGGGGTTCGGGGCCTGGCTCTGACCGCAATCCGGACGTGCGGGGGCCGCCACCCTCGGGGCTTTGCATTGACACCAGACGGCAAGCACCTTTTAGTCGCCAACCGATCGAGTAACGAGGTTGTGAGCATTCCGCTCACGAACGGCCCCGCCGACCTCGGTGTACCCACAGCCCGCATCCCGATTCCCGAACCGTCATGCTTGGCCGTCACCGATAGTTGACGTTGCGACCTGCCTGAGAGCATGGATGAGGTCGGGCGCACAGTTCCAGGAGCCCGCCCTGGGCTACAGGTATCCCATTTGCTGGGCCTTGGCGAAAGCCTCGGTACGGTTTCGGGCCCCGAGCTTGACGATGGCGGATGATAGGTAGTTGCGTACGGTTCCTTCGGCGAGGTGGAGCCTTAGCGCGATCTCCACGTTGGGATGTCCTTCACCGACCTCTCGCAGGACTTCTCGCTCCCGGTCAGTGAGTGGGTCGCTGCCGGTCCATGCGGACACTGCGAGCTCCGGGGCGATTACGCGATTGCCTGCTGCCACCCGCCTGAGGGTGTCGGCTAGATATTCGATGGGTGAGTCTTTGAGGACATATCCAGACACCCCGGCATCGAGCGCCCGCCGCAGATAGCCGCTTCGGGCGAAGGTGGTCACGATTACGACGCGGACCGTCGGATGGTCCTTGAGGCGAGAAGCCAGCTCGAGTCCCGTCATTCCTGGCATTTCGATGTCGGTGAGAAGGATGTCCGGCTCATGCTCTGTGGCAGCTGCCAAACCCTGCTCGCCATCTTCGGCGACAGCGACTACCTCGATGTCCGGTTCGAGGTCGAGGAGTGCCGCAAAGGCTCCTCGCACCATGGCCTGGTCTTCGGCGAGGACGACGCGGATCATGAAGAACTTCCACCGAATGGCATGTCGATCCGTAGCTCTGTCCCGCCTGTCACTCCGGGTCCGAACGTGAGGGTTCCCCCTGCGGCGATCACACGGTCGCGCATGCCTTGAATTCCCGAGCCGGTTCCCTTGGTGGGTCCGATCCCGTCGTCAGTCACCGTTAGTGATACTCCCCCGTCCTGGCTGTCGATTCGGGCCTCCACCGTGCCAGCGTTGGCATGGCGCAGAACATTGGTGACCGCCTCGCGAAGTCCCAACGCCAAAACGTTCTCGACCGAGGGTGCCAGATCGACCTCCCAATCTCCGAGCATCTCCAACTCGGTGCCGGCCGCCGCAAGCGCATCGCGGGCAACGGCGAGTTCGTCGAGCAGCGACGCCTGATGCCATCCAGCAACGCTTTCCCTCATCGAAGACAGTGCTTCACGGGCTATGCGTTCCACCTTATCGGCTTCCTCTGTGACGCGACCCTGGTCCAACGGGGCCAGTCTTTGGACGAGTTGGCTTCGCACGATGATGGCGGTGAGGGCTTGGCCTGCGATGTCGTGGACGTCGCGAGCGATCCGTTCCCGCTCGGCGATGGTGGCGAGATGAGCGACTCGGCGGTTCTCGGCCTGGAGCACGACCGCGCGATGGTCCTTGACACATCATGGAAGACGGCGGATCCAATGACCCAGATCATGATCACCGGGATGAATATGAAGATCCGAAACGGCCAAGGGATCGAGCTCAGGAAGAAGCCGGTCAGTGTGAGGACGGTGATCACCGACAGTCTGAGCCGGAGCGTCTCCTTAGAGGCGGACCCGGCAACGAGAGCGGCGGCGTAGATGGGCAGCGCCATGATTGCTGTCGAGTCGAAGGGTGCTGTCGCGAGTGCCAGCAGCATCAAGACAACTGCTCCCCCGATATCCCAACCTCGTATTTCCGAAACTACAAAGGTGGGGAGAGCGACGGCAACCACTCCGACAGCAAGAACCCAATCCTCGGGATCGGCGTCGGGGGAGAAGATCGGTCCGGTGAGGATGAAGGCGAAGAAGACCAGGGGTGCCCAACGCGAGAAACCGGAACGCCCCGGGTCGAGGCGTTCCGACTTCGCGAGTCTGACTCGTCGTGTCGTTCACACTTCCGCGGAACGATACGCCAACGCTGCTGCGATCGCTCCCACGATCGTTGTTCCCACGAGATAGGCGACGTGACCCCACACCGCTCCGCCTTCGACCTGCGCTAGCGCCAGTTGTGCCAGGTGATAGGGCGGGAGGTACACCGCGATTTCTCCGAGCCACGTCGGGAGCATCTCGAGCGGGAACCAGAGGCCCGAGAGAATCACCGAAGGAATGAGCACCGCGTTGAGCACCGACGTTGCGGCGTTGGTACTGAACCTCGCGCCAACAGCCAGGGAGAACAGGCTGAATGGCAAGGATCCGAGTACCAGCACACCGACGACACGCAGGACCTGAAGCCCGTCCAGAGGTCCAGCGGTGAGACGGGCGACCAGGGTTATCCCTGCCAGGGTGACGATCGCATACGGCAGCGCTGCCGTCACTTTGGCGGACAGCGTCACGCCCAGCGGCGTACCGTCCGCCCTCTTGACGCGGAGCCAGCCTCGCTCTCTGGCATCGGCGAGGCTGATACCCGGGTTCGTCAGGACCACGGACAGAACACCAAATGCCCCGTACCTGGCCAACGACTTCAAGGCCGAAGCCGCCGTCGCCGCCGAACATCGTTGCGAACAGTGCAAAGAATGCCACTGGCACCAGCACCGAGAAGAAGAGAGCGGTTGGCTCCCTGACGATTCCCAAAAGCTCGTCTCGCACCTCTATCCGAAAGATTCTTGTGTTCATATCAGTACCTCCTCATGGTGGGTCATCGCGACGAGGACCTCTTCGAGGCTCGCCGTCGCCACGGTCAAATCGTTGGCCTCGGGGTCGAGGTCGAGCAGCGTCCTGACGACCTGCTCACTGTCGGTTGTTGCGATCACGGTGCGGCCGTCACGAACCTCCACCGCTTCCACCGAGTCGAGCGCTCTGATCACACTCACCGGTACCTTCGTCTGGACTGAGATCCGACGGTTGGGGAGCGTCCGACGCAGGTCGTCTGGCGTCCCTTCCGCGACTACTCGTCCGCGATCAACCACAACGACCCGATCGGCGACTGCGGCCGCCTCGTCCACGATGATGCGTCGTGATGAGCACACCGGCTCCGTTGTCGAGACGCCGCCGAATCGTGTTCCAGAACCGACGCCGTGCCTCCACATCGAGTCCTTCGGTGGGCTCGTCCAGCACCAGCAGAACCGGATCCGCAACAAGCCCCATCGCGAGCTGCAACCGCTGCTGCTGACCGCCGGAGAGCTTGGCCGCCCGCCGTTTCTCCAGGCCGGCCAGGCCCATCTCGGCGATGGCTCGGCTGGCTGCTTCCGGGGGACAACCCCTGCGGGCGGCCGCACCGCCGACGATCTCGCCGACGGTGAGTGACCGCGGAAAGCCGACCGCCTGTTGGACGACACCGAGTTTGCGGCGGGTTTCGGCGCTACGAGGGTTGCCACCTGCCACCTCGATGAGGTCGGCCTTGCCTTCGATCAACCCGATCACATTGCGGACGAGGGTCGTCTTGCCGGCCCCATTTGGGCCGAGAAGTGCGACACACTCCCCCGCCTTGACAGTCAGATCGACTCCGGCGAGAGCCGTGTGGTCACCGTATCGGTGAACGAGACCTCGTACTTCGAGCACATGTTCCATTACTACCTCCTTGCACTGATCATGCGGAACGACCGGTGCGACGGGTAGTGAGATCGATCACGAACTCGATGTGACAGATGTCATCCGGATCAAGCCGGGCCTTCCCAACCTCGGCCCACGACCCCAATCACTTGGGCCAATCACGTGGGCCATTTCAGATCCAGACGCGAGACTTTCCTGGAAGTTGTTGGGATTCGGAACGAGGCGCGGCTTTCGGTGGGCGTTGACGGGCTCGAACCGCCGACCTCTGAAATCATCATGCTGGGGAGTCATGGTGTCTTCAGGGACCCCACGATCTTCGGGTTATGAGCCTGCTTATGGTCTCCGTCAGCACAAGTGTCAGTTGACAAACGATTGACACGACAACCATCGGTACCCTCGGCCGGGAGTGGCCACAGTGATGCACATCGATTGGGACATTCCCATCGAGATGGACGACGGCCTTGTCCTCCGGGCCGACGTGTACCGCCCCGACGCTGACGGCGCCTACCCGGTCATCCTCTCCTACGGGCCTTACGCCAAGGGACTGGCCTTTCAGGAGGGCTACCCCGACCAGTGGCGGCTGATGACCAGCCAGCACCCCGATGTGGAAGCGGGTTCGAGCAACCGATACCAGAACTGGGAGGTGGTCGATCCCGAGAAGTGGGTGCCCGACGGCTACGTGGTGGTCCGTGTCGACTCCCGGGGATGTGGGCGCTCCCCCGGCTACATCGACGTGTTCTCCCCACGTGAGACCGACGACCTGGTGGCCTGCATCGAGTGGGCCGGCGTCCAGCCGTGGAGCTCCGGGAAGGTGGGTCTCAACGGGATCTCCTACTACGCCATCAACCAGTGGCACGCAGCTTCCCGCCAGCCCGAGTACCTCGCCGCCATCTGCGTGTGGGAGGGCGCGGCGGATTGCTATCGGGACATGACCCACCATGGCGGGATCCTCTCCACCTTCTGGGCCAACTGGTACGACATGCAGGTGAAGACCGTCCAGCATGGCCTCGGAGACCGTGGCGCGGTGAGCCGCGTCACGGGGATTCCGGTCACCGGCGACGTCACGCTTGAGCGAGGTCGAGCTGGAGCGCAACCGGGCCGACCTTGGAGCCGACGTCCGGGACCATCCCCTCGACGACCAGTTCCATCGAGACCGCTCGCCCGACTGGTCGAAAATCGGCGTTCCCCTCCTCTCAGCGGGCAATTGGGGGGGCCAAGGGCTGCACCTGAGGGGCAACGTGGAGGGCTTCGTCCGCTCGGCCACCCGGCGCAAATGGCTGGAACTCCACGGTCTCGAACACTGGACGCACTTCTACACCGACTACGGAGTGGGCTTGCAGAAGCGGTTCTTTGCACGATTTCTAAGAGACGCAGACAACGGATGGGACGACGAGCCGCCGGTCCGGCTCCAGATCCGACACGTCGATCGCTTCGAGGAGCGCACTGCCGAGGCGTGGCCGCTGCCCGACACCGATTGGACCAATCTCTACCTCGACGCCGGTGACCTGACCCTCTCCCGCGAGGAGCCGGCGGCTCGGCGAGAGGTGCGCTACGACGCTACCGGCAACGGCGTGACCTTCCTCCTCGAGCCGTTCGACGACGAGACCGAGATCACCGGGCCGATCGCCCTGAAGCTTTTCGTCTCGTCGGAGACCACGGACGCCGACATCTTCGCGGTGCTGCGGGTCTTCGACCCCGATGGCGACGAGCTCACGTTTCAGGGCGCAATCGACCCCCACACGCCGCTGGCTCAGGGCTGGCTGCGCGCTTCGCACCGACGCCTCGACCCTGAGCTGTCCCTCCCCTACCGGCCCTATCACACCCACGATCGCGTAGAGCCGCTGACGCCGAACGAGGTCTACGAGCTCGAGGTCGAGATCTGGCCGACGTCGATCGTGGCCCCGGCCGCCTACCGCCTCGGACTGTCGATCCGAGGCAACGACTATCAGTACGAGGGTGATCTCGGCCAGGCGTCGCTCACCACTTTCAAGAACCGCCTGACCGGATGCGGGCCCTTCCTCCACGACGACCCGCTCGACCGTCCCGCGGACGTCTTTGGCCGCGGGGTGACGATCCACACCGGCCCCGACCACAGGTCTTCGGTGCTGTTGCCGGTGATTCCTCGCCCTGGATCAACTCCGGGGCGCACTAACGACCGGTAGGAGCCGTCGACGCCCTGATGGCGAGTGTGGGTGTGAGCAGCACCCGACCCGGGGAGACGACCTCTCCGGCGATCAAGGCGAGGAGCATGCTGGCAGCATCGGCGCCCATCTGGCGGTATGGGACCCTGACCGCGGTCATCGGGGGCTGCATCAGGTCGAGAAGCGGCATGTCGTTGTAGCCGGTGATGGAGACGTCCACACCGATGACCTTGCCCAGGGAGCGCACCGCCCGATAACAACCCAGGCCCAACAGGTCGTTGGCCGCGACAATGGCAGTGAGATCTGGATGTCGGCCTAGCAGGTCGAGGGCGGCAGTTGTCCCCGGCTCCACTTGATACCACTCGGCCTCCTCGACAAGATCGGCATCAGGGTCGAGCCCCACGGTCGCCATCCAGTGGAGAAAGGCATCGCGCCGCCCCTTGCCCGTCGAGACCCACGAGGGCCCGGCCACATGGCCGATGCGCTCGTGACCCAACTCCCTGAGGTGCCTCACCGCCAGGCCGATCCCGGCGTGGTCGTCGCCGACGATTGCCGGGATGGAGTCGTCGTCCACGGATCGGTTGACCAGCACCATCGACACGTCTTGTTGCGCATCGCGGGCGGCGTCGGAGACGTCGCGACTCGGGGTCGCCAGGATCAAGCCGTCGACGTGCCGCTTCAGCATGTCCTCCACGAGGATGTCGGCGTGACCGGGACCCCGGTCTGCGTTGCCGATCAGCACCGAGTAGCCCTTCTCGACCAACACCGACTCCACCCCGGCGATGATCGGCCCGAAGAGGGGGTTCTCGACGTCGGGGATGATCACACCGACCGACATGGTGCGGTTGGTCCGCAGCCCTCGCGCCAATGGGTGCGGCCGATAGCCAAGCTTCCGAGCGGCCTCGGCGACCCTCTCGACGGTCTCCGGGTTGACTATCGAGGCAGTGCTGGGGTTCAAGGCGCGTGACGCTGTGGAGATATGCACACCCGCCTCGCGTGCTACGTCTTTCAGGGTGGTTCGAGCCGACACCGTGCCGCGAGGCTATTCGATTGCTGAGCTTGTCCGTCGGTTATCCGGGGATCCTGCGCCGCCGGACGTGTGGGATCGGGTGACCCGGAGCTGTTTGCGCTGCCCACCCAAAGATCCGATAATACAAACGATTGCGGAATGACAGCACTTCAGACCGCATGCCCGGAGGCGAGAGGAATGCGAGGACACGTGGCCAACAACAAGTATCCGCATCGGGTGGGCTGGATCGGGACAGGCCGAATGGGCGCCGCCCTCGTGGAGCGATTGCTCGCCTCCGATGTGGATCTCTGGGTCTACAACCGTACCCGCTCCAAGGCGGAGCCTCTGGCCGCCAAGGGTGCGAAGATCGTCGACTCACCGGCGGATCTCGCCGAGCGTGACATCGTCTTCACGATGGTCGCCGGCCCCGAAGACGTCCTCGAAGTCACCCTGGGGGCAGAGGGTGTCCTCTCGCGACCCGACCATCGGCCGGAGATCATCGTCGACTCGACAACGATCGATGCCACCACCTCGCGGACTCTCACCGAACGCGCAGCCGAACTCGGAACAGCGGTTCTGGCCGCCCCGGTGTCCGGCAACCCCAAGGTCGTGAAGTCGGGTCGCCTCACTGCGGTGGTGTCGGGACCCAAGGATGCGTACGAGACCGCGAGCCCTTATCTCGAGTGCTTTGGGAGCAAGGTCACCTACGTGGGCGCCGGCGATGAGGCCCGCGTGGTGAAGATGTGTCACAACCTCATGCTCGGCGTGGTGACCCAGTGCCTGGCGGAGATCACCGTCCTCGCCGAAGCAGCCGGGGTGACCAGGGCCGACTTCCTTGAGTTCTTCAACGACAGCGTGATGGGATCGACTTTCACCAGGTACAAGACTCCCGCATTCGTGAACCTGGACTACACCCCGAGCTTCACATGGCATCTACTCCGCAAAGACTTCGAGTTGGGGCTCGAGACCGGAAGGCGACTGTCGGTCCCGTTACCGACCGCCGCCCTCGTGCATCAGATCGTCATGGACGGCATCGGGCGCGGATTCGGGGATCAGGACTTCGCATCGATGTTGTCCCGTCACGCCGAGGGCACCGGCGTCGTTCTGGTCCCGGAGAACAAGGACGTCTCCGACGGCCTGAGTTGAGATTCAAGGCGGCAGCGACCAGCCCGAAGAATTCGACAAACAGAAGGAGAACGGCGATGACGAGCAAACAGCGCATCAGCTACGTGCCGCTCGATGAAATGACTCCGGAAATGCGGGCCGAGATGGAGCGCTGCGCCCGGGAAGGAACTCCTCGGCCCGAGAGTTCTGCCATTCGCGCCCACGTCCCCGGCGCCTTCTGGTTCTTCGCCAACAGCTGGAAGGACCTTTTCCGCGAGGGTGTCGCCGAACATGACCTCAAGGAGCTTTGTCGGGTCTATGTCTCCCGCTCGGTCAAGTGCGAGTACTGCGGAAATCAGCGCTCCGAGAAGGGACGCTCGTTGGGACTCACCGAAGGCAAATACGACGAACTTCTCAACTTCGAGTCGTCGGACCAGTACGACGAAAGGCAGAAGGCGGCGCTGGCCTATGCCGAGGCAATCACCTGGCACCTTGACACCGACGACGCTTTCTGGGACCGCCTCTATCAGCACTTCACCGAGGCCGAGCTCGTCGAACTCGGTTGCTTCGTCGGTCTAACGCTGGGTCAGCAAAGCTGGCTCCGTCTCCTCAACATCGACCACCACCAGGTAATGCCGGGTACGAAAGCCGCCATGGCTCCCGGCTTCGAGAGCGCAGAAGACCTGGCCAGGACGAAGGCATCCGAGGACTACTGGGCCAACGTGTAAACCAGGTCTGCTCCTGGCCCAGGACCGATCAGAGATGCTTGTCCAGGTAGTCGAGGACGCCGTCGATGGCGGCTCCGGCCACCTCGTTGACCTGGTATTGGCCATCGGGACCGCGCAACGGGTATACGTACCCATGGAGGTCGTGGTCCCAGCTGACCCACTCCACTGGCTTCCCAGCCTCGGCGAGCAACTCGTAGGAGACCCGGAATATCCCCTGGAGGTGATCGTCGTCCCGCCCCATGACCAAAATCGGCGTGTCGATGGTCGAGATCCGCTCCATCGCCTTCTCCAGGTCGATTCGTGACCGGACCTTCTCGGTTTCCACCATCTGCATCTCCTCGATGTTGCGCATCCCGGTGTCAGCCTCGACGAAGGCGGTGTCGTCGGGAGTCAAGGCAAGGAACTCATGTGCGGCCGGCTCGGAAGCCACTGCCGCCTTGATGCCCTGATACTCCGAGGTGATCTTCAGCACCATCTCTCCCCCGTGGCTCATCCCGATCAGACCGATCCGGTCGGCGTCGATGCGCGGGTCCTCCTTGAGCTGCTCGACGATCGAGATCTCGTCCTCGTACTCGAGAGGTGAGCGGTTGAACATGTCTCGGCCTTGTCTCGTGTCCCGGACCAACCGACCACCCGTTTCGTAACCGAGCTCGACTTCGGTCCGATATCGAATCCAGGCGCAGGCATAACCTCGGTCGAGAAGACGCTCCATGATGTAGCCGCGGTTGGCCACGGCTTCCCGGATCCAGGCCATGCCTCCGCCGCCGTTCCCCGAAGCGAGCAGGACGAGTGGGTGGGGACCGTCACCCGGCGGGAAACGAAGACCGACGGGCGCGTAGAGACCATCCCAGGTCTCCACGTACCTGAGCTCCACGGGTATGTCGGAGCCGGCTACCTCCTCGACGATCGCGACATTTTCTGGGTCCATCTCTCCCGTCCCTTCTCGATCTGCGCAAACGTTAGGGCATCAAGATACAGGCAGGACCGACTGTGGAGTTGGCGTCGAAGCCCTCAACTCCCCGCACGGTCTCTTGATCGTGCGAGGGCGGTCCAAACCGTCGCGGGGCGGAGCGGCATCTGGAGGTCCCTCACACCATATGGGGCGAGGGCGTCAAGCACGGCATTCACGATGGCGGGAGGGGCGCCGATACAGCCCGCTTCGCCCGTCCCCTTGGCCCCAAGAGAGTTGGAAGGCGCCGGATGGACCAAGCGTTCCGATATGACCGGCGGAGCGTCGGTTGCGTGGGGCACTATGTAGTCCATGAGCGTCGAGGTGAGGAGCTGTCCCTCCTCCGAGTATTGGACGCCCTCGTACAGGGCCTGGCCGATGCCCTGCATCAGCGAGCCGTGGAGTTGGCCTTCGACGATCATGGGGTTGATCACGTTGCCGCAATCGTCCACCGCCACGATGCGGTCGAGCCTCACGTCGCCGGTATCGAGGTCCACCTCGACCACGGCCACGTGCACGCCGTAGGGGAATGTCTGCGCTCCGGGGACGTACCACTCCTCGGCGGCGAGATCCACGCCACGCTCATGTGCGGCCTCCGCCACCTCCGACCAGCTCATCTCGGTCCCCGGCACCCCGGCTATCGAAAAGTTCCCGTCGGCGAGCACGAGGTCCTCCGGCGAAGCATCCAGAACGTCGGCGACCAACTCGATCGCCTTCCGCCTTACCACATGGGCCGTACGCCAGATCGCCGCCCCGCCGACCTGGGCGGACCGGCTGGCGAAGGTACCGGTGCCTTGTGCCACCTCATCCGTGTCGCCCGCCACGTAGCGGACGTCGTCGGGAGAGGCACCGAGCGCATCTGCCGCGAGCTGAGCCCATGCTGTCTCGTGTCCCTGACCCGATGACGCCGAACCGGTGCGCACGGTGATCGAGCCTGCTCGATCAATCTCGACGCGGCCGTACTCCCCTCCGTCCACGGCGCCCCCGGACCGCTCGACGAACGCGCCGAAGCCGACTCCGATGGGATTGCGTCCCTCGGCGAGACGTTCCTCTTGCTCCTGCCTGAGCCGGTCGAGTTCCACCAAATCGACTGCGCGCCGCAAAGCCTCGGCGTAGTCGCCGGAGTCATAGAGGGCACCGGTAGGGGTGCGATGGGGTAGGGCCGCGGTCGGGATGAAGTTGGCCATGCGCACTGCGACAGGGTCCAAATCGGCGGCCCGGGCGAACGCGTCCACTGCCCGTTCGATGGCGTAGGCCGCCTCGGGTCGTCCCGCCCCCCGATACGACCCGGTCGGTGCTGCGTTGGTCACCACCGCCGTGGTCCTGATGGACCCGCAATCGATGCTGTAGAGGCCGAGCGCCACGAGGCGGGACAAGGTCGGGATTCCGGCCCCGTTGTGCGGATAGGCACCGACATCGGCCAGGATGTCGATCTCGGCGCGCTGGATGCGACCATCCCGCGCCCCCATGAGCTTCACGCGGTGGACCGAGCCCCGACCGTGCGTGCCTCCGCTCATGTGCTCACGGCGTCTCTCCTGCCCACATCACCGGTTGCCCCAGGCGAAGCGCGATCGCCGCTGTCACCGTGTGCTCCGGATACGTCATGCCTTTCATCCCGAAGGCCCCGCCAACATCGGGAACGACGACACGGAGCTTGGCTGCGGTCCATCGGGATCAGCTGGGAGAGCCGCGCCTGCACGCCATGGGGACGCTGATGGCTGATATAAACGGTGAGACGTCCGTCGTCCGCGGGCAGAGCGAGGATGACGAGGGGCTCGATCGGGTTGGGTGCCAGGCGTTGGTTGGTCACCGCGATCTCAGCGACGACCTCGTAGTCCTCGCGCAACTCTCCGAACTCGAGGTCCGTCCGATGGACGACGTTTGTTCCCGCGGCCTCGTGAATGAGCACCTGGTCTTCGACGCTGGAGCGCGGGTCGATCACCGCAGGTAGTGGCTGATAGTCCACCCAGACCAGTTCGGCGGCATCGACGGCAGCGGCGAACGAAGTGGCAGCTACCACCGCGATCGGCTCGCCGACGTAGCGGACCTTCTCGATGGGCGAGGTGTGGCCGGGGGAATCCAGGGGCGGCTGTGGCGAGGCTGTCCCCGGGGATGTCGGCGAGATTCAGGTCTTCTGCGGTGAACACCCCCACCACGCCGGCTCGGTCGACCGCGGTGGTGTCGATCGCCGAGATCCGGGCATGGGCCTCGACGCTGCGGACGAAGGCCAAATGGATGGTCCCCGGCGGTGCGAGGTCGGCGACGATAACGCCCGGCACCGGTAACCAGGCGAAGGTCTTCCAGTCGGGGTAACGAGCGAGGCTCGAAGTGGGGAATCTCGTCCACGCGAACCCTTTATACCTTCTCGACCATGCCCACACAATCGATTGGGACAATCGATTGCAGGCCTCGGATAGGATCGTTCAGGTTGTAAAGGAAACCCTATGGATAAGAGCTTGCAGGTGGCCAGTGTTGGACTGGGTCGGTGGGGGAGGGAGCTCGCGCGGGGCGCCAGAGCCGCCGGCATCGATGTGGTGTCGTGCTACGCCCGCACCGAGGAGACGAGAAACGCCTTCGCTGCAGACGTGGGCTGCGAGCCGAGGTCGAGTCTCGAAGAGGTTCTCGCTGACCCCACCGTCGAGGCGCTACTCGTGGCGACCTCACACAAGAGTCATCGCGAGTTGGTGGAGGCTGCGGCGCGGGCGGGAAAGCACGTGTTCATCGAGAAGCCCCTGGCGCTCTCAGTCGAAGACGCACGGGCGTGTGTGGAGGCGGGAGAAGCTGCGGGGATAGTGCTTCAGGTTGGGTTCCAACGGCGGCGGCACCCGGCCCACCGGGAAATGAAGCGCCTCATCGACGAGGGCTCGATCGGGGACATCGAGTCGCTCGATGCGCATCACTCATTGCCCAATCGAATTCCTGAGAACGCCTGGCGCTGGGATGAGGAGGAGAGCCCATTGGGATCGATGACCTCACTCGGCATCCATCAGATCGAGAACCTCCACTATCTGGCGGGGCCTATCGCCAGGGTGGGCGCGGTTTCCCGCCCCGGTCGCTCCGTGTCGATCGACGAGGCCACCGCGCTCGTCTTCGAGTTCGCCAGTGGCGCAGTGGGGACGCTCGTCTCGTCCTTCTTCACGCCCTGGCGCATCAGCCTTGCCGTCCAGGGTACGGAGGGCGCTGCCTTCGCCGACCGCGACGGGACAACCCTGGGCTACCAACCCCAAGGGGAGGACGGGCCCACCGCGATACCGTTGGCCGAAATCGACGCCGTCGCCGATCAACTGAGCGAGTTCGCCACCTGCGTCCGGGAAGGCAGGCGCCCTGAGGTCTCTGGCGCCGAGGGTCTCGCCGTCGCCGCCGTTCTGGAGGCGGCCGAGCGCAGCGTTGCGACCGGTTCGTTGGAGGTAGTCGACGCAGGATGAGCCCTTGTTGCTACGCAAACGTTTGCTCCGTACACTCGGCTGCCCGTGAGCGCTAGGCGACCCAAAGTGGCGATCATCGGAACCCGGTTCGGCGATTTCGACATCGAGCGCGAGGTGCTGGGCGATGTCGAACTCAGCTCCGGGCCAGGGCGGAACCCCATTGAGATCCTCGAGGTCGCTACGGGCGCCGATGTCATCCTGGCCGGCGCTTCGCCGGTATTCGATGCCGAGACACTCGAGGCACTTGGTTGCCGGGCCATCGTCCGGCTTGGTGTGGGGGTCGACGGGGTGGATCTCGACACCGCTCGCTCACTGGGGATGTGGGTGGCGAACGTCCCGGACTACGGCACGGACGCAGTGGCATTGCACACCGTCACCCTGATCCTCGCATGCCTCCGCCGATTGACTCAGGCCGACCGTCAGCTCCGAAATGGGTCCTGGGGGGTGGCCAGTCTGCGTCCCCTCAGGCTGCCCTCCTCGCTGACCGTCGGGGTGGTGGGTCTCGGGCGGATCGGGCGCCGAGTTGCCGTGATGCTGAAGGGCGTCGGGTTCGAGCGCTTCCTCGTGGTCGAGCCGGCCATCGAGCCGACCGATCTGAAGGAGGTCCTCGGAGAGGTCGATGCCCGCCTGGTCGAGCTGCCCGAACTGCTCGGCGGCGCTGACGTCGTGACTCTGCACGCTCCCCCTGAAGCTCGTGGCTACCTTCTCGGGGCCGATCGGCTCCAGATGATGAGAGAAGGCTCGATTCTGGTCAATACGCGCGCGCGGTGTTCTCGTCGACACCGAAGCCCTCGTGGTGGCTCTCGACCAGAACCGGCCCGCGATGGCGGCGCTCGATGTGTTCGAGCGCGAGCCGCCTGACGTGACCGTGTTCCAGAGTGTCCTCGATCGCGTGATCCTCACCCCACACATGTCCTGGTACACCGAGGAGAGCGAGCTGGCGCTTCGTCGCCAGGCGGCAGCAGAAGCGCGCCGGATCCTCGACTCCCAGCCTCCTCTCCACCCGGTGGTGACCCCGCCCGCGGCGAAGGTCGGGTAAGCGTGGCGCGGCGATCGATCTACGACCTCACGTCCCCAGAGGTGGACGAGCTTGTGGGCCGCACCGGTGTCGTGGTGATGCCGTTTGGGAGCGTTGAGCAGCACGGCCCTCACCTCCCCTGCGGGACCGACACGATGGCCGCGGATCTGGTCGCGACAGAGCTCGCCGAGATCCTCGACGCCATCGTCGTCCCCGCGGGCCAATACGGCGTCACCCCGATCCATGCCGGCCATCCGGGCACGATCTCGCTCCGGCGAGACGTTTTCGAGTCATATCTCTCCAACCTCTGCGAGGAGATGGTGGACATGGGCGCCCGAACCTTCGTCTTCGTCAATTGGCATGAGGGCAACATCGCCTCCCTCGACGCGGTGGCCACCGACCTCCAGGCCGACAACGAGGTCCTCGTGGTCACGGCTCATGCGTGTTACACGGCGCAACGCATCTACGCCCCCGTCGGAGGAGAGCTCACTCATGGTGGCGGGATCGAGACACTCGCCGTCATCGCCCATGATCCCGATCTGGCGCAGGTCGACCGGGCTCGAGAGCCGACGAGGCCGGAAGGAGCCGACGAGCTCGACGCCATGCGGCGTTCGCGCGAGGTCTACGGCTACATAACCGATGTCACCGAGATCGCAGACGATGGCTGGTACGGCAACCCGGCCTGGGCCGACGAGGTAAGAGCCGCTGATTTCGCCAAGACGGTGGCCGGCGAGATAGCCGGCGCGGTGGAATCGATCCTCGAGTTGAGAAGAGGGAGGCCATGACCGTCGTCGGCCCGGACGAGCTCCGGTTTAGCGACTTCCCCGGACGCACGACATCCGACCCGTTCAGAGAAGCCGGGCAGGGTGCGTCGACCGTGCGACAGGTGGTGATCGAGTACGTCCCGTCCAGGTCTCCTCATTTGCATCCGCAGAGCGAGGAGATCGTGTACGTGGTCGCGGGAACAGGCCGGGTTTGGCTCGATGGCGTCTTCCATTCCGTCGGGCCCGGATCCTGGTATCGAATCCCGGCGAGGACGCCGCACGCCACCATGGCCGACCGCGGCGAGCGTCTGTCGCTCGTCTGCTTCTTTCCCCACGACGATTTTCCCAACAACATCGAGGAGCTCGACATCGTGATCGAGGCTGACCAGGAGGGCGGAGCTTGACTGAACGGGTAAAACTGGCATCGATCGGGCTGGGCCGCTGGGCGAGGGTGTTGGCCCGGGGCGCGCAGCGGGGATCCGTGATCGAACTGGCGAGTTGTTTCTCGCGTTCTCCCGAGCGCCGCTCCGACTTTCAGGAGGAATTCGGCATTCCCAGGGCCGCCTCGACACTCGACGAGCTGCTGTCCGATCCTGAGATCGATGGGGTGCTGGTGACGACACCCAACGACACGCACAAAGCCGTGATCTTGGAGAGCCTCGACGCCGGCAAGGCCGTCTATACCGACAAGCCGATCGCGCACACGATGGAGGACGCCGGGGAGATCGCCCGGGCGGTGGCCGCTTCGGGGGTGCCGTTCGCGGTGGGCCACAGCGCCCGCCGGCTCGGTGGCCATCGCGCCATGAAGCAATGGGTCGATACCGGCAAGATCGGCCAGGTCTCTCTGGCCGAGGCGAACTTCTCGAACGAACGCGGGCTCGAACTGACCACCGACACGTGGCGCTGGTTCGCCGACAAGAGCCCGGGCGGGGCCATGATCCAGCTGGGGGTGCACCACGCCGACAACCTCCAGTACCTGCTCGGACCGGTGGCCGCCGTCTCCAGCGTCGCCCGCAAGCTCTACACGAAGGCCGAGGTGCCCGACGCCATCATGTCGATCCTCGAGTTCGAGTCGGGTCCCCTTGGATATCTGGGCACGGGATGGGCTTCGCCGGGGGTCTATCAGCTCCGCCTCCAGGGGACCGAGGCGAACTTGTTCTACGACCTCGACTTCAACAACTGGGACGAGTCCCATCTGGTCGACGCGAAGAGCACGCTGGTCAGCCAGGCCTATCGGGAGTCCGTCAGGCCTCCAGTCGACATACCCCGCACCGACATGTTCCGGGAACAACTCGACGAGTTCGCACTCGCCATCAGGGGTGAGGCCCGCATCGAGGTCGGTGCCCCGGAGGCAATCCGGGCTCTCGCCGTGGTCCATGCCGCATTGGAGTCCTCGATACGAAAAGGCGAGGCGGTCTCCATCGCCCTCATGTTGGAGAGGGCGGGAGCGCTGATGAGAGTCGACCCCGCCACCACCCGCACCCTTCACCACCGGGATCCACAGGTCCAGGAGGTCCTCGACATCTGGGCGGCCCGGTTCCTCCACGGTCACATCGAAGTCGGCGACCTTACGGCGACCATGGAGAGAATTGACGAATGGTCCGATTGGGGCCCGGAATGGGCCAGGACCGCCCGAGTCCACGAGGAGATGGGCGAGCAGGCGTGGGACGAGGGTCGTCGCATCTCCGCGGTCGGCTTCTTCGTGTCGGCGGCGCGGTGTTATCACCTCTCCTACTTCCTCTCCGTCGACGACGACGAGCGCTCATGCCTATGGCCTGGCGAAGATGGTGGAGTGCCATGACCGGGTCCTGCCCTACATGGAGCCGGCGGTGGAGAAGATCGTCATCCCCTTCCCCGGAGCCGATCTCTCGGGCTTGCTGAGCATCCCCGCCGGTGACGGTCCCCACCCCATCGTGATGTTCCTCCCCGGTTTGGACTCGACCAAGGAGCAACGCCACGGCGGGCGGGGTTCGTTGCTTCGCCGCGGGATGGCCGTGCTCAGCCTTGACGGCCCCGGCCAGGGGGAGATCAGTCCGAAGCTGCCGATCCGCCACGACTACGAGGTGGCCGTTTCCGCCGCCATCGACTTCTTGGAGAGTCACGACCGCATTGACGCCAGCCGGGTCGGCCTGATTGGGGCCAGCCTGGGCGGCTATTACGCCTGCCGCGCGGCCGCCTTCGAGCCGCGGGTCACCGCCGCCGTGGCCAACTGCGGCCCCTATAGCTGGATCGACTGCTGGGACGAACTGCCAGAAGTGACCCGGGGCGCCTTCCGCAAGTACTCGTGGTCGTCGTCGGACGAGGAGGCGAAGGAGAAAGCGAGAGCCGCTCGACCTAACCGGCGTGGCCGAGAAGATCGCTCAGCCTCTGCTCGTCGTGCACGCGAATGCTCGACCCTCTGATCGGCGTCGAGCACGCGCAGCGAATCGCCGACGAGGCCCCCAATGCCACCCTGATCACGGTCGACGGACGCCACCCACGGCGTCAGCAACCTTGCCTACAAGTTCGCTCCGTGGGCGGACGACTGGATGGCGGAGAGGCTGGGCGGAAGGGTCACATGACCTCGGCGGGAGACGAGCATACGTTCACCGTCACCGCCGATGGCATGTGCATCGACTACCAGGTGCCTGTGCCCATGAGTGACGGTGCGGTGCTCCGCGCAGACGTGTTCCGTCCCTGTGACGGATGCTCGATACCCGGTGATCCTCTCGCATGGCGTGTACGCCAAGGGCCTCGCCTTCAACGGGCCGATCTACCAGATGCAGTGGGACAAGCTCGTGGCCAAGGATCCCAGTGTCCTCGAGGGCTCGACGGGGAAGTATCAGGCCTGGGAGGTCACCGACCCGGAGCGCTGGGTCCCCGATGGATATGTGGTCGTCCGCGTCGACTCACGAGGGGCGGGCTGGTCGCCCGGCATCCTCTGGCCCCGCAATCCCCAGGAGTACGACGACATCGCCGAGTCCGTGGAGTGGGCGGCCGCGCAACCTTGGAGCAACGGCAAGGTCGGGCTCATGGGCATCTCCTACTACGCAGTCATGGCCTGGGCCGCCGCCGCGCGGCAGCCCGAGCACCTGGCCGCCTTCATCGCCTGGGAAGGATTCAACGACCCCTATCGCGACGCCTACTACCACGGTGGGATCCTCAGCGAGTTCAGCAAGCGCTGGCAGGAGCGACAGATCAACCCGATCCAATATGGTCGGGGATCACGCGCCCCGCTCAACCCGAACACGGGGCAATCGGTGGCGGGGCCGGTGGACCTCTCCGACGAGGAGCTCGAGCAGAACCGGGTCGAGTCGTTCCCCGAGCTGAAGGCGCATCCCTTCTACGACGATTGGCATCTGGCTCGGGCCATCGACCTGGGGCGGGTGACGGTCCCCTTCCTCACGGCGGCGAATTGGGGAGGCCAGGGGATTCATCCCCGGGGAAACTTCAACGGTTTCCTCGAGGCGTCGTCGCAACTCAAGTGGCTCGAGGCGCACGGCGACACCCATTGGACCCACTTCTACTCCGCGTACGGGCGTGACCTTCAGAAGCGCTTCTTCGACCACCTGCTCAAGGGTTTGGACAATGGCTTCGATCGCACGCCACGTGTCCAGCTCAACATCCGTCACCCCGGCGAGAAGTTCGAGTGGCGCGGCGAGAACGAGTGGCCCCTGGCCCGCACCAAATGGACCTCGCTGAACCTGCATGCCGGATCTGTCTATGTCCCCTGAGCCGGTCGAGTTCGATGCGTCATTCCAGTACCACGCGTTGGGCGAAGGGCTCCATTTCGCCACCGCTCCCTTCACCGAGGAAACCGAGATCACGGGTCCCCTCGCCGCCAAGCTGTTCATCTCGTCGGAGACGACGGACGCCGATCTCTTCTTGATCCTCCAGCTGTTCGACCCCGGCGGCAACGAAGTGACATTCGAGGGGTCCACGGATCCCAACACTCCGATAGCCAACGGATGGCTGCGGGCCTCCCATCGCGCGCTCGACCTGGATCGGACCCTTCCCTGGCGACCCTTTCACCCCCACGACGGGGTCGAGCCGCTGGAGCCGGGAGCCGTATACGAGCTCGACATCGAGATCGTCCCCACCTGCATCGTGGTCCCACCCGGGTATCGGCTCGAGCTCTGGGTCAGAGGCCGCGACTACGAATACCGGGGCGCCCTGGACGACTACGGCCAGACCTTCTACTACGCCACCCGTGGCACGGGTGGAATGACCCACGCCGATCCGGACGCACGTCCCGACGAGGTGTTCGGCGGCTCGGTGACGCTGCATGTCGGTCCCGACCACCCTTCCCACTTGTTGATACCCGTGATACCCGCCGAAATCTGCTGTCCCTACAAGAAGGCCGATCGAGGAGATGACGAGTTGACGACGACCACAGACTTCGTGATTGCCGGGGGCGGGCACAACAGCCTGATCACTGCGGCCTATCTCAGCAAGGCAGGCCATGAGGTGGTGGTGCTGGACGCCCGGCCCGAGGCAGGCGGCGGCGCCGCTACCGAGGAGATCCTGCTGCCCGGGTTCGGGTTCGACACCTGTTCCACCGGTCAGACGCTGATCCAGGTCAACCCGGTCCTCGCCCATGATGAGCTCGGATTGATCTCGGAATTCGGCCTGCATTACGTGGAGCCAGATCCGGTGGCACACGTCGTGTTTCCCGACGGTGAGCATCTCACGATGTGGCTGGACCTCGACCGCACGCTTGAGGAGATCGGGCGCTTCTCAAAGGACGACGCCGTGTCCTATCGGCGAATGCTCGACGAATTCGAGGAGGTCAAGGGTGTCTATGGCGCTTATCGCTTCACCCCCATCGGGTACGGGCCTTCGATCGACGAGCGTCTCGCCCACCACCCGCACGGCATGGTGTGGATGCGCCGCAATGTGATGTCGGCCTGGGACGTGATCAGACGAGAGTTCGAGAGCCGTCACGTCCGAGCCTTCATGGCCTGGATGGCGTTCCAGACCGCACAGCCGCTCGACTCCCCCGGCTCGGGCTTGCTTGCCTACTCCCTCATTGGAGGGCGGCAACGGCGGAGTTGGTCGATTCCGCTCGGGGGATCCGCCAGCCTGCCCCGGGCCACGGTCGCCGCAATCGAGAAGGCAGGCGGGGAGGTGATCACGAACACCCTCGTCGAGTCCCTCATCATCGAGGGCGGACGGTGTGTCGGCGTCCAAACCAAGGGGGGAGATCAATACCGGGCAAGACGCGGCGTTGTCTCCTCCATCCACATCAAGACCCTCGTGGGCATGGCCCCGCCCGAGCTGTGGGGTGATGACTTCCTCTACGGGGTCGACACCTACGACGAGGGCCTCTCGTCTTTTGCCTCCTATTACGCCACGACCGAACCGCCCCGATTTGAAGTCGATGGAGGGGAAATCGAAGTGGTGTCGGCAGGACCGGCACCGTGGGCAGAAGACGTCATCGAGTTCGGCAGGCTTCTTCGACATGGTCGTCTTCATCGGCCGGGGACGTTCATGCTCTTCGCCACTCCCACGATCGTCGACCCGTCACGGGCCCCGGAGGGACATCACACAGTGAAGATCCTCAGCCTCGCTCCATACGACGCCCCCGAGGAGCTTGGTGATTGGGCAACCGGCAAAGACCGGCTCGCCAACGAGCACCTGCAAATGCTTCAGAGTTGCGCTCCGAACCTGACCGATGAGAAAATTTTGGCTCGCAAGGCCAAGAGCCCAGTCGACATCGAGGCCTCTAATCCCCATATGTGGCGTGGGACGATTCACGGTGGTGACCGCGGGCTTGCCTTCGGGGGTGCGCAGCGTCCCGTGCCGGGCTGGGCCCAGCACCGGATGCCAATCCCGGGCCTGTACCAAACCGGATCCACAACCCATCCAGGTGGGTCGATCACCGGTGGCCCGGGGCGCAACGCGGCCACGGTGATTCTCGACGATCTGGGGACGACCATCGAGGCGGTGGTCGCGGGCACGACCGGTGACTGAAAGCGACCTTGTCGATAGCGTGACCCGACTTGAACAGGAGAGCATGAATTGACACTCGAACTTGCTTTCGCCCCCAACGAAGACCCATTCGTCGTGGCGCACGGCGGGTTTTATCGCCGCTGGTTCTCGATGATCGACGACATCGCCGAACTCCAAGCAGCTGTCGCACGGCTCGAGGGCACGACTCAAGATAAATGGGTCCCGATATGGGAAGAGATCGGACGGCGACATGAGGCGGAGGGGGATCGGCTGGAGGAGGCGGGTGACTACGAGGGATCACGACGCTCCTTCCTCCAGGCAAAAACCTATTACGCCATCGGGCGTTTTCCTGGAGAGGTGTCGGACGTCAAGCGGCGGATCAGCGAGGACTGCGCCCGCGCCTACCGCAAGGCCTGCGCCCATCTCGACCCACCAGTCGAGGTCGTCGAGTTCGAGCACCAGGGCAAGACGATCCGGGCCCATTTTCGTGCTCCACAAACCGACTCACTCGCTCCCGCCGTCCTCGTCATGTGTGGCGCCGACGTCTTCAAAGAAGATCGTGGCTGGGCCCAGGACCTGTGCATCGAGAATGGCATGGCCGCTCTGGTCATGGATGGCCCCGGCACCGGGGAGAACCCTTTCCCATGGGCGCCCGAGTCGGTCAGCGCCTGGGAGGCGGCCGTCGACTATCTGGGCGCCCGACCCGAGGTCGATCGGGAGCGGATCGGGGCCTTCGGCATCAGTCGGGGCGGCTATTCGGTCATGCAGCTGGCCGGCACCGCGCCGGAGAAGTTGAAGGCCGTCGTCGCGAACGCCGGTCATCCCTTCGGCTACGTGATGGGTGACGACGAGCTCGAGGAGTTTGTCCGGGTCCGCAACGAGCGCGCCACCTGGCGCTTCGGCGCCCCGGACGATCCCCCATCGTTCCCCCCTACGTCGGTGGAGCAGGAGCGCTCCGAGTTCTCGAGCTGGGCTCTGTCGGAGCAGGGAATTCTCGACAACATCACCATGCCGGTGCTGATGATCAACGGAAAGCACGACCACCTGTCCCCGATCGGCAACATCTATTTCATGCTCGAGACCGGCCCAGCTACCGGTAAGGAGGCCCGCATCTATTCCGACGGCGGCCACTGTGCGTTCAAGTATTTCGACCATTGGGCGCCGGCCACGTTCCGCTGGCTCGCCGAGAAGCTGGCACGGTGACCATCGGGAGACCGCTCCACCCGTCGGCGTAGACCGAGAGATCTGAACTCGATCGACGACTCAGATGACGATCAACTCGTGGGGGAACTTGGTCACCTGTTCGTGCCCGCCCTCCGTGAGGATATAGGTTCGCCCGAAGAAGATCCCGAGCAACCCATCCGGTGTGATGATCGTCGGCTCCAGCATCGCTACGGTCCCCGCTTCCAGATCGAGCTCGCCTTCCTCGGCCTCCACGTGGTCCCACATCACATGCGGGGGGTGACTTACGAAGTCGATGCAGTGAAGGAACAAGGGACGCGAGTCGTAGCCCTTGTCCCGGAAAAACTGACTGGCTTTCATCACATCGTCCCAGCTGTTGCCCCCGACGAGCCGGCCCGCCATCAGGTCGTAGCCCGGGAGCACCACCTCGTCGAAGAACTCACGGATCCACGACGGTGGCTCTCCGATGCAAATGGGGCTGCCTATCTGTACTGAGTAACCGTTGTACCCACATGCCAGCTCGTTGATGATGATGTCGCCCGTCTGGAGGGGACGCCTGGACGGCCACGGGTTGCCGAACACCATCGCCGGGTCGTCCATCCGCGTCGATCCGATGATGTTGAAATCCATCTGACCGCCACCATCCATGACTGCGTGGGTAGTTGCGGCGGCCAGCTGATACTCGGTGACGCCGGGGCGGGCGGCCGCGATCATGGCGTGGAAGGCCTGGTCCATCAGCTTCCCGGCCTTGCGGACGTATTCGATCTCCTCGGCGCTCTTCACATGCACCAGCTCGTGGAAGAAGTCTCCGACCCGCTCCAGAGTGGCCTCGGGCAGCCCGTCCCGGAGGCGCTCCCATTCGTCCACGGGGAGATGGTGGCCGTAGACGGGATCGACATGGGAGATGCCGATGGTGGCATCGGCCAGCCCCCACTCCTTGATCAGGTCGACGATCACCTCGCCCGAGCGACCCCAGCGGGAGTGGCGCACATCCTTGAGTGGCGTTGCGCGGCGCACGGCCTCGCGGTGGGCTCCCCCGGGTCCGCAGATCAGCACCGGCTCACCATCAGGGGGCACGACGACATACGCCGACATCGCATGCCACTCCCAGTGGTTACTGAGCCAGCGCATCCCGCCTCCCCAGCTCCAGTGATTGGGACCGCCGGATGCAATGAGCACGTCGAGGCCGAGGCGCTTCATCTTGGCCCGGGTGGCGTCGAACCGTCTCTGATACTCAGCGTCTGAGAATCTCTCGTAGACCGCGTCTGAGTACCACGGTGAGTTGGCGATGCGTCCGAAGTCCTCGGTGTGCAGCCTGCCGGCAGCGTCCTTGAAGTCGATGTCACCCGGCGTCATGAGCTTCGCCTCCATGTCGTTGCTGAACCATGGGATCAGGAAATCGAATTGAGCAAACCCAAACCATCGAGCTCAGCGCGCAGCGCCCCAGTCCGCTCTTCGCTGAGGGGGATCAGCGGGGGCCGCACCGGACCTTGGGGCAGGCCCATCAGAGCAAGCCACGTCTTGAGTTCGGCTATGGGGATTGCCCCCCCTCCTTGGGCCAGCCAGCTATCCCGCATCCATCGCTCGAATGCCTTTCGCTCCCGCTCCAGAGTGCCGTGGATCGCCCAGGCTCCCTCTATGTCGCCGGCGTCGGCGAGGCGGGTGTAGTCGTGGATCGGGCGATGGCCCGGTGTCTGGTACATGGCGAGCGCCGGCGTCGACATGAGCGACTGGAAGCCGTGGTTCAGGTGCAGGCTCAGCCAGTCTGCTTCGTCGGCGTCGCAGACGACGATCTTGTCACCAACGAGGTCCTGGACTCGAAGGAGATGATCTCTCGGTTTCGGGTTCTTGATTCCGCACACGGTCTCGAGATCACTCAGTTCGGCGATTAGCTCTGGGCTCAAGGCGTATCCGGAGTACGACGTGTTGAAGAGGAAGAAGGGGACCGAAGATTCCCCGGTAAGACGCCGAAACCAGTCACGGACGATGTCATCGGAGGGCTTGATCGGGAAGTATGGGTTGATGGCGATCACGAAGGCGGCGCCGATCTGCTCGGCGTGGCGGCTTAGCTGCGCCGTCTCCGAGTAGGTGTGGTGGCCGATGTGGACCATGATCGGCACTCTGCCTGCGGCCGCGCCCACCACGAGCTCGTGGACACGGGCTCGCTCCTCGAGAGTCATGGACCAAAACTCACCCATGACGCCCCCGCAGAAGACGCCGTCGACGGCGAGGGCCTCTATGTAGTAGTCGACCGACTTGCGGAGACCCCCCTCGTCGATCTCCCCTGACGAGGTGAACGGCGTGGGGATTGCGATCCACAGCCCCTTGACCTTCTCGAATGCAGTTTCCTTTGCCGCGCTGAGCGCTGGCATGTCGGGTCTCCTCTCTTCGCACGAGAGCCGCCTGTCAACGAGACACGTGTCGCCGAGGACCGGCACGCGTCACGAAACCGGCACCGGTACCCGACGCTAGCACATACGTTTGTGCTAGAGCCGTGGTACGCCGCGATTGCCCGAGCTCCGAGATCACACCGTTCAAGTCGGTGGAATATGGTCAACCCGATGGTCGACGATCTATACCCGAGGTTCAGCAACGAGGAGCTGGTGAAACGGCGCCAGTCCATCGTCGGTTTGATGGGATCCGCCGGGGTGTCACATCTCCTGGCCTATGGCGCCGAGCGCATTGGGTCGGCCGTTCCCTGGCTCACCGAGTGGCCGGTCACGACGGAAGCAGCTTTGCTCTTGACGCCTGAGGAGATACCTCGCCTACTGGTGCAGCACTACAACCACCTGCCCAATGCGCGAACCATTGCCTCCGACTGTGAGGTGGAATGGGGTGGGCCGTCGACGATCGCCCGGCTCGAAGAACTACTTCGGGCGCGTGTCACGCCGGGTCAGCGGGTTGGAGTGGTGGGGCCGCTACGCCATCGAGACCACCTGAGGCTGGCAGGCTCGGTGGGCGAGTTGGTGGCCCTCGATGCCGAGTACCAGCGACTGCGACTGGTCAAATCGGCCGAGGAGATCGCGAGGCTGGAAGTGGCCGCCCGGCTCTCGGACCAGGCGATCGAAGCCATCATCGATCAGGTCGAGGTCGGGATGGACGAGCGGCAGCTGGCGGCGATAGTCGAAACGGCCTACCTGGCCGAGGGCGGCACCAACCACATCCACTATTTCGCCGCCACGTCGATGAACGAGCCCGACAAGTGCGTCCCGTCACAGTTCCAGTCGACCCGCCGCTTGCAGGCGGGTGACATCCTGTTCTGTGAGATCAGCGCCGCTTACTGGGGTTACGCCGCACAGGTCTTGCGGAGCTTCACCATCGCCGCCGAGCCCACTCCGCTGTTCGTCGACCTCCACCGGGCCGCCGACGCCGCGTTCGATGCCATCGCCGCCGTCATCCGCCCCGGCGCCCACGCTGCCGAACTGGTCGAGGCGTCCGGGGTGATCGAGGAGATGGGGTTCACCATCTACGACGACCTCGTACATGGATACGGGGGCGGGTACCTGCCGCCGGTCCTGGGTAGCCGGAGCCGCCCCAACCTGCCCATACCCGACATCACCCTGGAAGCAGGCATGGCCCTGGTCATCCAACCCAATGTGATCACCCCGGACGAGCGGGCCGGCGTGCAGACCGGACATCTGGTGGTGGTGACCGCAGACGGGCATCGATCACTGCACCACGTCCCCCGCGGTCTCATCCGCATCGCATAGCTCGTCAATGGGGGGACACGGTTGGGAATCGGTTGCAGTAGGCCCCGGCTCTGTTTAGCGTGCAAACGATTGGGCTGACGATCGAGCCCGTTCAAGTGGAGACAAAGCTGAGGAGGACTCCGTGGGACGAGAATCGATTGCGTTGAGGATGTTGGCCTTGTGCACCCTCCTCGCGCTCGTTGGGGCGGCGTGCGGGCAGACGACCACCGAAACGACAGCCGCCTCTGGCACGACGGCCGCAACAGCGGGCGATGTGCCAAACCCCGATGTACTCGTGGCCACCGTGAACGACGACGTCTTCAACCTCGATCCCGCGGCGGTGAACGGAAACGACGTCGGCATGAACGTGATCCTCAACGTCTACGACCGGCTCCTGTTCATCTCCGCCGATGACGGCTCTGTCATTTCTTCCCTCTCGACCGAGGTCCCGAGCGTGGAAAACGGGCTGATCTCCGAGGATGGGCTCACCTACACCTTCCCGCTGCGCGAGGGCGTCGTCTTCTCCGACGGCACCGACATGACCGCGGAGGACGTGAAGTACTCGTGGGATCGCGTCGTGGAGATGGCTCTCCCTGAAGGACAGTCCGAGCTCTTCTCCAACGTCGCCGAGACTCGAGTGGTCGACGACTTGACCTTCGAGGTGACCCTGGGCGCGGTGGACGCCTCCTTCCTCGGCTTTCTCGCCGCTCACCCCGTGGCATCCGTTGTCAGCCAGGACGCAGTCGAGGCCAACGGTGGCGTGGTCGCCGGCCAGCCCAACGAGTACATGGCCCAGAACATGGTGGGGACCGGTCCCTATGTCCTCACCTCATGGGAGCGCGGGGACCGCATGAGCTTCGACATCAATCCGGACTACTGGGGCGAGCCGGCCCACCTGCCGGTGCGTTGGGAGTTGATCGTCGACACCCCGGCTACGGGCCTGCAGGCGAGGGAATACGACGTCGTCGACATCAGTCCCACGGACGTGCCATCCATCGAACCGATCGAGCACGCCGTGCTGAACACCGACATCCTCGACCTCCAGGTGCTGCAGATCGGAATGAACATGAACATTGCCGAGGGTGTGCTCCCGGAGGGCGACACCATCCCGCTCGACTTCTTCCAGGATGTGCGGGTCCGGCAGGCGTTCAACTACGCCTTCAACTACCAGGGCATGATCGACGGGATCCTGGGCGGACTTGGTGGTCGCAACAGTTTCATGCTTCCGGTCGAGATGTACGGGTACGACCCGGCTGCTCCCATCTATGAGACCGACCCGGCCAGGGCCGAGGAGTTGTTCCGCGAGGCGGGGTACTGGGACGAGGGATTCACGATCTCGATCGCCAGCGACCAAACCCACGAGGGATTCACCGGTGCGGCTCTGACCCTGAAAGACAGCATCGAAGCACTCAACCCCAACTTCCACGTCAATGTCATGGCCGTGCCGGAAGCCCAGTTCGACGAGATCCTGGCCACCGACCCGTTGCCGGTGGCGATGTGGTCCTACACCAGCTCGCAGTACAGCACGCCGGATGCATACCTGTTCGACAGCGCGTTGTCGGATGGCAGATACGGGGCGGTAAACAGCTTCGTTGACGGGTACTCCGACCCCGAAGCGATCGACGCCCTGATCAACTCCGCCCGCACCACCCTCGACGAGGAGGAGCGGCTGCGGATCCTCTCTGAGATCCAGCACGTCCTCTTCGAGGAGGCCATGTGGATCATGCCGGCCAACGAGGGGGCGCCATCGGCAAGCGGAGAGTGGGTGCAGGGCCACGTCGAGAACCCGATGTGGGCCCGGCCGTCCCAATACTGGGCGCTTTACAGCAAGTGAGGTAACTCGTATCGGGCCGCCCGTTATGACGGGCGGCCCCGTACACTCGCCGAAGGAAGTCTGAACCCTTGCATCGGTATATAGCGCGACGGTTGCTGGCCCTGCCCTTCGTGATCCTCGTCGTCAGCATCCTCGTCTTCGCGATGACCCGGCTGGGCGGTACCACCATCGGCCCCTACCTGGAGCCGGGAATGACCGCGGAGGAGATCGCCGCTTTGGAGGAGCGGTTCAACCTCGACGAGCCGGTGCCCATGCAGTACCTGGCGTGGCTTGCCGGCGTGGCTCGGGGAGAGCTCGGGTGGTCGGCGGTCGCGGCCTCACCGGTGGTAGACGTATTCCGCACTCGTATTCCCGCTTCGTTCGAGCTGGGCGCCGCTGCCGCGCTTTGGGCGGTCACTCTGGGGGTCGGGCTCGGCACGTTCGCCGCCAGACGTCGCAACCGAGTGCCCGATCAGCTCACCAGCGTGTTCGCCGTTGGTGGAGCCAGCATGCCCACCTTCTGGCTCGGAATCGTCCTTCTCATCATCTTCTGGTCGTATCTCGGCTGGTTCCCCCACGGGAGATCCGATTTCCGGATATGGGCCAGCATCCCCCATCCCACCGGCTTCTATGTCATCGACTCGATACTCGCCGGCAGTTGGGCGGGGTTGAAAGACGCGGTATGGCATCTCGTGCTTCCGGCCCTGACTCTCGGATACGGCTCGGTCGGGATCGTGACCAGGATGATGCGCTCCTCGCTTCTGGAGGAGATGGGAAAGGACTACGTCGACGCGGCCCGGGCCCGCGGTCTCCCCGAGCGACTCGTCATCCGCCGTCACGCCCGCCGCAACGCCTTCATCCCCACGGTCACCGTAATCGGACTCTCCATTGGGATCATGTTCGAGGGCACTGTCGTCGTGGAGACCATCTTTGGCTGGCCCGGCCTGGGCAGTTGGATGGCCGATTCGGTGCTCAGCGGTGACCAAGCAACCACGCTGGCATTCGTGATTTTCACGAGCATCCTCTTCCTGACCGTCAACTTGCTCGTCGATGTCACGTACGGGTACTTGGACCGCCGCGTCGTGCTGAGGAAGACCTGACCTTGTGGTTCCAAGCGGTCCGCACCGAGACGACACCCCGCGTGCTCCGAGACACACCGATAAGGGTTAAGGCCCGTCGACTGTGGTTGACGACCAAAGAAGTGTTCAGCCGCGGGAGCACCGCATTCGGCGCCACACTCATCGCCCTCATGTTGACGATGGCGATCTTCGCTCCATTGATCGTGGACGAGAACCCCCGAGGCGCCTATCAGATGCCGCGCGACCTGACCGCGGTAGCCGTCCCGCCCGGCAGTGAAGGTCACCCACTCGGCACGACCCGCCTCGGTGGAGACGTCCTCTACGGCATCGTCTGGGGAGCGCGGCTGTCACTGCAGTTGTCGATCTACGTAGTGGCCGGGGCAGTCCTGATGGGACTGATCGTCGGCTGCACGGCCGGAATCCTGGGCGGCAAAGTCGACGCCTTCCTGATGAGGACAGTGGACGTCTTCCTGTCGATACCGACACTGGTCTTCCCTTTGGCGATCGCAGCGATCCTGGGGCCGTCGTTCGTCAACATCGTTGTGGCGCTGGCAGCCATCATGTGGGCGCGTTACGCGCGGATCATTCGAAGCCAGATCCTCCAGGTGCGCGAGGAAGACTATGTCGACGCGGCGCGGATAATCGGAGAGTCCAAGTTCGGGATCATTCGAAGGGACATCCTGCCCAATTCGATCAGCCCGGTGGCGGTGCAAGCCACGCTGGACATGGGGCACGCCGTCCTCTTGGGAGCAACCCTCGCCTTCATCGGATTGGCCGTTGCCGGTCAGGCGGAATGGGGAACGCTGGTGAGCGAGGGCCAAGCCGACATCATCGCGGGCCGATGGTGGACCTCTACGTTTCCCGGCCTGATGGTGTTCCTATGGGCGCTCTCGTTCAACCTGGTGGGGGATGGTTTGCGAGACGTCCTCGACCCTCGCACCGAAGGGCGCTGAGGCTTCTCAGCGGTACTTGATTCCGGTGCCGGTGTTGAACACGACCACGCGGTCGTTGCCTTCAGTCCAGCCCTGATCTCTGAGAATCCCCAGCGCAGCCCACGCCGCCCCTGCCTCGGGGCAAGCGTCTACACCGGTTGCCGCCGACATCGCCGCAGCGGCCGGAACGATGTCCGCTTCGGCGACGGCGACCGCGGTGCCGTTCGTCTCACGAAGAGCACGGAGACAGAGGAAACCGGCGATGGGGTTTGGAACTCGAAGCCCGTATGCGGTGGTCTTGGGGTCGGGCCAGGGCCGGGTCCGGTCCCAGTCGTTTCGAAACCCCTCGACGACGGGTGCGCAGCCGTCTGATTGCACCGAAACCAACCGTGGGCGCTCAGGGCCGATCCAACCCATGGTCTCCATCTCATCGAAGGCCTTCCACATCCCGATGAGGCCCGTCCCGCCGCCCGTCGGGTAGACGATCACGTCAGGCAGGTCGCCATCGAACTGTTCCCAGAGCTCGTAGCCCATGGTCTTTTTGCCCTCGACCCGGAAGGGCTCCTTCAGAGTCGACAGGTCGAAGTCGCCGGGCGACCGATTGTCGGCAAGCCAACGTCCCGAGTCGGAGATCGTCCCTGGGACGAGCTCTACCTGTGCTCCGTACTGGCGGCACTCCTCCACGAAGGGCCGTGGAGTGTCCTCGGGCATCGCCACCAGCACTTCGACGCCGGCGGCGGCGCCATAGGCGGCAAGCGCTCCCGCGGCGTTCCCGGCCGAAGGGGCGACGAGGCGTCTCACCCCTAGGGCGACAGCCGCCGAAACGGCCATGGACATCCCCCGCGCCTTGAACGATCCCGTGGGATTCCGTGCCTCGTCCTTGATCCAGGTGGAGGCGTCGGCCCGAATCAGAGGTGTCCACCCCTCGGTCAGCGAGACGGCCGCCTCAGGCTGGATTGGCAGCACCCCCCGGTACCTCCACAGCGACGACAACGATCGGTCGATCACCGAGTCCGGGTCGGCGTCCGGCTTCAACCTCATGTTCACCTGAAGAGGAAGCCCACAGCTTTCGCAGGTGGAGTGGAGCCGGCCGGCCTCATGGTGAGCCCCACAAGCGAAACAGGTCAGCGACTCGAGTTCGGGGTTGAATGGGGAGCGGGCGCGGGGATGCACAATCGTTATCTCTGGTGGATTACCTTGGGCAGCGAGGCCGTCAATCGTTAACAGCACCGATCGTATCCATGACCCTTTACCCATGTCACCTTCTCCTGCGACCATCCAGAGTCACCTGACAGCGCCGTTGGCTGATGGGCCGAGCCCGATCCGGGCTCGATCGTGTCCGCAGACCCGAGCGCGTGCCCTCGCCTTCGGCGTGAACGCCGGGACAATCGCAATAGCGGGTTTGATCTTCCTGTCGAACACCAGGAAGACTGCGACCAGGTCCGGGTGATGAGCGGTCGCAACGTTCCCGGTCGTCGGCTCATCGTCGACATCACTCCGCTTCGGGAATCGCCCCGGTTCCGGATCCTTTACCTCGGACAACTCCTTGCGCATTTCGGTCGCCAGATCACCGTTGTGGCAGTTCCGTATCAGGTCTTCCTCCTCACCGGCTCGACGCTGGCCGTCGGTGCTTTGGGGATTGCCCAGTTCATACCACTCATAGCGGTGTCACTGGTGGGCGGTGCGGTGGCAGATGCCTTCGATCGGCGCAAGCTGCTCGTCGCGGGCCACGTCTTGCTCGCCATAGCTGCAGTCGGCCTGATGGTGAACGCCTCCGCCACCGAGCCGGCCGTGTGGCCCCTGTACGCGCTGAGCGCTGTGAGTGCCGCACTGAGCGCGATCAATGGCCCCGCCAGAATGGCCGCCATTCCCGGCATTGCTGCGACGAGAGCTGTTGCCGTCCGGGTTCGCCTTGAACTCGACGATGCACGAGGTCGCCGCGGCGGTTGGCCCCGCGCTTGCTGGTGTCCTCATCGCCCGGTACAGCCTCCGGTTCACCTATGCCGCCGAGGCGGTCGCTTTGGCAGCCGCTGCCTTCACGCTGGCCTGGGTTGGGCCTCTACGCCCCGAGGGGGGTGGTCGGGCGGTCAGCGTGTCCTCGATCGTTGAAGGACTGAGCTACCTGAAGGGCCAACCGCTTCTCCAGTCGGGGTTTCTCATCGATCTCAACGCGATGATCTTCGGGATGCCCCACGCTCTGTTCCCCGCACTTGGCACGGGGATATTCGGTGGCGATGCTGCGACGGTTGGGCTGCTCTACGCAGCTCCCGGTGTCGGTGCTCTGATCGCCGCTCTGACCTCGGGATGGGTCGGCACGGTGTCGAGGCGTGGCCGAATCGTGGTGATCGCCGTGGTCATCTGGGGTGTCGCCATCACCATCTTCGGCCTGATCAGTTATCTGCCCCTGGCATTGCTCCTCCTCGCCGTGGCCGGAGCCGCCGATGTGGTCTCGGCTGTCTTTCGCAACACCATCCTCCAGTTGGTGGTACCTGACTCCCTGCGTGGCCGTCTCTCGGCGGTCCACACTGCAGTTGTCGGGGGCGGGCCCAGACTGGGTGATCTCGAGGCTGGTGCCGTGGCGTCCGTGACCTCGATCCGGTTCTCAGTGGTTTCGGGCGGGATCGCCTGCGTCATCGGTGCTCTGGCGATCGCACGCTTCATGCCCCAGTTGTGGAGTTATCGGGACGAGGTGACGCCGCCGTCCTAACGGGCGTTCATTCTTTCGAGGAGACGGGCAACGTTGCCCCCGAGGATGAGCTGTCGCTGCTCGGCGGATAGCCCGGGGATGGAGTTAACGGTCTCCACAGGAGCCGGGTCGCCCATGGGGAACGGATAATCAGTCCCCATGACGACATGGTCGGCCCCGAAAAGCTCGACGAGGAAGGCGAGAGGTGCCGGGTGGTGGAGGACGGTGTCGTAATAGAGCCGACGCGCCAACTCGAACGGCGGTGTCGAGATGTTCTGGGCCAGCGAGCCTGGGCACCGCTTCAAAGCCACGCTGCATGCGACCCAACTGGTACGGAAGGAAACCGCCACCGTGCACCACGCAGACCATGAGCCCGGGGTAGCGCTCGAGAGCACCGCCGAAGAGGAGGTGCGCGACAGCGATGGTGCTCTCGGCAGGGCGACCCACCATGTTGTCGAGGTAGTTGCGGGACAGGTCAACACCGGGGAGAGGGTCACAAGGGTGGAGAACGACGAGACAACCCAGGCCCTCGGCCGCTTCCCAGAAGGGGTCGAGACCGGCCCTGTCGAGATCGGTGCCGTCCACGGTGGTAGCGATCTGCACACCGGCCATCCCTAGCTCCCTCACCGCGAAATCCAACTCCTCGGCGGCCCGCCTAGGGTCTTGAAGCGGGATCGTGCCAACGGGAATCAAGCGGTCCGGGTATCGGCCGGCCTCGGCGGTGATTATCTCGTTGAACCGTCTCGAGTATTCGGCTCCGGCTTCGCCGTCGAGGGCATATGCGGTGAGGTCGATCCAACCGGAGAGCAGTTGCACGTCGACACCCGTTGCATCCATCGCGCCGATGCGTGCGTCGAGATCGCTGAGGACAGGGTTGAAGGGTTGTAGTCGCACCCGATCACGGACAACGGCGTACTCGCCCTTGCCATCGTCTCTCAGCTCGAAACCGAGCCGGGGGCCCTCGGAACGCAGCAAGTCGAGGAGCGGATGAGGGTATGCAATGGGCGTGGATGTCGTAGGTCGTCATCGTCGACTCATAGACGGCTTCACCAAGCTGCTTGTCTCATGCGGGCCGCCAACGCCCGGTCGGGCTCCAGGATGTAGACGCCCCCGTTGACCCGATCGGTGGCGTAGACGGTCAGGTTGTCGGACACGTACACATCATTGATCTGGGCGGCCGCCTGGCCGGGAGGGCACTCCGGTATCCAATGAGCCACTTCCGCCGGCTTGTCCGGATCCGAGATGTCGTAGACCCGGAGGCCGGCGTTGAAATAGGTGACGAACATCAGCTCCTGGCTCCTGTAGCTGTTCGGGCGATTCTCGTGGAGACAGTGCGCGCCGAACCGCAGCCCTCGTTCGCAGAAGTCCCCTTCCGGCACCGGGCAGACCGATCGGACGAAGGGAGCCGTCTCGTCCGAGATGTCGACGACCCTCGCCATGTGACGGTCGCCTTCACAACCCTCGGTGATCGCCTCGTCGGTGACGACCACGAGGTTGCGATCCGGGAGCGGAAGACAGGTGTGCGTGTGCCCCCCCTCGTCCCAGCCGAGCCGGGACACCGTCTTCGGCGCGGTCAGGTCAGAGATGTCGATGATCACCATGCCCCCGTCCCAGAACCCGAGGTAGGCGCGATCGCCGTGGACCATGGCGTGGTGCACAAGCCATTCCTCGTTGGCAGGTGATTCCAGGGTCTCGCCGCCGGCCCGCCACATGCCGGGCCACCACCAACGACCGACCTCGGTCGGGCGGGTGGGGTCGGACACGTCGACGATCATCCAGATCCTGCCGGTGTAGCCGTCGGGCGTGGCCGAGATATAGGCGAGGTCCCCGCCCTCGAACACGATGCGGTGCACACCGCGACCACCGGTGTCGAAGAACCCGACCCGCTGGGGGTCGAATGGGTCATCGAGGTCGTAGACGGCCATGCCCACTGGTGCCGGGCCGTCGCTGCGGAACAGCTCGTGGTTGACCATGAGGAGACCGTCGGCCACCTGCACCTTGTGGGTGTGCGACCCGGCAGGGGCATCCCACTGGCGGACCACTCGTGGCTCCGTCGGGTCGGAGATGTCGAGGATCGTGGTCCCTTTGCCGCTGGGTCCGAAATGGGCCACGTAGAGAACGTCACCTAGCGGCATCACCTGCATCCCGTCGCCATGCCCGTCGAGGTCGGAGTGGCCTACGACTCGAAATCCGGATGTGTCCTCGGGGTGCATAGGTGCCTGTAGCTGAACGGGGGCCCGGAGGCTTGCACAAACGTTTGTAGCATTGCCGTCCCAGCCATGCGAGATTACCTCCATCTACTCCGGGCCACCGGAGGGCTGAGGGAGTCTGGGCTCGTGTCGGCCGCAGTCCTCGCCCTCACCGCGATCGCATTCTTCCGTATCGCTCTACTCCCCGAGTTCGGCCGGGACCTGTCGATGTCGACTTTCCAGCTGGGAATGTTGACCACCACCTTCGGCATCGGCCGGCTGGTGGCTGATCTCCCCGGAGGGCATTTCGCCGATCGGATCAGGGCCCGAAGCCTGATGGCTATGTCCGCAGGAGGAGTGGCCCTCGGCAGTCTCATCCTCGGGCTGTCCGTCGTGGCGCTGGGGGTCTACGTCGCTGCGTTCGTGCTCGGCATCTCGTCGGCGACCACCAACGCCACCGGCATGACCTTCTTCTCCAATGTGGGAGGAGCCGGCCATCGCGGCACCTCCATGGCCGTGTTCTCCGCTGCTTTGCTCGGCGGTCAGGCAGTCGGTCCCGCCGTGGCCGGGCTCCTCTCGGCGGCGGGTGGATGGCGCCTCACCATGTTCGTGGCGACCGCGGGGGCCTCGGCGACGGCCATCGTTCTCCTTGTGACTCAGTCGAAGCAGCCGTCTCCGACCGCTGCCTCTCCGGCTCGGATTTCTCCACCAGGAAGCAGGGAGGGCACGCCTCTGACTTCCCTCGCGGTCCTGTACAGCGTGTCGTTCGCCGTCTTCCTAACTCTGGGAGCGGTTCCTCAGACACTCGTACCGCTGATTGGGGCCGGCGACCTCGGCCTGGGCACCGCCGCCATCGGTCTGGCTCTCGGTGTTGGCGGCCTCGCCCGTTTCGTAGGCACGTTCCTGGGCGGATGGCTGTCCGACAGGATCTCCCGGAAGGCAGCCTTGGTACCCGGCCTCATCGGGCAGGCAGCCGGGGTCGCTCTCCTCGCCCTCGAGCCCAGCCTGATCGCTTGGCTGAGCGCCATCGTCATCATGTCTTTGGCGAGCTTCGCGGTGTCTGTGGCCGCCACGATGGTCGGTGACATCACCGAGCCGGGGCGAGTCGGGGCCCGGCTGGGGCGGTTCCGTTTCGTGGGTGACATCGGTTTGATCACCGGGCCGCTTGTGGTCAGCGCCCTCTTTGAAGGAGTCGGACGGGCTGCCGCATTCGGATTCGTCGCCCTTGTGTTGACGGTCACGGCCCTCCTGTCATGGCGGCTGCTCCCGGACCGACACAGCCCGCAAGACGAGGATGGCGGCGAGGACTCGACGTGACGGCCGATGGGCGAGCGAGTCACACGGTTACGCCTCGCCCTCGTGAACGCTGTTGGGAACGGGGAGACGCGGGCTTCGAGACCCCCCACCCTGCGGGATGTCGCCAGGGAGGCCGGGGTCCATGTCTCGACCGTGTCACGCGTCCTCAACGACCAGGCGGCCGCAGGTCGGATCACCCAGGACACGGAGGAGCGGATCAAGGAGGTTGCCCGCAGGCTGGGCTATCGCCGCAACACGATCGCCCGTGCCCTTCGCACCGGTCGCACTCTCGTCGTGGGAATGGTCGTGCCCGACGTGGCCAACCTCTATCAGGCAGGCATCACCAGAGGGGCAGGCGACGTCCTCTATGCAGACGGCTATTCGCTGATCCTGGCCAGCACAGACGACGACCCCTCCCACGCCGAGTCCCAAGTCTCCGCCATGCTCGGTGCCCAGGCGGAGGGCCTCATGTACGGAGTCGCCCGCGAGGACGACGTCGCCCTCGCCGACATCATCGACGAGGGGATCCCGGTGGTCCTGTTCAATCGAGCGGCCGGGCAAGGCATCAGTGCGGTGTTGCCCGATGACCATGCCGGCACGAGGCTGGCCGTCGAGCATCTCCTCTCCCTCGGTCATACGAGAATCGTCCACGTCGGCGGACCCGAAGACGTGTCGTCCAGCGTTAACCGACTCAGGGCCTTCGAGGAGACGCTTCGGGTCGCCCGGTTGACCGGGAGTCACCACTCCGCCCAGCGCCAGAACGAGGAGGAGGGCTATCGGGTCACCACGACGTTGCTCGAGGAGCACCCCGACACCTCTGCCGTGGTCGCCGCCAACGACCGGCTCGCCCTGGGAGCGATCGACGCCGTCCGAGCCAGCGGCCGGTCGTGCCCGGAGGATGTTTCCGTCGTCGGTTTCAACGACATGCCCTACAGCGACCGCTTCTCACCACCGCTCACCACAGTCCGGATATCTCAATACGAGCTCGGGGCGAGAACGGCACGGCTTCTCCTGGAGACCATCGCCGACCCGGGGAGGGACCCGGAGACCCAGTGGGTGACACCCGAGCTCGTAGTCAGGGGCTCAACAGCAGCCCGGACCTGACACCTGCCGGGTCGGGGGTTAGGCTCCCTGAGACAACCGTTTGTGCACCGGGAGGAGCCGTGGAGAACACGCCGATGGACCTCGAACAGATGCTCCTCTCCAACATGACCCAGCCGCAGGCGCAGGAGGCGCTGGGGCGGGGCACCGCCATAGTCGTCACCGGCAGCATCGAGCAGCACGGGGGCCATCTCCCCCTCGGCACCGATGCCATCGCCGCCCTGACCATCGCCCTCAGGGTCGGCCTCAGACTCGAAGCACCGGTCCTCCCGCTGTCGCCGGTGGGTGTTGCCCCCTATCACATGCATTGGCCGGGATCCCTGACGATACGTCCCGACACCCTGGGCGAACTCATGCTCGACGTGTGCGAGGGTCTGTCGGCTGCGGGCGTCGAGCGCGTCATTGTGGTCAACTGGCACGAGGGCAACAGCTCCGCGATCCGCATCGCAGCCGATCGAGTCCAGGCGAAGCTGCCCGTCCGGGTGATCGTCGCCGAGGCGCACGTCATCACCAACGGACTCTTCCCGGATGAGATGGAGTTCACCCACGCCGGAGCCATGGAGACGGCGGCAGTACTCGCTCACGCCCCTTCACTCGTTCGGCTGCAAGAGCGCATCGAGGGTGACCTCGTCGACAGGGGCATCGAGGGCCATGCGTTGTTCCGGCGACGTGACGTGTTTCCGGTAATGAAGGATTTCAGGGAAGTCGCAACCGCCGGCTGGTATGGCACCCCCGACACGATCACGGAGGCACGCGCTCGCGAGATCATCGACGCTGTAGCCGATCACATCGTCAGCTCGGTGGAGGACATTTGGAAGAGCCTGACCGAGCGAGCGCCCGACGCCGATGACCCGCCCCCAAAATGAAAACGGTGCGAATGAGCACGATGCGCGCCGCGGTGTTGAGGGGTTGGAACGACCTCGCCGTCGAGGAGGTGGACGTCCCACTGCCCGGGCCCGGGGAGGTCCAGCTCAGGGTCAGGGCGTGCGGGCTGTGCGGCACCGACCTCAAGATGGTGCAGGGAAAGTTCCAGCAGCGGGGCTGGCCGCCCTCGCTGCCCTTCGTGATGGGCCACGAGTGGTCGGGTGAGGTAGTCGCAATCGGTGAGGGACTGGACGATCTCCAGTTGGAACCCGGTGACAAGGTCGTGGCGGAGAACCACGTCGGCTGCGGGCGCTGCCCCATGTGCCGGCTTGGTCGGTACAACCTGTGCGAGAAGTCCGGCACGCCAGGTTATCGCCTCTACGGGCACACCGCCCCTGGTGCTTTGGCCGAGTATGCCGTACGCCCGGCGCAGATGCTGCACAAGCTCCCCGAATCGGTCAGCCTCCTCGAGGGCGCCCTGGTCAACCAGGGATCGCTGACGGTGCACGCCCTGCGCCGGGTCGAGTTCCTTCCCGGGTCCACCGTGGCGATCTTTGGCCCTGGGCTGCTGGGTCTGCTGTGTGCAGCTGTCGCCTCGGCGTCGGGAGCATCCCAGATCATCATGGTGGGGCGGGGAAACCGTCTCGACCTCGCCACCATGATGGGCTGTGATGAGGTCGTCGACTACGAGTATGAGAACCCGGTCTCGGGCGTTCGTCGCCTCTCTGCTGGGCGAGGAGTGGATTATGTCTTCGACTGCACCGGCAACCCGGCGGTGCCGGCGCAGGCACTCGGTGCGGTGCGACGGGGCGGCCGCCTGGCCATCCTCGGACTGACCGGCGGAAAGCCGTCCGAGATCGACGTCGACCGTCTCACTCTCGACGAGATCGATGTCATGGGGATTCGCTCCAGCCCGAACGCCTACCCGGCGATGATCGCTCTGATGCGGTCGGGCAAGGTCGACCTGAGCCCCCTGGTCACCCACGTCTATCCTCTCGAGGCGGTCGGGGAAGCGCTGGCTGCCCTCGAATCCCGGCAAGCCGTTCGACCGATCGTGCAGATGTGACATGGGATTGGTAGAGCATCCCCACATCTCGTTGTTCGGGTCTACCGAGTGCACCTGCACCGAGGAGGAGGCCAAGGCGCTCGCAGTCGTCGCCGCCTATCGGGTGGCGAAGGTATCGGAGAGGGCCCCATTCCTCTCCCCTGGCTTCAAGCGGCGCCGGGCCGGGTTCACCCACATCGGCGAGTTGTGGGAGCACCAGGGGCCAGGGGGCATGGACGACAATTCGATGCGGGATCGCCAGAACATCCTTCTCGACCTGACTGCCAAGAACGACAAGGTCTGGGGGATCTTCCGGGTTGTCGGCACTCATACAGGGCCGCTGTACGGGATCCCGGAGACTGGTCGTCACGTCGATGTCATCGAGGTTGGCCTCTGGCGGGTCGAGGCCGGGCTCATCGCCGAGGCCTGGTACTTCGGAGACGAGCTCGGCCTGCTGAGGGCCTTGGCACTCAACCCGCCGGATCTGACCGACTCCCGGTAAGACTGGATGTACCCGAAGTCATCGTCTGACGGCACCTTCACCTGGCCCGAGGGTCCATGACGACCGAGTTCGCCCTCGTCCTGTTGGTGATCGCCGTCGCCTACACGGTCAAGGGTGTCTCCGGGATGGGTGGTCCGCTGCTTGCCGTGCCCTTCATCGCCTCTCTCACCAGTGTCGAATACGCCGTCGTCGTCCTCTCCCTGGCGAACATGGTCTCCAACGGGTGGCTGCTTTGGGAGCACCGAGCCGGGGCCAAGGGCACCGGGTTTGTGATGATCCCTTTCCTCGCCGTCGGAACCCTCGCCGTCATCGCCGGTACCTGGCTTCTCACCGAGATCGACGACCGGATCCTCTCCGTGGTCATCGCCATCGTGATCGCAGCCTACATATGGCGCTATTTCGCCGATCCTGCCTTCGGCTTGGAGAGGGAGACCGCCCGGCGGATCGCAGCCCCGATGGGCCTGCTCGGTGGTGGTCTGCTCGGGGCGACCGGCACAGCCGGGCCCCTGATCATGACCTACCTGCACAGCATCCGGATGAACCGGGCCTCGTTCATCCACATGATGAGCCTCACCTTCACAGTCTTCGGCCTGATCCAGCTAGTGACCCTGGTGGTCCTGGGAGCTTTCACCCCCGAGCGAACGACTCAGGCTGTATGGGCGATTCTGCCAGTGGCGGCGGTGACAGCCGTAGGTATACGCATCGGCAGGATCATCAACCAGAAGACCTTCCAGCGGATAGTCCTCGTATTACTCGGATTCGCCGCGGTTCGTCTGCTCTGGTCCGCCCTCGGCTGAAGAGGCGCTAAATTCGCACGCCGCTGCGAGTTGTAGAGGATGCAGGCGGTCAGGCGACCGTCACCGATGTGCTCGAGCTCGACCGGCGGGACAGGGACGAACCTGATGTTCACCTTCCTGCCGTCGGACGACATCTCCTGAAGCGCCGCCCTCATCGCAGGCGGCACGTCGCCCTGCCGGAAGGCCGCGACCGCAGACGCCGCGGATTCCTCGTCGTGGAAGGCCAAGGTGGCGTCGAAATTGGTGCGGCGCTCCACACCGGCGAGACCTTCGGAAAGGGCGTCGTGGTCCTGCAGCCAGCTGACGGCGTCGTCGACCTCCCAACCGCAGGCCGGAGTGACCACCGGGCACCTCGTATGGAAGCGGCACCCCTCGGGCGGCTTGGCCGGATCGGGCACATTCCCATGCAGCCCCTTCATCCCCGACACGGTTGCGTTTATGTCGGGGTTGGCGGCGAGCAGCGCCTCGGTGTACGGGTGCCGGGGATCCTCGAACAACTGCATGGCCGTGCCCTGCTCGGCGACTTTCCCCAGATACATGACAGCGATCCGATCACTCATCAGCCGAACCACTCCGAGGTTGTGGCTGATGAAGAGGTAGGTCAGCCCCCGCTCTCGCTGCAAGTCATAGAGGAGATTGAGGATCTGGGCCTGCACCGAGACGTCCAGCGCCGAGGTGGGCTCGTCGAGCACGATGAACTCGGGATCGAGCGCCAGAGCCCGGGCAATGGAGATCCTTTGCCGCTGGCCACCGGAGAACTGATGGGGATATCGATACAGATGCCCTCGCCCGAGCCCAACGCTCTCGAGAAGTGAGACGACCCGCCTCGTGAGCTCCTCTCCCGAGGCCTCATTCCAGATGCGGAGAGGTCGCCCGACGATGTCCTTGACGAGCTGTCGGGGATTGAGGGAGCTGAACGAATCCTGGAACACGACCTGACAGTTCCGGCGGTATGTCCTGAAGGCCTTGCCCGACAGCTCGTCGATGCGGTGGTCGTCGTCGATTCGCTCCATTTCTCTGAGCTGCTCGCGGGTGCGCTCGTTCACCGGGATGGACTCGATCGCATCGAGACGGGCGGCATCCGCCTCGGACAGCCGGAAGTAGATCTTGCCCCCCGTGACCTGCGTGAGCCCGGCGATACACCGGCCGAGGGTCGTCTTGCCACACCCCGACTCGCCCACCAGGCCCACGGTCTCTCCCGGGAGCACCTCAAAAGACACGCCGTCGACCGCCCTGACGTGGCCAACCACCCGCTGCAGGGTGCCCTCCTTGACCGGGAAGTGCTTCTCGACTCCCCGGAGCGAGATCACCGAGCGCTTGGCCGTCGAACGCTCATTGGTCTCCTGCTGGGCACGAACGCGAGGTCACGATACCCACGCTTCCAGCCGGGGCAGCTCGACGCCGATGTCCTCAACCTCGTATCCAAAACAGGCCACCGAGTGGGTCGCCCCGATCTCGATGGTGCGGGGGTCGGTGGTCCGACAGATCTCGACCGCGTAGGGACATCTCGTGTTGAACCGGCACGCCGGCTTCGGATCCACCAGCTCGGGAACGTTCCCGACGATGGAGGCCAGCTCACCTCGTTGATGGACGGCGGAGGGAACCGCAGCCATCAGCCCGCGGGTGTATGGATGGGCCGGATTGCGGAAAACCTCCTCGGTGGTGCCGGTCTCCACGATCCGACCCGCGTACATCACCGCTACCCGGTCACAGATCTCCTTTACCAGGGAGAGGTCGTGGCTGATGTAGAGGACGGAAGTCTCGAGCCGCACCTGCAGCTCGGCGATCAGCTCGAGGATCCGAGCCTGAATGGTGACATCGAGTGCGGTAGTGGGCTCATCCGCGATGAGGAGGTCGGGATTGCACGCGAGGGCTTGGGCGATCAGAACGCGCTGTTTCATGCCCCCGGACAGCTCATGGGGGTAGCTGTTCATGATCTTGCGAGGGTTGGGAATTTGGACCTCGCTCAGCGCGTCCGCCACCAGCTCGTCGATCTTCTCGTCGAGCTTCTCCGCCCTCGATCGAAACGGAGGAATGTTGAGAAGAAACCGCTCGAATGCGCTGGCCTCCTGGCGGGCTGCGCGGCGGATGATGCGGGGAACCCTTGGCCCCAAAGACCGCAGGATCTCCTCCGATCGGTGCTGATGGAAGACCTCGGCGATCTGGGTCCGAATCGAAAGTGCCGGGTTGAGCGCTTTTCCGGGATCCTGGAAGATCATGGCGATACGGTCGCCGCGTATATGCCGCATCTCCTCGTCCGTGATCGTGAGGAGGTCGATGGGCTGCTCGAGATAGTCGATGGGCTCTCCGCCATCGTCCTTTGTCATCGAGTACCAGAAGAGAACCTGACCCCCGGCGTAAACCCCCGGCGGGGTGGGAACCAGCCGGTTGAAGGACCGGGCGGTCACGCTCTTACCGCAACCCGTTTCGCCGACCAATCCGAGAGTCTCCCCGTCCCGAATGTCGAAGGAGACACCGTCGACGGCATGCACTAATCCCGCCCTGGTCTGGAAGAAGACCTTGAGATCACGGACCGAAGCAACCAGAGGTCGAGTCGATCGCTCCCGCCCGCTATCGATTCTGAGGGCCATCTGGTCCGGACGCTGGTTCGAGCCAAGAAAGACATTGGCGCGCCGCCGACCCCAGGTCACGCCGACAAGTATCCCTTCAATCCGCCCCGTGGGCTCCGTCGCATCTCGCTCCTCCTCGGCGGTCCGCAATCGATTGCTGGACTGGGTCCGCACGATATAACATCGCCTCGAGGGGTGCAATAGATCGCCTGGTGTGGCCGCCTCCGTGTACTTAGGCGCGAGGAAGACGCGATCGACGGTTCTTGGGGCCACCCGAAAGCAAGGAGGATGTCGTGGAAATCAACATCGATGCCCATCGGGACCCTCACCAATTGCGTGTGTGAGTGTGCGCGAGCTTGCTGCCATCGTTGTCGCACACCCTCGAGCATGGAGCAGGAGGATGAGATGGCTCGTTATGGCGTAAAGACACCGACGCACCACACCACGTGGGACCAGATGCTGGAGGTGTGGCAGGCGGCCGACGAGATCGAACTCTACGAATCGGCCTGGAACTTCGACCACTTCTACCCGATTCGGGGCGACACCGATGGGCCCTGTCTCGAGGCGTGGGTGACCGTGTCCGCCCTGGCCCAGGCGACCAAGCGGATTCGAGTTGGGACCATGGTGACCGGCATGCATTTCCGGCATCCAGCCGTACTGGCGTCGATGGCGTCATCGCTTGACATCGTGTCGGGAGGCCGCCTCGAGATCGGTCTTGGCGCCGGCTGGTATGACCTCGAGACCGGCGCCTACGGACTCGGCCTCGGCACGGTCGACGAGAGAATGACCCGCTTTGAGGAGGGCACCGAGGTCATCCACCTCCTGCTGACCGAGGAGCACTCGAACTTCGACGGTCGCTTTTTCCAGCTCAGCCATGCACGGAATGAGCCCAAGCCCATTCAGCAACCGCGCCCACCGATCGTGATCGGGGGGAGGGGCGAGAAGCGAACGCTTCGCCTGGTCGCCCGGTTCGCGTCGATGTGGGACGCTCTCTTCGTCGAGGAAGAAAAGGACGAGTGGCTCCGCCTCCGGGACGTGTTGTGGGGTCATTGCCAGGAGATTGGACGGGACCCGGGCGAGATCTCCTGTTCGAGTCATCTCTCACTAGGCCCCGAGCCCGACCCAGCCGAGGTGGCAACCCGTTCCGCGGCAATGTTCGATGCGGGGATCGACGTCGTGATCCTCGGGTTCACCGCGGCGCATGACGGGAAGACCGTCGAAGCCATCGCCGGGGCACTAGGCGACATGAATTGAACGGGGCCCTCTGGGCTCTGGTTGCCGCAGTCGGGTTCGCATTTCTCCAGGCCTCGAATCGGAAAGCCAACCTACTGCTCGACGCCTATCGGACCGCCTTCGGGTTGCTGGTCGCGGTCGAGATCGTCCTGCTTGTGCGAATCGTTCTCCTCGGCGACTTCGGCTTGCTCTTCTCGGCGCCATTGCCCGCCGTTGTGATCTTCGGGGTAACCACACTGTTCCACTTCGTCGGAGGCTGGACCCTGCTCTCACTCAGCCAGCAAACAATCGGGGTCGCCCGCACCGGAGCTCTGGTCTCGTCAGCGCCCATCATCGGCACCCTGGTGGCGGCGGTTGCTCTCGACGAGCCTCTTACCGTGGCAATCGCCGGTGGCGTGCTGCTCGCCGTCGTCGGGGTGGCGTTGATCTCTCTGAGTGGAAGGGTCTCGGGATCCGACGAGTGGCGCCGGCCCTGGTTCGCGCTCGCGGTGGCGTTGATCTGGGGATCGACACCCCTATTGATCCGTCTCGGTCTGGAAAGATTCGACCAGCCGGTGGCGGGCCTGACCATCGGTCTGGCCTCCAGCGTGGTGGTCTATGCGTTGCTGCTCACGGTCACCGGGAGATGGAGGAGGCCGGTGCCAGCCACCGCGGTGCGCTGGATCGCGTTCGGTGGTGTCTGCGGTGCGGTCGCCGTGTCGTCGCAGTGGCTGTCCTTCGATCTCACGACCATCGCCGTTGCGATCACTATCCAACAGCTGTCGGTGCTCTTCGTCATCGCCCTGGTGCCGATCATGTTCCACCAGCCATTCGAGCGGATGAATCCCCGCTTCTACGCCGGAGCGGTGCTGGTCCTGATCGGGGCCACCATCGTCCTCCTGTCTTAGCGACGGATCGATAATCGACCTGCATCGGACCTCGAAGGAGAATGACATGACCGGATTCACCGTCCACCAAGCCACCCTCGCGCTCAAGACCACCGGGCTCGTGCCCGATGGCGGCAACCACGTACGCCAAGTTCTCCTCGACCAGGTCGAAGCCCGTCGGGCAATTCGCTCTTTTGTCCTCGACGTTTACGGAGATCGGGGCTAGAGGACCCAGGGCGAATGTAATCTCGTCCCGGTCGAACCGGACAGGAGGCGATAACGTGCGGCCGAGCCCCAGCCGACACGAGCCCATGGCCACCATCGACATCCACTGTCATCTCGCCACCCCGGTCAGCAGCGCAATGGTCAAGCCGTTCAGCCGCCCGGAATCCGAGCCCTACGACCTCTACATGGGTGCGGAGTCGGCGGCACAAAACGCCAAGATGTTGCCTGCCATCATGCCCCTCCTCACCGAGCCGGGGGCGCGCATCGAGCACATGGACCGGATGGGTATCGACATCCAAGGGCTCTCCACTTTCGTCTCCGAGTACTTCTACTGGGCTCCTCCCCGGGCCGCGGCCGAGGCGGCACGGATCCAGAACGACAATCTGGCCGCGGCCGCCGCCGCCTATCCCCACCGTTTGCTTCCCCTGGGGGCGAACGTGCCTCTTCAGGATGTCGACCTGGCGATCGCCGAGATGGACCGGGTCGTCGACGAGTTGGGGTTCAGGGGCCTACAGATAGGGGGGACTGTCGACGGCCGCAGTCTCGACCATCCGGGCTTCCGACCCTTCTGGGCCGCCGTCGAAGCCAAGGGTATCCCCGTGATCCTCCACCCGAACGGCTACCCAGAGAGTCAGCGTTTCGGGGACTACTTCCTCGTCAACTGCATCGGCAACCCGCTCGAGACAATGGTGGCCGGAACCCGGATGATCTTCAGCGGGTTGTTCGAGGATCATCCCGGGATCACGATCGTCCTCCTCCACGGGGGCGGCTATCTGCCGTTTTACGCTTCCCGTTCCGACCACACCTGGCACGTGCGACCCGAGACCAGGTCCCGCATCCCCGACCACCCTCCCAGTCACTACCTGAAGATGTTCCACTACGACACGGTGATCTTCCAACCGCTGTATCTGCGGCACCTGATCGAGGTGGTGGGAGTCGACCGAGTCCTATTGGGCACGGACTTCCCATTCGACATGAGCGAGACCGACCCGCTGGGGCTGATCGCCGCCACCGAGGGCCTCGACAATGCCGACCGAGCCGCCATATCCGGTGGCAACGCAGCCCGTCTCTACGGGATCGGCTGACCTCGGAGCGCGCTTGAACCCGCACCCTGAGCGCAAATTGCGTTCTATGCGGCCCTATGCACGTCCAAGGCGTTGACGTCCGAATACCGAAAACGAAGAAGCCCAGCAATAGCGAGGCTTCCGTTGACCGTTGACAGGCTCGAACCGTCGACCCCTTCCTCGGTGAGAAACACGCATGATCAGTCGAGCGACCCAAGTGCGCAGGAGACGTCCCGCGCGGACCAACCGCAGACCGAACGTACCTGACATTCACGGTCTAAACCCAGAAACTCAAAGTGACAGCAGTCTTCGGTGGGCGTTGACGGGCTCGAACCGCCTACCTCTTCCTTGTAAGGGAAGTCGCGTACCAGTCTCTGACGTTCGGAGAGAGCACAGCACAGCCCGACGGAGCGGCTTGTTTGACTATGAAATGCGCTCGTGAATTGAGCCGCGGCCCCTGAATCTGGAGCGTTGCGACGTATAGGCGAGACTGACGAACTGACGTGAAACTCGCGACTACTGAACTAGGCATACTGCCCGTTATGCGAGGGGGTTGGGCTGACTTCGGTGTCTAGAGACGAGCGTTATGCGCTCGACAACGCCGGGTCATGGACAAGTTCCAGTGTTATGCGATCCTGCGACGGTAGGAGATCTTGGCGAAGATGTAGGCGACGATGAGGATGCCGACGCACCAGGCGAGGGCGGTCCAGATGTCGGCGCCGACCGGCTGCTGGGTGAACAGGTCGCGGATCGTGTTGACGATGGAGGTCACCGGCTGGTGTTCGGCGAAGGCGCGCACCGGGCCGGGCATGGTGTCGGTGGGCACGAAGGCCGAGCTGATGAACGGCAGGAAGATGAGCGGGTAGGCGAACGCGCTCGCGCCGTCCACGGTCTTCGCGGTCAGGCCGGGGATGACAGCGATCCATGTCAATGCCAGGGTGAACAGGATGAGGATGCCGGCGACCGCGAGCCAGGCCGGCACGCCCGCCCCCGAGCGGAAGCCCATGAGGAGGGCGACGCCCACGACGACGCACGAGCGAGATCACGTTGGCGACCAGCGAGGTCAGCACGTGCGCCCACAGCACGCTCGACCGGGCGATCGGCATGGACTGGAATCGTTCGAAGATCCCGCCCTGCATGTCCGTGAAGAGCCGGAATGCGGTGTAGGAGATGCCCGACGCGATCGTGATGAGCAGGATGCCGGGCAGCATGTAGTTCACGTACGAGACCGTCCCGGTGTCGATCGCGCCGCCGAACACGTAGACGAACATCAGCATGATGGCGATCGGCGTGATCGCGGTCGTGATGATGGTGTCCGAGGCTGCGTGTGACGTGGCGCAGGGTCCGTCCGGTGAGGACGGCGGTGTCGCCGAAGAAGTGCGTGGCCATCGTTGTTCCTTACTTGTCTGTGCCGAGCTGCGGGTCATTGCCGGCGTCGCCGTCCTTGGCGCCCTCACCGACGACCGCGAGGAAGACGTCTTCGAGGGACGGCTGCTTCTCGACGTATTCGACCTTGGCGGGCGGCAGCAGCTGCTTGAGCTCGGCCAGGGTGCCGTTGACGATGATCCGACCCTCGTGGAGGATCGCGATCCGGTCGGCGAGCTGTTCGGCCTCGTCCAGGTACTGGGTGGTGAGCAGCACGGTCGTGCCGCCCTCGGCGAGTTCCTTGACGGCCTGCCACACCTCGATGCGCGCCTGCGGGTCCAGCCCGGCCGTCGGCTCGTCGAGGAAGATGACCGGCGGATTCCCGATGAGGCTCATCGCGATGTCCAGGCGGCGGCGCATGCCACCGGAGTACGTCGCCACCCTCCGGGCGCCCGCCTCGGTCAGCGAGAAGCGCCTCGAGCAGGTCATCCGCGATCGCGCCCGGGTCCTTGAGGTGCCGCAGCCTGGCGACCAGGACGAGGTTCTCCCGCCCGCTGAGGATCTCGTCGACCGCCGCGAACTGCCCGGTGAGGCTGATGGACTCCGCGGACGTCGGCGGCCTGCGTCGCGACATCGAAGCCGTTGACCCGGGCGGTCCCTGCGTCGGCCTTGAGCAGCGTGGACAGGATCTTCACCACCGTGGTCTTGCCCGCCCCGTTCGAGCCGAGCAGGGCGAAGATGCTGCCCCGCGCCACCTCGAAGTCCACGCCGCGCAGCACACGCAGCGTCCTTGTACGACTTCTCCAGGCCCTGCACGTGGATCGCAGGCCCAGCTGGCTGGACCTGATTGGATTTGCTGTCATCTATTTTTTTTTTTGGATATCCTGTCATCCCTCTTCGCCACGTTTGGCATACCTTCGGTTCTCAAATACTCATGGTATTCAAAGTCCAAGGGTATGTCAAGTGCTAGCCTGCGAGGCATGGCAAAGGGCCTCCCACCCGTCCCACTCACCCGGGCCGAGCAGCAATCCCGCACCCGTGCTGCCCTCGTCGCGTCCGCACGCCAGGTCTTCGCCCGTGATGGGTTCCACGGCGCCAACCTGGCGTCGATCGCTCGCGAGGGTGGTCTCACCAAGGGGGCCGTTTACTCGAACTTCGACAGTAAGGCGGACCTCTTTCTCGCGGTCTTGGATGACGATCTGGCCGACTTCGAACCAGAGTCCTGGGATCCGTTGGCGAAATACGCCTCCGTCCCCGACTTGGAGGGCCAGAGCCTTCGATTGCCCGGTCTCGCAGCCGAGGTGCGCGAAGCCCTGGGATTTGGACTGGCAACCCTCGAATTCGCAGCCGCTGCCGCCCGGGACCAGGAACTCTCAGATGCGCTGAGCCAACGGCTGGGTCGGCTCCTCGCCGGGTTCGAGGCAATCGCCCGGAGGGGCCACCGTGACGACGACCCATTGAGTGCCGAGCAACTGGGCACCATGCTCATGGCGTTCGAGCAGGGTGCCGCCATCCACTGGCTCACCGGCCAGATGGACATCGACGCCGACACGGTGCGCGAGGTGATGATGAGGATGCTCCGTCCCAGCGAGGAAGAGGTCTAAAGCGCCCTGACAGGGCCATCCGGGGAGGACCTTCTTGACTCGGTTGGGCGCAGGCGAGCCCAAAAAGGACTCGAAGTGTCCTGATCCGGTGACAAGGTCTATGACTTCCCCGGCTTTAAATCGGGTGGCTTCGCCGAGCACGCGACCGCCGAGCGGCGCTCGCTGGTACAACCTCTATTGAACAAACAACCCATAAAGAGACGGAGAACACTATGACAAAGGCCAAGGAACACGCAACGTCGAAAGTTGTCGCAATAATGTCAATGTCGCTCGACGGCTACGTCGCCGACCTCAACGATGGCGTGGCCGAGGTGTTCGACTGGTACACCTCCTCAGGCGACGTTGAAATCCGCACTGGAGGAGGGGACCCCATGACGTTTCACGTCTCCCAGCCGAGCGCCGACCACCTTCACGGTCTCATATCCGAACTTGGTGCCATGCTCACCGGCCGACGCACCTTCGACAAGGCGCAGGGATGGGGTGGGAACCACGCCTGGGGACCGGCATTCGTGCTCACCCACCACATCCCCGACGGGTGGCCACGTCCCAACTCGACTGTGCACTTCGTCACCGACGGTATCGAATCCGCGGTCAACCAAGCCAAAACTGCAGCTGCCGGGAAGTCCGTTGGAGTCCACGGCGCCGACACCATCCAGCAATGCCTCAACGCTGGACTCCTCGACGAAATCGACGTCGACATCGCAGCGGTTCTTCTCGGCTCCGGAATTCGACTCTTCGACCACCTCGCCGGCACCCCAATCGTCCTCGGCAAACCGACCGGGATCCTGGGCATCGGCGTTACGCACCTGCGCTACCCGGTACGCAAGACGTAGTCCGAAACCTTGGTCGTCTGACCAAACTCGCCGCACGGAGAGAGTCTGCTAGCCATCGCTAACAACTTCGTCCGCACCGCCTGAGCCTCAGTCACCGTGATCGGGCTGCCCTGACTCGCTCCCGAATCCCGTGCGACAGACCACCGCCCTCTCCGAAACCACCCTGCCCTACGGCCAGCCGCCATCGATGATGACAGATTGCACGCAGGCTGCTCGCACGGAGTCGATTGACGAAGGTGGTTTATAGACAATTGCACGCCGCCGGGCTCGGCGGCGAACGTATCGCTACCGCGTTCGATCACCCGGGAACTCACCGGGTCGGTCCAGCGCTGTAGGGATCGAGCGAGCCACCCTGAGCGCTACAAGCCCAACTATCGGCCCCCACAACCTGCTCGGGCGGCAAGGCTCGGCAAACGAATCGCGTCCTATGCACGTTCAAGGCGTTGTAGAGCGCGCAATGAAAGACCGAACGAAGCCGAGCCGTACCAACGGCTTTCCTCCAAGCGCTACGCGTTCGAACGGACGACCTCTTCCCGAGGGAGGAACGGACAAATTCAGTCGGGCGGCAATTTCCTTCGAGCCGACGACACAGGGGACCAAAGACCCATCCCGTCACGCTTCACAACTGAGAACACCAATAGTTACAGCGTTTTCTTCAGTGGGCGTTGACGGGCTCGAACCGCCGACCTCTTCCTTGTAAGGGAAGCGCTCTTCCAACTGAGCTAAACGCCCTTGCTCATCTCCGAGACCGGGCCTCGAAACCGGGACCCGAGATTACCGGCGATCTCGACCACTCTCAGTGCGGACTAGTCGGTTTGTGTGGCCAAAAATGAGGCCCCGGGCCTGCAGCATCGTTCAACCTATCGACTACGTCCGCCGATAGTGGATATCAGAAAGCCAAGCCACCTGGTCGGACGGATTCATCTGCGGATCCAGTCCCGGCCCCGGGTCGAAATTTATGGATGTTGACCAATGAGCAAGTTTATCGATGGGGATTCGAGTGAAGAGGCGATCCGTCAATACCTAGACGGCATCGGTACCTACGACCTTCTCACCGCCGACGAAGAAGTCGCCCTCGCCAAGGCTATCGAACGCGGCCGGCGGGCCGAGCAGGCACTCCTTGACCGAGCGTGACCCCGAAAAGCGCCTTCGTCTCGACCACGTCGTCGCCGAGGGCGACATGGCCCGGCGCCGCTTCATCCAGGCGAACTTGCGTTTGGTGGTCAGCATCGCCAAGCGCTACCCCAACTCCGGCCTGCCCTTCCTCGACTTGATCCAGGAGGGCAACCTGGGGCTCATCCGAGCCGTCGAGAAGTTCGAATATCGCAAGGGATTCAAGTTCTCCACCTACGCCACCTGGTGGATCCGTCAGGCCATCACCCGGGCGATCGCCGACAAGTCGCGCACGATCCGGGTCCCGGTTCACATGATGGACACCATTACGCAGATGCAGACCGCCGAGAACACGCTGATAAAGCGTCTCGGACGCGCCCCCAACGACGAAGAAATCGCCGAAGAGGCCGGACTCACGGTCGGCAAAGTCAGAGAAGCCAAGAGGGTCGCTCCGGAGCCGATTTCCCTGTTCGAACCGGTTGGTGAGGACAACGCCACGATCGGCGACTTCATCGAGGATCAGGATGCGGGCACGCCATTCGAACTGGTTCTGGCCCGCCTGAACCAAGCCGACCTGCGCGAAGTCCTCTCCCGTCTCAACGATCGGGAACGCCAGGTGATCGAGATGCGGTATGGCCTGGGCGCCGAGGAACCGAAAACACTCGACGAAGTCGGCAGACTCTTCAACGTCACCAGGGAGCGGATCCGCCAGATCGAGTCCAAGGCGCTTTCCAAGATGCGTAACCCGGGCGGTCCCGCCCGTCTCCGCAGAGTCGCCGTCGGCTGAGTTTCGGGGTCTCGACCCCGGGTCTCACCCAGGGTTCAACCGACCCCGAATCTCCAACCCTCCTAAGCCGACCGCACCAGGTCGATCAGATCCTCTCGTCGGGCCTCCACCGGAATCAGGGCGCTCCCCTCTTCGGGGCCGCCCCCTTCCCCGCTTTCGGTGGAATACCTGCCCGTCCCAGAAGATCACACCTCCCCAGACTCCCCAGTCGTATCCGTGACTGAGCGCCTGTTCCAGGCACGCCACCCGGACGGGGCACTCGGCGCACAGGGCCTGGGCCGCCGCCAATTGCTCGGGGCGCTCCGAGAAGAACAGCTCATGCTGTCCGCTTCCGACACATCTTCCTCTGCTCAGAACTTGTTCCATGATTTCCTCTCAAATTTTGAGACTTCGTTGGCGGCAACGAAAAAGGCCGCCGGTGTTGCTCGGCGGCCTCGGAGGGATTGGTTCTTACGAGGATTTCACTCGAAGTGAGGCCGCCTGATGGGGGTAGTGGTGGACCCGCCGACGTTGATGGCAAGAAGCTGCCGCGCCCGCGGAGCAACGGCTCCCTGGGGGAACCGCGCACCAAATGTGGTGTTCAGCATCTTGTTCATTTTCGGGGCCTTCTGAGTGATTACAGGAGCACGTTACGAGCAGCCCGGTCGTGATGTCAAGGTATTAACCGGGCGCGGTCAGCCGATGGCCTCGACCATTGCCGCCAGGCCCCGATCCCGGTTAGGACCCAGGTCGACGCGGATGATGCGGCGACCCCGCTCCTTGAGGGCGAGGTAGTCACCAAGAGCCTGGGCGGCGATCACCCGGCCAAACGTGATGTCGGTCTCGGGGATCGGCAGGTCGTTCATGGGTGAGTCGACCAGTTGCAGGAACACCCCGGTATTGGGCCCTCCCTTGTGGAGCTGGCCGGTCGAGTGAAGAAAACGCGGCCCGAAGCCGACCGTGGTGGCGGTCCCGGCCCGGTTTCCGATCTTGTGCCGCAGCTCGTCCAGGGCAGCTTCCGTGGCCCGCTCCTGGGGAAGATAGGCGTGGATTCCTACGTAATCCCCGGGCCGAATCGATGCCATCCACTCGTCGAGGAGGTCCGAGAGGACCGGTGAGAAGAAATCGACGAGGTCGGCCCTTCCCGGCTCGCCCTGCAGCACCTGTGAAGCCCGCTGTTTGGCCAGTTCGACATCGGGTTGATTGAAAGGGTGCACTCCGAGAACCATCCCGGCGACGGCGGTGGCTATTTCGGCTCCCAACATCTCGGCTGCCAAATCGTGCTTCTTGACCAATGGGCGTTCGAGGACCGGATAGCCCGGGACCGCCACCTCCTCTCCTCCGAAGGGGTAGATCAGAAACGCGCGGTCGTCGCCGTAACGATCGAGAACCGGCTCGCCGGCGACGGGAACGATCCCTTTGCCGTCCTTGCCGAGGCTCTCGGCCACAAGCTGTTCGAGCCACCCGGGCAGAGCCGCCAGACCTGGAGACGTCATGATCGTGAGCTTGTCGCGGCCTTCCCGGGCCCACTCCCCCCAGGCAATCCCCATGTCGACGCAGGCATCCCACGCAACCGCGGCGGCCGCTTCCAGCAGCGCACCCAGGTCCGCCCCGATCATCGCGGCCGGAAGCAGACCGAATGGAGTCAAGGCCGAGAATCGACCGCCAACGTCAGGAGGGGCCGTGACCACGGCCCGGAATCCACGGTCCCTTCCCAACTGCTGGAGGGAGCTTCCCGGGTCGGTGATGGCTATGAAACGCCGCCCGTTGCCGCCGGTCGCTTCCCAGAAGAAACGGAATCCGGAGATGGTCTCGAGGGTGCCGCCCGACTTGGAAGAGACGATAAAAATTGTGCGACCGGGCTCGATCGACCGGGCGACGGTCTCAATCTTGTCCGGGTGGGTGGAGTCCAGTACCGCCAGCGACGGATATCCGGGGGCAACGCCGAGTACCGATGCGAAGACTTCGGGAGCGAGGGATGATCCACCCATTCCCAGCAGCACGACGTGGTCGGTGCCGTCGGCAATGGCTTCGGACGCAATCGTCTCGAGCTCAGGAACCCGGGCGGTCATCGACTCGGGCAGATCGACCCACCCGAGCCGGTCCGCCAGCTCGGGAGTATCGGCCGGCCCCCAAATCGTCGGATCCTTGGCCCGAAGCCGCCCAACCAGTTCGTCTGTCGAGGTCACGGGCGAAGTATGCCCGGATCGAGAGGTCGGAGGCGGAAGGTGGTGACCTTCCGCCTCCGACCTCGAATCGCTTCTAGGCCTCTTCCACCTGGAACTCTTCGACCATGCCGAGAAATGCATGAGGGGTTCCATCGCCAAGAGCCGGAGGGCCCTCCGCCGCCTCGCCGCTCTGCATGGCCTCGGCCAGGATCGCCGGATCGGCACCCTGGGGAATGAAGCACACCAGGACGTATCGTCCCGGTGCGGTCACCGTGATCGAGGAGCCGGCCCCTTCTGGATTGGCTCCGTCCTCACCGGGAAGGGCCACCAGAACACCCTGGAACTCGACGAGGGAATTCGACTCTTCCTCCGGCAGCTCCAGAAGTTCCTCGATGGTCCTGGTTTCGAGATCTGCCACCTTCATCAGCACCATCTCGTGCGCCTCCGCATCCGATGCATTGGTGAAGGTGAACTCGGCTCCGGAAGCCACCACGTCGGGAACTCCGGCGAAGCTGTAGTCGTCGCCGGTGACTTCGATGGTGCCCGATACCGGCTCAGATCCGGCGGTTGCACAGCCGGCCAGAGCCAAACAGGCCGCGATTAACAACACTTTCCTCGTCATCATTTCCTTCCTTAATGGCCGCGTAGCTAGCTAAAGCTCATCGGCAGTTGCTTATCGGGATGATCCGACGGGGCCGGTACGGAAGCGTTACGACCCTCGTCCGCACTACCTTGCCACATGATGCGGAAAACAGCGATTTCGCTTATCGGCCTGGTGGCGGCGGCATTGGCCATCGCCAAAGGACTGCTCAAGGACCGGTATTCCGAGCACCAGGATGAGATCGACTTCGCCGCGATCGCCGCCAGCCGCCGGATCCGAATGCGGGCCAAGCCCTTCATCGGCGCAACCATCCTGGTAGCGGCTGCGGTCGTCGAGCTCGACCTGAGGCGGGTGCTCCCAGGGCCGACGGGAGTCGAAATCTCGGTACTCATGTTCGGAGGCTCGCTGCGAGTCATCACCCCGCCCGGTTGGCAGGTCATCGACTCGGTCACAACCCGGGCCACAGGCATCAGCATCCCTGCCAACAACGATCCCCCGAGACGCCCCGGCCGTCCGACTCGAAGGATCGGCATGGGTATCGCGCATCGAGGTCATCCAGCGATCGGGACCGGTGGCCGTCGCCTCCTAAATGCGACTAGACGATCTTCCGATCCGAGGCCCATCTCGCCAGTTCGTGACGATTGGAAAGCTGCAGCTTGCGGAGGACGGCCGAAACATGGGTCTCCACGGTTTTGACCGACAGGTTCAGCCGGGAGGCGACCTGCTTGTAGGCAAATCCCCGGGCGATCAGTCGTAGAACCTCGCGCTCGCGGGCGGTGAGCTGGTCGAGTTCCTCGTCGATCGGAATCGGCAGGCCCCCGGCAAATGCATCGAGGACGAAGCCGGCCAGCCTCGGGGAGAAGACGGCGTCCCCGGCCTTGATCCGACCGATCGCCTCGGCCAGGTCCTCGGCACTGATAGTTTTCGTGACATAGCCGCGTGCTCCGGCCCGGATCATGGCGATGACGTCCTCGGCCGCATCCGAAACCGACAGGGCGAGGAACTTGATCTCGGGGTTCGTCTCCGTGAGAGCGCCGATGACGGCTAGCCCTCCCGCCACCCGGCATATGGACGTCGATCAGGACGACGTCGGGCCGTGTCCGTCGAATCTGCGGCGATGGCTTCATCGACGTCGGAAGCGATCCCGACGATCTCGGCTTTTCCTTCGAGTTCGGCTTTGACGCCTGCCAGAAACAGGTGGTGGTCGTCGACCAGGAAGAGGCGGGTCACGGCTGGGCCCCGATCGAGCTTGAGACCTGGCATCGATCAGATGAACCTCGGTGCCTTCGCCGGGCCGGCTCTCGACGGCGGCGCTGCCACCATGACGCAGCATCCGCCCGAACACCGAATCGGCCAGGCCGCGGCGATCGGAGGGGACCGTCTTCTGGTCGAATCCCTTGCCCTGATCGGTGACCCAAACCTCGGCGGTATCGCCGTCCACCTCCAGAAATATCGAGATGCGGCCGCTTCCGCTGTGCTGGGCGGCGTTGATCAGCGCCTCGGTGGCGGCGCCCACCAGGGCCCGGCCGCGGTCATCGAGAGTGGCGTCGCCCACCTTCACCAGATCGATGGCGACGTGGCGTTCGTCTTCCACTTTGGCCACCGCCCCTTCCAGGGCGGTCGACAGCAGGTCCTCGCCTGGAACCGGGGCGCGACCGTATAGCCACCCTCGCAACTCCCGTTCCTGCGACCGTGCCAGGGAGGCCATCTTGCGGGGATCCTCGCTGCGCTGAATCAAGGCCAGTGTTTGCAGCACCGAGTCGTGAAGGTGGGCCGCTACTTCCGCCCGTTCCTCCTGGCGGACCCGCTCCCGGCGTTCCTGCCCGAGATCCTGCGCCATTCGATACATCCACGGTCCGAACGCGAGAACCAAACCTGCCACCGTGACCGCCACCGCCAGCAGGGTGAACCCGATCTGGGAAACGGCGGATACCGAACTGAACAGGAGGCCCAAGCCCGCCGATCACGAGAACCATCCCGCCTATGAGCCGCACCACGGATCGGCCGCCGCCTCCGTCAGGAAGGATGATCCGCGCCAGCGACGGCGACTCGGAGCGGTCCCACAGCGCCGCCACCCCGAACGAAAGGGTGAACACGACGGCGGCGGCGAACCCGTCGATCACCAGACCCATCGAACTCAAAATCCAGATTCCGCCGATGAAGGCCAGAGCCAGGCCGATCCGCTGTCGGGAATCGATCGTGCGGGGCTCTCGATCATCCTCGAACTCCGAGGTCATTCGCCACAGCACTACGTAGATGAGGATTCCCAGCCCGAACATGGTGGCGAGAGTGGCAAAGGCGGCTCGGACGTAGACATCACCCACGCCGAGGCGATCGGCCAGGCCCCCGGCCACCCCGGCGATGACCCGGTCCTGACGACGTCTGAAAAGCCCGAGGCGTTCGGCCAAGGGGGGAGCAGGGCTTTCGGGCTGGGCGGGGATCGTCATCTGCACTCATGATGTTGGCACCACCCCGGGGTCGGCGGCAATGAGGTGCATCCCTGAACCCACCCCGGGGTTCGAGGGTCGGAACGGGGAGGTCCCCGATAGACAGGCACCATCTCGATCCGCAGCATTCCTGACATGGAAAACACGACAGAAACCCCTCGCGGGAGAACCCGAGGCCCCCAGCCCGGAATCGACCGGTCCGGAACCGACCCCACCCAACTCGTCCGAAATCCCCGACCCCACTCCGCCGACCACGAACCGGGCCGCCCGGTCTACCGACCGAGCTCCGCCGTCCCAAGCAAGGCCGGATGGTCGCCGGCGTCGCGGCCGGCATCGCCGACCGGCTGGGGGTTGAGCGCTGGATCATCCGACTGGCGTTCGTCGTGCTCTCCGCCGGAGGTGGCAGCGGAGTCCTCCTCTACATCGCTGCGTGGCTGCTCATGCCCGAGGAAGGCCAGGCCGTCTCCGTTGGGCAGCGCTGGGCCAACCAGGCCAACAGCACCCGCCCCTGGATCGGGGTGGTCTTCGTGCTCGTCGCCGCCGCCATCCTGTTCAGCAACTTCCCGTTCTTCGACGGGGGGCTCCTGTTCCCGACTGCCCTACTCGTCATCGGGATCCTGCTGTACCGGGGCGACCTCCCGGGAATCGATTGGAAGCCGAAACCCCGTCCTGACAACACCGACCCAACGACTACGGAGACGATGAACGCAATGACCACGACCTATCAATCCCCTGCCAGCACCCCGCCGGTCGCGCCGGTCGTAGTCAAACCTCGTACCCCTCCGTCCCCGTTGGGCCGAATCACCGTTGGTGCGACGATCATCGGTCTCGGGCTTCTGGCCGCCATCGACCGGATATCGCCGGCGGTTGATGCCGACCCGCGTCACTACTTCGCTCTGGCGGTCGTGATTCTCGGTCTCGGAATTCTGACCGGAACCTTTTTCGGCAGGGCCAGATGGCTGATTCCCTTTGGTCTTTTGCTGATACCGGTCATGTTGGGAACCTCGGTCGCCGACGCCTTCGACGGTCGCTGGCAGTCCCCCCAGGTGGTTCGTCCTTCACAGTTCGCGGGCCTGGCCGACACGTATCACGAGGGAGCCGGCGAGCTGACGATCGACCTCACCGAACTTCCGTGGAGCGGCGAGACCATCACTCTCAATGCGGAAGTAGGCGTCGGTGAAATCGCCCTCCGGGTCCCCCAAGGCGTCGCCGTCGAGGCGAGCGGCGATGTCGGTATCGGTGAGTTCGCCATCGGCGCCGGATTCGAGGGCGACACCAGCACCGAGGGCGGTTTCGGAGTCGACCGCACGTTCACTCTCGAAGGGTCCGGAATCGGAACAGTTGTCGCCAATCTCGAGGTCGGCATCGGCCGCATCGTCGTAGAGACCGACGACAACCGCCTCTTCGATGGCGACCAATTCCGAGCACCGGCTGCCCTCGGCGACCTCGTCGTCGACGTCACCTCGACCGAGTCATTGGAGGACTCCTACGTCACCAGTGAGGGGGACATCACCCTCGACCTGGCCGGTCTGGTGCTGACGGAAGATCGCTCTATTGAGGTCACTTCCGACTTCGGCGACATCACCGTGATCCTTCCCGTCGACACCTCATATCGAGTCGCAGCACGCACCGACTTCGGCGTGGTCGACCTGTTCGGAACGGACCAGGTCGATCGCGGCGGAGTGGTGAGGGCGGACTCGATCACGAGCGGCAGTCCGGTCATCGAACTCAACATCCAAAGCATCGAAGGCGAAATCACCCTGACCCAAGGAGAACGCGAATGAAACGACACCAGCTGGACCCCTGGTCCCTGATCAGCGGCATTGTGCTGACGGGGCTCGGACTCCTTTTCTTGATACCGGCGGATCCCTTCGACCTCACCAACGGGTTCAAGGACCTCTTCGGGTGGGCAATGCCGGTGGTAGTGGTTCTGGTCGGACTCGCTCTGATCGCCCCCGCGATCCGCAGATCGCGTGATGAAAGCGAGCTTCCGCCCCCACCCTCCACCGGACCCGTTCGCACCCATTTGATCACCCTCGGAATCAGCCGGCGCTCTCTCAAACGGAGTGCCGGCTGATCATCTCGCGTTTGAGCTTGGCCAGCTCCGGGGTCAGAGAAACGTGATAGACGTGCGGGTTGACCAATCGTCGAACCCCTGGATCGAGACGTTCCAGGTCGGACAGCCGCCGCTTCTGGGCCGACACGATCTCATCGTGAGGTGAGGGCAGGTCCGAGGTCGAAACACGCTGAGCCAATTCCTCGATCTCGCTGACCCGCTCGACCGGCAGCCGCCGAACGACACCGACCTGGCTGACGTGGTGAAGTTCGAGGGGAGGTCGGGGGGTTTCATCGTCCAGTGCCAGCAGGTCGACGGTCGCTATTCCCCGCTGGTCGTAGATGCGCCACGAGCGTTTCGCCCCCGGCGTCATGATCTTGGCCGGGGTGTCGGAGACCTTGATGGCCGGCTTCCACTCCCCTTGGTCTTCGATGGCGGCGAGCTTGTAAACCCCGTCGAGGTAGGGATCTCCCTGGGAGGTGGCGAGACGTGACCCCACCCCATACACAAGCCTCTTGACCACGGATTCACCGTTGACACCGTATCGAGGAGCCTCTTCGAGGATCTGCTCGATTATTTGCCAGATGGTGATCTCGTCCAATTCGGAGGAGAGAACGATCGACGTCTCCTCGAAGCCGGCCCCGTCGAGCATCTCGGCCGAGCGGACCGCCAGATGGGCGAGGTCCCCCGAGTCAAGGCGGATTCCCAAAGGGCGGTGACCTTGTTTCCTTAGCTCCTCGAAGACGACGATCGCATTGGGAAGACCCGAATCGAGGGTGTCGATGGTGTCGACCAGGAGCAGACAATCGTCGGGAAAGACCTCGGCATAGGCACGGAACGCTCCCAACTCGCCCATCCCGAGCGCCATGAAGGCTTGAACGATCGAATGGGCGTGCGTTCCCACGGGAACGAACCCGAGTTCGTACGACCGGCCCACCAAAGACGATCCGGAGGCTCCTCCGATCAAGGCTGCCCTCACGACCGAGTGGGCCCCCCAGCCCTGGGCACGCCTGGTACCGAACTCGAGCACGGTCCCGCCGCGCGCCGCCTCCCAGATCCGCGACGCCTTGGTCGCGATCAAAGTCTCGAAATTGAGATGGTTCAACAAGGCCGTCTCGATCAGCTGGGCCAGGATCAGCGGACCCTCCACGATCGTCAGCGGAACCCCGGGGTGGACCACCCTGCCTTCCGGTATGGCCCAGATCGAAAGAGACTCGAAGCCGCCGCAGGCTGTCAGCCAATCGAGATACTCGTTCGAAAACAACCGCCCACCGCCGGCCGAGGAATGCGCCGCCAATCGTTCGATCTCCGTCCGGTCGAAGCGAGCGTCTTTCAGCCAGTCGAGAAAGGTCCTCATCCCGGCCGTGATCGCGTAGCCGGCTTGATGACCTCCATAATCCGGGGTGCTCCGGAAGAAGTGCTCGAAGCGGGCCCGGTGCTCATGGAGACCCTCGCGGAAATAGACCTGGCCCATGGTGAGCTGGTAGAGATCGGTGAATAGCACGTCGCCGGCGAGGCCCTGCATCGAGTTATCTAACCTCGTTCTCGTCGTCAAGGTCTCGTTCAAGTGACAACCGCGCTGGATTGAACCCTATGGAGTTCGCTGCCCGAACCGCATTGATCGTCGTCGACTGCCAGAACGACTTCTCCGACCCGGCAGGTTCTTTGTACGTCAGAGGAGCAGAGGCTGTCATCGCAGCCGTCAATGCCGCCGTCGACGATGCAATCGCGGCCGGGGCCCCGGTCTTCTACACGCAGGATTGGCATCCGGAGAAGACGCCTCACTTCAAGGAGTACGGAGGGATCTGGCCGGTCCATTGTGTTGCGGGGACCTGGGGAGCAGAGTTTCACCCCGCACTGGTCCAGGTCGGAGAGGTAGTTCGCAAGGGCACGAACGGCGAGGACGGTTACTCGGGATTCACGATGCGAGATCCTGTCAGCGGCGCCGAGGTACCCACGGAACTCGACGCTCTGCTGCGCGAGTCAAAGATCGAATCGGTGGTCGTGTCCGGTCTGGCGCTCGACTATTGCGTCAACGCGACTGCGATCGACGCGGTCCGGCTTGGCTACCGCACGGTCGTACCAGTTGGCCTCACGGCGGCGGTGGAACTCGAGGCCGGGGACGCAAGCGCCGCCCTCGCCCAGATCCAGGAATCAGGGGCCGAGGTGACCTGATGGCGGCTGTTCGACGCAGCCCGGCCCTTCGAACCTTCTGGCGGATCCACCGTCTGATCCTTCAGGCCAGCAAAGGTCGCCTCGGTCAAAGGATGGGACCGGGCAAGCAACTGCTCTTGATCACCGTGGGGCGCAAGTCGGGCGAGTCCCGTCGGGTGGCCCTCACCTACCTCGAGGACGGCGGTCGGTGGATCGTGGTTGGCTCCAACGCCGGCGATGACCGGGACCCGGCCTGGTGGCTCAACTTGAGGGTCCAACCCGCCGCCGAAATCAGGGTCGGTGGCAAGAGAGTGGCGATCGTGGCCCGGGAGGTGGAAGAACCCGAACGGAGCTTGATCTACCAACGGTTTGTCGACGACGTCGACCCGAGCTACGGCGAATACCTAACACGGACTACCCGTCGGATCCCGGTCGTGGCGCTGAATCCAGCGTGAAATCCAACATGCGGGAACTTCGCGCTCAAAGCCGTTGTTGATCGACATGAAAGACAGAAAGAGGAATCTTGGAAAAGCTTACGGACCAGGAATGGCGTGACCGATTGACGCCCGAGCAGTACCACGTGCTCAGGGAGGCAGGCACCGAGCGGGCCTTCACCGGCCGATACTGGAATTCGAAGGAGCCGGGGCAGTACGTCTGCGCCGGCTGTGGCGCCGAACTGTTCGACGCCAAAGACAAATACGACTCCGGCACCGGTTGGCCCAGCTTTACCCGTCCGCTATCAGACGAAGGCGTGGCCACGGAGACCGACTCCGCTTTCGGAATGGTCAGGACCGAGGTTCGCTGCGCCCGATGTGGCGGTCATCTGGGCCACGTCTTCCCGGACGGGCCCGGCCCTGAGGGCCTGCGCTATTGCATGAACTCGGCCGCGCTCGAATTGAAGAAGGGCTAATCGGTTGTCCCCGGGAGGCGCACCGGCTCCTCCCGTTCCCGGCTTTTCCACAGCGTCCTGATCGCGTTGACGATCACGAATACCCCAAAGATCCGACCAAGGGTGTCGGCCGGTATTCGCTGAGCGAGGCCGGCTGACAGCGGTGCGATCAGGCCACCAGCCAATCCGAGGATCCAGACCGCTCGCCAGTCGACGAGACGATTGGCGGCATTGACCCGGGTTCCGGCCGCGGCGGTGAAAAGCATGGCGACCAGCGACGTGCCCTCGGCCGTGTGCTGATCTACTCCCAGCAACAGCACCATTGCCGGGATCATGACGATGCCTCCGCCAACGCCCGCCAGCCCGGAGAGAGTCCCCGAGACGGCACCGATCACGAGTTCCAGTGCGAATGAGACGATCGGCACGGGTTCAAACCCTCCCCCGGCTATCGCCCCGCCAACCGTCATCCGGAGCCCGGCCACCAGCAGGACGAAGCCAAAAATCAGAGCGAGGGTGCGGCCCGAAAGACGGTTCATCCAATGGGCCCCGAGGGTCGAGCCGATCAGTCCTCCCAGCCCGAGGAAGACTCCGGTAGAAACATCGACGTCTCCGGCCGCCCCGAATGCGACCGCGCCGGCGAGCGCGATGAGGAGGATCGCCGCCAGCGAAGAAGCGGTGGCCCGGTGACGGTTGAAACCGGCGGCCACGAGGGCCGGAACCATGACGATCCCTCCCCCGACCCCGAGGAGTCCGGCCAGCACTCCGGTCGCCACCCCGATCCCAACCAGGACGCCGGTCGGTGCCGGTTTCGACCCATTGGATTCTTCAGTCACGCGGCGTCGTCATCCGCGTTCGAACCCATCGAGAAACCCAGCCACCAGGTCACCGAGGGCACCCAGGTCGTATCCGCCCTCCTGCACGATCACCGTGGGTAATGCCATCCGACCGAGCAAGGCCCCGGCCCGGGCATAGCCCTCGATCGAGACCTGCAGCGGGCTTTCCGGATCATCTTTCCAGGCATCGACTCCCAGGGAGACCACCATCGAACGGGCCGCTTCGCCGAACGAGGCGAGTTGGTCAACCCCGGCCAGCCAGTTCTCGTCTCCCGTTCCGGGATCCATCGGGAGGTTGAGATTGGCGCCGTTTCCCTTCCCCGCCCCGACCTCGTCGGCAAATCCGAGCCAATGCGGAAAGTACCCGGCACCCGGATCGATGTGGATCGAGCCATAACGAACCTCGTCTGTCTCGTAGAAGATCTGCTGGGTGCCGTTGCCATGGTGGGCGTCCAAATCGAGCACCACCACCGGACCGAGGCCCCGATCGACCAGCCTCTGCGCGGCCAGGGCAGCGTTGTTCATGTAGCAAGCCCCCCCGTAGAACGAGGTCCCGGCGTGATGGCCGGGGGGACGGACCGCCGCGTACACGGCTTCTGAACCTGCCGCCACCATTTCCGCCGCGGTGACCGCAGCCGCAGCCGCATCCTCCGCTGCTTCCCACGTGCCCGGCCCGATGAGAGTCATGGTGTCCATCGCAAACATGCCGGTGAGGGCCCCAGTCGAGGCGGGCCTACGCGGGGGGCGACCCGAGGTCATGTCAGCCAGCGGGAACGCGTACGGGACCACGCGGTCCTGACCGGGGTCCTTCGGGTAGGAGGAAGCCTGCCAGCGATCCCAGGCGGTGCGGAGGAATTCGATCAAGTCCGGACTGTGCACCGCGGTCAGCTCAGAGATTGAGATGGGTTCCGGTGCGAAGAATGGATATCCGGCTCCGCGAAGCGTGGAAGCAATCGCCTCCCCCCTCGAAGGCAATTCGGTGCCCGCAATCCGCACCCCGACCCAGATCTCCCCATCCGGGACATGGAGGACGTGCTTCTCGGGAAAAACGACGGGGAGGGGCATGGATTTGGTTCTAGCGAAGTGGTTCTAGCGGAGTTGGTTCTAGGCGAGTTGGTTCTAGGCGAGTCGGTTCTAGCCGACTTGGGCCAGCGCCATCTCCCTTCTGAACTTTTTCCAGTCGGAGGCTTTGGTGGACCAGAGCAGATCGGTGACGATCTGGACCGCCCCGAGCATTCCCAGGGTCACCATCGTCCAGGCCGGAGCCCTCATGGCCCATCCGGCCCCAAGTGAGATAAACGGAACGAGCTTGGTGACGATGGCGCCCGACGCATGCATCCAGGCCCGCTGCCGGGCAGGGGTACGCAGATATGTCGCGTAGTCGATTTTGACTCCTGGCTGGGGGCTCCGAATCGATCCCACGAACCAATAGATGACTTTCATGCCCTGGACAGCGGCCACCACCGCATGAGCCAACCCATGGGTTGCAGCGAGAACGACGCCGGTCCCGGCGAGGAGCGCCCAGCCTTGGGCGGTTCCTTCCAATCCGTAGGCCCACCCGATCAGCCCCAATCCTCCGGTCGTGGCGACAATCGAGAGAGTGGTGCCGACGCTCGCCGGCAATCTCAACATCGCCCAGCGCTCGAAGGCCTCACGATCGATCTCTCCGACCCGATCCGCAAACGCCTCGACCAGGTCGGGGTCGGACTTCACTGTGTTCACGGCTTTCCAAAACCCGAGCGGGCCGAGGTCGACCTTTCCTGCTGAAGCCAGCGCCGCCTCGGCGGTTTCAAAATCCCGTCAATCTGTTCTCGACTAAGTCGGGCTCGGGCCATGCCCGGACGCTAATCGGCCGAATTCGACCTGACCCTATTGCAGCGGCCGTCGAACAGCGGTACACCTGACTGATGCCGTCAATCAGCACCACCCAACACGAACAACTGTTGTCAATCGTCGTCGATCACCTGGGAGAGGACAATGTCGAGGTGCTCGAAGGCGGATGGGCGGTGCGTGATCGCCGCGGAGGGGTCTATGGGCTCGTCAACCTCGCCCAGGAGCTCGCTGCCATCCCTGAGAGCGAGTGGATGGGGCTCGTCGCTGACCGGCTCGCGATGCTGGGAGCAATCAGCCCGGAGTTCCCCGCCGAATACGGGCACGCCGGCCCCAGCCTGCGGGTGCGCTTGAGTGCCGATGGCTCCGAACCGGGATGGGCCGCCTATCGGCGGGTCTGTGACGGGCTCGATGAAGTCCTGATGATGCGCAATGACGTCGGCTGTATCACGGTCTCACCTTCCCAGCTCGAGTCCTGGGGGATCTCACCCGACCGGGCCTTCCAGGATGCGAGGCAGCGGACGATCTGGGACGAGCCCCGGGAGCGCAAAGTCCTGGCCCGGGGCGAAAGCAAGATCGTGTGGGTCCGTGCCAGCTTCTTTGCATCGAGCGTTCTGCTCTCCCTCGACCACCTTCTGTCGCGGAAGAATCTCTTCGGGGCAGTGGCGATGGTGCCATGCCGGGACGCGCTGATCTACACCGAGGTCAATGACGATCGGATCACCGCTTCGGTTGCGGGGATGATCGAAATCGGGAGCCAGTGGTTCGTTGACGGGCCCGGATCGATCAGCCCCGAGGTCTTCTGGTACCAGCGGGGTGGCGCCATCTCGCGCCTGGTGAAGGCGGTCGGACGCGAGTTCGTACCGTGCTGGGGCAGCGACTTCTCGGAAGTGCTGGCTCAGCTGGAAAAGCCGGGTCGGTCCCGTCATCCCAACAAGGGTGGAGCGGCCTAGGCCCGTTTTGACACGTTGATCTGCTTTCCTGGGGTCGAATGTCCGCGCCACAAGGGGGTTCGAAAAGCTGGCTGCTCGACCCTCAGATAATCCAGCTCAACCACGGGTCCTTCGGTGCCACTCCCCGACCCGTTCTCGAAGAACAGGACCGCTGGCGTCGCCTTATCGAAGCGAACCCGACGGGCTTCGTCCTCGAGGCCTTCGAGCCGGCCCTCGACGCAGCCCGAGCCCGATTGTGCGCGTTCCTAGGTGCCCGGCCGGCCGACCTGGTCTTCGTGACCAATGCGACCATGGGCGTCAACACGGTGGCACGTTCTCTGGTGTTCGAGCCCGGGGACGAACTGTTGACGATCAACCACGCCTACAACGTGTGTCGCAACGCCCTCGAGTATGCGGCTGCGAGGTCGGGAGCAAGGGTCGTGATCGCCGATGTCCCTTTCCCCCTCGACTCCCCGGACGTCGTAATCGACGCCGTACTGTCGGCCGTGAGCGACCGGACTCGATTCGTCCTGATCGATCACATCACCTCCCCGACCGGCATCATCCTTCCGATTGGAGATATCGTCGCCCGCCTCGAGGCCAAAGGCATCGCGGTGATGGTGGACGGGGCCCATGGGCCGGGGATGGTTCCCATCGACCTCGACAGTCTGGGTGCGTCGTATTACACCGGCAATTGCCACAAATGGATGTGCTCCCCCAAGGGCTCAGGGTTCCTGTGGGCTCGTTCGGGGTTGGGCGAGAAGCTGGTGCCTCCGGTCATCAGCCATGGCTGGAACGACCCTCGCACCGACCGACCACGCTTCCACCTGCTTTTCGACTACATGGGCGCCGACGACCCCACCGCCCACCTGGCCGTACCCGCCGCGATCGACTTTCTGAATTCGTTGCACCCCGACGGGATACTCGGGGTCATGGAGCACAACCGGAAAGTCGCACTCGCCGGAAGGGACCGCTTGTGTGAGTTTCTCGGGCTCGAGCCACCCGCCCCGGACTCGATGATCGGATCGATGGCCGCGGTTCCACTGCCCGACAGCAAAGAGGAGACCTCGTCGGTCTTCGATCCTCTCGGGCGCCTGCTTCTGGAGAAGTATCGGATCCAGGCGGCGGTCTTCACCTGGCCGAAGTGGCCTCGACACAACGTCAGAATCTCGGCCGCGCCCTACAACGAACCGTCCCAAGTCGAGGCTCTCATCGCCGCCCTCGAGGCCGAACTTTGACGGGCGGCGGGGCTGGCGCCGGCGGGTTGCGGGGATCGACCGTGATAATCACGGGCGCCTCGAGCGGGATCGGATATCAGGCAGCTATCCAGCTGGCGTCGCTTGGCGCCGGCCTGGTCCTGGTCGGACGATCGACGGAAAGACACCGAGCGGTCCAGGCCGAGCTCGATGGTTCCGGGGCCACTCATGCTCTGATCGCCGCGGACCTCGCCGACCTCTCGGCGGTAGCCCTCGCCGCCCGCACGATCACTGACCGGCCTTCCCGTGGTGATGTGATCCTGATCAACAATGCCGCCACGGCCGGAAAGCGAGGAATTACCCGCGACGGCTTCGAGCTGGCATTTGGCGTCAACTACCTGGCCCACTATTTGCTGACGTCCCTGCTCCTGGAGACGGGCCTTCCGATCAAAAGAGTGATCAATGTCACTTCGAACGCGGACTTCTCCACTCCGAAGCTCGATCCAACTTTGGCCGTTGGCAAGACCAAGAGCCTCTCGGGATGGAAGGAGTATTCGCACTCCAAAGCGGCGATGGCAGCCATGTCTCTCGAATTGGCAGCTCGGAATCCGGCGATCACATCTCTGGCGGTCCATCCGGGCGTGGTGGCAACCGGTCTCTGGCGCCGCCTCCCCCAGCCGTTCAGGGCAATCCTCACCAGTCGAATGGTCCCTCCCGCGGTCGGTGCCCTGCCGCTGGTCCGGGCAGCTACCGATCCGCGACTGCCATCGGGTGGCTACCTCGCACCAGAGGGGCTTGTGGATCCCAGCCGGGCAGTCCTGGATGAGTCCGAGCGCGCCGACCTGTGGGACGCCAGCGCCCGGTGGGTTGGACCGTTTCTTTCCCCTTCGGCCCGGGATCCGATGCCATTCCAGCGATGAGGCGCCTGGTGCTGCCCGCCGCGGCGGTCGCGGCCATCCGTGCCCACGAGACATTCTCCCTCCCGGAGGAATGTTGCGGCCTCCTGGCCGGGACTCCAGGGGTGGTGCGATTCGTCTATCCCCTGACCAACTCCAATCCTTCGCCCTCTTCGTTCACCATCGATCCCGTCGAACACTTCCATTCCTGGCGGCATGCCATCGCCAATCAGTGGGATCTCATCGGAGCGTTCCATTCGCATCCGGTGGGGCCGGATCGCCCTTCCCAAACCGACCTGGCTCTGGCCAATGAGCCCGACTGGGTCTACCTCATCGTCGCCCGGGGACAGATCTCCGGCTGGACCATCGAAGGCCGGCAGGCTGAGAACGTACCCGTCGACTTTGTCTGATCAACGGTCCGCGACGGCCACCGGGCGGCAGGCGGCGTCGTAGTCGACGAGTCGCGGGGGGCGGGCCGGGTCGGCGCAGGCCGGGCAATCGGGGTTCCGCTTGACCCTCACGGTGGAGAAGTCCTGCTCCAATGCGTCGTATAAGAGGAGGCGCCCTGCCAGGGAGTCACCGATGCCGAGCAGCAGCTTGATCGCCTCCATCGCCTGGATCGAGCCGATGATCCCCGGCAGAACACCGAACACCCCGGCCTCAGCGCAGTTGGGCGAGAGCTCGGGGGGAGGTGGCTCAGCAAAGAGGCAGCGATAACAAGGGCCGACGTAAGGCATGAACACCGAAGCCTGGCCCTCGAACCGGAAGATCGATCCATGGACGACGGGTATCCGCAGATGGAGCGAGGCATCGTTGATCAGATAACGGGTCGGAAAGTTGTCGGCGCCGTCGATGATCAGGTCGTAGTCCCGAAGCAGTTCCAGGATGTTGGACGCCTGAAGTTGGGTGCGGTGAGCCACCACCTGTGTGTCAGGGTTGATGGCAGCGAGAGTCTGGCGGGCGGAGTCGACCTTGGGTCGCCCGATCCGGTCCACCGTGTGCAGGATCTGGCGCTGCAGGTTCGAGAGGTCGACGACGTCGTGGTCGATGATGGCGAGATGTCCAACACCGGCCGCAGCCAAATAGAGAGCCACAGGAGAGCCGAGGCCACCGGCACCAACGATGGCGACCTTGGAGTCCAGCAATTTCTGTTGGCCCTTCTCCCCCACTTCGGGAAGAACCAGGTGCCGGGCGTAGCGCTCGCGTTGATCGGCCGTGAGTTTGCCGGAAAGAGGCGCCACAGATCCGCCCTGCATGCCCCAGAGGGAGATGCCTCCCTGCAGTGAGGTGGCCCGCGTGAAGCCGGCGTCATGGAGCTTGCGGGCCGCTATCAAGGAACGAACCCCGCTGGCGCAGTACACGACTATGTCCGCCTCGGGAGAGATTCCGGCGGCTTTGACATCGTCCAAAATGGCTCGGGGCAAAAGATGAGCACCGGGTATGACTCCGGTCTCAAACTCGTTCGTCTCCCGACAATCGATCAACACGACCGGTCCGGCCGACATTCGAGTGGAAAGTTCGTCCGGGCCAATCTGACCCACGATCTCAAGAGCCTCGGCGAGCATTTGCTCACGAGATACGGATGACATTGTCGGCAACTGTAGGCAAGCCGGGAAGCTGTCAAACCTCGGAACATCTGCCCACACTCGTGCCACCGGTATTGCACAAAGTGGCAGAGATCGGCCCTAACCTCGCGCCGAATGTCTATTGCCGACCTCTACGTGTTCGTGCTGGCCGGATTCGTCGGATACCAGATCATCACCAGGGTGCCGGCTTTGCTCCACACCCCGTTGATGGCAGCCACCAACGCCATTTCCGGCATCTCTCTAGTTGGTTCTCTGGTGGCGGCCGGCTCCGATCGCAATTCGCTGGCAACGATTCTTGGCGTCATTGCCGTCACCTGTGCAATGGCCAATGTTGTTGGTGGCTTCCTGATCACCGACCGCATGCTTCGGATGTTCCGCTCGACCAAACCCGATAGGAATGCCCCGCAGGTGCCACCGGTCAAGACCTGACCCGATCGAGGTATAAGGCCGAACCGTGAGTAGAGAGCTCGTAACCCAACTCGCCTACCTGGCGGCTTCAGTGCTCTTCATCCTTGGGCTCCGCAGCCTGACCAAACCCGATCAGGCCAGACGCGGAATGAACCTGGCTGCTCTCGGCATGCTGATCGCCATCGTCGGGACGCTGGTGAAAGCCGAGGTCGTCAGCTACGGATGGATCGCGGTGGGTCTGATCCTCGGGTCCCTCATCGGCTATCCCCTCGGAATGTGGGTCCCGATGACCGCCATGCCGCAGCGAATCGCGTTTTCGCACATGTTCGGCGCCCTGGCTGCGGCCCTGGTCGGGGTGGCCGAGTACTACACCGATCTCGACGGCGGGCATCCGATCTCCAAGGCCAAGATGGCGGCGCTGGGATTCGAAGTGCTCTTCGGCGCCTTGACAGTCACGGGAAGCTTCGTCGCGTTCGGAAAGCTTGCCGAGTTCATTCCCGGGCGTCCTCTCACCTACAAAGGCCAGAACCTAGTCAACCTGGCGATGGGCGCCGCGGCAGTGGGTTTGTTCATATACGTCGTCGTGAATCCATCGGCGGAGTTCGCGTTCTACGCGATGCTGGCATTGGCCGCGGTCATCGGACTGTCCTTGGTGCTGCCAATCGGCGGTGCGGACATGCCGGTGGTGATATCGCTGATGAACTCCTATGCCGGGCTGGCGGCGGCCGCCACGGGATTCGCGATCGGCAACGAGGTGTTGATCATCGCCGGAGCCCTCGATGGCGCCAGCGGATTCATCCTCTCGATCGTCATGTCGAAGGCGATGAACCGCTCCTTCTTCAACATCCTGTTCAGCGCGTTCGGAACCGTCACTCCGGGAAGTGCCCGAACCGCGGAAGGGCTCACCGCGACCGAGATTTCCCTCGAGGACGCCGCTCTTCAACTCGCGTACGCACACTCGGTGATCGTGGTACCGGGCTATGGGATGGCGGTGGCACAGGCGCAGCATCAAGTTCGCGAGCTGGCCGAGTTGATCGAGAAGAACGGCGGCGAAGTCCGATACGCAATCCACCCGGTGGCCGGGAGGATGCCGGGACACATGAATGTCCTCCTGGCTGAAGCGAACGTTCCTTACGACCGCCTATACGAAATGGACGAGATCAATCAGCGCTTCGAGGAAGCCGACATCGCGCTCATCATCGGAGCCAACGATGTCGTGAACCCGGCTGCCCGCACGGATCCGTCCAGTCCCATCTATGGGATGCCCATCATCAACGCCGACAAGGCACGGCGTGTGATTGTGCTCAAGCGAAGCATGAACACCGGCTTTGCCGGGATCGAGAACGAACTCTTCTACGCACCCAACACGTCGATGCTGTTCGGCGACGCCAAGGCCAGCCTGACCAGGCTGATCTCCGAAGTACGGACGGCGTAAAGGGTTCGAGGTTCGCATTCGAGGTAGGCGTCTGCGCGGCTCGCCGATGCGCGAGACGGGAAGCCCTCCTGGCAGGTTTACCCTCTCTCTTATGACCTCGCTCTGGCATCCGTTTGCGGACATGCACACCGTTCAGCACAACCCCTTTGTCGTCGTTCGGGGCGAAGGCTCCCGGGTGTTCGACGAAGGTGGCAACCGGTATCTCGACGCTACCGCAGCGTTGTGGTTCGCCAACCTGGGATACGGCAGAAGAGATGTTGCCGATGCCGTCCGCAACCAGATGCAAGAACTGTTCGCCTATCACACGTTCACGGATTTCGCCACGCTCCCGACCCTCGAGTTGGCCAAACGCATTGCGACCTTGAGCCCCGACCCCGACTCCAAGGTGTTCTTCACCAGCGGGGGCTCCGACGCCGTCGACACTGCCGCCAAGTTGGTTCGCCGATACCACACCCTGACGGGCAATCCCGAGCGGAGTGTGGTTATTGCCCGGGAGTGGGCCTATCACGGGATGCACACCTACGGCACCTCACTGGGCGGCATCGAGCCGAACCGATCCGGATACGGTGACCTGGTCGGCGACGTCGTGTATGTGCCCTATGACGACACCGAAGCCGTCGCCAAAGCGATCGATCATGCCGGACCCGAGCGCATCGCCGCCATCTTCTGCGAGCCGGTGATCGGAGCGGGTGGCGTGCGGCCGGTCCCGGCCGAATATCTGCTCAGTGTTCGCGACATGGTGCGGGCGGCAGGGGGCCTGTTCATCTCGGACGAGGTAATCACTGGTTTCGGTCGAATGGGCGACTGGTTCGCGGCAACCCGTTTCGGCCTCGAGCCAGACCTGATCCTCTTTGCCAAAGGCGTCACGGCCGGTTACCAACCGCTGGGAGGAGTGATCGCGTCGCCGAATGTAGCGGCGCCGTTCTACGAACAACCCGGCGTGATATGGAGACACGGGTACACCTACTCGGGTCATGCCTCGGCATGTGCGGCGGCTCTGGCGGTGACCGATATCTACGTAGAGGAGGGAATCTTCGCCCGGGCCCTGGAGCTCGAGACCGAGATTCTCGAAGTCGTCGGGGGCCTGGTCGGGGTAGGGCCGGCGGTTTCGGTTCGCGGAGGGACCGGCGCCATGGCAGCGTTACAGCTCGATCCTTCTGACGCCACTCTGGCACCGCGCGCAGCCATCGCAATTCGCAAGGCAGGAGTCATAACCAGGGCGATCGCCGGCAACGGACTACAGATCTCGCCGCCACTTATCTTCACCCCTAGTGAGGTCGAGGAGATGGCCGACGGCTTTCGGACGGGCCTCACCTCGATCTGAGCTCTAGGCTCCCGCTCAGAATCAAGAGGGAGAGAACACCGTCATGACCGTGCCAGTCCAGAGTCCCTATCCCGAGCCGAGCCAGGCCACGACGATCCTGGTCCTCGGCATTCTCAGCATCGTCTGCTGCGGCCTCCTTGGCATAGCTGCATGGGTGATGGGGAACAACGAGTTGAAGGCAATCGACGAGGGCCGGCGGCCGCCCGAAAACCGAGGCACGGCCAATGCCGGGCGCATTTGCGGAATCGTCGGAGTCGTTCTCTCGGCTCTGGGCCTGATACTCGCTTTGACCGGAATTCTGGCAATCCCCTTCATGGAGAGCATCGGATAGTGACCGCGGCTGCGGGCCACCGTCACCATCCCGCGCGACGGCGCTATCAGCCTTGGCTGGTCTTTGCGCCGGTCGGGGCCGTCGCCTTGCTGACCATGGCGAGTCCGAGCGATGACGGACCGACCCTATGCCCGGTCGCTCTCATCACAGGGGTCGCATGTCCCGGGTGTGGAATGAGCCGGGCCGTGGGATGGCTCCTGCGCGGAGATCTGGAGAGGTCTTTCAGCTATCACCCGCTTGCTCCCCTCGTCTTGATTGCCGCGCTGGTGGGCGTCGTCTGGGCCCTCGGGTGGAGATTCCGTGGATGGAGAGTTCCCCGGACAACCTGGGTCAGCGCCGGATCGGTGGTATTCGGGGTGCTCCTGGTGGCGGTGTGGGTGACAAGGCTTGTCACCGGCACTCTGCCACCTGTCTAGGGGATTGCATTGACCGACCTACCGCAGTCCCCCATCCCTCCCTCATCTCCGGGCGGGGCTTACCCCGAGCAGGGCCAGGCCGCCACGGCTCTGGTCCTGGGGATCTTGTCGATCGTGCTTTGTCAACTTTTGGGACCGGTCGCCTGGAAGCTCGGAGGGGATGAGCTCCGGGCCATCGCCGAAGGACGAAGACCGCCGGACGGGCAAGGTCTGGCGCAGGCCGGGCGGATCTGCGGAATCGTTGGAACGTGTTTCCTGGCCCTGGCGCTGCTATTCCTCGCCTTCTCGCTGGTGGCCCTCCTGCTCGGCTTTGGAATCTTCGTTACCGAAGCAACTAGGAGTTGATGACCAGCTGCGGGTGGCTGCGAACCCGCGGCTTCCTTTTTTCGATCTCGGCCGCAATCTGATCGAATGCGGACGCCGCTTCACTGCCGGGGGCAGCCAACGCCACCGGTAACCCGACATCGGCTCCTTCTCGCATCGCGGGGAGGAGAGGAATCTGGCCGAAGAGCGGGACCCCGACCTCGTCGGCCAGCGCCTGGCCGCCGCCCCGGCCAAAAATCTCATAGCGGCGGCCGTCATCGGCCGTGAACCAACTCATGTTCTCGACTACCCCGATCACCTCCTGGTTCACGGTGTCGGCCATCAAGGCAGCTCTCCGCGCCACCCTCTGGGCGGTCGGTTGGGGAGTCGTGACGAGCAAGACCTGAGCCCTCGGAAGGAATTGGCTCATCGAGATGGCGATATCACCGGTTCCAGGCGGCATGTCGACGATCAGGTAGTCGGGGGAATCCCAAAACACATCCGTCAGGAATTGCTCGATCGCCTTGTGGAGCATCGGTCCCCGCCAGACGACTGCCTTGTCCTCGGGCACGAAGTAATCCATCGACATGGCTTTGATCCCGTATGCGATCGGCGGAATGATCGATTGGTCGATGACCACCGGGCCGTCGGTGATCCCCAGCATCTTCGGGATCGAGAAGCCCCAGATGTCGGCGTCGATCACGCCTACCTTCCTGCCCAACCGACCCAGGGCGACGGCGAGGTTGGTGGTGACCGACGATTTCCCGACTCCACCCTTACCCGAGGAAACCGCGATCACGCGGGTCGGGGAGCCTCCCTGGCCGACTCTCGGTCCCGCGGAATCTCGCAGACGTGTCATCATCGCCGTGCGGGTGTCATCGTCCATGACGATGGTTTCCACCGTCACTCGCTCCTCCACCGATGCCGCGATCCGTCGCCTCAGCTCGTCCAGATACGGATAATTCGGGACCGGAAGTGAGATCTGCGCTTTGAGACCCGTCAGCAGGCCTTTTTCGACCCCCGCCACCATGGTCAACTCACCCATCGTTCGTCCCAGAAGTGGATCGATCACTGCCTCGATGGCGCGTCGTTGTTGATCCGAAGTGGGCACTGTATCCCCTACGCAGATAGTGGCTAGAAGGGCCCGGTCACTATAGTTTCGGGTGGAGATGAGCCTTTCCTCGATGGATTCGAGCGGTCTCGACCGCAGCATCGGCGACCTGGCGGCGGCGTTGGGTGACCCGACCCGTCGGGGGATCTACCTGGCGGTGAGGCAGTCGGCCGAACCGGTCACCAGCGGGCGCATAGCCGAGTTGTTCGCAATTCATCCGAACGTCGCCCGCCACCACCTCGACAAACTGGCCGAGGAGGGTTACGTCCGCATCAGCCATCAGCGACGGAACGGCCGGACCGGTCCCGGAGCGGGCCGCCCGGCCAAGTGCTACGAAGCGACTTCGAAATCGATCTCCATTCACCCCGGTCGGCGCTATGACCTGCTGGTCGAGCTCTTGGTGAGGGTGCTGGACGACTTGAAGCCGGCCGACATATCCGACGTTGCCGAGAAGGTCGGACGCGAGTACGGGCGGGAGCTGGCCGAGTCCCTCGGCACGCCGGCCGACCCTGGTTATGAAGGAGCTGTCCAGGCCCTGGCCAAAGTCATGGGTGGGGTGGGCTTCGAGGTCAGCGCCGATCTCGAAGGGCAACGACTCGTGACGAGCCATTGCCCATTCGGTGAAGCGGCCACCGATCACCCTGAAGTCGTGTGCTCACTGGACCGGGGCATGGTGGCCGGGATCATGGGGGTTTTGCGCCAGGACTGCCTTCCCGTGGTCATACCTCACACGGTGCTCGATGGAGAGTGCGTCACCCAGGTGCCGGTGTCCATCAGGCGTTGAGTTGGACGTCGAGGTCGACTGGCCACTTTGAGGTTGCAAGAAGCGGGCGTCTTTCGGTTCCGCACAATCTCCACCGGGTTTCGGTATTGGGCCGATAGGTGGATGCGGGGGCGAAAGTACAATCGGGCCTAATGGCACCTAAGACCCTTGAGACTCCTATAGGCAAGCGCGACATCGCCTCCTTGGCTGACCTGACAGGGATTGAACGGCTCCCCTACTCGATCCGGGTCCTGTTGGAAGCGGCGCTTCGCAAGGTCGACGGTGTGCTCGTCCATCAATCCGATGTAGACAGCATCGCTGCCTACGACGCCCGCAACGTCGGGGAGGTCGAGATCCCGTTCATCCCGGGCCGGGTCGTGCTTCAGGACTTCACCGGGGTTCCGGCGATCGTCGACCTGGCGGCCATGCGGTCAGCCATCGTGCGCATGACCGGCGACACGGCCGCCGCCATGAAGATCAACCCGGGGGTCTCATCCGATCTCGTAATCGATCATTCGGTGCAGGTCGACGCATTCAACCGCCCCGACGCGCTCGTGATCAACAGCCAGCGGGAATTCGAGAGAAACCAGGAGCGGTACGAGTTCCTCAAATGGGGTCAGGGTGCCTTTTCCAACTTCCGGGTGGTCCCCCCGGCCACCGGAATCGTCCACCAGGTCAACTTGGAGTATCTGGCGCACGTGGTCTGGGACGACGGTGTGTGGCTGTTCCCCGATTCCCTGGTCGGGACCGATTCGCACACGACGATGATCAACGGCCTCGGGGTGGTGGGCTGGGGCGTTGGCGGAATCGAGGCCGAGGCGGCCATGCTCGGTCAGCCGATTTCCATGCTCCTGCCGGAGGTGATCGGTTTTCGCCTCACCGGGCGGCTGAGCGAAGGTGCCACCGCCACCGATCTGGTTTTGCGGGTGACCGAGATGTTGCGAGCCAAGGGGGTCGTCGGCAAGTTCGTTGAGTTCTTCGGACCCGGGCTCGACGACATGCCGGTGGCCAATCGGGCCACCATCGCCAACATGGCGCCCGAGTATGGAGCCACGATTGGCTTCTTCCCGGTCGACAATCAGACGCTCGAATACATGCGGTTCACTGGCCGGTCCGAGGAGCTCGTGGCAACAGTCGAGCAGTACTACCGCCATCAAGGCCTGTGGCGAGACGACCGGACCGAGATCATCTACACGTCGACCTTGGAGCTCGACATGTCGACGGTGCAGCCCGCTCTGGCCGGCCCTCGCCGCCCTCAGGATCGGATCGACCTGGTCGACATGAAAAGGACCTGGAACGAACAAGTCGTCACCCTCTATGAACGGACCACCGGAGTGGTGGAATCCAAGGTGCAGGGTCCCAGCGGGGATTTCACCCTCACCGACGGCGACGTCGTGATAGCTGCGATCACGTCATGCACCAACACTTCCAACCCCGAGGTGATGATCGCCGCCGGGCTCGTGGCCCGCAACGCGGTCGAGAAGGGCATCACCCGCAAACCCTGGGTCAAGACCTCGCTTGGCGCCGGGTTCGAAGGTCGTGACCGAATACCTCGAGAAGGCCGGGCTGCTCGATCATCTGGAGGCGACCGGTTTCTACCTAGTGGGATACGGCTGCACGACCTGCATCGGTAATTCGGGGCCGCTGCCCGACGACATCTCCGAAGCCATCAACCGAAACGGTCTGGTGGCCGCTTCCGTCCTGTCGGGCAACCGCAACTTCGAGGGAAGGATTTCCCCCGACGTGAGGGCGAACTACCTGGCGTCGCCCCCACTGGTAGTCGCCTATGCCCTGGCCGGGACGGTCAACTGGGATCCTCTCAACGAGCCGATCCCCGGATCCGGGATCTTCTTGCGCGACATCTGGCCAAGCCAGGAGGAAATCGCCCGGGCGGTCGCCGAGAACGTCACCCGCGGCCAGTTCACGAGCAAATACGCCGACGTTTTCACTGGATCCGAGGAGTGGCAGAGCATCAACACGTCCACCGGCGCCATCTACGACTGGAATCCCGCGTCGACCTACATCCAGGAGCCTCCGTTTTTCCAGGGTCTCGGACCCGAGGTGAAACCGCTGGCACCGATCGAAGGGGCCAGGGTGCTGGTCCGGTTGGGGGACTCGGTTACGACCGATCACATCAGCCCGGCCGGGTCGATCAAACCGGACTCACCCGCCGGGAAATACCTGATCGAGCGCGGGGTGCAGCCGGCGATGTTCAACTCCTATGGAGCCCGGCGCGGCAACGACCAGGTCATGACCAGGGGAACCTTCGCCAACCCCAGGATCCTCAATCTCCTGGCCCCGGGCACCGAGGGCGGGTTCACCACCGACCTCCTCGACGGCCAGGTCAAACCGATCTTCGACGCCTCCGTGCATTATCAAGAGGCCGGGGTGCCGCTGATGGTGTTGGCCGGCAAGGACTACGGGATGGGTTCGTCGCGAGACTGGGCCGCCAAGGGAACCTTGCTCCTGGGAGTGAAAGCCGTGCTCGCCGAGAGCTTTGAGCGGATCCATCGTTCCAATCTGGTCATGATGGGCGTGCTTCCCATCGAGTATCGCCCCGGGGAGCGAGCCGCCACTTATGGAATCGACGGAACCGAGACTTTCGAGGTCGATCTCACCGACGGTCTTACCCCCCGCCAGACCCTCACCGTTCGAGCAACCCGCCTCTCCGGGGTGGTGTGCGAGTTCCCCGTCGTGGCCAGGGTCGATACTCCCATCGAGGTCGACTATCTCCGCCACGGTGGGATCCTCAACTTCGTCCTCCGCCAGATGGCCCTCTAGTTTCCCCTTCTTGTGACGGTTCACCACCGTAGAGGGGGAAAACCGTCACAAGAAGGGGTAGGGAGCTCGCGCCGACCCCGCTTGCAAGGCCCGCCAGATTGTGTTGCCGACGAGGCCGGGCTGCTTGAAAACCTGGTCGGTCGTGAAGTGGAGCATGTTCCATCCAACGAGAGATAGTTCGTTATCCCGCTCGGCGTCATAGGCACGTTCGCTTCGCGTCGAGTGATAGCCGTGACCGTCGATCTCGACGCCGAGCCATGATCGGGGCCAGGCGAGGTCGATCCTGACCCGACGCCCGGAGGGCAGAACCACCACGTATTGCAGAACGGGATCCTCGAGGCCGAAGTCCCTGACGATGGTCAGGGCGGCTCGTTCGTATCGACTCTCAGGCACCGAACCGTCACCAGACTGCTCGAGAACCCTTTCAAGACGACCCACCCCGCGTCGACCCTTCTTGCGTCGGGCGGACAGAAGCCTTGCTAGTTCATCGTGGTTGGTGAGACCCACCCGTATCGCCGCATCGACGGAGTACTGAAGCTTGCGATCGCTCACGACGGCTCCGGCATCGAGCAAGGCGCGCTCGACTGTCGCAACAACGATGCCATCGACGACCGTCGAGTCTTCCTGAGGAAGAACTACCGACGTGTGGACGATGACCTCCCCCTCAGTGCGAAAACGGCGCAGTCGGGGTGTCACTACTTCTACGGGCCGCCCGAAGGGCATGATGCCGTGCAACTCGACAGCTGCCCGGTGTGAGACGGCCGTGCCGGCTCCTCCGGCCAATACCGCCGCCATGAGTTCCTGACGCCAGTTGGGTGCGGCTCCTCCTATGCGATAGGTTCCTCGCAGATTCTGTTCCCATCGACCTTGGTTCTTGCGAACCTCGATTTGTCGATTGGTGAGACCCGATGAGAGGGCCTGGGCCCGACCGACCACACCATGTTGGGTGTCACCCACTTCGCTGACGGTTCGGTCCACGGTGCAACGATGAACGAAGCAGCGACCGATGAGAAGAGGTCTGTTCTTGTGACGGTTGACCTACCGCAGGGGTGGTCAACCGTCACAAGAAGGGGGTTTAGTCGCCCCAGTAGCGCTGCTCGCGCCAGGGATCGCCGTACATGTGGTAGCCGTTGCGCTCCCAGAAACCGGGGGTGTCGCTGTCGAGGAAGCGCAGGCCCCGCACCCATTTCACCGACTTCCAGAAGTAGAGATGGGGAATCACGAGTCGCAAAGGCCAGCCGTGATCGGGTTCGAGCGGCTCACCGCCAAAAGTGTGCGCAAAGAGATTCTCGGGGCGCATGAAGTCTGCCACTGGAACGTTGGCCGTGAAGCCTTGCTCCGCCAGCACGAGGACATGGCTGGCCCCGGGCGAAGGCCGAAGCCGCGACATCAACTCGGTGACCGATACTCCCCGCCAGACGGTGTCGAGCTTGGTCCACTTCGTGACGCAATGTATGTCGAAGGTTCGCTCGGATTGAGGCATCGCCAGAATGTCGTCATACGAAAAAGTGGCGGGTTCCTCCACAAGGCCCTCGACCCGAAAATCCCAGGTCGCCAGCTTTACCTTCGGGGTGACTCCGGCGTGCAGGACGGGAAAGCGGTCGGTCACGTACTGACCCGGGGGAATCCGTGAAGAATCGACTCCCTGTTCGGTCAGTTCTGCCTTTCTACGACTGAGGAAGGACATGTCGAGGGAGGCTAATCCCCCTATCGACCGATCGCCCCACCGGAATCGAGAAGGTCGCCCGCCCACTCGAAGAGGAAGAAGAGGACGACCAGCCCGGCCAGAGATCCCAGCACGATCAACACGACCTTCTGCCATCGTCTCACGCTGCCACCGCCTCGACGTAATCCAGGTTGGGACCGTCGATCAACTCCGCCTGGATGATCAGACGCTCTTTGGCTGAGAACCGGGGGTGACAGGTGGTCAGGGTCAACCAGGCCCCGTCGATGCTGTCCGCGACCCAGACGTCGGTCGGCTGCACGATCAGGATCTCACGGACTGCGTAGGTGCTGATGCCCAGAGCGGTCTCGACCTCTATCTCGTCACCGACGAGGAGACGATCGAGGTCGTAGAACGGGCGTCCGTAGGTGGTTCGGTGCCCGCTTATCACCGCGTTGCCGGGCTGACCCGGCAGCGGCGTCCCCGGCATGTGACCCGGGCCCGACTTGAGCGTCGTTCGATCTACCCCCTCGAACACAACGGCATCCAGTTCGATCTTGTCGATGATCAAACGGGCAAAGGGTTCTCCAACGGGAACCTCCGGCTCGAGCATCAGCTCGGGCACCTCGACTACTAGCGACGTGGTTGTAGTGCTCGACGGGGTTGTCGTACTGGTGGTGGTGCTCGGAGGCGTTGCCAGATCGTCACGACGCTCGGCGAGGGAGACCACCAGCTCGTCTGAGGCAGCTGCCTGCGAACGGGAGTTGATGAGATCGGTTACGAAGAGTTGATAAACCAGGAATAGGGCAATCAGCAGGCCCACGCCGAGAAAGGCCCATCCGGCGATCGACAACGAGTTGGACCGTCTTCTATCCCTCACGGGAGCCAGGCTACCGCGGGCCCGGTTGGGAACCATGGGTCACTGACCGGTCCACCGGGGCGACCGCTTCTCCAGGAAGGCAGCTATGCCTTCCCGGGAATCCTCGGTGAGAGCAACCGCGGTCAGGCCCGCCTGGAGGTGGTCGAGGGCGGCGTCGACGTCCAGGCCCAGAGCTGTGTCGAAGGCGTCGCGGCCGAGCATCATCACGGCCGGGCTCTTGGCGGCCAGGCCGCTGACGATCTCATCGACGACGGGGTCGAGTTCCTCCCTGGTCACCACCCGGGAAACCGCCCCGAGCCGGAGAGCCTCGTTCGGGGCTGAGAATTCGCCCGGTCATCATCAGCTCGAGAACGGCTTTGGCCGGCATCGCTCGCAGGAGGGGAACGGTGATCATCATGGGCCACAGCCCCACATCGATCTCCGGGGTGCCGAGCTTGGCATCATCGACGCAAACCGTGATGTCACATGCGACGGCCAGCCCAAAACCCCCGGCCAGCGCGTGGCCGTTGACTCGGGCGACGGTCGGCTTGCCCCCTCGCCACATGGCCCGGAAAAGGTCGGCCAGCACGCCACGTTCACGGTGAAGACCAACCGGATCGCTCACGAACCCGGACGAGAGGTCGCCTCCGGCGCTAAATGCCTTGTCTCCGGCGCCTGTATAGACAATCGCTCTGACCGCCGGATCGGCCTGGGCGGCCCGAGTATGTTCGAGAAGATCGGCCATCGTCGCCGTCGACAACGGATTGCGGCGCTCGGGTTCGTCGATTGTGATCGTGGCCCGGGCCCCAACAGTTTCGTAACGCACCATCGGGCTCAGCTTTCTCCATGTGATACCGTCGCCCCATGCTATGGCTGGCGATGGTCCTCTTCTTATCTATGACCATCGCGATTCTGCGCGGGGGACGGATGGTCAACCTGGGGGACATCCACCTGAACCACTGGTGGTTGCTTCCGCTCGGTTTCATCCTTCAAATCGGCGCCCAGTTCGTCCCGCGCTCGGCTGCCAGCTGGGGAGTGGCCCTGGTCCTCCTGAGCTACGTGCCCTTGCTCCTGCTGGTCATCATCAACCGTGACCGACCGGGCCTCTGGCTGGCCGGCCTCGGAGTCTTGATGAACTTCGTCGTGATCGCCCTCAACGGCGGGATGCCGGTGCTGGCGGAGGCCGCCGAGGTGGCGTCGGGGTTTGCACCTGGAGCCCCGGAGATCCTCGAAGGCTTCAAGCACGTCGTGCTCGACCAGACTTCGCGGCTGGTGTTTCTGGCCGACGTGATTCCCATCCGCATCGCCAACTACGGCCAGGTCCTGTCCCTGGGCGACGTGTTCCTGGCGGTTGGCTTGGGGAGATTCGTCGAGTTCGAACTGCGCCGGCCGATCCGCTGGTTCAAGAGAGGTGCCCGCGCTCAGGCCGGTTCGGCCTCGCGTTATTGATCACGGCTCTCGCTGAATCCGACCACCGAGACTCACGACGACCTTCCGGCGGCATGCGTTGCACCAGGATGGAACGCACCCCGCCGGTCGAGCACGCGGCGCATCGCCGCCACCACGTACGGATCGAAGTCGTACGCCGCGCCTTGGTGGAGGACTTCGATTGCCTGCAGAGCGGAAAGTTCGCGCTCGACAACTAGGTGGTCATAGGCGCTGGTCGCCCGCACCACTTTCGAAATCATCGAGATGGCCGGGTCACTCTGCTCACCCGGTTTGCGATATGGCTCATGGAGGCGCCGAACATGATCGGCGATGCGCTCGAGGTATGGCGCCTGAGAGATGATCTCGGCTCCCCACCGGGCGATGTCGTCGTCGGTGTATCCAACCCGGATGATGGATGGCTCGGTCAAAGTGATCCGACCGATGTCATGCATCAAGGCGGCGTATTCGAGTTCGTCGATGTTCGACCGGGTCAGTCCGATATCGCGCCCGACCGCCAGCGCCAGATTGGCGGTGCGATCGGCGTGGCCCTCCTCCCCCAATCCCGCCACCTCCGGAATCCGGGCCAGCGCTCTGATCGTCTGGCGATAGGTCCGCTTGATCTGCTGGAAGCGGGCAAAGGCCGAATGGGCAAAAAGGAAGGGCAGCCCTGCCACTCCGAGGGCAAGCCATCCCAGCGTCCGGTAGCTCAGCCCGAACAGGGCACCCGTGGCCACCAGGCTTACGAACACGTTGAAGTCGCCGGTCAGGCCTCCCGCGATCGTGTGCCAGCGGAAGTCACCCCGAGCCTCGACCAGCACCCAGATCAACGTGTCCACGAGAAGCCAGAGCCCCGCCGCAATGACCAGGGGCACCAACACTCTCCATCCCTCCTCGATTCGTTGAACGATCTCGGATCGGAGAATCAGGTTGAAAACGATTGCGTAGACGGTCATGCCGATCAAGGATCGGAACACCGAGGAGTCGGCTTTCGAGGTGGGCCTGATCGCAAAGATCAACCCTCCGATCGCCAAGCCTGCGCCATACACCACGAAGACCGATGGCAGGTCTACCTGGCTGCCGTCGACCAGGAAGATGGGTGCCGCTACCCCGATCGCCACCGGTAACCCGAACCTGCGTCCGTTGGTGGAAGGCACTCCCAGCTGGACCCCGGCCGCCAGCCCGAATAACCCGAAAAGGATGTAGACGAGCGGCGACGAGGTAAAGGGGAGGGCCAGCGCGGCCATCGTGGCTCCGAGCGCCGGAGGCGCCAGCCGGTGCCAGACCGGATCAGTGGTCGACTCAGACGACTTCATCGACCACCTGCTGTTCGGCGAGACGCCGAGCGAGCTCCTCGTCATCGAGATTGCGCGACCCGTACGTCTCACCAATCTTCTGCAGTCCGCGTTCGAGAGCATCGATGACGTCGGGGTGGAATTGGGTTCCAGCGTGCTGGCGTAGCTCCTCGATGGCAAACGACTGTGTGAGAGCCATCCGATAGCTGCGGGTCGAGGTCATCGCATCGAAGGCGTCGGCGACCGCCAGGATGCAGCTTTCGAGGCTGGGTTGCGTACCAGACTTGTGCCCTCTTCCGCCATACCCCGAACCGTCGTAATGGGAGTGATGGCTGGAGGCAATCTCAACCATCGGTTCGAGGAATTCGACCTCGGCCAGGATTTCCTCGACCAGGTGAGCATGGGCCTTCATATCCAGATACTCATCGGCCGAGAGCCGCCCCTTCTTCCGGATGAGCTCGCCGGGGACCGCCAGCTTGCCAACATCGTGGATCAAGGCGGCCCAGCGGAGACGCTCGAGCTGGGTGCCCGAGAAAGAGAGTTCCTGACCCGTGAGTTGGGCGAAATACGCCACCCGTTCGGTGTGCCCCCGGGTATAGAGATCCTTGGCTTCGAGCGCCTTGACAAAACCCCGCAGTGTTGCCTCGTGGGCCTCGCGCAGCTGGGCATAAGACGAGAGGGACAGATGACCGATCAGGTAGACGACCAGGATGAGTGGTGTGACCGCAGGGTCACGCCGGGCGAATACGATGGTCGTCCCCAGCAGCGCCCCGACGATCCCCATTGTCAGAAGGGATCCGACGAAGAGCGACATCCTCGACCACGGGACCACGTCGCGAGTCCGGTAGACATAGCGCACGGCGAACCGCACGAGCTGCCAATTGATGACCGTGTAGACGACCGACGCCGCCACCCCGGCCGCCAGGATCCGCGCCAGATCTGCCCGGGTGGCAAATCCGACATCTTTCAGCATGATGTCCAGAACCAACCCGGCGGCTCCTGCCGACACAATCAGCTGACCCATGTTGGCCATCGGCTGGAACCAGCGGCGTTGCCTGAGGTCGTCGGGTAGCAATGGGCCCAAAGCCGCAATGCTCGCCAGGCCCAGGGCCGCCGAGTCCCCATCGAGCGCGAAGACAATTCCCGCGGTCAGCACAACCATGACCGAAGAGCTCTGGAACATTCGGTCGTTGACCTCGACGGAGTTGTACTCGAGCACCGCGAAAGCGATGGCAAACAAGATCCACCGCCAGAAGGTGGGGAATCGACCGTCGAAGGCGACAGCCGCGGCGAGCACGGCGAGGCCGGCCAGCACGTAGCCGGTGGCGAGGACGAATCGTCGACGAGTAAGGCCGGTCATGAGATATGGGTCCTGGGTTTAGCGCTCTTTGTTGCCCATGCGCAGGAGCGGGGAGCCGGCGACAAAATCCCTTCAGCCGATCTTCATAGAGGCAGAACCAGCAACGATCAATGCCGTCAGGCTTCCCAGAGCAGCAACGATCCGAACGATCTTGCCCTTCATGCGATCACCAGTTTCGTTTTTAGGCTCACCGTGGCCGCTAACAACCAGGTGTACCCGATCCGCTCCGCTGGGGTGATAAACAAAATGGCATCAGGGCTTGTCGCCGGGTGTCCCCCGCGCGTTCCCGGTTTTATCCGGGAACATTGGTTGTCAAGTGAAGGCCCCTCTCGCCGGACGGCCTCGCGACCGCATTGGCAAACATGACTCTCGGCCCGACAGGACCGTATACATTACGGGCTGAGGATTGGCCTAACAAGACCGTTGTCTTGTCGTTTACTCCCTCATACCGTAACACTTAAAGTGACAAGTCACCACCCTCCGCGGCAGCTACCCTTCGAATCGTGAATCTCCGAGATTTCGAAGAGAAGGTTCGTCGGCTTCCCGGCGTCGAAGCGGCCCGGGTCGTAACTGAGGGCGGGGCAGTGACCGAGGTCCACGTTCTCACCGGCATGACGAAGGCGGCCAAGCAGGTCGTGCGCGATGTGCAGAGCCTGGCCCAGGCGGTCTTCGGTCTCTCGATCGATCGCAGAGTCGTCTCGGTCGTGCAGCTTCCGGATCCCGACCTCAGCCAGGGAGACCGACCGGTCATTGTCGACGTCTCCGAACAGATGGATGGCAATCACACCAGGGTCGTTGTCACCCTCGCCTGGCAGGGCGACACTTTGATCGGTGAGGTGGAGGGTGCGGCCGCTCACACCACCCGTAACCGTCTCGTCGCCGAGGCGACCATCGAGGCTCTTCAGCAGGCTCTGCAGGTGAGCACTGCCATTGGAGTTGCCGCTGTCGACCTCCCCGTCCTCGGCTCACGGTCGGTCGCAATAGCGCAGGTTGTAATGGTGAACGAAGGCGCCGAGCGGCTCATGGTGGGTTCGGCCCTGGTGGATGGGGAGAGCAGCCGAGCCGTCGTGCGAGCTGTTCTCGACGCCCTCAACCGGCACATCCCTGAGCTTCGACGCTGAGGTGCACAGGCATCGCAGTCCTGCCGTACACGGGTACGGAGCAGCCGTTGTCACGCCCCATGTCCTGGCGACGCAGGCCGCCATGGCGATCATCGCGGCTGGAGGAAACGCGGTTGAGGCAGCCATCTCTGCCAACGCCGTGCTTGGTGTAGTCGCTCCGGAAACCTGCGGCATCGGGGGCGATCTTTTTGCTCTGATCCACCGTCCGGGGATGCACCGCCCCGACGTCCTCAATTCCTCGGGCCGGGCCGGGTCCGGGGCCGATCCGGAGAAACTGCGAGCACAGGGCCACCGGAACATGCCGGACTTCGACCCGCAAACGATCACCGTCCCCGGCTGTGTCGACGGCTGGGAGGCTCTGATGGAACGGTTCGGCGGCATGGACTTGACGGAGGTTCTTGCCCCAGCGATCAGATTGGCGTCAGACGGTTTTCCCGCTTCGTCGGAACTCGTGGCAGCGCTGACTCATCGCCCTGAACTCCTCCGCCAGCCGTCCGCCAGAGCTCTATATCCGGACGGGAGCGCCCCGGCGGTCGGTGACCGCCTGCGGCGCCCTGACCTGGCAGCAACTCTCGGAACCATCGCCACTCATGGGCGTGAGGGATTCTTCTCCGGTCCGGCCGGCGAGGGAATCGTCGAGGCTGCTGAGGGTGCCATCACCACCTCAGACCTGGAGCGAAGACAGTCCGAGTGGACCGAACCGCTAGGAACCGATTTGTTCGGGTTGACGGCTTGGGTCGTACCACCCAACTCTCAGGGTTACCTGACGATTGCTTCCGGGGCAGTGGTGGAACGACTCGAGTCACCTGCTGATCCCGAGGACCCACAGTCCTGGCACCTCGCGATCGAGGCCTACCGTTCAATGGCCGCCGATCGAAACGACGTAGTCGCAGACCCGGACTTTTCCGTGGAAACGCCCGCGGCCCTCGTTTCGAAAGACCGCATCACCGAGCGCGCCTTGCGGGTCAATCCGGGCCATGCCACAGACTTTGCGTCCCCCTCCCCGTTGCCGGGTGGGACGGCTTATCTTGCTGCCATCGACGCCAGCGGCCTGGCGGTCTCGTTCATCCAATCCAACTTCATGGGCATCGGTTCGGGCCGCAGCGCCGGCGAGGCCGGCTGCTTTCTTCACAATCGAGGTGCCGGGTTCGACCTGCGCCCCGGCCACCCCAACGAACTCGCTCCCGGCAAACGTCCCCTCCACACGTTGTCTCCTTCCCTGTGGACCCGGGGCGATCGCGTCGCCTGTCTGCTGGGCACTCGCGGAGGCGACTATCAGCCACAACTCCTGCTGCAAGTGGCTCTCCGCGCTCTCAGGGCAGGTATCGAACCCTCCGAGGCGCAGGCGAGACCGCGCTGGATGGTCGAGCCGATCGATGACGGCAACCCGGTCGTGGCCGTGGAGGCCGACACACCTCAAGCAACCATTGATCATCTCAAGCAGATGGGACATCGCGTCGAGGTTCGAAGCGACGTTCAACATGGCTGGGGACCGGTGTCGTTGATCGTCATCGACGAGCAAGGAAAACGGACGGCCGCGGCCGATCCAAGGGTGGAGACCGCAACTGCTGCCGTGACCTGATGACGAAGCTCTTGGTCATCCGACACGGGCACGCGGTGGGAAACGCCGAACACCGATTCATAGGTCAAACCGACGTGCCTCTCGACGCGCTGGGTCGGCTTCAAGCCGAGGCGCTGACCGAGCGACTCAAAGGCTTTCCAATCGATCGGATCGTCTCGTCGGATCTGAGCCGCGCCATCGACACGATCACGCCACTGGCCGACGCCATCGGCCTTCCGATCGAGTCCGACATCCGATTGCGCGAGATCAGTAACGGCGAGTGGAGTGGGCTTCTACCCGGGGAGATCTCGGTTAGGTGGCCTGAGCTGTGGACGGCTTATCGGGCAGGCGAAGACGTGCTGCGACCCGGTGGGGAGCAGTGGGCCTTGGTGCGGGAGCGGGTGGTGAGAGCCGCCCGCGAACATGCCGTTTCGGGGGGAGTCATCGTGGTGTCTACGCACGGGGGCCCGGCCCTCAATCTCGCACAATGGGCAGCCGGCGTCCCGGCCGGTAGCAACATATTCACGGGCAGGCTGGGCGCCCTGGGTAATACATCGATCACCACGATCGAGATCGGTGGCCAATCTGGCGACCAGGTTCGACTGCTCGGATTCAACGATCTCGGCCACCTATCCGGGGAGACGCCAGATGCGCGCCTTCCTCTCGATCCAGTCGAGTGAACGATCCCTGGTCCAGCTCCTCATCCATCGTCCTAAATCAGGCGCGGGTCGTCGCGATGAGGTGAGACAACTCCTCCGGTGACCAGGAGGCGCCGCCGTCGAGTGCGTAGTAGCCCACCCTCTGCACCCGATCACCGTATCGAGCCCTGATGGCGGCGCCGAGTTGGTCGATCGGGGCCACAACCGCCACTTCGGCCACCATCTCGTCGGGGATGACGGCGGCCATCTCACCCCACTCGCCCCTGCGACTCATGGCGCGCAGCTTCTCGGCAAAGTCCCATCCATGGAGCTCGAGTACACCTGCGTAATCGGGAGTCGAGGCATAAAAGGCGATCTGTTGACGGACCGGGACCATGGCTTGTTCGATCTCGGACTGGTCTTTGCCCGTTACGACGAAGACCGTCGTGATGCGTTCGATATCTGCCAGAGTGCGACCGGTCGCCGCCGATCCTGCCAGCATCTGTGGCAGCACGACCTCATCTAGATACTTAACGGTGTGAAACGGATGGACATGGAGCGCCTGGCAAAGCTCGCCGGCCAGCTTGCACATGTAGGGACCGACACCGGCAATCGCTAGAGGCACGTCGGGATGTTTGATGGGTCCCGGGTTGAAAAACGGAGTCATCAGCGAGAATCGATAGAACTCCCCTTCGTACTTGAGAGGCTCACCTGACTGCCATGCCTTGAATATCGCTCGCAGGGCATGCAGGTAGTCGCGCATGCGGGGGCCCGGCGGCAACCATTCACCAGAGAAACGCCTCGTGATGTGGGCTTTGATCTGAGTGCCGAGGCCGAGAATGAACTTCCCCTCGGTAAACGCCGCGAGGTCCCAGGCGACGTTGGCGGTGATCATCGGAGAACGAGGAAAGGCCAGCGCGATTGCAGTTCCCACGGTGAGACGAGGCGCCGCCTTGGAAGCGATCACGAGCGGCATGAAAGGATCGTGAGATGTTTCAGCCGCAAAGAACCCGTCGTATCCGAGATCCGCGGCCTTGACGGCTTCCGGTTCTACGTAGGCCAGCGGGGTTCCCGGTGACAAATAGGCGTCGACCTTCATGGCAGCACGGTACACGGGGGGACCGGATGAATACCTTGACCGCCAACACCGAAGTGATCGAGGACGCCGCTACCGGTCGTCTAGCGGTCCACCGTTGTTTTCGGGACCTCGGAACTCGGGTTGATTCGGCTCACTGGCGGCCGGAATCGAGATCAATCGTTCCCTCATCGCCCACACCACCCCTACGACCCCGCCGATAACTGCAATCGTCCTGAGGACCCGCTTCACGAGTCGAAGGCTAACTGCCTGACTTCTCGGTCTGGCCGTTTGCTTCTCACACCCTCAGTCGATAGACCCGGCCGGACGCACTGAGAACCAGCCTGCCTATGACGAAGTACAACAGCGAAGCGACCCCAAACCCGATCAACAGTCCGGGCAGACCCCCCGGTCCGTCGCCGGGCCATGACGGGAGCCAATCCCTGGTCACAGCCGATTTCGGTCGCAACCACAAGGTGATCGCAGCTCCGACGATCCAGCCAAAGAATCCGAAAGGATTCAGCCAGCCGTAGTCGCCCCGCCATCTGACCAATTCGTCGGCGGAGTGAGCACCCCCTCGTATCACGTAGGCATCGACCAGGAGGACTCCCAGCGCTGGAGCGAGGACGCTCAACGCGATGTCTGCCATCGATCGCAGCACATCCGCTTCCAACATGACGGAGGCGGCCACCGATCCTGCCGTCGCAAGCACCAGGATGAAGCGTGGCGGAATCCCGGGGACCAGGGTCTCCACGGACCAGGAGCTGGAGGTGTTGAGTCCTCCCAGACCGTCCACCTCCATCAGCGGCACCCAGATCAAAGCCAGGACGGCGCTGACGGTCCCCGCCCCGAAGAGGAGGAGGTCGGTTGGGGGACCCCCGAGCCTCGAGGTCAGGGCGGCCCCCGCCATCACAAAAACCAGCCCCGAGACGATGAAACCGAAGCCGAGACCCGTTGCGGTTTCTTCTTCACGCCTGCCATACCCGCCGAAGTCGCCACCGACGATCGCCCACAGGATCCCCAAACCAAAGACAGCGTCGACGCTCTCGATGAATCCCCCGGTGGTCGCTGGCGCGGCGGCAGGATCCGATCCCATCAAGACTCTCCACGTCGCCACCAGAAGAACCACGATGGCTACCAGGAACACCCTTCTCCGCAGGAGTTGGGCCAGGGCCCACACCGGCCCGGGCAGGAACGCCGCCAGGGCCAGGGCGGCGATGATTCCCACCGCTATCCACCTATTGATGGAAAGACCCCAGGTGTCGAGGCTGGCCGCGAGCCATCCTGAGGCCACACGCAGAGTTATGGCAGCCCAGGCAGTCGTCAGAACCAGACGGGCCAGGCTGAAGAACATTCCCCCGAGCGAGCCGAAGGCAGACCGTCCCAGGTAGGCCGAGGGGACTCCACTCCCCGCCGCCTGCCGTCCCAGCAGACCAATCACCAGCGCGCCCAAGAGGACCCCGAAGGGGGTCGCCAAAATCAACTGACCGAGGCCCACTCCCTGCTGGACGAGCTCGGACCCGATCAGCATTGCCGGGACCCCGGCGACAAAGAGGGTCATGGCCGCCGTGAAATCGGAGGAATCGAGTTGGGCGTCCCGATAGCCGATCGCCCCTCGCCTCCATCCCATGTGAATGTCTGCCATGAACCCGGCGAGTGTAGGTCCGCTGTATTTTCGAGGATCGGTCGGCCTCTTTGGGCGAGGGCCCTTCCGCGTTCTTCTTTTGGGCGGGGGGCCCGGTGCCCTTCCGCTGCTCTTCTTGGGCGGGGGGCCCGGTGCCCTTCCGCCCTGCCGCGATTGATCGGCGAACACGGAAGAATGGTCGGGTGCCGTATCTGACCGCCCCTGAAGAGCTCTCCGACCTGTTCCCGGAGGAACCTCCGTTTCGGGCGGATCAGCTCAGACGGTGGCTCTATACGACCCCGGCCCTCACCTCACAGCAGATGACCAATCTTCCCAGCCACATTCGGGACGATCTCGAAACAAGGCTGTGGCCATTCAAAGTCGAGATCGAGCAGTCCGCCGACCAGGGCGCCACCCGCAAGTGGCTCTTCAGAGCCGCCGGCGGAGCAGCCATCGAGACGGTGTTGATGGGGTACCCGAAGAGGGCGACGGTCTGCATTTCTAGTCAGGCCGGCTGTGCCCTGGGCTGCACATTTTGTGCCACGGGTCAATTCGGATTCGAACGTCATCTCGAACCCGGAGAGATCGTGGCCCAGGTCGCATATGCCCAGGCGTTTCTCCGAACGGTGGGCATCGCTGGAGCCCCCGACCACCTGACCAACATAGTTTTCATGGGCATGGGCGAGCCGTTGGCGAACTACAACCGGGTGAGGGAAAGCCTTCGTCGCATCATCGAAGTCATGGGAATCTCGGCACGATCCGTGACGGTGTCGACCGTAGGGATGGTCCCGGGAATGCGACGTCTAGCGGACGAACCGTGGCCGGTGAACCTGGCGGTGAGCTTGCACGCGGCCGATGACGAGCTGCGAACCACTCTCGTTCCGATCAACAAGCGATATCCCCTCGCCGAAGTAGAAGCGGCCGCCGCTCATTACTTCGAGAAGAAGAGGCGCCGGCTCTCGATCGAATGGACAATGATCAACGGTGTCAACGACTCCCAGGATCAAGCAGCCAAGCTGGCGGATATCGCCCGGCGCCTTCGGGCTCATGTGAATCTGATCCCGCTCAACGCAACCCCGATGAGTACCGACCAGCCTTCCACCAGAGATCACATCAAATCCTTCGTCGGTCTGCTGAGGATGCGAGGCGTGACCGTCACACTTCGAGACACCCGCGGTAAGGACATCGATGCTGCCTGTGGCCAGCTCAGGATCCGGGCCGGGTCGTCGTCGTCGGGTTCGGTATAGCCCTACCCCGGTTTGGCGAGACTGACGGCGCCGCTACCGGGGCGACCAGCTCAAAGGATGGCTCTCAGCTGGCGACCGGGGTAGCTGGCGAGTCCTGGGTTCTGAGGCTCCACAGCGATCCCGCGGCCACCAGCAGTGCCACGATCCAAAACGGCGGGAACCAGAAGAAGGACACCCCTGCCAGCACAGCCCCTATGGAAAGGATGACCGCTCCGGCCACCGGCCGTGTTCGCCCTACCAAGAGCCCGCCCGTAATGATGGCGGCGGCCACGAGCAAGAGGGCTGACCAGACCGGGGCACCCTCATCTTCGCCGAGCGACCCGAACGCCGTGACCGCGAGAAAGGCGGCCATGAGAACCGCGACCACTCGGGTGACCTTTGATATGCGTGACGTGGCGCCCATTTCTGCTCCTTAAATTGACCGCTGGACCTTTGATCGGCGGACGTGGTGGCGCACTCAAGCTACACACAAACCGGGCCAGGGAATCTTCCGGCCAAATTACAGGCTGGTCCCACAGCCAATATGCCACGGGACCAGCCGGGCAACCCCCCGGTTGCTGTAAACCAGGTAATGCCCGGATGAGCTGGAAGGTCACTGGGTCGGGATCGGGACAATTCACCTAAATCCCGTTACCTGCCAGACCGGCCGGGCACAAAGGGTTCATATGGAGGTTGGCATCGGAAAACGGCCGGCGATATCCGATCAGGAAGCACGGTTCGCCGAGATGTATGGTCGCTACGGCAATCACATCCGGGCCTATTGCACTCGTCGCACGGATGGACCGGAGGTGGCCGACGCCGTCGCCGAAACGTTCCTGGTGGCATGGCGAAGAGTCGACGAGATCCCGCCAGGAGAGGCAACTCTTCCCTGGCTCTATGGAGTTGCCTACCGGGTCCTCTCCCATCAGTGGCGTCACAAGGCGCGTGGTCGCAGACTCATCGAGAAACTCAGCAGCCAGGCCGCTGTCGAAACCGCGCGGCCCGACGTGCTGGTTGTGTCAGGCGAGCAGCATCGGCTGGTGATCAAAGCATCCTCCCGGCTGCGGCCGATCGATCAAGAGGTGCTCCGTCTGACTCTCTGGGAAGAACTGTCGCACGCCGACGCGGCCGCGGTGCTCGGGATAGATACCGCGGCTGTCAAGCAACGTGCCTACCGAGCCCGGCGAAATCTGGCGTCCGAGTACCGAAAACTGACCAACGAACGCAAACCCCCCGCTGCTCAGAAAGGAGGTGGATCATGACCAACGAAGACCAGATCGTCGCCCTGTTTGCCAAGGCCAACCCGGTTCCATCACTCGATGTGTTCGACCCAGTCGAACCGTTGGACATGGATCGCCTCGAAAAACGAGCCGAGAGGAGCAGAGGGATGACCGACACCAAGACCGACCAGGTGAGGTTGAGAGGACCCGATCGATGGCGCCGGCTGGCACCGGTCCTGTTGATACCGGTGATCGTTCTGGTAGCGCTGCTGATGCTGGCCAACAGAGACAGAGAAGTGGAGCCGGCGATGCCTTTGCCATCTGATGGCGCACTCCAGCCGGGGACCTACTACATCCCCGAAGGCGACATGGCTCCCAGGAGGTTCACCTTCACGGTGCCGGCCGGGTGGGCCAACGAAGAGGGATGGATCATCAAGAACCTCGAGGGCGAGCCGATCAATCGTTACGGTGTCACCAACGACGTGGTGCTCGTCACTTACTTCGTCACCCATGTCTACACCGACATCTGCAACTGGCAAGGGAGCCTGAACGAGGTCGGACCGACGGTCGATGATCTTGCGGCGGCGCTGGTTGCCCAGGCAGGACGACTCGCGTCGGCACCTGCCGACGTAACGTTGGGCGGCTTTCCGGCCAAGCGAATCGAGCTCACAGTCCCCGCCGACCTCGATGTTGACGACTGCGATGGCGGAAACGTCCGGTTTTGGCCGGACCCCGGTCCCGACCAGTCGGGCGGCGTGTGCTGCGTCGCCCGCTGGCTCGACCGATGTGGTCTACGCAGTCGACGTCGACGGCAACACCTTCGCAGTCGTTGCGAGGCACACCGCCATCGTCCCCCGCCCAAGACCGGGCCGAACTCGATGCCATCGTGGAATCCATCCGGATCGACCATCCGACCGCGAGCACATCCACCTCGCCCTGACTCGGTTTGCAATTTGATTCTGATGGCATGTGCTACGTCGGACCCGTCTAAGCGCTCTGAGGCGGGTCCGACGTGAGTCGGCGGTGGGTGATCAGTCGGCTAGCTCTTGCACGGTGTAGGGTGATCTTCACTTTCGGGCGGACAGGGGCCGGAAAGAGTTGGCGTGGAGCCAAATTCCAACCAGCAGGAAACCGGGCCAACTCGCTCCCGGTGGGTCAAGGTCGTATCCGCTTCCGCGATTCTCTTGACATTCATCGCCGCGGCCAGCGCCGACTATGAAGTCAAGAGTGGAGACACCCTCAATCAAATTGCAGCCGAACTGGGAGTGTCGAAAGCCGAATTGATAGCCGTCAACGGGATCTCCGACCCCGACTTGATCAGGACCGGCCAGATCCTGATCGTCCCCGGTCAAAACGCAGCTCACAGCGACAACTCACATCGTCTCCGCCGGCGAAACTCTGGCGGGAATCGCAGGAAAGTACGGCACCACTGTCGACTCCCTGGTTTCAGCCAACGGCCTCACCAACCCCAACCTGATCAGGATCGGCCAGCAGATAACGGTTTCAACCAGCCCGGCGGCCACGGCCCCAGTTGCAACGACGGCGGCGCCGGTGGCCACCGGGGCCACACACATCGTCGCCGCCGGTGAGACCCTCGCATCGATCGCAGCCCAACACGGCACCACCGTCGAGGTCATCGCCGCGGCGAACGGCATCACCAACACCTCTGTCATCTACATCGGGACGATCCTCCAACTCACCGGCGGCGGGCCCTTCGTCGCCGAGCCCGCGACGACGAGCATCGCCGTCCACACAGTGGTTCAGGGTGAAAGCCTGGCGGTGGTCGCCGCCCATTATGGGACCACAGTCGAAGCTCTCACCGCCGCCAATTCGATTGCCGATCCCAACCTCATTCGGGTCGGGCAGCAGATCCAGGTGCAGGCAACCGTCAGCGCCTGGAACTGCCCGGTCGTGGACGCCCACTATTTCAACGACTGGGGTTTCCCCCGATCCGGGGGTCGTTTCCATGAAGGCAACGATCTCTTCGCGGGAAGGGGAGCGCCAGTCCTGGCACCCGTCTCAGGGACGATCCTGTTCCAGCAGGGTCCGATCGGCGGCCTTCAATTCCGACTGTACGGAGACGACGGCACCACCTACATCGGCAGCCACCTGGACACGTTGACCGGAGTCGACGGCTATGTGTCCGTCGGATCGCAGTTAGGCACCGTTGGAGACAGCGGAAATGCAATCGGAAGCCGGCCCCATCTCCATTTCGAGATGCATCCCGGCGACGGCCCGGCCGTGAACCCCTACCCGACGTTGCAGAATCACGGTTGCTGAGACCGTTCACTCAATGCATCGATTGGCGGGCTGTTATCTCCTGTAGATAATCGAGTCTCACATCGCCCCAGCCCAGAAGAGTGCGATGAAATTCCTTGAGATTGAATGAGGCGCCCTGCGCCCTATGGGCGGCATCGCGGATGGCCAGGATGTGACGCTCCCCGACTTTGTAGGAGATGGCTTGCCCCGGCAAGCCGAGATAACGCTTCACCTCCGAATGAGAGATGTCCAAAGGGATGCCGGCCACGCGGTTCAAAGTCTCGACGGCCGAGTCATACGTCCATGTCTGGCCGGGAGCAATCGCAGCCGTGTCAGGGATTTGAAGACCTAGATGACAACCGATGTCGATCACCACGCGGCACGCTCTCAGTTGCTGAGAAGCCAGCATTCCGAGCAGGTAGTGGGGCTGGTCGAAGTAGCCGAGCTCATCCATCAATCTCTCGGTATACAGGGCCCATCCTTCCCCGAATCCCGAGTACCAGATCAAGAGGCGATGGCCCCGTGAGAGCTTCTCGCGCTGGGTCATCACGGTTCCGACTTGGAGATGATGCCCGGGAAACCCCTCGTGATAGGCAGTGGAGACCTCGGACCAGAGCGGAAGCTGCTGACGCTCCCCAAAGGAGTACCAAATGCTGCCGGGCCGGGAGAAATCTTCGGTCGGCTGCAGGTAATAGGCACCGAGGGCAGAGCCGGGTGGGATCAGGTTGACCGTGACGTTTCGTATCTCGGGAGCTACGTCGAAATGCACCCCGTCAAGCTGAGAAAGGGCGCAATCCTGGATCCCCTGGATGAAATCGACAAACTCGGCCTGGCTGGCGACCGCGTAGGCCGGATCGGTCTCGAGGCGATCGATCACCTCGGGCAGTGAGGCATCAGAATCGACTCCCCGGGCGGCGTCGACCATGGCGTGTTGCAGCCGGTTGACCTCTTCCCACCCCCACTGGTAGGTCTCGATCGGATCGATCTCCAGCCCAAGAAAGCGTTCGGCCGCGGCGATATACCGCTCCCGTCCCACCCCGTTCACCTCAATTGTGTCCGGGAGGTAGGTGGACTCGAGGTAGTCGGCGAATCCCGCCATCGCGTCTCTGCCGCGGTCAACCGCCCGGGCGACCCTGTCGGCCAGTTCCGGCGTGGCGACTTCGGTGGCTGCCCGGGCCAGAGCCAGCCATTTCGAATGGGTTCCCGACAGATGCCGGGCTTGCTCGATCGTGGATTCAACCTGAAGCCGGGCCGACATGATCCCAAGCCCTCGTCCCTCCTCGAAGGTGGCGATTGCGCCTGCCACCGGCTGGTCGACAGTTTCGAGCCTTGCTGCGATGTTCTCCCATCCTTCGTCCGTCGCTGTGTTCATCTCGTCGAACACGTCGCGAATGGAATCCATGATTCCGGACGTGTGCCGGAGATTCAGATACCTCATCCCCATGTTGTAGGACTCCTCGACTTCTGCCTGGAAGTCCCGGCAAACGCGGGCGGCGTGACGCTGCCATTGGTCAGGATGTTCGAGATGCTCATCGAATAGGCGCCGATACCTTCGGGCCAGCGCAACGGCAGCCTCGCTCCCCTCGGGGCTGTAGTCGTTCCAAAGGTCGTCGAACCCGACAGCTCCGATCGAGGTCGCAGTTTGCGGGAATTGTGCAGCGACATCATTGACGAATTGATCCGAGAGACCGAACGGATCATCGGCTCGACCTGGCTCTCGAGTCTGGGTTTGCGACATGTCGCGACGTTAACTCCTACCCTGAAATCGGTGGATACGCCCGATCTGATCGACGTCAGAGCCGACGAGGGGATCGAAGCGGTGGGTCTGGCCGGGTATCTGGAAGGAAAGCTCGAGGGAGCCGAGGGCATCCCCATCGTCCGCCAATTCTCGGGCGGTCACGCCAACCTCACCTACCTGCTCTCCTTCCCCGGCGCCGAGTTTGTTCTTCGTCGACCTCCGCTTGGTCCGATTGCCCCCGGGGCTCATGACATGGCCCGGGAGTATCGGGTGCTGTCGCGGCTCTGGCAGGCGTTTTCCCCGGCCCCCCGCGCGTATGTCTTGTGTGATGACGAGTCGGTGATCGGTGCTCCATTCTTCGTGATGGAGCGACGTGACGGGGTCGTGGTTCGCAACGGCGTCCCGGAGAGATTCGGTGGCGGTCTGGATGAGCGGGCCAACCGGAAGCTTTCAGAGGTGGTGATCGACACGCTGGCGGATCTGCACGCAGTCGATCCCGCCTCGTGCGGCCTCGAAGACCTGGGCCGTCCCGACGGCTTCCTCGAACGGCAGGTGGCGGGTTGGATGGAACGCTGGAAGGGAGCGCGCCATGAGGAGAACCCCATCGCCGATCGGGTCGGCGCATGGGTTGCGGCCCGGATCCCGACCTCGCAGGATCCCACCCTCCTGCACAACGACTGGCGCCTCGACAATATGGCGGTCGATTTCGATGACCCCGGCCGTTGTGTGGCCGTCTATGACTGGGATATGTGCACGCGAGGAGACCCTCTTGCCGACCTCGGGACCGTCTTGTCGGTTTGGTACGCGCCCGATGAGGTCCCGGCCTCGCTCAACCCGATGCCGACAACGGTGCCCGGGTTCATGACCCGCCCACAGGCAGTCGCTCGCTATGCCAGGCGAACCGGGCGCGACCTTTCAAACCTCGATTGGTATCTGGTGTTCGGAACTTGGAAAGTCGCCGTAGTTCTCCAGCAGATCTACATCAGGTGGCTGCGGGGCCAAACCAAAGACGAACGGTTCGAGGGAATGGGGCAAGGGGCCTCCCGTCTCTTCGAGTTGGCGGCGTCGAGGATGCCCGCGTGAGATCCGTGGGTAAACGCGTGCGCCGGGGACTTCGCCCTGATTTGGGATTCGCTCCATTTTGAGATTCGCCTGATTTGAGATGCGACTGGGATCTATACCTCCGCTAATGCCCCCAGGGTCCGCAGGCCCCCGTCGTCACCTGCTGTTATCGGGACGATCATCACTTCGCCTCCTGCTTCGCGATAAAGGGCTATCCGTTCGGTAACCTCCCGCTTGCTGCCGATGGCAGTGACGAGTTCGAGATGGCTGGGAGTGACCATACGAGCCAGATCCCGGATCGGAGTGCCCTTCCGGGCGACCTCGACGAGGTCGGCCAAACCCGCGGCGGCAAGAGCAGCGGCATATCCGGGTGCGGCCAGGTAGAGCGCGACCTGGCGGCATACCTGGCCCCAGCCGTCCTCGGTCGGGTCGACTCCGGCTACGAGCCAAACGGCCACCGGAACCGAAACCGACCGCCCTGCGGCTGCAACCTGGGTCACCGACGCCAGGTTCATGACCACCCGATCGCCGCACCGCCCGGCCGCCTCGATCATTCGCGGCCCGAGGGCCGCGACGGTGATGTGGGCCGGCTGCTTCCCGAGCGGCGAACGGAAACCCGTGGAGCGGAAGTGGCGCCCGACGTGGGAGGTTCGCTCCCCCGCCAGCACCGATCTGATCAATTCGACCGCCTCCTCGACGCGAGTCGTCTGACCGCTCCAATGTCGGCCGTGCCACTTGCTCACCACTGCCGGGCTGGAAGCGCCGACTGCCAGCCGGGCCGGGCGCCCACCCACGAGGGTGATCGAACCGATCCCCATCGCCAACAACACCGGATCCCTCAAATCGACAGACAACGGACCCACGGTGATGATCGAACCCTGGGTCGTTGACGCCACCGCTCCCGCCAGCGCAAACGCATCGAAGTGAAGCATCTCCCCGATCCAGATCTCGCGATACCCGAACCGGGAAGCATTGCCGGCGACCTCGAGGGCTTCCCCGGGTGGACGGTCGAGCCAAAAGGGAAGGACGGCGCCGGCAGGCACGAGGGGTCTACCCACCGGTCGTCATAGCGACGACAGGTCCGTTTCGATTCCGAGCAACGCTTTGGCTCCCAACTCCCAGGTGGGTTGCGCAACCATCATGTGCTGCGTTGCCGCGTGAATGTCGCGGAAGCGTCTCTGTAGCGGCGAACCCGAGTAGAGAGAGCTGCCTCCGCCCGCCGTATACATCAAGTCGACGGCCTCGCGGGACATCGAAACCGCAAAGGTCGCAGCCATCCGCAGCCTTGCTCGATCTTCGATCGAAATGGCCGCGTCGGGTGCCGCCAACCCCATGAGGTAGGACCGGGCCGCGGCCACCATCGTCTCGGCCCGGCCAATGTCTTCTTGAATCGCCGGCCGATCGATCAGCCGCCGTTTCGAACCGGTGGGGACCTTGATACCCGCCAGTTCGGACGCTTCATCGATGGCAGCCCTGGCGATTCCCAAGCAGACCGCTCCGATTCCTGCGGCCAGGAGGCCTAGGAGGGGAAGCCGGGCGATTGGCTCCTTGGTTTGAGGGGGCCCGGCGAGATCGAATACCCGGCTGTCGGGGACGAATCGATCATTGATGGTCACATCGTGGGACGCAGTCGCCCGGAGACCCATCACATCCCAGGTGTCGAGAATCTCGAACTCTGTTCGTGGCAGGAAGAAGCTGAGCCGGCCGGATCCCTCGACCATGGCCCCGACGGTTAGCCACGAAGCGTCCACCGACCCGGAGGCGAAGGGCCAGGTGCCGTTGATGATGTACCCACCCTCCACCCTCTTGGCAGTTCCCCTCGGGGCCAGGACACCTGAGGTGAGGGATCCCGGGCCCTCGGCGAAGACCTCCTCGACGCCGGCAGGGTCGAGGTAATGACCGGCCACCGAGGAGGTGAGGTAGATCATCGTCACCCATCCGGCCGAACCGTCCCCGGCGCTCACCGTTTCGATCAGGCCGAGAAGAACCGACGGATCGATCGCCCTGCCCCCAGCCGACCTTGGAACACCGGCACCGCTGACACCGCTCCCGCGCAGCAGCTCGATCAATTCGGGCGATACCCGCCGGTTGCGCTCGCTTTCGACGGCCGTGGTTCGAGCGACTTCTGCGAGTGTCGACGCTGCCGCAACCAGGTCGTCGTTTGCAAAACCGGGCGTGCCGGAGCCAGATTCACCGGTATCAGTTCCAATTGAGGACATCTCTAGTTTCGATCCTAGCAACTGGACCCATCCTCTGTCTCCGGGTAATCTGTAAAGGTGCCCACCGTTCCCACCACCCGAAAAACTCGGGCAACCGTCCAGCGTCTCATCGACGCCACGAGAGAATCGGTGAGACGCAACGGCGTTCTGTTGCCCGAAGCGGTGGCCGACGCCGCCGGGGTCTCCCCCGCCACGCTCTATACCTATTTCGGATCCAAGGACGCCTTGCTGGCGGCCGCCTTCAGTGCCGCCCTGGGCGAGATCGGCGAAGAGGTGACACGAATCCTCAGCATCGAGAAGCTCCTCGATGACGGACTTGAGCAGGTCACCCGTCGTTTGGTCCGGACGGTCGTGAAGCACTTCACCCAGGATGCCCGCGTGGTCCGTCTTGCCATCGCCCGCCTCCCGGATTCGCCCGAAATGGTGGAGGTATACAAACGCCGGGGGGATGAGCAGCTCGCCATGATCGGCCGCTTCGTCAGGCACGGGATGGCCGCCGGAAAACTTCGGAATGGCGATGTGTCGGTCCTGGCGCGGGCGGTGATGGTGCAACTGCAAGGTCTTCAGAACCCGCTCGTTCTGCAGGCCGGGTCAGGCCCGGTGGTGGACGAAATCTGCCGGGTAGTCCATGACCTCCTCGCGGTTGACATCCGCGACGAGGCGTCTGAGAACTAGCTGTCCCTGGGCAAGCCGAGCAGTTGTTCGGCAATCACGTTTCGCAGAACCTCGGTAGTGCCGCCCCCAATGGTCAACGCCCGCGCAAACAGATAAGCCCACGACGCCTCATCCGGCGGAGCCAAGAGCCCATCGGCACCCATGAGATCCCTGGTCAGTTCCACTACGTTTTGACCGTGTCGATCCGCGAGGAGCTTCTTCACCGCAACGTCGGGCCCAGCAGAGCGGCCGGCGATCACATTCGACAGAACCCGGTAGCCGAGCAACCGCAGAATCTCTGCCTCGATGTGGATCGAGGCTGCCCGGTCGCGATCTATTGAATCGAGCCGCCCCTTGAGATTCTCGAGCACGGTATTCGTCGTGGGGCCCATTCCCCAGAGGACCCCACCCATCGACAACGAAAGCCGCTCGTTGCCGAGAGTGAGTCTGGCGAGCCGCCATCCGTCGTTCACGGCGCCGACAAGGTTCCGGGCCGGGATGCGTGCCCCGTCGAAGAACACCTCGCTGAAATGCGATCGTCCCGTCATCTCCTTGATCGGGCGCACCTCGATTCCTTCCTGTCGCATGGGGCAAAGGAAGTAGCTGATCCCTCGATGCTTGGGAGCAGATGAATCGGTGCGAGCCAGGAGGATTCCGTAATCGGCTTCACCCGCCCAGGTAGTCCAAACCTTTTGACCGTCGACAATCCAATCGTCGCCGTCCTGCTCGGCCCGCGTGGACAAACCGGCGAGATCCGAACCGGCGCCAGGCTCGGAAAACAACTGACACCAGAACTCCTCGCCCCGCAGAAGCGGCCACAGGAACCGCTCTCGTTGCCAATCGTCGCCGGCGCCAACGATCGTCGGACCCGCCCAGCCGATCCCGATCGGGTTGTGAGCGTGGGGGTCGATGCCCGCAACCTCAAATTCATCGTCGAGGATCAACTGCTGGACGGGGTCGGCCGCCAATCCCCATGGGGCGGGCCAGGTCGGCGCCACATACCCGGCCACGGCCAGATCAACCGGAGAGGGCGAGGGGTTCGCCTGCAGCCACCGCCGCACCGACTGCCGCCAGGGGTCCTCGGGGCCGGGAAGGTCGAAGTCCATCCAATGCAAGCTACCGGTGCGCCGTGCTTCCATGTCCAAATGTCAGAACCTGTTCGAACGTCAAACGACCATGCAGCCATCGAGCACATGCCGGTAGACGAGTTCCGGCGCCGGGGCCATCAGGTGGTTGATTGGGTAGCCGACTATTTGGCCAACGTCGAAAGCCTCCCCATAGTCCCAGCCGTCAAGCCGGGAGACATCATGGACCTACTTCCCGCACATGCTCCAGAACATGCGGAGCCCTTCGATGACATTTTCGCCGACCTCGATCGAGTCGTGAAGCCCGGGCTCACCGGATGGCAGCACCCAGGCTGGTTCGCATTCTTCCCCGGCAACATCTCTCCTCCCGCCATCCTGGCCGAGATGGTCGCTTCGGGGCTCGGGCAGCAAGGAATGATGTGGTCGACCAGTCCGGTCAGCACCGAGTTGGAGATGAGGGTTCTGGACTGGTTGGCCGACTTGCTCGGTCTGCCGAACGCCTGGAGGATGTCAGGACCGGGGGGAGGGGTCATCCAGGCGACCGCTTCGGACTCGACCCACACGTCGCTGGTCGTGGCACGCCACAACAAATCAGCCGACGTGCCCGTTGACAACCTGGTCGCTTACACGAGCTCGCAGTCTCATTCGTCGATCGAGAAGGGCGCCAGAGTGGCGGGATACCGACACCTCAGGTCCGTGGGCGTCGATGCGTCCTTTGCGATGGATCCCGGAGAGCTCGAGGCCTCGATCGCCGATGACCTGGCGGAAGGTCTCGTGCCGGCCTTTGTCTGTTCGACGGTGGGCACCACGGGGACCACAGCAATCGACCCGGTGCAAGCGATCGGGGCCGTTGCCCGCCGTCACGGGATGTGGCATCACGTGGATGCGGCCTTCGCCGGAAGCGCCATGATCTGTCCCGAGTTCAGGGCGCACCAGGCCGGACTCGAACTCGTCGACAGCTACGTCGTCAATCCCCACAAGTGGTTGCTTACGAACGTCGATTGTTCGGTCCTCTATGTCGCCGACCGCGCTCCCCTGTTGGCCACGCTCAGCATCCTCCCGCCCTACCTTCGAGGCGGCACCGCGGGCTCGTCAACGGTCGTGGACTATCGCGACTGGCATGTCGCCCTGGGGCGACGGTTCCGAGCTCTCAAGCTGTGGTGGGTATTGCGAGCCTACGGCGCCGAAGGGCTTCGATCGATGATCCGTGAGCACGTCCGGCTGGCCCGCCAGTTGGCTGAGCGGATCGCCGCGCATCCACGACTCGAGATGGTCGCTCCGGTGCCGTTCTCGCTCGTGTCGTTTCGACATGCTGACGGTGATGAGGCCACGGCCAGGCTGGCGAAAGCGATCAACGACTCGGGTCACTCCTATGTCACCCCGTCGGTGGTAGACGAACGGGGTTTCATCAGGGTCTCTATTGGCCAGACCTGGACCAGGGAATCACATGTCGATCGGTTGTGGGACCTGATCGCACGCGAAGCTTGAGCAGAAGGCAAAGTCGAAAGGCGGAAGCAAACCCGCTTCCGCCTTTCTGACCTGAACCAACTCTCGGTTGGACCTGCGTTATCCGTCGGTGGGACGGGCCCCAAGGGTTACCGTGACGTTCACCGGCTCGCCGTTGCGGATCACATCCAGCACCACCTCGTCATCGGGGCTGTAGCTACGGATCCGGGCTGCCAGATCGGTCATCGATCGAACACCAAGGGCATCGACCGCCGTGACCAGGTCACCAACCTGAAGGCCCGACTCGGAAGCAGGTCCAGAGGCAACGACCTCGGTGATGAGCGCACCGGCCTGATCGCCCGTGGCGTCTTCACCGGTGACGCCGAGGTAGGCGGTTTCGATTGGAGTGCCGGCGACGATTTGCTGGGCGATGCCGTGGGCGACACTGATCGGAACCGCAAAACCGACACCGCTGTTGCTGCCGGTCTGGGTGAAGATCTCGATGTTCACCCCGATGACCCGACCCTGGCGGTCAGCCAAGGCGCCACCCGAGTTGCCGGGATTGATGGAGGCATCGGTCTGGATCAGGACCTGGGCAGAGGAGGCGTTGGCGACCGGACGATCCACCGCGCTCACGACACCAGACGTAACGGTTTGCTCCAATCCCCACGGGCTGCCGAGGGCGACCGCCAGTTGGCCGACGGTCAGCTCATCATCGAGCGCCAGCGGGGCCAACGGAGTGTCCTGGGTATCTACTTCGATGACGGCCAGATCGTGGACTGTATCGGTACCGAGGACGGTGCCTTCGGCCTGGGTTCCATCGGCGAAGCGGACGACGACGTTGTTGGAGCCCTCGACTACATGGGCGGCCGTGAGAATGTGACTGGTCTCATATACGAATCCGGAACCGAGCCCGAAGCCAGTCTCAATTTGGACCATCGAAGGGAGCAGAGCCTCAGCAACCGCAGCGACCGGTTCGTCTCCAATAGGGAGGGTGTCAGTTGTGGCAGCGCCGGTTGTGCTGGTGACGTCGGCACCGGTGACGAGAGGACCGGAGTCTTGGTCGACCAAGACCCCGATACCGAATCCGCCGGCCACCAACAACCCGCCCAACAACGCAGCCAGGAGGCGACTAGGCCCCTTGCGGGTTGCGGTCGGTGAGGTTGAAGGCCCGATTCTCAATGGCTCGGGCGTGGTTGTCTCGTCGTATGAAATGGTCGGTTCCGATGCCACCGTAGGTAGATCCGCCGTGACCACCTCTGGTTCATCGGGTCTGTTGGTTTCGATCACGTCCATGCCTCCAAGAAATCGTTTGTCCGTCCATCAAAGTATCCATACGGCACTAAAGCGACGGTTAAGCGTCGGTGACGGGGCGTCTGGCTGGCGTCTGGCGTCTGGCGTCTGGCGTCTTGCCCGTTTACGTCTTCCGTCTTCCGTCTGTCGTCTGATCTCTAAGGAACCGGGTTCTGCGTAGGCGGTGGGCCGGAGGTGCGGTCGGTCGGTAGCCAGATCACCGTCGTGCTTCCGTTGCCCTGACTCTGCCGGGAGAACACCGTGAACATGCCCCCGTGCAGTTGAGCCACTTGATCCACGATGCTTAAACCCAAACCCGACCCGTTGCGAGCTGCATCGAAGCCAGGGCCTTGATCGGCCACGGCCAGATAGGCCCAGCCGTCTACCTGACCCGAGGCGATCTGCAGATCCGATCCGGGAGGAGCAACGCGGAGCGCGTTGTCGATCAGGTTGCCAAGTGCCCTCGTCAGCGACACCGGCTCCGCCTGCACCAGGGCAGGGTCAGACCTCACACCAAGTGAGACTTCGGTCGCGGCAGCCGACGCGGTGATGTCGCCGGCCACCTCTCTCGTCAGTCCGGCGAGGTCGATCGTGACCATCACGGCTTGACCGTTCTGGAAACGGGCCGCCGCCAGCAGGCCGTCGATCATGGTGCCCATTCGCTCGGCATTGCGGAGCACTATCTCCCCCGTCGCCCTCCACTCCTCCACCGTTGGCGTCGGATCGTCGAGAGCTACCTCGACGTTGCTCCTAATGACCGACAAAGGGGTCCGAAGGTCGTGTGAGGTGTCCGCCAGGAATCGGCGCTGTGACTTGAACGCTCCTTCGAGACGGTCGAGCATTCCGTCGAACGTTGAGGCCAGGCGAGTGAGCTCGTCATCGGGCCCCGGCAGCGCGATCCGACGTGAGAGATCAGATGCTTCTATCTCCCTGGCCACCTGGCTGATTCGGTCGACCGGCGCCAGGGCCCGCCCGGCGATGACCCAACCGACGACGAGACTGATGATAAAAAGCAGGCCGATGGCGAGCAGCGTGTACCGCGCCAACTGATCGAGCACGAACTGGTTGAACATGCTCTCCAGCGTTCGTACCTGTGCCTCCTCCAAACGGGGATCGACGATCAGCCGGAACTGACCAAGTTGCACCTGCTGGCCCCTGATCACAAGACGGGTTTCGGTTTGGCTGGTCAACTGCCAGCGAACCGCGATATACAGCAGCGCCAGAATCACGCCACCGAGCCCGAACACCACCGCGGAGTAGAGAGCCGACAGCCGGAACCTGATCGACGAGAACACGTTGAAGCGGGCCCACCAGTGCTTCACGATTTGGGCCTTAGCGGTTCGACCTGACTCATGGATTGCTTCCTAATGCGGATCCGGCGCAGTGGCGCGGAGCACATATCCGCGCCCTGGGACCGTCTCGAGTGGCTGGGGATCACCAAGCTTCTTGCGCAGATTGGAGACCGTGACCCTGACCGTGTTGGTGAATGGATCCGCCATCTCGTCCCAAACATGCTCGAGAAGAGTCTCCTGGGACAACACCTCGCCGGCGTGGGCCATCAGGTACTCGAGCAGGGAGAATTCCTTGGCGGTCAAACCCAGGACCTCGCCCCCGCGGGTCACTTCGAAGCGGGCAGGGTCAAGTGTTATGTCGCCGACCGTCAGGATTGGACTCCCGGTGTCGTCTCTTCGCAGCAGAGCCCGAGCCCGGGCCGCCAGCTCGGCAAACGCAAACGGCTTGACGAGGTAGTCGTCGGCACCGGCGTCGAGACCGGCCACCCGGTCCTCGACGTCGTCCCGGGCGGTGAGCATCAACACGCGGGGCCGGGTTCCTTCGAAGCTCGGCAGATCCCCGACGACCATGCGTCGGCACAACTCGAGCCCGGACCCGTCCGGGAGATTCCAGTCGAGGACCGCCAGGTCGTATCCACCTGAGCGAAGTTTCTCTTCGGCGTGACCGGAACCGAGCGCGACATCTACCGCATAGCCCTGTCGGCGGAGACCTCTCGCTATCGCATCGGCGAGGTCGCGCTCGTCTTCGACTACGAGAACGCGCATTGCCAGAACGCTAACGCAAAGGCCATAAGCAAGGCGTAAACCCGCCGCCATGACGGTTAAATGCGGGTATGCCGGCACGGGCCTTATGGACCAAGAAGAGGCTGAAGGCGCGCGATTGGAAGAAGTTTCGGGCCGTGCTGTTCGACCTGGACGGAGTTCTCACCGATACGGCTTCCATCCACTCCCGAGCCTGGAAGGTGGCCTTTGACGACTTTCTGAAACGCCGGGCGGCCAGGGACGGATCTGAGTTCAAACCGTTCGATATCGAAACGGACTACCGCGGGCATGTCGACGGACGCCCCCGGTTCGAAGGCGTCGACCAGTTCTTGAAGTCGCGAGGAATCGAACTTCCCTGGGGACGGCACGACGATCCGGCCGGTGACGCAACGGTCTGTGCGCTTGGCAATCGCAAGAACGACCTCGTAGGTGCGGTGCTGAAGGAGCAAGGGGTAGAGGTCTATCCGGGGTCTCTGGCGCTCCTTAAATACTTGGCGGCGGAGGGCATGCCGATGGCTGTGGTCACGTCCTCGGCCAACGCCGGAGCGGTGCTGGCGGCGGCCGGGATCGCCGACATGTTCAGCGTCCGGGTGGATGGCAACGTGGCCGCGCGGTTGGGACTCCGCGGCAAACCCAACCCTGACCCGTTCATCGAAGCTGCTCGACAACTCGAGGTCGATCCGGCCGACGCGGTGGTGATCGAAGACGCGATCACGGGAGTACAGGCCGGCCGGGCCGGTGGTTTCGGCTTGGTAATCGGGGTCGATCGCCACGGCGACGCGAACGCGTTGAGAGAGGCTGGAGCCGACGTGGTGGTCGATGACCTCGGTCGCTTGGTTTGATCCGCTGGGGGGTTCGACGCTGGTTAACGGTAGAGGCAAACCCGTGGACGACCTCAGTTGACGGCTCCCTTCACCAGTGCCCCCTACAAGAAGGTGGCGAACCCGTCGATCAGATGTGGGACGGCTTCACCAGTGCCCCCCTACCCCTGGCCGCCTATTCGGCAGCCAGCGGTACCTTCCCCCCGCCTATCGGCGAGGGGACAAACAAGAAGATGGCGAACCCGTCTTTCGTTGGTGACGGCTTCACAGTGCCCCCCTACCCCTGGCCGCCGCGGGGACCAGCGGTTCTTCACACCGACGAGAGAATCGAAGACCAACGGGGTGAAGAACCTTGACCGGTCCCTGCCGCCGAGGAACGAGGCGGGAGGTAGGGGGGGTTGGCAAACCCGTCCTATACGTTGGTGGACGGCTTCGCCAGTGCCCCCCTACCCCTGGCCGCCTGCTCGGCAGCCAGCGGTACTTTCCCCCCGCCTGTCGGCGAGGGGACAAACAAGAAGGGTTGGCAAACCCGTCGGTCGAGGTCTATGACGGCTTCACCAGTGCGCCCTACGAATAGTTCTGACGGGCCCGCCGTTCTTTACCATCGGCTGGTGCGCACAGCCAAGGATTTCACTCCGTCCGACTACGGCTCCGACCCGTGGGTCATCGAGATCAGAGGGACCGACCCGGACACGGTCGGCCTCAGTGAGACGATCCTGGCTCTCAGCAACGGGCACATAGGAGCAAGGGGAAACTTCGAACAGGGTGGCCCGGACTATCAGCCGGGCCTTTTCGTCAACGGGTTTCACGAGACCTGGTCCATCGCCTATCCGGAGTCGGCTTACGGTTATGCCAGGACTGGCCAAACCATCCTCCATGCTCCGGACACGACCGGCCTCAGCGTTCAGATGGATGGCCGCCCCCTCGAACTCGGCACCGCGGAGGTAACCCGCAGGCTGGACCTTCGGAAGGGGATCCTGACGACGACCGCGCTCTGGCCCGGTGTCACGGTCCGTTGGTCACGACTCGTGTCACTCACCAGGCGCCACCTGATCGCATTCTCAGTCGAAATCGAGACCTCGGAAAATAACAAGCCCGCGATTTCGAGCGGCTGGCGCAATCGCCAGGACACCGACTATCTGACCTTGGATGACTCGGATTCCGATCCACGTCGAGCCCGGTCATTTGGGCGCAGGGTATTGGTCCCCGGTCCGATCGATGTGGAGGGCGCTTCGCTCTCGATGGTCTTCAGGACCGTCCGCAGCGGTATGGATCTGGGTCTCGCCGTCGACCACCGACCGACTGGCTTGCCGTTCGAGGTCGAATCTCTGCCGGGCGATGAGTTCAACTTCACACTCGAGGCCTTGGCGCTCGAAAAGCGGGCCGCTTATGTCCTATCTCCTGACCGAGAGGCCGTCGACGCCGAATTGGTGCTCGCCCCTGACTTCTCAGGATTGGCCGACGAACAAGAAGCCTCCCTCGACGAGTTCTGGAGCCATGGCTCGGTAGAGATAGCGGGGGATCCGGTTCTCCAACAAGCGATCAATTGGGTTCTTTTCCAGCTCCATCAGGCATCGGCCCAACTCGCCGGCACCGGAATCCCGGCCAAGGGACTTACCGGCCAAGCCTACGAGGGCCACTACTTCTGGGACACGGACGTGTTCGTGCTTCCGTTTCTCGCCCATCACTCCCCGCGGGCGGCAGCGGAACTGATCCGGTTTCGCTATGCGCTACTTCCTGCGGCTCGTCATCGCGCCAAGGAGTTGAGCCACACCGGTGCCCTCTATCCGTGGAGAACGATCAACGGCGAGGAAGCTTCGGCGTACTACGAAGCAGGCACTGCTCAGTTCCACATCGATGCCGCAGTCGTTTATGGGATCAACACATATCTGAATGCAACCGGCGACGAAGAGCTGATCTGGGAGTGTGGAGTCGAAATCGCTGCCGAGACCGCGCGTTTCTGGCTCGATCTTGGCTTCTTCGAAAAGGCAGAACCGGCCGGTGAATCGTTTCACATTCACATGCTCACAGGGCCGGACGAGTACTCCGCTCTGGTCGACGACAACGCCTACACCAATTACATGGCTCGTTTCAATCTCGTGACGGCGGCCGCCTGGGTGAGGCGAATGGCTGCTGAGCACCCGGATCGCTATCGCTCTCTGAGCGAACGTATCGGCCTCGACTTGTCCGAGTTGGAGGCCTGGGAAAGAGCCGCCGCGGCCATGCAGCTTCCCATCGATCCCGACCTGGGCATCACCCCACAAGATGCCCGCTTTCTGGAAAGAGAGCCGTGGGACTGGAACACGCCGGCGGACCGGTATCCCCTGCTCCTCAACTTTCATCCGCTGGTCATCTATCGCCATCAGGTGTTGAAGCAGGCCGATGTCGTGATGGCGATGTTCCTTCTGCCCGAGGCGTTCTCGGATGAACTGACCAGGGCGAACTTCGACTATTACGACCCCATCACAACGAGTGACTCCTCACTCTCTCCCCCGATCGAGTCGGCCGTAGCGGCGCGGATCGGGCGTGCCGATCTTGCCCTTGCCTACTTTCGGCACGCCGCGTTTCTTGACCTCGCCAACCTCGCCGGCAACACCGCCGACGGAGTCCACCTGGCCACGGCCGGAGGGGTGTGGCAGGCGCTGGTCTCCGGATTCGGGGGTTTTACATGGAGAGCAGGTGAGCCACACCTATCGCCCAATCTCCCGGATGAGTGGGAAAGTCTTCGCTTTGCAGTGTCGGTGAGAGGCTCGCGGGTGAGGGTCGAAGTGGATCGACAACGAGTCACGGTTGCGGTCGTAGCGGGGGATGCTGTCGAGCTCGACATTTGGGGCACGATGCACACCGTCACCGAAAAACCGCTGACGGTCCTGCGTTGACCCCCCAACAGGCACACGACCTGCTTGGTCCGTTGCTCGGAAGCGACCTCGGAACCGGCGATTGGGTTGTGCTCTCCGACGACCGCATCGCGAGGTTCAAGGCCGCCGCGTCGCATACCGGCGAGGAGGTACCAATGATGATGCTGGTTTCGTTACTCCCCGGGCTGACCTCGTCGATCAAACTGCCGATCGACCCTCCGCAGACTTCTGTGAACTACGGGCTCGATGCCTCCCGGCTGGTCAGGCCGGTCAGACCCGGAGAACGGGTCCGGGCCCGCGCCGCCTTGCTGGCGATGGAGGACGGAGGCCGCTGGCTCCAGCTCAAGCGGAGAGTGGTGCTGGAGGACGAAGCCGGCCAACCGGTGCTGGAAGTCGACACCTTGACGCGGTTGTACTGGTAGGAGGCACGACCCCTATTTGGAGAGGCTGCGGCCGCCGCCGACGGTTATCACCTCACCGGTGATGTACTCCGAGGCACCACCGGCCAGAAAGGCAACGACTTCGGCGACCTCCTCGGGGAGTCCCATGCGCCCTAGAGGAATTGCCGCCACCATCTTGTCGCGGATTTCTTGAGGGATCGCCATCGTCATCTCGGTTCCGATCAAACCGGGGGCAACCGCATTCACCCGCACTGCCGGCGCCAGAGCGAGAGCGAGAGCCCGGGTCAACCCGACGAGACCCCCCTTTGACATCGAGTAGTTGAACTGGCCGAAGTTGCCCAGATACGCCCGAGAGCTGATGTTGACGATCGTGCCGCGATCCAGCCGCGGTAAGAGCCTCGAGACGAGACGGTGAGCCGACCCGAGATTTACTTCCATCACAGCTTGGAAGTCCTCCGCGGACATGTTCACCAGCCGCACATCCCGGGTGATGCCCGCATTGTTCACGATCACTCGTAAGGGAACCCCCGACCGATCGATGCCCGCCTCAACCTGGTCGATCCCATCCTCCGTTGTGAGATCGGCTTGAACACCGACCACCGTGGCGCCGGATGATTCAAGCTCGGCCACTGTTTCAGCAATGCGATCGGCGACGTCAACCGCCACGATCGAAGCCGCCGATGCGGCGAGTCGGCGGCAGATCGCCAGTCCGATGCCACCGGCAGCACCGGTGACGAGCGCAGCTCCCTCGACGACGGTGCTCATGACAACGCCTTCCCAAGATGGGCGACATCCAAATGGACGACATCTCCGGTGGGACCGTTGAGACGGCAAAGCAGCTCCACCCAGAGACCCACCGATTCGGCTGATGTCGCCGCGTCCACCGCCAAGACGTTTGCAGGCACACCCGATCTGGCCGTCTCTAGAGCCAGGGTGCGGGCGGCGGAGAGAAGACCGTTTGCGACCATCGCCCCTCCCACCCCGTTGCGCCCGAGCAGGTCGTCACCGTCGACCACATAGACCACCGGTCCCCCGGCCCTCGTCGCGACCTGGGTTTGATCGAAGGCTTCCTTCAGCTCAGCTGCGACCGACGCCCACTCGTCGGAGACTTCGGAGCCTGGCAACGAATACCAAGGCGTCGGGCGGCAGGGACGCCAGTTTCAATGCTTCGGCCAGTTCGCCGTCCCGACATCTGATCATGCCGGTGATCCCAGAACGACCGCTTGAACCGCGGCCAGACCGTCGATGTCATCGTCACTGAGGCCGGCCTCACGGAGAAGCGGACGGCTTCGATTCCCGAGAGGCGGTGCCGCATTGGCGGCCCGGGCTGGTTGACCATCGAGACGCAACGGTGATCCAGACACCTTGACGGGTCCGGCGGTCTCATGCTCCATCTCGACCAGCATCTCGTTGTGAACCGCCTGGGGATCCTCGAAGACTGCGGCCAGGTCCAACAGGCGGCCGACTGCCAGTCCGGCCTCGGTGAATAGCTCGATCCAGTGGTCGGTCGTTTCCTTCCCAAGTACTGCCTCGAGAGCATCCGCCAGGGAATCACGATTTTTGAGGCGCGACATGTTGTCCGCGTAGCGGGGGTCGTTCAAGAGGTCCCCCAGGTCGAGCAAGCGGCACACTTCGGAAAAATGGCGGTCGGAGACGACAGCCAGGTTCAAGTGGCCGTTTCCGGTACGCAGGGTTTGATTGGGTGCGGTCAGAGGCGAGGCAGTCCCGGTGCGCTGCGGTTGTTCCCCGGTTGCGAAGAATTCCGCGTTCCACCCGGCTTGAACCGCGATCAGACCATCGCGCAGGGAAACTTCGACGAGCCGGCCCTTCCCCGAAGCGGCGCGGCCCACAAGGGCAGCGTTGATCGCGGCCGCCGCGTTGGTCCCGGCAACAAAGTCGGCGATGGTGGTCGCGGTCTTGTGCGGTGTCTCACCGTTCTCGCCGGTTATCGACATCATCCCCGACTCGCCTTGAAAAACGAGATCGATTCCGGCTCGTCCCGACGATGGACCCGTGGTCCCGAACGCCGATATGACTGCAAAGACGAGACCCGGTGCCTCCGACATCAGATCTCGGGCCCCGAGCCCCATCCGCTCCATGGCTCCGGGTCGAAGGTTATGAACCAGAACGTCGGCACCCGTCACCAGCCGCCGCACGGCCGCGGCTACTTCGGGGCGCTTGAGGTCGGCGGCCAGGCTCGCCTTGCCTCGATTTACGGCCATGAAGAAGACACTCTCACCACGGATGAACGGCCCGATATCCCGGGCCTGGTCGCCGGTCATCGGTTCGACCTTGATCACCTCGGCTCCGAGGTCGGCCAGAAGCATCGCGCAATAAGGGCGCGGCAACGAGATTTCCGAACTCGATGACTCGGACCCCATCGAGCGGACCCGGGCGGCTCATACCCGTTCGACGACCGCAGCCACTCCCTGACCGACTCCGACGCACATAGTGGCAAGCCCAAAACGCCCGCCCTGCTTGACGAGTTCATGGACCAAGGTGGTGAGGATCCGGGCGCCCGAGGCCCCCAGCGGATGACCCAGAGCGATCGCCCCCCCATTCACGTTGACCCGGCTCGGGTCAAGGTCGAGTCCGCGCAGGGATGCCACCGCTTGAGAGGCGAAGGCCTCATTCACCTCGATCAGGTCGAGATCCTGAGGTCCGATGCCCGCCCGCTCCAAAGCCTTCTTAGACGAGGGGACGGGACCGATTCCCATGTAGTCGGGATGGACGCCGGCGGCAGCGGAGGAAACCACCCGGGCGACCGGAACCAGCCCGTGCCGTTCGAGTCCTTCGCTGGTTGCCAGCAGCAATGCGGCCGCACCATCGTTCATCGGCGAGGAGTTACCGGCGGTGACCGTGCCACCCTCCTGGAAGACAGGTTGGAGAGCGGCCAGCGCCCCGAGCGAGGTATCCGGCCTGGGGCCCTCGTCCGCCAGTCACCTCGATCGAACGGCGGTGGCGATGATCGAGGGGGGCTTCGATCGGTTCGATCTCCTCTTTGAAGCGATCCGAAGCTTGTGCGGCCACGGCCCGCTCATGACTCGTCAGAGCAAAGCGATCCTGATCCTCTCTCGTGATCCCGTATTTCTCGGCCACTCGCTCGGCGGTCATTCCCAGCGTGATCGGCGGATACAGCTTCTTCATGCGGGAATTGACCAGGCGCCAACCCAGCACCGTGTCGGCCACCTCGGGAGCCCCGGTGGAGAACGGACGGTCGGCCTTCGACATGACCAGCGGGGCTCGACTCATCGACTCCGAGCCGCCCACGATCATCACATCACCCCAGCCCCCCGAGAGCGCCTGGGCAGCGCCAATGACGGCCTGCAACCCGGAGGCGCAAAGGCGATTGACGGTTTGTCCCGGAATCTCAACGGGGAGGCCGGCCAGCAAAGCTGCCATGCGACCCACATTTCGGTTGTCTTCGCCTGCCTGATTGGCCGCTCCCCACACCACATCCTCGACGGCGCCTGGATCGAGGGCAGGATGACGGTCCAAAAGGCGGCGGATGACATGGGCAGCGAGGTCATCGGGCCGAACATGAGCCAATTGACCTCCGAGCTTTCCCATGGGGGTCCGGCAAGCGTCAACGATGAAAACGTCGGCCACGGATCGATGGTATCGGAGAGAGGGAGACATGATCGGGTCCTGAGGTTCGGCTCAGGCAATGGGCTGCACGCCGAGGAGCACCCGATCGTTGAGGACCCCAGAGCGAAGCCAGTATCTGGCTCCGGCTTCGGTGGTCTCCGCATTCAAACCGAGCGTGAGGGGCCGGTCGAGGTCGACGCCGAGACGTTCGAGAATCGCCCGTCGACCGTCCGGATCGAGCTCGGGGTTGACGACTGCGATCAGGTTTCCCCAAACAGCCAGGACCACCGTCGCTTCTTCCCCCAGGGCCGGGCCAGCCGAGATCATGAGGCTGCGGACCGCATCGGTGTCCGGATCCTCGGTTCCGTATAGGACCAGACTTCCACCTAAGGGGGTCTGCAACCGGTTGGCGGTCGTCACTTGCAGCACAAAGACATCGAGGCCCAACCGGGAGGCGGCCTCGTTCCACATGACGGCGACACCGTCGAGTCCTCCCTGGAACACCAACGGGGTTTCGGGAATCGTGGTGGTGGAGGCAACGGTCCCAAGTACCAATGGCACCGTGGGTTCCCCCCCGATTACGTTTGCAATGATCAGAACGACCGTCAGGCCAACGGCGGCCGCGGCCACCTGCCACTTTCGCTTGGCATCAAGCCCCGCCAGCCCGTCGGTCATCGTGGCTCTGCGGTCTTCGACGTTTCCGTTTTCGTCGGGCGCGATGGAATTGAGCCCCTGCAGCGGCCGCGGTCCGGCCGCTTCCCTGGCTGCCTTCATCGCCGTTGCGAGGCTCGCGACCCCCCAGTGATCGAGGACGGCGCGTGTGAACCGGGCCACTTCGTCGGGAACGAACCATGCCGTGTCGGCGTCGATGGTGATCAAGAAGCGGCCGTCCTGGGGCTGGATCCGACAGCTGGCCAGGGGCCACCGACCCACCGGACCCCCGACAGTCGAGACGCTCAGTTCCTCTCCGACGAATTCGAGGTCGGCCTCCAGGGGCGGGGCGTCGTCGTCCAGGGATAGCTGACCACTGAACGGCATCACCAGATCAAGCTATATCCACAAACCCCCAGAAACCAGGATTTCGGCCCCTTCGGGCTATTTCCAGCAACCAGCGCTGGCGGACCAGTGGCCCCACCCGTCGGCGTAGGCCAGGTACGCCGAGGCGGCGACGTTGGCGATGGGGTCGAATATGGAAGCGCCGGGCATTCCGGCGCTCGCCACCCGGGCATCCCAGTATCTCGGTATGTGCTGGAACAGACCAGCCGCCCCTGATCGTGGATTCTGGGCGTTCGGGTCTCCCCCGCTCTCGCAGCTGATGATTCTGAGGGCCAGATCGATGTCCTCGGGCGCGAAATAGGCCGAAACCAGCGATCTCCATTCCTCCACCGGCCGGGGTGCCGGGGCCGGGGCGGCTGCCAGCACTCTCGGTGCGCTGGGAGCTGCCACCGTGGTGGTCGTGGTTTCCACGGTCGTCACGGCAAGGTCCACCGGTGGTCGCCAGTCGTCGGACTCGGGACTCGGCTCGATGAACGGCTCCGGGCACGGGCCCCCGCAGTAGTCGGCCGGCCATGGCAAAAGCGGACCCTCTGCCTCGGCGAGGGTGGTTGATGTCATCGACACGGCCTTGGTATTCGTCGGTGTGGCGGGGGTGCCACCCGAGGACGAGACCGACGGGGCCATGGCCGTTCCCAACCAGAACAGCATTGCCAAAATTGTCAGCGATGAGAAGGGCGAGCGCCAGCGACGCACGTGGCCTCCGTTTGGTAGGCGATAAACGACGGCGGCCCAGATCGAACTACGAGTGCCCTAGAAACTGGATGAAACTGGAAGCCGCCCTGACTCCGGACGGCAACATAGGCGGGTCAAAGGAACTACCGCAAAAGCGCGAAACTCATCTCAATGGCCTCAGACCCGTTTTTCGCGCTTCGATCGCGCCCAAAGGCACGCAGATGGTGCGCGAAAACGGGAGGAGCTAGGCCAGGGCTGCCTCAATCGTGATTTCCACGTTGCCTTTAAGGGCGTTGGAAACCGGGCAGCCATCCTTGGCGGCGGTCGCCGCTGCGATGAAAGTCGCCTGATCGATGCCGGGAACGTCCCCGACCACACGAAGGGCCATGCGGGTGAGGCGCCAGCCAGGCTCGGTTTTCTCGAACGTGGCCGTGGCGTCGGTCTCCAATTTGGTCGGAGTAAATCCCGCCCGACCCAACCCGCCCGAAAGTGCCATCGAGTAGCAGGAGGCATGGGCCGCTGCAATCAGCTCTTCGGGGCTGGTCTTGCCGGCGGCATCCTCGGTTCGACTCGGCCAGCTCATTGGCAGCGGACCTCCGATTCCGGTCCCCAGGGTCGCCACCCCCGAGCCTTCCGCCAAACTTCCCTCCCAGACGGCATGAGCACGATTCTCCATCGAATCCTCCTTCGAATGTGGGTTGCGAGAGCCCAAGCGTATTAGGTCTCTCCGGCCTCCGATCTATCAGCGATGGCGGTATGCCCTCGGGAAGTAGCGGGCCCGGCTCAGGAAGCGATTGCCGCGGGCGGTCTTGACGGGGTCGGCAGTCCTTCACCGGCGAGGATGCGCTCGAAAGTATTCGCCATCGATTCGGCCTGCTCTTCATCGAGATAAGCCCCGAAATGCTTTTGGAGCCCCCGCAGGACGACCCGGGCCGCACGCTCTTGCACGTCCCGGCCCTGCGCGGTCAGCGACACCACCATTCCCCGACGATCAGTGGGGCAAACGCGCCTTTCCACATATCCGGCCTCTTCGATCTTGTCGACCAGGCGCGTGGCTGCGCTGCGGCTGATCAAGGCCATATCGGCCAATTCGGACATTCTCATCGCTCCGCCGGACAGTCGGATGGTGACAAGAACGTCATACCAAGCGAAGTGAAGGCGGCGGGCGGCCCATAGCTCGTCCTCCAACGATTCGAGGAGAGCGCCGTAGACCATCGCCATCGAACGCCAGGCGCGGAGCTGAGTTTCCGAAGGGATCCGATTCACCCGGGAATAATACCGTAATCATTTACATTTGCAATGATTGTATTTCGCAACTATTATGCTTCACAACGATCTCGGAACAGCGCAGGGCAACACGTGCCCTCGCTCTACAAGGAGGAATCCATGACCACAGCTACCAAAGTCCAACTCCCGGTTGGCACCTGGACATTCGACAAGACCCACACCGCACTCACCTTCATTGCCCGGCACATGATGGTCAGCAAGGTTCGCGGGACCTTTCCCGCCTTCGACGGCACTGTCGAGGTCGCCGAGAACCCTGTTGACAGCAAGGTCAACGTGACCATCCAAACCGCCTCGGTGAATACCGGAGCACCTGACCGGGATGCTCACCTGGTCTCCCCGGATTTCTTCGACGTGGGCAATCACCCCACGATGAAGTTTGTCAGCACCGAGATAAGCGAGGAAGACGGACAGTGGGTCATGAAGGGTGATCTGACGATCAAAGGCGTCACCAGACCGGTCGCCCTCGATGTCATCTTCGAAGGAACCAACACCAACCCGTGGGGCACCACCGTCGCAGGCTTCTCGGCCAGCACCGAGGTAAACCGCGAGGACTGGGGCCTCACCTGGAACGTGCCCCTCGAGACCGGGGGCGTCCTCCTCTCCAAGAAGGTCAGGCTCGAGATCGAAACCGAGCTAGTCAAGGCGTAACGACTCAAGGCCTAACACCAGCTGATCGCACCAAGGAGAAAAACCCCGGAACCCCGGGGTTCTTCTCTTTGAGTCTGGTCCGGGCTTGCACCCCCCGTGACTGCCCTGGTCGTTCAAAGTTCCCTCTCAGCCCATTCCCAGGCAATTCACCGATAATCGTCGGTAAGTCCGAGGAAACTCACGGGTCATGGAATCCAGCACATCACGGGTCACCACATCACAGGCCAGCACGACAGGGGCCAGCACGTCACAGGCCGGACAGGCTCACGCTGGAGGCACCGGCCCGGGTTCTCCCCATGGGTTGGCGAGGCTTCTGGTCGTTGACGATGAGGACTCCCTCGTCGATCTCGTAGCCACCGTGTTGCGTTTCGCCGGATATCAGGTGACCACCGAACAGAACGGGTTCGACGCTCTGAGGTCGATAAAGAACGCTTCACCGGATTTGGTTGTGCTGGACGTCAACATGCCCGACCTCGACGGCTTCGAGGTTTGCCGTCGCATCCGCCGCGACGGGCACAAGATGCCCGTGATCTTTCTCACCGCCCGCGACGACCTCTCAGACCTCCGGACCGGTTTCCGCCAAGGGGGCGACGACTACCTCACCAAGCCATTCAGCCTCGAAGAGTTGAGTCTTCGTATCGAGGCTCTCCTTCGGCGTTCGCAGGGTGGCGTTACTGAACCTCGGCGGGTTGTCAGCGGCGACCTGATCATCGACGAAGATGCCCACCAGGTATGGGACGGAGAGACCCAGATCCAACTCTCCCCCACCGAGTACCGGTTGCTCCGATACCTGATGCTCAACCACGACCGCGTCTTGTCGAAGGATCAAATCCTCGACTACGTCTGGGAGTACGACTTCGGCGGCAACGCAGCCATCGTCGAGACGTATGTCGGCTATCTGCGCAAGAAGCTAAGCGATGCCAGCAGCTCGCGGATCGAGACGATACGCGGGTTCGGCTACGTCCTCCGCACTGCTTTGAAGTAACCGTGACGCTGCGCATCCGGCTCATCGTCGCCTTCACGGTGTTGTTGCTGATCGTCGTGGCGATCGTCGGAATCGTGGCCGTCCGTTCCACCCGCGGCGTCCTCATCGGTCAGATCGATGAACGAATCGCGACCGTTCTCAACCAGACCGGTCGGGTCGATCCTCGTCGACCAAGGCCCGGCCCCGGGTCCGCGGATCGATTCCTGGCCCAGATGGTGCTGGGACCAAATGGCGAGATCCTCACAGCCTCACCTTCCGGCCTGCAAGGTGACCCGGATCCACTCCCGGATACCAACTCGCTGGTCCAGCTCCCCGCACCATCGAGGAGGATCACCACCGTTCCGGCGTCCAGCGGCGCTTTCCGATACCGGGCGGGAGTGGTTCGCACCGACGAAGGATTCACAGTGATATTCGCCGAATCATTGCGAGAGGTGGAGAGCGCGACTCGGGCTATTACGAGACGTCTACTTCTTGCGGGCGGTGTCGTCCTGGTCCTGGGGGCGGCTGCGGTCTGGTACACGGTCAGGCTGGGGATGAGACCGGTCGACCAGATGATCCAAACGGCATCGGCGATCGCAGAGGGGGATCTCACTCGCAGGGTCCCACCGGCCGATCCCGAATCCGAGCTTGGCCAGTTGGGAACAGCCCTCAATCACATGCTCGCCAGCCTGGAAGGTGCCTTTCAAGCCGAGACTCGCGCCAATGAAACCCTCAAACAGTTCGTGGCGGATGCCTCGCATGAACTGCGCACACCACTGGCCGCGATCGCCGGCTACACCGAGTTGTTTCGCAACGGCGCTCTGACCGATCCCACCGACACCGCCCACGCAATCCGCAGAATCGGGGCCGAAAGCAAGAGAATGAAGAGCCTGGTCGACGACCTTCTTCTATTGGCCCGCCTCGACCTGGATCAGAGGCTCGATCGAGGTCCCGTTGAGGTGAGTTCGATCGCCCGCGATGGTGTCGCCGATTCCCTGGCAATCGACCCGCATCATCCCATCGCCATAGTGGCGCCCGATGACCTCTGGATCGAGGGCGACGCTGAGAAGATCACCCAGGTTGTCGCCAATCTGCTCGCCAATGTCCGCGCCCACACTCACCCCGAAACCAATGCCGTCATCGACGTGCGCCGCGACAACGGCAACGTGGTTATCGAAGTTCGCGACACTGGCCGGGGGTTCCCGCCCGAGGCCCTCGAACATGTCTTCGATCGGTTCTATCGCGCCGACCCCTCTCGATCGAGGAAGCGGGGAGGGGCCGGACTCGGTCTGGCCATCGTCGACGCCATCGCTCGGGCTCACGGTGGCACGGTGGAAGCGGCCAATGATCCGACGGGCGGGGCCCGGATCACGGTGCGCCTGCCGGGGAACGGGTGAGAAGTTTCTCGGCCTAATCACAGGAAGCTCGTGGGGGGCTCCCAGGTCTTTGCCCCAGAGTGGGTTCCGATGGCAAACACATCATGAAAGGAGCCATCATGTCTATGCGAAAGCGGATTGCTCTCGCCGCAGCCACGGCGACCCTCGGGTTGGTACTCGGGGCGACCGTCTTCTCACCGGTGTTGGCCGGCGCTCAAGAGTCCACCACTTCAACGACGACCGACGAGTCCACTGCCCCGGGTGGAGATTTCGAGGGTGTGCGGGTCGCTCGCTTCCGGGCGCTCCTGGAGGACCTCGTCACGGATGGCACCATTACATCCGATCAGGCCGATGCCGTCGCCGAGCATCTCGGTCAGTTCCCCTTCGTCGGACATCACTTCCGAGGAGGCCACATCAGGATCGCACTCGATGTAGCTGCCGCAACCATCGGCATCGATCGAGCGGCATTGATAGATGCGCTCCAGGACGGTCAGACGATCGCCGAGGTCGCCGACGCCAACGGCGTGGAGGCCGGCGCCGTGATCGATGCCCTAGCTGCCGCTCATCAGGAGAGGCTCGACGAGTTGGTGACCGACGGATCGATCACACCTGAAGAAGCGGCCGCACGGGCCTCGGAGGGACTCGAACGCATCACCGACTTGGTCAATGGCGAGTTGAGGCTGAGGCCAGCCTTCGGTGCCGCGGAAGAACGGCAAGCAATCTTTTCCGACGAGGCCTGAAGCATCTGCTCACGAGGGTCGGCCGAAGAGGGTCGGCCCTCGTTGGCGCGACGGGTGTCCAACAACGGGTCTCATCAGGAGGCGCGACGCACCTCGAGATGTTCAGAAATCGACTCTGAACTCGATGAGTCGACCAGTTCAGGGGCCGATCTGGGAGGAGTGATCGGGTCAGTGTTCTTACGCCTCCGGACCTGTTTGATCGCCCTCTGTTCCTCGGCCCAGCGAAGAAGTTCGTCCTGCATTCCGCGAGCGAGGTCGTAGTTGAAGCCCAGATACACGACCCTCTCCTTTCGTTTCGAGGCGGTGCCCTTCCGCCTGTTTTCCGGGCGGGGGGCCCGCTGCCCTACCGCCTGTTTTCGGGCGGGGGGCCCGCTGCCCTTCCGCCTGTTTTCGGGCGGGGGGCCCGCTGCCCTTCCGCCTGTTTTCGGGCGGGGGGCCCGCTGCCCTACCGCCTGTTTTCGGGCGGGGGGCCCGCTGCCCTTCCGCCTGAGTTACAAGGATGAAAGTATCGGGCATTGCGGACAGATCCTGTCCGCCTTTCCGGATAGTGTTCCTGCATGGATCCCTCCGGAAGGATGCTGAAGCTTCTGTCCCTCCTCCAGGCTCGACCCAATTGGACCGGGCCGGAGCTGGCCGCCCGGCTCGGAGTCACGGACCGCACTCTGCGCAGGGACGTCACCCGGCTACGAGATCTCGGTTATCCGGTCGAAGCACTGTCGGGCGTAGCCGGTGGCTACCAGTTGGCTCCGGGGGGTGCGCTGCCTCCATTGCTGTTCGATGACGGCGAAGCGGTCACCGTCGCCCTCGCCCTCCGCAACGCGGCCGCCGGGAGCCTGCCGGGTTTCGAGGACGCCGCCATCGCGGCCCTGGCCAAGATCGAACAAGTCCTGCCCAAGCGCCTGGCCGAACAGCTCGCCTCCTTGCAGGCCAGCATCGTCGGCTTGCCCAATCGAGGTGACCTCCGCGCAGCCATCGGGCCGGAAGCCCTGGTCGGCCTTGCTCAAGCCTGTCGGCGACAAGAACGGCTCCGTTTCTCGTATATCGACGGGGAGGGCAATGCCTCCGACCGTCACGTGGAGCCGTATCAGTTGGTCCATACCTCGCGGCGCTGGTACCTCGTTGCCCGGGATCGCGACCGAGGTGCCTGGCGGACCTTTCGGGTCGACCGGATCAGCCAGCCTTTGCCGACCGGGCTCCGCTTCGTGCTGGAGGATCCACCCGACGCGGCCGCCCTGGTGACCGAAGGAGTGGCCGTGTCAGCCTACAAAATCAAGGCAAGGGTCCTTCTGAAGGTCCCACTGGAGCAGGCGAAGCGTCTGGTATCCCCAACCATCGGGGTCGTCGAGCGCCAGCGTGGCGGTAGTTTGCTCCGAATCGGAGCGGACGACCCCAAGTGGATCGCGGGCTACCTCGCAGGCCTCGACTGCGGATTTCGCGTCATCGATCCGCCTGAGTTGAAGCTGGCCCTGGCGGAACTCGGTGCCAGCTTGATCAAGAACTCGATCTGAGCCCCTAACGAAGTTGGGCCTTCCAATCGATCATGCCGGGATCGAGTTCCTCAACTACGTCGATCAACTCGAGATCGAGAGCGATGAAGCCGCCATCGGGGCGAAGGCGTTCCAGCATCCGCCGGCGCATCGTTCCTCGACCGGGTGAAACCGCGAAACCGGAAAACGGGGTCCTGAAAGGGACCGATCGCTCGTCCATCGAACTCACCTCCGAGTGAGAGACGCTGGGCAAATGAGGCGGCGCCTCAGCCAGTTGCATTTGGGTCAGTTGCGTCACGCAACCGAGTCTATCCGGGTGAGTTGCATAACGCAACTCGGCCTCTACACTGGCTTCATTCCTACTCGCAAGAGCCTCGAGCACCTGCACTGTTCGGTGGCTAACACCGCAGAATTGATCGGCGACCGGTGGACTGTCCTCATCCTCCGCGACGCCTTCCTCGGCGTTCGCCGATTCGACGACTTTCAGAAGGACCTGGGAATCGCCCGAAACGTCCTGACCGAGCGGCTGACGATGCTGGTCGAAGCAGGCATCTTCTCGACTCGCCTCTACGAGGATCGACCTCCCAGGTTCGAGTACCGCCTGACCGAAAAGGGTCGAGACCTGTATGACGTCCTGGTAACCATGTGGCGCTGGGGCGACAAGTGGAGCCCGCCGGGAGACTCCTTCATCAGGACCCTCGTCCATACGGAATGTGGCGCCGTGACCCATGGCGTCCTCCGCTGCGAAGCCTGCGACGGAGAACTCGACACGCGTAACACCCGGGTGGAGCCTGCACTGGCCGTGGTCGAAGAGCGACGGGCACACGCCGGGACATAAGCGGGTGGCCAGCGACCTGGTCGGCGTTACTGGAGCAACCGGCGCGGTAGGCGGGCTTGTTGCCGGGCACTTGTCCGATCGTGGCATTCCAATGCGATTGATCGTTCGGGATCCCCGGCGGGCGCCCGCCCTGCCGGGTGCCCAGATAGCGACAGCCACCTACTCCGACCGCGAATCTTTGCTGAGGGCGTTCACCGGAGTCGAAACCCTATTTCTGGTGTCGGCTCGCGAGGCCATCGATCGACTCGAACAGCACGAGCGCGCGGTCGAAGCGGCGGCTGCGGCCGGGGTTGGGAAGATCGTCTATCTCTCATTTCTGGGAGCCGGTCCCGACGCCACGTTCGTCCTGGCCCGTCAGCACTTTCACACCGAGCAGTACATAAAGGAGACCGGTGCCCGCTTTGTCTTTCTGCGTGACGCCCTCTACATGGATTACCTGCCCCTGTTGGTAGGCAGCGACGGTGTGATCCGCGGCCCGGCGGGGAACGGGCGGACCGGATTCGTGACCCGGGACGATGTGGCCGAAGCCGCGGCGGCAGTCCTCGTCTCCTCAGGGCACGACGGCACCACCTTCGACATGACAGGTCCCGAGTCGCTGGATCTGCACCAAGCCGCCGAACGACTGGGCCGGTTCATCGGACGACCCCTCGAGTACCACGCCGAGACCGAGGAAGAGGCCTATGCCTCCCGAGAGATTTACGGCGCCCCCGACTGGGAGGTGGAAGGTTGGGTCACCTCTTATCTTGCGATCGCCAACGGTGAGATGGACATCGTCAGCGATTCGGTTCCCCGGCTCACCGGGCACGAGGCGATCAACCTCGAAGCCTTTCTGGCAACTCACCCCGACAGCTATCAGCACCTCCTGACCTAGGCCGCCGCAAGACGCAGCTCGCACTCGGAGGCACCGTGCCCTCCCGGATGAAGGACCGGGCGGTCCCAGTCAGCGAGAACTTGTGGTCGAGAATTAAGGTGCCTTTCGCCGGAATGAGGGCCATCCACCGGGGACTTCACCGATGTCGCCGGCGAGGCGACGATCCCAAGCAGCGCTGTTGAGAAATTTCGAAGAGGAGCGATAGATGCGGGAAGCCTTTGGCGTCGCCAGCACCGATTGGAAGGAAGGCATCAACTGGGCGAACGTCCGCGAGTATCGCCTGAATCGTGCCCATCAGATCATGGAGCAGCACGGGCTGGGCGCCCTCCTGCTCTTCTACGACGAGAACATGCGCTACGTCTCGTCGACCCTTACCCCGGGCTGGAACCGGCTGAAACCGGGCCTCCGCTATGTCGTTCTGCCGGCCGGCAAGAAGCCGATCGTCTACGAACAGGGCGACATCGGCCTTCATCTCAAGGTGCACAGTCCCTGGATTCCGGCCGAGAACATCAGGCACTCCTACGTCTGGATCAAGGGTGCGGTCGGTCCCGCGGCCGACCAGCAGGTCACCAAATTCGTCAATTCGCTCCTCAACGATCTGGAGGAAGCCGGCGTGCGTGACCAGCCGCTGGGCGTCGACTTCATCGACATCAATCTCATCAAGCAGTTCGACGAGCGCGGGATCAACTGGACCGACGGCATGTCCCCGATGATGGAAGCGCGGGCGATCAAGAGCCCAGATGAGATCAAGGCGTTCCAGATGGTCGGCTCCATCTGCGACAAGATCCACTACGAGATCACCAATTACATCGAACCCGGCATGACCGAGAATCAAGTGGCGGCATTCGGCTTCGAACGGCTCTACTCCATCCCTGGAATGGAAGACGTCGAGGACGTGATCGTCTCATCGGGCCCCAACGCCTGGCCCAACTGGCGCAACTTCTCTGATCGCATCATTCGCCCGGGCGAGCTCGTGATCGTCGATCTGGCCGCCCTCACTTGGAACGGCTTCAAGTCGTGCTGCTATCGGACCTACTGCGTCGGCGGTGCGCCCACCGATGAACATCAGAAAACCTATGACGCTGCCCACAAATGGTTGTGGGACTCGATCGAGGCGACCAAACCGGGGGTCAGCACCGCTGACGTCGCCTCGAAATGGCCTTCGGCCAAGGAGGCATGGGGCTATGAGGAAGAGGACCAGGCCGCGGCCAACAACTGGGGACACGGCCTCGGCCTCGCCCAGTACGACCCGCCGGTGATTTCGCGGATCTGGTCTCTTGACCACCCGATCGAAATCAGGCCCGGCATGACCTTTGCCCTGGAAACCCAGAACGGGAAGCTGCATGACCACGGTGTTCGACTCGAGGAGATGCTGTTTGTCACCGACACCGGAATCGAGATGGTGACGACCTACAAATGCCACGAGATCATTTCCACCGCCTGATTCCCACCCTTCTCTAAACGCTGACGTGGAATCGAGTGCCTCGTGAATTTGAACGATCGGGTCCTGGACCTTGACGACCCCCGCTGCACGGACCGATCGCTGGCGGGGGCGAAGGCCTCCTCTCTAGCCCGGGCCCGGCAGAGAGGACTTTCGGTCCTCCCCGGGCTGGTCGTGACCGCCGGAGTCTCGCTGCCTGCGATGAAGTGTGGCGCCGAAACACTGGAGCTGAGGGGGTCAGGAGGGGCACGCCTGGAAGTGGGCCGATTTCGCCTTGATCCGGACCTGCATTCCGACGTTGCCCGAGCCGTTTCAAAGCTTGGGTCGAATCTCGCAGTGCGCTCATCGAGCGTTCTCGAAGGTGATGGCAAGTGGTCCGGGGCGTTCGCCTCCTATCTGGATGTGGCGCCCTCCGAAATCGAGACGGCGATCGCCGGCTGCTGGGCCTCGGCCTTTACGGTCGCCACCCTCGAGCGATTCGGCGCAGCCGGGCTTCAGCCCGGGGCCGCCCCCATGGCAGTGCTGGTGCAGCCAGCCATAGAACCGGAATTCGGCGGGGTCGCTCTTATCGACGAGCATGGCAACGTCGAGATCCTTGGCATCGAAGGCTCCCCCGCCCCCCTGGTCCAAGGTTGGGAGTCCGGTGTCAGAATGTTTGTCGGTCCCGGTGGTGAGATCACGAGTTCTGATGAGGCCCTCTTCTACCTCCCACCCGACCTAATCCGGGAGGTCACCGAACAAGTACGGGCCGCGCACCGTATGACTGGAGCCAACGCTGCTGAGTGGGGATTCGAAAGTCGGGGCCTCTCCCTGCTGCAACTGGGGATCCGGCAGGTTCCTCCCCTTCCATCCGACCGACGCCGCCCCAAAAAAATTCGCGTGACGTCGGATGAGCGCCTCGTGGCACTGAGCCGACTCGCCCGGAGGTTCCCCGGCCCGCGTGGCGAAACCCTGGTTCTGGCATGGGCAGGTTCTGATCCGACATCGGTGATCGAGGCATGGGACTCCCGCGCCGTGGGGTGGCGAGGTGGCGCCGATTCGGACAGAGCAGTGCAAGAGGCAGCGGAGGAAGCCTCCTACCTCACCGCTGAAGTCTGGGAGATGCCCGCACCCATGGCTGCAGCCCGCGCCTCGATGATCTTGAGACAGGTGCGCGGCAATCACCCGGGGGCGGCGCTCGACCGCCTGGAAGGACTCAGAAGACCGGATCCCGAGCGCGTTGACCGCGTCCTGGGTCTACTGGCGATCGCCCAGAAAACCCTCAATCCGTTCGCTCGGCCCCGATCATCGGTCGACAGATACGGAGCGGATCCCTGGGAACCATTCCAGGCCTCGATCGTGGCGACGTTCGGCACGGAGCACAGAGGAGTTTCTGCCGCTCCCGGGGTAGGTTGTGGTCGTGTCTGTTTCATCGACAGACCCGGGCACGTGGAGGATTTCCGTCCCCGCGACGTCGTCGTGACGACCATCCCCGTTCCCAACCTGGCTCCGCTTTTGTGGGAGGCGGCCGGGATCGTCACCATCGTCGGCAGCCCCGCGGCCCATCTCTTCGATGCGGCTCGGTCTCTCAATGTGCCGGCGGTATGTTCGGTAGACCTGGCGCGGTCGCTGGGTATGCACCTCGCAACAGCCACTGGTCGGTTGGCAATGGCGATCGATGGCGACGAGGGCCTCGTCTATACAGACACGTGGTGACTGAAAACGGTCTGGTCAGGAGCTCAGCGCCGAGTCGGGCGCGGCGTGCTCCTTCACACCGAGAAGCAGCACGATCGCTATGCCGACGCACACCGCGGACACCAGGCCAACCAGGCCGATGCCTCCTCTAGTAAACAACGGCTGGGCGATCAGCGCCCCGAGAGAACGTCCCGTGGCATTCATCACGGCGAACAGCGACAGCAGACGCTCGCGCGCCCCGGTCGCCATCTCTGTAGCAAACGGGATGGCCGCCACGACGGTCACCTCGAAGGAAGCGATCCAAACGATGACGACGATCGTCGCGAAGACAAGGGCCGAGCCGGTGAGCGAGAACGCCAGATAGGCGAGTCCCGAGACGATCAAACCTCCGAGGACCATGCGGCGAAGCCCCCACCTATCGGAGTAAACGGTCACTAGCCCCTCGCCGAGCAGCTCCGCGACGACGACCGCGATCGTGAACGTGCCGATACCGGCAACGGAGAGGGCGAAAGAGCCCTCCAACCACTGGCCGTAGACGATGAACGGAATCTCGGTCGCGATGCTGAACAGCATCGCGATGGCGAGAATCCGAACCCGTGGGGACGTGAGCCTGAGAGACCGTTCCACCCGCTCCTGGGGGCGGTCCGATCCAATTCCCAGGGCCACCGCGACGGTGCCGACCGCGGCAGCCGACGGAGACGATGATGAAGGGCGCTCTCCAGCTGGTGCGCTCGATCAGGAAGCCGGAGATCGGGAACCACCGCGAGTAAACCGATCGACCACGTCAGCTCCGTGATGCCAAAGACGCGTCCTCGCTCCGAGTAGGGGACGCGGTCGCTGAACCAAGCCTGCATGGGTACGGCGAACGCGGGCACGGCGAATCCGACAACGACCATTCCAATGCCGGCGACGAGAAAAACGCTGGAAGACGCGGTCAATGCGCTGCCGACCGTCACCGTCACCATCGCCACGAGCATCATCCATCGTCGTCCTCGACGTTCCGAAAGTCGGGCGACCACAGGAGTGGCCAGGCCCCCAAGGTTCCTCAATGCGATCAACGAGGACAGCGCCGCCGGACTAACTCCCAGCCCGCGGGCGATGACGGGCAGAAAGGGATACACGACGCGCATAGCACCGTTTGCTGCGCTGCGGGCGATGAACGTGGCCACGAGGGCTCGCCTTATCTCCCTGGTCATGGGCGAAGCCTAAGGGGGCCACTGTTGCCTGGTCGAGGTCCTCGGGCGGGGCTACTCGGAAGTGCCGACTTCGATGCCGAAGAGACGAACCGAACCTGTGAACCCCTTGAGGTTTCTAGGTCCGAGGTCGAAGCCGACGATCCCCTCCTGATTGCGGACGTTGTCGAAGACCACTTCCGAGACGGCGATCCCGCCGGGTTCGGCCTCGCCATGGATGCGGGCGGCCAGATTCACCCCGTCCCCGAAGACATCCCCGTTGGCCTGGACGATCTCCCCGAGGTGGATGCCGATGCGAACCGAATAGCGGCCGTCGCCGCCGACGTCGCGCTGGATGCTCCGAGCGCACGCCACCGCCTCGGAGGCGGTCGGAAAGCTGGCGAGCACCCCGTCACCCATCTCCTTCAGGAACCGCCCGCCGATGCCGAGCGATGTTCCGGGTGTGGATGTCCCGGTTGGTATCGAGGATGCCGAGGGTGGTCGGCCTGGTCCGTCTTCATCATTTCCGAATAGCCGGACACGTCCGAGAAGAGGATCGCGGCCAGGTACCGGCCCTTCGAGGTCGACTGGGTCCCACCGCGGATGGCCTCGTCGAGGAAATGACGCTTTCCGTTGAGGGCGGCCCGATACTCGGCCGGTGAGAGGATGTTCTCCTCGATCTGCATGTCGGCCTTGAGGAAGTTGTCCATGAAAGCCTGGAGTTTCTCCGGATTGCGCATCACCTCCTCGCGGAGGAAACGCTCGTCGATATTGATGCAGATGGCGCCGACCAGCCCGTACTCGGGTCGGAAGATCGGGATCGTGGTGCACTTGAACCGACGGGCCCCGATGTCGAGTTGATAGTTGAGCTTGTCCTGGCCCCGCTGGCGGCGCGTCTTCAGATCCAGAACCAGGCTGGTCGTTCCCATCTCCAAGGTCCGGCCGGTCACCGCCCCGTTCTCGATCGCGATCACGGACTTGGCCGGATTCACGAGGTTGTGAAGGAGGATCTCGATTCCGGTGTTCGGGAACGACTGCCCGATCAGCCGGACGATCCGCTTGTAGTTCTCGAGGAAGACCTCGTTGTCGCTGATGACGCCTTCGCCGTCATAGGCCACGTAGAGCTGCTTGTAACGGCTGAGTGGCTCGGAACCGAATGTGTCGCGGACCCGATTCTGCTCACCGATGACAATCAGTTCCCGGGCCGCGGTCGGGTTGCGATGGCTCAGGAAATAGGCAACCGCAACGTCGAACCGTTCCGGGCTGAAATGGACCAGACCGGCGTCATCGGTGGTGAACGGGTAGAAGTCGTACTCGTCCAGGCGCCTGGTTTCGTCCGGCTTCCGTCGCCTTCGGACGGCGACGTCAGCACCGTCGTCGCCACCGCGATGACCGACAAGCCCAATGACGATTATCGGTGTTTCCAAAGCGCGGACCTTCCCGGCTCCTGAGCCCAAAAGGTTAGCTTTCGACGAGGAGGCGCAAGGCCGGCCGTTTGTTTCGGGAGGTGCGATGGACAACGGCCCTTGGCGCTCAGTGGCACAACCGCCACCTTCGGGCTATAAGCCTGGCGAGCAGCGTCCCACCGTTCGATGAAGGGGTCCAATGCGTATCGGCGTGGCCTCGATCATGCAAGAGACCAACACCTTCTCGATCATCCCTTGTGAGTGGGAGGACTTCACAACGTTCGAGGGGTGGGACGCCGCCGACCGTTTGGCTGGGACCAACAGCGAGTTTGGTGGAGCAATCGAGATGCTCGGCGAGCTCGGCCTCGAGCCGGTTCCACTTCTCTACGCATGGGCATTGCCTTCGGGACGGGTGACCCGTGGGACCTTTCAGCGGCTGGTGGAGCGGGTGCGGGCGAATCTGGCCAACGCAGGGCCGTTGGATGGCCTCGTGTTGTCGCTCCATGGCGCCATGGCCACAGACGACCTCGACGACGCCGACCTGGCCCTCATCGATGCTTGTCACGAAGGTGTCGGCCGCATACCGATAGCGGTGTGCCTGGATCTCCACGCCAACGTCACGGTCGGCATGATCGAGGCGGCCGATCTCGTCACGGGCTATCGC
>CAWBOD010000003.1:0-115373 GCA_963790345.1 uncultured Acidimicrobiia bacterium | reverse complement strand
ATTCGGCTGGCTCGCACCGGGGAAACCCCTGAGGTTCTGATAGGGAGGTGCGAGACGACCTTCGAACGATGAGTTGCGACCGTCGTGCCGGCTGCTATTCGATACCCACGATCAGGGCGTTGGCCAGTTCAGTGCGGGACCGGACTCCCAGCTTGCGGTAGACATTCCCCAGGTGGAACTCGATCGTCTTGGGACTGACAAACAGCACCGTGGCCGCTTCACGATTGGTCGCTCCGGAGCCGACAACGCTGGCCACCTGCCGCTCCTGGGGGGTGAGCGTGGCGATCGGGCCCCTGCGCTGGAGGCGTTCGCCCGAAGCAGTCAGCTCAGCCTGGGCCCGTTTCACCCATGGTTGTGCGCCCAGATTCTCGAACGCGGCAAGGGCCCGCTTCAAACGCTCTCGGGCTTCCACACGGTGGCGGGTCCGCCGGAGGCGTTCGCCGTAACACAGGTCTGTCCGGGCCATTTCGAAGGGCGTCGGCATCTGTTCATGGATGGACAGCGCCTCCTCAAAGAAAGGTCGAAACGAGGCGTCGTCCGCCGCCAACCCGTGGCACCGCAACGCGGCTGCCATGGCCGAGCGCCGGCCCAGGTCTTGAGCCTGACGGGCGAGCTCGGATGACACTGTGGCTCCGGCGTCTCGATCTCCGGCTCGGATGTAGGCCTCGGCCAAATCGGCGTCAAGAGGAGGAGCCACGGCTCCCCAATTCCACCGCTGACGGCTATTGCCTTTGCTTGCCGAAGATGTTCGATGGCATCCAAGTAGCGACCCTGGCCCAGTTCGAGGAGTCCGATCGCCGCCTCGGCATGTGCAGTCGCTGCTCGCAACGCCGACGGAACGTCGCTCTCCTTGGCGGCGGCGGCAGAGCGACGGGCGGAATCGTCATCTCCGGAAGCCGCCTCCAACCTGGCCAACAACGCGAACGCAATTGCGGCTTCGGTGGGCTGCTCGCCTTCGTCGAACAACCGCAGAGCTTCGGAGAGGTTGATCCGGGCCAGATCCCACCGACCGGTTCTGAAGTCGAGTTCTGCCAGGGCCAGGAGAGCCTGAGGAAGGTATGCCAGGTAGCCACCCTCACGCTGGATCTCAACCGATCGGGAGATAAAAGCCCGGGCCAATTCGTACTCCTCGAGCCAGATCAGCGGCCAGCCGATCCCCAAGGTGTAAGTGTGACCGTGAGGAGCTGCGAGGGCGGCCTCCCTAGCCTCAAGAACCGCTTCTCTGGCGCCAGGGTGGCCCGCCATGGTTCTGGTCATCCCCACCGAAGCAAGGTGAACCACGTCGCGGGCTGACTCCGGGACCAGGGTGAGCGCCTGATCGACCTCCTTCATCGCCTCCGATGCCTCAAATCGGTAGACCCGGAATTTGGAGGCCAATAGCAGCATCGTGGCGGCGCGCTGAGGGTCTCGTTCGGAGATCCCGCCTGCCTCGAGCCGGAGGGCGGCATATGCCCCGACGAAGTCGCCTCGCCGCATCCGAATATCGGCGTCCAGCAGAAGCAGATTGGGGTCAGGGCGAACGTCTCCGTTGAACGCGCGCGCCGCTTCGATGAGTCGATTTGTGAGTTCCATATTCCCGGCTCGGTGAGCGGCTCGAGCGGCGGCGGCGGTGCGGCGGCTGCGTTCGGCGGCAGTAGTGCTGAGCTCGGCTGCCCGTCGCCAAGCGGCCGAGGCAGCAGCAGCAGCCCCGCGACTTAGTGCGCGCCGGGCTGTTTCGTCGAGGGCGGCAGCGACGTCATCGTCGGGTCCGACCGCAGCTAGGGCCAGATGCCACGCCCGCCGGTCGTCGTCTTCGACGGCGTCGGCCAACGCCAGGTGGGTGAGACGAACCTCCTCTGGTTGCGCGGTCTGGTGTATCACCGATCGCACCAGGGGATGTCGGAAGCGAATGGTGGAGCCGTTGACAACCAGCAAGTCGGCTCGCACCGCCGGGTCGATGCATTCAATGCCGAGACCGCTTGCTGCCAGAGCCCGCAGGACGATGGCGAGCGATTCCGAGCCCTCCTCGGCTGCAAATAAGAGGGCTCGCCGGGAATCTTCCGGGAGGTTCTCGAGGCGAGCGCGATAGGCCCGTTCTACGGCCGCCGAAACCGAAACCGGGACGCTTAGCGGCGTGGTGACCTCGAGCTGCTGAGCGGTGATGCTCAACGGCAGTTCGACCAGAGCCAGTGGATTGCCCCCTGCCAGCTCCACGATCCGGCGAACGACCTCGGGCGGCACCTCCGCCCGGCGAACAACCAGGGCCGCGGCGATGTCTGCCGGTAGGGGACTCATTCGAATCTCCGATCCGCCGTGATCGGCCGGAATCGGTCCCCGAGAGGTGAGCACCAAGCCGATTCCGAGGGACTCGGTGCGCCGACTGACAAAGTCGATCACCCCCCGGGATGCACTATCGAGCCAGTGGTAGTCATCGATGAGAAGCAGCAGCCCATGTTCCCGGCTGGCGGTCCCGACGAGATTCAGGACGGCTGCATTGACCGCTCCGCGATCACCGGTGGCCGGGGCGGTCAGAGCGAGAGCCGAGCCCAGGGCCTCGGCTTGTGGTCCCGGCAGGAGTGTGATCCGTTCCTGCAGCGGCCGCAGAAGGTCGGCGATGGCAACAAAGGGCAGATCCGCCTCGGACTCGCGGCCAACGGCCCGCAGCACGGCCGTTCCTGCTCCTGCCACGGCGGTCCAGTCGAGAAGGGTGGTCTTGCCGATCCCCGGCTCTCCGATGAGCCCGAGAAATCCGCCCTCGCCGGCACGAACCGACGACAAAAAGGTCTCTATCTCGGCTTGTTCAACCTCACGCCCCAGGATCACGCCTCGAATCTACTGCCACAACCTAGGAGTTTCCCTGGTGCGAACTGCCCATGCGGCTTGATACGTTGATCGTCCAGGAGGGAGCCCATGCGTTTGCTGCGACCGATGATTTTCTTCGCCCTTTTTGCGTTGTGCTTGGGGTCGTGTGGCGGCGGGACCGACCAGGAGTCGGGCCAGAGCTCTGGCCAAGCCACCACCACCTCGGCGGGGGAGGGTTCCGAGACTGATTCCGGATCGTCCGAGGGTGGAGGCAGCGTCGCTGGCTCCAATTCGGCCGAATACACCATTACCGGCAGTTACGAAGCCAGCGGGGAGGCGTCCTTCCAGCCGGCGATGAGCTTCTTCGACAACGGCGTCTGGACGATGACCTTTGGTGACGAAGGTGGTGCGCTCTTGATTCTGGGTCTCGATCCTTCGACTCCGAGTGTGAATTTCACCGACGGCAAGTTCACGGTGTCCGGCGACACATCTAATTGTGAATTCAACATCAGTCGTCAGGACGCCACCGGAGCGGCAGGCAGCTTCGAGTGTTCCAATGCTCCGGGACTGAGCACCGCCTCGGGTGCCCTCACCCAGGACAACAATTTCAGCGGTTCGTTCGACGCCAACCCCTGAGCGCCGACATCGCAGCGACCAAAGAGCTGCCTCGTCAACATCCTGAGCCCACCGGCTCGACGAATCGGGTCTGGGAGCTCAGCTAGCGTCGACGACGACAACTGGGAGGCACTCCATGCCAGACAAGAGTGAACCAGACAAAGGTGAACAACAGGCGCGGGTTCCTCCTCGATGGTTCGTGGTCCTTGCGTGGTACACCCACCGCGGCCTGTTCCGTGCCACCGGTGGCCGAATCGGACTGTGGCGCCCGAAAGGCAATCGCTGGGGCACGATGCGTCTCACCACAACGGGGCGTCGCTCAGGCCTCGAACGGAGCGTGATCCTTGGGTATATCGAGGATGGTCCGAACCTGGTGACGATGGCGATGAATGGCTGGGCCGATCCCGAGCCCGCATGGTGGCTCAACCTCGAAGCTCATCCCGTAGCGAACGTGTCCCTTGCCAATGGCTCGCGTCGGTGAGGGGACGAGCTGCGGAAGGAGAGGAACGGTCGCGGCTATGGGCCCGCTGGCGGGAAGTCGATAAGAAGTTGGATGGCTATGCGGCGCTTCGATCCGGGGAGACCGCAATCGTGATTCTCGAACCCTGGTCCGAAGAGTTCGATGACCCCGGTCACCTGTAGAGACGGACTTTGCGATCTGCGGGATGATCTCGAACCGCGGGAGGAACTCATGACCGCTCCTGTCCACCCGGCCGAATGGTCGATCCGGTTAGGCGCCTTTGCCCTGTCCGGGCCTAACTAGGTGCTCTTGGGCCGATCTGGATCCGTGGGACCGGCCGGCGGAGTCTTGCTTTTTCCCTTGCCCGTCCCGTTGCGATATTGGCTCGGGTTGGGCATGGCCCGATTGGCTCGCTGCTGGAGCGGCCGGTAGTTGTAGTTCGAAGATCGTGATGCCGTCTACTCGGTGGTAAAGGAGATCGCCTGCCATGTGGCGGGCCAGGGTGCGAGAGACGCTGAGGCCAAGACCCAGGGAGCCGTTCGTGGGGCTGGCGGCGTGGGCCCGCTGGTATGGCTCAAAGATTTGCTCTGCCTGGGCGGCCGGCACTCCGTCGCCGTTGTCCTCGACCCTGACACTCACCGTCGCCGCCTTGACCTGGATCGAGATGCGGATGTCGGTGCCGCCGTATGACGCGGCGTTGCCCAGAAGGTTTCGGATTATTTGTCGGACTCGCCCGGGGTCCCCGAGAGCCCGAACGGTGAGAGCGTCAGGTGCGATTGTGATGGGGATCACTGTTGGTGAGCCGATCCGTTCGATCACCTGTCGACAGTTTGCGGCCAGGTCGACGGGAACGGCGACAGTGGCCAGAGTGCCATGGTCGGCGCGGGCCATTACCAAGAGGTCCTCGACGATGTTTGCCAGATCCCCAGCCTGGTCGGCGATGGTGCTGATGATTTCGTTTCGCTCGCTGGCGTCCAGGTCGCCAAGGCTGCCGCCCTTAAGCAGTTCTGAGAATCCGACCACGGCGGCAAGCGGTGTTCGAAGCTCGTGGGAAACAGTCGCGACAAATCGGTCTTTGGCCGACATCAGAGCTCCGGCGTTCTCCAGGCCTATCCTGGATTGAGCCGCTCGCAAGTACCAGAACGTCGCCAGCGCCGCCACGAGCGCGACGGCCACAGCAGCTAATCCAAGCACCGCGGCTGGTCGCCAGGCCTCCAATAGGATCGACGAGCCCACTGCCGGCCGTACCTCAAGACGCCAGGGCTGATCGCCAATCGTTGCCTCGGTGATGTACACCAAACTCTGACTTGAAGGCTCGAGGGCGGCGTGCTCGGTGAGGATCGACCAATCGAGGGCGACCGCGAGGGCTGGGGGCACCGCGGCCTGTATCAGAGGCTCCAAGAGAACCGGGCCGACTACCAGACCCGTCGCTTCCCCGTTGGGATCCAGGATCGGTTGGTAGACCACATAACCTTCCTGGTCGAAGCCGGCGACGGTAATCCTCGGAGTGGTTACGGCTCTTTTCGTACTGACCGCCTCGGTGATATAGGCCAACCGGTCCGGTACGGAAGCTACGTCCAATCCAGTGAAGTCCTCCCTATCGGATGGGTGGAAGTAGCGAACAGGGAAGTACATGCTCCGATCGTTGACCGGTGTGGGCTCACCCGCCGCATCAAACTCGAACACCGAATAGCCGGGGTCGAAGGCACGGGCCTGGTCTACGAACTCGGATAGCCCCTCCGCGGTCACGAGCGGCACATAGGCGATGCCACCGAGTCCCGCCGCAGCCTGAATCCGGTCCACCATCGTTCTGAACTCATCCGCTGTGACCGTTTCGCTGGCCTCGAACAAACCAGCGATCGCCCCCAGATCGACTTCCACATTGATTGCCCCCCGCTCGATCGCTTCGGCCAGTGTCTGCGCTTGGACTACGAGCCGATCGTTGGCCCGACGTGCACTCGCCCGATCGGCCATCACCCACAATCCCAAGGATCCCAACAAACCAACCAACAGGACTATTAGGGCGGCGACAGTGGCGCGGCCGGACGCGCGAGGAGACGGGGGCTGGTTTCCCTCCATGACACTTGATCGGACGCTGGGCCAGCCGACCTGAGCGATTCGCCCCGCGCCGTGGGAGGTAGGAGAGCCGGGCTTCTAGGCTGCCCGGCACCAAAAGGAAGGTGAGCGAATGGATGTGATGGCATGGCTGCTCGATTCCGATCCTTCAATCCGGTGGCAGGTGATGAAAGATCTCACCGGTGAAGGACCCGAAGCCGTCGCCGCCGAGCGGGCGAAGGTCGCCACCGAGGGCTGGGGGGCACGGCTCTTGGCACTTCAGGACCCGGACGGTCAATGGGGCAAGGACGTACTTCCCACCTCAACCGAGACCTCGAGCGAGGGTCTTCCCGACGTCGCCACCCGAAGGCTTCTTCGCGATTTGCATCGCATCTCTCTCGACGATGTCGCCGGCTTTCTCGGGCTCGACAAGGCGACTCTTGCATCCTGGGAGAACGATCCAGACCCACACGGCGAGCGGCATCGGAAAGTACCGATCAGCCTTGGAGTGGATGAAGAACTCGATCGGCACCCTGAAGCCCGAATGGACCTCGGCGACCTTCACCCTGTCGTTGTTACGCGACATGGGCCTCGATCCTGCGAGTGAAGAGGCTCGCCGGGCAGTGAGGCTCGTTCGGGACAACGTCAAGTGGGACCATGACGGTCAGGACTACTTCGATGGGGAGGTGGAGCCGTGCATCAACGGCAAGGCCGTCGCCCTCGGGGCCTATTTCGGCGAAAACGTCGACGGCATCGTCGAACGACTCATCAGCGAGCCCCTTGCCGACGGCGGGTGGAACTGTGAGGCGGAGAGGGGATCGATCCGTTCATCGTTCAATTCCACGATCTCGGTTCTGGAAGGCCTGCTGGAGTACGAAGGGACTGCCGGAGCCCATCCGGGCGTGACCGCCGCCCGCCTTCGAGGAGAGGAATACCTTCTGGAGCGACGGCTAATGCGCCGCCTGTCGACTGGCGAGATCATCGATCCCGCCTGGACCAAATTCTCATTCCCGACCCGTTGGCACTACGACGTTCTCCGAGGACTCGATTACCTGCGCAGCGCAGGCGTCGATCCTGACGAGCGATGCGCCGAGGCCCTCGATCTGGTGGAGAGCAAGAGGAGCCCAGACGGACGCTGGCCCCTGGAGAACACCCATCCCGGGCTAGTTCATTTCGACATGGAGGACGGCGATGGCAAGCCGAGCCGTTGGAACACCCTTCGTGCCATGCGCGTGCTGGCATGGTCCGGAAGACCGGTATTGGAGACGGCGGGCAGTCATCGTGGGCCGTCTCGTGGGCCAGGAACCGACGGGAGATCGGTTTGAAGGCGGTCGTCTACGACCGGTATGGCCCGCCGGATGTTTTGCGAGTTGAGGAGGTTCCAACGCCGTCGCCGGGCGCGCATCAGGTCCTGGTCCAGGTCGCCGCAACTTCGATCAACCTCTCCGATTGGGAGGGCCTGCGTGGGAAACCGATGTACGCACGGTTCGGGGGGCTGCGGGCCCCGTCGCACCGGACCCTTGGGTCCGACATCGCGGGACGGGTCGAAGCTGTCGGCTCCGAGATAACCCGGTTTCGTCCCGGCGACGAGGTCTATGGCGACATCCTCAGTCAGATGGGTGGCTTCGCCGAGTACGCGTTAGCGCCCGAGAAGGCCCTCGCCCACAAGCCCACGAGTCTGACGTTCGCCGAGGCCTCGACGCTGCCCCAGGCGGGTGCGATTGCGCTGCAGGGAACCGCCCACGCCAAGTCGGGGCAGCGGATGGTGATAAATGGTGGGGGCGGCGGTTCGGGCTCGTTCGCGATTCAGCTGGCCAAGCGCGCCGGCGCGCATGTGATCGGCGTCGACAACGGCGGCAAGCTCGAGTTCATGCGGTCGCTTGGTGCTGACGAGGTGATCGATTACCGAAACCAGGACTTCACCCGTATCGAACCATGCCACCTCGTGCTCGATCTGGTTGCCCATCGTTCGGTTTTCGCCTATCGACGGGTGCTGGCCCGCGGTGGGCGTTACCTTTGCGTCGGCGGGTCGGTGCGAGCCCTGCTGCGGGTAGTGACGATCGGGACCATCATCGGTCGACTGACCGGGCGTCGGCTGGGGGTGCTCATCGTCAAGCAGGGCCCGGCGGGCTTCGAGCCCTTCGCCGAGCGTTGCGTCTCGGGCGACAGTCAAGATCCACATCGACCGCACCTTTCCACTCGAGGAGGTGCCCGAGGCGCTGGCCTATGTCGGCGAGGGCCGAGCCCGTGGCAAGGTAGTGGTGGAGGTCGGCTGAAGACCCAACCATGATCCCACCACGCGAGGTCGCAGGTATCCGTTATGCCGTTGCGAGTTGCTTGGCGTGGCTGCAGTGTTCAGTAGCAGGCAATTAGGTCAAAACCTCGTCGATCCTGCGATGAACAACGGGCGACGGCTACCGGTTCGCGGTGACCGAAGCCACGAACCTCGTCTCACAGCACATCTTCAGAAGCGCCTCCCGTGTTCGCATCCATAGCTGAGCATGGCGGACCCATGTCAATGGATCGGCAACTCGACAGTCCCTAGTTCTCCACGGCCGCCAGGATGGCGGCGGCGAGCTCCGATGGCTTGGTGAACTGCGGCCAATGGCCGGTGGGGAGGTCGACGAGTTCGACCGAGTCGATCTTGGCGAGTTCTGCGGTGTACGGGTGCCCCTGCTCCATCCACTCGCGAAGCATCGCGCTCGGAAACTCGCAGGCGATCACTGTTACCGGGACTTCGTAGCGCCGGGGATCGGTCAGCGTTTGCTTGTCGGTCGCAACCCGAGCCGGTTGCGGGATGGCTCGCTCACGGAGACTGGCTCGGAGATCGTCGTCGAGATCGACGAGGTCTTCCTCGCCGAATTCCGACCAATCCGGTAGCGGGATCTCGTTGCCGACTACGGGGAATTCGTCGTTGATGACCCCACCTTCGCCCAGGGGACCGCTGTCGACGTAGACCACACGAGCAACTCGGTCGGGCCTGGCGTCGACTGCCGCATGGGCGATGGCACCGCCGCCACTGTGCCCGACGAGAACGACAGGATCGGAAATGGAGTCGATCAGAGCTACCACCGCATCGACGTGATCTCGCAAACCAATGCCCTCCCGGTTGGCGTCCTTCGACTCGAGGCCGGGGAGGGTCGGAGTATGAACGGTGTAGCCGGCTTGACGAAGGGGTCCGACGACTTCATCCCAGCTGGAGGCATCGAGCCAGAATCCCGGTATCAGGACGATTTCCATACACCAATGCTATCCAGAGGCCTGGACATGCGCTGAGGCGTCGCTAGTCATGGAGGGTCCGATATCGTTGGAGGTTCCCACATGCACCTTGCAGAGCGCTGGGGCTGCTCTCAAGAAAGGACGGGACAAGATGGCCGAAGTGTTGTTGTTCCACCATGCCCAGGGTCAGACACCGGGCTTCCATAGCTTCGCCGACGAACTGCGACAGGCCGGGCACACAGTCCACACGCCGGACCTCTTCGACGGACGAACCTTCGGCTCGATCGACGAAGGCATGGCGCACGTCAAGGAGATGGGATTCGGCGAGGTCATCGAGCGCGGCGAGCGTGCTGCGAACGATCTTTCGAGTGGGCTGGTATATGCGGGTTTTTCGCTGGGGGTTGTACCTGCGCAGAAGTTGGCCCAGACCCGCCCGGGGGCGCGCGGCGCGCTTTTGTTCTACTCGTGTGTGCCGATCTCGGAGTTCGGGGACTCCTGGCCGGAAGGCGTACCCGTCCAGATCCATGGCATGGATGCCGATCCGTTTTTTGCAGACGAGGGCGATCTCGATGCTGCCAAGGAACTCGTTGCATCCACCGCGGACGCGGAACTGTTCTTGTACCCCGGGGATCAGCACTACTTCGCCGATTCCAGCCTGCCGTCATACGACCCGGCCGCAGCGACCCTCCTGACCAAGCGCGTACTCGACTTCCTCGCAACCCGCTGACCAAGCCAGCTCGCCTGGTTTCGGAGAGCTTGACAATCGAACATGTGTTCGATAGGATAGGGGCGAGAAGTTTGGCCAGCGCCCCGACTGGTCACCGGCACAGCGGTAGGGCACCGGGCCCCCCGCCGACTAACTGAGCGGTAGGGCACCGGGCCCCCCGCCGATTAAGAGCGGTAGGGCACCGGGCCCCCCGCCGATTAAGGATGGTTCGGCCAGTGACAGCTCGGGTGGACGCGGTGATCGATGATCCCGATCTAGACGATCTTTTCTCCCTGCTCGGACGCCTCCGTGGTCGGGACCTCTCCGGGATGTCACGGAATGAGTTGGCGGAAAGTGTCGTCGCTTTGCGCAAGCTCGTGGACTGGTTGGAGGTCGAGTGGAGTCGCCGGGTCGCCCGCCTTGAAGAGACCGGCGGAATCCAATGCGATGGTCACAGTTCGACCACCGCCTGGCTCAAGCATCGCTGCCGAATGAGTGGTGCTCGAGCTCACCGGGCCGTTGCGCTTTCTCGCGAACTTCCCGCTCTCCCGTTCGCCAGCAAGGCTCTCGAAACTGATGATCTCTCTTTCGATCAGATCCAAATATTTACGCAGGTCCCGGATCACCTGTCCGAGGACCTGGCACGGGATGAGGTAGACCTCGTCAACGCCGTCGGAGGCATGTCGGTGGCCGACACGCGTAGGACAGTCGAGTATTGGAAAGCCGCTGTTGACGGACCCGGGTGTGCCGTGACAGCTGAAGAACTGATCGAACAGCGGTACCTGTTCGCGTCGTCGACATTCGATGGGATGGTCAAGATCGACGGGTTACTAGACCCGGTTGCCGGTGACCTCGTCCTGACTGCCCTTGGAGCGGCTACCCCACCTCCAGCCGATGGGGACTCACGGACCGCCCGGCAGCGGCGGGCCGACGCTTTGGCCGATCTCGCCCGCAGCTATCTCGACCGTGGTGAGGCGTCGGGAACCGAGAAGCCCCACGTTTTGGTGTTGACCGACCTTGATGCTCTGCGTGGCCATGGTGGCGGTACCCACGAGACCGCCAATGGCCACGTCCTCACGCCCGAACAGGTTCGGCGATATGCCTGCGACTGCACCATCAGTCGGGTTGTGTTCGGACCGAACTCGGAACCGATCGACATCGGGCGGGCCACTCGGATCATCCCGGCCTCGATGCGCCGAGCGCTCATCGCCCGCGACCGGCATTGCCAACATCCAGGCTGCGACCGAACCCACCGTTGGTGCGACGCCCATCACATCCGGCATTGGGCCGACGGCGGCTCGACTGCGCTCGGGAACCTGAAGCTGCTCTGCCGACACCACCACACCCTCGCTCATAGCCCATCCGCGACCACCCCCAGGCGGATAGCTGCCTGGTTAGATTCCCTATCACAAATTGATAGCCGCACATCCCTGGAGGGCAAGACCGGTTTGAGTCCGGCGCTGTCCCGCAACTGTTGATCCGCCGTTTGGGCGGATAAGCCAGAAAACCTCCTGGATGTGAAGCTCGATCGACCCTCGCGAGAAGGGGAGAGCTTCGGAAACCGCTCCGTGATCTCCTTCAAATGGGGATTGTGGCTGGCCCAAGAACGGTCGGAAAGGAGCGGATGGGTGTACGTATTCCTGATCGGTGGCGCCCGTAGCGGCAAATCGGTGCTGGCGGTCAAGCTCGCTGGTCGCTCGGAGGCCCCAGTCACCGTCTTAGTCACAGGCACTCCGTCGGACCCTGAAATGGCCGAACGCATTCGGCGCCACCAGGCCGAGCGGCCGGTGACATGGAAGGTAATTGAGGCTCCCACCGACGTGGGGGAAGCGATCGCGGACGTCGAGCCGGAGTCGTATCTGCTCTTCGATTGCCTGACTCTGTGGGTCTCCAACTTGATGGCAACCGGCCGCGATGAGACCCAAATTCTCGAAGCTGCGCGGAATGTATCGGCCGCCCTGGCAAAACGGGCGGGAGATGGAGCCGTCGTCTCCAACGAGGTCGGATCGGGCATCGTCCCGATGAATGCCCTCGCCAGGACCTACCGGGACATCCTCGGCCGGGTCAACGCGACCTTCGCCGAAGGAGCGGAGCGCTCGGTCCTCGTGGTGGCCGGACGCACCCTGAACCTGGGCGAGTATGCCTAGCGCTCCGGCCATGGCACCGATGCTTCCGACGCCGGACGTCGAAGCACGCGCCCAAGTTGCGATGCGGAGCGCCGGCACTCTCCGCCCCAGGGAAGCGCTCCGGCGGCTGGATGAACTCGCGGCTTGGCTCGCCGGTTGGCAACGCACGGATCGACCCGGCGTGTCCTCACCAGCGGTGGTGGTGTTCGCCGCCGACCACGGGGTCGCTCGGCGCGGAGTCAGCGCCTATCCGCAATCGATCACGGCTGCCATGTTCAGGGCGTTGCAGGAGGGAGCGGCGACTGCGGCGGTCATGGCTCGAGCAGTGGGCGCCGAGTTACGCGTTGTGGACCTCGGAGTCGGGGACCCCACAGGTGATATCGCTGTCGAAGACGCCATGTCCGATGAAAGGTTCGCCGCGTCGTTCGAAGCAGGAAGGCAAGAGGTCCGTGACCTCGATTGCGATTTGCTGGCGCTTGGGGAACTCGGAATTGGAAACACCACGGCTGCCGCCGCGTTGGCCGCCGCCCTCTTCGGCCTGGAGGCCGACCAATGGGTGGGCCGGGGAACCGGTATCGATGACGCCTCCCTGGCCCGCAAGATCGAGATCGTGGAGTTGGCCAGGCAGAGGGTGGTCGGCGATGCGCCCTTCGAAATGCTGCGTCGAGTGGGAGGTGCCGAGCTGGCGGCGATCGCCGGAGCAACCCTCGAGGCTCGGCTCCGATCGATTCCGGTCGTCCTTGACGGATTCGTCGCTACAGCCGCAGTCGCCGTCCTCGAAGTGGCACAGGAGGGCGCGTCTGGATCACTGTGTTGCCGGGCACTGTTCGGCCGAGCCGGGTCATCGAATGCTGTTGAACAGACTCCACCTCGATCCCTTGCTTCAACTTGACCTGCGGCTGGGTGAGGGCAGCGGTGCTCTCGCCGCCATCCCGCTGATCAGATTGGCGTGCGTCTGCACAACCGAAGTCGCCACTTTCTCCGAGTGGGACAGGCGATGACGGGCCTGCGATGGGCGGTGACCTTTCTCACTCGGATTCCGATCGGGAATGCCGGGGGACCAGGAGACGCCAGGAGACTCGTCCAGGTGGTTCCCCGTGGTGGGGGCCGCCATCGGCGTCGTGGTCGGCGGCACCTATGCCCTGGTGGCACAAGTGCTTCCATCCCTGGTAGCTGGTCTGATCGCGGTCCTGGTCGGAGTCCTGATTACCGGCGGTCTCCATGAAGATGGGCTGGGCGATACGGCCGACGCCTTCGGTGGCGGACTAGACCAAGCCGACGTAGCCCGCATCCTCAAGGACCCGAGACAGGGGACCTTTGGGGTCATCGCCATTGCGGGCGGACTCTTCCTGCGCGCTGGCGCCATCGGAAGCATGTCACCGTTCGACGGGCTGGCAATGGCAATTGTGGCCCATTCGATCGGGCGATTGGCCGTGGTCTTTGCCATGCGGTCCCAGCACTCCGTTGGCGGTGGTCTCGGGGAGCGTTATGCCAGAACCGTCACGACCGGCGACGTTCTTGTGGCGCTGGTGTGCCGGCCTGGGAATTGGAGCGGTCGCTTCCGGAATCTGGGTGATCGCATCCCTTGCCCTGGCGCTCGCTGCGGCGGGGGTCATTGGTCGAGTCGCACGGAAAAAGCTCGGGGGTTCCAGCGGCGACGTGCTCGGGACGATCGAGCAGGTGGCGGAAGCCGCCATCCTCGTGCTGGGCGCGGCGATAGCTCAACAATCGTGGATCCGCCCCGCCTGGTGGCTATGAGCTTGCGTTTGTGGCTCGTGCGTCACACCAGAACGAATCAGGTAGACGCGGGTCGATTCAATGGATGGGAGGATGTTCCCTTAAATGAGGATGGCCTCACTGAGGCGTCCGCCCTGGATGTGCCCCACCGCCATTGGGCGGGAATATGGAGTTCTGATCTCGTCCGAGCCAGCCAAACAGCTCAGTTGGCCGGCTTCGATCCCATCTTGGATCCTCGTCTTCGCGAACTCGACTTTGGCTCTCTCGAAGGCATGACCTGGGAGGAACTCGACGGGGCCACCCAAAAACTCTTGATTGGGTTCGACGACTTCGTCGCTCCGGGAGGCGAGTCGGTCGCCAACTTCAGAGCAAGAGTCAGATCGTTCCTCGCAGATCTGAACCCTGGCGATCACCTGATTTTTACCCATGGCGGCGTCATTCGTCTGTTGTTGAGAGCAGCCGGCAGATCCGAGCACGTTCCGCCTGGACACAGCGCCGAGGTCGAGGTACAGATCGGGTCGAAGTTCTGGGGCGACTGACCGAAGGCAGCCGACCTGCCTCGCCGGGAAGTCTGAAGTGGTCCTCGGACTGCCAGCCGGGTCGGCTCAGGCTTTCGGTGGGACGATGTCCACCATCCAGGGGATCCCGAACTGGTCGACGCACATTCCGAACTCATCGCCCCACATTTGCTTCTCGAGGGGGATAGAGATCGTTCCGCCCTTGGAGAGCTTCTCCCAATAGCCCCGCAGCTCGTCGGCTTCTTCCCCGCTCAGGCTGATGGTGATGTTGCCGCCGGGGGTGACCTCGGAGCCTGGAGGGCTGTCAGCTCCCATCAGGGTCATGCCGCCCTTGGTCTCGAGCATTCCGTGCATGATGTTGTTGGCTTCGGGTGCGTCCGGAGCGCCCAATTCGCCATAGGTGTTGAGTGTCAGGTCGCCGCCAAATACGTCCTTGTAGAACTCCATCGCCTGCCGAGCGTTGTTTGCGAAGTTGAGGTAGGGGTTGAGACGAGAGGCCATATTGTTCCCTTCTTCCTGCAAGACTTTCCGCTTCGCAGACTAACCCCGACCGTCCGATGGGGGTCGGAGGGCATCTCGTTCGCAGATTCTTCCGTTTGTGGGGACCGATAGCCTCCGTGCAGCAGTGAACCCAACGATTCATCCTGATCGCATCCTCGCCGATCTGGCCGATCTGATTGCGATCCCTTCCATCACCGGGGACGAAATTGCGGTTCAGAACCACATCGCCGAGTTGTTGACCGCGGCAGGCCTTGACGTGACGAGGATCGACGCTGACCCACGGGCGCTGGCTCTCGATCCCGCCTGGCCGGGAGCCGAGATGCCCCGCCAATCCTTGCCGGTGGTGGCGGGAACCTGGCGGGGACGGCGGAACGGACCCCGAATCCTCCTCGTCGGACACGTCGACGTAGTTCCTCCCGGCGATGTTCGAAATTGGTCGAGCCCGCCGTTCGACCCCGTGGTTCGCGACGGTCATGTCTATGGACGAGGCGCTTGCGATATGAAGGGGGGCGTGGCGGCGGCCATCGAAGCGATCAGGGCGATCGCCGAGTCTGGAATCGAACTCGCCGGCGAGGTAGTGATGCTGACCGTGCCGAGCGAGGAGGACGGTGGGGGAGGCGCCCTGGCCGCGATCCGGGCCGGGTTTACGGGTGACATGGCCGTGATACCCGAGCCGACTCGGCTGGAGGTGGTGACCGCCCACGCGGGCGCGATCACATTCACCCTCGATGTTCCCGGGAAGGCCGCTCATGCCTCTACCCGTCGAGAGGGCGTCTCGGCCCTCGACAAGGTGATTGTGTTGTTGCAGGCGCTGTCGGCCGACGAACAACAGCGCAACGCAACGGAGGGGAATCCCTTGATGCGGGCAATCGGTCTTCCCTATCCAACGATCATCGGAAAGATCAACGGGGGAGAGTGGGCGTCAACGGTCCTCGATCGGGTCGTGGTCGAAGGCCGCTACGGAGTGCGCCTTGGTCAGTCGGTCGACGCGGCGGCCGCCGATCTTCGCAGGGCGATCGATACAGCCTGGGGCCGGGATGAGTTCCTCAGTCAGTTTCCGGTCCGGCTGGAGGTGACCGGGGGAAGGTTCGGCTCAGCCGAGGTGCCCGAGGATCATCCGCTTCCAACCGGGATCGCCGACGCCGCCGAGCGTGTGACCGGTAGACGGCCTGCAATGGTGGGCGTTCCCTACGGAGCCGATATGCGGATGTTTGTCACCGAAGGGGACACTCCATGCGTCATGTATGGGCCGGGTGATGTTCGCCTGGCGCACTCCGCCGACGAACGAGTACCAATCGACGAAGTGGTGACCTGCGCCCAAGTGCTCTGCAACTGGCTGGAGACGACGCTTGTGTGATCTGAGCGTCACCCGCTATCGGTGTTATTGCTACGACGACGAAAGGGCGGTCACTGCGCCACCCATGATCCCGACTGGGAGGAGAATGTTGGCCGCGGCGATGACCGCATCTGGAATGGGAAGCTGCCGAGCCACCAGCCGATGACTCACCGGCTCTGCAACAGCACCTGCCAGGAAAAGCGCACCGAGGACGACCAGTCGGGCCTGGGCGTAGCGACCTCGTCGTCCGGGCCGGTGAGCGACGGTTGTGGCCTGCCAGAGCAGGACGATCAGGATCCAGGGGGCGGCGAGGGAGGCGCCATTCCCCACCAGCAGATCTGCCTTGGGTGAGAGCCCGGTTCGGATTCCCAGTGGCTCGGCCACGTATCCCCTCTTGATCGACAACAAAGATCCGGTGACGAACGCGGCCGTGTAGGCAACCGCGGCCGATCTGGTGAAATTCAGCGCTGTCACTTGGCTCACGGTGTCTCCTCCTTTGGACAAGCGGCGACGCAATGTAACCAACGCGCCTTCGCTGCCTGTGAGCAAACCGGGTCGCACCTCTGAATGTGTCCCTGGCCAACGCGGCGCCCTGCCCTGACTAGTTAGCCGGGGCGTATCTCCTATGGATACGCGGTTTTGAGCCGTGCGGCCGATAGTGGATCCATGCACAAGCTGATCGCCACCCTCGCAGGTTCCCCTCCTACTGACGAACCTCTGAGCGAAACGACCGAGGTTGAAATCGGGCAGGAGCTCGTCTTCCTGGTGGGGCCTAGAGCCCGGAAGACCGAAGTCAAATCGCCCACCTATGCCCGCACTGTATTTCACCGGTTGTCAGTGTCGCGCTGAACCATTGTCTTGCCCGGGGCGCAACGGAGGCATATAGGGGTACGGGGGAAACCCCCCGTACCCCCGCCATTTATCGAGTGATGATGTCGGACGCTATTTGTCGGAGCCGACTGGCAATACCTGCCCTCTGACCTCACCTGGCGCGTGCAGCGCGGTGTGGACGTTGGCGTAGCCCAGGCCCGCATCGAGGATCGCCAGCTGATCGGTGGTGACCGTTACCTCGCCTGTCACCAACTCACCGTCGGTGGTGGAACTGCAGGTCGGCGTGCCCGCCGGTCCTGCCAACGGTGGGGTCGTGCCGGTTCCGCACAACCAGATGCTGATGTTGGCGTTGATGCCCCGGTCGGCGGGCCCGTGGATGTGGGCCTGAGTAGCCGGACCGGTCAGATGGCGGACCGTCACCTCATAGTGGAGAGTGTTGCCCTCCACCCAGAATCGGGCCGTGCCACCGGCGCCCGGGGCGTTGACGTCTGCCACCTCCTGGGCTGCCGACAACGGAGCGTTGAAATCGGTTCCCTTGGTGGCTCCAGCTCCCGGAACCACGATTGCCACCAGAAGCAAAGCTCCCAGCGCTACCAAAACAATTGGTCGTCTCATTGGTATCCCTCCTCTTCTCTCGACCCACTCCTCGCAAGCAGTACGCATGGCATGGGCTAAAAGGTTCGCCGTGCGAATGGGGGGCACAGAGCCGGTTTCAGGCCAATGCCAGGATGGTCAAAGCGCCAACAGCCAGGAAAACGACCAGGAAAAGGAACGGGTAGCGGCCGCGGACGGCGCCCGGTCCCTGGAAGTCTTGCAACGATCGGTCGTGAACCAGGATTAGCCCCGCCCCGTGTCCGGCGACGATCGCTGCCACCTGAGTCCACCAGACCGCGGCAGGGGAGACGACGGTGAAGTCGACCGGTCGCAGGGCCGTGCCAAACAAATTCCAACCGAGCCCGAATGGATCGCTGATCGTGCTCACGAGCAGCTGGCCCTCAAAGACAACGGCCGTGAAGTAGTGGGAGAAGAGGTAGGCAAAAGCAATCGGTACGAGTGTGTGGGCGAAACGCCTGGCTAGCCATCCTGGTGTCAGGCCATTGCCAATCTGACGGGCTGCGTAGCTGCAGGCCAGCCAATACACCATCCCTACCGCACCTACCACCAGTACCAGCAGCAGCGTGCGGCCGGCGATCGACCGGCCGAATCCCCCGAACGCCGCCTCATACCGGGAGCCAGACGATATTCCGTGGAAGGCGACCGCCCCGATCATCACCACAACAAATGTCGGTTGTCCGGGCAACTCGGGAAGGTCCGGAAGCCCGCGCAGCCAACCCCTCCAGGCGGGTCCCCGATCCGAGTCCAGGTCGATCGGTGAGATCGCAGAGAACAAGCGGTTGTAGGTCGCCAGCGCATCGATCTGATCCAGCGAGGCTCTCTGGCCAAGCCACTCGGTGGTCCCAAGCACCACCGCGGTGTATGCGACTGCCGCGATGGCCAGATGCCGGGGGTGAGCAGGGTTGGGATAGACCAGCTCAAACCACACCAGGCCACCGAAGATGATCGTGGCGGGCCACACCCCGAAGGCGCCGGGTTGGAGGCGAGGTTCTGGATGGCTGACGCCAATGAGGCTTGCAAGCGAGCGCCAAGGGTTGGCAAGGTGATAGATGTTCCCGATCAGTGCACAGGCGAAGGGGACCACAACGGCAAATGCCACCCAGACCAAAACCGGGGCAGGGTTGCGAACACTGTTGGGCACCCCTACGAGGCCAGCCACCACAACCAGGAGCAGACCGCCCAATCCGAGAAGGCGCAAAAGGTTGACGACTCCGCGCCAGCCGGGAACTCTGAACGGTCGGAGCCTCGATCCGTCTTGCCATCGGGCCTGTCGCCAGAAAAGTGTCAGCACGGCGGAGGAGGCAATCAAGACCGTGGCGACGCCCGCCAAGAAATAGGTCAAGGGAGCCGGAAGACTGCTGAGCCCACCGAGGCTGTGGGCGAGGGCCGGCCGCGGAATCGTGACGAGAGTCAAGACCCCGGTCACCAATACCAGCACGCATGCGGGGCGACCGAGGCATCGAGTTTTCAGAGGCGGGGAGCTCAAACCGGGCATCGGGCAACTACGTCAGCAGGTCTAAGCATGGTTCGTTGGGTCGCGCCCCGAAGCTTTCGAAAGACCTGTCGTCTCAATTGGGCCAAGAGTCGCCCTTTCGGTGGGTTGCCAAGTCGACCCTTCAATCTTTAGAAAAAGTCATTGTGTTTAGATTCATCCGTCAGACGCACGCGCTTTGGATGCGACTGACTTGTCGATTCGACCGTCTGGAGGACGCTCAATGGGCGGTGAGATCAAGCTGGTCGGCCCCGATTTGACCGAGGTCGGCCTCCCGTCCGATGACATTGGAAGCGAGATCCCGGCGGTCGGGCATGTCGATGGAAAGCCCGTCATCGTGCTGCGAACCAAGGCTGGTCTGCGGGCGGTCAGTGGCAAGTGCACTCACTACGGGGCCCCTCTGGGTGATGGGCTCTCGGACGGAGAGCGGGTTCATTGCCCATGGCATCACGCCATCTTTGACCTCGCGACTGGAGAAGCGGTCGGAGCGCCCGCCCTCGACCCGATCCCGGTCTACACCGTGAGCGAACGTGACGGGCGTTGCTATGTCACCGGTCCCATCGACTCGTCGCCGGAGGAGAGAACCCCACCATCGAGCCCGGAGTCGATCGTGATAATCGGTGCCGGAGCGGCCGGCGCCACTGCTGCCGAGGCCCTCCGCCGGTACGGGTATACAGGACCAATCACTCTGATCGGGGACGAAGCTCCGGTCGACCGGCCCAACCTGTCCAAGGACTATCTGGCCGGCACCGCCCCGGAGGATTGGATGCCACTCCGTGGGGTCGACTTCTATCGAACCAACGGCATCGAACTGATCGTCGGTCGTCGCGTTCTCCGCCTCGACCGCGAGGAAAAGAGGATCGATCTCGACGACGGGAGCCAGCTCTCGTATTCCTCCCTGCTCTTGACGACCGGTGCCGAACCGACCCGTCTTTCCATCCCGGGGGCGGAGAGTCCCCATGTTCACTATTTGAGGTCGTTTGAGGATTGTCGCCGCATCATTCGCGCCCTCGATGGGGTCAAGGATGCAGTGATCGTGGGTGCCGGGTTCATCGGAATGGAAGTAGCCGCCTCGCTGCGAAACCGGGGCCTCAATGTGGTGGTGGTTGAACCCAGCGCAATTCCGCTCAGCCGTGCGCTCGGTGAAACACTGGGCCGCTTCGCGCTCGCCCTGCATGAGGAACACGGTGTGAATTTTCAATTAGGGCGGAAGGTCGCCGAGATCAAAGCCGCGGAGGTCGTCCTCGACAACGGAACCAGACTCCCGGCCGATCTCGTGGTAGTTGGAATCGGGGTGGTGCCTCGGGTCGAACTTGCCGAGCAAGCCGGCCTTGAAGTGGACGAAGGAGTAATCGTCGACGATCGGCTTCAAACGAGCGACCCCCACATCTGGGCCGCCGGGGACTCTGCTCGTTACCCCGACCCTCGGGCGGGAATGATCCGTGTCGAACACTGGGTGCTGGCCCAAAGACAGGGTCAGGCGGCCGCCCGCAACATGCTTGGGCACAACCTCCCATTCGCAGAACCCCCGTTCTTCTGGAGCCAGCACTACGACATTCCAATCAACGTGACCGGACATGCGGCCGACTATGACGAAGAGGTAGTCGTCGGAAACGCGGCCGACCGAGACGTCCTGGTCGGGTTTCGCAAGGATGGGGCTATCCGGGCGATCGCCTCCATCTACCGGGATCTGGAAAACCTCCGCGGCGAGCGAGCGTTGGCTTCCGATGACCAGGACACGCTCGCAAAGCTCCTATCCGATCATCATTGACTCGCCCGACGTTCGATCCGAACCTGCCAACGATTAACCGCCAGAGCCCCTAGTAGGAGCTGGCAATGTTCGGGAGCCGCGTAACGAAGCGTATAGTCAAAGGGTCCTAAGAGCAGGGCCGTGCCCGTCACGGTCCCCGGGTCGGACCCGACCCCTCCGTTTCAATGAGGTCACACATGCCAATCAACGAGCACTTTGAGCTACTCGAAGCAGTAGAGCCCACCGTCGAGAGATTGCTCGCCGAACACCGGGCCCGCCGGGTTCCCTGGTACTTCCACGACATGATTCCGTGGGAACTGGGGCGTAACTTCAAGACGGAACCATGGGAGGAGTCCCAGTGCACGATCAACGAGCGTGCCCGAACCTCGCTGGTGCTCAATTTGCTCACCGAAGACAACCTTCCCTACTACCACAACGCCCTGCAACGGCATTTGCCGGAAAGCTCGGTCTGGAAAGAATGGAACGGTATTTGGACTGCCGAGGAAGGCCAGCACGCGATTGCGATTCGTAGCTATCTCCTGACTTCCCGCAATTGCGATCCTTACGAACTCGAAGACGATCGCATCGCCACGATGCAAGCCGGCTACCAGCCTGACTGGAATCACCCGGCGGAGCTTCTGGCGTATACGACGGCCCAAGAGCTGGCGACCAGGGTCTCGCATCGCAATGCCGGCAAGATCACCGAGGACGAGGTCGCATTCGAGTTGATGCGTCAGATCGCCTCCGACGAGAACCATCACTTCATGTTCTACAAGGGTGTCATGGCAGCGATGCTGAAGGACTCTCCGGCGGTTGCCCTCGAGGGCATCTACAAGACGATGGTCAACTTCCAAATGCCCGGCATCGGCATTCCCGGATTTCTGCGAAGGTCGATCGACATTGCCAAGGCCGGGGTCTACAACCTCCGCATCCATCACGACCGAGTCCTGATGCCCCTGATCGAGCAATGGGGGATCGCCTCGATGGAGGGCCTCACGGCCAAAGCGAGCGAGCTTCAGGAAAAGCTGATGGACCTGCCGGCTCAAATCATGGCCAAGGCAGAGAAGTTCGAGGCACGTTTCGCGATGTGACTTTGTGGTGTCCTCCGTGGCACCGCCGGTGGCTCACATATTGTTCCAAGCCACCTGATTGGCCGAGTTGACTGGCCGAGTTGACTGGCCGAGTTGACCCATCGGCCCGGTAGCCTTGCTATCCGTGAGATCCCGCTTCTTCTTCGCCGCCGTGTTCGCGCTCGTACTCAGTGCCTGTACACCGTCATCGTCGTCGACGACAACAGCTCCGCCTGTCACGGGCTCGACGACGACCTCCGCCGCGGCCGAGTCGACGACCTCAAGCGAGACGACAGTGTCCACCCTGCCGCCGGGAACCGAGGAGCTTCCTGAAAGCCTGCGCCAGGGAGATCGCTCGACTGATCCCGATCGCAGAGGAGATCCGTGGTCTTGAGTTTCTGTCGGCCCCCGAGATCACGGTCCTGACTCCCGAGGAGTTGGAGGAGCGGGTTGTCGACCAGTTGTTGGAGGAATATGTCAATCACGAAGTCGACGAGGCCCTGTACAAACTGCTCGGGCTAGTCCCCGGAGAGTTCGAGCTGTTGGAGACGCTGGTGTCGCTCTACGGGGAGGCCGTTGCCGGCTATTACGACGGTGATACCGGCGAGCTGGTGGTGACTGCTACCCAGGAGGAGTTCAGCCCGTTGGAGGAGGCAACCATCGTTCACGAGCTCACCCATGCCCTCACCGACCAGGTGCTCGAGTTCAACGATCGTTACAACCAGTTGTTCGACGATCAGCATTACGACGAGGCGGCCGCATTCCAGGCTCTGATCGAGGGAGACGCCAGCATGGCCGAGTTGCTCTACGTCCAGCAGCTGGACCCGGCCTCTCAGCAGGAGTTTCTCGAGGAAGCCTTTGGTGTCGATATGACAGTGTTCGATCAAGTGCCTCCGTTCATGCAGGACAGCCTCACTTTCCCGTATGACACGGGTTTCGCCTTTGTCGAACACCTGCATTCGGAGGGTGGTTACTCGGCAGTCGATGATGCCTATGGCGCCCCTCCGGTTTCGACCGAGCAGATCTTCACGCCCGAGGACTATCCGACCGACGCTCCCGTCGACGTCGTCCTGCCTGCGACCGAAATCTCCGGCTACGAGATCGAAGAGACCTCGACCTGGGGCGAGCTCGGGTTTCGCCTCATGTTCGATCAGGTGCTGGGAGGCGCAGATACGGCGGCCACGGGATGGGGCGGCGACTCCTATCAGGTCTACTTTGACGGATCCAACGTCGTATTGACGATGATCTTTCAGGGCGATAGTCCCGATGATGCAGCGGAGCTGGCCGATGCTCTCAATGACTACGTCACAGTTGGCATGGACCTCACCGACCCGGTCGGGGAGGAGGAATCGCGAACCTACACAGGCGATCGATATGCGTTCGTGTCGACATCCGGCGACCAGGTGCTCTTCTTGGCCGCCAGCGATCCGGCGATCGGCCCGACCGTCAGGGCTGCGTTTCCCGGGTTCTAGCCAGTACCTCTTCGTAGAGCGTTCGACGAGGCAGACCCGACCGGGCCGCGACGGTGCGGACCGCCTCGCTCATTTGGAGACCATTGGCGATCTCGCTGAGGACGGCCCCGACACCGTTCTCGAGATCGGGTTCGATCGCATTGCCCCCTCCGAGAACCAACGTGAACTCACCCTGGATCTCGCGACGGGCCCACTCGTCGGCGGCTACTCCCGGGGTTGTCCACTGGATTTCCTCGAACAGCTTCGTCAGTTCCCGGGCGATGCAGAGCGGCCGGTCCGGCGCGATGGAGGCAAGCGCTTTCAGATCCTCGATCAGTTGGTGGGGGGCCACAAAGATCACGATGGTTCGGGTCTCAGCGGCCAACGCGGTCAACCGCTCCTCTCTCTCTTGGCCTCGCTTCGGAAGGAAGCCTTCAAATACGAATCTGTCACTCGGTAAACCGCTTACGGCCAGTGCGGCGGTGACAGCACTGGGGCCCGGTACGACGGTTATGACCGCGCCGGCCTGTCGAGCGGCCGCAACCGCGGAAACGCCTGGATCTGAGATCGCCGGGGTCCCGGCGTCGGTCACGAGAGCAACGGTCTTGCCTTCCTGGAGAAGGGCGACCAGTTCGACCGCCCGCCGATTCTCGTTGCCGGCGAAATACGACCTGATCGGCTTCTTGATCCCCAGCGACCTCAGCAGAGTGGAGGAGCGCCTGGTGTCCTCTGCCAGGACGAGGTCGGCGCTGCCCAGTGATTCGGCCAACCGAGCAGAAGCGTCACTCAGGTTGCCGATGGGTGTTGCGCAGAGGATCAGCCGACCCGGCACCGACCCACGTTAGGACCGCCCCATGCGGCGGCAGCTGCCGGTCGCAGGGCAACTCCAGCATGTAGTGAGCGCCCCGGATCAGATGCAGGCGTCGGGGCAGCAGGGCCCGACTTCCGAGAACACATCCCTCAGCATCGAGGCCGACCACCTGCAACGGCTCCCTCATCCCGAATCCGTGCACCGACCCACCCCTGAGCAACAACCCTTTTCCACCGGTCAGAGGTCTCAGCCCTTTCCAGTGGTCTCGAAAACTGCTGGCGATGAGGACCGGTCCTGATTCCCATCCGTCGCATCGAAAAATCCCCGACTCCATATGAGGAAGCTAGTTGCCGCAGGGCACCAGTGGAATCGTCCCGTTGAGCGACCGACAAAGGTCGAAGGACTATGGGATCAAGTCCGAGCGGCAGTCGCCACAGATGCCCTTTCCTTTGAAAGGAGAGACATCCTCGTTGCGACCGCAAAACGCGCACGTGCTCTCGAGCTTGCGGATCACGATTCCGGTTCCTTCGATGCTGATCAGCAGCTGGTCGCCTTCACGAATGTTGAAGAGCCGGCGAGTCTCAGCCGGAATCACGATCCGGCCAAGGTCGTCGATCTTGCGAACGATTCCAGATTCCAAGGCTGCTGCTCCCGTGAGGGTTGCCGACGGACCCGTCCGACATTACCTCCCCGGGTTGAGGCGCGGGGGACAGCTACCCTCGCATTCTGATTGGCTGGCCTCAACGATCGGATGGCCTCACGAACAGATGGCCGCAAACGATGGGATGGCCGAAACCGTGGGATGGATCGACACACATTGTCACCTTCAACTCGACAGCCGTCGGCCCCAAGAACTGCTCGATCGGGCCGACAGCGTCGACCTGCTGGTGATCCCGGGGATCGACGCCGAAAGCTCCCAGGCGGCAATCGATCTGGCAACGGCCTACCCCGATCGATTGGTGGCCACGGCCGGGCTCCATCCTCATGAGGCGGCTCGGTGGCCGGACGAGATGAACAAGATCGTGGGCATGCTCGGGAAGGTCGCAGCCGTTGGGGAAACGGGGCTGGACTTCTACCGCAACCTCTCCGATCCCGATGCTCAGGAGAGAGCGTTCGTGGCTCAGATTCGCCTCGCCCTCGAGTATGAAAGACCGATCGTGGTCCACTGCCGGGATGCCTTTGCCAAAGTCCATGACCTGATTTCCGAGCATCAGATCGGCGCTTCGACCGTCCTTCATTGTTGGACCGGCGGGCCTCGTTGGACCAAGCGGTTTCTCGACCTCGGCTGCTGGTTCTCGTTCGCCGGGCCTGTCGCCTTCGAGACGGGTGAGACCGTACGTCTCGGAGCTGCGCAAGTCCCTCCCACCCGGGCCCTGGTCGAGACGGATACCCCCTACCTCGCTCCTCCGCCGCACCGCCGCGAACCGAACGAGCCGGCGTGGGTCGAGCTGGTCGGAGCCGCCCTGGCCCGCGTCTGGTCGATCCCGGTGGCCGAGGTCGCCGAACAGACCACGGCCAACGCTCGTTCGGTCTTTTTCGGGAGGTCGCCGAAACCAGTGACTGCGCAGACGCTCAACGAGATGCGAATGCTTCTTCGACGGCACGGCCTGAAGCCTCGGACCGCGCTCGGTCAGCACTTTCTGGCCGATCCCAACCTGACGAGGCGCATCGTGACCACCGCAGGGATCAAGCGAGGTGATCGTGTGCTGGAGATAGGACCCGGCACCGGAACCCTTACACGCCAACTCGTGGCGGCCGGGGCGGACGTGACCGCCATCGAGGTCGACGACCACTTGCGGCCCGTACTGGAAGAGACGATGGCAGGACTTCCGGTCAACCTCCTGTTCCTTGACGCCGCCACTGTCGACTACCAGGAGTTGTTGGGCGACGGGCCCTGGACGGTCGTCGCCAACCTCCCGTACCAAATCGGCACGCAGCTGGTTCTCGATTGGCTTCGGGTGGTACCGGCCATTACCGACATGACCGTGATGGTTCAGCTCGAAGTTGCCCAGCGGTTGGTTTCCTCGCCGGGTTCACGCGCCTACGGACTGCCGAGCGTGGTCGCCGGTCTTCACGCCGATCTGAAGCTCGCTTTCCGGGTCCCGCCCCACGTGTTTTACCCACCGCCACAGGTGGAGTCGGCGGTCGTCCGCGTTGTTCGAAAAGCCGCCCCGGCGGGAACGGCGCGGGCCATCGAGCTGGCGGCAGCCGGTTTCGGACAACGTCGGAAGATGCTGCGGGGCTCCCTGTCGGTGATTGTCCCGAATGCTGAAGAGGTGCTCAGGTCGGCCGGGATCGACCCCACCAAGAGGGCCGAAGACCTCGCTCCAAGCGACTACTTGCGCCTGGCCGAGGTGGCACCGTGATCTGGGAAGCTCCCGGAAAGGTGAACCTCAGCCTCGAGGTGCGCTCTCCGGAGAAGGACGGCATGCACCCGCTGCGGTCATTGGTCCAGGCTGTCGAGTGGTGCGACCTTCTCGATGTCGAGGAAGGCGATGAGGATCACCTCGACATCGAGGGAGCCGATCTTCCCGATGACGGCGAAAACCTCGTGTGGAAAGCGGTTACCGCTCTTCGTCACAAGCTCGGTCAAGACCGGCCGAGCTTGCACATGAAGCTGACGAAGGTGGTGCCGGTGGCGGCCGGGCTGGGGGGAGGCTCGAGCGACGCGGCGGCGTCCCTGCTGGCTCTGGCCGCCCTGCGGAACGCACCGACCGACCTTGTGACGGAAGTGGCCCCTACGGTCGGAGCGGACGTTCCGTTCTTTCTGGTGGGGGGAACTGCGTGGATGGAAGGATTTGGTGAGCGAGTCACCGAGGCGAGAATCCAAACCGATTGGGCGCTGGCGGTGGCGGTTCCCGATTTCGAACTGCGCACCGCCGACGTGTACCGAACCTGGGACGAATTGGAGGGTCCGAGGGGTCCGGCCCTCGATGGAAGAGCCCTGCCGCCTTCACTGCGTGAGCACGGTCCGTTTCGAAACGATCTGACCCCGGCGGCGATGAAAATGAGTCCGTCGCTGGGTGACTGGGTCAACGAGCTGGTCGAGACCTGGGAACGTCCCATCGCCATGTCAGGCTCCGGGCCGTCTCTCTTCGCCTTCTTCGCGGACATCGACGAAGCGGAAGGAGCGGTTCGGTCCCTGCCTACGTCGTTCCGGGCTAGGCCACGCTGCCCTCCCGAGGCGGAACGGTGTGGTGAGGGTCTCCTAGCTATCCAGCTCTAGTGCCGGGCGTTGGCCCTTCGCAGTCCGCTTTTGACTGTCGTAGCTAGATTGCTGGCTCCTCCGATGGGGGGTGGTGTAACCGGTAGCACGGCGGGTTTTGGTCCCGTAAGAGCGGGTTCGAGTCCTGCCCCCCCAGCAAGTCATACTGCCAAGGCCCGCCGACCCGGTCGAGCAGACACCAGGCCTCATGATTGATTGCCATTCCCTGGATCGGGCCTAGCCTCTAGGAAGGGGAAGGAGCCAATCATGGGCAGGACCGCTCGGTCTGGTGCGTCTGGCTCCGCTTGTCCTCGCCCGATTTGGTTGGCGATCCTCGTGGTTCTCGGCCTTGCAGCCAGCGGTTGTCAGGCTTCCCCTCCCCTCGAGTCGGAACCGGTCTTGTCGCCGATAACCAGCCCGACTCTCACCACGTCGTGGCTACCACCGCAGCCACCACCACAACCGTCGATGCCGACGTTGTGGTCGAGGTCGCATCGGTGACCGATGGCGACACGATCAGAGTCCTCATGCCTGATGGCACGAACGAGCCGGTTCGCCTCATCGGGATCGATGCACCAGAGGATGGTTCGCTGCTCGACCAGGAAGCCACCGACCACCTGGAGGAATTGGTTCTCGGGAAAGACGTGCGGATGGTGGTCGACGTGAGCGACCGGGATCGATTTGGTCGTCTTCTCCGCTACCTCTACGTCGGAGATCTCTTCGTCAATGCGGAGATGGTTCGAGCAGGGTTGGCGATAGCCAAGCGCTACGAGCCCGACACCGCGATGGCTTCGGTGTTGGAGGCTGCGGAGCGAGGCGCCGAGTCGGCGGCGTTGGGCCTGTTCTCGCCGGAGACGACTACAACGGTTGCCACCACTACCACCACGGCTCCTCCGACCACGACGACCGTGCCGCCAACCACCACTACCCAGCCGCCGACGACAACGCAACCCCCGACCACGACGACGACGCCAGTGGTGACGACGACCACTGTCCAGGCGAACTGTTCCTCGTCCTATCCCGACTTCTGCATCCCTCCACCGCCACCCGATCTCGACTGCGGGGACATCGGAGCGAAGGACTTCACGGTTCGATCGCCCGATCCTCATGGGTTTGATGGCGACAGCGACGGGGTTGGCTGCGAGTCGTAGATGCTCATTGCTTCAGGGCTACCGTTGGATCATGGCTGGGCGTGATAGCTCACAGTGGGAACGCCCCGGTGGCACTAGCGAGGAAAAGCAATGAGTCTTATCGCGATCATCCTTGCTGCCGGCCAGGGAACCAGGATGAAGTCATCCCTTCCGAAGGTTTTGCATCGGGCTGCGGGTCGAAGCTTGCTCGAATGGTCGTTGCATGCCATCAGCGGGCTGGAGCCCTCCCGGACCATCGTCATCGTCGGCCATGAAGCCGAACGCGTGTCCGCAACGCTGCCTGAATGGGCGCAGCCCGTTGTTCAGGAGAGCCAATTGGGGACCGGACACGCCGTGTCGGTCGCGCTGGCGAACCTCGATGACCTCAATGACGAGGACACCGTTCTCATTACCTACGGGGATATGCCGCTGGTTACCCCCGAACTTTTGGCAGCGGCGGTTGCGGCTCGTCGGGAACGGGTGGCCGTCATGGTCACCTTCGAAGCCCAGGACCCCACCGGCTACGGCCGCATCGTCAGAGACGACGGCGGGACCTTCAGCCGAGTCGTAGAGGAAAAGGATGCCAGCCCCGAACAGCGGGCGATTGTCGAGGTCAACGCCGGCATCTATGCGTTCGCGGGTGCGGCTCTGAAATCGGCGTTGGGCAGGGTGGCGAGTGACAACGCCAAAGGCGAGTACTACCTGCCCGATGTCCTCGAGATTCTCATTCAAGATGGCGAACGTGTTGTAACCGTGAAAGCCGACCCGATGGAGGTGGCAGGAGTGAATTCGCAGGATCAACTGGCCGATGCCGAAGCCGAACTCAGGCGGCGGATCAACCAGGGCTGGCAGCAGAAAGGGGTCTGGATGCAAGACCCCGAAAGGGTCTACATCGACGATTCGGTTGAACTCGCTGCCGGAGTGCGGCTGTATCCCGGCGTCCACTTGGAAGGACAAACCCGGGTGGAGGAAGGCGCAGAAGTCGGTCCCGATGCGTTCGTCCTCGATTCGACCATCGGCGCCGGAGCCCGCGTTTGGTATTCGGTGCTTCGTTCTGCCCGCGTCGGGGAAGGGGCCGAGGTTGGGCCCTACGCCTCTCTTCGCCCCGGAACCGTTCTCGAATCCAACTCGAAAGCCGGCACCTTTGTCGAGATCAAGAACAGCAGCATCGGGGAAGGCGCCAAGGTTCCACATCTGTCTTACATCGGCGACGCCACGATCGGGCCCCGGGTCAACGTCGGGGCGGGTTCCATCACCTGCAACTACGACGGGTATGAAAAGCACCAGACGGTGGTCGGGGAAGGCGCGTTCATCGGTTCCGACACCATGCTCGTCGCCCCGGTGGTCATCGGGCCGGGGGCATACACCGGCGCCGGCTCCGTGATAACCAGAGACGTGGCCGCCGGGGCCCTCGCAGTCGAACGGGCACACCAGGAAGAGATACCGGGCTACGCTGCCCGACGGGAAGAACGTCACCGATCCAAGGCATCAGAAGACTGACATGGACCTCGTAAGCCGAAGCCGGATGATGCTTTTCACCGGGGGAGCCAACCCTGCGCTCGCCTCTGAGGTGGCTGACATCCTCGGCGTCCGGCTGGGCGGATTACACCGGTCGACTTTTGCCAACGGGGAGATCTACGTACGGCCGACCGAGTCGGTGCGGGGCGCAGATTGCTTCGTGATGCAGAGTCATTCGCATCCCATCAACGAGAACATGATGGAGCAATTCATCACCATCGACGCCTTGAAACGCGCGTCGGCCCGGAGGATCACCGCCGTCATGCCCTTCTACGGTTACTCGAGGCAGGACAAGAAGGTTCTGCCAAGAGAACCGATCACCGCCCGCCTGGTTGGCAGTTTCTTTGGCGCCGCCGGGGCCGACCGGCTGGTTTCGGTCGATCTCCACACCGGTCAGCTCCAGGGCTTCGTCGACCTCCCCTTCGACCACCTCACGGCTTTGCCGATCATCACGGACTACCTGAGAGAACGTATCGATGGCCCGACCGCGGTCGTGTCGCCCGATGCAGGTGGTGTGAAGCGCGCTGAGAGATATGCGAGGCGCCTCGATGCCACAGTGGCCTTCGTCTACAAGCGGCGCGAACCCGAACACCACAACGAATCCGCCGCTCTGGAGGTGTCCGGAGAGGTGGCGGGGCGGCACGCCATCATCGTCGATGACATGATCGACACCGCCGGGACGGTTTGCAATGCCGCGGAACTGGTCGCAGCGCAGGGTGCATTGTCGGTTCGAATCGCTGCCACCCACGCCATCCTGTCGGAGCCCGCGGTCGACCGCATCAAGAATTCATCGGTGGAAGAAGTCATCGTCACGAACACGCTGCCGGTGTCGGCGGACGCCACTCAGCTCGACAAGGTCAAAGTTCTGTCGATCGCCTCAATCGTGGCGGAAGCGCTTCACGCCATATTTACCGAGAGCTCCGTCTCCGAGATTTTCCTCGGCGACAACACTTAGAACGTCGCAGGTCCTTCAGTCGTCCACCAGGTCTCATGGATCGACGGCGGGCAGCAAGAGAATCTCGCCCGGGAAGATGAGATCGGGATCTCCCGATTTGATGGTCGCAAGATTGGTCGCCACGACTTTGAGCCAATAGGGAGCGATCTCGGTGTCCGACACCTCCCTGCCTCGGACAGCAGACAGCCGCTGTTTGGCGAGTTTCCACATGTCATCTCCGAGGCGTACCGCCACCTCTGTTGGCCGGTCCCTGGGAGCAAGGTCCGGGCCGGTTCCGCTCGAAGTATCCGCTTGGGAACTCTGTGACTGCGGTTCGGGGACCGGGGGAAACAACGGACCAGGCAACGGCGATCCGGGCGATACCGAACCATCAAGGGCGGGTGGTGTAGTGACCCAAGGAGTTGGGGGATCGCCGGCCGGCACCGGGACATACCCCGACCCCGTCATCTGTTCGGCACGGGCGGGAAGGGCCCCGACCCCGGTGGGGAGTCCAATGGTCGCCACGAGGGCGCCGGCGACGATGCGGTCGATGAGGCGCCGAACCGGACCGATCGTTCCCCATCCCAGCACTCGGACGGCTCCCGCCAGCCGTGCTGTCCGGCCGATCAGGTAAAGCACGGTCGACCCCGCCAACCAATAGCCGACCGCCAAACCCGCTAATCGCAGCACCGCGGCGAGGGTTGGCTCAAAGGGGCTGGCGGGATCGAGGATCAGTTGGGGAGGCAACGAGTTCCCCATGCGATGGAGACCAGCGAGGGCGGCGGCGATGAATCCCAACCAGCATGCCAGAGCCAGCCATCGCCTCGTCACAATGTCAACGTACCTCGCCAACCGGCGTGCGGGAAGCGGCCCGGAAGGCGAGGTTTTCGCGGGTCTACGATGGACTCCCCACGGAGTTAGGAGTTCTACTTGAAGGTAAAGATCGGAATTGTCGACGCCGACCGCGTCGTAGAGATCGAAACCGACGATCCCGAGGCGCTCAAAAAGACCATCGATTCTGCCTTCGCGTCAGACACACCGATGCTGTGGTTCGAAGACACGAAGAAGCGCCTGGTTGGGATTCCCCGGGACAAACTTGCCTTCCTGGAGATCGAACAGGAATCCGACTCCCGCTCGGTTGGGTTCGCCCGGGCCAGCGGGTAACGATCAGACGGCGGACGGGCGAAGGCGGAAGACAGAAGCCAAATCGAACTTCCGAGTTCCGACTGAAGAACCTACATCGCCCGGCGCCGGCGTTCGGCCAGCCAGCGCTTGCGCAGACGACGCCGTTCGTCTTCGGCGTATCCGCCCCACACTCCGGATTCTTGATTGGACTCGAGGGCGTATTGCAGGCAATCGTCCTGGACAGAACAAGCTGCGCAAATGACCTTGGCGGCCTCGATCTGGTCGACCGCAGGGCCCGTGCTACCGATCGGGAAGAACAAGGATGGTTCTGAGTCCCGACAAGCGGCAAGCTCTCGCCATTCCGTGGTGACGGTGAGTGTGGTGGTGGCCATGGGCATCATCCCTTGTGAAGTTCTTCACAAGGCTACTCGAACCTCGTGAAGTGGCGTGTGTTTTTTTGCACGATGTACGGTAATGACAGGGTCAGGATTCTGCAATCGAATTCTGGGGCTAAAAACTGGACTTAGCCTCCAGAAAGCTAGGGTCGCTAGGCAAATGAAGGTCATAGGACACCGGGGATGGCCCGCCATGTACCCCGACAACGTCCTCGAGGGGATCGCCGCCGCTTTCGAGGTGGCGGACATGGTGGAGGTCGATGTCAGGGTTTCCGGGGACGGGCACCTGATCCTTTCCCATGATCCTGCGATCGGCGGTTTGGAGGTGAGCCAAACGTCATGGGACGCTCTCTCGAAGCTGGATCTGGGCGGCGGATTTCACCCCGCCAGCCTCGACGAACTTCTCGAGCGTTTTCCGATGTCTCCTTTCGATCTGGAGGTCAAGAACTCCCCGGGCGAAGCCGGGTTTGATCCCGATCACCGGGTCGCCCTGCAGACGGCCTCCCGGGCCCGACCCGGTGATCTCCTCACGTCCTTCTTCTGGCCTTCGATGGACGCACTTCGTGTCGCTTTTCCCGATGTAGCCACCGGTCTGCTGGTCGACGCCGATTGGGACCTCACCGTCGCCATCGACCACGCCCTGGCCGGGGGGCACCTAGCTGTCCTTCCGCATTGGGAACTGGCTCTGCGATCCGGTCCCGCCTGCCAGATCGCATCCGAAGCCGGATTGACGGTCGTGGTCTGGACCTTGAACGACCCATCAAGGGTCGATGAGTTGGAATCCATCGGGGTGACGGCGATCATCACCGATGAGCCCGGCCAACTCCGCCGGGCATTGGTCGAGACCAGAGGAACCTAATGGCCACCATCAGAGAGCAACTCTCCGCTGAGCTCAAGGACGCCATGAAGGCGCGCGATGTCGACCGCCGAGATGTCATCCGCATGATCGAGTCCGAAATAAGCCTTGCGAAGTCGGCTCCGGGCTTCAAAGGCGAGGTGAACGACGATCTGTACCGGCAGGTCATCGCCAGCTACTCGAAGAAGATGGAAAAAGCCCGTGCCGAATACGCCGAATTGGGACCTCGGGGCGAAGAGATGGCCCGAAAGCTGGGGTGGGAGGTGGAATACCTGGCGCGGTGGCTTCCCACCAAGCTCGATAGCGACGCGACCGAGGCCCTCGTTCGGGCGACCATCGCCCAGCTCGACGTTGCCGGCGACCCCAAAGCGGCCGGCCGCGTGATTGGTCAGATCATGAAGGAGCACAAGGACGAGGTCGATGGCGGCCTTGTCAACAGGTTGGTGGCGGCGGCTCTGAGCCAAGCGTGAGCGCGTCCCTTAAGGCGAGGGCGACGTTCACCAATTCCACCACGGGAACGGGACCGAGTTCGGTCAGCGGGAACCATCTCGCCTCCACGGTGCTGCCACCCACTTCGTGAACCGGGGTTCCGGCGGCCGCCACGAGGTAAATGGCCTGGATTACATGGATCGAAGGTCCGGGTCTTCGCCGTTGCTCCGAATCGAGGGAGTAGGAATGGATCCCGAGTGGCATGAGGAGCCGGGGCTCCAGGCCCGTCTCCTCGATGAACTCTCGCTTTAGCCCGTCCAGGGGATGCTCACCCCAATCGAGACCACCACCAGGAAGAGTCCAGAAGTCGGCGTCGACTTCATCAGCGGCAAGCCGGGTGAGGAGGATCGCCGGATCACCCTGATCCTCGATGGCCAATCCGTAGACGCCGATCCGAACTTGGCGGCCGTGCTCATCGACCAACATGAAGCCAGTATGACGAATCGCCGCTTCAACCAGTCGATACCAGCCGATGCTGGCGACGCCCTGGGGTGGGGCGTTCTCGGATCCTGGTTGGTGGTTCGAGGTCAAGTGGGACGGCTACCGCGCACTCGCGTTCTGCGGGCCGGGCCACACCGAACTCAGATCACGGAGGGGCAACGACGTCGGGTATCGATTCCCAGAGGTGGCAGCCATGAGATTGGATTCCGACGTCATCCTCGACGGTGAGGTCGTCGCTTTCGATGACGACGGCACCCCGAGTTTCTTTCTGCTCGGCCAGCGTCCTGCCAACTTCATCGTCTTCGACTTGCTGTTCCAAGACGGTGATCGTTGCGGCCTTCCATACGAGGCCCGGCGAGAGCTGCTCGAACAACTGAATCTCCCCAAGCCGGCGGTGCTGGGCCAGCCAGTTCTCGGTGAAGGAGAAGCACTTTTCGACGCTGTTGGGGAGCGGGGTATGGAAGGCATAGTCGCCAAGAAGGCCGGTTCCCTTTACCACCCGGGTCGGCGGTCACCCGAATGGCGCAAGGTAGCTCACAAGCATCGGGGCAGGGCAGTGGTCGGTGGGTTCCTGGCGGGGGAGGGGAATCGCACCTCGACGTTTGGCTCCCTCTTACTCGGCCTGTGGGCCTCCGACGGCTTGAGGTTTATCGGCTCGGTCGGCTCCGGCCTCTCCGACGGCTCGCTGCGGGAAATGGGCGCTCTCCTCGATCCCATCCATAGAAAGGGCTCGCCGTTTGTCAATGCGATCGATGTGCCCGGCCACAAGTCGTATGTAGATCCGGTCCTAGTCGTCGAGATCGAGTACCGGCAATGGACTCCCTACGACCGGTTGCGAGCCCCGGTTTTCAAGGGCCTGGCAGTCGACGTCCCGCCGGCTTCGCTGACCTGGGAAACAGAAGGCCCGAACCGAGCAGCTGACAGCTGATAGCTAAAGGCTGATAGTTGGGATAACCGGGCGGGTCGCCGAAGGGTCAGCCAGCCTTGCGCTTTTTGGTGGCCTCGACGCTTGCCTTGAGCGCCTCGAGCAGATCGACCACCTTCGTCGGCTCCGGTGCTTCAGGTGCGACGATCTCCTGACCTTCGACCTTCTTCTGGGCGGCGCTCTGGATAGCCTCCCGGCTGCTGTCCTTGAAAGCCTCCGGATCGAATTCGGCGGTGAGCCCATCGATGAGCATCGCCGCCATCTTGACCTCTTCTTTCCGCAGATCGACCTCGCTGTCGAGCTCTTCGAATTCGGGCTGACGGATCTCGTCGGGCCAGTACATGGTTTCCATTACCAGGACGCCATCCTTGGCCCGCAACGTCGCCAACTGTTGCTTGTCCCGGATGGATACCTTGGCAAGTCCGACGCGGCCTTTGTCCTTGAGGGCCTCGAGGAGGATCTTGTACGCCTTTACCCCGGTTCGCTCGGGAGCCAGGTAATACGAAGACTTGTAGTAGATCGGGTCGATCTCGGACTCGTCCACAAACTGAACTACGTCAACCAGGCGGTTGCCGTCGGCGGCGGCGGCGGCCTCCAACTCCTCGTCGGTGAACACGACGTATTTGCCCTTTTCGACCTCATACCCGCGAACGATGTCGTCCCAGACGACTTCCTCCCCGTCGCTCTCGGCGACGCGCTTGTACTTGATCGGCGAGTGGTCGGTTCCACGGAGCATCTTGAACTTGGGCGTCTTCGACTCGGTGGCGGTGTAGAGCGCCACCGGGATCGTGACCAACCCGAAGGAGATGGCGCCTTTCCAAATTGAGCGTGGCATAGGCCAAGTTTAGGCGGACGGGTGTGACTAGAACCATCCCGGGTGGGTCCTAAACCGAGGAGATCAGTTCCTTCACAGCGACAAAATGGGTGACGGCGGCCGCGATCACAAGTACGTGGAAGACCTCGTGATATGAAAAGATCCGGGGCAGCAGCCGGGGCCAGTGACGAATCATCATGAGCATCCCCACCAGATAGGCGATGCTCCCGGCGACCGTGAGGGTGAGAAGTTTTGGCTCCATGCCAACGAGCATCGAGACGAGTGGGGCCATCAGTCCCGCTCCCAGAGCGATCTGCGTAAGAAGGGTCCATCGATTTCGGGTTCGGGGCCAGAACTCCTTGAGCGCTCCCAAGGCGCCGATCCCCCAAATGAGGACGACCCCGATGACGACCGGGGGACCGTCCAAAGAGCCCACCAGGAGGGCAGTGAACGTCGCTGCTACGAGGGCGTAGATCCAGGTGTGATCGAGCCGTTGAAACCGGGCCTTCCAGACAACGCTCCACGGGAGGCAGTGGTACAGGGTGCTGATTGTGAACACCCCGACCAGGGAAATGCCGTAGATGACCGCGACGCTCACGAAGGAGGGCCCGTCGGCGGATGCGATCAGGGTGATCACGCCGACCAGTGCAACCACAGCCGCCGATCCGTGCAGGAATCCCCGTACCGGGTTCTGCATCCTGCCTAGAGACATCCTCTCCATCAGGCGGTCGGGTCCATTGGCCGATTATGCACCACTCACCGGTTTTTTCGGTAAGAGCGCCCTCGACAGGATTCGAACCTGTGCATCTGGCTCCGGAGGCCAGCGCTCTATCCCCTGAGCTACGAGGGCAGGACCAGGCGATTGTACCGACGACAGATTGGCGGGTTTTCTTGGGCTTTGCGGGCTCCGCCCCCGTCAGACGACCCGAACCCACCCGAAGTGGTCCTCGGCCGCGCCGGTATGGATGTCAGTGAGAGCTTTGCGGAGTCGCAACGTGTTCGACCCGACTTCCCCATCATTGATTGTGATCTCTTCACCCTTGTGAATGAATGTCCCCACCGCCGAGAGGACCGCGGCGGTGCCGGACAGGGCGGCCTCGCCCTTCCAGGTCAGGACCTCGTTGACGGTCAGAGGCCGCTCCTCGACCCGGTAGCCAAGCCGGGCGGCCAGCCGCAGGGTGGAATCCCGGGTGACACCGTGGAGATAGGACTCCGAGAGCGGTGCAGTCACCACCACGTCATCGTCGATGAGGAGGAAGTTCGAGGCACCGGTCTCTTCGACCAGACCGCCCGGCGCGAAGAGAACCTGGTCCGCCTGGTGGTCGCGACGGGCCGCCACGACGGCTCTCAACGCCGAGGCATAGTTGGCCCCAGCCTTGACCATGCCGAAGCCCTCGGTCGATCGCCGCTGGACGTCTTCGATCAGAATTCGAAGCGCCCGCATCCCTCCCGCAAAATAGTCCCCGACCGGTGATGCCAGGACGTAGAGGACACCGGCTTTCGGCGGCGATCCCGCGGCGCCGATGTTGACCTCGGTCCCGATCAGGGTGGGGCGCAGATAGAGGCTGCCGGGAGGCTCGGGGATCTCTCCCCGGTTGGCGTCGACGACTGCTTCGACCATCGGAATGACCAGGTCTTCGCCGGGGACCGGCAGGCACATCAACTCCGCGCTCTGACGCAGGCGGGCCGCATGGGCATCGAGGCGAAAGATCCGAGCTTCGCCGCCTGCTCCACGGTGCGCCTTGAGACCTTCGAAGCACACGCTGGCGTAGTGAAACACGTGAGCTCCGGGGTGGAGGGCGAATGGCTCCACCCCGTGCAGATGGAAGGGTCCGTACCCGGACTCGTCGAACGTTGTGCTCGCCATCGTGGGTGCGAACACCGTCCCAAACGGTGCGGTCGGGGCCGAGGTAACTGTGCCGGACATCTGCAGGAGGCTAATTCGACCGCGTACCCCTCCCGTCCTCCATTTGCTCCTGCCGCCTTTCGCCTTCCGTCTTCGCCGCGCTTCCGCCTTCTTCGCCTTCCGCCTTCCGCCTGATCGTTACCATCGCTCGCCTTGTGAAGGTTGGCATCGGCATCCTTGGTGGCGGGATAGTGGGGGGAACCCTGGCACGCCGTCTGCTGGCCGACCGGGACACGATTGCCCAGAAGACCGGCCTCGATCTGGAGTTGGTCAAGGTTGCCGTTCGGGACCTCGATCGTTCGCGCAACTTTCCGGCCCAGTACGTCACCAACAATCTCGAGGAGGTGGTGGACGACCCGAGCGTCTCGTTGGTGGTGGAGCTGATGGGAGGTCTGGAGCCGGCCGGGAGCCTGGTGCTCAGAGCTCTGCGAGCCGGAAAACCGGTCGTGACCGCCAACAAGGAGCTCGTCGCTGCCAAGGGCCCGGCGCTATTCGCGGCGGCAGCCTCGAGCGGTGTGTCACTCTTGTTCGAAGCTGCTGTCGGAGGAGGGATTCCCCTGATCCGCCCCCTGACCGAATCCCTGGCGGGCGAAAAGATCAGCCGCGTGCTGGGAATCGTCAACGGCACCACCAATTACATCCTGACCGAGATGGACGAAGAAGGGACCTCGTTTGCCGATGCCCTCAAGGCCGCCCAGGCCCTCGGGTACGCCGAGGCCGATCCAACCGCAGATGTCACCGGAGCCGACGCGGCCGCCAAGGCCGTGATCCTGGCGGGCCTGGCGTTCGGCGTCTGGGTGGGTTCAGACCGGGTTCACCGCGAAGGGATCGACCGACTCGATACCCGGGACCTGGTCTTCGCCCGCCAGCTTGGCTACGTCGTCAAGCTTCTCGCGGTGGCGGACTCGGGTCCATCCGGTGTCTCGGTACGGGTTCATCCGACCTTTGTGCCCCTTTCCCACCCTCTCGCCTCAATCCGGGGGGCGACCAACGCCGTCTTCGTGGAGGGGCCGGCCGTGGGACAACTGCTCTTCTCGGGCCCCGGGGCCGGGGGCGAACCGACGGCAACAGCCGTACTCGGCGATGTCATCGACGCGTCGCGCGAGCTGCTGGCCGGAGCCCAGGTCGCTCCCCGCATTCTTCTGGCCGATCGGGAGGTAGCCGATTTCGGGGGGGTCAGCTCACGCTGGTACATCCGGCTCGAAGTAGAAGACTCCCCCGGGGTGCTGGCGACGATTGCTGGTGTCTTCGGCGAGGCGGGGGTATCTCTGGGTTCGGTGTGGCAGGAGGGAAGAGGCGATCAAGCAACCCTGATCCTCATCACCCACGAGGCCCTTGAAGATGCTCATCGAGTTGCGGTAGACCGCCTCGAGGCGCTGGCGGTCGTCAAGCAAGTCGCGACCACCGTTCGCGTGCTCGGCGATCAGCCCTCCGGCCTTCGCTGATGCGCTATGTCTCGACCCGGGGCGGTTCCGGCCGGCCCGGCTTCGAAGAGGTTCTGATCGAGGGTCTGGCCCCTGACGGTGGGTTGTTCGTGCCAGAAACCTGGCCTGAACTCGACCTCCCGGCTTCGCTGAGTTTCCCAGCGCTGGTCGCAACGGCCCTGCAACCATTTGTGGCGCCGGATCCCCTCCTGTCGGACCTCGGGTCGATCACCGAGGACGCCTATTCCGACTTCCGCCATCCCGACGTCGCCCCGCTGCGGGAGGTGGGGGAGGACCACTTTCTCCTCGAGTTGTTTTGGGGTCCGACCCTGTCGTTCAAGGACTATGCGCTCTCGGTGATAGGGCGCATGTTCGACCTGGTTCTTCCCCGGACCCGGAGGACCCTGTTAGTCCTGGGGGCAACTTCTGGTGACACGGGATCGGCTGCCATTGCCGCCTGTCAGGGCAGAGAGAACCTCCAGGTCGTGATCCTCTATCCCTCCGGGCGGGTGTCGGAGGTGCAACGTCGCCAGATGACGACCGTGACCGACGCCAACGTCCATGCCATCGCGGTCGATGGGACCTTCGACGACTGTCAGGCGTTGGTGAAAAGGGCGTTCACCGACCCGAATCACGGCTTGTCATTGGGAGCTTTCAACTCCGTCAACTGGGCGAGGGTGGTGGCCCAGAGCGCGTATTACCTATGGGCGGCCGGCCGGGCCGGAAACAGCCGTGTGGCGTTTGCCGTTCCGACCGGCAATTTCGGAAACGTCTACTCGGGATGGGTTGCCAAAACCGCTACAGGGCCTGTCGAGGAGTCCCCGATCGGGCGCCTGATAATCGCCAACAATGCCAACAACGGGCTCTTCCGCTTGTTCAGCGAGGGGATCCTCTCGGTGGAAAGGGTGGTCCCGACCCACGCGCCGGCCATGGACATCCAGGTTCCCTCAAATCTCGAGCGATACCTGTATGAGCTTTCCGGCCAAGATCCCGAACGGGTCCGGAGCTGGCAGGACAACTTGGCGCGAGATGGGCGTTTGGAGCTTCCAGACGAGCTCCGCCTCAAGGCCGCGGACGACTTCGCAGCCGGATGGGTCGACGACACCACGGTCGAGCAAACCATCAAGGTCGTGTATCAGGACCAGGGACTTCTGATCGATCCCCACACTGCGGTGGCCTGGGAAGTAGGTCGGCGCCTGCGGCGACCGGGGGAGACACTGGTGACGATAAGCCCGGCCCACCCCGCCAAGTTCGGGGATGTGGTCCGCTCGGCGGTCGGGTTCGATCCTCCCCTGCCCGACGAATTGGCCGGCCTCATGGACCGACCCGAGCGGATCGTGAAGATCCCGAACGACTATGAAGCCCTTCTGGAATTGCTGGGACGGATTTGACGTTCCTACCTAGGTGGGAGGGACGCCCTCGGGTGCGTGACACGAGAGTGTCATTTGAACGTAAGACTTGCACTGGTCGATTGCCTGCTACTATCTGCGTCACCGCCCGGCACCAGGAACTTCGGGCCTTATCCCCAAATTGGTTCGAGCATTTGTTCGAGTAGTTAGTTCAAGGGGAAGTGTTGGTTCGAGGGAAGTGGCCCTCTCGGTTTCGAAAGCGCCGACGGAACAGCACCCGCAGTCTCTGGACGTCTCGCCTGGGCATCTCCTACAGAGTGAATGGACCTCTAACGAGTGAACCAACACGGAGTGATCAACACGGAGTGATTAACACAGAGTGAGTAAATGAGCACTAGAGCCCAACTTCAAACCAAGTCGATTACCGAACTGCGCCAGATCGCAGAAGCAGTAGGCGTTGAAACCGATGGACTCCAGAAGTCCAGGCTGATCAGCGCTCTCATGGCTGCCGGCGGCGTGGCCGATGACGGCGAGGAGGCTTCGATGGTGGACTTGCCGACTGCTACGTCCCGTAGCGAAGAGAGCAGGAGCGGGGACTTTTCTTCCACCAAGAGGGCCCCAGAGCGCAAGAACGATCCTGACCGCGGGGACGACATCGGCTCCAGTGACTCATCGGACCAGCCAGGCGAAGGTGAGGGATCGGGCAACGCCGACGATGGCATGTCTATCGGCGACACCTCCGACTCCAGCGAAGGCGGTCCCGACGATCGCGATGATTTTCGTGGTAACCGGCGGCGTCGCCGTCGTGGTCGTGGCGGCGGGCCGGCTGGCCGCGAACCCCGCGAGTATCAGGGTTCCTACGAACCAGTCCCGGAAGGCGATCTGGAGACCCGCGAGGGCCTGCTCGACATCCTTCCGGAGGGCTATGGGTTTCTTCGGACCGACGGCTACCTCCCCGGTGATCGTGACGTATACGTTTCCGCCGGTCAGGTTCGTAAATTCGGTCTCCGCAAGGCCGATCAAGTGGTCGGCCCCGTCCGTCCGGCTCGTGCCCAGGAGAAGTTCCCGGCGTTGATCCGGATCGACACCGTCAACGGCATGACCTCTGACGAAGCCATGCGGCGTCCACGGTTCGAGCACCTCACCCCTCTCTTTCCTGATCAACGGCTCCGGCTCGAAGTGGAAGGCAAGGGCAACGGCGTCCTTACTCGGATCGTCGATTTGATCGCACCCATCGGCAAGGGACAACGAGGTTTGATCGTGTCCCCTCCCAAAGCCGGCAAGACCACCGTTCTCCAGGAGATTGCCCAGTCGATCGCAACCAACAACCCCGAGTGCTATTTGATGGTGGTTCTGGTCGATGAGCGGCCCGAAGAGGTCACCGACATGCAAAGGTCGGTCAAGGGAGAGGTCATCTATTCAACATTTGACCGGCCGGCCGAGGAGTCGATCCAGGTCTCCGAGCTCGCCATCGAGCGGGCCAAGCGCCTGGTGGAGATGGGGACCGATGTCGTCATTCTGCTCGACTCCATTACCCGACTTGCCCGGGCCCACAACCTGGCCACTCCGGCGTCCGGACGGATCCTGTCCGGTGGCGTCGACTCAACGGCGCTGTATCCCCCCAAGCGGTTCTTCGGTGCCGCCCGCAACATCGAGGAGGGCGGGTCCCTGACGATCCTGGGCACCGCCTTGGTTGAAACCGGCTCGAAGATGGACGAGGTCATCTTCGAAGAGTTCAAGGGAACCGGCAACATGGAGCTGCGCCTCGATCGCAAGCTCGCCGACCGTCGAATCTATCCGGCCATCGACGTCGAATCCTCCGGCACCCGGCGGGAAGAGCTGCTTTTCGACCGCAAGGAACTAGCCCAGGTCTGGAAGTTGCGAAGAGTTCTCCTCGCCCTGGAATCAGGAGCCTCCCTCGAGTTGTTGATAGATCGGCTGAAGAACTCCACTTCCAACGAGGAGTTCCTGGCCGATGTCGCCAAGAGCGGCAATTAGCGGAAGGCACCGGGCCCCGCCCCAAGGACTAGCGGAAGGGCACCGGGCCCCGCATTAACTTGTAAGTCTCGAAAGACGAAACGGAGTCGAAGGACATGAGAACCGCCATCCATCCCACTTACGCCGACACGACGGTCGTCTGTTCTTGCGGCAACCGATTCATCACCAGGTCGACCAAGCCCGGAGAGCTTCACGTCGAACTGTGCAATGAATGTCATCCGTTTTTCACCGGCCGTCAGAAGCTGGTCGACTCCGGTGGTCGAGTCGAGAAGTTCCAGCGGCGCTACGGCTCATCCGACTACAGCAGCAAGAAAAAGAAGGCCAGCGCCGAAGAAGCCGCGGCTGAGTGACTCCCAATTGAGGGGGACCCGGTTGAGTGAGAGCCTGTTGGTGACGCTCGTCCCGGTCTCCGGCAGATAGATCGAGCGCGCTCCCAAATGAGTGACCAGACGGCCGGTGACAAGACCCAACAGAGCGCGCGAGCCGCGCTGACAGTTGGTGGCCAGGCCGTTCTCGAGGGCGTCATGATGCGGGGCCCCCAGGCCTGGGCGGTAGCGGTCCGTCGTCCGGATGGTGTTATCGAAGCAGCCCGCCACCCTCTTCCGCGACTCTCGTCGCGCTCGAGGCTGGCCAACATTCCGTTCATTCGTGGTGTGATGGTTCTGGGCGAGTCCTTGTCCCTCGGTTTCCGCGCCCTTTCCTGGTCCGCCCAGAAGGCCGCCGGGGAAGAGGAGGAGGAACTGAGCAAGGGCCAGATCGCCGGGTCGATGACGATTGCCCTGGTCTTCTTCGCTGCCCTATTCATCATCGCCCCGGCCGCGGCGGCGCGCGCACTGACGGACGATCGCTCGTTTTTCTATGCAGCGGTCGAGGGCGTGGTGCAGCTTGCCATTTTCCTCGGATATCTATGGCTGCTGGGAAGGTCGAAGGAGATCAAAAGGGTCTTCGCATTTCACGGTGCCGAACACATGTCGATCCATGCCTATGAGGCTGGCGATCCCCTCTCGATCGAACGGGTGCAGAAGTATCCACCGGAGCATCCCCGCTGCGGGACCAGCTTCCTCCTGTTGGTGATGTTCCTGGCGATCTTGATCTTCGGTCTGCTCGGCCGGCTGCCGTGGCCGTTACTGATCGCCAGCAGGGTGATCGGAATCCCCGTCATCGCCGGTATCTCCTACGAGTTGTTGAAACTGTCCGGTGCCAATCAGGACAACCTCTTCGGTCGGTTCATGGCGGCGCCAGGGCTCTGGCTTCAAAAACTCACCACTCGCATCCCCGAACCCGATCAGATCGAGGTGGCCGTCGCCAGCCTGCTGTCAGCTCTCGAGGAGACCGAGGTCGACGATGTGATCGCCCGGGGAGAGCTTCCGGCCGCCGCGCTGGCCGCCCGGGCTCGTTAGCTTCGGGCCATGAAGGAAGGTTCGCCTTGGATCAGGGTTTAATCGCGCGCCTCGAAGACCTGTCTCGCAGCCTCCAAGATGTGGAGGGCCAAATGGCCGCGGCCGAATCTGGCAGATTTGCGGAGCTGGGACGACGCCACGCGGAGCTCGCCCCCCTCGTCGATCTGTTTTCCAGATGGAAGCAAGCCGAATCGGATCGTACGGAAGCCGAGCAGCTTGCTCATTCGGACCCGGATCTTGCAGCCGATTTTCGGAGGTTGGCCAGCGAGAAGGAGGAAGAGGCCGCAGGTCTCGAACATGAGCTCCTGACGTTGCTCGCTCCCCGCGATCCCCAGGACGACAGGGACGTAATCCTCGAGATCCAGAAAGCGGCCGGTGGGGACGAGGCGGCGATTTGGGCCGGCGATCTGCTCCGGATGTACGAGCGCTATGCCGAGCGTCATCGTTTCAAGGTCGAGTCCCTGGATAGCTCCGACTCGGAGGCGGGAGGATTTGCCAAAGTCACGGTGGCGGTCAAGGGGAAGGGCGCGTTCTCTCGGTTCAAATACGAGGGTGGGGTTCATCGCGTGCAACGGGTTCCCCGGACAGAGGCTGCGGGCCGGATCCACACGTCGACTGCCACCGTTGCGGTTCTCCCCGAAGCCGACGAGGTCGATGTCGAGATCGACCCCAACGAGGTGCGGGTCGACGTTTACCGGTCGCAGGGCCCGGGCGGACAGTCGGTCAATACCACAGACTCCGCGGTCCGATTGACGCATGTTCCCACCGGGTTGATCGTCACCTGTCAGGACGAGAAATCCCAGCTCCAGAACAAGGAGAAGGCCTTCCGGATTCTCAGAGCCCGGCTGTACCAGATGAAGCTGGACCAACAGCAGGCGGCCGTCTCCGGTGCTCGCCGGGCCCAGGTCGGGACGGGTGAGCGTTCAGAGAAGATTCGAACTTACAACTACAAGGAGAACCGGGTCACTGATCATCGTCTCGGTTTGACTCTGAAACGCCTCGACCAGGTTCTCGAAGGCGACCTCGACGAGTTCGTCGAAGCCATGGCCGCCAAAGAGCAAACCGATCGTCTCAGTGAGGGTTGAACGGTCCCGGACCCGGAACTGACGGTTCTGGCGCGAAGAACCCGCACCGGGGTGCGGGTTCTTCGCGCCAAAACGGGGTTCTAGGGGATCACTTGGTCTTGATGACCCTGGTTCCCCCTGCGAAGGTGTCGTGCCAGCCGGTGCGGGTTGCCGAGTTGTTGATGGTGACGGCGATGTAGATCGTCGCTGCCAGCTGCGCCAGTCCTCCCAGGAATGGGACGATGCCGAGTGCATACCAGGAGTTGCGCTTCAGGGCCTGTTCCATGGTCGGCTTGTTCCCGTCCGGTCCGACGGTCTTGAGCCCGATGAGCATCTTTCCGACCGTTTGGCCGGTGTTCGCTTCCATCAGCGCAAAGTATCCGATGGTTATGGCCGCGGTGACAATCGCAGCGATGAGCGATCCGACGCTAAACCCACCGAACGGATTCATCCCGTTACCAACTCCGGTGAAGGCAGCAGCGATGATCAGCGGCACGATTATCACGAAGTTGACGATGCCAAGAAGAATGTGGTCGATCAAACGGGCCAAGAATCTGGTGCCCAGGTCGGCCGGGGCCCCGATCCCGCTCGCCGGCGCCGGGGTGGACATAGGTGGTGGTGCCGGTTGCGGGGGTGGGGCGGCAGGCATCCCCATTGTGTTGTCGGGCTGGTCGGGTCGCTGGTCGGTCATTGTCCCCTCCGGGTCGGTTACCGGCGTACAGAATGTGACGATAACGAGGTGGCGAAGCCCGGTGCCGCCTTCTTTACGGTTGACTTGGCAGGTTGAGTGCCCCCATGACCCGATCTAACGACGCCGAACCAGCCGATGAGGGTCTTCCCGAACACGAACGAAGGCGGCTATTTGCCCTGGTAACCGGCCAAAGGCTCACCGAACTCCGGACGAACGGTGCAGCTGACCGCTACGCAACAGGCATTATTCGATTCTCTCGTCGCCCGGCGGCGCCAGGGTGAGCCACTCCAGTATCTCGAGGGCACGGTTCAATTCGGACCGATCGAACTCGCGGTCGATCATCGAGTACTGATCCCTCGCCCCGAAACCGAGTATCTCCTCGAACTGGTCGGCGGCCGGCCGGCTCCTGTCGTCGTGGTCGACCTCTGCACCGGATCGGGAGCACTGGCTCTGGCAATGAAACGAATTTTTCCGGGCGCCCGGGTGATCGGCACCGATGTCTCCGCGGACGCCCTCGAAGTGGCGGCCACCAATGGTGTTGCCAATGACCTGGTTGTCGAGTGGCGCCAGGGTGACCTGTTCGATGCGCTACCGCCCGGGGTGGCCGGGATGGTCGATCTCATGGTGGCCAACCCCCCCTACATTGCCGAGGGCGATTGGACCGGGCTGCCCGAGGATGTCAAAAGGGAGCCTCGCCAGGCCCTAGTGGCCGGGCCTACCGGCACGGAGATCGTCGATAAGGTCCTCGTGGAGGTGCAACGCTGGCTGGCACCTGCTGGCGAAGCCTGGATCGAAGTAGGCGAAGATCAAGCCCGGGACCTGGCCAAACGATTCTCGGCCCAGGTCGTCTTGGACCAATACGGCCGTGACCGCTTTGTCCGGGTCGATGCCCTACGGAACTAGTCGGACGCGAGTCGCTCCGCCATGGCCTTCTCGACGCAGTTCCTCACCTCGGTTATCTCGTGGTCGAGGGCGGTGAAATTCTGTGCAAAGAGGACGAGGAGGCTCATGGAGGTGTCTGCGGTCACTGTCGCGGTCCGCGGTTCTGCCTTGAGGATTCCGATCTCGCCGAAGAAGTCGCCGGCCCCGAGACGGGCAACCTCTTCACCTTCTCTCGTTACCGTGGCGGATCCGGACGTGATCACAAAGAACTCCTGCGACGGCCCTCCCTCCTTGGTCAAGACCTTGCCGGCCGGCACGTCCACCTCGTCAGCAAAGCGTGCAACGAGTTCTCGCTCACGTTTGCTGAGTCCGGAGAAGAGTGGCACCGACTTGAGGTCGTTTGCATCCATCGGTCTACTCCTACTGAGGGTGAGCCAGCCTACCCAGGAGCCGTGACGACCGACCATGAAAACACCCGCCGTCGAGGACATAGTGAACGCGTTGCGCCGGGGGGCGGTCGTCGGAATCCCGACCGACACCGTGTATGGAATCGCCGCCGATCCCCACAATGCGGCACGCCGTCGGGCGCTTGTTTTCGATCAAGGCGAGATCGGAGAACAAAGCAGTGGGCCTTCTCGTGGCCGACCTCGCCTCGGCTTTGGAAGTGGTGGAACTGCCCGGATACGCCTTGGAATGGGCCCGCTCCTTTTGGCCAGGGCCGCTCAATCTGGTGGGAATCGCCAGGTTGGAGCTGCCGGCCGGAGTCGGTGACCATGCCATGGGCACCGTCGGAGTGCGGGTTCCGGATCACCCAACAACGAAACAGATACTGGGCGCCTTCGGCCCCCTGGCTGTGACCAGTGCCAACCGCAGCGGTGAACAAGAGACGGTTGACGAGGCCGAGGCCCAAGCCGCTCTCGGGGATCTCGTCGATATGTACGTTGCTGGGCATTGCCCCGGGTCCGAGGCCTCGACAACAGTCGACGTATCGGGAGTCAAGCCAGTCCTGCTTCGTGCGGGGCCGCTCGACCTCGGCCTGAGTTTCGAGGCTTGAGATAGCTTGCGTCTGGCGTCTGGCGTCTGGCGCCTTCCGCCTTCCGCCTTCCGTCTTCCGCCCTGCGCCTAACCTCGCTCCATGATCGACACGCGGACCATCGAACAGGTCGACCCGGAGATTGCGGACCTGATCCGCAAGGACGTTGAGCGACAAAACACTCATATCCATTTGATCGCGTCGGAGAATTTTGCTTCGCCGGCGGTCATGGCGGCCTCGGGGTCGGTCTTCACCAACAAATATGCAGAGGGATATCCGGGGCGTCGCTATTACGAAGGCTGTGAAGTCGTCGACGAGATGGAGAGCCTGGCTATCGAGCGAGCCAAGGCGCTGTTCGGAGCCGACCACGCGAATGTCCAGGCCCACTCAGGTGCCCAGGCCAACATGGGGGTCTATTTCTCGCTCATCAAGCCGGGTGACACCGTCCTGGGAATGCGACTCGATCACGGCGGACATCTAACCCACGGCTCACCCGTGAACTTCTCGGGTCTCTATTACGACTTTGTTGCCTACGGCGTGGATCCGGTCACCGAGATCATCGACATGGACGAGGTTGAAAAGCTCGCCAAGAAGCATCGCCCCAGGATCCTGCTCGCCGGTTACTCCGCCTACAGCCGAACCCTCGAGTACGAGAGATTCCGAAACATCGCCGATGAGGTTGGAGCCATCTTCATGGTCGATTCGGCCCACTTCGTCGGATTGGTGGCCGGGGGGGCTTATCCGAATCCAGTGCCCCACGCCGACGTCGTGACTGCCACGACCCACAAGGCATTGCGGGGTCCGCGGGGGGGATTGATCCTCTGCCGGGAGGCGTTCTCGGCAGATATCGACAAGGCCGTTTTCCCCAACGCCCAAGGTGGTCCGATCATGAGCCAGGTGGCCGCCAAAGCGGTGTGTTTCAAAGAGGCCGCGACTCCCGAATTCTCTGCCTACGCCCACCAGATCGTCGCCAACGCTTCAGCGATGGCCACCCGGATTCAGGATGAAGGCGTGCGGGTGGTCTCGGGCGGGACCGACAACCACCTCTTCTTGATCGATCTCCGATCGGTCGATGCCGACCTGACCGGAAAGGAGGCGGCCCGTCTCCTCCATCAAGTGGGCATAACTCTCAACTTCAACACGATTCCCAACGACCCCCGCCCTCCCTATCGGGCGTCGGGGCTGCGAATCGGGACCCCGGCGATGACCACCATGGGCATGCAAGAAGACCAAGCCGTCGAGATCGCCTCCTTGATCGCCCGGGCACTGCGAGGACGAGCCGACAGCGATGAACTCGGCTCGGTGAATACCCGGGTGCGTGAGCTGGCATCCTCGTTCCCGCCATATCCGCACGACTTCACCGGGCATGTGTGAAGGACGAGGCGGAAGCCAGAAGTCGGAAGTCGAGACGCCAGAACTCGGCACGAGCGCCAGTCGCGCAGACGCCAGAAAGCCAGAACCTGTGCCATACTGGCGTCTGACGTCTGGCGTCTCTGGCTCTGATCGCCACCGCCTGTGCTGCCAGCCCAGCCGATACGACAGCCACAACGGTCACGACACAACCGTCTCCCACCACGACGACTGCAATCCGGAGACGTGGGTTTGGGGGATCGATTCGGTCGAACTCGGCGGGGGATACTCCGTGGGACCCTGTGAAGGCGATGCTGACCAGATCGCTTGCATCACCAAAGATGACGTTGTCGTTGGGTCGGCTGAATTCCTTTCGCTACCGACGGAGAGCTTTGACTTCCTCGATGGGGTGGTTGATCCGGTCGAGTCGATCGAGTTGATCGCGGCCGACTACATCGCCACGTTCCAGACCGATCGCCAATCGACCTGTCCGAACCTCGAATTCAAGACCTTGGCGGAGGTGCCCGTCACAGTGGCGGGGGGCGGCGGGCTTCGCTATGGCTTCGAAGAACTCGACGGCGTCCAGGTTGTCGAAAAGAACCTGATCTACGGTGTCCGGATCGGCGAGAACATCAATCTGTACAGCTTCGCGGCGATTGCCGAAGGTGCCTGCTTGAGCAACGAGGGGGAGTTGTCAGACCCGGCGATACTCGACGCCCTGCTGCCCGGACTCGATCGGGTCATGGCCCTCGTCGAATCTGGCTAGGTTGCGCTGACTTCGAGAAAGCGATAGACTTTGTGAAGCGATTCACAAGATGAAACCAAACAGCTCACGGGTCTCGGAAGTCTCATCATCAGCAGAAGGCTGGGTGAATGGCGGAGCCTTTCTCGGCTCCATCCTCTCGGGCACCCTCATCGGCTATCTCGTCGATCTCTGGCTCGGGACCGATCCCTGGTTCGTCGTGATCGGAATCCTGGTTGGTTCCTACTCGGGGTTCGTCAGGATGTGGCACCTCTCCAAGCAGATGGAGAATGGTCCGGATGAAGTGGTACGGCGTGGGCGCTAATCCCTTCCCGGGTTCCGTGATCCCCGTCGAGTCGATCGTTGCACGTCACATCGTCGCCCGTGCGGTTTACCTTGCGATACCCCTCGTTGCCCTTTGCTGGTTGCTGAGAGGGCCGCAGGGCGCTCTCGCCGGGGCGCTCGGCTTGCTCATCGTCGTCCTGAACCTTTGGCTGGCCGGCAAGTTGCTGAGCCGCGCGATGCGGATATCCCTCACCATGTATCATGCCGCCGCACTTGTCGGCTTCTTCCTCCGGATGGCTCTTATCGCCGGGACGATGTTGCTGGTAGTGCGCTTCTTTGAGATCGACAGACTTGCATTCGGGGTTTCGGCGGTGGTCAGCTACATCGTGCTGATCGTCCTCGAAGCGGTTTCGATGATGCGGGATCAGGAAAGGAAACTGGATTGGACGGGCTGATTCTGGCCGCGCAGGAGCACCACTGCGACGTCGCCAACGAGGTGATTTGCGCACCGACCGATGTCAAGGACTGGTTCGAATTCCTCGACCCATGGTTCACCATCGGCCCCGTCCACTTCACCAGGGTCTCGTTTCTGATGCTTCTCGCCGCGGTGGTCTCGGTGGCTTTGCTGTATTTCGGACTGCGCCGCAACCGTCCCGTACCTTCCAAATTTGAGGCCGCAATTCAGAGCCTCGTCGAGTTCGTTCGTGACGGTATAGCCCGGGACGTCATCGGTCCCGAAGGCGCCAAATACGTGCCGTATCTTCTCTCGATTTTCATGCTGATTCTGGTGGGCAATCTCTTCGAGGTCACCCCCTTGATCAACTTCCCGATAACCGCACGGATGGCTCTCCCGATCTTCCTGTCACTCATCACCTACTTCATCTTCGTTGTCGTCGGGTTTTCGAAAAACGGCATCCACTATTTGACCGATGTCGCCTGGCCTAAAGCGGTGCCGATCGGCTTGCGCTGGCTGGTTGGACTCATCGAGGTCGTCTCGACCTTTCTCCTTCGACCGATCACGCTTGCCATCCGGTTGTTTGCCAACCTGGTGGCGGGCCATCTCATGCTCACGCTCTTGCTCGGATCGGGCGTTGCCTTTGTCCTGGCGGTGGGAGAAATCGGTCCCAAGGCGGGAATCGGCGTGGTCTGGTTCGCGGTGGGAATGATCTTTTTCGCCTTCGAGATATTCGTCGCCATTCTGCAGGCCTACATCTTCACGCTCCTGTCGGCGGTCTATATCCAAGCTTCGGTACATCCACAGCACTAGGAAGGGAATCCATGGAAGGCAATATCGAAGAACTCAAGGGCGCCATCGCCCTCATCGGTTACGGTCTGGGAGCCGTCGGCCCGGGCATCGGCATCGGCATCGTGGTCGGCAATGCCATCACCGCAATGGCCCGCCAACCCGAGATGGCCGGAACGATACGGGCCACGATGTTCCTCGGTGCCGCTCTCACAGAGGCCCTTGCTCTAATCGGTTTCGTCCTCTTCTTCATCGCCTAGGAGGTAGTCAATGTTCAGCCCTACGACATTGGCAATTCTGGCCCAGGAAGAGGCTGAGTCGACTTCCAACGTCTCTCTGGTGCTACCGGAGACGAATGAACTGATCGCCGGGATCGTGGCATTTGCCATCGTGTTCTTCTTCGTCTGGAAATGGGCGTTGCCGGCGGTCAACCGGATCCTCGAGGCCCGCCAGCAAGCCATCGTCGGGCGCTTGGACGAGGCCGAGAAGGCGAAGACAGACGCTGAAAAGCTTCGAGCCGATTATGAGCGCCAGCTGGCCGAGGCACGTACCAAAGGCAACCAGATCATCGAAGAGGCGCGCAAGACTGCCGAGCAGTTGAAGAACGAGACGGTCCAGCGCGCTCAAACCGAGGCCGAGAGCATCGTCGCCAAAGCCCGGGAAGAGGCCGGAAGCGAAAAGGCCCGGGCCCTGGCGGAGGCCAGGCAGGAAGTGGCCAATCTCAGCGTCGACCTGGCCGAGAAGGTCGTCGGGCAAAGCCTCGACCGCGAGACCCAGCTGGGACTGGTAGAGCGCTACATCGCGGAGCTGGAGAGCAAGTAAGTGGACGAACGTCATGTCGGCTGAAACCTCGACCGGACAACCCGATTTGGACGGGTACGGGGCGGCGATCTTCGAGGTTGCCAAGGCCGAGGGCCAACTCGAGAGACTCGAGCGCGAACTCTTCACCGTCGCGCGCACCTTTGCCACGTCGAACGAGCTGCGCGACACCCTCACCAACCCGCAGCTTCCGATTGAACGCAAACAGGGCATCATCGATGACCTGATCGGTGGCCGGGCCTCGACCCTGACGGTCGGCCTCGTGTCTTTCGTGGTCGAAGTCGGCCGTGCCGCGGATCTCCCGGCGATCATTGATGCTTTCATTGCCCGGGCGGCCTCGTCACGGGCCAAGGTCGTGGCCGAAATCCGTTCGGCCGTACCGTTGGAACCTGAGGTGCTCGAGCGCCTGGCAGCCGCCTTGTCGCGAGCCACCGGCAAGGACCTCGAGTTGAAGGTGATCGTCGATCCAAGCGTCATTGGGGGCGTGGTCGCGCGAGTCGGCGATGTCGTAATCGATGGCAGTGTGGCCCGGCGACTGGCAATGCTTCGTGAGGTCATGAAGAGTGCATAGTCGAAGAGAGCCCGTTCGAACTTTGAGAAAACCTTTGAGGAGCCCCCGCAATGGCTGAGATGACGATCACAACGGCTGACATCACCGAGTCGATCAAGAAGCGATTGGCTGACTGGTCGCCAAAGGTCGAACAGGAAACCGTCGGCTATGTGACCTCGATCGCCGATGGAGTCGCCCGGGTACAGGGCTTGCCCAACGCGATGGCTTCAGAATTGCTCGAGTTCGAGGGTGGTCTGAGAGGCGTTGCCCTCAACATCGACGAGAAAGATCTCGGAGTGGTTCTGATGGGGGAGGCCTCTCACATCGAAGAGGGTTCTCCTGTGAAGCAAACCGGTACCGTTCTTTCAGTGCCGGTGGGCGACGGCATGTTGGGACGAGTGGTCGACCCTCTGGGGAGTCCCATCGACGGCAAGGGTCCGATCCAGTCGACCGAGCGGCGCCTGCTCGAAGTCCAGGCGCCCTCCGTGGTCGAACGCCAACCTGTGACCGAACCCCTCCAGACCGGCATCAAGGCGATCGACTCGATGACGCCGATCGGTCGTGGCCAGCGCCAGCTGATCATCGGTGATCGTCAGACCGGCAAGACCGCTCTCTTGATCGACACGATCATCAACCAGAAGCAGTACTGGGGAACTGACAAGGCGGTCAAGTGCATATACGTAGCAATCGGGCAGAAGGCCTCCACTGTGGCCGAGGTCGTCAGCGCCCTCGAGCGGGCCGGAGCGATGGACTACACGGTCATAGTCAGCGCCCCCGCCTCGGATCCAGCCGCCCTCCAGATGTACGCCCCCTACACCGGGTCGGCAATCGGGCAGTACTGGATGTACAAGGGAGAGCACGCCTTGATCATGTTCGACGACCTCTCCAAGCAGGCGGTCGCCTATCGCGAGATCTCCTTGCTTCTCCGGCGTCCACCGGGCCGCGAGGCATACCCAGGGGACGTCTTCTACCTGCATAGCCGGCTTCTCGAGCGGTGCGCCAAGCTCTCCAATGAGCTTGGGGGCGGCTCCCTTACCGGTCTCCCCGTGATCGAAACGAAGGCCAATGACATTTCGGCCTACATCCCGACCAATGTGATCTCGATCACCGACGGCCAGTGCTTCCTGGAGACGGACCTCTTCTATCAGGGCATCCGTCCCGCGATCAACGCCGGTATCTCTGTGTCCCGCGTCGGGGGCAATGCCCAGGTCAAGGCTATGAAAAAGATCGCCGGGCCTCTTCGTCTCAACCTGGCCCAGTTTCGGGAGCTGGCCGCCTTCGCCGAGTTCGGGTCCGAGCTAGACGCATCGTCCCTCGCCCAACTCGAGCGCGGACGACGGGTCGTCGAGGTCTTGAAGCAAACGCAGTACAACCCGGTTCCCGTCGAGGAACAGATCCTTTCGATTTACGCCGTGACTACCGGACATATGGACTCGGTTCCGATTGAGGATGTCGATCGCTTCGAACTCGGCCTTCGCCAGTTCGTGGCCGAGCGCTTCGCGGACCTGCTCGACCACATTGCGAACACCGGGGACCTTCCAGATGAAGACCGCCTCAAGGAAGCGATCGTGGCCTTCAAAGAGACATTCCAGCCGACCGACAAAGGCTAGGGACGAATGGCGAGCGCTGAACTTCGCGACACCCGCCGGAGGATTCGCAGCGTCCAGGCGATCCAGAAGATCACGCGGGCCATGGAGTTGATCGCTGCCTCGCGAATCCCCAAGGCCTCGTCCCGGGTTCTGGCATCGAAGCCGTACACGGCCAAGCTGATCGAGGTCATCCAGAGCCTGGGGGCGGCCGGTGGCGGCACTACCCATGAGCTTCTGTCGCAGCGCGAGGTAGCCGATGTAGGCGTCCTGGTGGTGTCATCCGATCGAGGGCTGGCGGGTGCCTACGCCTCGACGATCATCCGCATGGCCGAGCAACGGATCATCGACCTGCGCCGCGAAGGCAAGGACGTCAGGATCTTCGCGATCGGGAAAAAGGCGCAGACCTACTTTCGATATCGGGGATATCGGATCGAGCGGTCTTTCCTGAGTGTGACCGATACGCCCGGATACGGCGACGCCAGGGCTATCGCCAGTTCCGTCATGGGCGCCTATGCCTCGCGGGACGTGGATGCGGTCGAGGCCTTTTTCAGCCGTTTTCAGTCGGCCATGACCCAGGTGCCAACCCGATATGACCTGCTGCCGATCGAACCACCGGCACCAAGTGCTGTTCAGCCGGCAGCCGTCTCGGCGGAGGGGAACACCGCGAGTTCGCTCCCGGTCGTCTATTCGTACGAGCCCTCACCCGCCGAGATTCTGGACCGCCTCCTGCCCCGGTATGTGGAGGCCATAGTCTTCAACATGTTGCTCGAAGCCTCTGCCTCCGAGCATTCCGCTCGACGCCGGGCCATGAAGGCGGCAACCGACAACGCCGACGACTTGATCCGCGCCTTGACGATGTCGGCCAACCGGGCTCGCCAGGCCGACATCACAACCGAGATTTCCGAAATCGTCGGAGGGGCAGAAGCATTGGCCGAAGCGCGATGAGCGTTCGGAAATTTGAAAACAGATCAGACGTAGGAGCAATCAATGGCTGAAGCGAAATCGGTAGGACGGATCGTCAAGGTGGCGGGGCCGGTGGTGGACGTGGAATTCCCACCGGACGGGATGCCTGAGATCCTCTTCGCCCTCGAGATCGACTTCACCCTCATGGGCGAGAAGAAGGTCGTCATGGCCGAAACGGCCCAGCATCTCGGTGGCAACAAGGTCCGGGCGGTGGCGATGGCTCCGACCGATGGCCTCAGACGTGGTGCGGAGGTTCGCAACACTGGCGGACCCATCTCGGTGCCCGTCGGTGATCAGACCCTCGGGCACATCTTCAACATGTGGGGAACCGCCCTCGACGCTCCCGACAAGGTCTTCGGCGACCCCCGCTGGCCCATCCATCGCCAACCGCCGGCCTTCGAGGATGTCGAGCCCCAAAAGGAGATCTTTGAGACTGGCATCAAGGTGCTCGACCTCATCTGTCCCTACCTCAAGGGCGGAAAGATCGGCCTGTTCGGGGGAGCGGGTGTGGGCAAAACCGTTCTCATCCAGGAGATGATTCGCCGGGTCGCCCAGCAGCATGGTGGGGTCTCGGTGTTCGCCGGAGTGGGGGAGCGGACCCGTGAGGGCAACGACCTCTATCTCGAGATGCAGGAAAGCGGCGTCCTTGAAAAAGCTGCTCTGGTGTTCGGGCAGATGGACGAACCGCCCGGGGTCCGTCTCCGGGTGGCGCTGTCGGCTCTGACGATGGCCGAGTACTTCCGCGATGTTCAGCGCCAGGACGTGCTCTTGTTCATCGACAACATCTTTCGTTTCACCCAGGCCGGCTCGGAAGTGTCGACACTGCTCGGGCGGATGCCGTCAGCAGTCGGTTACCAACCCACCCTGGCCGGAGAGATGGGCGCGCTGCAGGAGCGGATCACATCGTTGAAGGGAAGATCGATCACATCCCTCCAGGCTGTCTATGTGCCTGCCGACGACATCACCGATCCGGCCCCGCATACCGCCTTTGCCCACCTCGACGCCACCACCGTGCTCTCGCGTCCGCTGACGGCGTTGGGTATCTATCCGGCGGTCGATCCCCTCGACTCATCGAGTAGGGCGCTCGATCCCCAGGTGGTGGGCGACGAGCACTACGACACCGCGATCGAAGTGCAGCGGATTCTTCAGCGCTACAAGGACCTCAACGACATCATCGCCATCCTCGGCATCGACGAGCTATCGGAAGAGGACAAACTGATCGTGTCAAGAGCTCGGCGGATTCAGCGCTTCTTTGCACAACCCATGTTCGTGGCCGAGCAGTTCACCGGCCAGGCGGGGATCTATACGCCTCGCGAGCAGACCATTGCCTCGTTCCGCACCATCCTCGCCGGAGACATGGACCAGTACCCGGAACAGGCCTTTTACATGGTGGGGGATGCCGAAGATGTCATGGCCAAGGCCCGAGAGATGGAAAAGGTGGGTGCCTAGTGACCCGTCTGACCCGTTCTGGCACGACACGATGGGGCTATAGCCCGGCCCTGTCGCGCCAAAACGGGGATCGGGTCGGGAGGCACTAGTGGCCAAGCCCTTCCGGGTGGATGTGGTCTCGCCCGAGGCGACCGTGTGGTCGGGGGAGGCCACCTTCGTCGTGGCACGGACTCCCGATGGCGAGATCGGGATCATGGCCGACCACGAGCCGCTCCTGGCTGCATTGGTCACTTCGGCGGTCGAGGTGGAAGGGACCGACGGGATCAGAACCACCATCGGGGTACACGGCGGGTTCCTTCAGGTGCTCCGTAACCAGGTGACCCTTCTCACCGATCGGGCCCAGATATCGACTGGAACCAAAGAAGACGCGGCCCGTTTGGCGACCAGCCTCGCTGCTCAGGACGCACCGGCTCCAGATGGAGGCTCACCGGAGGCCTCTTAGCCCTCGGTCGGCTGCCCGCCTTCCGGTGGATGCTCGTCGGGAAAGGTCGGATCCTCGGCCAACCCCTGGGCGAATCTTTCTGCCTCGTCGCTGAAGCCGGACGAGATGGCCCCGGTGATCACCGGGAACAGCATCGAGGTCATGAAACTCTTCGATTGGACCGTCATCGCCACCGTGACGGCGGTCTCGCTCGCCCGACGGTTCGAGCTCCACGTCGATCTCTCCTCCCAACAGATCGGTATCGATTGTCATGCTCACTCGGCGACCCGGCGTCTCCTGTGACCTCTTGGCAACGCCGAAGTGGGAGTTGCCCCGGAACTCGACGGTGAAGCGGTAACCCGTGAGGTCGCCGAGGGCATCAAAGGTCGGTTGGTCGACGCTGCTCACTCCACCGATCCGCCCCCAGCTCTCGGGTCGCTGGAGGCCCTCCCAAACTCGGGCCGGCTCGGCTTTGACGATTACCCGATGCATGAAGGTCTGGCGCGGCACGTTTTCACCTTATCGCCGGCGCCGGGGTGAGATTTCAGACAGCACTCAGGCCGGCGTCGTCGCCGGCCTGAGACCCTTGGGAGGAGGGTTTCGCCAGATGATCTGGCTTGCTCGCTGGAGCGATCCCTTTGTAGCTCCTCCCGGTAATCGTGCGGTGAACCGCAGCGAGCCCTCCGGTAACTCTTCTACCCTCCGAGGGTGCACGTGACGCCGACCGAGTTCCTCCGGCTTGCAGTCGACCCCGAACGGTTGGCGGTCCTGGGGCTGGCTGCGACCGGGCCCCTCGACATCCATGAGGCCGCCCACCGTCTGTCGATGACCGTGGGCCAGCTGAAGCGGGCCGTCAGCCGCCTGGTCGAAGCCGGGCTGCTTGACGAAAACCTGAGCCTCGATCGTTCTGTGCTTCGCAGCATCGCCGGATCCTTACCCCGGGAGGAACCGGTATCCGCCGAGGTCCTGGAAGGGCCATGGACTCACAGCGAGAAGCAGACTCTTGGCAGATACTTCGTGGGAACCCGCCTGACCGAGATCCCCGTCAGCCGTTCTGCCCGGACGGTGGTTCTCGAACGGCTTGCCTCGGAATTCGAGGTGGGTCTGCGGTACACCGAAAAGGAAGTGAACTCGACCATTCAGACATTTCATCCCGACTACGCCGCGCTCCGCCGCTACATGGTCGATGAAGGATTTCTTACCAGGGCAGAAGGCTCCTATTGGAGGAGCGGCGGTAGGGTCGATGTCACCTATGGTTGATCTCGAATCCTGGCTGGCCCGCCTCGACCGGGTGGAGGCACGCCTGGCGGCGCTCGCCACCCCCGCCGAGGGACTCACCGAGGCAGATCCAACCACCGGAGAACAATGGGAGGCAGGCCAGGTCTGGGGTCACATCGCCGAGTTCATCCAGTTCTGGGTGGAACAGGCGGGGGACGTCATCGACGCCTACCAGGGGGAACCGGTCCCTTTCGGACGAATTCGCTCGGATCCGACCCGTCTGGCCGGCATCGAGCTGGGGCGGCACGCGGCCATCGAAACGATGTGGCAAGAGGTCCAGGCCGATCTCGGCGATGTGCGTCGCTTTCTCGGGGCTCTCCCCGAGCATTGGTCGGACTCAGTCGGCCTCCATCCAACTCTCGGGCCAATACCTACCGATCGCATCCTCGAGTCCTTCCTGATCGACCATCTCGAGGAACATGCCACCCAACTCGAAGGTCTCGCTAAATCGCAGGCCCCCAACGAAGGCTGAGAAAGAACTGGCAGAGTCTCAATTGAGTCGAACACGCAAGAGGATCGCCAATGAAAGTGGTCCGTTTCGTCGCGCTGGTGGTGGCGATGGTCGTGGCGGTCGCCCCGGTCGCCTCGGCTGGTGGTTCGTGGATGCGCACTCCTGACGAATCGGTCGAACCTGGTGAGATGGTCGAGTTCGTCGGTTACGTCGGTGCCGACAACGCCAACGAAGGTCCCTGGTATGCCTACCTCAACACCGGGGAGTCGGTGGTCTCCCTCGGCGCGGTGACAATCGAGTCAACCGGGCTCGGCGGATACCTGAGTCATCGTGTCTATCTGGCGTTTACGGTCCCTTCCAACCTCTCCAACGGCAGCCACCAGATTTGGGTGCAGAATGAAGCCGAGTACTCGGATGATCAGCGTGTCTATCTCGGTGATCTGATCGGGGCAGTCGTCGAAGTAGGTCTTCCTACATCAAACCGGCATTTCGAGTGGCCGGCGGACGAGCCTCTGGTGGCGTCGCTGCCCCCCGACGCCCTGTTGACCGGACCCGGTTGGGAAATCACCGCCGGTGAGATCCGTCAGGGCTTGTATCCAACGTGCACCTGGGGCTGCTTGCTCGATCCGTCCGTCGTTCGCCGCGACGGAGCGACGATCGTCGATGCCTCCCCGTCCGGGGCGACCACGACGTCGATAGACGCGATCTCGTCATCGACCACGGTCGCCGTCATTTCGGAACCGGCGCCGGTCGACACTGGTGCTGAAGTGTCCGAAGCTGGGAACAGCGAAGCTGGTAGCGAGGTGGGTGGTGAAACCTCACTGATGGCGGCAGTGGCCATTCTCGCCCTGGCCTTCATGGTCGCAGCCGCAGCTCGCAACCGGGGTGCTCGACGCGGTCCGGAGGCTGAGCGGACTGTGCAGGAAGACGACCTCCTCGAGCGCTCCGACGTCTGACTGATCAGTCCGATACCCCTAGTAGCGTTCTGACTCATGCCGGGACTGCTCTCCTTCCACGCCCATCCCGACGATGAGGTGATAGGCACGGGTGGGGTGCTCGCTCGCTACTCGCGACTGGGCGAGCAGGTCGTCGTCGTAACGGCCACCGACGGAGCCGAAGGCGAGATCCACAACTACGACGATTCCGACTCGCTCAAGCCCCAGCTGGCGGAAATGCGCGCTCAGGAAATAGCGGTGGCTTTGGCGGTCCTGGGGGTCAAGCACCATGAGTTTCTCGGCTACCGCGACTCGGGGATGATGGGTACCGAGGCCAACGATCACCCCGACGCCTTCTGGCGGGCCGACTTCACTGAGGCGACCAAACGCCTGGTTGGACTGATCCGCAAGTATCAGCCCGAGGTCATGACGATCTACGACCCGTTCGGAGGGTATGGCCACCCCGATCACATCAACGTCCACCGGGTGGGCATAGCCGCCTTCTTCGGGGCACGTGACCTCGGCTGGTTCCCGCTCGACGAGGATCAGGAATACTGGGCCCCGGCCAAGCTGTACTGGACCACCTGGGGCCGGGAACGATCCCGCAAGCTCATGAAGTACTGGGCGGAGGAGGGGGAGGAAACGGAGGAGGAGGAATACCTCTGGCGCTCGCGGCGGGGTTTTCCCGACGAGGAGATCTCGGCGACGATCGATGTCTCGGAGTTCGTGAGCCTCAAGACCGAGGCCCTTCAGGCGCACCGGACCCAGATCCCCCAGGACTGGATCCTCTTCCGGGTGCCCGAAGAGGAACGCAACGAGGTCTACGGCACCGAAACCTTTGTCCGGGTGTTCTCGAGTGTCGAGAGTCCACTACCCGAGAGCGATCTGTTCTCCGGCCTGCGGTGAACCCCGATGGAGGGGTTCGGTGCCCTTCCGCGGCAGTTTTATCCACCAGGAGAATTGCCCGCGTCCCGTAGAGTTGTCCCGGTGACCCCTGCTTCCCTCACTGAAACTCTCTTCGTCCTGTGCTCGTAGTCAGAGATCTGCGGATAGAACTCGGCACGCGCCTCCTCCTCGAGGAGGCGTCCTTCAGTGTGCAGCCAGGGGACAAGATCGGGCTGGTCGGGAGAAACGGAGCCGGGAAAACCACGCTGGTCCGGACCCTGGTGGGTTACTCGACACCCAGCGCCGGCACGGTCCTCCGCAGCGGCAATCTCGGGTACTTCTCCCAAGAGGCGGTCCTGCCAGATCTCGAACGTCCCGACATGACCGCCCTCGAGCGGATCCTCGCGGCCCGCCAGATCGGAGCCATGCTCCGAAAGATCGAAGACACCAGGCACAAGATGGAGCGCCTGGAAGGGTCGGCCCGGGATGAGGCCATCAAGAGGCACGCCCGGCTTCAGGACGAGTTCGAGACCAAGGGTGGGTACATCGCCGAAGCCGAAGCCAAGAAGGTTGCTGCCAATCTCGGGATCGGGACCACCGAGCTCGAGCAGTCCGTGGCAACGATGTCGGGCGGTCAACGTCGCCGGGTGGAGCTGGCCAGGATCCTCTTCGCCGAGTCTGAGACGCTCCTCCTCGACGAGCCCACCAACCACCTCGACCTCGATGCCAAAGCCTGGCTGGTCGACTACCTGTCGAGCTATCGGGGCGGGATCCTTCTCATCAGCCACGATCTGCCGCTGCTCGACAGCTCGATAACCACCGTTCTCGAGTTGGAAGGCGGCAGGCTCGAGGCCTACCGCGGCAACTACTCAGGTTTTCTGGTCGAACGGGCGCGTCGTCGCGAGCAACGGGAGCGGGAACGTCGGCATCAGGACGAGGCGATCGAGCGCCTCGAGTTCAACATCCGCCGGTTCAAGGGAACCACCGAGAAGATGGCCAAGGTGGCCCGGGCCATGGAGACCAGGGTCGAACGAATGAAGCGGGATCTGGTCGAAGTACAAAAGCGGGGGAAATCGGTGGCGGTGCGGTTCCCCCAGCCGAAACCGTCCGGCGTTACGCCTTTGACCGGTCAAGGGCTGGCCAAGTCTTTTGGCGACAACCTGGTATTCGTCGACATCGACGTCGACGTCAACCGGGGCGAGAAGCTGCTGATCCTCGGACTAAACGGGGCGGGCAAGACCACCCTGTTGCGAATTCTGGCGGGAGTCGAAACCTCCGATCTCGGTGAGGTGAGCCTCGGTCACAACGCCCACCTCGGCTATTACGCACAGGAGCACGAGCAAATCCACCCTGGCGTCACAGTTCTCGACCATTTGCGGGAAGTGTCCGATCAACCCGACCAGATGCTTCGCACGATGCTCGGCCACTTCCTGCTCGCCGACAAGATCGATCAAGACGCCGTGACGCTCTCGGGTGGCGAAAAGACCAAGCTGGCGCTGGCCATGGTGGTGCTCGGCGGACCCAACGTCCTGCTGCTGGACGAGCCGACCAACAACCTCGACCCCCAGGCCAAAGGTTCATTGCTGCAAGCGCTGGAGCAATATCAGGGGACCATCATCCTGGTAAGCCACGACACCGACTTCGTGGCCGCCCTCGGCCCCGATCGTGCGCTGATGATGCCCGAGGGCCGCACCCTCTACTTCGACGAATCCCTCCTGGATCTGGTCGCCCTCGCCTGAAAAGACCTTGGACCCCGGAGACATTTAGGGACATCACCCATACCGCATGTCCCAGCCGTCAAATAAGGTTGTGTCGATGAGGCCCGACCGTGCTGAATGACTTCATCGGGTTGCTCGAAAGCCTGACGGCATCCGATTGGTTCTTGCCACTGGTCTTTCTCATCGCTCTGATCGACGCGGTGTTTCCCGTGGTGCCGAGTGAGACCGCAGTCATCGTCGGCGGCGTGGCGGCGGGGTTCGGGCACATGAGTGTGTGGTCGGTCATGTTGGCGGCGGCCCTGGGAGCCATCGCCGGCGACACCCTCGCATATGAGTTGGGGCAAAGGGCCGGTGACTTCTTGAGGAACCGGTCCTCCGGTCGAACTCTCCGCAGATTCGCATGGGCCGAGAGGGCTTTGCAAGATCGAGCCGGTTTGTTCCTCGTCTCCGCCCGGTTCATTCCCGGTGGTCGGACGGCGGTCACCTTCGCCAGCGGCATCACTCGCATGCCGCGGGCACGCTTCACCGGGTTTGTGGTGTTGGCCGGGATCGTGTGGGGAACCTACGCCACCATGCTCGGATTCGTGTTCGGCCGCCGGTTCCAGGAAGACCACACCCAGGCCTTTCTATTTGCATTCGGATCGGCGCTGGCCCTGGTGGCTTTGGCCGAATCAGTGCGATGGCTCTTGAGCCGAAGGCATGGCGCCCAGCTAACCCCGACCGACGACAGGTTTGCGGAGACGACGGCGGGACCGTCAGATTCGCGGGGGTGAAATTCGGTCACCGGAGAACGCTCTGCACCAAATTCGGTCGCACGGTCCCGGTACTCGCTCGTGTATGAACGAATTTCGATTTCGGCGGGCGCCAGTGACCAAATTTGGTTATCGGGCCGGCTCCGGCCGACCACAGCGAAACCATTCACGTCGGGTTAGGTTCTGCCCGTGTCAGATTCCGCCTCGTTGGTGAGCTTCGTGCAGGCCGAGCTTTCCAGGCTGGCCGATCCGGTCAAGGCGGCCCCCATGGCCGCGTACATGAAAACCAGCATGCCCTTCTACGGTGTTTCCAAGCCCGACCGAACCCCGATTGCCCGCGCCGTCCGGGACGAATTTCCACCGGTCGACGTCGAGGACTATCGGGAAAAGGTGCTCGCCCTGTGGAACCTCCCCCATCGGGAAGAGAAGTACCTGGCCATCGGGTACGCCTGGACCTTCAAGCGACACGTTGTCATCGCTCAGATCGACTTGTTCGAGCGCATGATCTCGGAAGGCGCCTGGTGGGACTTCGTCGACGAGTTGGCCTCACCGATCGTTGGCAAGATCGTGCTGGAAGATCGGGTGAGGATGCGGTCCGTTCTCGAACGATGGATCGACGACGAGGACATGTGGCTCCGACGCTCGGCCATCCTCTCTCAGAATCGCCACAAGGAGCAAACCGACCAGGAGATGCTCTTCGACTTCTGTTTACGCCGGGCCCACGAGAAGGAATTCTTCATCCGCAAGGCGATCGGCTGGGCCTTGCGAGAGTACGCCCGGACCCGGCCCGAGGAGGTAAGGAATTTCCTCCTCGAACATGGGGACGAGCTTTCTGGTCTCAGCCGCCGCGAGGCCGCCAAGCATTTGTGATCGGCTGATTGTGGGCAGTTGATTCGGCCGGCGCCGGCGCTGATCCCGGGCTGTCAAACCGGGCCATAGGGGTATACCGTGAAGCCATGCCGGTATACATGCGCCTCGGAGAGGTTCCAGCCAAACGCCACACTCAGATGTGGAGGGATGGGCAGCTTCTGACCGAACAGGTGATGGGGATGGAGGGGTTCTCTGGCAACTACTCGATCCTCTACCACCTTCAGACCCCATGTCGGGTGATGTCGTTGGGAGGATTCAGTCCCATCGAGAGAAGGGAGTGGGTGCCAGAACAGCATCAACATCATCTTCTCAACACCGCCGACCTCGCTGCCGAAGGAAGTCTCATCACCGGGCGCCGGCTCTTGATGTGGAATGACGACGTCGAGATCTGGTTCTGTCGGCCGACTGAATTGGGCGAGGGGTACTACCGAAATGGCGAGGCGGACGAGGTCCTGTTCATCCACGAGGGATCGGGAGCTGTCGAGTCCATCTTTGGCGATCTGCCTTATCGCCAGGGCGACTACATCGTCATCCCCAGAGGCTGCACCTATCGCCTCGTCGGTCAAGGTACGCATCGGCTGCTGATTTTCACGAGCCCCGGCCAGATCGAAACCCCCCGGCGCTACCGGAACGAGTACGGCAACCTTCTCGAGCATGCCCCCTACTACCACCGTGATATGCATGGGCCGGTCGAGCTGAAGACCCACGATGAGCCAGGGTGAGTATCCGGTGACGGTCCGGGTGCGGGGCGGCCACCAGACCTACGTTCTCGACTATCACCCGTTCAACGTGGTCGGCTGGGATGGATTTGTATATCCCTGGACTTTCAACATCGCCGACTTCGAACCGAAGTCGGGACGGCTCCATCAGCCGCCCCCCGCCCACCAGACCTTCGAGGGACCCGGGTTTGTGATCTGCTCGTTCTGCCCCCGCAATCTGGAATGGGACCCCCAGGCGGTGCCGATTCCCTACAACCACTCCAACCTCCAGTCCGACGAGATGATCTATTACGTCTCGGGGAACTTCGAAAGCAGAAAGGGGATCGAGGTCGGGTCGATCACACTTCATCCCTATGGGATTCCGCACGGGCCACAGCCGGGTCTGGCCGAGAAGGCTCTCGGCGCCACCGCCACCTCAGGAGCTGGCGGTGATGTGTGACACCTTTCGGCCCTTGAAGCTGGCCGACTTCTCCCGCTCGCTCGACAATCCCGACTACATGTTCAGCTGGTATCGAGGCGACCGACGAAAGCCCCCCGGAGCCAGGAACGATTGCTTAAGAGAGACGCCAGACGCCAGACGCCAGACCAGAGCCAGACGCTCAGACGCCAGACGCCAGACGCTCAACCGTGGGAACGTCTCGGCGGTTGAGATTCGCTTGCGTCCAGACCTCGAGATCGGGCTGGCGTCACGTCCGCGCCGTGGAGCGTCGAACCTGTTCGGCCGCTCTCTAAGGTTCCCCCATGCAAGTCGGGATGGTCGGGCTGGGCCGGATGGGAGCCAATCTGGTTCGGCGGCTCATGACGGCGGACACGAATGCGTGGTTTTCGACCTCGATCCGGCGGCGGTGGAAGCTCTGACCAGCGAAGGAGCCGTCGGGGCTGCCTCGATCGAGGAACTCGTGTCGGCTGCTCGAGGCTCCCCGCGACCGTGTGGATCATGATTCCGGCCGCCTTCGTCGACTCGACCATCGCCTCACTTCGGCCCCATCTGGCTGCAGGCGACTCGATCATCGACGGGGGCAACAGCTTCTTCGAGCATGACATCCGACGGGCGCGGGATCTGGCGGCCGACGGCATCAGCCTATATCGACGTCGGCACCAGTGGAGGGGTCCATGGCCTCCAACGAGGATTCTGCTTGATGATCGGTGGGGAGCAAGCACCGGTTTCGAGCTCGGAGCCCGTCTGGCAAACCCTCGCGCCCGGGATCGAGGCCGCCCCCAGAACCCCCGGTCGAGAGGGCCCGCCCAACCCGGGGAGGAGGGCTACCTCCATTGTGGCCCGGCCGGGGCCGGACATTTCGTCAAGATGATCCACAACGGAATCGAGTACGGCCTCATGGCCGCTTACGCCGAGGGTCTGGCGGTCCTCGAAAGGGCCAATCTCGGCAACTCATTGGTTCGGCCGGTCGCGGCGACAGCGCCGAAACCGCCCCCCTGCGGGACCCGGACCGCTATCGGTTCGATATTGACGTGGCCGCGGTGGCCGAGCTGTGGAGGCGGGGGAGTGTCATCACATCATGGCTCCTGGACCTCACAGCCGCGCCCTCCGCTCCGACCCGGAACTGACCAGCTACGCCGGCCATGTCTCCGACTCCGGGGAGGGACGATGGACCGTACAGAGTGCGGTCGATCTGGGGGTGCCGGTCCAGGTGATTGCGTCGGCGCTCTGGCAGCGGTTTTCCTCCCGTGATGAAGGCGACTTCGCCGATCGGGCCCTCGAGCGCGATGCGACACCAGTTCGGGGGTCACGCCGAAGCGCCCGCGGGCGGATGACGCAGGCAGACGCCCTCGTCCTGTTCGGGGTTTCCGGGTGACCTGGCCCGCCGGAAGCTCTTTCCCGCCCTCTACGACCTGACCGCCAAACGGGGACTCGACATTCCGATCGTCGGGGTGTCGTCCTCGCCGTGGAGCGACGACGACCTGCGCCGCCGGGCGCGGGAGTCCCTCGAGGATCGGGCAAGAAGATCGACGAAGAAGTGTTCGAGCGTTTGGCCGCACGGCTCTGCTACGTATCAGGTCGATACGAGCACCCGGACCTCTTCGAAAGGGTGGCGGCCAAGGCAGGCGGAGCCGAGATGCCGGTCGCCTACCTAGCGATCCCTCCCGGCCCTCTTCCCCGTGGTGGCCGCCGGTCTCTCCCGGGTCGGCCTCAATCGTGGACGGGTGGTGGTCGAGAAGCCCTTCGGCCGGGACCTGGCTTCGGCCATCGAGACTCAACAGGCTCCTGCAAGAGCATTACCCCGAGGACCGGATCTACCGGATCGATCACTATCTGGGCAAGGAACCGGTTCTGAACCTGCTGGTCTTCCGGTTTGCCAATGCCCTTCTCGAGCCCGTCTGGAATCGGCATTACATCGACAACGTCCAGATCACGCTGGTCGAGTCGTTCGGTGTGGAGAGCAGGGGCGCCTTCTACGACACGGTGGGGGCAATTCGTGACGTCGTCCAAAACCACGTCCTCCACATAGTCAGCCTTCTGGCGATGGAGCCTCCCGCCTCGGCCGACACCGATGCCCTCCGTGACGAGACCACCAAGGTCCTGAAGGCAACCCGCGTCCTCGATCCGGCCAAGAAGTCATCCGAGGCCAGTACCAGGGTTATCTGGAAGAGCGAGGCGTCGCCCCGGATCCACACGTCGAGACGTTCGCGGCGATGCGAGATCCATATCGACTCCTGGCGATGGGCCGGCGTTCCCTTCTTCGTCAGGGCCGGCAAGGCTCTCGAACAGACCTTGACCGAAGCGGTAGTCGAGTTCAAAGCGCCTCCCCGGATGCTGTTCGCGGGTACCGACAAGGCTCCCCACGCCAACACCCTTCACTTCCGGATGAAGCCCAACTACCTGATCGGGCTGAGCCTTGCAGGCCAAGCTTCCCGGGGAGAAGCTGGTCAGTGAAGAGGTCGATCTCGACGTCCAAACCGAACAGGAGTTGGGGATCGAAGGGCCGGAGGCTTACGAGACGGCTGCTGTGGGACGCCCTGATAGGCGATCAGCGCCTTTTCGCTCGACAGGATTCGGTCGAGCAGGCGTGGAGGATCGTCGAGCCGTCGATCAACGCCGATGGGGAGCTCTTCGTCTATCCGCGGGGCTCGTGGGGACCTCCGGCGGCGTCTTTCCTGGTCGGGCCCGATCGACATTGGCACGCAGGTGAGGAACTGGGGGACTAGGTAGTGGGACAGGCGGTCGTCATTCGCCACGGCGAAACCGACCTGGAGCGCAGCCGGACGTCACACCGGACGCACGGATGTTCCCTTGACCGAGGGCGGGCGCCGGCAGGGCAGAAGCACTGGTCGAAGGTTGCTCGCAGGTCGCCGGTTCGACTTGGTCCTGACGTCGCCGCTGGCCGGCGCCCGACTACCTGCGAATTGGCCGGTTTCGGTGACGCAGGCCGAAGTCGAGCCCGACCTGGCGGAATGGGACTACGGCGAGTTCGAAGGCCTCACCACCAAGGAAATCCGAGAACGAATCCCCGGTTGGTCGATCTGGACCCATCCCCCCGAGCAAGGGGAGGGTCTGGATGACCTGGCCGACCGGGCCGATCGGGTGATCGGCAGGGTGTCCGGGCGTCGACTGGCGACGTAGCGCTGTTCGGACATGGCCATGCCCTACGGGTGCTCACGGCCCGGTGGCTCGGCTGGCTCCGATCGTCGGTTCTGGCTTCGTTCTCGAAACCGGGGCGATTGGAGTCCTGGGGTGGAATCGGGAGTTTCCCGCGCAGTCGTCCAGCTGGAACTAGTCGATCGCGATGCTGCCAGGCGACGAGACGACGCTCCGAACCGCAACCGGCTATCAGCCGTTGACCTCCCAGGTGCCGGCCGACCTGATCAGTTTGGCCAGGTCGCCCGGTCCCCGCTTGGCCTGGGCGTCGATGAGTTGCTGGCTCATGCCCGCTCTCGTAGGTCGGTCGGGCGACCTTGCGGAAGATTCCCATCGGGGTCGGGCCATAGGGCCCGTGAGACAACCGCGATAGGGCGAAAGCGACCGTGGGATCGGCCCGGTTCTGATCGTGGACCAGGATGCGGGAAGGATCGACGCTCGCCGTGTCGACGATCTGGGCCCGCCCGTCTTCGAAGATGACCGCTTTGTCGCCGGCCGGACCGAAGGTGATCGGTTTGCCATGGACGAGGTCGATCCGGTTGATCGGCCTTCTCTTCCTTGCCGGTGAGCTGGATGAAGGCCTTGTCGTTGAAGACGTTGCAGTTTTGGTAGATCTCGATGAAGGCCGTTCCCTGATGGTCGTAAGCCGCCTGCAGGATCTCGGTCGTGTGGGTCCGATCCATGTCGATGGTGCGGGCGACGAAGGAGGATTCGGCACCTAGGGCCAGACTGATGGGGTTGAACGGATAGTCGACCGATCCCATCGGCGTCGATTTGGTGTGCTTGCCGACCTCGGAGGTGGGGGAGTACTGACCCTTGGTCAGCCCGTAGATCTGGTTGTTGAAGAGGAGGATCTTCAGGTTGAAATTTCGACGCAGAGAGTGGATCAGATGGTTGCCACCGATCGACAGCGCATCGCCGTCTCCTGTCACGACCCAGACCGAGAGGTCGGGCCGGGTGGCGGCGATACCCGAGGCTATGGCAGGCGCCCGACCGTGGATGGAGTGCATCCCATAGGTGTTCATGTAGTAGGGGAACCGTGATGAGCAGCCGATGCCTGAGACGAAGACGATCTTCTCCCTGGCGACGCCCATGTTGGCCATAAATCCCTGGACTGCCGCCAGGATCGTGTAGTCGCCGCATCCCGGGCACCAGCGCACTTCCTGATCGGTTTGGAAGTCGGAGCGGCTGTACGTCGGGGCGGTCATCGCGAACCTTTCTTATTTCGGGAAACTGGTTGTGCCACATCCGGAGCGTGCGCGTTGCTCGTCGGCCTCGATCAGCTCCAGCACCGCTTCCTCGATCTCGGCAACCTTGAACGGCTCGCCCTGGACCTTGTTCAGGCCCTTGGCATCCACCAGGAAATCGGCCCGGATGAGTTTGACCAGCTGACCGTTGTTGAGTTCCGGCACCAGGACGGTCGTATAAGCCCGGACCACCTCGCCGAGGTTCTTCGGGAACGGATTGAGGTATCGCAGATGGGCGATCGCGACTTTCTTCCCTTGGCGCGGAGCCGATTGGCGGCTGCCTTGATGGCTCCGAAGGTCGATCCCCATCCGAGCACCAATATCTCGGCGCCCTCATCGGCGTTGACAGTGACATTGGGGATGTCGTTGGCAATGTTGGCGATCTTCCAGGCACGGCTGTCGGTCATCAACTGATGGTTGCCGGGGTCGTAGGAGACGTTGCCGGTAACGGCCTCCTTCTCGATGCCGCCGATCCGGTGCTCGAGCCCCGGAGTTCCCGGCACGGCCCACGGACGGGCGAACGTGTCGAGGTCCCGGAAGTAAGGCAGGAAGTGCCCCGCCCCATCGGCGCTGCGGCCGTTGAGTGACGTTGCGAAAGGGACCGAGATGTCCGGAAGCTTGTCAACGTCCGGCAGCTTCCAGGGCTCGGAGCTGTTGGCGACGTGGTTGTCGGACATCAGGATCACCGGAGTCATGTACTTGAGAGCGATCCTGACTGCCTCGATCGTGAGCTCGAACGCTTCCGACGGAGTAGGAATGGCGATCACCGGGAGCGGGGCTTCGCCATGCCGGCCGAACAATGCCATCAGCAGGTCCGACTGCTCGACTTTGGTCGGCATTCCCGTCGACGGCCCGGCTCGCTGGACATCGATGAGGATCATCGGGAGCTCGGTGGTGACCGCCAACGACAAAGACTCGCTCTTGAGCGCCACTCCCGGCCCGGAGGTTCCGGTGACGCCGAGGTTGCCGGCGAAGGCGGCACCGATCACCGACCCGATGGCGGCAATCTCGTCCTCGGCCTGAAAGGTGCGTACTCCGAAGTTCTTGTGCATCGACAGCTCATGGAGGATGTCGGAAGCAGGGGTGATGGGATAGGTGCCGTAGAACAACGAGAGTTTGGCGCAGTGGGCACCTGCGATAAGGCCCCATGCCAATGCGGTGTTGCCGGTGACGTTGGTGTAGACGCCGGGAGGGAGGATCGCCGGCCGCACCTCGAACGTCGTCTTGGCTGCCTCGGTTGTGAACCCGAAATTCCAACCGGCTTTGAAAGCAGCGATGTTGGCCGCCGCCACTTCGGGCTTTTTGGCGAACTTGTGTTGGACCCATTCGATGGTTGGCTCCATCGGCCGGGTGAAGAGCCACGCCAGCAAGCCCAGAGCGAAGAAGTTCTTCGAGCGAAGGACGTCGCGACCGCTGACCCCACTGTCTTTCACGGCCTCCTTGGTCAGGCTGTCCATAGGCGCCTCGATGATCCGAAATGGCGCTACCAACTCGCTCTCCAGAGGGTTGGTCTTGTATCCGGCCTTGTTCAGGTTGCGCTCGTCGAAGGCCTCGGTGTTGACAACAAGGGTGCCACCCGGGCGGAGATCGTCGAGGTTGGCTTTGAGGGCCGCCGGGTTCATCGCCACCAGGCAATCGGGAGCATCACCGGCGGTGAGGATGTCGAAATCGGCGATCTGCACCTGGAAAGAAGAGACACCGGGCAGGGTTCCGGCGGGTGCACGAATTTCGGCCGGAAAGGAAGGAAGGGTGGAGAGATCGTTCCCGAAGTAGGCGGAGGCGTCAGTGAAACGTCCTCCCGCCACCTGCATCCCATCACCGGAGTCACCGGCGAAGCGAATGACGATCTTGTCGATTATCTGTCGATCGGGTGACGTTGGTTCGGGGGGCGGTTCGCTTGATGATGGGTCGATGGTTACTGGCGCGCTAATTGTGTCCACTGGTGTCTCGGTGTTGGAGTTCGATCCTGGTCGCAGCTGGTTTGGAAGTTCTTCTATCGGCACAAAGGGCCAGACGGTTCAGCATTGCTGTGTCCGGCCCCAACACCCCAATGTTAGGGCCCCCGTGGTATTTGACCAGCAATGCCGATAGGTCGGGGGACCCCCGGGCCAACCGTCTTCGGGGAGTGGGTTCAGGCATTCCCGAAGTAGATAGGCGGAGGGGTGAAACCGACCATCCCCCGTTGCTCGAGGTAGCCCCCGATACGAAGAAGGAGGTCCTCCTGCCACCAGGGGGCAACCAGCTGAAGAGAGGGAGGAGGCCGGTCATCAGCCTCTAATCCCTTGAGGGGCAAGGCAATGGCGGGATTGCCGGAGTGGTTGATCAGCGCCGAGAACCACGACAACACCGGTCGGTAGTGCTGATCGCCGATCTTTTCCTCTCCGATTACCTTGCGGCGCTGGGCAACGGCCGGCGTGGCCAGCACATCGGCGGTCCTGAGTGCCTCGGCCAGGGCTTCGACCAGGTGGGCCCGCCAGGCTTGGGCCCCCAGATACTCCTCGCCGGTGATGGCCTCGGCCGCGGTCAGCCGGCCATCGACCTCGGCGCCATACGGTTGACCTGCCTCGCGGAACGGACGGTGAACATGGGCGGCTTCGGCTCCGACCAGCTCCTGCACCCTTCCCCAGGGTGCGATTTCTGCCAGATCGAGCTCCCGGACCGTCGCCCCGAGCGATCGCAGCTCGCCCAGCGTTGCATCGAAGGCGGCTCTCAACGAGGGCTCCAGAGGACCACCATCGACCCAGATCCGGGGCACCACGATTCGGAGGCCCTCGATCGATTCCAATGGTTGTCCGGTTTCGGTTGCGGCCATGGCGTCATACAGCAGCGTCAGCGTCGAAATTTCCCGGGCTAGCGGACCCACCGTGTCAAGGGACGGCGCCAGCGGGAAGACGCCGGCGACGGGAATGCGGCCATGCGTGACCTTGAGCCCGAAGATCCCGGTCATCGCCGCGGGAACCCTGATCGAGCCACCGGTGTCGGTCCCGACCGCCCCGTCGATCAACCCCGCCGCAACGGCTACCGCCGACCCGCCCGAGGATCCGCCCGGCGAGGTTTTGGGGTCCCAGGGATTGCGCACCGGCCCGAACCAGTGATTCTCGCTGCTGAAGCCATATGCGAACTCGTGGAGACCGGTCCGAGCGACCATCACGGCACCTTCAGCCTCGAGTCGCTCGATCACCGGAGCAGAGGTGACCGCTACCTGCCGATAGAACCCCGACCCGCACGTCGTCGGCAGCCCCTTCTGATCGACCATGTCTTTGACACCTACGGTCAGATTGGCCAGACGTCCGCCACCCGCGGCCGCGACGGCGTCGTCGATTATCAAGGTGCAACCGTTTAGTTGATCCTGAGCCGCATGGAGACGCCGGAGGGAGTCACCCACCGGGTCAGATCCGCTCATGAGAAGTCGATGCCGTTCTGTTGAGGCACGATCGACATCCAGATGAAGCCCGCCGGGACCGGGAGCGGATTCCCCTCATCGTCCTCGAAGACGATCAGTTCGTCGCTGGATTCCCGTGACCAGGTCCCCTCGACCACACGCCCTTTGGCAAAGACGTAAGCCTGCCCTTCACCGACAGTGTCCACGGCCGGAACCGAGGTTCCGCCGGCCGGCGCCTGTTCGGTGAATCGGGTGGCCAGCATGACGACGAGGGTGTCGGCGCCAAGCGGCGTGGTCTCGCCCTCTTCACTCACCAATTCGGCCTGGTTGCCGTTGAAGGAGCGCAGGTAGCGGCCACTCGGCCGGTCGTAGGTCCAACTGACCACGAACCCGTTGCCGAAGTTCATGTCGATGGACCCGGCAGATTCTGAACCGTTCGGAAGATCGTCGAAGTGAAACATTGCCGGCGGTGGGTCATTCGCGTAGCCCCGCTCGTCAGCAATGGTGCGCAGCGAGGTCGTGTCCGTATAGAGGTTGTGAGGAGCGCGCCGCGAACGAATCCGGAACATGGCGGGCGGCACCTCTCCGATGATCTCCACCCCTTCACGGCGGATACCCGATAGCACCCAATCCTGACCGCCCGAGATCGCGAAAACGGCCCCAAGCGGGTGCAAGAACTTCCCGTCCGTTGGTCGTCCAGACCGGACCGGTCCGAGGTAGGTGGCATCGGAGTCATGGAAGAGGGCGATGAAGCGCGTGATCCCTTCCACGGGGACTTCGACAATCGCATCCGCCAGGTCGATTCCAGACTGTGGTCTGGCATCGGCGTGATTGTCGATCTTCACTGCGATCACCCTGCGGTCGAGCAGGTCTGCGTCCTCGACCGGCAGACCATTGATGGGCGAGGTTGGAAGCGGCCGCGTCGTGGTCGTGGCCCGGGAGGTGGTAGTAGCGGGCCGTGTGGTAGTGGTCGTGGTAGGGGAATTAGGCGCCGCTAGTGGTGGTGGTGGCGTCGGTCGCGGCCGTGCAAGCCGCGACAAAGAGCGCTAGAAATAGAAGGGAGCGACGCATGACCGCTCGATGCTACGGCGGTCTCAGTGTGAGGCGGAATCCGGAGTGTCAGACCCGGTCGAGGGCGCCACGGACCGGCAGGTGGGGAATGGCCGAAAGTGGCTGATCGACCACGACCGCCAGCTCGATCCCGTCTGCTCCCGAATTGAGCACATACATCGCATCGATGTTGATGTCAGAGTCCGCCAGGGAGCGGGCGACGGTCGCCAGCTGGCCCGGGGTATGAGGCAAGAACGCGGTCAAGACCTGGTGCTCTTCGGCGGAAAGGCCCGCTTCCAGCAATGTCCGCCGAGCGGCGGCGGCGTCGTCCACGATGAGGCGAATAACACCGTCTCCGTTGACCCCGAAAGCTGCCAGCGCCTCGATATTCACACCTGCATTGGCCAGCGCCTCCGTCAGCGCCGCTAATCGGCCGGGTCGGTTTTCCATCCGAACCACAAACTCGGTCATTGCCCCAGGAAACCTACTCCAATGAGAGTAGGTGTGTCGGATGAGCGGCCAAAAGCCTCAAGCCTCTACAACCGAACGTCGAGGTGGCTTGGCACTCTCACTCCCCGCAGCCGGAGCCACCGTTGATGCTGTCGATCATCCCGGTGTCGCCGCTCGCACCGGCGGTGCCCCACAACACCCCGGGACCGGCCACGTCTACTTCCCAAAAGGGGCCAAAGACGGGGTCGTCGCTAATGGTCACTTGCTCGCCGTAGGCCGCAGCCAACTCGCCGAGCGTGCTGTTGATGGCGATGCCATTGCTGGTGGTGAGTTCGATCATTACCCCGCCTCCGGCCGAGATCGACTGGCCGTAGTGGAAGAAATGGCGCGTGCCCTCGGGCGCCCACTCCGTCGCCCCGTTGGTGAAGAACGCCTGGAGGCTGGTCCAGCGCACGACCCTGGCTTCGGTTCCAGGGCAGGTCTCGAAGGAGGGGGTCCAACCGGTGTCCTCGGTCGGGTTGCCCAGCACGAGCGCAAGCTGCGCCACAGTTTCATCCGCATCGGTGCCGAAGATCAGATCACCGATTCCGGTCGGATTGAGGGTGAGGGCGGCAAGCGGGTCGGCGAGCGTCGTGGTGGTGGGCGCCGTCGTGGCGGTGGTCTGGGTGGTGGTTGCGGCCTGGGTGGAGGTTGTGGAACCCGAGGTGGTGGAGTTCGAGTCAACGGCTCCGATCGATGTGGTCGTTTGATCGATGGTTTCGCCGGCGTTGTCCTGTCGTAAGAGTGCGATCACCACAAAGACGAGGATGGCGGACAGCAGAACCCCGAGGAGGCCGATGAGCCTCCTCCCCGATTGATTGTCCGGACCGGAAGCATGCCTGCCGCTCACGTGATGGACCCTAGGCGGGCGATGTCGATTCGGCGGTGATCGGCGGTTTGGCGATCGAGCTACTTGCGCGGCCAGACAACTTTCAGCATGCCGCTCGTGCCGATCGGTCCGAACGAGCGAGCGTCATCCGCGGTGGAGCGACGATTGTCGGACAGGACCAGTACTTCCCCGGTTCCAACCCTCCACCTTCCTTCCGGGAACGTGTCGTGGTCTCCACCCCACACGTCGATCCCTGAGCGTCCGTCGATCACCACCTCCCCGAAATCGAGCACGACCTCCTCCCCGGGAAGGGCCACGATGCGCTTCACGAGCCACATGTCGGGACGGCGGGGATGGGGGAACACGACGATTGAACCGCGGGTGGGGCGGGTACCTATTGCCCTACATACGATCCAGTTGCCCGGGGCGAGCGCGGGTTCCATCGAACGGTCGCTCACCGTGAATCGCCGGATCACGCAACCGAGTATGGTCCCGACAACTGGCAACCAAACCAAGGAGACGAGCCATCATGGGCCTACTGGCAAAACTGTTCGAGCCTAGGAACGTGGCCTACGGGCATTGCGATCTCTTCTGCGGGGTGTACGACCCGGCGCAGGCCAAGATCGAAGCGATGTCCGTCCTCAAAGCCTGCGAAAAATATGCCGCCAGCGACGACGAGGTATTTCGGCAGCGGGCAGTCATCATCAAAGAAGAACGAGCTGAATTGGTCAAGCATCATCTGTCGGTGCTGTGGACCGATTTCTTCAAGCCGCATCACGTGGAAGCCTTTCCCAATCTGCACGACCTCTTCTGGAAGGGCATCAAAGCGGCGGGCGACGCCAAGAAGTCGATGGATCCCGAGGTCGCCAGAACGCTGATAACCGCGATCGACGACATCGCCGGGGTTTTCTGGCAGACGGAAGAATCCAAGACCACGGGGGTTTATCCGCCGGCATGAAGTCGGCCGGCCCAGTGTCGAACAAATCAGTGTCGAACAAATTGTGACCAGCAAATTGGCGTCGGGCAAATTGGTGTGGTCCAAACAGGTGTCTAACAAACACGCGTCGAACGATTGGGGCCGATAGCGGACCGTCATCTAGACGCCATCGCCGACGCTGATCCATACCCATACTGGCTCGACGACGTCGACGAGCCGGTTTCCAAGCCGACCTTGGTGAGGACCGAGTCGTGCGATCTCTGCATCGTCGGGGGCGGGTACACCGGTTTGTGGACGGCGCTCATCGCCAAGGAGCGGGAGCCCGACCGGGACATCGTCTTGATCGACGCCTTCACGGTTGGATCGGCGGCGTCGGGTCGCAACGGCGGATTCATGGAATCGAGCCTCACTCACGGCATCGCCAATGGCCAGGCGCGCTTTCCCCGAGAATTGGCAGCGCTAGAACAGCTGGGCCTAGAGAACCTCGACGAGATCGAGCGGGCCATCGGTCGCTACGGGATCGACTGCGACTATGAGCGGACCGGGGTTATCGACATCACCACTTACGAGGCGGGTATCGACGACTTCCGCCAGGACTACCACCAGCTCGCTTCGCTTGGGCAAGACGTGGTCCTGCTCGACCGGGACGCCATGCAAGCGGAAGTTCATTCCCCCACCTACCAGGGGGGTCTCTGGCGAAAGGGTCGGGCGGCCCTGGTCGATCCGGCTCGGCTGGCATGGGGCTTGAAGGCGGCGGCCGAGGCCGCCGGGGTCAGGATCTACGAGGACACCAAAGCCGTTGCGATCGAACGTGACGGTGTCGGCGTGTTGGTCACGACCCCACTGGGCCGGGTGCGGGCCGCCCGGGTGGCGCTGGCGACCAACGCCTTCAAGCCACTTCTCAAGAGGATGAACCACTACATCGTCCCGGTCTACGACTACGCCATGGTCACCGAGCCTCTGAGCATTTCCCAGATGGAGAGCGTCGGGTGGAAGAACCGCCAGGGGCTCTCGGACTATGCCAACCAGTTCCACTACTACCGCTTGACGTCCGACAACCGGATTCTGTGGGGTGGCTATGACGCGATCTACTACTTCCGGGGCAAAGTCAATCCCCTCTTCGATCAGAGGCCCGAAACGTTTGCGACCCTCTCCCGGCACTTCTTCGAGACGTTTCCTCAACTCGAGGGACTCAACTTCACTCATGTCTGGGGTGGGGCCATCGATACCTGCACAAGGTTCACCGTTTTTTGGGGGAAGGCGCTGGCAGGGCGGGTGGCGTACGCTGCCGGCTACACGGGCCTCGGAGTGGCGGCAGCTCGTTTTGGGGGCGAGGTGATGCTGGATCTGCTCGACGGGCGCCAGACGCGGGCGACCCAACTCGAGTTTGTTCGACGAAAGCCGGTGCCTTTTCCACCCGAGCCCTTCCGATTCCTGGGCATCCAGGCAACGCGATATTCGTTAGGGGTGGAAGACCGGACGGGTAAACGCAATCTATGGCTGCGATTGCTCGACCGCCTCGGTCTCGGCTTCGACACTTGACCCGCAGGGCACGGGCACCCATACGGCCGAATCGACTTTTTGGCCTGTTCGAGTCAGAAAGCGGCTATCCTGTGGACAAGGTATTTCCTCTAGATGTCGCCTTCTCGAGCTTTCAGCAAATGAGGGTGTTGCGTCGTGGGCATGCCCGTAAGGCAAACCGTGGGTTGCCCCCCACCAGATCCGATAGGTCGAGATGAACATCTACGTAGGCAATCTTCCCTTCTCTACTACCTCAGAAACCCTGAACACCCTGTTCAGCAGGTTTGGCACCGTTGGCTCGGCCAGCGTTGCCGTCGATCGCGACACCGGCCGCTCCCGCGGATTCGGGTTCGTCGAGATGGACAACGATGACGAAGCCCGCAAGGCCATCGAGGAACTCGACGGCAGCGACATCGACGGTCGTCGTGTCACCGTCAACCAGGCCCGTCCCAAGACCGATCGCCCCCGTGGGCCCGGTGGTGGCGGCGGACGTCCCGGTGGTGGTGGCGGTGGCGGCGGTTACGGCGGACGTCCCGGAGGCGGCGGTGGCCGTCCCGGCGGTCGTCCCGGTGGCAGTGGCGGCGGTTACGGCAACAGAAACTCCGGTAATCGTTAGTGGCCGATGAAGGCGACTACATCAGGACTACAGGCACTGTTGAATCGCTAGACCGCAACGCGACGTTCATCGTCGAGGTCGAAGGTGGTCTCAAAGTTAGGGCCCGGGCCGCCGGCCGAATGCAGCGGGGGCGGAAAATCCGCATCCTTCCCGGAGATCGAGTCGATATCGACATATCGACCTATGACCCGACCATGGGCCGCATAGTTTGGCGGCATCGCTCGTAGAAACCTGATGTGCGGGAGGATTGATAGGCGGTAGGGCAGCGGGCCCCCGCCCATTGATATCTCCGGCCAGTGATCTGACCCGGACCGTCTAAACGGTCCGGGTCACTTTTTTCAACCCCCTTGGTTGATCCGGGTCGGCGCCTCGTGCCACGGTCAGGTAGTAGGTGAACACCTGCGCGGCGACGATGGCCGGAATCGGGGTGAGCCACTCGGGCAAGCCCGAGGGCAACTCGATGAGGTGATCGCACGGGCAATCCGGTCGGTCGGAGATGGCGATGACCGGGGCCCCGACTTCTCTCACCTGTGTGAGGAGATCGGATATGTCGCCAAACAGCGGACCCGTCGTCGCCACGGCCAGGACGGGCAGACCCGGCTCGACCATTGCCAGAGGGCCGTGTCGGAAGTCGGCCGCTGAGAAAGGCTGGGCGACGAGATAAGAGAGTTCGGCGATTTTCAGGGCCCACTCAAATGCGGTCGAATGGTGAAACCCTCGCCCGATCACAACGCAGCGATCTTGCTGGCTCATGGTCTGGGCGGCCGGTTTGATCGCCTCGGCCCTGGCCAGGACTTCACCCACCGCCGGACCGACGAGTTCCAGGGCCCGGGTCATACCGGCGTCCTTCGACAACGCAGCTGCCAACGACGCCACCGCCAGCAGCTGAGTCGTGTACGACTTGGTGGCCGCCACCGCGATTTCCTTGCCCGCGGCCAGGTCGAGATGGCGGTCGGCGAGCCGGGCCATCGGTGAATCGACTTGGTTCGTTATCGCAAGCGTTGGTCGCTGCTGCCTCTTGCCCTCCGCCAGGACCGCCAGCAAGTCGGGGGATTCACCCGACTGCGAGATTCCGGCGACGAGGGAGTCGCGCAAATCGGGTGGGCCCAGGTCGGGTTGGGTCGAATAGGGACCGAACAACGATGGCGCCGCCAGGGCGACACTCAGGCTGTTGCGGGCACCCCACAGGTATTGGGCGTAGCGGGCGGCGTTGTCTGAGGATCCTCTTGCCGCGATCAGTAGATAGGAAAAGTCTTCACCCGACATCCATCCAGCGATCTCGCGAGTCGGTTCGATTTGAGACTTCGCCAAACGGCCGAGGAGCTCCGGTTGTGAATGGATTTCTTCCCAGAGGCTCACGTCATGCAAACCTTCCCGCGCATACACGAACCGTCCTCCGACGATCGTCGCCGCCACTTCCATGTCATCGTCTAGCAACACCAGATCCGCCCGGTCGCCGATAGCCATGTGACCACGATCCTTCAGGCCGAGCAGGCTGGCCGGAACCGACGACGCCGCTGCCAGAGCTTCGATCGGAGAACACCGGGCAAAATCCATCAGGTTCCGAACGGCTTGATCAAGGGTCAGTGTGCTCCCAGCCAGCCGGCCATTCGTATTGGTCGCTTTTCCCTGACGGACGATGACCTCGATCGATCCAAGCACGTAATCGCCGTCCCCTAGGCCGGTGGCGGCCATTGCGTCGGTCACCAATGCCAGTCGCTGTGGCCCCAGCAATTTCCACGCGGCCAATACGGCCGCCGGGTCCGAGTGGAGGCCGTCGGCGATGATCCCCGCCACCGCCGTTGGATGGCGGACAACGGCACCGATCAATCCCGGCGCCCGGTGATCGAAAGGTTCCATCGCATTGAAGAGGTGGGTAACCGCCGTTATCCCTGACTCGAAGCCGGCTTCAGCTTCTCCCAGGGTGGCAGCGGTATGGCCCGCCGACACGACAACTCCGGCCTCGGTAAGAGCCTTGATCACGGCACCGGCTCCCGGCAGTTCGGGCGCCATCGTGACCATCACCACGCCGTCGGCGGGCGACCAGCCTTCGATCAGGTCGAGGTTCGGGGAACGCATCAGGTCGGGGTCATGGATGCCAGGGCGCTTGGGCGAGAGCATCGGGCCTTCTAGATGAAGCCCGAGAGGCTCGGCGCCGGAATAGCCGGGCGGCCTCGCGGCTAGGACCGCACGGGCTGCATTGATTGCCTCCGCAGGTGAGGTGATGACTGTCGGCAGAAAAGCCGTCACCCCCTGGACGGGAAGTCTGGCGCCCGTGGTCCAGATCGAGGCAGGGTCGGACGTGAAGTCCGCTCCGTAGGCGCCGTTGATCTGGAGATCGATGAGACCGGGAGCGATGCTGAGCCCGGCGACGTCGATCGTCTCGTCATCGTGTTCAAGCGGCCAATCGGATTCGATGGAAGTGATGGTTCCGTCACGGATCGTTACGGCGGTCGTTTGCGCCAAGCCGATGATTCGCCCGCCCGCAAGCCTCGTCACGAGCTGGTCCTCATGCGATGGCCAGTCACACGGCCCGCATCAGGCCGTGGCCGATCGGGAAGAGCCCGGGAATCGCTACCGGCAAGCGTCCACTGATAGGCGCCCGTCCGAGAAGAGCGTCCACGAGTGCCGCCAACGTTGGTGGATGGATGCCATAGGCGGCCAGATGAGTGGAAGCCTCGGGATAGCCCGCCAGGTCATAAGGCGTCCTCAGCGAGACCGTGACGACTGTTCGATCTCGATCGAGATCGGCGCCCGCCAGGAGCCGCACCATTTGCTTCTGAGCGTCGTTGGCATCGATCGTCCCGACGATGACGACATCGTGAGCCCCGGCTGCGGCTGTGACGGCGGCAATCTCTGCGTCGGTGGGGGAGTAGCTCACCGTTATCTCGGTCGTCGCGGGATGGCGTACGCGGAGTGCGGCCCCCAGCCCTGGAGCCACCATCGACGAGGTGTCGGCAGGCGTGAGATCGGTGGGCTGGGGCATCACCGCCAGCACCCTGCTTTCGGCCGAGAGTCTCAACGGAATCCGGTTCTGATCGTCGCGAACCAAAGTGATCGAACGGGTCGCCAGTTCACCGGCGAGGGCGGCGTGCTCGGAACAACCGATGAGGGACGAATCGGGTTGGGTGAAGCCGGATAACCATTCGAGCAGGGCCTGGAGGCGTGGCGGAAGGGCACCGGGCCCCCCGCCCATTGACAGCGGAAGGGCACCGGGCCCCCCGCCCATTGACAGCGGAAGGGCACCTCCGCCGTTCGGTCTTGCCATCGGGAGCGTGCCCGCCTGGGCGGGTCCGTACATGAGCAGGTCGCAGCCGGCGGCCAGCGGTTCCTCGAGGGCGATGCCTCCAAAGGCGCCCATGTCGAGGGCATCAGTGACGATGACACCGTCGAACCCCAGCTCCTGGCGAATCAGGCCACGGAGGACGGCGGAGGAAGCAGAGGTCGGAAGCTCGCGGCTGCCGGTAACCGCGGGCAGGCCATAATGCCCGACCATCAATAGGTGGGCCCCGGCGTCGATCCCGGCCCGAAAAGGGGCGAACTCGACCCGATTGAGGCGATCGAGGTCGAGGTCGAGCACGGGAAGCTCGTGGTGGGGATCCACGTCTGCTTCGCCCTTCCCTGGAAAGTGCTTGAGGGTGGCTGCCACCCCGGACGATTGGAGGCCTCTCGTCGTGGCGGCCGTCAAGCTGCTGACGGCCCCCGGGTCTTCCCCGAACGATCTGATCCCCAACGACGGGTTGTAGGGCCGGGTGGCAACGTCGGCCACAGGGGCATAGTTGACGTTGATACCCAGCGCCGCCAGCTCGAGGCCGATCGCCGTCCCGACCCGCAGGGCGAGGTCGTCGTCCCCGACGGCACCGAGAGCCATATTTCCTGCGAAGTGAGTGGTCTCAGGCCCGGCGGCCGTCAGCTGGCCGCCTTCCTGATCCACCGCAATCAACAAGGGGCGTCCGGCCGCCCGTTGAAGGTCGGCGCTGAGACGGATCGTCTGTTCGGCGTTCTCGATGTTGATTGGCCCGTACAGGGTGACCCCGGCCACCGAAGGGTCGGCGACCTGGCCGGCGATCCGCTCATCGACCTCGGTCCCTTCGAACGCGATCATCGCGCAGGCTGCGCCCGGAAACTCACGATCGGACATGCTCAGCCCTTGACCGAGCCCGCCAGGAGACCTCGCACGAAGAAGCGCTGCAGGGAGAGGAAGACGATCAGGGGAACCAGCATCGAGACAAATGCTGCGGCGGTGAGGAGGTGGAAGGCTTCGCCCCGCGAGCCAACGATCGAGGCCAATTCGATGGTGAGAACGGCGACATCCGAGGACGTCCCCAGGAAAACCAGGGCCACGAGGAAGTCATTCCAGACCCACAGGAACTGGAAGATGGCGAAGGACGCCAGGGCTGGGACCGAGAGCGGGAGAACGAGCCGGGTGAACGCCGTGAATGGTGTGGCACCGTCGATAAAGGCGGACTCGAAGAGGTCCTTGGGCAGCTGGGAGATGTAGTTGTAAAGCAGAAAGACGGCGAGGGGGAGACCGAAGCCGGTGTGGGCCAGCCAGATCCCGATGAAACTGCCCGTGAGTTCGGTGGATTGATAGATCTTGAGCAGCGGCACCAGCGAGAGTTGGAGCGGCACCACCAATAGTCCGACCACCACACCGAACATGAGGCTTCGCCCTTTGAATTTGATCCAGGCGAACCCGTACGCCGCGAACGCCGCCAAAGTGATCGGGATGACGGTGGAGGGTATGGCGACGATCAGACTGTTCATCAGCGCGTCCAACATGCCGCCTGAGGTGAGGACCCGGTTGTAGTTGTCGAGGGTCCACTCGGTGGCGATCGGGTTGAATATCGAAGTCCACCACCCGCTTCCGCTGCTGTCGACCGAGGTGCGGAACGAGTTGACCAGCAATCCCAGGCTCGGAATGGTCCAGGCCGCGACTATCAGGAAGACTGTGAACTTTACGAGCCATCCACCCCGCTCGACTGGTTCGGCCACGGTTACAGCTTTGGTGGTCATGCTCCGATCCCCTGACGACGTAGGTTGCGGATGTTGACGACCATGATCGGGATCACGGCGATCAACAGGATCACGGCCATGGTCGTGGCCTGACCGAAGTTCCTGAACCTGAACATCTCCTGGTACATCCTGACCGCCACCACCGAGGTATCGAAGTTGCCGCCGGTTGTGACGAAAATAATGTCGAACACCTTGAGGACCGCGATAGCAATGGTCGTGAACACGGTCAGGATCGATCCTCGAATCGAGGGCAACATGACTCGGAAGAAGTTTTGAAGCTCGGATGCTCCGTCGATTCGGGCTGCCTCGGTCAGTTCTCGGGGGACGCCTTTGATGGCGGCGGAGAGCACCACCATGGCGAAGCCCACCTGCAGCCAAACCATGATCGCGATGAGAGCGAAGGTGTTGAGCGGAATGACCTGTAGCCAGGGAATCGGCTCAACCTGGTCGACCCAGCCCAGGTTGACGAATAGTTGTCCGGCCCATACCCATAAGGCATTGAGGGCACCGATCTGAGGCTGACCTGGTGGTTTCCAGGCATAGACGAACTTCCAGATGACAGAGGCGCCCACAAACGACACGGCGAGGGGCAGGAAAACGAACGATTTGGCAAGAGACTCGTGTTTGACCCGGTCGACCAGAGCCGCGAAGGCGAGTCCGATCACAACCGAAACGGCGGGAGCCACCAACAACCAGATCAGGTTGTTGCGCAGGGCAAGGAGAACCTCCTCGTTGGTGAACGCAGCCTGATAATTGGTCAGTGGGCTGGCACCTTCCGGCACCGCTGTGAAGCTCTCGATGATCGTTCCGATGGTGGGGTAGATCAGATAGAGACCGACAACGGCCACAGCCGGGATGACAAAAACGTAGGGGCGAAGGAACCTGGTGGCCCGGCCGGGCAGAGCTTCGATTATGGAGTTGGCTGCAAAGAACAGCGCCCAGATGCCACCGACGCCGAGGACGATCGCCACGAGCGCCTGAACGATCTTTGACGCGACGGGTCCCAGGCCGGAGAACGCTTCCGGGTCCCGCAGCACTCTGACGCCGACCCAAAGCAAGACGCCGACACCGATTGCGGTAATGAGCGCGCGGAGAACCTTCAGGGCGGGGCGGTCTGTGCTGTCGCGAACGACGATCTCGGCCATAGATCTTCCTGACACGAAAAAGGTGCCGGGGGGAAACCCCCCGGCACCTTAATCATCATTCATTCGGCTAGCTGGGCCAACTGTCTTCGATACTTTGGAAAATCGCCTCCGTATCCTCGCCGTTGGCGGCGACCCAGTCGACCATCCCGCTCCAGAATGTCCCGGCGCCAACCTCGGCCGGCATCAGGTCAGATGCGTCGAAGCCAAACGTGGTGGCTTCGGCGACCATTCCCGCCAGCTGGTTGTTCGGATAGCTCGTGTACCACTCGACAGGGACGTTCTTGTTGGCGGCCAGGAAGCCACCTCTCTCGATCCATCCGGCTGTCGACTCGGGAGTGGCGAGCCACTCGAGCAGCGCCCGCACTTCGGGCCGATCGTTGAACATCACGAACATGTCGGCTGCGCCCAGGACGGGCTTGCCGAACTCGGCTTCGATCTCGGGGAAGTAGAAGAACGCTACGTCCCGCTCGGGCTGAATTGGCCATTCTTCGGCCGGCAGTTCGGGATTGTCAGCGATGGCGTCGCGGTTGGCACCCCAGAATCCACTGATCCAGGCTGCCTGCTTCTGCATCCAACAATCCGGTCCGCCCTCGGCAAACATCGGATCCTGGGTCTCACCGATCCAGGTCTGATTGATGAAGGTATTGCCTCCATACGCGTAGTCGGGGGTGAACCACAGCTGCTTCATGTACTCGGCCGCCTCCAACACCTCGGGGTGGTTGAAGGGGATTTCGTGGTTGTACCACTGGGTGTAGATCTCCGGCGGCGCAGTGCGCAGCAGGATGTCCTCCATCCAGTCGGTGGCAACCCATCCATCGGCTTCCTGGCTCTCGATCGAGATGCACCAGGGGTTGCTTCCATCGGCGACGATCTGATCGTTCAGGGCGATCAACTCATCCCAGGTGGTCGGAACCTCATAACCGGCATCCGCAAACGCCTGGACCGGGTACCACACGATCGACTTGACGTCGGTCTTGTAGTAAACGCCGTACAGGTTGCCGTTGTGGGATCCAAGGTCGACAAAGCCGCCAACCAGATCGTTGGTGAGCTGATCGACGTTGAACCATTCGCTCAGATTGACGAGCGAACCCGCGTCGGCGTACTGCTGCATCTTGCCCGGCTGGGCGATCTGGGCCAGATCGGGTGCATTTCCTCCGTCGACCGCGACCTGGAGAGCTGTCTCATAGTCGGGGGTCGGCTGGAAGTTGACGGTGATCCCCGTCTGCTCCCGGAACGGTTCCAGGGTGAAGTCGAAGTTGCTGGCTTCCGAGGACTCAGGCAGCCACTGCGCCCAAACCTCGACAGTCGTTCCCTCGAATTCACCGGCTAGTGCTCGATTGAGATGCTCGTACGGGGTATCGCCGGCCGCCGCGGCCGTCGTGGTTGTATCGCCCGCGGCCGTCGTCGTCGTTTCGCCGGCGGCAGCGGTTGTCGTGGTTTCTTCTCCTGCCGCTGTAGTCGTCGCAGCGCCATCGCCACCGCACGCAGCGATGATGAGCGTCAGCGCGCACAGCGCTGAGAACCATGTTCGGTATCTCATTTGCCTCCTCTTTCTGCTTCCTATTTCGCGTTGATTGCTTGGTTTCGTGCGGGAGTCTCCCGCTCTGTTAGAAGACTATGAGCCGTGAGGCTCTTGCCGGCCAAAAAGGCGGCTCCTCGTGGTCCGGGTGGATCTTCGCGAGCCGCCAGTGTTACCTGCTCGGGACGCAGCCGGCGGGCGGCCAGATCGGATCCTGCTGCCTGCTTGCTGATGGCGTCCCGGATTGCATCAAGGAAGGTATCACCTGCATCGGACACCCCGCCACCGAGGACCATGCGCTCGGCGTCGTAGGTGGCGGCCAGCCATGTCAGTGCTCTCGTGAGATACCCGGCGATCCGTCCCGCCACCCGCTGGGCGGCGGGGTCGCCTGAGGAAGCAGCGGCGAACAGGGCGGTGGCGGCGGTGCCTTCCTGGCTTTTGGGCCACGCTCGGGAAATGGCGGGGCCGGCGGCGACCACTTCCAGACAGCCTCTTTGCCCGCAACGGCAGAGGACGGCGGTTTCATCGACCACTACGTGGCCGATCTCGCCGGCCATGCCATGAGCTCCACGCAGCAATTCACCTCTGATTACGACTCCAGCCGCAATTCCGGTTCCGATGCTCAGCAAGACCAGGCTCTCGGGGGCCTGGCCCTGGAGCCGCAGGGTTTCGTGTGCCCCCATCGCCGCGGCCCGCACGTCATTTTCGATCGTGACGGGGAAGCCAAGAGCCGCTCCGATTTCTGCCCCCAGTGGATAGGGATGTGACCCGATGCCGAGATTGACCGCCATGGTGACGGCGCCGGCTTCAGGATCAACTACTCCGGGGACTCCGATTCCGATGGCGGTGCAACCTTCCAGACCGAAGGAGCCGATCGCGGCCAACGCGGATGCCACGACCTGGCGACCGCCTTCGATTCGGCCATCGAGCCGGTACACGTCGACGATCTCACCCGTTTGGTTGATGGCGACGGCCGTCGAGGAAGAGCCGCCGATGTCGACGCCGATCGTGAAAGTCATCGCAAGATCACCCCGAGTCGATCGGCCAGAACCGCCGATGCGGCACCCGCCAGAACCAGGTCGCCCCCGAGTTGGGTGACTTCGATCTCGACCAGATCGGCGGTCGCTGGAAGGATCCGGCTGCGGAGCTCTTTGCGAACCTCCTCGATGAGGATGTCACCGGCGTTGAGCAGCTCTGGTGCCAGGATCAGGTGCCCGACGTCGAGCATCGCCACGACTGTTGCAAGAACGGATCCCAGGTGCCGGCCCGCTTCGGAAAGGGCCCGGCGGACTGGTTCCTCGCCGACCAGCCCGGCCAGAGCCAGGGCATCCCAGGGGTGGTGATGGGGATCGGCGCCGAGGCGACGAAGAATCGAGGGGACGCTCGCCACGGTCTCCAGGCATCCGCGGTTTCCGCACCGGCATTCGTCGCCGCCTTCGATGACGCGAACATGACCGATCTCACCGGCGGCCGAGTGCTCACCCTTGTACAGCGATCCATTCAGGACAGCACCGGCTCCGACTCCGGTTCCGAGTTTGACAAGCAGGAGATTGCGGTGATCGGCGGGATGCCGGCGGAACTCGGCCAGCGCCGCGACCTGGGCATCGTTGGCGATGGAGACGGGAAGGTTGAAGCGGTCACGGAGATCGGCGGCTAGATCCACACCGTGCCAATCGAGGTTGGTCGATTCCAGGACCCGTCCGTCGGGATCGACGACACCAGGGGTTCCAACCCCGATCCCGAGAACCGGGGCGGAGGCGTGGTCGATCAGATCTCCTATCAGCTTCATGGCTGCCTCGTTGGCGGCCATGCCGATCGGGTTCTGAGGGAGGGCTCCCGCCTCGATGCGTTCGTGGACTCTTCCGCTCAGGTCGACCAAAGCCGCCCGGAAAGGGCGGTGGCCGAGGTCGATGGCGACGATGTCCCTTCCTCTCTCGTTGATGGCGAGCAATGTCGGGGGCTTGCCGCCCGCCGACGTGCCCTGACCGAGCTCCCGCACCAGTCCGTTCTCGATGAGCTCTCCGACCAGACTCGAAACGGCAGCTCTGGTGAGTCCGGTCTGGCGGGCGATGTCAGCCCGACTGGTGGCGCCCCGGTGGGAGACGAGTTCGAGAGTGGTTCGTAGATTGCTGCGTCGAGAGTCGTGCTTCGTGGCTTTGGTGTGCCTGGTCATGGGCGTGTAGGGATCGCCTTGATTCAGATTGCCAGCCACGTTATCTCCTCACCGGCCGTGCTTCTTTGGATCTGGCCGGAGGTAGAAAGTTCACTAAACATACAAAGTCTCGAGACCGGTTGTCAAGCAAAAGGGGTGAGTGAAGAATCAGCGAAGGAAAAACAATGGCCGGGCCTGGATCTGGGCTTCCGGCCGAAATTTGGCGCACCACGAACACTTCTTTTGAAATTCGGCGCGCCACGAACGACTGTTGTTCGCCCAGCGCCAGATTTGGTGAGAACTGTTCGCCCGGCACCAAATTTGGGGTGCGGCCCGGGCCGTCCTTCGTTGATTCTCCGGTCCCGCGAGCGGTTGACCCTCAGGCGACCTTCGAGGACTTCTTAGACGTCGGGACCTTGGCCTTGAGCTCCGACGCCTTGGCTTTGGCCGTATCTAGGAGGCGGCGGGCCCAGACGAACTCGGTGCCGAGGATTGCCAGACCGGGAATGATCAGCAGCCAGCCAGGCACGATCGGGAGCAGCAGCCCGATCAGCCCTCCCACCAGGAGGATCGTGCCGACCATGACGAGGATGATTCGCAAGATCAGCGGGCGTCTTATGCGGCTTTCGTCTAATCCGGCGTCCATGCCTCTCCAAACCTAGGCACGCAGACCTTACGTGTCCTCACTGATTATGTCGTCTTCCAGTTTCCGGAACAAAGGGGAAATCTCACCGAGTTTGGTTCCTGCCGGCAATTCAGGTCGTGCCCATCCTGTTACGTCTGGTCCGAGACCGATCATGATGCCGAGGGTGTCGGTGGTGAACGGCAGATACGGAGCAAACGCAACCCGCAAGCCCGCTATCGCCTGGAGTGCGGTCCACAGGACTGTGCCGGCCCGCTCGCGGTCGGTCTTGACGAGTTTCCATGGCTCCGTGGCGTTGAGATAGACATTTACGGTGGTGGCGGCATCCATCGCCGCTCGCAGCCCCGCCTTCAACTCGACCCGCTCGATGAGCGATGAAATCTCGGAGAGGGCGGTGTCGACGCCTGCGACGATTTGCTGATCGTCGGCGTTCCCTTCCCCAGGAGCAGGAACGCTGCCATCGAAGTGGCGGGCCGTGATGCTGAGCACGCGGTTGACGAGGTTCCCCCAAGTCGCCACCAGTTCGTCATTGATCCGACGAACGATCTCTTCGTCGGTCAGATCGGTGTCGTTCTGTTCGGGGAGGACGGAGGCAATCGCAAAACGCAGGGCGTCGGGCTCGAGTCGCTCGGCGTACCACCCGATCGACCTTCCGATCCCCATCGATTTGCTGGCCTTGGAACCCTTAAAGGTGACGTACTGATTGGCCGGCACATTGGTTGGAAGATTGTGTTCTCCGTAACCGAGCAGCATTGCCGGCCAGATCACAGCGTGGAAAGGGATGTTGTCCTTCCCGACGAAGTAGTAGCTCTCGGCGTCGGGATTCTGCCACCAGTCCCGCCACGCCTCCGGCTGACCCTGGATCTGGGCCCATTCCTTGGCGGCCGACAGGTAGCCGATGACGGCTTCGAACCACACGTAGATTCGTTTGCCGGGGCCAAGGATGTCGGCCTCGGGCGGAAGGGGGATGCCCCAATCGAGGTCCCTCGTGATCGCCCGATCGGGAAGGCCCTCGTCGATCATGCCCAGAGCCCAGTTCTTGACATGCCGTCGCCACGTGGTTTGTCCGCTGAGCCACGTCCGAATCCGGCCAGAAAACGCACTCAGTGTGAGAAACCAGTGAGTTGTCTCCTTTTGAATCGGGGTGGCCCCGGACAATCGGCTTCTGGGATTGATCAGGTCGATCGGATCGAGGGTGCGGCCGCAGTTGTCGCATTGGTCGCCGCGAGCCTGGGGATATCCGCAATGCGGACAGGTGCCTTCGACATACCGGTCGGGGAGAAACCGTTCCTTCTCTGGATCGAAGAACTGCAGGCTGGTCCCTTCAACGATGGTCCCTCGTTCCCGATGCTTGCGGAAGATGTCCCAGGTGACTTGGCGGTGATTGTCGGTGAGCGTGGTCGTGAACAGATCGAAGGAGATACCCAGGGCTGCCCAATAACCCAGTATCTCGGGGTGGTAGCGATCGACGATCTCCTGCGGAGTCACGCCCTCTTGTTCGGCTTTGACCGTGATGGGAGTCCCGTGCGTGTCAGACCCCGACACCATCAGCACGCGGTTGCCGGCGATTCGGTGATATCGAGCAAAGATGTCAGCCGGCAGGTACGCCCCGGCGAGGTGTCCCAGATGGAGCGAGCCGGATGCGTAGGGCCAGGCTACGGCGACGAGGATGTACCGATTCACGATTGGTCCGAGGCTAACCCGGTGGGATGAGGGCCACGGACCGATTGGCGCGTCCAACCAAAGTGACACCCGCCAGGATCAGAAGCCCGCCCACAGCGAGGTTCGTGGTGAGAGCTTCGTCGAACAGGAGGACGCCACCGGTCACTCCTACGAGCGGCATGACATATCCCATCAGGCCGACCCGGCTCGCCTGGGCCAATTCGCTGGCCTTGAGCGAGGTCACGTAGGTGATGATGGTGCCCAGTCCCATGGCTCCCAGGACCCCCAGCTCGAAAGCATCTGTTCCCAGGTTCCAAAGCGGATGCCCGGTTAACGACGCAGTCACGACCGAAACCGCTGCGGCTCCGGTGAGCATTGGAGCCAGCACCGTCATTGGGTCGTGACGGGTAGCCATCCTCCTGACCCACACCAGCGCAGCACCCGACAATGCCGCGCCGAACAGGGTGGCGACGAAGGCCAGCGTCGACCCGCTGCCCGAACCTGCCGGCATACCCGCCAACAGAGCGACACCCCCGAAACTGAGCCCGAGGCCAACCACCTTGCCGGGGGAGAAGCGGTCGTCATGGAACGCCAGATGGGCTGCCAGGGCGGTGAAAACCGGACCGAGGGCCAGCGTCAAGGTGACGACGGACGCGGGTAACCGGTTGAAACCGATGTTGAACAGCAGGGAGGGAATGGCGGCGCCGACAGCTCCCAGGGCCAGCCCCTCGCGCCAGGGGGTTGCCGGCTTCCGGGCATGAAGCCCAACGGCTATGACCGCCGACACGGCGAAGGGGACGGCGGCACAAACCATCGGGTCTACCCCCCGGGTGGTCAGGAACTTGGTGCAGAGACCCAGGCTCGCAAACATCGCCCCCGTAAAAACGATGAGAAACCAAGCCTTCATTTGCGGTTCATGGGCGGGGGGCCCGGTGCCCTTCCGCTGTTCACGGGAGAGGGGCTTCCGTCGCCACCGGGGTAAGCGAGTGCGCTCGTCTCTCCGATCGGTCGGCCAGGACCACCCCCGCCAGGATCAACGCTCCACCGGCGACAAGCCGAAGACCAAAAGGTTCGTTGAGTATCAGCACCCCACCGGCCACACCCAGCAGCGGCACCAGATACGCCATCAGGGCGACCCTGGCCGCGGTCGTCAGCTCCGAAAGCCACAAAAGGGCTCCAAACGGCACAGTCGTCGCGGCGGTTCCCAGGATTGCGATCAGCCACCACGAACCACCATCTATCCGGCCGATCCCGGCCACGCTGCCGGAGACGAGTGAGGCGACGACAATCACAGCCGCGGCCGCCACAAACTGTGGGACGATCAATTCGGCGGCCGGTGTTCCCAGCGCAAATCGACGGGTCAACGCACCTCCCGCCCCGGCGCACAGCACTCCCAGGATTACCAGAGCGAGACCCAGGACAGGTCTGTTTCCGGGCCCACCCTCGCGCTCGACCAGCAAACCGGTCCCGATCAGGGCCAGGACAAAACCCGGCACCAATCCCTTGTGCATCCTCTCGCCGTCGATCAGGTGATGCGCAAACGCAGCCGTGGTGAGCGGGACCAGTCCGACCAGGAGAGCCGTGATCGATGCCGACAAATGCTGGAGTCCGACCGTCATCAGGATCGAGGGCGCGGCCATGTTGATGACCCCCAACAAGGCGCCTTTCTTCCATGTGTCGAGATCGAGACGCTTCAACCTGCCCGTAGCGGCCAGCACGCCGATGAGGGTCAAAAGCGCAAGGAGATAGCGCACGGGAAGCATCTCGAGGGGGTTGACACCCCGATTGAGGATCACCTTGGCCAACACGCTGGCCCCACCGAAGCCGAGGGTGGCGGCGACGAACGCCACCCCAGGGGCGTGCGGAAGCAGCGATCGAGAGCGGCGCATACTCCAACTCTACGGCCGCAAGTCGAATCGTTGAAAGGCAGGTGCTTGCTGGCCGCTGATCACGTCGGTCTCGATTCGGGTTCGGCCTACCATCGGTGTCGGCATGGCCCTGACCGCACTTGCACGTGGAGATGTTCCCGGCACTGACACGGAGCGTCGCCTCTCGATTCTCCCCGGTCGGATCACCACGCCAACCCTGGCGTCCTTCATCAGATCGGTCGCCAGCATCGATGAGGTGGGCGTCACCGAAAGAGTGGCCTCTCTCGCCACCAGGTCCATCAAGAAAGACTCGAAGATGGAGGCCCTGACCCTTGCCATCCGGATGATGGACCTGACCACCCTCGAAGGGAAGGACACACCCGGCAAGGTCGCGCAGATGTCGGCCAAGGCCATGCGGCCAGACCCGGTCGACGCCTCGGTGCCCTCCGTCGCGGCGGTTTGCGTCTACCCGGCAATGGTCCCCTACGCCCTCGAAGCGGTGGCGGGATCGGGGGTCAAAGTCGCCTCGGTAGCTACCTATTTTCCTTCAGGGCAAATAGACACCAAATCCAAATTGGCCGAAACGACGGCGGTCGTGAACGCAGGGGCCGATGAGGTCGACATGGTCATCGACCGCGGCGCGTTTCTGTCGGGCTCGTTCTTCAAGGTATTCGACGAGATTCGCCGGATCAAAGAGGCATGCGGAGACCGGGTGCATCTGAAGGTGATCCTCGAGACGGGCGAGCTGGGTGGCCTCGATGACGTTCGCAGGGCGTCCATGCTGGCGATGGCAGCGGGGGCCGACTTCATCAAGACTTCGACCGGCAAGGTCCAACCGGCCGCAACGTTGCCGGTGACTCTGGTCATGCTCGAAGCCATCAGGGATTTCTACGCCGCGACCGGTGTGAAGATAGGAATGAAGCCGGCCGGGGGAATTCGGACCGCCAAGGATGCCATCCGATACCTGGTCGTGCTCAACGAGACATTGGGCTCCGCCTGGATGACCCCCGACTGGTTTCGTTTTGGAGCCTCGACGCTTCTCAATGATGTCCTGATGCAGGTTCGTTGGTTAAAGACCGGTCGGTACCAATCAGCTGACTACTTCACGAAGGACTGAGGAGGTATCAGCCGTGAGCAGGGAATCCGATGACGAAAGCTGAATTGCTGCGGGCGCCGAGCCCGCCCCTCGACTGGAAGTACGCGCCATCGCGCGAGTCGACCGAGATCGTCTCGTTGAAAGAGCGATACGGGCTCTTCATCGACGGCGAGTTTCGGCCTCCTCTATCCAGGAAGTACTTTCCCACCATCAACCCGGCGACTGAGGAACCACTGGCTGAGGTGGCCGAGGCCGGTGAGAAGGATGTCAATCGCGCGGTAAAGGCCGCCAGGGCGGCCTACGACGATTCGTGGGGTTCGTTGCCCGGGAAGGAGCGGGCCAAATACCTGTTTCGAATCGCGCGAATGGTCCAGGAACGTTCGCGTGAGTTGGCAGTTCTGGAAACCATGGACGGTGGCAAACCGATCAAAGAGTCGCGCGATGTCGACCTTCCGCTGGTTGCCGCCCACTTCTTCTACTACGCCGGTTGGGCGGACAAACTCGAGTACGCGTTCCCCGGGCTTGATCCCCAGCCCCTGGGAGTGGCCGGTCAGGTGATCCCGTGGAACTTCCCGATGATGATGCTGGCGTGGAAGATTGCCCCCGCGCTGGCAACGGGCAACACCGTCGTGCTCAAGCCGGCCGAAACGACCCCGTTGTCAGCGCTGGTCTTCGCTTCGCTGGCGGCTGAGGCAGGGCTACCCCCCGGAGTTCTCAACGTTGTCACTGGCGCCGGTGCCACCGGATCGAGCCTGGTCAATCACCCCGACGTCGACAAGGTCGCATTCACGGGCTCGACGGCGGTCGGAAAGCTAATCCGCAACAGCCTGGCCGGGACCGGCAAAAAGGTCACCCTCGAACTCGGAGGCAAAGCCGCTCACGTCATCTTTGACGACGCCCCGATGGATCAGGCGATCGAGGGTGTCATCAATGGCATCTTCTTCAACCAAGGGCATGTCTGTTGTGCCGGGAGCCGTCTGTTCGTTCAGGAGTCGATCCACGACCGGTTCGTCGACAAGTTGAAGCGACGGTTGTCGACGCTCAGAGTTGGCGATCCTCTCGACAAGAACACCGATGTCGGAGCGATCAACTCCGCGGATCAGCTCGCCAAGATCTCAGAGCTCGTAGAAGTCGGGAGGGCGGAGGGCGCCGAGATGTTCCAACCCGACTGCGAGCTGCCCCGCAACGGCTTCTGGTTCCGGCCGACGCTCTTCACCGGCGTCAGCCAGAGCCATCGCATCGCCCAGGAAGAGATCTTCGGACCGGTGCTGTCGATCATGAGCTTCCGAACACCGGACGAGGCGATCGAGAAGGCGAACAACACCCCTTACGGCTTGTCGGCTGGCGTGTGGACCTCGAAAGGTTCGCGGATTCTGTGGATGGCCGACCGTCTCCAGGCTGGGGTGGTGTGGGCCAACACCTACAACAAATTCGATCCGGCCTCACCGTTCGGCGGCTACAAGGAGTCCGGGTTCGGACGCGAGGGCGGGCGGCACGGGTTGTTGGCCTACCTGCGAGGCATGTCGTGAGCCGTCTCGACGTCCGCAAGACCTACAAGCTCTACATCAACGGAGAGTTCCCGCGATCGGAATCCGGTCGCACCTATCCGGCCCTTTCTGGCGACGGAGCTGTGCTGGCCCGGGTGGCCCTGGCCTCGCGCAAGGATCTGCGCGAAGCCGTGCGGGCGGCTCGAACCGCGCAAGCCAAATGGGCCGAGCGGTCGGGTTACAACCGCGGTCAGATCCTCTACCGAATTGCCGAGATGATCGAAGATCGAAGGGCAGCGTTCGAGGAGCAACTCGAGGACGCCGGGGCAACTGCGACCCGGGCCCGGAACGAGGTTGCCGACTCGATCGACCGGACGGTCTGGTACGCCGGTTGGGCCGACAAGTTCGCGCAGATATACGGCAACCTCAATCCGGTGGCCGGTCCCTTCTTCAACATCTCCGCACCCGAGCCAACCGGGGTCGTAGGAGTGATTGCCCCAGAGGTTCCTGCCCTGCTGGGCCTGATCTCCCGACTTGCCCCTGCGATCGTTAGTGGAAACACCGTCGTGGCGCTCGCCTCTCCATCCCAGCCGATGCCGGCCATCACCTTTGCGGAGGTGCTGGAGTCCTCCGACGTTCCGCCGGGAGTGGTGAATATCTTGACCGGCAGCCATTCAGAGTTGGCGCCGTGGCTGGCCGATCACATGGACGTCAACGCCATCGACTTGGCAGGGGCACCGGACCGACCTGCGAGTGAGGATCGAACAGGGTGCGGTCCACAACGTGAAGAGGCTGATCGGCACCGACGGGAAGCTCGACGGTCAATCTCCCTACCTGATCGCGGCTTTCACCGAGACCAAAACCGTTTGGCATCCGAAGGGTCTGTGACGACCCGTCTTGGGTCGCGTCACCCTTAAACCGATGAAGCTGCCGCCGAGGCATGATCGTTACGCTGCTATCGGTGGAGCACCGCGTTTTCCCCGTCGACTTTGCCCTGGCGTTGCGCGCCACCCTCGCCCAACTCGGTGGCCACTTTCGACCGGATGGATGGTGGGCACCGATGCGGACACCGCAGGGCCCGGCCACTCTCCATCTCCGCCGCACCGGAACCGCGGTCGAGGCAACGGCCTACGGCCAGGGAAAGTCATGGGCACTCGAGTCGGTCCCAGGTCTGGTTGGTGTTGACGATCACCCGGAGCAATTCCGGCCGGAGCATCCTCTGGTCAGGGAACTGCACCGCCGCAATCCGGGACTGAGAATCGGACGCACCGGGCGGGTGTTCGATGCTCTCCTCATTGCCATCGTCACCCAAAAGGTGACGGGGAAGGAGGCAGGTCGAAGCTTGAGACATCTGGCTCGCGTTTACTCATCACCGGCCCCCGGTCCGATGCCTCTGCGGCTGCCTCCGGATCCCGATCGGTTGGCCGCAGCCACGTACTTCGATCTGCATCCTCTTGGGATCGAAAAGCGCAGAGCCGACACGATCCTCCGGGCAGCCTCGGAGGCCGGTCGAATCGAGCGATTGGTCGACGCCAGCCCGGTCGACGCATGCTCGTACCTCGAAAGAATCCGCGGGATCGGTGCATGGACCTCGGCCGAGACGGTGACCATGAGCCACGGCGACTGCGATGCGGTGTCGGTCGGTGACTTCCACCTGAAAAACGGGGTTGCCTGGCATCTCACCGGTCGCCCTCGTGGCACCGATGAGGAGATGCTCAAGCTCCTCGAGGAGTTCCGGCCGCATCGGGGGAGGGTTCTGCGGTTGCTGGCCACCCTCGGCCACGCCCCCGCCTTTGGGCCGCGAATGCCAATCCGATCAATCGCGGAGATCTAGCCGGCTGCGAGTGAATCTGAAGGCAATCTGCCGTGGAAACCGCGGCCTATAACCTAAGGTTTCGTGCTCTTAGGGCTCCGTCACGAAGTCGAGGATGAGGTCACCGACCAGGGTGGGGTTTCTCGTGTCCATATGGGATGCCCCGGGCAGTTCCTCCAACCTGACGTCGAGGCCGGCTTCTTCTGCGGCCGCATAGAAGAGTTCACTCGATTGAACGGAAACCAGGTCGTCGTCGAGGCCGTGGACTAGCAACACCCGGAGCCCGGGATGCTCGTCGAGGTAGGTGTACGGGCTGCCCGCCGTCCAGGGAGCGGGGTCCTCTTCCAACCTCGTCCCGAAGTATCCGGCGAGGACCGCCGAGTACAGCGTCGGATCGTACGGACCGGATAGGCCCACGAATCGATCGACTCGCACGGGCTCTCGGAAGTCGCAGTCCTGTCCGAAATCGTCACCGGCCAGACTGACGACAGCTGCGATGTGGGCGCCCGCCGAGTGGGCGACAACCGTCACCGGTTCCGTCGACGTCGTATATTCCGCGGCGGTCGACAGCGCGAAGCGAATGTCGCAGGCCACATCATCAAAACTCTCGGGATATCCACCGGCGGAGGTCCGATAGGTGGAATTGAAAACCACGAGGCCCTTCGAGGCGAGAAAGTCGGCCAGGGGAGCCATGGAGGCGGGGCTGCCTCCGAACCATCCACCGCCGTGGAGCATCACCACCGGCGGGTACTCGCCCCGACTCTCGGGTCCGTATATCTCGATTGGAAGTCCTCCCACCAGGTCGATCCCGATCCTGTTGTCGGGTGCCCGGGTTGTGGTCGTCGAGGTCGCGCGGCTCCGGACGGACCTGTGGTGGTGGTCGATGCCTCGCCGGTGGCGGCCGTACACGCGCAAACGAGGATCAAGGCCAGCGCCGATCGCTTCATCGATCTCAACGCGACAGCAAATGGGCCGCACCTTCATCGAGCAGCCACGTGACTTGGGAAGGGCCCTGAGCCAGGACAGTGGCAGGGTGGGGTTCGCCTGTTCATGATCTCGGCCACCCGTTCCGCCTTCTGCTCTCCTTCGACCAGGAAGAAGATCTCTCGGGAATTGTTGAGTAGCGGAAATGTGGCCGTCAGGCGCCAATCATCCAGCTTCTCGACGAAGTTGGCGACGAACCACCTCCGATCGACCTTTAGCGCAGCAGTGTCAGGAAACAGAGACGCGGTGTGCCCGTCGTCGCCCAGACCGAGCAGCACGAGGTCGGGTGGGTGACCGGCCGGGTGGAGCGAGCGCAAGGTTGCCTCGTAATGGGCGGCCGACTCGTCCGGTTCGAGCCATGGCGCCCAGCGCGGTCGGTGAAAAGTTGCGTTGACGTGATCGAATAGGGTTTCTGCCGCCATCCGCCCATTGGAGTCCTCGTGATCGAGAGGCACCCAGCGCTCATCGGCCAGCCAGGCGTCGACCCGGTCCCAATGGCATCGAAGGCCCCTCAAATTTCGGTAGGTCGCCGCCGGAGAGCTGCCCCCCGCCAGCCCCAGGGAAACGCGCGGCCCGGGGGCGTCGTGAAGTTTGCCGGCGATCAACTCTGCTGCCCCGGCTGCCAATGCCGTCGGGTCGGGGAAGACCTCGATGCCGGCCGTGGTCACGACACCTCCGGCAGCGCAAGCCGGAGATGTTGTTGTACCTCCTCGAGTCCGGCCGTGTAAGCGTTCAGCTCCTCCCGCAGACGCCGGACCTCGTCGATGGTCTGATCGGGGCCGGTCGAGGTGAGTGCGATCGAGTGGGCTTTGACTGCCAGCGTGTCGATGCCGGTGGTGGTGGCGAGGATCCGGGAAACCACCTCGTCGCGGCGGCGGCGGATGCCGGTGACTTCAACGATTTGAGCCTCGACTTCCTCCCTCACCGGCCCTGCCGGGAGATTCTGGAGCCGACTCCCCAGGCTGGCTTCGTCGACGGTCCCAAGAAATCGGTCGGCCCGTTGCACCCACAGAACCGAGTCGTACATGCGCCGGAGGGTCTCGGTGACGCGGGCCATGAGGCCTTCGTTGTCGCCTCCCTGCCAGTCAAGCATTGCTTGTTCGAGCCGGTCTCTTGCCTCGAGGGCTCGCACCATCAGAGTCAGGTGCTCGGGCCCGAGCACCGAGAGGTCCCGGTCGAATTCGGGAGCGACCATCGAGGCCGCCAGCTTGGGATCGCGGAGGTGAAGAAGCGCCGATGTGACGAAACCGACCGCTCCCGCCCCGGCAATAAAGGCAACGGGGATACCCAGCAACACCCCGGCCCCCACCAGGCCCACTGTGGCGACGACGCCGGCGGGTCGGAACATCGCTCGCAGCAAGCGCTGGCTTTTGCGAGTGACCGGGTTATAGCGGAAGACGCTTCCCAATCGGTCGGGCCCAGATTTGTTCGTCATTTCAGAAGTTCGAGATCACCTGCTGGAAAACCGCTCGGATCGTGAGAGGGTTGGTCGCCTGATACAGGCGAGCCTGGGATGCGTTGGCGATGGCCGTCAACTCGTCGATCGAAGCGTCCTGTCCGTACGCCACCGGGAAGACCCTCACGACGTCCCTTTCATTTGAGCCGAGGAACCTGACCAACGGGTCCAGGTCGCAGCCGGGAGGATCGTCGTCGCACATCCCATCGGTCAACAGCAGAACGGCGTTGATCTTGGTTTCGTCGAAACCGTCCCTGATAGCTTGAACGGCCGCCGTCGTCGAGTCGTACAGGCCGGTACCGCCTTCCGCTTGCAGGCCCGTGATGGTGTCCTCGAGCTGATCTCTGATGGCGGACACCGGGGAGGGGGGAATGAGTTCGAGGTAATCCCGGTCCCCGTCAAGGTTGGTCGAGAAGACCCAGAGCCCGATCTCGTCTTCAGGTTTGAATTCGTCGAGGCTGGTGATCACCGCTTCCTTGGCAAGCTCCAGCTTCGAAAATCCATCACCGCCGAGGTCGGCCATTGATCCGGAGACGTCAAAGAGGATGATCAACCGGGCCGTCTTGCGATTTACCTCCCAGTTCTCAACCAGGGCCGTGAGGACCTCCGGTGTCGGGGTGGCGAATTCGGTGTCGGGTTTTCCGGGGTTGAGCCCGTTGGCGATGTTGATCGGGTCGCCGATCGCCACCGCAGGGTTTCCCGGTCGAAACCCGAACTCCAGAACCGCTCGCTGGTTCTCGGGGTCATCGATTACGAAAGTGCGAAAAGCGGTCGCAGCTTGGCGAGCCACATCGGTGACCCAGGCGCCGTCGAGGATGAAGGCGGGATTGTCCGAATAGAGCGTCCCCTCGCTGGGATATACGGCGACCAACGGCACCCGTGGGGGCGGGCCGGGGGTGCCGGTGTCGGCCGGGTCGCCCCGGTTGTAGGCGAGTATCGAGACCTCTTCGACCGCCACCGCCGAGGCATAGGTGAGCCCGCGACCGGCCTGATCAGCCCGATACATGTTGTCGAGGAAGGTCAGGGTGGTGTCGCCGTAGTGCACGGTGGCGGCCTCCACTCCCCGGACGAACTCGACCACGTCGGGATCGGTCAGGTCTGCCTCAGTCAGACCGGAGGTCTTGCCGGTGGCGGCGTAGTAGATGGCCGCGGTGGCAGAGAGCCCTGACGTCGAGAAGTTGGGGTTGGTCTTGCCCAACCGAAAGTCGCCCCACTCGGGATGGTCGAGCGATCCCCATCCCTCGGGATTGGAGGCGAGAGCGAGGATGTCTGACCACCCGATCTCAGCTTCGGGCCAGCCCAGGGCTTCGGCCATCGGTCGGGGCATTCCCAGTACCAGCGGAGTCAGCATGATCCGTTGGAAATCGTTGGCGATCGGAGGCTGTCCCTGATCCGACAAACGCTGGTTGACTATCGCACCCCAGGTACTCGCGGAGGGACTCCACATGACCGGGGCGGGCCCCGCCGATCCGTCCGTCGGCCAACCCTCGGCAAGCATCCGGGCCGCGGTCCCGGATGAGACCCGGTAAATGGTGATTGCCGCGCATTCACCGCCGAACTCCTGACCCGTGGCGTTGAATGTCTCGGCCAGCCCGGTGAGCAAGGTGAATTTCTCCGGGGACGTGGCGACCGGGACTTCGGTGCACCCTGAGGGCACCGAGTTGTTGGTAGTGGTGTCGGTGTCGGTCCCGGTCGTGCAAGCGCCAATCAGAAGCAGGGCGACAACCAGGTAGCGAACGATTCGGTTGCGGGTCATGAGTACCTCATCCTCCCACGACTGATTGCCAACTCGATATCAGAGCCGGCTTCTCGGGCTCGGTCAGAGCCGGCAACTCCGACCCCGGCGTCCCCGAGGTCTCGTAGGAGATTGGTGGCTTCTCCTGTCAAAGGTCTGAGGCCCAGGCTACCGAGGAGACCTTGAATATCTGGCGTCAACAAGTCGCTCGATCAGAGTTTTGGACGGCCCGACCCTCGCCGTAGGCCGCGACCGCACAGATAAGGACGCCGGATCCGGGTAAAAGACGACCAGGCGACCCGCCCGGCCCCGGGCATTCTCCATTTGCGAGGCGATTGCCGCCTCCGAGGCGACCACTGCATCTGCCCGGCTCGGGAAGAGGACCAGGTCCGCGAGCGAGCTGTCCTCCGTTCGGCGGCCCGCAACCGAACCCATTCGCCAAATCCCTGGGGCGGATTGGCCGCCGCCACCAAGCGCCAGGCCTCGAGATCGGCGATGCCCTCGGTGGGATCAGCCAGGCCGATCAGCATGGTGCCCCAGGCCGAGGGGCCACCCAGTTCTTCCCACGTTTGACCGGCGTTGTCGACCAGGCATTGGACGTCAATAACCCCGCAGGTCGTCTTCCAGGGTCGGGGCCCGCTCACCCCAAACGGCTATGGCAATGGGGGACCGGGCGAAGGGTTGCGCCGCTAGTTCGGTGGCGATGTCGCCCGCGAAGTTGATGACCAGGGTGTCGTCCGGGAATCTCCCCTGGAGGTAGCGACCGCCGCGAAGTGCCGAGAGCTTCGGCCAAACCGTCGCAGGCGAGTTGCAGGGCGAGGGGACAAGCCAGGGCGACATCAGGGTCTTCGACGCCCGGGAACGGTCGTGGTCGAAGCCGACGGAGATCCATCCCTGGTGACGACCCATCCGACGCCAAGGACCAGGCCTCCGACCGCGAGAGCGATGAGACCGGCCCGCCAGCCACTCATATTTGGCCACTCATGTCTGGCCACTCATGTTGGCCCGGCTCATGTTGGGCCGGTCATTCCGGCCATTCGGCTGGGAAGATCATGACTTCGATGGTAGGTGTCAGCGGGTGATCATCACGCCGAGGTACGACATGCCGGCGATCAGAACCCAGGCGGCCATGCCAAGGGCCAGGGGTCTTCCCCCCAGCTTGCGTAGGCGACCAAGGTCGACTCCGAACCCGACCCCGACCAGCGATACGGTGAAGAGGAAACTCTCGACCTGACGGATCGGCGTCAGCCAGGAATCGGGGATGAGCCCCGTCGAGCGGACTCCAACCATGAACAGAAATCCCGCAACGAAAAGCGGGATCAGGGGAGGTTTGCGTATCGGATTGCCAGCAGGAGGGCTTCACGCTCTGTCAGGCCCCTCTCGGTGCTTAGGGCGACCCCGACGACGAGTGGTGCCAGCAGGGCGACACGGGTGAGCTTGACGACGATCGCCGCGGTCAGCGCTGCGTCGCCTTCCGTGGACGCGGTCGCCACGGTCTGGGCGACGTCGTGGACCGCTCCACCGACCCAGCTCCCGAAGTCGGCAGGGTTCATCCCGAGAGCGCTCCCCAGCAATGGCAGGATGACTATCGAGAGACTGCCGGCCAGGGTCACCAGTCCGATGGCATAGGCGGCCTCTTCCTCGTCGGCGCCCACCACTCCCTTCATCGCTGCGACTGCCGACACCCCGCAGATCGAGTAGCCGGTTCCGATCAGAAGCGAGAGATCGTGGGGGACCCCCATCCACCTGCCCAGCCACTGGGTGCCGAAGAACGTGACCGTCACGGCCAGCGCAACGACTCCGAGCCCGGGAAGCCCGACGGCGGCCAGATCGTCCAGGGCAATTCGCAAGCCGATCAGGACGACCCCGATGCGGAGGAGCCGGGAAGCCGCGAATCGCATGCCGGGCCCGGCCCGCGAGACCTGGAAGGCATTGCCGGCGATCACGCCCAGGGCGACAGCAACGATGAGAGGTGATATCAGCTCGGCCAGATTCCCGATGAGTTGGGCGGCAACAGCCAGCAACGCAGCTCCCAGAAGGCCCGGCCCGACTCGGGCAATGGCTGAGGGCTCTGGTTCTCGTACGCTTGGCTGCATGGTGTTGGAGAAAGTTCGGATTAGGGTTGGCGAGGGAACCGTAACTGGGAGGCTGGTCAGGGGAGGGGACAGTCCGAGCGACGGCGAAATGCCGGGTTTGCTGCTGGCCCACGGTGCCGGGACCGACCAGGATCACCCCCGGCTCGTCGAGTTACGAGACGGACTGGGCCGGGCGGGGGTGACGGTCCTCAGCTTCAATTACCCGTACACGGAGGCCGGACCGGAAAAGGCCCGATGCGCAGCCCGTATTGCTCAGCACCCATCGGGCTGCCAGGGATTACCTCGCCTCCGAGGTGGGAGGTCGGGTCGTTCTGGCCGGCCGATCGATGGGCGGCCGAATGGGGACCTACCTCGCTGCCGCCGGCGAACCTGCTCTCGGTCTCGTGCTGTATGCATATCCGCTCCATCCCCCGGGCCGACCCGAGAAGCTGCGGGCCGATCACCTCCCAGCCATTATCGGCTCCGATGCTGTTCTTCCAGGGAACCAGGGATCCCCTCAGCCGGATGGAGCTCTTCGAGCGATACGTGCGGCCCTTGCCGAACGCCACCGTCGAGCTGATCGAGGCCGACCATTCGCTGGGAGGAGCGAAGAATGCTCCTCGGTTGATCGGGCGCACAGTGGAATGGATCAAGAAGCTAGCGGGCTGATCGATCGCGACCGTCAACTTGGTCATCCGGGAGTGCGGCCTGCCTACCGTCGATGGCTGGCTGCCGTCTGGCGTCTGGCGTCTGGCGTCTGCTGTCTGGGCGCCTCACCTCCGATTACAATGCTGCAGCCTTCCCTTCCTCAGGAGACTTTTCCATGGCTCAGTACACCCTCAAAGCCGCAACCGGGCGCCAGCTTGGAAGCCGGGCTTCGCGGCGGCTTCGTCGGGAGGGCCAGGTCCCGGCCGTTGTCTACGGGCGGGGTACCGAGCCCAAGCATGTGGCCGTAGACCATCACGATCTGAGCGTGGCCTTTCATACCGATGCGGGTTTCAACGTTCTCATCAACCTCGAAATCGACGATTCGGCCGGGATCCCGACGCTGGTCCGGGTCATCGACCGCCACCCCTACCGGCCCGTGTTCCGTCACGTGGATTTCGTCCAGGTGTCACTGACCGAAAAGGTCCAGGCCGAGGTCAGCCTTCACTTTGTGGGGAACCCTCCCGGCGTCAAAGAAGGCGGCATCCTCAGCCCTATCAAGAACGAAGTCGAAATCGAAGCGTTGCCCGCGGAGATCCCGGCCTTCATCGAAGTCGACGTCAGCCATCTCAACATCAACGACGACATCCGGGTCCGGGACCTTCCAGCGATCGAGGGAGTTTTGATCCTCGATGATCCCGACGATCTTCTCGTCACGGTTACCACTCCGGCGGCCGAAGTCGAGGAAGTCCCCGAGGTCGAAGAGACCGAAGAGGGCGCCGAGACCGAGGAGGGCGGCGGGGAAGAAGCCGACGACTCCGAGTAATCGGTGCGTCTCATCGTCGGCCTTCGCAACCCCGGTTCGGAATACCAGGGAACGAGGCACAACCTCGGTTACGAAGTCCTGGCCGTACTGGCCGGGCGCCTCGACGCCAAGCTGAAGCGGGGTCCACTGCGGGTGCGGTCCGAGGTTGCCACCGTTCCCGGGCGAGACCTCGTGCTCGCATCTCCCAATACCTTCATGAACGATTCGGGCCGAGCTGTCGGCTCGCTCCGCTCCTACTACAAGGTCGTGCCCGAGGACCTGCTCGTGCTGCACGACGACATCGACCTGGCATTCGGCCGGCTCCGGCTCCAGAAGGCCGGTGGCAGTGGCGGCCACAACGGGATTCGCTCCCTGGAGTCGCATCTCGGTACCAAGGATTTCTGGAGGCTCAAGCTTGGAGTCGGACGTCCCCCCGGCAACCAGGACCCCGCCGCCCACGTGCTCAAGCGTTTCACGAAAGACGAGCGGGCGGAGGTGGATCTGATGATCGAGGATGCTGCCGACGTTGCAATGCGATGGCTGGAGGACCCGCCCCGGGCTCAGGAGCTGGCGGCTCACCGGCGAGTCGAGACCACCTAGCCGCGACTAGCCCATCAGCCGGACCGATGCGATCAGACCCGTTGTGATCTGGGCCGATGTCATCTGGCAAAATGCCGCCATGCCACAACTTGATGCGATCGGTCTCATTGTCGCCAACATGGCTGAAGCGATGGAGTTCTATCGGAGGCTTGGATTGCAGTTCACGATGGGCAATGACGCCGACGATCACGTCGAGGCCAGCGGGCCGGGTGGTCTCCGGATCATGTTCGATACCGAAGAGTCGGTTAAGTCGTTCTCGGCCTGGGAGGCCCCATCGGGAAGCCACCGAATTGCTCTGGCTTTCTTGTGCGAGGGTCCGGCGGAGGTCGACCGTCTTCATCTCGAGCTGACGACAGCCGGAGCCGTGTCCCATCTCGCCCCATTCGATGCCCCGTGGGGTCAAAGATATGCGACCGTTCTAGATCCGGCGGGCAACGCCGTAGATCTGTTCGCCCCAATCCGATGAACCAGTTCCGATGAACCGGTCGCGATGACAGGGCCGCTGGTCGGGGCCCTCGATCAGGGGACGACAAGCTCCCGTTTCATGATCTTCGACCGGGCCGGGAAGGTAGTAAGCGTCGCTCAAGAGGAGCACACCCAGATCTTCCCGAAACCGGGCTGGGTCGAGCACGACCCCATTGAGATCATCAACAAGGTCCGGCGGGTAATAGGTGCGGCTTTGCATGCCGCGGGAATCGAGGCCTCTGGTCTTAGTGCGGTCGGTGTGACCAATCAGCGCGAGACGACCGTGCTGTGGGACCGCAAGACCGGCCAGCCGGTTTACAACGCGATCGTATGGCAGGACACCCGGACCGCCGAACTGTGCCGGCGCCTCGCCGGCTCGGAAGGCATCGACCGCTTCCGAAGCGTGACCGGCCTGCCTCTGGCGACCTACTTCTCCGGTCCCAAGATCGCCTGGCTCCTCGAAAACGAGCCGGACTTGCGGGTCAGGGCGGAGCAGGGAGAACTCTGCTTCGGCACCATCGATTCGTGGGTCGTATGGAACCTGACTGGAGGTCGGCACGTCACCGATGTCACCAACGCATCGCGGACGATGCTGATGGACCTGCGGGCCCTTCGATGGAGCGATGAAATCTGCGGAGTTCTCGGCATCCCGAGCGCGCTCCTTCCCGAGATCGTTCCGTCATCGGCCAGGATCGCCCAGGGCGTCGACGAACTCGACGGAGTCCCCGTCAGCGGGATGCTCGGCGATCAGCACGCCGCGCTCTTCGGCCAGACCTGCTTCGAGGCCGGTTCGGCCAAGAACACCTACGGCACCGGCTGCTTCATGCTGGTCAACACCGGAACAGAGGTGGTCGCCTCCCGGAGCGGGCTTTTGACAACGGTGGCGTACCGAATCGGCAACGAGCACCCGATCTACGCCCTGGAGGGCTCAATCGCAGTGACCGGTTCGCTGATCCAGTGGCTGCGTGACAACCTCGGTCTGATCACCGATTCCGGTGAAGTCGAAGCCCTGGCGAGGACGGTCGACGACAACGGCGACGTCTATTTCGTCCCTGCCTTCAGCGGGCTCTTCGCTCCACACTGGCGGTCGGATGCCAGGGGGGTGATCGTGGGTTTGACCCGTTACGCCAACAAGGGACACATCGCCCGGGCGGCGCTCGAAGCAACAGCGTTCCAAACCCGAGAGGTGCTCGAGGCGATGCGGGCCGATTCCGGTGTGGCACTGAGCGAGCTGCGAGTGGATGGGGGGATGGTCCACAACGAACTTCTCATGGAGTTCCAGGCCGACATCCTGGGCATACCGGTCATCAGACCGTTCGTCGCGGAGACCACCGCATTGGGAGCGGCCTATGCGGCGGGTTTGGCCGAGGGTGTCTGGGATTCGCTCGATGACTTGCGGGCCAACTGGGTGGAGGATCGCCGATTCATGCCGAGGATGACCGACGATCGGCGTCAGTGGCTTTACACCCGGTGGCAGCAAGCGGTCGCCAGAACTCTTGATTGGGTCTAGAGACCTTCGGCCTGCAGCTCGGCTTCGTGGGCCTCGAGCTGGCGGTTGATCTCGGCCTCACTCCAGCCGAGCTCGCCGCCCATCGTGGTTGCGATGGCTCGCTGATCGTTACGGCCGTGATCCATCGTTAGCCAACCGAGCCGGGTGCGTCGCAGCGTGAAATCGGAAATTGAGACTGCTGACTCGTGCCGGCAGGCGTGGACTACCTCTGCGAGCGTTGTGCGTTGGTCACCGAGCGTGAGGTGCAGTTCTGGATCCCCGGCGATGATTGCGTCGATCTCGGAGGCGTTGGCGCCGTATCGGCGGAAGCGGGTCCGTGCCTGGTCGTCGAGGTCGGAGGAAATGAGGTCGCCGTCGCTGGCCCCCGAGAGCGGAAGGTTCTTGGTTATCGATTTGGTGGGTACTCGCAGCCGTTTTGCCACCACGCTGGCGGCCTCGGCGCTGATCCGCCGATACGTGGTGAGCTTGCCACCGGCGACCTGGACGTAACCGGGCCGTGGTTCGGCGATGACGTGCTCGCGAGAAGCCTGGGCCGTGGTCCCCGATCCGTCGTCGGCCAGAGCCCGCAGCCCGGCGAATGTCGAGAGGGGCTCAAACGGCGCTACGTCGAGGTATCGCTCGACATGCCTGGTCAGATACTCGATGTCCCCGGGATCGGCCGCCGGATGGGCGAGGTCGCCGTGAAAAGCGGTGTCGGTGGTCCCGATCAAAGCGTGATCGGCCCACGGGACGATGTACATCACCCTTCCGTCGTCGGTGCGGGGCAGGACCACTGCGCGGTTGCCGAGGCCGATTTGGTCGCGCTTGACGACCAGATGGGCTCCCTTGGATACGACCATCTGCAATTGGGGAGATCCGTCGACAGAAGGGGCAGGGAAGGCGCCGGTGGCCACCACCACTGCTCTGGCTTCGACGCTGAACTCCCCGCCCGAAACAACGTCGCGGAGAGTGACGGCGTAGCCATCTCCCACCGAATTTACGGAAGTGGCCTGGACTCGACTGACGGCTACGGCTCCAAGATCGTCGACGGCCGTCCTGGCGATGGCGATGACCAAACGGGCATCGTCGGTCTGGGCGTCGGAGTACACGAACCCGGACCGGAGACCCGCCGACCGGAGGTTTGGCACGGCCTGGCGCAACTCGTCAACCGAGATCCGCCGGTGCCTGGAGCCGGGCCGGTCAAAACCGCCCAAAAGGTCGTAGACGACAAGCCCGGCCCGCATCGCCACTGATGCCCGCCGGCCCTTGGCCGCCCAGGCGGGGGCGTCGGCGAGGCCGATGTGCTCGTAGACCGGAACAACGAACTCGAGTGACTCGAAGAGGTAGTCGGCGATCAGTGCCAGGACCTCCTGCTCCCTGAGGCCCTCGGCCACCAGCTGGAACTGGAACTGTGGGAGGTAGCGGATCCCGCCGTGAAATAGCTTGGTCGACCTCCCGGAGGTACCGGCCGCGAAGTCGTGCTGCTCGACCAGCGCCACTCTCAGACCCCGGGCCGCCAGATCGAGGGCAGTCCCGCAGCCAATAACCCCGCCGCCAACCACCAGGACGTCGAAACGGCTCCCGTCGGACAGCAACCCGAGATGTTCGGCCCGGGTCCAGCCGTCGGACGACGAGGACATTTGGTTCAGGTTACCGGCGGCAGGTTTGGCTCAACCCTGGCGGTAAGATCCCTGGCCCACCTGTCGTGGCCCTCTCCAAGGAGCAATGTCATTTCGTTCCCTGACTGGTTGGCCATCGGCCGGGTCCTGGTGGTCCCGATCGTCATGGCGCTGACCCGCTCACAAGAACGCTTCACGCACGCACTTGGATACGCGGCGGCGCTGTTTGCGCTGGCAGCGGTCACCGACTTTCTTGATGGCTATCTGGCCCGACGGTGGCATGTCGAATCGGTCCTCGGGGCGTTCCTCGACACAACGGCCGACAAGCTGCTCGTCACCGGGACGCTCCTCGCCCTGACTTCTATCGGCCGGGTCTCGATCTGGGCCGCCCTCGTGATCATGATGCGTGAGTTCCTGGTCATGGGGCTCCGGGGTCTGGTGGCCTCGACCGGAGGCATTGTCAAACCTTCGACCTGGGGCAAGATCAAGGCCACCGCCCAGTACGCCGCCATTGGTCTCGCGTTCATGCGACTGCCCAACCCGTGGGGACCACTCTTCCTCGACGAATGGGTCATGTGGATCGCTGTGATCGTGACGATCGCCTCTGCCTGGGGTTACTTTGCCGCCTTCAGCAAGGTGGTCGCCGATAACCGTTCCACCACTGCGGCGTGACGACCGTCGTCACCGGTGGTACGGGGGTCGTCGGGAAGGCCCTCCTGAACCAGTTGGTCGGTGGCAATGCCCCCGTCCGGGCATTGGTCCGGGACCCCGCCCGGGCCCTGCCGGGGGGAGTCGAACGGGCTATTGGGGACATCCTCGTGTACCCGAGCCTGGAGCAAGCCTTTCGCGGAGCCGACGTCGTCTTTCACGTGGCCGGGGTCAACAAGATGTGCGTTCCCGACCCCACCGAGATGTACCGCGTGAATGTCGAAGGGACCCGCAATGTGCTCAAGGCGGCAGCCGCGGCAGGGGTCCGGCGAGTTGTCTACACGTCGTCGGCGGCGACCATCGGTGAGCCAGAGGGAGCGGTTGGAAACGAGGACACCCCGCATCGCGGGCATTTCCATTCTCATTATGAGCGGTCCAAGTACGAGGCCGAGCAAGTCGCCTTGGCGGATGGCAGCGGGGTGGACGTCGTCGTTGTGAACCCGTCCTCCGTGCAGGGACCCGGCCGATCCACCGGAACCGGGAAGATCTTGCTCGACCTTGTTGCCGGACGTCTCTCGACGGTGGTCGACACCCGCATCTCGATCGTCGACATAGACGACTGTGCCCGGGGCCATGTTCTGGCTGCAGCGAGCGGCGTCTCGAAACAGAGATATGTCTTGAATTCCTTCTCGATGACCATTCAGGAAGCGGTCGGACTGATCGGGTCCGTGATCGACCGGCCGCTTCGGGTCAGGTACCTTCCAGCACCTGTTGCATTGGTGGGAGGGTCCGTTATCGGAGCGGCTTTTCGATTGGTAGGACGGACGGGCCCGGTATGCCGGGAAATGGTCCGGACCCTGGTCCACGGCCATGTTTACGACGGCTCGCGCGCTGCTCGTGAACTTGGTCTCCGGTACACATCCGCGACCGAGACCCTCACCCGTCTGATTTCTTGGGCGCGTTCGGAGCGCCTGATTTCATGACTCCGGCCGAGGTTGATCGTCTTGTCGCCGAGGGGTTCCCCGCGGCCTATGAGAGCGGATATCGCTGCGAGGAGATGGGGGAGGAGTGGGCCACCGCGCGATGGACCTACGACCCCGCCTCTCTGCGACCCGGGGGTTATATCTCCGGACCGACCCTGTTCGGTTTGGCCGATCTGGCCTTCTGGTTTGCGACCTTCACCGTCCTTGGACCCGCCCCGATGGCCGTGACTTCCGAACTCTCGATCGCCTTCCTGCGACCGGCCCTTGGGGGCGATGTCCTCGGCCGGTGCAATTTGCTTCGCGTGGGCAAGACCCGGATCTACGGCGAGGTCCGGCTCTGGGTCGACGGCGCTCCTGATCGGCTGGTGGCGCATGCAACAGGGAGCTACTCGCCGCCACCCAACTTGCCTGGGTGACTTTTGCTAGCGTTCCGTCCAGTGTGGGTCGGGACGCCCCTCGTCCGCAGCAAGAGTTGAACTCACCCGACATCGGCAAGGTACTTTTACGAGCCTTCTCGCCCGAAGCAGCGGACACGGGCGTATCGAGGAGGTTCTCATGTCCGAGCTGCCGAGTTTCAACCCCAACATCAGCCACCTCAAGAGGCAGGCCAAGGAGCTCAAACGCGCGGCTGAAGGCGGTGATCTGCTCGCGCTCGAGCGATTGGCCACAGCCGGTGCGAACGGGGAGAAGCCGACTCTCCGCGCTGCCCAGCTGGTGATTGCCCGCGAACATGGATTTGCCGGTTGGCACGAATTGATCGAAGAGGCCGGAGAGCGGATGGTCGACCTCGGGGACATCCATCGGTGGTTCGGCGTTCACCTCAACAACGAGGCGTGGAAGGTCATCGATGACGAGGCCATCAGCCCCGATGATCAACCGAGGCGCCGCGAGGAGGCTCTCTATCGTGCCTATGCCTCGGTCTACCACTGGATGCAGGTTGGCAATCCGATGAATCACGGACGGGGCGAGCATCTGATCTCGCGCACGGCGGTCCTGTTCGGATCCGCCGAACTGGCTATTCGCCATGCAGAGCGCTATCTCGAGTTGATCGACACCCATCCCGATCTGGCCGAGGACTGGGACCGTGCTTTCGCCCACGAAGCGATGGCCCGGGCGCTGGCAATGGCCGGTGACAGCCGCGCTCGTTCCGAACGTCTCGAAGCCGAGAGGCTGTGCGCTCTCATCGCCGAGGAAGAGGAGCGGGTCATCGTGGAGGGAGAGCTCGCCCGGGAGCCGTGGTTCGGGCTCTAGATCCCCCGTTATCGGGACTTAGATCCCCGGATCGGGCTGCAGATCCCCGTTCTGGCGCGAAAAACCCGTGCCCTGGCACGGGTTTTTCGCGCCAAAACGGGGGAATCGGGGCACGGCGTCGCGAAAATGGGGTCTGGCCTGGTACTATGTGGCCCGAAGCCGCACCGGCTCGAGGAAAGCACCACCCTGCTTCGACAAGTTTCGAATGGGATGTGCACCGTCCGGTGGTCACGGCTCAGACAGTGAACTAGCGCAAGTCGGCCTCGGGCAGGCGCGTTCCGATCACTCGTGTCTGCGTGTACGAACCCGAGTCATCGAACCCAAGGTCGTACGCCGCCGCCCGTGATTCGGGCAACGAGGAGCCAACTCAGAAATGTCCACATTCGCCGATCTCGGGGTGCCTGCGCGCCTAGTCGAGGTCCTCACCAAACAATCAATCATCGAGCCGTTTCCGATCCAGGAAGCCACCATTCCCGACCTCATGGCCGGCCGAGATGTACTCGGTCGCGCCCCGACCGGATCGGGCAAAACCCTCGCCTTCGGTCTTCCATTGATCACACGGGTGGGCAAGGCCAAGGCCCGTCGGCCCCGGGCTCTGGTCCTGGCACCGACGCGGGAACTGGCCGAGCAAATCGCACGGGAACTGGCACCTTTCGCCAGAGTCAACGGCCGGGCGGTAGCCGCCGTCTACGGCGGGGTGGGATACGAACCACAGCGCAACGCGTTCCGCAAAGGCGCCGACGTGCTCGTAGCCACTCCAGGACGGCTGGCCGATCTGATCGACGAGGGCACCGTGTCTCTCGGGGATATCGACCTGGTGGTGATCGACGAGGCCGACCGCATGGCCGACATGGGCTTCATGCCGCAGGTCCGCCGGTTGCTCGACCAGACCAACCCGGTCCGGCAGACGATGCTGTTTTCGGCGACCCTCGATAGCGATGTCGCCAGCTTGACTCAGCGCTATCAAACCGATCCCGTTCGCCACGAAGTCGGCGACAACGAAGATCATCTCGAGGCGGCCCACTATTTCTGGCGGGTCGATTCCGCCGAGCGGATCGACATCACTGCCGAAATCATCGAGTCCGCCACCCCCACGCTGGTGTTTACCCGCACCAGGCATGGGGCCGACAAGGTGGCCAGACAGCTGGACCGAATGGGCGTCAAAGCCGAAGCGATCCATGGCGGTCGCAGCCAGAGTCAGCGGACCCGGGCCCTGAAGGCTTTTGGGGACGGGAAGGTCGATGCCCTCATCGCCACCGACGTGGCCGCTCGGGGTATCCATGTCGACGGGATCAACAGCGTGGTCCACTTCGATCTCGCCAGCGACCACAAGGATTATCTGCATCGGTCGGGGCGTACCGCCCGGGCGGGTGCCGCCGGGGTGGTCGTATCACTGGTCCTGACAGATCAGATGGGCGAGCTTCGTTCCCTGCAGCGCCAGGTCGGAGTCCACGATGCCCTCCACGACCCTGACAACGGCTGGCTTTCGGCGAGCGGCGGAAGTCGCATCGGCGAGCGTCCCCCAGATCCCGAAGCCGGCGAGCGCAAGACCGTTTACCAGTCCCGGGGTCGCCGCCGCCGGCGCCGCTAGAAGGCAAGGGCCCTAGCCCTACCTCCGTTTGAGGGCGATCTTTCGATCCGCTTCGGTGAGGTGCCGTTTGCGGACCCTCACCGAAACCGGGGTGACCTCTACCAGTTCGTCGGAAGCGATCCACTCGAGGCGGTCTCCAAGGTATGGCGGCGATGGGGTCGGAGCTTGATCGCCTCGTCGGCGTTGACCGTGCGGATGTTGGTCAGCTGCTTGGGCCTGGTGGGGTTGGCGGGTAACTCTTCGGGCTTCGAAGCCTCGCCGATGATCATCCCCTCGTAGACGTCTTCGCCGGAGCCGACGAACAGCTCGCCTCGCTTCTGGAGGTTGTCGAGGGCATAGGCCGTGGTGGTTCCGATCCGGTCCGAGATCATCGCCCCGCCCTGGCGATGGGGCAGATCCCCCGCCCATGGCATCCAGCCGTCGTGGTGTTGATGGATCAGCGCTGTTCCACGGGTGGCGGTCATGAGCAGCGATCGGAACCCGAGCAAGCCTCGCGCCGGGGCGGTCAGCGTGACGATCGTTCGCCCCCGGTCGCCTGGTCGGAGATCGAGCACGCTCCCTTTGCGGGGGGCTACCGCCTGGGTGACAGTGCCGACGTGCTCATCGGGGACATCCACTACCGCCCGTTCCACCGGCTCGTGGGGCTTGCCGTCGATCTCGCGCAGGATCACCTCCGGCCGGCTCACCTGAAGCTCGAAGCCCTCCCGTCGCATCGACTCGATCAGCACCGCCAGCTGCAGCTCGCCCCGCCCGGCCACCTCGGTGACTTCGGGTGAAGAGGTCGCTCCGATCCTGATCGAGACATTGCCGAGCACCTCCTTCTCCAGCCGCTCCCGGATCTGGCGCGACGTCAGGAACTTGCCGTCGCGCCCTGCCAGGGGAGAGGTGTTGACGCCGAAGGTCATCCGCAGCACGGGCTCATCGACGTGGAGGCGGGGCAGCGCCACCGGATTCTCGGGGTCGGCCAGGGTGTCGCCGATCTCCACTTCCGGAAAGCCGGCCACGACGAACAGATCGCCGGCGGTTCGCTCGTCGACGTCGACCCGGCGAAAGCCTTCGAAGCCCATCAACTGGGTGAGCTTCCTCCGAAGCGGCGGCTCGTCGAGGTCGGCGTGACAGAGAGCCACCTGCACGCCGGCTCTCAGAGTTCCTTCCACCACCCTCCCGATCGCCAGACGGCCCAGGTAATCGGAGGCGTCGAGGTTGGTGACCAGAGCCTGCAGCGGGGCGGAGCTGTCTCCTGATGGAGGAGGAATGTGTTCGACGATGGCATCGAGCAACGCGGACAGGTCGTCGTCCTCGCCGGGATCCCTACCCCTTTCATCGACCGCCCGCCCGGGCGATGGTGGAGATGATCGGGAATTCGATGTGGTGGTCCGATGCTTCGAGATCGAAAAACAGCTGGTAGATCTCGTCGATCACTTCCTTGGGGCGGGCGTCGGGGCGGTCGACCTTGTTGAGAACCAGCACGGCCGGCAGGTGGAGGTCGAGCGCCTTGGAGAGCACGTATCGAGTCTGAGGCAGCGGACCTTCGGCGGCATCGACCAGCAGCAGGACGCCGTCGACCATCGCCAGGGCCCGCTCTACTTCGCCCCCGAAGTCGGCATGACCCGGGGTGTCGACGAGGTTGATACGGGTGCCCTTCCACATGACCGAGGCGGCCTTGGCCAGGATCGTGATTCCTCGTTCCCGCTCCTGATCCGAGGAGTCCATGACCCGCTCGACCCGGTCTTCGTGCGACGCGAATACCCCGGTCGCGCCGAGCATCGCATCGACCAGGGTCGTCTTGCCGTGGTCGACGTGCGCGACCAACGCCAGATTTCGGAAAGGGGAACCCGCCATGGGTTCGTTGATGGTACTCCCCGGGTCACCGAACCTTTGCGGTCGGCGGTAAGAGCACCGGCTCCTAGGCCCGTGTAACGGGTTTGCTCCTGCTGTGGCGGGGGTACAGATTTGCATTGCGGAAGGGCGTCGGGCCCCCCGCAGGTTTATCTGCAGGGAAAGGAGGAAAGCCTGTCTACTGCATTGATCATCATTGTCCTTGCCCTGATCCTGGGCGGAGTCGGTCTAGCCGTCGAGGCTTTGCGCTGGCTCCTGATAATCGCCCTGGTCCTGCTCGTGGTAGGAGCCCTGACCGGCCGCAAGACGAGTGGCCTGAACTCGGTTACCAAGTATTGGGCAACATCAACGGTTGTACGGTCCCCTGCTTTGGGCGGGGGACCGTCTATTTGCCGGCGACCAATGTCTATCCCAGCGCCTGATGCCCAGTACTAATGGCCGGCAAGCAC
>CAWBOD010000002.1:0-71277 GCA_963790345.1 uncultured Acidimicrobiia bacterium | reverse complement strand
GTCGATCAGTAGGGCGGCTGCGAACAGAAGAGGCGACAACAGGATCGATAGGACCCAGGCAATCAAGACGACGGGCACCGTGATAAGACGTCGCCCCCACCAAGGAAGGGAACTCACAACTTGGTGTGTAGCACAGCCGCTCTTGAACTTTGCACCCCCACGATCGCCTCATCGGCAGCCCGGGTAAATCCCCGTTTGGGTAGCCTGGGCGCCGATGCCGCGGATCCGAGCCGGGTCGATTGAAGAACACAAGGTTCTCACTCGTCGTCAGATCCTCGAGGCGGCCCGGATGCTCCTCGCCGAGACCGGAAACGGCGATCTCAACCTCGGAGACCTGGCAGCCGTGGCGGGCATCGGGCGGACCACCCTTTACGAATATTTCCGCGACCGGGACGATCTGATTGCATCCCTTGTAGAGGACGCCCTCCCAGGAGTCATCGCCGAACTGGTGGGTCGAGTGGATCGACAGAAGAGGCCGGACGAGGCCCTCCTTGACCTGGCGGACTATGTGGTGGAGTTTGTCGCTACCGATCCGGTCCTCGGAGTGATTCTTCATCGCGAGGTATCCAGGCTCGGGAGCAACGCCCAGGACCGCATCCGACTAGCCCATACCGACCTTTCGGCGGCGATGATGGGTTCCTACCAGAGCGCCGTTGCGGCGGGCCGGTTTCGGGCCATCGCTCCCGATCTGGCCGGCCGTTTGATCCAGGACACGATCATGTCCTTCGCCCGGGCGGTGATCATGGCTCCCACCCGTTTGGCCGAGGTAACGACCGAATTGAGGGCGTTTCTCCGCCGGGGTTTGGCCCCGTAGCACCCGAAAGGCGATGGCGTCTAGGGTCCAGACTGCTGGTGACCCATGACGAATCCACTATTTGGTGGCTTTTTGTTCACCCGTTGGCCAACAAAGCCGATCACAATGGTCGAACTGCCGTGACCGACCGCTACCTGAACCGTGAGCTTTCCTGGCTGGATTTCAACTCCAGAATCATGGCGCTTGCCGAAAATTCGTCGCTACCGCTTCTGGAGCGGGCGAGATTCCTGGCGATTTGGTCTTCGAACATGGACGAGTTCTATCAGGTCCGCGTTTCGGGTCTGCACGAACTGGTGGCCCGAGGAGTGAGGACGCCGACCGCCGACGGACTCACCCCGATTGAGACTCTCGAAGCTGTGCGGACGGTCGCCCAGGGTCATTACGAAAGAGCCGGGAAGGTCTTCATAACCGACGTCGCCCCGCGCCTGGCGGCGGCGGGCATCGGCTTCTCCGATTACGGAGACCTCGATGAAGAGGACCGCCACTACATGGATCTCCAGTTCCGCGAGAGGGTCTATCCGGTCGTGACTCCATTGGCAGTCGACCCCTCTCATCCTTTTCCTTACATATCGAATCTTTCGTTGAACCTGGCCGTAGTCGTGCGGCACCCGGAGTCCAAGGTCACCAGGTTCGCCCGGGTCAAAGTCCCGCCGATCCTTCCCCGGTTCGTGGTCCTGCCCGACGGTGAACGGTTCGTACCGCTCGAGCAGCTCATCGCCGCTCACCTCAGCGAGCTGTTTCCCGGAATGGAGATAGTGGCCCACCACCCGTTCCGGGTGACTCGCAACGCCGACATCGAGATCGACGATGAGGACGAAAGCGGCGATCTCCTCCTCACCATGGAGAGCGAGTTGACCAGGCGGCGATTCGGCAAGGTAGTCCGCCTCGAGGTCGCGCCCGACTTCTCCGCGGATCTTCTCGACCTGCTCCTCCGAGAGATGGGAGCCACCGAGGATCAGGTCTATCGGGTGGAGGGACCCCTCGACCTTGGCGGCCTCTTCACGTTGACCTCGCTTCCGCGCGATGACCTCAAATGCGAGCCCTTCAATGGCGTCATTCCTGCCCGACTGGCTCCGGTCGGCGGGGTCTATCCCGACTTCTTCCGCGTCATCGGAGAAGGTGCCCTGCTGGTTCATCATCCCTACGACTCGTTCACTGCCTCCACCGAGGCTTTCATCGCTGCCGCCGCCCGCGATCCCCGGGTCCTGGCCATCAAACAAACCCTGTACCGAACGAGTCGCGATAGCTCGATGATGCAATCGCTGATCCATGCCGCCAACGAGGGCAAGCAAGTTGTGGCCCTGGTTGAGCTCAAGGCTCGCTTCGACGAGGAGCGGAACATCGAATGGGCCCAGCGTCTGGAGGATGCCGGAGTCCACGTCGTGTACGGGGTGGCCGGCCTCAAGACTCACACCAAGATCTCCCTTGTCGTCAGGGATGAAGGCGAAACGATCCGGAGATACGGACACATTGGCACGGGCAACTACAACGAGACCACCGCCCGTCTCTACGAGGACCTCGGTCTTGTTAACCAGCGACGCCGAGATTGGGGCCGATCTCTCTGACCTGTTCAACTTCCTCACGGGTTACAGCCGTCAGCGCAGATATCGGAAGCTGGCGGTGTCACCGGATGGCATCCGTCGCCGCCTGCTCGAGTTGATCGATCAGGAAGCGTCGAAACCCGATGGCTCGATCACGCTGAAGATGAACTCGTTGGCGGACCCGGGAATGATCGACGCCCTTTATGCGGCTTCCGAGGCTGGAACGAAGATCGATCTCATTGTCCGTGGTATCTGCTGTTTGATCCCCGCGGTGCCCGGGATGTCAGCGAATATCCGGGTGCGATCGATTGTCGGGCGGTATCTGGAGCATTCGCGGATCTTCCGGTTTGGTTCGAAGGCGCGGAGCCGAACCTACCTGATCGGCTCGGCCGACCTCATGCCTCGCAACCTCGACCACAGGGTGGAAGCACTGGTTCCGGTCGAAGACCCTGACCTCCAGTTTCGCCTCGACGAGATTTTCGACGTGCTGATGGCCGACGACGAACTGGCCTGGACGCTCGGGAGCAATGGTCAATGGCAACGGGTTCCGGCGGAAAGCGGAATCAACGCCCACGACACCCTCCAGGGCCTCGCCCTGGCGCGAGCCCGGGCCCACCTCTAACCCCCCTTCTTGTGACGGTTGACCCCCTCCGTGGTGGTGTCTTCTCGCGTGACATCGGTAACGGTTGATGTCGCCGTCATCGGTAACACCTCGATCTTGACTGTGGGTCATGGTTGGAAAGGTGACTGGTGTGGAAGTCAGGTTGTTGGCGGCGGTGACGGGCGGGTTGGAGAGGGTGAACGTGACAGCTCTCTGTTCCGAGTTGGGTATCTCACCGAAAACGTTTTACAAGTGGCGGGCTCGCTATCTGGCTGAGGGGCTGGCGGGGTTGGAGCCACGGTCGCGTCGTCCTCACCGTTCGCCGGGTTCGCTCCCGGTGGTGGTCGAGGATCGGATCGTCTGGTTCCGTAAACATCTCGAGTCTCAAGGCCTCGACCATGGACCAGGGACGATCCGCTCGCATTTCGGAAAGGAGGGGACCGGACCGGTACCTTCCGAAGCGACCATCTGGCGAGTGTTGACCCGCCGCGGGTTTGTAACCCCTTCCCCTAAGAAGCGGCCGAAAGCATCGCTCCGCCGGTTCGAAGCGTCAGCCCCTAACCAGTTGTGGCAGATCGACGGGACCGGCTGGACCCTGGCCGAGGGGACCAAAGTCTGTGTCATCAACCTGATCGATGACCATTCCCGGCTGATCATGGCCAGCACCGCCGCACCTTCCGAAACCGGCCAAGCCGCCTGGGAAACGTTCAGTTCGGCGGTTTCCCGTTACGGTCTTCCCTCCGGCTGCCTCTCAGATAACGGGTTGGCGTTCTCGGGCCGGCTTCGCGGTTTCGAAGTCGATTTCGAAATCCGACTCCGCCAACTTGGATCAAACCGATCACCTCCCGACCGTTCCATCCCCAGACCACCGACAAGTCGAACGGTATAACCAGACTTTGAAACGGTGGCTCCAAGTTCAAACCAAACCGGCCACCCTGACCGAGCTGCAAACCCAACTCGACACCTTCACCGACTATTACAACCATCAACGTCCCCACCGGGGGATCGGACACCAGACCCCCTGGCACCGTTTCACCGCTACCCCTCCCCACCAAACCGCCACCAGCCCCCTCCCACCACCGGTCAGACGAACCCCAACCGTCATCACCCCGGGCGGGACTGCCGACCTCCAGCGCTGGCACATCGGTCTCGGGATCACCTACGCCGGCCAACCAGCCGAAGTCGTAACAGACGACACCTGGGCCAGCGTCTACATCGACGGGCAACTAATCCGACACCTCAAACTCGACCACACCCGCCGCTCCAACCCACCGGCAAACCCACCGGCCCCCGAAAACCCCGCCCCTAACATTTCCAACCATTACCGATGTCCCGCGAGCTAACCGTTACCCATCTCGCGCGACGTCACACCCCTCTGTGGTGGTCAACCGTCACAAGAAGCAGTGGATCTGCCGGTTCGGTCCTGACTCGCCCAGCGACAACGTTTACCTGCCGTTCACCTTGGGGCGGGTTGTCGGTTAACGGGGCTCCTTAGGTTCACCTTGCCTGGCAAGAACCGGGTCCGCTCGCTATGAGCGTGCCTCCCGAGAAGGAGACCGAAACAAATGAAACGACTGAAGCTGGGGGCCTCGCTGGCGGCCCTGGCCCTTGTAATTGCCGCCTGCGGCACCGACGCAGGAACCACCACACGACGGCTGGCGGAGCAACGACGACAACCGCAGCTGCCACCGACAACCGCGGCGGGGAGACCACCACCACCGGTGCCGCGTCGGAGGAGGGCCTGCCTCTGATCGATCCGCTGGAAGTGACGGGCGATATCGTGACCGCGGGCAGCTCCACCGTCTTCCCGCTGACTGAGGCGGTGGCGGCCCAGTTCGAGGATGACGGCTATGGAGGCCAGATCACTATTGACTCCGTTGGCACCGGGGCAGGCTTCGAAAGATTCTGCGAGGCCGGTGAGACCGACATCTCCAACGCCAGCCGCCCGATCGACGAGGAAGAGATCGCCCTTTGCGAAGCGATCGGCCGCACCCCGATCGAGTTCAGGGTAGGAACCGACGCCCTCGCGATCGTCGTCAGCCCCAAGAACTACTTCGTCGAGGATCTGACGCTCGAGCAACTAGCGCTGGCCTTTTCGACGGCCGCGACCTGGGCCGACGTCGACCCCGCGTTCCCGGCCCATCCGATCGCCCGATTCTCGCCCGGAACCGACTCCGGGACCTTCGACTACTTCGTCGAGGCAGTCTTCGACGAGGATCCGGAACCGCTCCTGGCAGCAAGCAATCTCCAGCTGTCCGAGGACGACAACGTGCTGGTACAGGGCGTCGAAGGCGACACCTGCACCGAGGGCGACACATCGACCTCGTGCTGCGATCGGCTACTTCGGATACGCCTACTACTCGGAGAACGCGGAGGGCCTCACCCTCGTGAGCGTCGATGGAGTCGAGGCGTCGGGTGACAACGTCGGCAACGGCACCTATCCGCTGGCACGTCCGCTGTTCATCTACAGCGACGCCTCGATCATGGCCGAGAAGCCGCAGGTGGCTTCGTTCATCGCCTACTACCTCGAAGTCGTGAACGACGTCATCACGCGAGGTCGGATACTTCCCGGCCCCGCAGGCCGACCTGCAGTCGGCAATCGACGCCTGGATCGCAGCGACAGACATGTGAGGTTGCGGTCGGTGGGGCCGGATTCCGGTCCCACCGCCACTCCTAGGATCGAACTCTCTCACAAAATGGCCACCGAAGCCGCTCCTACCGTGACGACCACCGGGCATGACCTCCGGCGCCGGTCGCGGCCCGTGGAGGCCCTCATTCAGGGTCTGCTGTTCCTGGCCGGCGCGATCTCGATCCTCGTCACCCTCGGCATCGTCTTCGAACTGGGATCGGAGGCCTGGCTCTTCTTCGGCGACCCCCAGGTGTCCTGGGTGGAGTTCCTGACCGGCACCGAATGGCAGCCCGGCATCGGAAAGTTCGGGATCGTGCCCCTGGTCCTCGCCACGCTGATCACGAGCGTCGATCGCGATGCTGGTGGCGCTGCCGGTGGGACTGGCCGCCGCCATCTATCTCTCCGAGTACGCGTCCTCGACGGGTTCGCAACTTCTTCAAACCGGTACTCGAGGTCCTGGCCGGAATCCCCACGGTCGTGTTCGGCTATTTCGCGCTGACTTTCATGACCCCTGTTGCTCAGGGCCATCTTCGGCCAGGGCACGGTCGAGATCTTCAACGACGCCTCGGCCGGGATCGTCATCGGAATCCTGATCATCCCGCTGGTCTCCTCGCTGTCCGAGGACGCCTTGTCGGCGGTGCCGCGTTCGCTCCGCGAAGCCTCCCTGGCGCTGGGAGCCACCAAGTTCGAGACGGCGGTCAGGGTCGTTCTACCCGCTGCCCTCTCGGGCATCTCGGCTGCCTTCGTAGTGGCGATTTCGAGGGCCATCGGCGAGACCATGGTGGTCGCCATCGCTGCCGGGGCCGGTCCCAAGAACTTCAACCTCGGTGAGGACAGCCTTTTCAGCTTCATCCTCAATCCCTTCAAGGCCGGTGAGACCATGACCGGCCACATCGTCAGGATCTCGGGTGGAGATCTCAGCTACGGGTCGATCGACTACAACAGTCTCTTCGCGATCGGTCTCACGCTCTTCGTGATCACCTTTCTTCTCAACCTCTTCAGCCAGAGGGTCGTCCGTCGATTCCGCGAGGTCTACGAATGAGCCCGGTCGCCGAGGCCGAGGCCCGGGCCGCTGCCGGCGGTCGTAGCCCAGCAGTTTCCGCAGGGGGAAGCCGCCGGTCAAGCTCGATCGGAAGCGAAGCCGACGAGGAGTCCTGTTCCGCCTGCTGTTCCTGGGATCGCTGGTCGTGGCGGTGCTGTCGTTGCTGACCCTCCTGTACACGGTGGTCAACCAGTCCTTCGGCTTCATCGCAATGGAAAGCACGATCCCGCCCGAAGACCTGATCGCGGAACTCGGCCTGCCTCCCGAAACCGAGCTGGCCGATCTCGACGCCGAGAGTCTGGTGTCGATCCTTGAGGAGCATGTCTCTCGCAATGCTGGCCGGCGCCTCGAAAGGGATCAGCGCTTCTTCGAGGATCGGCTCGTTTTCGAACCTCAGGACAGCTGGGACGCGTTGTGCGCCGGTCCGGATGCCACTCCCGGTTGTACGTTGCCGGCCAGGGATCAGGCCAGCATCTACCAGCTGGTTCTCGAGAGAGTGGTCGAACCGAATGTTGTCGCTACTTGGAGCCTCAGCGAGTCGCTGCTCGATCGTGACTCCATCGAGGCCGAAGTCGCCGAGAGTCTACCCCAACGCTCGAGCTCGAGTTTCGATCCTGGGTCTCCGCTTCGTTCGTTCGGTCCCCGCAGAACCCCGAGCCGGAAGTGGCCGGGATCCGCACCGCCATCTTCGGTTCGTTGTGGGTCCTCGCCTTCACGATCCTGTTCGCGTTTCCCGTCGGGGTAGCGGCCGCCGATCTACCTCGAGGAGTACGCAACAGACAACCGGGTGAACCGCCTCATCCGCACCAACATCAACAACCTGGCAGGGGTCCCATCGATCATCTACGGCATGCTCGGCCTGGCGATTTTCGTCCGGGTCCTCGAGAGCTTCACGAGCGGCTCGGCCTTCGGGGCCGGCGAGCCGGGGGCGGTCGCCAACGGACGCACCATCGTCTCGGCGGGGCTGACCCTCGGCCTGCTGGTGTTGCCGGTCGTCATCATCAGTTCTCAGGAAGCCATTCGGGCGGTTCCGCAGTCCTTGCGGCGGGCGGGTCTCGCCCTGGGGGCGACCAAATGGCAGACCATCCGCACCCATGTGCTTCCCAACGCCGCCCCCGGAATCCTGACCGGCACGATCCTGGCCATGGCAAGGGCCTTTGGTGAAACCGCCCCGCTGGTCGTTGTAGGCGCCTCGACCTTCATCACGGTCGACCCCAGCGGGCCTTTCTCCAAGTTCACCGTCCTGCCCATCCAGATCTTCCAGTGGACCTCACGTCCCCAGGCCGAGTTTCAGCACATCGCCGCTGCCGCCATCGTGGTACTGCTGGTGCTGCTCCTGGCCCTGAACGCAACCGCGATCATCCTGCGCAATCGATTCCAGAGGAGCTATTAGATGGAGATAGTGGAGAATGCCCCCATGGTCGACCTAACCGCTGTGGAGTCTGCGCCGCTGTCGACGCCGCCGCCAATTGCGGTCGAGGCCCGGGGACTGGGCGTTTATTACGGGGCGTTCCGGGCCGTCAAGGACATCGATCTCGATTGTGTGGCCAACAAGATCACGGCTCTGATCGGTCCCTCGGGATGTGGCAAGAGCACCGTCCTCCGCACCTTCAACCGCATGAACGACCTGATTCCCGGGTGCCCGGGTCGAAGGGGAGGTCCGCTTCGACGGCGTCGACATTTACGGGCCGGGCATCGATCCGGTGGAGGTTCGGAGGCGGGTGGGGATGGTTTTCCAGAAGCCCAATCCGTTCCCGAAGAGCATCTATGACAACGTCGCCTGGGGAGCCAAGGTCAACGGCTTCAAAGGCAAGATGGACGATCTGGTCGAAGGGGCTCTCCGGCAGGCCGCTCTCTGGGATGAGGTCAAGGGCAAGCTCCGCGAGAGCGGATATTCGCTTTCGGGAGGCCAGCAGCAGAGGCTGTGCATCGCCCGAGCGATCGCCGTCAAGCCCGAGATCGTCCTCATGGACGAGCCAACCTCCGCGCTCGATCCGGTCGCCACCCTCAGGATCGAAGAGCTCATCCAGGAGCTAAAGAGCCGATACACGATCATCATCGTCACCCACAACATGCAGCAAGCTGCCCGGGCGTCGGATTTCACCGCCTTCTTCAACATGGACGAGGATCGAGCGGGATACCTGGTGGAGTACGGTCGCACCGAGGACATCTTCACCAAGCCTCGGCAGCGGATGACTGAGGACTACATAACAGGACGGTTCGGATGAGCGATATGCGCGCCGGTTTCCATCAGGAGATGGCCGATCTCGAGCAGACACTGCTCGGGGTCGCCGATCAGGCCGAGCAGATGGTCGGAATGGCAGTCGACGCGGTCTGCATTCCGGACATGGAGTTGGCTGCCCGGGTGGTCCAGCTCGACGCCCGGATCGATCGCACCTATCTGGAAGTCCACGATCGCTGGATGACGCTGATGGCCCGTCAGCAACCGATGGCGAGCGACCTCCGCATGATGTCGGTGATCCTTCACCTCAACACCACTCTCGAGCGAATGGGCGATCAATGCGTCAACATCGCCAAGATCGCCCAGGTCACCTTCGGGCTGCCACGATCCGAGCGGATCGTCGCCCAGATCCGGGAGATGGGCGACCTCGTCAGGCCGATGATTCGCACCGGCGTGGAAGCGCTGGTCCGCCGCGACCTCGACGAGGCCCGGCTGTTGCCGGCGATGGACGAGCCGATCGACCGCCTCAACCGGAACATGTACAAAGAGGTGGTCGACTGCGGTCCCGACCCGGGAATGCTCGAGTGGGCGACCCGGATGATGATTGTCAGCCGGGCCCTCGAGCGGATCGGCGACCAGGTGGTCGACATCGCCGAGCAAACCGCCTTTCTCCTGACCGGTGAGATGATGGAGTTCAATGAAGAAGGGATGGCAGCCAGTGACCGCACCGGCGACGTCGCCTGACCACCGGCCGCGGGTCCTGGTGGTCGAAGACGAACCGGCCATCGTCGAAGCGGTCAGCTATGCCCTTGAGTTGGAGGGCTTCCAGGTCGCGTCGGCTCTGGGCGGCCGGGAAGGCCTGGAGGCGGCCCGTCGGCTCAATCCGTCGGTGGTGATCCTCGATGTGATGCTGCCGGGCATGTCGGGCCTGGACGTCTGCCGGCAGCTGCGCCGGGAGTCCGATGTGCCGATCATCATGCTCACCGCCAAAGAGGCCGAGGCCGACAAGGTGGCCGGCCTCGAACTCGGAGCCGACGACTACATGACCAAGCCGTTCTCGATGAGAGAGTTGGTCGCCCGGGTCCGGGCCCAGCTGCGGCGGGCGGCCAAGTCGGGCGCCTTGTCCGGAAGCAACGAGGTCCTCCGGGGCGGGTCGGTCGAACTCGATGTCGACGCCCACGAGGTGCGGGTCGCCGGTGAGTCGGTTCCGGTCCGACCCAAGGAGTTCGATCTGCTCGAGTCGCTGATGCGCCGGACGGGGAAGGCTGGCGACCAGAGAGGCGCTTGATCGACGAGGTCTGGGGTCCCGACTACTTCGGGGCCACCAAGACTCTCGATGTGCACATCAAGCGGCTCCGTCAGAAGCTGGAGGCCAGACCCGGCCCGACCGAGGCACATCGTCACGGTGCGGGGCCTGGGGTACAAATTCGTCGATGAGTGACACGCAGGCGGGGCCTTTCGGCAAAACTCCTCGCCGTCTACACGCTGGCCTTCGTTGTGATCATCGGGCTGTTCGGTGCCCTGGTCGATCGCTCTCTTCGCCGCCAATTTCTCGACGAGTTGACGTCGTCGCTGATTCAGCAGGCCTCGGTGGTCGAAGTGGCGATTCGGGGCGAGGCCGACCTCGAGCCATTGGTCGACGAGCTGGCCAATCCCTCCTGGCAGCCGGGTGACGCATCATCGCGGTCGACGGGCGGGTTCTTGCCGACTCCGCCGGGTCGCCGGCGAGATGGAAAACCACGCCCAGTCGGCCGGAGGTGATGGCGGCCCTGGCCGGCGAGGTCGGGGTGGCGAGGCGCCAGAGCGCGACCGTCGACGAGGCCTTGTTGTACGTCGCCCTGCCTCCCAGGCAGGGTCGGATCGTTCGCCTGGCGCTTCCGAGGCGTCGGTCTCCGAGCGCCTCGGCCAGATCAGAGTCGCGGTGATCACCGGCGCCGCGCTTGGCCGGTCTCATCGGCATCCTCCTCGTGTGGCTGATCTCGCGCAGCATCGCCCGCCCCTCCAGGAGCATGACGGAAGCCGCGGAATCGGTCGCAGCCGGGAATCTGGCGGTCCAGGGTTCCGAGGGTCGATACCAAGGAACTCGATCGGATGGCCGGAGCGCTTGAACCACATGGCGGCGGAGCTCGGCAATCGCATCGAGGCAAGCGAAGGTCAGGCCCGCCTTCTCGATCAGGTGCTCGGGGCGGTGCGTCAGGCGGTGGTCGTCATCGACGAGGACGACCAGATCCTCTACTCGAACCCCGCCGCCGCGGAGATGATCCGGGTGCCCGGCAGCCCTGGCGGCCTTGACCCCGCACGGGTTGCAGACGCTGGTCAGGGACGCGCGCCGCGGAGGAGCCAGAACCGAGGGCTCTTCGACCACGGAAGCCCGACCCGGATTCTGCAGGCGGCCGCCAGTCCCTTCCCCCAGGACCGGCGCGTCTTGCTGGCCATTTCCGACATCACCGAGACCAGCCGGGTCGACGCCATGCGCCGCGACTTCGTCGCCTCGGCGTCTCATGAGCTGAAGACGCCGGTCGCGGCCATCCTGGCCTCGGCGGAGGCACTGCAGATGGCTCTGTCCCGCGATCCCGCGTCGGCCGCAGCGTTTTGGTGAGCAGATCGAGCGTCTCGCTCGTCAACTGGCCAAGCTCGTCGGCGATCTGCTCGACCTCTCGAGGCTCGAGGCCTCGGAGCCGGATCACGAGTTGGTTCGGCTCGATCAAGTGGCCGAGGAGGAGGTGAACCGGCTCCGAGCCTGCGGCCGAGTCGGCCGGTCTGACCCTGACGTCTTCGTCGTCGGCCGTTTCGGTGTCGGGAAGCAGAAGGGACCTCGGATTGGCGATTCGCAACCTGCTCGAAAACGCCGTCCGTCATACCCCCGCCGGCGGTGCGATCGACGTCAGGCTCAGGAGCGACAACGGGGACGCCCTGGTGGAGGTCATCGATTCCGGCGAGGGGATTCCCAAACGGGAGCTGCCCAGAATCTTCGAGCGGTTCTATCGGGTCGACACCGCTCGGGCCAGGGCCACCGGTGGCACCGGCTTGGGTCTGGCCATCGTTCGCCACGTGGTTGAGCGACACGGGGGATCGGTCCAGGTAGACAGCGAACTCGGGCGAGGATCGACGTTCCGACTGCGGATCCCGCAGACCGAAGAGGCGTCGTCGGATCGCGAGGACGCCGGAATCTGAGACGCCAGACGCCAGACGCCAGACGCCAGGTAAGCTGGTCGAGACGCGTCGACGCAGGCCAGAGCATTCGGTCCAATGGCTGAGAGCGGCTCCTGCCGCAATGCCTCGAACTCGATCGCAGGTGACCTGTCTGAACGCGGCCTCCACATTTCGGCGTCTGGCGTCTGGCGTCTGGCGTCTGTCCTCGACCGGCTGTCCTCACTCCTGACTCCCGGTAGCCTGTTGTGCTTGTGACGTCGCTTCTCGCCAGAATCAGGCGACCCTCCGATCTGCGGCAACTGGACGATGCCGAGCTGGTCGAACTCTGCCAGGAGATCCGCCAGTTTCTGGTGGACCAGATCTCGCGGTCCGGTGGTCACTTGAGCCCCAACCTGGGAGTGGTCGAGCTGACCATCGCCTTGCACCGGTCGTTCGACAGCCCCCACGACCGGATCATCTGGGACGTCGGCCATCAGGCCTACGTCCACAAACTCGTCACCGGCCGCATGGAAGGATTCTCCAGCCTTCGCAAATACGGAGGGATGTCCGGCTATCCGAGCCGGGCGGAAAGCCCCCACGATTTCGTCGAGAACAGCCATGCCTCGACCTCGCTGTCCTATGCGCTGGGTCACGCCTTGACCCATCCCGACTACTGGACGGTGGCCGTGATCGGGGACGGGGCCCTGACCGGGCGGCATGGCCTACGAGGCCCTCAACCACATCGCCGTCGCCCGACCCACCAACCTGGTCATCGTCGTCAACGACAACGGGCGCTCCTATGCCCCGACCGTCGGAGGACTGGCCGCCCTCGCCAACCTGTCGCACTACCGCCTCGATCCCCGCTACGAATGGACCAAGCGCACCTTTGGCCGGATGCTGCGCGGTCTGCCGGTCGTCGGAGAGACCGCCGACGAGATGGCCAGCCGGTTCAAGGAAGCCTTCAAGCAGATCCTCGAGCCGTCGACGGTTTTCGACACTCTCGGCTTGAAGTACTCCGGTCGAATCGACGGGCATGACCTCAAGCTCCTGGAAACGACTCTCGCCCAGGCCCGGGAGTACGGCGAACCGGTCATCGTTCATGTCGTCACCGAGAAGGGGCTCGGCTACGGGCCGGCCATTGCCGACGAGATCGACAAGCTCCACAGCCCGGGAAGCTTCGACATCGCCACCGGTCGCGCCCTCAAGGCCGAAACCAAGCTGACCGACATCGCCGGCCGATCGGTCCTCGACATCGCCCGGCGCAATCCCGATGTCATGGCGGTATCGGCCGCGATGATCTCCTCCACCGGTCTGCAGGAGATGGCCGACGAGATGCCTGACAGGGTGATCGATACCGGCATCGCCGAGCAGCACACGGTGACGCTCGCGGCCGGCGTGGCGATGGCCGGCAAGAAGCCGGTCGTTGCCATCTATTCGAGCTTCCTGCAGCGTGCCTTCGACCAGATCATCACTGACGTTTCGCTGCACGATTTGCCGGTTGTGTTCTTGATCGACCGGGCCGGAATCACCGGCCCCGATGGACCGTCCCACCATGGAGTGTTCGACCTTTCCTATCTGAGAATGATCCCCAACATGGTGGTAGGGGCCCCGGCCGACGCCCATGAGCTCGCCGGGATGATCGAGACCGCTGTTGCCCACGACGGCCCGATCGCCATCAGATTCCCGAAGGCCTCGGCTTCTTCGCTTCCTGCGCTGCCGGCTGCCCAGATCCCGATCGGGGTGTGGGAGGAGGTCAGGGAAGGCGAGGATGTGCTGGTCCTGGCGGTGGGGCGAATGGTCGAGATCGCCCAGAAGGTCGCCTCCAACCTGGAAGCGCGCAACATTTCCTGCGGGGTCGTCAACGCCCGATGGGTCAAACCCCTCGATCCCAGGCTGGACGAATGGGTTTCGAAGTACCGCCGGGTGGTGACCCTGGAAGACAATGTCGTATCGGGGGGATTCGGGAGCGCCGTGCTCGAACACCTGGCCGGCTCTGATCTGGCGTCCAAGGTGTCAGTGATGGGGATTCCCGATCGGTTCCTTCCGGCCGGAACAGTCGACGACCTCCTTACGGAGTTGGGACTCGACGTTGACGCATTGGTGGGCCGGGTCGCGATGCTGCTGGGCGAGTAACGCCGCCGAGGAGAACCATGGCGGGCCGGTGTCCCGCCTAGACCGTTGCGGGACCGTTGGTTTCCGGTAATGGAGCCCATGGCTTGGGCTCGTCCGAAATCAGAATCACGAATCTCTGAGGTCTGCGATTCACGATCACCACGGGTCGCTGAGGCAGGGGATCCGCGATCTCTCGCACCTCAACCCAAAGCGGGCCTGAGGCTGTGGCAGGAGCGACCAGCTGACTCTCCAGATCGAGCTGGTGGGAGCCGCGCGACCGGTCAAGACGACGACCGCAACCATGACCATCGCCATGCTTCCGTGCAACGCGGGGCGGGCCATGGTGCGGATCACCCGGGTCACCGAAGGGAATCGCAACTTGCGAGGCGGTGTTTCCAGCATCTGAGCCCGGAGTCGCTTCTCGAGGCGATCCCAGTAGTCCCTGAGTTCGGGTCACGGGGCGCCGGAAATGGTCGCTAGAAGGCATGGCGCGCCTCCGTCTCCACTCCCGGAGCCGGGTCGAGCACCTGCCGCAGATGCCGGCGAGCCCGAGACAAGCGGAGGCGGGCGGCGTTGGGGCTGAGGTTGAGCATCGCCGCCACTTCCGAGGGGGTGAGGCCGTCGTACGCGACGAGTTCGAGGACCTCGCGTTCGCTGGTGCTGAGGGTCGCCAGTCCGGCTTCGAGCAGCGGAGCCTGGCGGGAGGCGTCGATCGCGGCTGCGACCGCATCCTCTTCAGACGAGGTGAACAAGAGCTGAGCGTTGGTCGCTTTGACCAAAAGGCGTCGGGTTCCGGCCCGACGCCGGCGCTGTTTGGCCAGAACCCGCCGGGCGATTCCAAACAGCCAGGGGAGAGCGGTGTCGGTCTCCGCCACGTAGCGACCGGAGGCCTGGAGAGCGACCAGAAACGTCTCGGCGACCAGGTCGGCGACATCGTCGGGGTCCGAGCAGCGCCGAACTCCGTACAGCGTCACCGGTGAGACATGACGTCGAAAGAACGTGGCGAATGAATCGGCGTCCCCGTTGGACGCAGCCGTCAAGCAGGGCGGCGTCTGTGCTATCCAAGTTTTGTTCCGTTTCACCAGTTGGGGTGTTCTATAAGAATGTCACAAGTCCGCACTTCGTGTTACGGAAACGGGTTCCATCCTGGTTCGCGCTAGTCATTCTGCGTCCCTCGGCTCCGCTCTGCCGCTAGGGTCGATTCTCTCCCCGCAAGGGGGAAACCGAGTTCATTGCCTAGAAAAGCGGAAGGGCACCGGGCCCCCCGCTAAGGACGGGCAATGGAATCGGGTCCCCCGCCCAAGAAATGGGAGAAACCTAGGGAGGTCAAAATGAGGAAACCGCTCCTCTTGATAATTGCGGCGCTATGTCTGGCGCTGTCCGCCTGTACCCAGGCCGCCGATACCACCACCACCGCGCGACCGGAACAACTGAGGGGACTGCCACCACCGAGGCAGGTACGGCCACGACGGCCGATCCGGGTACGGCCACCACCGAAGCCGCGCCACCAGCCCCGAGTGGTGAGCTGCTCGGGGACGTGCAGGCCAGGGGAAGTCTGCTGTGCGGCGTCAACGAATCGGTTCCTGGCTTCGGTTTCCGTAACCCGGACGGCACTCTGTCCGGGTTCGATATCGATTTCTGCAAAGCGGTCGCCGCGGCGGTACTCGGAGACCCGGAGGCGGTCGAGTACGTTCCCCTCACAGCCCAACAGCGCTTTACGGCTCTGCAAGTCAGGTGAGATCGATGTTCTGATCAGAAACACCACCTTTACGTCCAGTCGCGACGGTGGAGAAGGCGCCACCTTCCTCCATACGACGTTCTATGACGGGCAAGGAATGATGGTGAGGGCGGATTCGGGTTTCACGAATCTGGAGGACCTGGCCAATACGGCCATTTGTGTCCTTTCCGGAACTACAACCGAGTTGAACCTGGCAACCCGCTTTGCCGACATTCCTTTCGAACCCTTGACCTTCGAGGAAAATGAGCAGATTCAGGCTGCGTTCGTCGCCGGACAATGCGACGGATGGACGTCGGACAAATCTCAGCTTGCCGGTGTTCGGTCAGCCTTGCCCGAGGCCGAAGGGTGGCCCGGAAGCAGTGGTGATCCTCGAGGAGACCTTCTCGAAGGAGCCTCTTGGCCCGGCCGTGCGTGACGGAGACTCGCAATGGGCGCAGGTGATCAACTGGGTCGTCTACTCCACCATCCTGGCCGAAGAGTTGGGGATCGAGTCCGGGAACGTGGACTCGTTCGCCGACACCGAAAATCCGGATATCCGTCGCCTCTTGGGCCTCGAGATAACGGCGCGGACGACGGGACTGTGTCGACCTTCGACGCCGGTCTTGGCCTCGAACCCGGATGGGCCGCAATGTGATTGCGGCCGTCGGCAACTACGGCGAGATCTTCAACCGCAACGTTGGACCTGACACTGCCCTCGGCCTGAGCCGCGGGGTCAATGCCCTCTGGACTGACGGCGGATTGCAGTACGCGCCGCCGTATCGGTAGAGTGAGGTCTGAGGTTCGAGACTTGTGGACGGTTTGAGGCTCGAGGTCTGGGATCGATACGAGACCCGAACTGGGACTTCAAGCCTCGAACCGGTTAGCGAGAGTGAACACGACAATCGAAGGCCGCGTTCCGTTCTGGCGCAACATCCGGGTCCTTGCGGGTCGTTGCTCAGCTCGTCGCGGTCGGTGTCGTCGGGCTCGGTGCTCTACGTCCTCTGGTTCAACCTCAGCAACAACCTCCGGCGTCTCGGCATCCGCACCGACTTCGAGTTTCTTGATCAACCCTTCGGCGTTCGGATTGCCGGATCCGATCTCAGCCCGGGTTCCTCGGTCCGAGAGGCCCTGCTGAATGGGGTCCGCAACACTCTGGCCCTGGCCGTGGTCGGGCTGCCGCTGTTGACGATCTATCGGCGTCCTGGTCGGCGTCGGGCGGCTATCCTCCAACTGGCTGGTGGCCAAGGTTTCCTCGCTCTTCGTCGAGACGATTCGGAACCTGCCGCCCCTGTTGCTGATCTTCTTCGCGTTTCAGGCGGTGGTCCTGCGCCTTCCGCCGGCCCGAAGCCCGATAACCCCGTTCGGATGGTTCGTTATCAGCAACCTCGAGATTCACGTGCCCGGGTTTCGCATCCGGCGTCGAGAGCTTCGACCTTCCAATTGATCATGCTCCTGACGCTCTTGGCAGCGGCCGGGCTGTGGTGGTGGCGCACCCGGGTTCAGGACAAGACCGGACAGCCCCACCATCGGTGGCCTTGGGCTCTTGGCTCTCATCGCGATCGTCGGGACGGTGTCCTACGTCGTGCTCGACCGGCCCATCACCATCTCCCTGCCGATGCTGGAGGGCCGGGTGGTAACCGGTGGGTTCGGAGGCCTGGGCGCGTTCTTTGCGGTTCTGGGAGCGCTGGTCCTGTACACCTCGAGCCACGTTGCCGAGATCGTGCGGGGATCGATCCAGGCGGTTTCCAAGGGCCAAACCGAAGCAGCCAACGCCCTTGCCTTGTCCAACACCCAGAGGCTCCGGTTCGTCGTGCTTCCCCAGGCCTTTCGAATCGCCCTGCCCCCGACCATCAACCAGTACCTCAACTACGTCAAGAACACCTCGCTGGCGATTGCGGTCGGGTTCGCCGACGTGACTTTGATCGCGTATCAGGCGATCGGCAACGGCCAGCCCGCTCCGCAGACGATCCTGATCCTGATGGCGTGCTATCTGACGTTCAGTCTGGTTATCTCGGCGGTGGTCAACCTCTATAGCCGTCGATTCCGGCTGGTGACTCGCTGATGGCAGCTGTCACGTTCCCGCCCCGACCCCGCACCGAGTGCGCTGTCTTTGGATCAGGAAGAACCTTCTCTCAACGCCGCTCAACGTCGTCGCTGACGCTCCTCATCGGGGCTGGTCGATGGTCGGGGCCTTGGTGGCCCTGGTCGGATTCTTCGCAGCATGCCGACTTCACGATCCTTCGGGTGAACCTGGCACTGTTCGTGGTCGGAGGTTTTCCCCGGGATCAACTGTGGCGAGTGTCGACCAGCCTTGCGCTGTCTGGGCGCTATGACCGGTCTGGTGGCGGGTCTGGTTTGGTCGGGATCGCGGCCCGGGCTCGCGAGGCCGGCCTCCCGGTTCCGCCTCCGAGCAGCCGTCGCCAGGATCGCCCGGCGCTTCTGGCCTCTCGGGCTCCTGGTCGTCGGTGTGTCTTGGTCTGACCCAAACCCCGGGCCCGGCCATTTCAGTCGTCGGCGCCGCGATCGCTGGCGTGGTCGCCAACCGGATCGGCCGGGCGGTTCCGACAATTTCGCGCCGGTGGATGTGGTTGTTGGCATTGCTGCTGCCGATCGTTGCCTACCTGACCCTGACGACGTCGGGGATCGGTTGGGATCAGTGGGGGGGCCTGCACCTGAACCTCTTCCTCACCATGGCCGGTGTCTTGTTTGCCTTCCCGCTCGGGATCGTGCTGGCTCTCGGTCGGCGCTCGCCACTGCCGGTCGTCAAGAGTCTCTCGGTCGCCTACATCGAACTGATCAGAGGAGTTCCGCTCATAACTCTCCTGCTCCTGGGCGTGTTCGCTCTCGGGTTCTTCCTACCGCTCGAACTTCGCCCCTCGGGGGTGACCAGGGTGCTCGTGGCGATCACCCTCTTCGAGGCTGCCTACATTGCCGAGGTCGTCCGTGGCGGATTCCAGGCGGTACCCCCGGGACAGACCGAAGCGGCGGCATCCCTCGGGCTCAACACTTTCCAGACCACCCGATCGATCGTCATGCCTCAGGCCTTGCGTGCCACGATCCCGGCGATGGTGGGACAGTTCATCAGCCTCTTCAAGGACACCACCCTGGTGGCCGTCGTCGGGTTTCCCTGACGTTCTGGCCGCCTCCGGATTTGCCAACACCCAGCCCGCTTTCAACGCCCAGGGTTTGGCCCGGATCACGTTGCCGTTCGTTGCCCTGGTCGTTTTGGGCCGGCTGCTACACCATGTCGAGGGAGGCCAAGAGGCTCGAGAGGCGTTTGGGGATCGGAGAGCGATGACGGATTCATCGATGCACGCCAACCGGTGACGGTCCGATGATCCTGATGGAGCACGTCGACAAGTTCTTCGGAACCTTTCAGGCGCTGAAGGACATCAACCTGGTGGTCGCCCGCAAAGAGGTCGTCGTAGTCATCGGTCCTTCCGGCTCGGGCAAGAGCACGTTGATTCGCTGTGTCAATCGCTTGGAGAAGCACGACAGCGGACGGGTGGTCGTCGATGGGATCGAGCTAAACGACGACCTGCGCACCATCCAGGAAGTTCGGCGCGAGACCGGGCATGGTCTTCCAGCAGTTCAACCTGTTTCCGCACCTGACCGTTCTCGACAACGTGACCCTCGCCCCCCGCCAGGTCCGGAGGATGCCCAGGGATAAGGCGGAGGAACTGGGGATGTCCATGCTGGAGCAGGTCAGAATCCCCGAGCAGGCTCACAAGTTTCCGGGCCAACTATCCGGGGGCCAGCAACAGCGGGTAGCGATCGCACGGTCGCTGGCGATGCAGCCGAAGGTGATGTTGTTCGACGAACCCACCTCGGCTCTCGATCCGGAGATGATCAAGGAGGTTCTGGAGTCGATGGAGGAACTGGCCACGTCGGGCATGACGATGATCGTGGTCACCCACGAGATGGGCTTCGCCCGGGCCGTCGCCGATCGGGTGGTCTTCATGGCCGACGGGCAGATCGTCGAAGTGGGGACCCCGGAGCACTTCTTCACGGCCCCCCGAGAAGACCGAACCAAGCAGTTCCTGGCCAAATCCTGTAGGCGGGCCTTCGGCCCCGCCAGTGGTACGTGATGCGTGGTAGCGTGGTGCGTTCGCCGAGCAAGCCGATACCGGCCGATCCACGGGTTGGGCTGAAGTCGATACGAAGCAGGCGGCTCCTACCCTTCCCGGGTGTCCTCCCCTTCCCGCGTAGTTCGTGATGCTCGCGGTCGGTCTTGTTCTCGGCGCCGTTGCTTTCGCCTGCGCCGGCCAATCGGCATCGCCGACTTCTGAGACGCACCACGCACCACGCAAAACGCACCACTGCTTCTTCACGCACCACGCAAAAGGCGGCGCCCGATGCCACCCCTTCCACGACCTCAGCCCCGCCACCCTCGTCCACCACGACCAGCACGGTCCCTCCCAAGGGTTGGCTCGTCATTCACGGGACCGGGGACGTCAACCTCGACCCTTCGTACATTCCCGCCCTGGCCAGCCAGCGGCTACGACTGGGCCTGGAGCGGCCTCGACCGGTTGTTTCTCGATGACGACCTCACCCTGGTCAACCTCGAGTGCTCGCCGTCCTCATCTCGGCACGGCCGAGGACAAGGATTTCACGTTCCAATGTCCCGATGGGCTGCCCAGAGATGGCGGCAGCCGGAGTCGAAGTCGCCAACCTGGGCAACAATCACTCTCAGGACTTTGGCAAGGAAGCATTGCTCGACGGCATCCAGAACCTATCGGACCGTCGGGATGGCGCCGGTCGGAGCCGGTCGTGACGGCGGCCGTCGCCGCGGATCCCGGCCATCTTCGACATCAACGGCTGGCGGGTCGCGGTCGTGGGCTTCGGGGGAATCAGACCCCACGACGGTTGGATCGCGACCGACGATCGGGCGGGCATGGCAGACGGCGACACGATCGAGTCGATGGTGGCCACCGTCGAAGCGGCCGCATCGCTGGCCGATTTTGTGGTTGTGACGATCCACTGGGGGGTGGAACTCGACACCGCGCCCGAGGACGGACGACGTGGAGAGGGCCGAGGCGATGATTGCCGCCGGGGCCGATGCGATCTTCGGCCATCATCCCCACCGGCTGCAACCGTTCGAAGACGGTGCGAGGTCGCCCGGTGTTCTGGAGCCTGGGAACTTTGTATGGCCCGAGATGTCGCCCGCCAGCGCCACGACCGGGGTGGCCAGGGTCGTGATCTCCCCCGACGGCGAAGTCACCGGCTGTCTGATTCCGGCCGTGATCGAGAGTTCGGGGCACCCGGTCCTGACCGGCGATCCTCCCTGCGGCGGACCGTCATGACCGACTCCGCGCCAGCACCGTCGCCCGGACCAACGCCGCGGCCGTCGCGCTTCGGGTCAGGCGTCGTGATCGTGGTGCTGCTGGGGTCGATGGCTCGGCGCGGTGACCTATGCGGTGACCAAAGAATCAGCCGAATCGGCTCGCCTGGCTGCCGACCTGGCGACGACCACGACGGCCGCGCCCACGACTACGACTCCGCAGCCTCCGACAACGACCGCGTCGCACCACGACCACCACCACGCTTGCCAGCACGGGAGCCCGGAACCGTCCCCGGCTTCACGGTCGGACGAGCCCTGGGGATCGACTGTCGGTTTGACGATGTTCCGGGGAAACCCGACCCGGACTTTCTACGGGAGCGGGCCGCTTCCGGAGAATCCGAGAGTGTTGTGGTCCTATCCCCGCGAAGGGAACAATGTGCGGCTCGTCGTCGGTTGCCGGGGTGTCGAGTCTCTGGTGCGGATCGGGCTGGACCGGACAGCCCGTCGTGTGGGAGCGGCCCGACGGAGTGACCGAGGTGATCTTTGGCGCCTACGACAAGGCGGTCCACTTTCCTCGATGCCGACACCGGTGCAGAGCTGCGGCCCTCGTTCCCGGTCGGGCGACATCATCAAAGGTTCGGTCACTCTCGACCCGGACGGCTATCCGTTGCTCTATTTCGGCTCCCGGGACAACCGGCTTCGGATCGTCGCGCTCGACCGGCCGGAGCCCGTCGAACTCTGGGGCCTCGAAGCGACCGCAGTCGACGGAATGTGGAACGACGACTGGGATGGCAACCCGGTCATCGTCGACGACGTGATGTACGAGGGCGGCGAGAACTCGTGGTTCTTCGCCGTCAAGCTCAACCGATCCATCGGCAGCGATGGGCTGGTGGCGGTGGAACCCGAGATCCTCTTCCAGACCCCGGGTTGGACCCAGGAACTCTCGGGCTGGTGGGTCGCAACGTCTCGATCGAGAGCTCGGTGATGGTGCACGGGCAGACCGCCTACTTCGCCAACTCGGGTGGCCGGGTGGCGGGTTTCGACGTCTCCGAGATCGAAAGCGGGATCGCGCCCGCTCGCGTTCGACTACTGGGTGGGCGACGACACCGATGCCACCCTGATCTCCGACCAGGACGGCAACATCTACGTCGCGGTCGAAGAGGAGCGCAGGAACCAGCGGTCGCGCGACCTCGGCCAACTGATCAAGCTCGACCCGTCGGCCGAAGACCCGTTCGTGTGGGGGGTCCAGGTGCCGGGTGGCAACGACTTCGGTGGCTTCTGGGCAACCCCGGCCCTCGGTGACGGAGTCCTCTACGCCTCGACCAACCCGGGCGAGCTTCTCGCCGTCGATCAAGAGACCGGTGAGGTCGTCTTCCGAGAAGAGATCGGCTGGCATTCATGGTCGTCTCCGGTCGTCGTCGGCGAGGAGTTGCTGGTGGCTAGTTGCACCGGCGAGCTCAGGTCGTACTCCATTGCCGATCCTCGGCAGCCGGTTCTCCAATGGACCCTCAAGCTTTCGGAGTCGTGCATCGAGTCGACCCCGGCGGTATGGAACGGCCGGATCTATGTAGGAGTCCGGGACGGCAAGTTCTACGCGATCGGCGGCTGACGCGCTGGTAGTTCGTAGCCGAAGCGACGAGTCCTCGCGGTTCGACGCCACGCCATTTACCCTCACCGAGATCGCCCAGATCCGCCACATCGATCACTGTCCAGGCCATGCTCACGGCTCCGTCGACGATCGCCTTCTCGCCGGCGGGTGTGATGGTGTGGGCGGCGAACTCAGGCTGGTGGTTGCTGGCGGGCAGGCTGTCGATGCTGATCATCGGGTGGATGGAAGGCACCACCTTGGAGACGTTGCCCATGTCGGTTGATCCGGAAATGTGGGGAGGAAGGTCGCTCGCCTCGCAGCATCGGTCGGCCGAGGGCGGCGGAGTTGGCTCCGATAGAGATCGACCAGCAGCGAGTTGTGCCGCATGTCCTCGTAGGGGTGGCCCACCGGCTCGATCGTCAAGGTGCACCCGGTGGCAGTGGCAGCCGCCTCGAAACAGGCGGTGATCCGGGGGAGCAGCACGTCGAGGCGATCCTGGTTGGGAGCCCGGACGTACCAGGTCGATTTGGTGAAGCCCGGGATGATGTTGGCGGCGTCGCCTCCATGGGTGATGATCCCGTGCACCTTGTCGGTCGACTCGAGCTGCTGACGCAGAGTTGAGATATTGACGTAGGCCTGGACGAAAGCGTCGAGGGCGTTGATGCCGAGAAACGGAAACGCGGAGGCGTGGGCGGTCTTGCCGTGGAACGAAACGTCGAGATGGACCACGGAGATGACGGTCGGGTCGACCACGTCGTGGGTGGAGGGATGGACCATGATCGCCATCGCCGCGTCCGCGAACGCCCCGGCGTTGATCAGATCGACCTTGCCGCCGTAGAGTTCCTCGGCGGGGGTACCGAGGACGGTGACCCGGATCCCCAGCTGGTCGGCAGAGTCCCTGCAGTCCGAGGCCCGCTCCGAGGGCCGAGGTGGCGATGATGTTGTGTCCGCAGGCCTGTCCAACTCCGGGAAGGGCGTCGTACTCGGCGCAGATCACGACCTCGGGTCCGGTCGATCCGGTCCGGGCGACGAACGCGGTCTCCAGTACCGTAGGCGGGATACTCGACTTCGAAGCCCTGGCCGGTCAGGTAGTTCGGCGAGCTTGGCCGAGGTTTGGTGCTCCTGCAAGGCCACTTCGGGGTTCTCATACATCCATCTGCTGATTTCGCGCAGCTCCTGGGCGTGATCCTCGATGGTTGCCTGGGCGTTCGACTTGGGATCCATGGACGAAAGATACCGAATGGCGGATGGGAGATGGTGGGCGGTTCGAGCCAAGCCTGCATATCGTGGGCGAATGCGATCGAGGCTTCTGTGGGTGGCACTTTTGGTGCTGTGGGCCTGCTCGCCCGGCACTGAAGCCACCACCAGCCTTGTTTCGGTCACAACACGCACCGCCGAATCGACCACGACGGTGGAGGCTCTGGTCGAGTGCCCCCCGATCCCCTATCAGGTTCCCGTCCTTCCGGCCCGGGTCGCGGGGGAAGAGCGCCGACCTTGCTGCCATCGAGGAAGACGAGTTCACCGCTCAGGGCGGCACCAGATCGGTGTTCTGGGTCGATGGCGAGGGAAATCTGACGGTGGCTTTGATCAGGGGCGCGCTGCCGCCGCGGGAGTGGCCAGGCGAGAAGGGCGAAATCGAGATCGCCGGTCAGCGGGCAGTCGTCGGGCCTTTCGAGGATGGCCTGTGGGTCGCCGGGTGGTTCGACGGCGACGGTGAGGAGCGTTGCGATCTCTACACGATGGTGTTCTATCCCCCGATTGAACCCGACGAAGTGGAGGCGGCGTTGGCGTCCGTCGTGAGAAACCCATAGCGACGTAGGTCTCACGTCAGATGTCACCGAAGAATCAGCGAAGGAGCGGAGTTGAGGCGACGCAAATTCGGTCACTGGAGCGCGTCTGAAACGTAATTCGGTGTTCCACGATCGAGTACCGACACCGTGCGACCGAATTTCGTGGTGAGCGTTCGCCAATGACCGAATTTCGTGGAGTCAGCTCCCTTTGCCTTCCTTCCAGAGCTCGGCCACCGCCGCCACCCCGCCCAGGACTCCGGCGGTGTCGAGGGGGAGGAAGATCTTGGTCGCCTGGCCGTTGGCCACTCCCTGGAGCGCCTCGAGATAGCGGATCGCGATCAGGTCGGGTGTCGGGTTGCCGTTGTGGATGGCGAGGAACACTCGCTCGATCGCCCGACCCTCACCCTCGGCGACCGTTTCCTTCTGGTAACGGTCGGCGTCGGCCACCCGCTTGATCGCCTCGGCCTGGCCCTCGGCCTCGATGATCTGGCTCTGCTTGAGGCCTTCGGCCTTGAGGACCCTGGCGGTCTTCTCACCCTCGGCTTCGGTGACGACGGCTCGCCGATCTCGCTCGGCCTTCATCTGGCGGTGCATGGCCTCGGTCACGTCGGCCGGCGGCTCGATCCGCTGGATTTCGAGCCGCACCACCCTGGTGCCCCACTTGTCGGTGGCGTCGTCGAGAATCTGGCGCAGCTTGGCGTTGATGATCTCGCGCGAAGTCAAGGCCGTGTCGAGATCGAGGTCCCCGACCACGTTGCGCAGGTTGGTTTGGGCGAGCTTGGTGGCGGCCAGAACGAAGTTGGCGACGTTGTACTTCAACTTCACCGGATCGGTCGCCTCGTAGTAGATGACCGCATCCACGACCACCGCGACGTTGTCCTTGGTGATGACCTCCTGGGGAGGAACGTCGACCACCTGCTCGCGCATGTCCACCTTGGTGAGCCGCTTGACGAACGGCATCACCCAGCGCAGACCCGAGTCGACCGTCTTCTCGTATCGCCCGAGGAACTCGACGAGTCCCTTCTCGAACGGCCGCACAACCCGGAACCCGGTGGCGGCAACCAGTATCAAGGACGCTGCCACCACCACGAACAAGAACACGATCGGATCCATCACCACTCTCCTTCGTTCAATCGACCTGGCTCGTTGATCAAGATCATCCACGCTCACTCCACGGGGGCGACCACCAGCCGGGCCCCTCGCACCTCCCTGACGATCACCTGGGCGCCGGCCGGGATCGGACCGTCCGAGGTCGCCCGCCACTCCTCGCCGAGGATCCTCACCATGCCGGTCGACGCAACCGGGTCGATCGCCTCCAGCACGATGCCCCGGGAGTTGATCCAGCGGTTGGCCCCGACGGCGGGTTGCTCCATCTCATCCTGTCGGGATATGAATCGGCGCAGGTACATGAAGGCAAACAGCGACACTCCGAAGAACACCAGCCACTGGGCCAGGAGGGCGACCCCCAGCCAGGCCAGGATCGGCCGCGGCCGCCGCGCCGATGGCAAACGGCAACAGGAAGAAGCCGGCGGTGAAAATCTCGCCGATCCCCATCACGACGGCCAATCCGGTCCATAACCAACGCCAGGTTTCGTTTTCCACTCGCTCACCTCCACTTGCAGCAATCGCGACTCCTGCCACCACCGCTACCGCCGACAGGCCGTATCCGATGAATTCACGCCGAACCGACCGGCGCAGGGCGTCTCGACCCGACGTCACGTCTTCCCAAGCCGATCTGGGGGCGCCGTCGCGGTATTCGGCCGCCCAGGTCTCGGCAAACTCGGCCAGGTCTCCTCCGATCACCGACTCGATCTTGCGACCGTTGGAGGTGGCCTCGGCGAGGTGCTGGCTCAACTCCAACTTCATGTCGGCGATCCTTCGTCCCGGCACGCCGGTGGCTCGCCAGTAGCGCTCGCAGTCGATCACCGACCTTGTTCAGTTCGAGGGCATCAGACATCGGAACCTCCGTTGAGCACGCCATCGACCCCGGAGGCGAGGCTTCGCCAATCGGCCGTCCAGGTCAGCAAGGCCTGGCGGCCGGAATTGGCCAGGCGGTAGTACTTCCGAGCCGGGCCCGACCCGGCTTCGACCAGATAGCCCTCGACCAGCCCCTGCTTCTGCAGGCGAGAGAGCGACGGGTAGATGCTGCCATCGGACACCAGGTCGAGCCCGCGTTCCTGCAGTTTCCGGGCCATCTCGTATCCGTAGGTTGGCTGTTCGGAGATGACAGCCAGGAGGCACATGTCAAGAACCCCTTTCAGGAGCTGGGAGCTGTGGTCTTGTCCTGCGCTCCTAGGTACCATGCATAGCAGGATAGTGGGTCTACGCACGTCAAGGTTCGCCTGACGTGTTCGGCGTCGCACGTCCCAGTCTCAAGTCCCAGTGTGATGTGAGACGTGTGACTGAGCCGAAGGCCTACCGGGCCTTCAGCGCGTCCCGGATCTCCCTCAACAAGACGATCTCGGCCGGGTCGGCCGGGGCCTCGGCCGGCTTCCTGGTCCGGTTGTAGGCCTTGACGACGAGGAACATCACGAAGGCGACGACCACGAAGTTGAGGACCGCGGCCAGGAATCGGCCGATTTCGATGTCGCCGGCAACCACGTACGTCTGCAGGTTGTCGACCCGGAAGATCCGGCCGATCAGCGGTGTCACGATGCCTTCGGTCAGGGCGGTGACCACGCCCGCGAACGCAACGCCGAGTCACAAAGGCGACGGCCAGGTCGATCAGGTTGCCCCGATTGATGAAATCACGGAATTCTTTCAGCATGTGCCCTCCAGCGTCAGGTCGGGTTGGCCGAGCTACCAAAGCCTACCAAGCGCCAACTCGGAGCCGGGTGCCGGTACCCGTCCCACGGGCCTGTATCGTCGGTGGCCATGACAGTGCGACCGGTTCTCTCTTCGATCGACCAGCGAATCCATGGCCAGCGGGCCGTGATCGAGGTGACCCTCACGGCCCGGCACGAGCACTTCATCGGACGGGCCGAGGGCGACGGGGATCCTTCGCACCGCGCATCGCCTGGTGGGGGAGGCGACGCTCAAAGCCCTCCAGTCGCTGGCGCCCGAGCTGGAGCTCGACCTCAGCGCCGTCGGCACCTCGGATCTCGGCAACCTCAAGGTGGCCCTGGCCCAGGTCCGCGAGAACGGCACGGAGCTGGTCGGCAGTGCCATGGTGCATCGGTGGCGACCCGGTGATGGCGACCGCCAAAGCGGTCCTCGACGCCCTCAATCGAAAGCTCCAGTTCAAGCAGTAGGGCAAACGCCTGGCGCGTCGACCCGGCATGAAATTGATGCACTGGTCCGACGGGCGAGGTGCCCCTGGTATTAGCGTGCGCCCGTCTCGCTCGGCCTAGACCTGGCGAAGAGATCATGACGAGGGGCGAATCCGAGCGCGCCCCGGAGAAGAGAGAGGGCGGATATGGCGGACCTCGAGAAGAAGGTCGGCGCAGCTACCTATCACCACGTCGGTGACGACTATCTCGGACAGCGCAAGCTCCAGCAGAGCGCCGGATGGGTGATGCTCTGGGCCCTGGGGGTGGCAGCGGTCATCTCCGGCGACTTCTTCGGATGGAACTACGGCCTCGGCACCGGTGGGTTCGGAGGCCTGCTGGTGGCAACCGTCCTCATGGCGATCATGTACGTCTGCATGGTCCTCTGCATCGCCGAGTTGTCGACGGCTCTTCCGTTCGCTGGCGGGTTCTACGCATTCACGCGCAACGCCATGGGCCCGGGGATGGCGTTCGTCAACACCGTCACCGACATTGTCGAATACGTAGTCACTCCGGCCGTGGTGGTGATCTCGATCGCGGCGTACGCCGACAACATCGTCGACCTGCCCAACTGGATCTGGTGGGTCGGGTTCTACGCCGTCTTCGTGGCTATCAATGTCTGGGGTACCAAGCTCAGCTTCCGGGTCTCGTTCGTTGCCGCGATTCTGGCGATGGCGGTTCTGGTGTTCTTCTACCTGGCGGCCATTTTCTCGGGTGCGTGGAGCCCCGATCTTCTGAACAATGTGCCGGTTGATGCGACCAGGGCAGGCGCCAGCACCTTCCTTCCCTTTGGTTGGTATGGGGTTCTGGCGTCGTTCCCGTTCGCCATCTGGTTCTATCTGGCGATAGAGCAGCTCCCCCTGGCCGCGGAGGAATCCACTGACATCGTCCGGGATATGCCCAAGGCTCTGATCTGGGGCATCGTGACCTTGCTCGGCTTCTCGGTGTTCACCCTGGTCTTCAACACCGGACTCGCCGGCGGGGCAGCCGAAGTAGGTAGTTCGCTGGAGCCGGTGATGCTCGGATTCCGGGCGATCTTCGGTGATGGCATCGGGACAACGTTCCTGGCGGTGTTGGCGCTGATCGGTCTGATCGCGAGCTTCCACGCCATCATCTATGCCTACGGAAGGGTGCTGTTCGCCGGCTCCCGGGCCGGCTACCTACCGCGATCGATCTCGGTGACATCGAGCAGGCACACTCCCGCCCGGGCGCTGTTGTTGGGCGGACTGGTAGGGCTTGGTCTGGCGTTCCTCATCGATCAGTTCATCGATGCTCCTCTGGGCGCAGCGCTGCTGAACATGGCGGTGACGGGGGCTGTCATCTCCTATGCGATCGTCATGATCGACTTTGTCGTCCTGCGGATCCGGCACCCGGAAATGCCCCGGCCGTATAAGAGCCCGCTCGGGATCGCCGGTGGTGTGGTCGGCGCGATCCTGGCGATTATGGCGCTGATCTCGACTCTGCTGATCGAGGCCTATCGCATTGCCACCATCGGGATCTTGGTCTTCATCGTGGTGATGTTCCTCTACTACTGGTTCTACAGCCGCCATCGCCTGGTGGCCAGGGCGCCGGAGGAAGAGGCCGCCTTGGTCAGGGCTGCCGAGGCCGAGCTCGCCTGAGCCGAGGCGTTACCGAGGAGCCTCCCGGCCCCGTGCCGGGAGGCTCCTTACGTGAGGAGGCGTCGATCAAGGCGTACCTGTTCGAAACGACATCGACTCGCGACCGGGTAGCTGTGAGCCTCGTCATCGGGATCGACGTCGGCACCCAGAGCAGCAAAGGTGTGCTGGTCGAGGCCGGTCGCGGGGTCGTGGCCACCGCGTCCGCCCCGCACCGAGTGTCCTTTCCCGCCCCCAACTGGGCGCAGCAAGATCCCGATGACTGGACCGAGCGCGGTGGCTTCGGTCATCGGCTCGCTCGTGGCCGAGGCCGGCTCGGCCGCGTCCGGGATCACCCATGTGGCGGTCGACGCTCAGGTCGACGGGGTGGTGGCGGTCGATGCCGACCTGCGGCCGCTCCATGAGGCGATCATCTGGATGGATCGGCGGGCCGTTGAACAGACCAAACGGATCGAGGCGGCGGTAGGCGTCGAGCGGCTGTTCGAGATCACCGGGCTCAACTGTGACAGCTCGCACGCCGCACCGAAGATGGCGTGGCTGCTGGAACGCTCCCAACCTCGTTGGTTGCTGCCCCCGGTAGCGATGATCACCTCCTGGCTGACCGGCGAGGTTGCCCAGGACCATGCCAACGCCTCCTCGTCGATGTTGTGGGACGTCACCGAAGCGTGAATGGTCGGACGCATCTTCTCGAGGCGGCCAGCGATCGAGTCGAAATTGCTGCCACCGGTGGCTGAGGCTCTCGATGTGCTCGGAGCGGTGCGACCCGCCCTGACCGACGAACTTGGCCTTCCGGTCGGCTGCCGGTGCTGGTCGGGACCGGCGACGATCACGCTGCCGCCGTCGGTGCCGGAGCGGTAGGCCCGGGGGTGGTGGCCGACGTAACCGGGACCGCCGAACCGATTGGTGGGCCGGCCGACCGGCCGGTGTTCGACACTGATCGATCGACTCGTGGAAACCCACGCCCATGCCGTTCCCGGCATGTGGTTCATCGAAAACCCGGGCTTCGTCTCCGGGGGCAGCGTCCTCTGGTGCGCCGACCTGCTCGGAGTGAGCCAGGCCGAGGTATTCGCCCTGGCCGAGACCGCCGAACCGGGATGCAAGGGTCTGGTATTCGTACCGGCCCTGTCTGGATCGATGGCACCTCGCTGGAACGACCTCGCCCGGGGCTCGTTCACCGGGGCTTCGATGGACCATGGACGAGCCGAGTGGTGCCGGGCCGTGCTCGAAGGATGTGCGTTTGCTTTGCGCGATGTGGTTGATCGCATGGCGGAGATGGGTCTCTCGACACGGCGACGTGCGTGTAACCGGCGGTGGCGCCCGCTCGCCGTTGTGGATGCGGATCAAGGCCGACACGCTCGGGCGTGCCATGCGCCCGGTTCTCGGTGAGGGAACCGCCACCGGAGCCGCCTGTCTCGCGGCGGTGACCGCGGGATGGTATCCCGACCTCTTCGCGGCGACCGATGAGCTAGTGGAACTTGGTGAGCCGGTGGAGGCGACGCCGTCCGAAGCAGCTGGAAGATGCCTACCGCCGCTACCGAAGAGTCTTCGATGCTCTGGAGCCCACCTACTCGTGATGGGGCCCTCTGACTTGCCATTCGAGTTGGTCGACTTCCCCACATGCACTGGAGCTCGCTTGCCGGCAACGGTGGCCGCCCATGCCAGACCCGGAGGCGTGTCTGGTCCTGACCGACTGCGACCCCGAAATTCCTGGCCGGGTCCGACAATCTCATCGAACTGGTGCCTTGCATTGCTTCCCGGAGCCTACCGTCACGGTGCTTGGCGGATCCGGGGGCGCGGTGCTTGCCGATGAGCAGACGGTTGCCGACTGCCATGTCCGCCGCCGCGGCTGGCGTCGGCTGCCTGGTGACTCTGGGTTCAGGGACCATCACCGACCTCGGCAAACTGGTCTCGCATCGGACCGGCGTGCCGCTCGTTGCGGTCCAAACCGCGGCATCTGTGAACGGCTTTTCCGACGACCTCTCGGTGGTGCTCGCGCTCGGGCGCCAAGCGCACAGTCCCCTCCACCTATCCGGCGGCGCTGGTGATCGATCATCGAGTGCTGGCCGGGGCCCCGGTCGCTCTCGGCCGAGCCGGCCTGGGCGAATGTGTCGGCGCGCTGGTGGCCCCGGCCGACTGGTTGCTCGCGGCCGAGCGTCGGCGCCGACTCGACCTACGACCCCGAGATTGTTTCGAGCTACTCACCGCCGGCGAGCGCGAATTGATGGGCATCGCCGAGGGGATCGGCCGGCGCGCAACAGGCGTCGCTGGCGGGCCTGGCACGACTTGCTGACTCTTGGCGGCCTGGCCATGGGAAGAGCCGGGCGGACTGCTCCGCTGAGTGGGACCGAGCATGCCATCAGTCACCTTCTCGATATGGTGGCTGGGAGGGCACATGGTCTGCACGGCTCTCAGGTCGGAGTGGCGGCGGTGGTGGCGGCCTGCCTCTGGGAGATCGCCCTCGCCCGGCTCGATCTCGAAAGGACCACAGACATTCCCGACGACGGCGTCTTGGCGGAGGCCCTGACGGTCGGCCTTGACCGATTGGGCTCCGAAACCATCGACGAATGCTGGTCCGAGTACAGGGTGAAGCCGACCATTTGGCGGACGGCGCCGCCCGGTGCAGAGGCCCTGGCCTCGCTGGCGGAAGAGGCCCCACGTTGGCTGGGGACTCCCTCCGAAATGGCAGCTGTTCTGGCGGCGGCAGGTGCCCCTACCCGTTTCTCCGAGCTTGATCCACCGATCGACCGCGACACCGCCACATGGGCCGTGGCCAACGCCCACTTCTTGCGGGGTCGCTTCACGGTTCTGGATTTGGTGCTGTTCACCGGAGGCAACATCCGGACGGTCGTGGAGGACGCGTTCGAACGAGCTGCAGAGGCCGGTGGGGGGTGTGTGAGGCTCGTTGACCGCTTTGCGGGTTTCGTGTTCGATTTGGACGGCACCGTCTACCTCGACGATGTGCTGTTGCCCGGGGCGGCCGCGACACTCGCGGCAGTGCGGGACCGTGAGGCACCCCACGTCTTTGTGACCAACAAGCCGTTGGAGCGCTCGAGCTTCTATGCAGGACTACTCCGACGGCTGGAGGTACCAGCCGCTGACAGCCAGGTCGTGTCGTCTCTCGACGCCTTGGTTCTGTACCTGGCCCTGCGCGTCCCTGGCGCAAAGATCTTGTGCGTCTACGGAACCGCTGGTGATCGAAGTCCTCAGAGAACAGGGGTTTGAGATCGTCCCGCACGCAAAAGCGGAGTCTGCCGATGTCGTGGTGGTGTCGTTTGATCGAACCTTCGACTACCCGAAGCTTCACGCCGCCTACCGGGCCGTCAACGCCGGTGCCAGCATCATTGCCACCAATCCCGACCGGTTCTGTCCGACTGCGGCCGGTGGACTTCCTGATTGTGCGGCCATGCTTGCCGCGGTCGAGGCCTGTACCGGGGTGAGGGCGAGCGCCATCGTGGGCAAGCCTTCTCGGCACATGGCCGCGGCCGCGCTGGACCGGCTCGGTCTGCCTCCCGAAAGCGTCCTCGTGGTCGGGGACCGCCTCGGGACCGATATCGCCATGGCTGCGTGCGGCGGGGATGGCGTCGGCTCTCGTGCTCAGCGGCGACAGTCAGATGGACGATCTCGCCTCGTCTGATGCCAGGCCGGAATACTTGCTCGATACGATCGCCGGGCTGCTTGACGAAAGGGACTGATGGACTTCATCTTCATGCTCACCAACCACGATGCCACCGTGCCTGATGCGGTTGAGGTGTACGAATCGATCCGCACCACCGGCCTGCGTCTGGTCGGTTTCAAGGACGTCGGGGCCTCCACCGACACACTCGCGGCGGCTCACCGACACCATGCATGAAGACGGCCGGACGGTCTTTCTGGAGGTGGTTTCGACCAGTCCGGAAGACGAACTGCGCTCGATCGAGGCAGGGCTCGACTTGGGGGTGGATGTGATCATGGGAGGCACCAACCACGAAGCCGCTCTGGCTCTCATCGGCGAGATCCGGTGTCCGCTACTTTCCGTTTCCCGGGCACCGTGGTTGGGCATCCAAGCGAACTGCAGAGGTTCCATCGATGTCATTGCCGCGCAGGCTGCCGAGCTGACAAGCCAACCGGCGGTAGGGGGCCTGGACCTCCTTGCCTATCGCCATCGGACGGTCGATCCGGTCGACCTCACCCGGGAAGTGGTAACGGCCTCGAAAGGCCCGGTGGTGGTGGCAGGCTCGATCGACTCGGGCCGAGCGCATCCAGGCGGTCGCACGGGCGGGTGCCTGGGCGTTCACTATCGGCGGCGCCATCTTCGACGGTCTGCTGCCCGGCGCTCCCGACCTGGGGGCTCAGATCGAGTGGACCCTGCAACAGTGCAACGATGATGTAGGGACTCAGGTCCAGGACCGACGGGACCCAAATTGAAAGTCAGGGTGCCGGTTTCTTAGTTCACGGTCCAGGCGGCGGGAGACCAGACACCCATTTACGATCTCGCGCTAGAGGCGTCGCGTCGATGACAGCGAATGGGAGGGTGTGCGCCGATGACCCACGGGATGCTGACGATCGAGGAACTGGCCAGAAAGGTCACGTCCGGTGACATTGACACCGTGGTGGTCGGCTTCACCGATCATTACGGGCGGGTCCACGGCAAGCGATTCGACGCCGGCTACTACCTCGAGGAGGTCGGCTCGGCGGGAACCCACGGATGCGACTACCTGCTCACGGTCGACATGGAGATGGAGCCCGTGCCGGGCTACCAGTACGCCAACTGGGAGCTCGGATACGGCGACTTTCACATGGTTCCTGACCATGACACCATCAGGGAGGCCACCTGGCTCGACCGAACAGCGATGGTGCTCTGCGATCTCCACGACCCCCATCACCATGACCATGTCCGGGTGGCCCCTCGATCGATCCTCCGTCATCAGCTGGAGCGGGCCGGCCGGCTCGGGCTACACGGCCAAGGGCGCATCGGAGCTCGAGTACTTCCTGTACGAGGACAGCTACCGCGAGGCGGCCACCCGCAAGTATCAGGACCTGACCCCGGCCGGCTGGTACATCGAGGACTATCACCTGCTGCAGGGGACCCGGGAAGAGAAGTTCAACGGGGCCGTGCGCCGCCACCTCTCGAGCTTCGGGGATTCCCGTCGAGAACTCCAAAGGGGAATGGGGGCGGGGTCAGCACGAGATGAACATCCGCTACACGGATGTCCTGGGCATGGCCGACCGTCACACCGTCATGAAGCTGGCGATGAAGGAGATCGCCGAATCCCTCGGTGTCAGCGCAACCTTCATGGCCAAGCCGGCGATGTCGGAGGCGGGTTCCTCCTGTCATATCCACTTGAGCCTTTGGAAAGGAGACGAGAGCGCCTTTCCCGGTGACATCGATGTCGGGCCGGTCCAAGTTTCGCCGGTGTTCCGCCACTTCCTGGGTGGATGGATGGCCCGGGTACCCGAATTGATGCCCTTCTTCGCTCCCACGATCAACTCCTACAAGCGGTACCAGGACGCATCGTGGGCACCAACCCGGATCGCCTGGAGCTACGACAACCGGACTGCCGGTTTTCGGGTCGTAGGGCACGGTCCGTCCTTGCGGATCGAATGCCGGATTCCGGGAGCCGACTGCAACCCCTATCTCGCCTATGCCGCCATCCTTGCCGCCGGGCTCGACGGGATCGCAAACGAGACCGAGCCCCCCGATCTCGTTCACCGGCGACGTCTATCAGGCCCGTGAACTGCCACGGGTCCCCTACACCCTTAGAGATGCAACCGATCTGTTCGCATCCTCGGACTTCGTGGCGGCTGCGTTCGGTGAGGATGTTCGGGAGCACTACACCCACTTCTTCCGCAAGGAACAAGAGGGCTTCGACAACGCCGTCACCGACTGGGAACGCTGGCGATACTTCGAGAGGATCTGATGCGTGACGGACTGACCACTGTCGCGGTCCTCGCGTCACCACGCATTACGTTTCTGCCATGAGACTCGCTGACAAAGTCACTCTCATCACCGGGGCCGGTTCCGGGATCGGCCGCGAGGCCGCATTCCTCTTTGCGTCGGAGGGCGCCTCGGTGGTTGCCGTCGACCTCAACCACGATGCCGCCAACGAAACTGCCCGGGTCGATCGCGGGCGACGGCGGCAAGGCCATCGCCGTCAAGGCGGACGTGTCCCGTTCCGAGGAGGCAGCCTCGATGGTCGCCACCGCCGAGTCGGAGTTCGGGCGCCTCGACGTCCTGTTCAACAACGCCGGGATCATGCACTCCGCCGACGACGACGCCGTCGCGACCGATGAGCAGGTCTGGGACCTGACCATGTCGGTCAACGCCAAGGGTGTCTTCCTGGGATGCAAGTTCGGAATCCCGGCCCTGCGGAGGGCCGGCGGTGGGTCGATCATCAACACCGCCTCGTTCGTGGCCGTGCTGGGGGCGGCCACTCCCCAGGTTGCCTACACCGCTTCGAAGGGCGCGGTCCTGGCCATGACCAGGGAACTGGCCGTCATCCATGCCCGCGAGAACATCAGGGTCAACGCCCTCTGTCCGGGACCGCTCAATACCGAGCTCTTGATGAAGTTCCTCGACACGGACGAGAAGAAGCAGCGCCGGCTGGTGCACATTCCGATGGGTCGCTTCGGGGAGGCCAAGGAGATGGCCCAGGCCGCGCTCTGGCTGGCTTCCGATGAGTCGTCGTTCACCACGGGTTCGACCTTCCTGGTCGACGGCGGCATCACCGCCGCCTACGTGACCCCGATCTAGCCGCTCCTCGTTATGTCGCTCCAATCAGCTTCCCCGTTTTGGCGCGAAAATCCCGCACCCAGGGTGCGGGATTTTCGCGCCAAAACGGGGGTCTTCTTAAGGGGTGGCCGTTCGGGACTCAGAGCGGCCGCCAGCGCGGAGCGAACCTCCTCGACCGACCGGCCGCCGGGTTCCTCACTTCGAAAATGTCGAGCGCTTCCCCGCCCCGGGTGTCGATCTTGGCCAGGTCGACCTCGAGACCCAGCGTGGCCATCGCCGCAGCCAGATCGTGCAACAGACCCACCCGGTCGGCGGCCCGGATGTCGATGGTGAGGCCACCGCTGCTCGGATGGACCCGGACTTCGGGAGGCGAGACGGGGCCCGTCCGGCCATAGGCCGCCCGCTTCTCGGCCAAACGGGTTTCCGAGATCGATCTCCCCGGCCACTGCCTTCTCGAGGCTTTCTCTCACCCCCGGCCATCTTCCCTGGCCGATCATGTCCGACCCGAGTGAATCCTGCACCCGAAAGGTGTCGAGCGCCAGTGCCGTCGGTTCGTGTGACCACCCTCGCCTCGAGCACCGCCAGGTTGTGGATCGCCAGGACTCCGGTGACTGTGGCGAGAAGGCCGGGACGATCCCGGGCGGCCGTGATGATCGTCGAAACGGGAGCGCCGGGCAGCCACGTTGACCCGGATCTGGCCCTCGCCCACGATGGGATGGCTGACCCGCAAATGTTGGGCGACCAGTTCGGGCCCGAACCGGGCCAGGTAGCCGGCTGGCATGCCCTCGAGATGAGCCGCGATCTGATGCAGGCTCGAAATCGGGTACCAGCGATCGAACGGTCTCCTCGAGCTCAGCGGATAGGTCGGAAACCGTGCCTTCGAGGAGGGCCGCGGTCTTTGCGACCAGGTTCCTCAGCAACGACTCCTTCCAGTTGCTCCACATGTCCGGCCCGGTGGCGATCGCGTCGGCGACGCTCAACAGCGCGAGCACCCTGCAGAAGGTCCTGATTTCCCACCACAGCGTGCCACTTCGGCCACCACCGCCGGGTCTTCGATGTCCTTCCGGAAGGCGGTTTCCGACAGCAGAAGGTGATGACGGACCGCTGGTCCCACGACCGAAACGGTGGCGGCCCCGAATCCTGTCCGTTGCAGAAACGACACGGCCAGGTCGGCGCCGACGTTGGAGTGGTCGCCTCCGAGACCTTTGCCGATGTCGTGGAGGAAGCCCGGAGAGAAGCACCTCGTCCAGGCTGCCCATCTCCTCTGCCAGATCCCCGCACCATCCGACGGCGCCGTCGGCGAGATCGACGATGCTGGCGACGGTGGCACCGAGGTGGGCATCGGCAGGATGAACGATGGAAAGGGGCGACCTGGGAAAGTCCGCTGGAGATGGGCGATCTCCGGAATGGCCCGGCTCAGCCATCCTGACTCCCATAGGCCGAGGAGAGCCTCCCATCCGGGGCGTCCGGCGGCGAGGAGTGAGACGAGGCCGTTGCGGTCGCCCGCGGTCCATTCCGGAGGACCCGACCGGGCTGCGAACTCCCGTTCCCAGAGCGAGCAGTCTCCCGCGCGGCATCGGAGGCCACCGCCGATCGGGCGAACGCCAGGGGAGTAGCCGCGGTCTCGCCGCGGGCCCATCGGGATCTGACGAATCGGACCACCGCCAGACCGGCGTGGGCGATCGGATCGACCCCGACCGGCCGGATCCGGCCCCACCTGACGGCAGCCAAGCCGTCGACGAACCGGGCGGCCCGGTAGACCTCGGTGGCCACCTCGGCAGGATCCCGGTCCAGCCAGGCTCCCACGCTGGCCGCGGAGATCGATGACAAAACGGTCGGCCCCGCGGTGTTGGACGGCGTGCAACGCCTGACGAACCGACGAGCAAGGTCCTCCGGGCCGTGGAACTCCCCCGGCTCGACGCTCCAGCACCGGCTCCTCCCCCAACAGCTCCGAGCGCCGTCGGTCCCAATCCAGACGATGGAGGGTGCGAAGCCCTCCCCGGCCGTTCTTGATATCGAGTTCCTGCACCGCGAACGGTTCCCGATCCCAGACCGAGCGCTCCTCGGCCGCCAGTCGTTCCACCAGATTCGAGCGAGTGCCGGCCAACAGTCGGGCGAGCCCCTCGTTCAACTCATCGAGGAGCTCGGGCGGCCCGGCCACAAGACGCGAACTCAAGACGGTGCAGAGGGTCGCTGAGGTCGTCCCGGGCGAGGCTCAGAGTCGACTTGACGGTTCGGGTGGCGTGCCCGATCTTGAGACCCGAGTCCCAGAGCGGATAGAGGATCGCGCGGATGGCTTCCTCGCGCACGGGGCCCTCGTGCAGCAGCAACAGGTCGATGTCGGAGTAGAGGCACAACTCGCTTCGTCCGTAGCCCCCCACGGCGACCACTGCCACTTCCGGGGCGGCCGCTGCCAGATGCGAAATGCATTCATCGACCGCAGACCGAAAGGACTCGGCTGATCTCGGCGGCGGGAGTGGCGCCCGGGCCGTTGCACGAGAAAGTCGTCACGGGTCGTCAAATACGACTGGAGCGGACCGTCACCGAGCGGTCTGCCCCCGCCCGCTTGCGACGTCCGCTCCAGCCCATCGGGCAGATCCGCCGACCCCCCCGAATTCAACGGTGATCCTCTCAGACTGCGTCGGCTCCTCGTTCACCCGTTCTGATCCTCAGGACCTGCTCGACCGGCACGACGATGATCTTGCCATCTCCGATCTCCCCGGTTCGCGCCGCCCCTTCGATGGCCGATACGACCCGGTCGACGTCCCCGTCGTCCACTGCCACCTCGACCCTGGTCTTGGGGACGAACTCGACCTTGTACTCGGCACCCCGGTAGACCTCGGTCTGGCCCGATTGGCGGCCGAAGCCACGAATCTCACCAACCGACATCCCGGTGACCCCCACCCCCTTCAGGGCGTCCTTGACGTCTTCGAGTTTGAACGGCTTTATGAAAGCGATTATCAGCTTCATGGCTCCTCCTACTCCGAGAGCACGTATCCCCGCTCCTCATGGAGCGAGATGTCGAGGCCTTCGGTTTCCTGATTCTCATCGACCCGCAGCCCGACGATGGCCTTGACGATGCGAGCCAGTATGTAGGAGGCAACGAAGGTGAAGGCCATCACCGCCAGCACGGCCACTACCTGCTTGATGAAGAAGGCCCCGCCACCGAAGAGCAAGCCATCGGGCACGAACTCGTTGACCGAGCTCTGGGCGAAGACCCCGAGCAGCACCGATCCAACGATGCCTCCGGCCAGGTGGACGCCGACCACGTCGAGGGAGTCGTCGTAGCCGAACCTCGACTTCAGGCTCACCGCCCCGAAGCAAAGGAACCCTCCGGCCAGCCCGATCACGATGGCCGACATCGGCGACACGAAGCCGGCCCCGGGGGTGATGGCCACCAGGCCGGCCACCGCTCCGGAGGCGGCGCCGAGGGTTGTCGGCTTTCCGGTCTTCATCCACTCGGCCACCACCCAGGCCAGGGCTGCGACCGCGGCCGCGATCTGGGTCGTGACAAAGGCGTTGATGGCGATTCCGTCGGCGGCCAGAGCCGACCCGGCATTGAATCCGAACCACCCGAACCAGAGGATTCCGGTGCCGAGCAGGGTCAGGGGCAGGGAGTGCGGCCTCATCGCCTCGGCTCCGTAGCCCTTGCGTGGTCCGAGCGCGAAGACCAGGGCCAGGGCTGCCACGCCGGCGTTGATGTGGACCACCAGGCCGCCGGCGAAGTCCCTGACGCCCCAGGCGAACAGCCAACCCGTCGGCCGCGAATCCCCAATGGGCGACGATCGGATAGACGATCAGAGCCCACAGCGTCGTGAACAGGACCCAGGCCGAGAACTTCATGCGTTCGGCCACGGCTCCCGAGATCAGGGCGGGGGTGATGATCGCAAACATCATCTGAAACACCATGAAGAGGAGGGCGTCGCCTTCGACCCCTTTGAGTCCCAGGAAGTCGAATCCTCCGATGAGCCCTCGCCGATGTCGGTCCCGAAAGCCAGCGTGTAGCCGATCACTGTCCAGACCACGGTCACGATCGAGATCGTGAAGAAGTTCTTCATCAGCATGTTGAGGACGTTCTTCGACCTCACCATGCCTCCGTAGAACAACGCCAAACCCGGGGTCATGAACAGGACCAACGCCGAGCTCGTCAGCAGCCAGGCGATTGTTCCTTCGCTCACAGGCCGTCCTCCTTCTTGTGCTGCCAGTTGCCCGAGGACCCTGGAAGGCCGATGTTTCGTGGGCGTTTCCCGGGTGTTACAAGACGCGTGGGAGATGCTTCGTGGATGGCGGAGCCAGTCGCTGGAGCCGATGCAGACGCCAGACGCCAGACGCCAGACGCCAGCGTCAGCTCGAACCTCGGAACCTCCGAACCTGGCCAAGGCGGCTGTCAACACTGCATCCCATGACGCACCACTCTTCTCAACCCTGCCAACGGCGACCAGCATCGCCGAGATACCCCGGTTCGGGCCCGGACGAGGTCGACCGGGCGGTAGCCGCCGCCGACGAGGCCTATCAGCGCGGGATCTGGCGGAAGGCACCCGGTCAGGGAACGGCGGGACGTTCTGCGCCGGATCGCCGACCTGATCCGGCGGGACAGCGAGACGCCTGGCGAGGCTCGAGTCGACCAACACGGGCAAGCCGATCTCGGCCGCCCGCGGGGAGATCGGTGCGGTCGCGACCACCTTCGACTTCTATGCCGGGGCGGTCGACAAGTTCCACGGCCAGACCATCCCTGGCAATGCCCGCGGCACCCTGCTGACGTTCCGGGAGCCGATCGGGGTCTGCGCCGCCATCGTGCCCTGGAACTTCCCGATGGTGATCCTGGGTTGGAAGGCGGCGCCGGCCCTGGCCATGGGGAACTCCGTCGTGGCCAAGCCCGCCGAGATCACCCCGTTGACGGCTCTGGCGCTGGCCGAACTTGCTCTCGAGGCGGGCCTGCCCGTCCGGTGTGTTCTCGGTCGTGACCGGCAGGGGTCGGAGACCGGCGAGGCCCTGGTTCGCCACCCACTGGTCCGCAAGATCTCGTTCACCGGTTCCACCGAGGTCGGAAGCCGAGGTGATGCGCCAGGCCGCCGCCGGCGTGAAACGGGTCTCGCTCGAACTCGGCGGAAAGTCGGCCAACCTGATCTTTGCCGACGCCGATCTCGATGTCTGCATCCCTTCGTCGCTGTGGTCGGTCTACGACAACGCCGGCCAGGATTGCTGTGCCCGCAGCCGGATCCTCGTCGAGCGGTCGATTTACCGGGAAGTGGTCGACCGTTTCGTCGCCGCCACCGAGGCCATCGAGGTCGGCGACCCGGCCGTGGAGAAGACCGAGATGGGCCCCTTGATTTCGGCCTCGCATCGGGAAAGGGTCGAGTGCTATCTCGAGATCGGCCGCTCCGAGGGAGCGTACGGTCGTCGACCGGCGGCGAGCGGCTCGATTCGCCCGGGAACTTCCTCACCCCGTCGGTGATGGTCGACGTCGCTCCGGACATGAGGGTGATGAAAGAAGAGATCTTCGGCCCGGTGGTGGGGATCATTCCCTTCGACACCGAGCAGGAGGCCGTCGCCCTGGCCAACGACTCCGTCTACGGGCTTTCGGGGTCGCTCTGGACCCGGGACGTGGGCCGGGCCCTGCGGGTGGCGCGGGCGGTCGAAACCGGGATGATCTCCGTCAACTCCTCCTCGAGCGTCCACATCGAGGCGCCGTTCGGCGGCTGTCAAGCAGTCGGGGATCGGGCGCGAACAGGGGATGGCGGCCCTCGAGCACTACACCGAATACAAAACGGTGTTCATTGCAGAGGATGAAACAATGGCCCGAGTCCCACGTCGCAAGTCCTATTTCCGGGCCGAGCCAGGATCCCGAACATGAAGATCGGTCTCTTGCTCTGCGACCATGTTCGGCCCGGATTCAGAGCCGTCGCCGGGGACTACCCGGAGTTCTTCGCCGGCTTCTTCGCCGAGCAACCCGGCGATCGAGCTCGTCGCCTTTCGACCTCACGGTCGGAGAGTTTCCCGAGGACCTCGACGCGTGCGATGCCTGGATCACCACCGGGTCCCGACATTCGGTTTATGACGACGTTCCCTGGATCGTGCGATTGGCCGAGCTGGTTCGCGCTCTCGATCGGGAACGGCGCAAACTGGTCGGCATCTGCTTTGGCGCCCAGATGATCGGCCACGCCCTCGGCGGGGAGGTCGCCAGGGCTCCGTCTGGTTGGCAGGTCGGCCTCAAAGAGGTGAGGATCGTGACCATCGAGCCCTGGATGTCACCGCCGGCCGACACCTTTCGAATCCTCCATAGCAATGGCGACCAGATCCTCACCCCGCCCGACTCGGCTGCGGGTGCTGGGGTCGAGCGAAGGGGTCCCGGTCTCGGTTCTGGCAGTGGAGGACCACTTCATCGGTTTCCAGGGCCATCCGGAGTTCGATGCCGGCCTATCGGCGGTGTTGATGGAGGCCAGACGCGGCGTCCTTGATCCCGGACGAAGTCGTGGATGCCGGGCTGGCCTCGCTTGTCGATAGCGCCCGACACCCGGCTTCTCTCGCGGCTGGATCGCTAGTTTCATGTCGGGCTGAGCGCTCCCATGCCGAGTCGTGGAATGAATCAGATCGGGTAACAGTTAGGTACTGGCGAAGCAGCGGAGACGTGACGATGGACCTTTCAAAACTGACAACCCGTGCCCAGCAGGCCCTGGTGGCTGCCCGGGATCAGGCCACTGCCCGAAATCACGGCGGGATCCATCCCGCCCATCTGTTGCGGGCGCTGGTGGCCCAGACCGAGGGGCTGGTGCTGCCCCTGCTGCAGGCGATCGATGTCGCCCCCAATGATGTGCGCCAACTGGCCGAAGTCGAGTTGAACAAGCTTCCACTGGTCTATGGCGGGTCCGAGCCGCAGATGACCCAGGATCTGGCCCGAGTCCTCGAGATCGCCGATCAGCGTCGCTCCGATTTCAAGGACGAATACATCTCGGTCGAGCATCTGCTGCTGGGCCTGGCCGAGAGCCCCGGCCCGGTGGGCAACTGCCCTGCGGGACCTGGGGGTTCGGTCCGAGGTCATCCTCGAAGGGCTCAAGAACCTTCGGGGCAACCAGCGGATCACCAGCGCCGACCCCGAGGCGACCTTCCAGGCGCTCGAGCAGTACGGGCGCGACCTCACCGCAGTGGCCCGGGAAGGGAAACTCGACCCGGTCATCGGCCGTGACGAGGAGATCAGGCGGGTGATCCAGGTGCTCTCCCGCCGGACCAAGAACAACCCGGTTCTCATCGGTGAGCCCGGTGTCGGCAAGACCGCCATCGTCGAGGGTCTGGCACTGCGGATTGCCAACGGCGACGTCCCCGAAAGTCTGAAGAATCGCCGGATCGTCGCTCTCGACCTGGGGGCCATGGTGGCGGGCGCCAAGTACCGAGGCGAGTTCGAAGAGCGCCTCAAGGCGGTGCTGGCCGAGATCAAGGCCTCCGAGGGCCAGATCATCACGTTCCTCGACGAGCTCCACACCGTGGTCGGGGCCGGGGCGGCCGAGGGCGCCATGGATGCCTCCAACATGCTCAAACCGATGCTGGCCCGAGGCGAGCTGAGGATGATCGGGGCCACCACCCTCGACGAGTATCGCAAGCACATCGAAAAGGACGCCGCCCTCGAAAGGCGCTTCCAACCGGTGATGGTCGAGCCACCGTCGGTGCAGGACACGATCGGAATCCTGCGAGGGCTGAAGGAGCGTTACGAGGTCCATCACGGGGTTCGCATCACCGACTCGGCGCTGGTGGCGGCAGCCGTGCTTTCGGATCGCTACATCACTTCCCGGTTCCTCCCCGACAAGGCGATCGACCTGATCGACGAATCGGCCTCCCGTCTCCGAATCGAGATCGACTCGATGCCCGAGGAGATCGACGAGCTCACCCGACGCAAGATCCAACTGGAGATCGAGCGGGAAGCGCTCAAGAAGGAAGTCCGATGCCGTCTCCAAGGAGCGCCTGGCGGCGGTCGAGAAGGAACTGGCCGACCTCGGTGAGCAGATCGACGCCCTGACCGCGAGGTGGATGCTCGAGAAGGAGGCCATCGCCGCCAGTCGCACCGTCAAACAGCGGATCGAGGAGACCCGGGCCGCGGCCGAGAAGGCCGAACGCGACGGCGACCTCTCGAAGGCCGCCGAGCTGCGATACGGAACCCTGCGCGAGCTCGAGGCCGAGCTGGCCCGCCGTCAGGAGGAGCTCGAGAAGCTCCACGCCGAGGGCCGGATGCTGTCCGAAGAAGTGACCGATCAGGACGTGGCCGAGGTGGTGGCCCGCTGGACCGGGATCCCGGTCTCGAAGCTCATGCAGGGCGACATGGAAAAGCTGATCCGCCTCGAAGAGCATCTCCACCAGCGGGTCATCGGACAGGACCGAGCGGTCAATGCGGTGGCCGATGCGGTCCGCCGCAGCCGGTCGGGTCTGGCCGATCCCAACCGGCCGATCGGATCGTTCATCTTTCTCGGCCCGACCGGCGTCGGCAAGACCGAGCTGGCCCGGGCACTGGCCGAGTACCTGTTCGATGACGAGAGAGCGATGATCCGGATCGACATGTCGGAGTACATGGAGAAGTTCTCGGTGTCCCGCCTGATCGGTGCGCCCCCCGGCTATGTCGGATACGACGAGGGGGGCCAGCTGACCGAGGCCGTCCGGCGCCGGCCCTACTCGGTGGTTCTTCTCGACGAGATCGAGAAGGCCCATCCCGATGTATTCAACGTCCTTCTGCAGTTGATGGATGACGGGCGGCTGACCGACGGGCAGGGCCGGACGGTCAACTTCACCAATGTGGTCCTGATCATGACGTCCAACCTGGGATCCGAGCACATCCAGCCGGACCTTCCGGACGAGGTGATCGAGGAACGTGTGATGATGTCGGTGCGGGGCCATTTCCGGCCCGAGTTCCTCAACCGGGTCGACGAGCTGATCGTGTTCCGGCGGCTCACCAAGGAACAACTTCGGCAGATCGTCGACATCCAACTGGCCCAACTGCAGCGACGGCTGGCCGATCGCCACATCACCCTCGAGCTATCCGACGCGGCCAAGGACCTTCTGGCCGAGGAGGGATTCGATCCGGTCTACGGGGCGCGCCCTCTCAAGCGGGTGATCCAGAAGCGGCTGGCCGACGCCCTGGCGATGAAGCTGTTGGCGGGCGAGTACTCCGACGGAGACACGATCACGGTCGACGCCCACGACGGAGAGATGGTGTTCGGACAAGCGGTCCTGCGGGTCTAGCTAGGTCGACCGACACCTGGACCCTCTTCTGCCAGCCGGTCGACTTCGTCCAGCGCCGCCACGGTCGGAAGGAGAACCACGTTCTCGCTCTTGTCATCGGGGAGGTCGTCTCCGTTTGACCGCTCTCGTCGGAAGAGAAGATCAGCGAAGGAATAGCGGGTATCGATGGGGCACCGGTGGGGCTCGACTCGAAATTTGGCGCAGGACGAACACTCTCCACCAAATTTGGCGCAGGACGAACAAGATGCGTTCCCCCTGCGCCAAATTTGCCGTCGGACTGTTCGTGGTGCGCCAAATTTGGTCACTGGGTCGCGCCAAAACGAAATTTGGTCACTGGGTCGCGAGTACCGGGACCTGGTGACCGAATTACCCCAGAAGCGGGCGCCAGCGACCAAATTTTGCTCGACAGGGTCCCGAGAACGCCGCGGCCACTATCCAGCACGCACCTCTTGGCGCGAACCTGGCGGAGCCGGCTGTCTGATCCAAAGAAAGCCGGAGTGAGGCTGGATGGTTTCGTCGACAATCGCCATCAAGTCCGCCGAGAGAGCCTCCAGATCTGACACGTTTTGGGCAGCACCGCCGAACCGCTCGATCACCTGCTGGGCCTGGTACTTGCTTCGGAATAGCCGCCTATCGATGACCCTCTGGATCCAGCGACGTAGAGGGGCAAACAATGCCGCGGCCAGGAGGGTCGAAGCAGCGACGGTCAAGGACGATGCCCCCTCACCTCGGAAGAAGCTCTGCAGCAGGACGACGGACCCGAGGTAGACCAGACCCAGGAGACCCGTGAGCAGCGCATAGACCAGCGTCCTCCGAATGATGAGATCGATGTCGAACAGGCGATACCGGAGGACCGCAACTGTGATCGCGACCGGAATCAAGAGGATCGAGAGGAGAAACAGGACATCGAGGACGATGCCGGGCTCCTCGGAATCCTGGGAAAGCCCGACGAGGGCATAGACAACGGCGAAGAGGGCGAAGTTGTAGAGCAACATTTTGAGTTGCTGTCTCTCGATGGCCTGCGCCCGGCGATACCGGAGGACGATCGAAACAATTCCGCCTAGGAGCAGGCCCATCAGTCCGACCGTCCAGATTGGACCGAACACATCCCAGAAAGCGGCTCGGCAGAAATCCGATCGGGTTCTGCAGAGTCCAGGCGGACGAAGTCGGTCCCAGCGTCTCAGAGAAACTGACGATCGCGATGAAGCCAATGAACATGAACAATTCCAGATAAGCCAGCCAGCGCCAGCGGGAGGTGAGGATTCGCCCCGACGGAAAAACTTGGAGCAGGTGGAGAATGGGAAAGATGATGAGCACCCATGACCAGTTCTCGATCCAGATCGCCACGAACAACCCAACACCGGCCGAACTCGGAGGTGTCTTGAAAGAATTGAGCCAAAGGACAACCGGGTCCACCACCGCGGCCGCCAGGGCCGGGGCCATGATGAGCCAGCCCACGGTGTTGCGTGGCTGATTGGAAAGAATCAGAGCACCCAACAGAGCAAAGGCGGGGATTATCAGCGCTTCCACCACATTGACGAGTACGTCCCCCGGGGAGCCACCAAAATCGCCGCGACGGATCTCCACGACTGCGACAGAGACGGAGACCACAAGGACTACGCCTGCCAGTCCCCAGGCAATCCCCGCCACAGTTCGCCGGTTCACCCAGTCAGGCTAGAAGGCCCAGCGACCCCGGGTGGTTCCCCGCGCAAACCAGCTCCTCAGGCAAACTGCTCAGGGCCAAAACTACTCAGAGTGGGGAGTACGCCGATCGCAGGCTCCCGTTATCCTCGGGGGACCGAGAGGAGACCGTGGACAAAGTCGAAGCGCTTCGTTCGTCCCCCTTGCTGAGGGCACTAAGCGACGCCGAGTTGCACTCGCTGACCAGCATCACCAATGAGCGGAACCTCGCGGCGGGGCAGAAGCTGATCACCGCGGGCGAGAAGGGTGTCGCCATGTACATCATTCTCGAAGGCAAGGTGCAAGTAAGCCGCGGTGGCACCGCCCTTTCAGTTCTCGGGCCCGGCCAGCACGTCGGGGAGATGGCGCTGCTGGCCCCCGAAGACGTCGTCCGGAGCGCGGATGTCACCGCGATCGAGCCGAGTCGGGTTTTGCAGATAGCCGCATGGGACCTGTCGACCTTTATCGACAGCAACCCGGCGGTTGCCAAAGCCATCATCGCCGAACTTGCCCGGAGACTGGCTTTGGCCGACGAGCGGCTGGTATCGATCCTGGCCGGAGGGGCCTGAGCCAGCCGATCGGCCTAGCGAGCCCTGATCAACTCGAGCCCGGTTCGCAGAAAGGCCAACGCCGTCTCCCGTTGGTTCTCCGCTTCCAGGAGCTCCGAATATCGGAGGATCGAACCGCCAAAGAAGTCCGCATTCCAATACGGGTCGCTCGAGCCAATCCTTGGTCCAAGGCGAGACGTACACGTACGGGTCTGGATGGGCCGCGTAGCCCGGCGACACCCCGAACCCTGCTCGGCGACCGGCCTCTTCGACGCCGATCTCGACTGCGGCATCGAAATGCTCGGGCCACAGCTGGACCCTCGATGGCTTCTCATCGTTCCGCGCCTCGGCTCTGATCTGCTCGAGGACCGAGAATCCGAAGCCAAGAATGTCCGAGCACGCCGCGGTTGCGTCCGGATCGATTGTGAGCGCGGCGTCGGGGTCGCTCGGTGATGGGGGGTCATGAAAAGTCCGGACCCCAGCTGGCTCGGTACTCGATCCCGGCCATTTGCGCTGCCTGGCGGATGGTGGTGATCTCCCCGCCCTCGGCATTGTCCCCGACCTGCATGACAAGGTGACGGTTCTCGATCCGGATCTGCCGGTCGCTGCCAAAAAACGGCGTTCCCAGACCTCCCAGCGTGTAGCGAAGACCGATCTTGCCCTGCACTTCGTACCGCGCGGGGGCGATGACGTAGAAAGCCAGCTGTGCGAGCGCCTTGACCGTGTCGCTATACGTTTCGGGGAGCGTCTCTAAACGGGGCCAGACGCCCAACCAGTGTGACGAGGCGAAACCGGAGACGTGGGGAAACCGAAGGACCAGCTCGTCCCAGGTCAGATCGCCTGTGGTAGTCGGGGTCACGACTAGCAAAGACGGGTTCCGATCATCGATAGCGACCGGATCGTCTGCCTGATATTCGCCCTCGTTGATCGCAGGGGGAGACGGCTCGAGAACCCGCGCCTCGAACCCGGCCGGAAGCAACTCCTGGGCATCCTTCCTTGGATTGGTGGCCCGGAAGTGGGTCATCGACCCGTAACGGCTTGATCGGGAGTGGGCGTTGGTCGGCGCCAGAAGAGAGCCAGCTGGCCGATTCCAGCCAGGAAACCGCCGACCCCGATCAAGAGATTCCAGGTGTTGCCAAAGTCGATTCCAAGCACATCGTCCAGCGAATACCCGCCGCCCCCCGTCCAGGCGATCACGAACGCCACCCACGCCAGAACGTTCACGTACTCCACGCCCTCGCCCTTGCGAAATACGAAAAAGCCGTTGAAGCGATGGATCGATCCGGCAGCAACCGTCATCGTGGCGATGATTGCCGCCGCCGCCAGCGGGGTGAGGAGGCCGACGACCAGGAGGAGGCCGGCGCCCAGTTCGGTGACGACCGACATCCGCGCCTGCGCCGGTGCGGCTCTGAAGCCAACCTTGGCAAACCAGCGGGCGGTGCCCTCCAGGGTGCGGGCATGGTTTACGCCGTGGGCGATGATCGTCAGGCCAACGACGATCCTCAAGACCAATAGGCCACCATCTATCGGGCTCATCGATGCCCCGACCTGGGAAGCAACCGGCGTTCCGAACGCGGCGGCCTCTATTCCTATGTGACCCGGACGCTTCCTGTAACACCTGCCGCGGCCGATCACTGACACCGGGTCCACCCGTTCACTGAGCTCCATCAGGCCTCCGGTCAGTTGGCGAAATCTGGCGCTAGCTAATGCGGCCTAGCGGAATCGGGGGAGGGTAACCCGCTGCCCGACCAATCCGGCCGACACTCGGCTCCGAACGGGAGCCAATCGGAAGGAAGGGTTCTCGTGCTTGACCGCACTCGCATCGGGCTTCTAGCTCTCTTGATATTCGCAAGCCTGGTTGCCTGTGACGCCTCCGCCACGCCGCTTCCCTCGAATCCCCCAGCTCCGACAACTACCGCCATCGACGTGGCTCCCGCCTATCGGCCCGACAACCCCGGGCCCGTCTCGGCACTCGAACGATTCTTGAAGGCCGAGGTCACGGGTGATTTCGAGGCGAGCTTTGAGTTCCTATCCCCGACCGATCAGGAAGCCGCCGATGGTGTCGAAGGGTGGGTCGCACAGCACTACCTCGTCGTACCCACCATTCGCGGCTTCCAACTGATCTCAGACAATGCCGAAGGCGTCCGAGCCGAGGTGTTGACCGATCTGACGCTTCAGGCAGGACTCGATCAGCTCGTGGGACTGATTCCCGGCGAGGCCCAGGCGACGTGGGTTCTGGTCGACGAGGCGGGCGAATGGCGAGTCGCATTTTCGGAAAGCCGCATTACGCCTGTCTTCCTCGATGATTCCACCACCGCCGCCGGCGTCGCCGAATGGGCTGGCCAGTCGTGCCCTCGTGACTCAGGACTCGACCTGCCGCTGCTGGGCTATCCGGTGCTGGCCGATCGTCTGTGCGACAGCACGGGCCAGGTCACGGTCGGCGGTCCCTCTCCCCTCGAGGACGCCGCCGAGGCGGCTCCCTTCCTGGCTGCCTTCGGTCCCGAGGTAGGGATCTGGGCGCGAGTGGTGGAAGTGCACACCCCCGTTGCGCTGCGAGCGGTGGCGGCACCGATCGGCGACCGCTGGGTCGTGATCGGTGTCCTCGAGCCCTGAGTTTCTCAACAGCCTGCCGTCCCGGAGCTTTGCCGTCCCGGGCGGAGGAAAAGAGCAGAGCCCGCAAGGGAGAAGGAGGCAAAATGAAACGACGGCACGGAGCCCTGGTGGCGCTCGCGGTCTTGTCCGCCCTGGTGTTGTCCATGGTGGGTGGGGCGGGAGCGTCCAGCCACCGGGAAGCTCCCCTGATAAGTGAGGATCCAGTGGCCGATGGCACTGACCTCTACGCCTGGGTCGTCAATCCTGACGCCCCTGTCGCGGACCGCCGGTTGGCGATCGTGTCCAACTGGATTCCGTTGCAGGAGCCGGCCAGCGGTCCCAACTTCTGGAAGTTCGGTGACGACGTCCTCTACGCCATCCACGTCGACAACGACGGTGATGCTCGCGAGGACGTCAGCTACTACTGGAGGTTCCAGACCGCGGTCAAGGAGCCTGGCACCTTCCTCTACAACAACAACGTTGTGACGGTGTCGACCAATGGCGACGGTGAAGCCGTCAATTATCCCGGACTCAATGTGCAGCAGAGCTACACATTGACCGAGATCAGAGACGGAAAGAAGTCGGCATCGAGAAGCGGGCTGCTGACTCCACCGGTCAACGTGGGGGTCCGCAGCACCAACACCGCAGCTTCGTATGCGAGCTTGGCGGCAGCGGCCAACTACAAGGTAGGTGACACGGGTATCCGGGTCTTTGCCGGTCAAAGGGACGAGACCTTTCCCGTCGATCTCGGATCGATCTTCGATCTCGGTGGTCTGCGGCCGTTCAACAGTCTTCATCTGGTGCCCCAAGCGAATGCCGCCGGGGTGAATACCACGGATGGCTACAACGTCCACAGCCTCGTGATCGAGATACCGGTCTCCCGCCTGACGGAAGGCGACGATGTGCTGGGGATCTGGACGACCGCCGAAAGGCGCAAGACCAGGGTCTTCAACGAGAACAGTGGCACGCTGCAACACAACGGACCATGGGTACAGGTATCCCGGTTGGGAATGCCCCTTGTCAATGAGGTGGTCATCCCGCTGGGAATGAAGGATCGCTTCAATGCCAGCCACCCGCGCGGGGATGCCCAGTTCCTCGACTTCGTCAACGATCCGGAGTTGGGAGTCTTGATTCCGTTCCTCTATCCGGGAGCGAATATCACGGTTCCCCAGGCGCCACGCAACGACCTGGTGGCGATCTTCCTAACCGGTATTCCAGGCCTGAATCAACCCGACAACGTGACACCTGCCGAGATGTTGAGAATCAATACCTCGGTTCCCAGCGGCTTCCCCAACGGGCGACCGCTGGTAGGTGACGACGTGGTCGATGTTGCTCTGCGGGCTGTGGCCGGGGTGTTCTGCGACGGCGACATCGCCGACCCGACGGCGGGTTGCGCCGGGCCGAGCTTCTCGAGCCCTTACGACATCGCGCCCAACAACCTGCTGGCCGACGGGGTCAGCGGGAATGACATGCCATTCCTCGATCAGTTCCCCTATATGCCGTTGCCCCATTCGGGCTACGACAGCTAGTGGATGCGGTCTGAGGATGTCATTCACGATCCGGGCGTCTCGGAAGACGGATTCGGAGAGGGCCACAAGGCCCTCTCCGAACCGTACCTTGGTAATGAGCATCGCCGCATTGCGCGGTGATTGCCTTGGGATTTGCCAGGTTCGTCCTCGTCAACGGCGAGGCTGACCGACCGCCGGCCACTGTCGCCAGGAGTGTCGAAATCGTCGCCTCCCTGGAAGCAAAGGTCGCCACCGATCCGACCAATCTTTCCGCCTGGCAGGGGCTGGGCGCGGCCTACCTCCAGGCCGCCACCGAATCCGGCAACCCGTCCTACTACACGCGAGCTGCGGAGGCCTTGGCCGAGGCCGCCACCCTCGACCCCGGCAACCCGGGAACAGCGATCGGGATGGCGGCCCTGGAGCTGGCCAGGCACAACTTCGGCGTTGCTGCCAGTGCCGCCAGAGAACTCATCGGGCAGGACCCCTTCAACGCCCAGGCGCTGCTGGTCCTGGTCGACGCCGAAATCGAACTTGGGAAGTACGAGGAGGCCGCGATCGATCTCCAACGGCTGCTCGACCTGAAGCCGGCCCTGCCCGCCCTGTCTCGGACTTCCTACCTGCGCGAATTGCACGGTGACCTGCGCGGGTCCGAGGAGGTCATGATTCAGGCTCTCACCGCCGGCTCGCGCTCGAACTTTGATCTGGCTGTCACCACGACCCTCCTGGGAGACTTGTACCTGAAAAGGGGTGAGCCCCGGCGCGCCGATGAGCGTTATCTAGAAGCTCAGGCCCTCGCCCCGGACCTGGCTACGGCCGGGATCGGTCGGGCCCGAGTGGCTATTGCCGAGGGGCGCCTCGACCTGGCGGCCGACCTCCTGCGTGCAGTCGTCGAACGCTTCCCGGAACCAGGCGCCCTGGCCTTGCTCGGAGACGTCCTGACGGCTCAGGGGAAAGCCAAGGAGGCCGATGACGCGTTTGCGACTGTCGGAGTGATTGCCGATCTGCAACGGGCGACTGGAGCCGTGGTCGATCTGGAACTGGCTCGGTTCATGGCCGATCATGGCAATGTCGAGCAGGCCCTGGCTCTGGCCCGGGCTGCATACGAGGAACGTCCTACCGTCTTCGCAGCCCAGGTGCTGGCGTGGAGCCTCCACAAATCGGGCGACTCCGCAGCTGCCCTGCCCTACTCCAAGGAATCGCTCCGTTTGGGAACTGCCGACGCTTCGTTGCTCCTCCAAGCCGCAGCGATCGCAGCCGCCACGGGCGATTCGGACACGGCCGCCGACCTGCGCTCGAGGGCGTCGGGTCTCGACCCCTGGTTCCAGGTCCTCCATCCAGATTTGCACGAGCCTTTGAACTGACAGTGCGCCCGCTGATGAATCGCGGCGGACCATTCGCTCGGAGATGGTGGGGTCATGATTGAATGAGTCGTGATCACAGCCGAGTCGTGCCAACTCCTCGACTCATCCGACCAGTTGTCACCACTCAGAGATCGCTTCGCCCTTCCCTCGGACGTGGTCTATCTCGATGGCAACTCGCTCGGGCCCCAGGTCAGGTCGATGCCGCGCCGGATCGAGGCTCTTCTCGATCAGTGGCGTTCGAGCTTGATCGAGGGATGGTTCGAACACGATTGGGTCAACCTTCCCTTGACGATTGGGGCCAAACTCGAGCCCATCGTCGGTGCTGAGCCGGGCAGCGTGATCGCTTGCGACTCGACCACTGTCAACCTCTTCAAGGCCGCCGAAGCCGCATGCCGATTGGCGAGGCGGTGACTTGTTGACGGACGCCGGGAACTTTCCCACCGATCTATACGTGCTGGCGGAGGTGGCTCGTCGCAACGGCCGCCGGTTCAGGGTCGTCGGTCCCGAGGAGCTCGCGTCGGCCATCGATTCCCAAGTGGGAGTCGTGGCCATCACGCAGGTGGACTTCAAGACCGGGCGGCTCCACGATCTGGCAGCGCTCACCAGTCTGATCCACGAGTCGGGAGGCATGATGATTTGTGACCTGTCTCATAGTGCCGGCGTAATGCGGATCGACCTGGCGGCCGCTGGCGTCGATATGGCGGTGGGGTGTGGTTACAAGTATTTGAATGGCGGCCCGGGAGCGCCTGGCTACATCTATGTCGCCCCGCGTCTCCCGGAGGACCTGGTCAATCCGATCACTGGTTGGTTTGGCCACGAGGATCCGTTTCTGTTCGCCCCCACCTATCAGCCGGCGGCCGGAACCGGTCGGATGCAAGCCGGAACACCGCACATCTTGTCGCTGGTGGCCTTGGATGAAGCGTTGGGATTGTTCTCGGGGGTCGACCTCGACCTCATCAGGTTGAAGTCGGTTGGTCTGACCTCGCTGTTCATCGAGTTGGTCGATCAGTCGCTCGGAGCCGACATTGAGCTGGTGACCCCGCGTTCACCAGATGAGCGCGGTAGCCAGGTGACACTTCGACATCCGGAGGCGTCGCGGCTTGTCACCGAACTGGCCAGTCGAGGAGTGATCGTCGACCATCGTCCCCCCGATCTCTTGAGGCTCGGCTTCTCGCCCCTCTTCAATTCCTACAGAGACGTGTGGGAAGCAAACGCCGTCCTGTCGTCCATTCTGTAGCTCCGGGCTGCGCCCCAAATTCTGGCGCGTGACGCACACCTCCCCTCGAAATTTGGCGCAGGGCGATCGACTGTCGTTCGTGTTGCGCCAGATTTCGCAGGAGCTGATCGCCACGCGCCAAATTTGCGAATGGAAAGTCAGGATTGGAGTGCGGCTACGCCCAGACCCTGGCTGCCTGTGTCAGCAGAATGAGCCCGACCACGGTCACCGCACCGCCGGCCAGGGCCGGGATGATCCGCTCGAGACGGTGACGCCGGGTGTCATTGGTGAAGAATCGCCAGCCCAGGCGGACCGCCCAGATCGCACCGATTCCTGCCGCCACGAGGGCTATCGCCATTCCGATCCCGAAGGCAACCACCAGACCCAAGCCGAACCAGGGATCACCTGCGCTCACCGCCCCCAGCAGCAACACGACTGCCGACGCCGATGGAACCAGACCTCCTGCCAGACCGAGCGCGGCCAATGACTTCCAGCCAACGATGTGGTCACTCTCCTTCCCGTGGTGGGAGTGGCCGTGGTCGTGGTCATGGTCGTGGGTGTGTTCGTGGCCCTGGTGGTGTTCGTGTCGATGTTCCCGGCCTTCATGATGCTGGTGGGTGTGTTGATGGCCATCTGCTTCCTGGTGCCGGTGCGAGTGATGCCCCGATCGCAGTACCAGGGCTCGATAGAGCATCACCGTCCCGATGACCGTGACGACCAGGGCCGAGGCTATTGAGAGCCATGGATAGATTCGCTCCGGTTCAAAGCGAGACGTCGTGAGCACCGTGACAATGCCCAGGATCCCGACCCCCAGGGTATGGGAAATGGCCACGGAGAGGCCAAGACCGGCAGCATGCCGAACCCTCCCGCGGCGGCCGACCAGGAAGGCAGCCATCAGAGTCTTGCCATGTCCGGGGGCGAGAGCGTGGGCAATGCCGAGACCGGAGGCAGTGAGCAGCGCCAGCCACCCGACTTGGAGCTTGCTGCCAAGCCGCTCCACGATGGTCAGGGGCGGGGCGGCTACCACAGATGACGAGGCCCGGGAGTAGTCGATCACGGCGTTCGATCTGTCTTCCTGAGGTCCCTGCGGGAACTTCGTCAACTGGAGCGAGGGACTTATCACCGGGAGGTCGGTTTCGATGGTGAACCCCGTCGCGGTGGCAGTCATCTCGCGCCATCCGATCCTGTCGATGTGCACGCGGTTGGCGACTTCCAGGCGCGCCGCCGGAGTCGTTTGACAGGTCCAGCTGATAGTTGCAGGTCAAGCGCAGGATCTCGAGACCGGCGGCCCCAGGCAGCAATTCGAAGCTGGCGCCGTCCGAGTGCAGGTCCGATCGGACTCCGTCGCGGGACATGTCGATTTCGTCTCGGTGATGGCGACAGGTTTCGTCCGCGTAGGTCGGAGCCTTCCGACGGAGAAATGTCGCCGTCGGCCGACGAGTCGATGAGCTCCTTTTCTTGGAACGTTGGGATCTCGGCCATGTCGATGATCAACGTTGCTGCCAGGGATGTCTCCCTGAAGTCGATCCCGAGGTGCACGTTGATGGAGAAGTTGCCCATCGGGTGGGCGGCAGCGACCTGGGGGATGAACAACGACAGGAGGCCAATGGCCGCCCCAACCAGCTTCCTCACCGAGACTCCTTTGCGAGCTTGTTCGGAGCGGCCCGTTGGTTGGATGGCCGAGGGGTCAGGCCAGGTTGTCCAAAGTCACCGTAAGAGAGCGGCGGCGGACGAAGAATCAGATGGGCTCGGGTTCGAGCCCCACCACCCGGGAGTGAGCGCTAACCCCTTTGTTGTCGGTCGGCAGGAGCTGCGCCCTGCACCGTGCGGCCGTCGGCCTCCAGATCGACGACGAGAGCCTTGCCGGCCACCCCGGTTCCAGCCATTACCTCGAGAGTTCCTCGCCAGGTGTGGTCCTCCGGGTCCTTCTCCAGTTCGGTGGTGCCGATCGCGAGCAGATTCCCGGCCGTATCGAGGATCCGGACCGGTCCCGAATACAGAGTGGCGGTCATCCGTCGGATGATAAAGGTCCCGGCCGCCCTGACCCGCCACGAGCCGAGCTCGAGGGGAGTAAGAGCGACTAGCGGTATAGGCTCCGGTCATGCCGGTTGCTCCCATCCATCAGTACCTTCCGCGGCTGGTCAGGGAGTGGGATGACGGGCACCCGGCCAGACTCCACCAGGCGATCGACGGCTCGATGGTGTTCGTCGATGTCTCCGGGTTCACCAAGATGTCCGAGCGCCTGGCCCGCCACGGCAAGGTGGGGGCCGAAGAGGTCACCGAAGTCATCGGCGGCACTTTCGAGCGGCTTGTTGGGCGAGGCCTACGCGTACGGAGCCAGCCTCCTCAAGTTCGGCGGCGACGCCCTGCTGCTCTTCTTCCAGGGTGAACGTCATACCTTCGGGCCGCCGCTGCCGCCGGGGCCATGCGACAGAGCCTGCGCGACCTCGGCCGCTTCGAAGACGAGCGCCGGGTTGGTCTCGTTGCGGATGTCGGTGGGAGTCCATTCGGGGTCGTTCGATTTCTTCATGGTGGGGGACTCTCATCGGGAGTTGATCGTGGCCGGTCCGGCCGCCACCGCCACCACCGTGATGGAGTCGGCGGCCGAGCGCCGGCCAGATCCTCCTCAGCCCGGCTACCGCCGCGCTCTTGCCGAAGCGCAACGTCGGCAAGGCGTTCGGCCCCGGGTTCCTGCTCAGCCGGCCGCTCGGAGGCGACACGTCGGAGTTCGAACCGGCCGAGCCCAAGCCCGAGCTGGATCAGTTCCTGGCCAGGGCTTTGCGCGAGCCGCTGCTGTCAGGGTGACGTCGAACCGGAGCATCGCCCGATCGCGATCGGATTCATCCACTTCATGGACTTCGACAACTTGATCGCGTACCTCCGGCTATCGACCGGGCCGCCCATGGCCCTCGATCGGCTGGTGAGAATCGTTCAGAACGCGGCCGATCCCGAGGCGTGACTTTCCTGGCCAGGACATCGCCGCGGATGGCGGGAAGATCATCCTCGACGGCGGGGGTGCCGCAGGCCACCGGCAACGACGAGGAGCAGATGCTTCTGGCCCTGCGCGAGATCGTTTCCGTCCACCAGGACCTCCCGCTGCAGGTCGGCGTCAACTGGGGGCCGGTCTTCGCCGGAGAAATCGGTCCGAGCTATCGCCGCACCTACACCGTCATGGGCGACACCGTCAACCTCGCGGCGCGGCTGATGGCCAAGGCCCCGGTCCGGTGAGGTTCTCGCCACCCGCGAGCTCCTCGAGGGATCGCGGACCCTCTTCGAAACGACGCGAGCTCGAGCCGTTTCTGGTCAAGGGCAAGAAGCTGCCCGTTCAGGCCTTCGCGGTCGGCGATCCCACCGGAACCCGCGGTGCGGCCGACATTGCCACTCCTCTGGTGGGCCGGGACCGCGAACTGGAGGTCCTCGACCACGGCGTGGGAGTCGGCCGCGGCCTCGAGCGGAAGACTGGTCGAGCTGGTGGCCGAACCCGGGATGGGAAAGACCCGCCTGCTGCAGGAGTTCCTCCTGCGGTCGGGAGACTCCCGCATCATCCGGGCCGAGTGCCGGCTCTATCAGGCGGCCACGCCCTACTTCCCGTTCCGGGCCCTTCTCCGCCAGGCCCTCGACCTCGAGGGACTCGATCCCGAAGAGACCTGATCGAGAAATTGCAGGCTCGGGTCACGGAAGTCGGCGCCGAGTTCTGGTCCCCTGGCTGGCGTTGATCGGGGTGGTGCTGAACGTCGAGATCGAGCCCTCACCCGAGGTCGTCGCAACTCGACGATCAATTTCGACCGGCCCGCACCCTGGCCGCGGTCGGCGCTCTTGCTCGAGGCAGTGGTCACTGCCCGCGACTCTCATCGTGATCGAGGACACCCACTGGATGGATGACGCTTCCCGCGAACTCCTGGCCGGCCTCCTGTTCGGACTCGAGCGCCAGCCCTGGATGTTCATCCTCACCCGGCGCCCCGGCGAGGCGGGTTCGTCGCCCCGGAGTCGAGCCAGGCGGCTCCGCATCGAGCTGCAGCCGCTGACCCAGACCGCAGGCCGAGGACTTGATCAACTCCGCCACCAGCGACCATCCTCTGCTCCCCGGCCAGGTCACCGCCCTCGCCGAGCGGGCGGCCGGAAACCCGTTGTTCCTGGTCGAATTGCTGCGGTCCTTGAAATCGGGGAGCGATGTCGATTCTCTGCCCCACTCGGTCGAGGGTCTGATCGCGGCCCGCATCGACCGGCTTCCCCCCGGCGATCGCCAGCTTGCTGCAGGCGTCTGGCGGTCCTCGGCAACGGGTTCCTGGTCGAGCACACGGGGGCGGTCATTCCCGATGTCGAACCAGGCGCTCGGGTCCGAGTGATCCGTCGTCTTGGCGACTTCGTGTCCTTGAACCACAACGGCTGGGTTCAGTTTCGCCACGCCTTGATCAGGGACGTTGCCTACGAATCGCTCCCCTTCAAGAACCGATCCGAGTTGCACCGGCGGGTTGGAGACTCGATCCAGGTCGGCGGCAGGAGACGATCCCGACAGCCAGGCCGAACTGCTCTCCCTGCACTACTTCCACGCCCAGAACTGGGCCGACGCCTGGCATTTCTCGAGAGTGGCCGGGGACAACGCCAAAGTACAATTACGCCAACATCGAGGCTGCCCGCTTCTACGAGAGGGCGCTCGAGTCCGCTCGGCGCTTGCCCTTCGTATCAGGCCAGGATCGCGTTGCGGTCTTTACTTCGCTTGGCGACGTCCGCGAGTCTTCGGGCTCGTTCCAGGCGGCCTTCGACGCGTATCGCAAGGCATCGGCGCTCGCCGCCGAAGACAGGGTGCTGCGGGCCGACCTCCACCTCAAGCGGGGCCGGGTTCGCGAACGAGAGGGGGCCTATCGCCGGGCTCTGAGGGAGATAACTGCCGGGCACCGCCTGCTGGATGCCATGCAGGACCCCGGGGCCGCCGCCGCCCGGGCCCGCCTCTCCGCGTTCGCCGCCGCGGTCCGGGTGGCCCAGCAACAGGACGCCCTGGCGATCAAGCAAGCGCTGCAGGCCGTTGAGGAGGCGCTGGCCGCCAACGAAAAGGCCGCACTCGCCCGGGCCTATTCGGTGCTCGATATCGCCTACCAGTGGACCGGCCAGGCTGAAAAGGCCGTGTACTCGAAGGATGCTCTCGCCCTGTACGAGGAATTACACGATCTCTCCGGTCAGGCGACTGTCATCAGCAACCAGGGGGTGGCGGCCTATTTCGATGGGCGATGGAACGAGGCGGCCGAGTTGTACATCAAGTCGCGCGATCTCTATCTCTCGGCCGGCAACGAAGTTGCGGCCGCCGACCGCGACGCCAACCTCGGAGAACTGCGCATCAATCAGGGCTACTTGGATCAGGCGGACGAAGTTCTCCGCAATGCGATCCGGGTGCTCAAGGCGTCGGGCTTCATCGACGGGGCGGCGTTCTGCGAAGTGCAGATCGCCCGGGTCATGATGGAAAAGGGGGAGCATCAGCCCGCCGAAGACCTCCTGCGGAAGGCTCTGGCGACATTCACGGAACTCGGGGAGACTCCCAGCGCCCTGGATGCCTCGGTCCATCTGGCCGAATGCCTGCTTCGACAGGACCGATGCTCAGAGGCTCTCGACCTGCTCGATAGCGCATCGGGCACCGTTTCTTCCGAGTCCACCGTTAGCGCCCGCGGCCATCATGCGAATGAGATCGCTCGCTCTGACCAGGCTGGGAAGACCGGACGAGGCCTGGACGGCCGCTAACTCCGCATTGGCGCTCGCCAAGAAGCAAAGACTCCCCTACGAGTTGGCCCTGACGCTGCTAGTCGGTTCGGACCTTCAGCAGATACCTGAGACCCTCGACACCGGGATGTCAAAAGAGGCGGCTACCGAGATACTGACCGGCCTTGGAGTCGTGCGAACCCCGAAGACCGGTCAGTCCCTGAACTTCGCTACCTGGCTCTGGTCGGGTCGCCGAAGAAGCTTCCAGACCTCGGAGACCTGAATCATGCCAGCGGGAACGCCTCCGCCCTCATTGACCGTTCGGCTGTAACGGCAGTCTGGCTGACCTGCATTCGGATACTGAGTGCCGCAAGGGACAACGTCTTGCTCGTCGCCGCCGGGGACCAGCAGAACGGTCGGCTCGGGGACGATGAGATTGCCGGTCATCGTCGTAGTCGGCCGGTTCCGGCTCCCAGACGATGGTCTGGCTGAAGACGGCAGTGCCGGTGGGATCCCCGCCAAACACGACGAACTGTGTGAAACCCTCATCGGCATCGACGCCGACGTCGAACACTACCCACAGGTTGCTCGAGGTGCAGCCGTTAGCCTGTGTGGGCACAACGATCGGTGGCATCGGGCTCACCTGTGCCGGAGGGGAACACGACCGTCTGACCGCAGTTGAGGTTGACGCTCCCTCACATTGCCGAAGTCGATGCCCGAGACGCTGCTGGTTTGCACAGGCACTGTGTGGCCGAGCGGGGCCAGAGTGACTGCCCATACCCCGCAGCAGTCTGGCAGCACCACTCCCGGATGGGTAGGTCTGCTTCCACCTGAATCCGTTGGCAGGGGCTGGCAATACTTCGCACACCGTGAAAGTGCCAGCACCGACCGCCAACTCGTAATTGCCGGCTGCATCGGTCACATCGGAAGCGACCTCGGTGGTGCCGTTGAAGGCCTTGATCGTAAATCCATCATCAAGGGCCTTCGTCAGTACCGTCAAATTCGCCGTCGGAGTCACGGTCGTGGATCTTGGTGCCGGAGATCGTCAGCGGGGGCACGTCGTAGCAAAAGGTGATGTGACTCAGGTTGTCGTAGCGAGTGCCCTTAGGAGGAGCGTGCAGGCCGTGTCGGCGGTTTGCAGACCGGCGGTCGCGGCCTGATAGTCGTAGTGGTTGGAGTTGGTGCCGCCTTTGACAACTACGTCATAGACGACCCAGCCAGCCGTGAGAAGGTCCCAGTTGAACGTGCTCCTGGCGTTGATCCCGCTGAGCTTGAATTTCACCCCGGTCGCTGGGTCGGTGAACGTCGCTGTTGGAGGGCGTCACGATGGTGAACGACTTGGTCGCGGCTGACGCAACATTGGGATCATCACAGTCGTCTCCTCCGAAGTGGGGAATGACCGTTGGTTGCACCCCGTCACCGGATGTGTCATTGGTTGCTGGCGCCGCCGAAACCGGCATGACACTCATCACGAGTATCCCGATAAACACGCCCAGCAGAACAGCTCTACTTGTCCTCAACATGCCCGCCTCCTATTAATCCGCTCCAGATCAGCTCGCAGGCTAGACGACTCCGACAAGGTTAGCGGCCTGGTTTTTTGTCTTTCTGGGCTACGGCCGGCCATTCAGTTACCGGCCATCCTCGCCACGAGTCGGACTAGCCAGATCGACCCATCGGGGGGCCGTCCCATTGTGGCCCCTTCGGCCGGGCCCGTCTTCGCTGTTCAGGCAGTATCTGCGACCTCAGGACGAGGTCCCGGCGATACGACTGATGAATCTCCACCGCCTGTCGTTCGGCGGCTCTTCGGGTCTCCTCCACTGCTTGACGGAGTTCGGCCACGTCCGCCCGGAGCCGCTGGACCTCTCGTCTGGAGGTCCAGGACCTGCTTGACCCCTTCGAGGTTGAGGCCCTGGCTGGTCAAGGTCTGGATGAGGGTGAGGCGCTCGATGTCTTCCTGGCTGTAACGGCGGGTCCCGCCCGGGGTCCGATAAGGATCGATCAGGCCCTTGCGTTCGTAGATTCGGAGTGTCTGGGGGTGCATTCCGCCAGCTCGGCCGCGACCGAGATCACGAAAACCGCCTGCACTCGCTTCTCGCTCAATTGGGCACCTTCAAATGGGCCCGATGGTCTTCTGTTTGGAATTCAGCGAGTTGCTGGAGGAGCTTTTTCTCCTCCCGAGAGAGCTTGCGAGGGACCACCACTTCGGCCCTGGCGTAGAGGTCGCCGGGCTGACCTCGTTCGGGCTTTCACGCCCTTGCCTCTTCACCCGGAAGTCTTTCCGTTCTGGGTGCCGGCGGGGATCTTGATGCTGACCAACCCGTCCAGGGTCGGCAGTTCGACCGTCGTCCCGAGGGCAGCTTCGGTGAAACTGATCGGAACCGTCACATGGAGGTCGTTGCCGCGCCGCTCGAACACGGAGTGCGGGGTCACGTGCACCTTCAACAGGAGGTCGCCGGGAGGACCGCCGCCGCGGCCGGGGTTGCCCTTGCCGGGGATTCGCACCGTGGCCCCGTCCTGCACTCCCGCGGGGATCCTGACTTTGATGTTTCGGGTTCTGACCTCGGTGCCCTCTGCCACGGCACTGGGTGCAGGGAGTCGGGATGATGCGCCCGCTGCCGCCACATTGAGGGCAGGTCTGGCTGAACGAGAAGACCCCCTGGTTCTGAGCCACGACGCCGGTTCCGCTACAGGTCGGGCAAACCTCGACGCTCGTCCCCGGCTCGGCTCCGGCGCCGCCACAGCGGGAGCAGGGCGCCTCGCCCCTGATCGAGATAGTCGTGGTGACCCCGTTGACCGCGTCGTTGAATGACTGGGTCAGCTCGGCCGAGACGTCGGCGCCCCGTTGCGGGCCGGCCCGCCGACGTCCGCCACCGCCCCGCCGAATCCGGAGAAGATGTCGCCGAGGCCCCTCCGAACATATCACCGAGATCTTCCATCCTGACCCGCTGACCCCACCCGAACGGGTTCCCGCTGACCATTGTCGAAGCCCCGGTACGCCCCCGACTCGACCAGGCGGCGAAGCTCGTCGTACTCCTTGCGCTGCTCGCTGTCCGAGAGGATGGCGTAGGCCTCCGACACCTGCTTGAAGCGCTCCTCGGCGGCCGGATCGCCCGAGTTGGCGTCGGGGTGGTACTTCTGGGCCAGTTTGCGATAGGCGCGTTTGATCTCGTCACTCGAGGCTTCTCTTGCCCACGCCGAGGACCTGATAGAAATCCTTGTCGACCCAATCCCTATTCATCTGCCCTAATTCTCAAGTTGCCTAATTCTCAAGTTGCCGATTCTCGGTGGCCCAATTCTCAGGTGTCTTCTCGGCCCGTTTCTCAAATGGCCTGATTCGGAATTGGACCAGAGTCAGTCTCCGTACTCGCTTGGTTCGGTCCCGTCTCGTCGGGTGCAACGGCCACGAGGGCCGCCCTCAGCCCCTTGCCACGCAGCTTGTATCCCCGCCGAAACTCCTGGGTGACCTTGAGTGGCCCCCCGGCCGTCGCCGGTGGTGACCACCGCCTCGTGAACCGTCGGATCGAATGGTTGCGTCCCAGGTCTCGATCGGCTCCAGGCCCTTCCTTGATCAGGACGTCGAGGAGCAAGTCATAGGTGTTCCGAAGCCCCGACAACAGCTTCTCCTCGGTCTCGGTTCGAGCCTCCACCGCCAGGGCGGCCTCGAAGCTATCGAGGACGGGCAGAAGCTGTCTCACGACACGTTCGGAAGCGCGTTCCACGATGGCAGCCATCTCCCGCTGGGTCCGCTTGCGATAGTTCTCGAAATCGGCCGCCACTCGCCGCAGATCATCCAGGTACTTGTCGGCATCCTCCCGCGTCTCGGCGAGGGCCGCCAAGACGACCTTCAGCGCTTCGGTGGGATCATCGGGAAGGTCGAGGCCAAGACTCTCGGCGTTGGGGGCGTTGGCCGGCCGGCTCCTCGTCGACGGGTTCGGCCTCGACGATCTCCATCGTCGGGAAATCGGCGACCCCTTGGGTGTCCGATCTCCGTTTGGCTTCGTCTTCCTTACTCATGATGCGTCACCGCCGATCACCCACAGGCGATCAAACGCTCTCGCTCTCGTCAACGATCTCGGCTTCGACCACGTCGTCGTCGGATTCCCCTCCGGTGGGACTACCCGACGCCGCCTGCTGCTGGCTCGACTCCTGGTACATGCGGCTGAAGGCGCCCTGGCTCACGGTCACCAGTGATCGATCTTGGATCGCAGCGTGGACACGTCCGCCGAGGTGTCGTCGATCGCCGTCTTGAGCTCACCCAGGGCTGCATCGATCCTGGACTTCTCCTCGGCGTCGAGCTTGTCACCCTGCTCGCTCAGGACCTTTTCGGTCTGATGCACGAGTTGGTCGGCCTGATTGCGGGTTTCGACTTCCTCACGGCGACGACGGTCCTCTTCGGCATAGGCTTCGGCGTCTTTGATCATCTTGTCGATGTCGTCCTTGGCGAGGGCGGTGCCACCGGTGATGGTCATCGCCTGCTCCTTGCCAGTGGCCATGTCCTTGGCGGAGACGTTCACGATTCCGTTGGCATCGATGTCGAACGTGACCTGAATCTGGGGAAGCCCCATCGGGGCCGGTGGGATACCGGTCAGGCGGAACTTCCCGAGACTCTTGTTGTCGGCAGCCATTGTCCGCTCGCCCTGGAGAACGTGGATTTCCACCTCGGGTTGATTGTCCTCAGCCGTGGTGAAGGTCTCGGTACGCCGGGTCGGGATGGTCGTGTTGCGTTCGATCATCCTTGTCATGACCGAACCCTTGGTCTCGATGCCGAGAGTCAGCGGAGTCACGTCAAGGAGGAGGATGTCTTTGACATCGCCCTTGAGCACGCCCGCCTGGATCGCAGCACCGGCCGCTACGACCTCGTCAGGATTGACGCCCTTGTGTGGGTCCTTACCGGTGAGGCCCTTGACCAGTTCTTGAACGGCCGGCATTCGAGTGGATCCACCCACCAGCACCAGGTGGTGGAGACGGTCGACGCCGATGGCGGCATCCTTGATCGCCTGGTTGAAAGGCCCCTTGAGGCGCTCGAGCAGATGCTCGGTCAGCTTTTGGAAGTCAGAGCGGGTCAGCTTGCGCTGCAGATGGAGAGGACCTTCTGCGGTGGCAGTGATGAAGGGAAGGTTCACCTCGGTCTCCGCCACTTGTGATAGTTCGATCTTGGCCTTTTCCGCCGCTTCCTTCAGCCGTTGGAGTGCCATCCGATCCTTGGAGAGGTCGACACCGTGATCGTTCTTGAAACCAGTCACTAGCCAATCGACCACGGCCTGGTCCCAGTCGTCGCCACCGAGGTTGGTATCGCCGGAGGTCGCCTTGACCTCGAAGACTCCGTCGCCGATCTCGAGGACCGAAACGTCAAAGGTCCCACCACCGAGGTCGAAGACCAGAATCGTCTGGTCCGTGTGCTCCTTGTCGAGCCCGTAGGCCAGGGCCGCGGCGGTCGGCTCGTTGATGATCCTCAGCACGTTGAGCCCGGCGATCTGGCCCGCCTCTTTGGTGGCCGTGCGCTGGGCGTCGTTGAAGTACGCGGGGACCGTGATTACGGCATCGGTGATGGTGTCGCCCAGAAAGGCCTCGGCATCGCGCTTCAGCTTCATCAAGATGCGAGCAGAGATCTCCTGCGGGGTGTACTTCTTACCGTCGATGTCCAGGGACCAATCGGTGCCGATGTGACGCTTGACGGAACGAATGGTGCGGTCGGGGTTGGTGATTGCCTGGCGCTTGGCTACTTCACCAACGAGCACCTGGCCGTCTTTGAAGGCAACTACCGAAGGGGTCGTGCGAGCGCCCTCGGCGTTGGGGATGATCGTGGGTTCGCCCCCTTCGAGGGTGGCGATAACGCTATTGGTGGTGCCTAGGTCAATTCCTACCGCGGGGCCATTGGAAAACCTCCGATGGTTGTGGTGCGTGGTGGAGTGAGTTGAGTCTCATGCACAATACAACTTGAGTGCACTATTGTCATATTCCCAGGAAGAGGAAATATCAAGCGGTTCTCCGCTGTTTGTACCCATAAATCCGCCTCGCTACCACAGCATTGGAGATTTCGTGAACGACCACCCAGACCAGTCTGGAAACAACCAACTCACCACCCTCGACAGCCTCCCCGTCCTTCCGTTGAGGAACGGAGTGGTATTTCCCCACATGGTCGTGACCCTTCGCATCGAAACCGCGGAGGGAAAGATCGCCCTGGCGGCAGCCGCCAAGAGTGAGGATCGTCTGATCCTGGTTCCCCGGGTCCAGGGCAAGTACGCCTCGGTCGGCACCATCGCCGAGATTCAGCAAGCCGACGACGATGGCAACGTCGTCGTGTCGGGCGTGGCTCGGGCCCGGGTAGGAAGCGGCTCCACCGATTCCGCCGGAGCCCTGTGGGTCGAGTATGAGCCCTATCCCGAGGTCGATGTGCACGACGAGGCGCTCGATGCCCTCGTCGCCGAGTATCGGGCCGTCGTGACCGAGGTGCTCGACCATCGCGGTATCGGCCAGGTCGCCGAACGAGTCCTCGGAATCGAGAACCCGTCTCAGCTCGCCGACCTCGCCGTCTATTCGCCCGATCTCTCCCTCGAGCAGAAGGTGGAGACCCTCGAGACCCTCGATGTCAGGGAGCGGCTCGGCAAGCTTCTCACCTGGATGCGAGAGGTTCTGGCCGAGCTCGAGCTTCGCCAGCGGGTCCGGGAGAATGCCACCGAGCGCATCGACAAGGGTCAGCGGGAGTACCTGCTGCGCCAGCAGATGGAGGCCATCAAGAAGGAGCTGGGCGAAGACCAGGGTGCGGCCGACGACTACCGCACGAAGTTGGCGGAGATCGAGATGCCCGAAAAGGTCAAGGAAACCGTCGAGCGCGAGATCGACCGCCTCGAGCGGATGTCGGGGCAGTCGCCCGAACACTCCTGGATCAGGACCTGGCTCGACACCATGTTCGACATTCCGTGGGGAAACCGTTCCGAGGATCGCCTCGACCTGAACGAAGCCTGGACGGTGCTCGACGCCGACCACACCGGGCTTGAGGATGTGAAGGAACGCATCGTCGAGTATCTGGCTGTGCGCAAACTTCGCCAGGAGCGCGGGCTCAACGAACCCGCCAGCCGTCAGTCGGGGGCGATTCTGCTCCTCGTCGGGCCTCCGGGAGTCGGGAAGACCTCGCTCGGAGAATCGGTGGCCCGAGCCCTCGGACGAAAGTTCGTCCGGGTCTCCCTCGGCGGTATCCGCGACGAAGCTGAAGTTCGCGGCCATCGGCGCACCTACGTCGGGGCCCGACCCGGTCGGATCGCTCGGGCACTCATCGAAGGTGGGACCATGAATCCGGTCTTCCTGCTCGATGAGATGGACAAGGTCGGAAACGACTGGCGGGGGGACCCCTCCTCGGCCCTGCTGGAGGTGCTCGACCCTGCCCAGAACCACACCTTCCGCGACCACTATCTGGAGGTCGACCTCGACCTTTCGGATGTGCTGTTCATTGCCACCGCCAATGTCCTCGAGACCATCCCCGCACCGTTGCTGGACCGGACCGAAGTCATTCGCCTTGACGGATACACGGACGAAGAGAAGGTGGCGATCGCACGCGATCACCTGCTGCCGCGTCAGATTCGCCATGCCGGCCTTGAGCCCGAGGAGATCGAAGTGACCGAGGCCGCCCTGGCGGCAGTGGTGGATCGCTACACCCGGGAAGCGGGTGTCCGCTCGCTCGAGCGCGAACTGGGCAAGCTGTCACGGAAGGTGGCCACCAGGGTCGCGAAGCAGACGGCGGACGCCAGCCGTAGGCGCCGGAGGAACCGGCAACGTCGTCCTGGCATCCGGATCTCGTCGATGCGACGACGTCTCCGAATACCTGGCAAGACCAAGGTCTGGCACGACGAGGCCAAGGATCGGACCGATGTCCCCGGGGTTGCCACCGGCCTGGCGGTGACAGGCGCCGGTGGCGATGTGCTCTTCATCGAGGCGACGGTGATGGATGGAGAAGCCGGGTTGATCCTGACCGGTCAGCTGGGAGACGTCATGAAGGAGTCGGGGCGGATCGCTCTCTCATACGTCGAGTCCCACAGCTCCGATCGGGTTCTCAGCCGAGGCGCTCAAGCGGCGCTTCCATCTCCATGTCCCGGCCGGGGCGGTTCCCAAGGACGGGCCCTCGGCCGGAGTGACGATGGTTACGGCCATGGCCTCGTTGCTTACCGGTCGCAAGGTCAACTCGAACCTGGGGATGACCGGCGAGGTCACCCTGCAGGGCAAGGTCCTGCCCATCGGCGGCGTCAAGCAGAAAGTGCTGGCGGCCCATCGGGCCGGGCTCACCGAAGTGATCTTCCCGCTACGGAATGAAGCCGATCTCGACGATGTGCCGGAATCGGTCCGGAGCTCGATGACGTTCTATCCGGTCGACTCGATCGACCAGGTGCTGGCACTAGCCCTCGAGGGATGACCCGTCGGGCCGATTGGTCTAACTTGACCCACTCGAGTTGGTTGAATGGCCGATCTGTTGTCGGCGGGTTGCTCGATCGGCTGGAGGGCCAATGGCTGACGAGAAGGACGAGAAGAACGAGATGAGGGCCGTCTGATCGGCGCCGGAGCCGTGCTCGGTGTCGGCATCGGTGCCGCCGTCAGGCGCGGCCACCGGTGATCTCGGCACCGGGATCTGGATCGGCGCTGTCATCGGCGTTGGTCTTGGGATGTTGGCGGGAATTCTTCGCAAGTAGTCGAGAAGACAGCGTCGGGGGTCGCATTCGGATGCGGCCCTTGACGGGTCCCTCATTCCTCGTTTCACACCTCACGTCGGAATCGTCCCTGCCGGGCCGTAGGATTCTCGTCATGTCCACCCGTGATCCCGCCAAGCGCGGCACCGAGACCTCCTCGTTTGGCGCCGGGCGGCGCGAGAGCCACGACGCCTCGGGCTTCTATGCCCGGTTCACACCGCCGATTCTCGACGACGACGAGGAGCTAGGCCCGGGGCCGGAACCCGGCCAGCTCGGACCTCACCGCGGCGACTCGCGGTCGCTGCCCTCGCTGGCGGACAAGTCGGTGGCACTGGTGGTGACTTCCCCCCCTTACTTCGTTGGCAAGGAATACGAGGACGAGGTGATCCAGGCGGCGAGGAATCCCGAGGGGATCGGTGAGATACCGGGAAGCTATCTCGAATATCTGACGCTTCTCCACGATGTGTTCGCCGAATGCGTCAGGGTCCTCGAGCCCGGCGGCCGGATCGCCGTCAACGTGGCCAACCTCGGTCGCAAGCCCTACCGGAGCCTCTCGGCGGACGTCATGAGGATCCTGGAGGACCTTGGGCTTCTTCTGCGGGGCGAGATCATCTGGCAAAAGGGAAAGTCGACGAGTGGGTCGTGCGCCTGGGGTTCGTTTAGAAGCCCCGCCAATCCTGTCCTTCGGGACATCACGGAGCGGGTGATTGTCGCCTCCAAGGGGCGATTCGACCGGGCTCGCAGTCAGGAGGAACGCAAGTCCGAGGGTCTCCCCTACATCGCCACCCTGTCAAATGACGAGTTCGTCGAAACCACTCGCGACATCTGGGAAATCGACGCGGAAAGCGCCCGCCGGGTCAAGCACCCTGCCCCGTTCCCGGTCGAGCTTCCGCTGAAGCTGATCGACCTCTATACATATGTCGACGATCTGGTCCTCGATCCGTTCATGGGCTCGGGTACGACCCTGGTAGCTGCTCATCGGGCGGGCCGAAGGGCGGTCGGCTACGACATCGACCCGGCCTACGTCGCTCTGGCCAAAGAGCGGCTGTCGCTCGTAACCCGCGGCCACAGCCTGTCGTCCATTGATCCTGGTTCAGGATGCCCTCGATCTCGAAATACCCGAACCGCAAGGCCGAGCACTCCGGCGCGCGCGGTCCAGGAAGGAAAAAAGGCGCAGGACCTGGCCCGATCGATGCTGGAGTGGCCGGGTTCAGGATCGTCAAGGAACAACCGTCGTTCGCCAAGCTCGGAATCCATTTCACATTCGAGGTGATCGACGACGCCGTTGGCCTCCCGTGGTATGTCGATGTCTCGGGGGGTTTCACGACCGTCCGGCCCGGCCTCCAGCGCACCGACACTCTCTGGAAGGCGCTCGGGCGGGCCCACGTCCTCGACTCGCTCGCGGATCGCGGTGGCCGTCAGGTGAATCGGGGGTTCGCCTTCTCATCCTCACAGCCAGTGTCCCCAAAAGCGGGAGCGAGGGCGATCGGGCCCTCCGCTCGGTGGGCTGGCGCAGCGTTTTCGATGTGATCGAAATGTTCGATCCTGCTGCTCGGGGTCGCCTCCGCCTTTATGCCAGTGTCCCCACCGATGAGCCGGTGGCCGGCTTCTGGACACTCGACGACATCGAGCGCGACCGGCCTCAATGAGGTCTGGTCCCAATGGCTGATTGCGCATGATCAACGCGGTCGCTTACGCCGTGGTCCACAACGATCCCCCTTCGGTCTACCTCGCATCGGATATCGAAGTGCTCCACCGGGTTCTCGCATTCGAGGTGGTGGCGCGCACGGATCCCGGCCGCATGGATGAGGGTCGTCGCGCCAGCATGCGCCAGGCCTTGCTGGACGAGAGATGGGGCGATGCCGTGGTGGAGTGGATGAGCCTCACCAACACCGCGATCGACGTTTATACCCACCTGCCGATCTATGCCGAGGCCGATCTTCCTTCCGATCTGATCGGCGCCCAGCTGCAGTTCACTCGGCTCTTCAGCAGCTGACGTGCCGGCTCTCCGTACCGAAGTCACCGAAATCGTGACCGGCCTGGCGATGTTGGGGTTCCCCGACGTCGATCGGGCGCTTGCGACCAGACCGGACTGGCTCATTCACGCCGGGCCCCTGGAGCTCGACCGCATCGCCGCGGCACGCCTCGATGGCAACTTCGGGCTCGAATTCAAGACTGCCTGGGACAATGGGGTCCGCTTCCTGCGATCACCGGACGGGCTGCGTGGCAGGGTCCCAAATCGGGTGGAGTGGAAAGGCCATCACAAGCCGCCCGGCTATGAGCAGATTCCCGCCGATCTCCGCATTGATCATGTGTATCTGGTCAGCTGCAAGTACGGCTCGAGCCTGCTCCACAACGCTTCTCCCTCTCACCTCTTCGATCGCCGTCTGGCCGATCGTCGGGTCGATCACGCCGATTGGTTCGGCGAGGTGGCCCCGGAGGCGTACCAGGAGCTTTACGCGAGTTGCCGCGGTCACGTCGGTCTCGACCTTCCCGAAGCAGTCGGGCGCATCAGCCCGGACGACCGCCTCAGGATGAAGGCGGCCTTCAAGCGGACCTGGCCAGAGGACGTCGCAATGATCTACGGAGCGTTTGCCTGGTCGGTGGCCCACGCTTCGGCCGAACGATGGCGGGCGTCGATCTTGTCGCAGGCCCAACAAGAAGAGATGTTGTGGAGGCTGCTGCGGCTGGAGGCGGCGCCGTATTTCGTCCTCGGGAGCACTGCCGCGGGGGAACCACTCCACTACCGCACGCTGACGCCCTGGGA
>CAWBOD010000001.1:0-356487 GCA_963790345.1 uncultured Acidimicrobiia bacterium | reverse complement strand
CAGTCGAGGCAATCGACACATAGGTCGGGGTCGGTTCGAGCGCGAAGGCTGACCGGCTTCGACATGTAACAGCGGGTGCAGACGAAGGTCGGCGCCATTCCGGTGAGCCGGCCCGGCTGCGATTTGGTCGGTCTCTTGGACGGCGACGAAGTGGCGGATCGGGTCAATCGAGTGCTTCTCGGGAGCGTGGTCCTGCTCGACCCGCCACCAGAGGGCATCCACCGTCCACAGATCGGTCGACAAGCGTTCGGCCACTCCTTTGATCACGGTATTGACGGCGGTGTATCTCAACCCGAACCCCGAGCCCCAGCCAAACGGCGGCCACAGTCGCAGCCTCGTCATCGCCGACTCCGAGATCGAGTTCCACACCCCGTACTTGTCCGGATAGACCACGTGCATGATCGGAGTGAAAACTGCCTTGCCCAGTCCCGGCACCGGTTTGTGGCCCACCGTCGGCTCGATCTGGTCGAGCCTCGTCACGATCGGCTTGGACTCGTCGAGCAGAACCGCCAGTCCTTTGCGAAGCCGGTCCATGTCCGAGACCAGCGTCCGTTCGTGGCGGTGAATCCCCCACCAATGCCGGTTGTTCTCGTAGCGAAGAAAGCCCTTGAAGTCCTCGGCGGTGAGGCGGTCGAGGTTGTCGGGATGAAACAGCCGCCCGTAGCCGGTGTGGACCGAACCCTGGTCGTTGATCATCTGGCGGGTTTGGAGGTCGGGATCCTCCAGCAGGCGCCTCAAGTAGCCAATCACATCGTCAATGGGTGCGACCATTACGACCAGTCTGCCAGATACGGATCAGACGGAGACCTGAACCGAACTGCGAGGGCCCGGCTAGCCCCGAGCAATCCCCCGTTTTGCGGCCGGTCCAGGAATGGAATCCTGGCTATCGTCGCCTGCGGAACCCTGGGAGACAATGGCAGAGGTCGGTTCAGTCGAATTGCGAGGCGTCATCAAGCGCTTCGGCACCGTTACTGCCGTCGACGGCATCGACCTCAAGGTCAACGTCGGCGAATTCCTGTCGCTCCTGGGACCCTCCGGTTGTGGCAAGACCACCACCCTGCGGATGCTGGCCGGGTTTCGAAGAGCCCGACGCCGGCGAAATACGCATCTCCGGGCTCGATGTCCGGGGGGTTCCGCCCTATCGCCGTGACGTCAATACCGTCTTCCAGAACTATGCCCTCTTTCCCCACATGACCGTCGCCGAGAACGTCGCCTACGGCCTTCGCCAGAAGGGCATCGAGACGCAAGGCCACCGCCAGCCGGGTCGGCCACTTCCTCGAGATGGTGCAGATGACCCGCTTCGCCCATCGCAAGCCCCGTCGAGCTCTCCGGCGGCCAGCAGCAGAGGGTCGCTCTGGCCCGGGCCCTGGTCAACCAGCCTTCCCTCCTCCTGCTCGACGAGCCCCTCGGCGCTCTCGATCGCAAGCTGCGCCAGGAGATGCAGATCGAGCTCAAGCTCCTCCAAACCCAGCTCGGGCATCACCTTCATCTACGTGACCCACGATCAGGAAGAGGCCTTGTCGATGTCCGATCGCATCGCGGTGATGCTCGACGGCCACATCGAACAGCTCGACGATCCCGACGAGATCTACGACCGGCCCGCCTCCGCCTTCGTCGCCGGCTTCATCGGCCAGCAGAACTTCTTCCCCGGCCAGATCGAGGGAGGCGGCTTCGGTTTGACCGGTGACGAATGGACCATCCAAGGGCTGCGCGGGGCCGACAACGCCACCGACGGACAGTCCGGGCTGGCCGCGGTCCGCCCCGAATCGATCGAGGTGACCGCCTCCGACCCCGGGGCTCGACCACAACGTTATCCGCGGGCCGCCTGGCCGGTATCGCCCACCTCGGCGACGCCATCCAACACGTCGTGCGAACCAGGCGGGGGCAAGGAGATCCTCAGCCGACGACCACGACAAGTGGTGGAAAAGCTCGAAGTCGGCCAGGAGGTGTGGTGCACCTGGAGCACCGAGCACGCCCAGATTTTCGGAAGCGACCAGTCGCAAGCTGGTGCTCGCCGACGATCGAAGAACTGGCTACCGACCGACACTATCGGAGGAGAAGGAAATATGACAAGAAAAAGATGAGCCGATCCGGCTGCTGGTTCCCAGAGCCACCGCCGACCACCTGCAGATCCCAGCTGACCAGGCGAGGCTTCATTCGCCTCGGCAGCGCCGCCGTCGGCGGCGGCGATCGCTGGTGGCGTGCGGCGGGGGCGACTAGCGACGCCGCCACCACCGACCGCCGCCGGGCCGGCACCACCGCTGCCACGACAGCGGCCCGCCGCGGCACCGGAGAGATCGGCGGCGACCTGTCGATCTACACCTGGGCCGAGTATCAGAACCCCGAGAACACGGAGGCCTTCGCCGCCGCCAACGGCGTCAACGTCATCATCGACATCTACGAGAGCAACGAGGCGGCGATCGCCAAGCTGGAGCTGGCCGGCGACTCGGCCGGCTACGACATCGTCGTCCCCACCTCGGGTTTCATCAAGCTGATGGTGGCCAAGGATCTCCTGCTCGAGCTGGACATGTCCCGCCTCCCCAACGTCGCCAACATCGACCCGGCCATCGCCGCCCTGCAGAACACCGACGGGATCGCCGGCAAGTACTCGGTGGTGAAGGACTGGGGTTCGACCGGCTGGGTCTACGACGCCAGCGTCATCACCGAGCCGCTGGAGACCTGGGGAGACTTCCTGACCGTCGCCGCCAGGCCGGGGTCAGCGGGCTGGTGTCCGTCCTCGGCGCTCCCGGGTGACGTCACCGGAATCGTGTTCTGGCGGGACGGGATCGACTGGAACACCACCGACCCGGCCCACCTCGACCACGCCGAGGAGGTGCTGCTCGCCGAGCTCGCTCCCCATCTGAAGGCGTTCGACTCCTATCCCGGGGTCACGATGGTCGCCGGCGAGTACGTGCTCAGCCAGGCCTGGAACGGAGACGCCCGGGTGGCGGTGATCGAGGATCCCGAGAGGTACAAGTGGGGCCTCGGTGCTCCCAAGACCGAGCTCTGGGTCGACACCTGGGCGATCCTCAAGAACGCAGCCAACGTCGACGCCGCCTATGCCTGGATCAACAACATCCTCGACCCGGCGGTGTCGGCCAAGGAGATCGACTACCACGGCTACGACACCGCGGTCATGGGCGCGCAGGAGTTCCTGCCGGCGGATCTGGCGGCGCCGGAGATCATCTTCTTCACCGACGAGGAGAAGTCCCGGCTGGTGGCAGGTGAGGTCAACGAGGCTCAGGACCGCCTCGTCGAGATCTACAACAACCTGCAGGCGGCGGCCGGCATCTGACAGTCATCGGGATAGCAGACGACCATGGGGGAGCCGACCGGTCCCCCATGGACTAGGAGTGTGACTTGGCGGTGGTGGCACAACCCGGGAAGAGGAGGCTTCGCGCTTCCACGCATCATCGCTGGCCCTGCCGTCCCTGGTGTGGTACCTCGTCTTCTTCGTAGTGCCGCTGATCGTGATCGTCGTCTACAGCTTCGGCTACAAGCCGCCGGCCACTGCGGCCAGCTCGATCGGTCTCGACCGCCTGTCGTTCGACAACTACGCCAACACCTTCAGCGACACCTTCAACCGGACGTTCATCGCCACGATCCGGATCGCGGTGACCGGGACGCGTCCTGTGCCTGCTGGTCGGTTTCCCCCTCGCCTATTTTCTCGCCACCCGTACCAGCCCCGAGATGGCGGGGAGTGCTCCTCGGTCTGGTGATCGTGCCCTTCTGGACCAGCTTCCTGCTGCGGACCTTCGCCTGGCGGATCCTGCTCGCCGGCAACGGCCCGGCGTCGAACTTCCTCCAGAGCATCGGCCTGTTGGACGAGCCGCTGCGGGTGCTCGACACCCGGGGGGCGGTCCAGCTCGGGGTCCTCTACAACTATCTGCCGCTGATGATCTTCCCGTTGTTCGTGGCCCTCGACCGTCTGGATCCGGCGCTGCGGGAAGCGTCCAAAGACCTGGGAGCGAACCGGATCGCGACCTTCATCCAGGTCACGTTGCCGCTGGTGATGCCGGGGATCGTCGCCGGGCTGCTGCTGGTCTTCATCCCGCTGGCGGGTGAGTACGTCACCCCGGCCGTCCTCGGCGGCGCCAAAGGCCTGATGGCCGGCGGGCTGGTGGCCAGCCAATTCCTCGCAGCTCTCAACTGGGCCCTGGGTTCGGCGATGGCGGTGGTGCTCATCTTGTTGATCCTGGCGGTCATCGGCGTGTTCGGCGGCGCCGGTCTGATCGTGAGGACGATCGTGAGGCGGAACCGCCAGGTGGACGTGGTGACCCGATGACGACGGCTGCTCCCGCTCCCTTCCGGCGGCGTCTGGGACTGGTTCAACGGCCTCCTCCGAACCTACTCGGTCCTCGTCTACGTCTTCCTGTTCACTCCCGATCCTGGTGGTGGTCATCTACTCGTTCAACAAGGGGCGATTCCTGGTGAACTGGGATGGCTTCGGAACCAACTGGTACGGAACCGCCCTCGAAAACCAGGGGATCCAGACGCGCTCTGGCCACCTCGATTCGAGGTTGCGGCCGCCAACGCCGTGGTGGCGGTGGTGCTGGGGACGATGGCCGGCATCGCCCTCGCCCGCCGGTCCGGCAAGTGGAGCCGGCCGTTCCTGATCCTGGTGTTCCTGATCCTGGTGGCGCCCGAGATCGTCGACGCCATCTCCTATCTGATCTTCTTCGTTCGGATCAACCTGGGCTGGAGCTTCGCCCGTCTGGTGATCGGACACTCGATCTTCAACTCGGCGGTGGTGACCCTGATCGTGCTGGCCCGGCTGCAGGGTCTCGACGAATCGCTGGAAGAGGCCGCCGCCGACCTGGGCGCGACTCCGTGGCGGGCCTTCCGCCAGATCACCCTGCCGTTGATGCTGCCGGCGGTGCTGGCCGGGGCGCTGCTGTCCTTCACCTTCTCACTCGACGACGTGATCATCTCCAGCTTCGTCAGCACCTCCGGGGGCACGACGCTGCCGGTCTACGTGTTCTCCGCCCTCCGGACCGGAATCAAGCGGCGACCTGGCCGCCATCTCCACCGTCACGTTGGCGGCGACCTTGATCGCGCTGGGGGTGATGGTGTTTGCCCTCCGGCGTTCCGGTGAGTCGATGGAGGGAGTGGTCGGAACCATCACCGGGGCGGGATGAAGCGCACCGTTTTTTCCGGCGGCACGATCATCACGTCCGACCCCGCCGGTCGCACGGACGTCGGCGGTCGCCATCGAGGGTGACCGGATCGTCGCCATCGGCGACGAGGCGCTCGGGCTGGTCGACGGGTCCACCGAGAAGGTCGACCTGGCGGGCAAGACCCTGCTGCCCGGGTTTCGGGACGGTCATTGCCATCCGCTGTTCGGCGGGGCGCAGATGGCCGAGGCGCCGATCTGGGGAATCTCCGACCTCGACGAGCTTCTGTCCGTCGTGAAGACGCTATGCCGATGAAAATCCCGACCGGGAGTGGATCCGGGGCTTCGGCTATTTGCCGGCGATGATTCCCAATGGCCGCGGCGAGGCCGCGGTTCTCGATGCGGTGGTGGGCGATCGCCCGGTCTGGCTCACCGCCAACGACGGGCACACCGGCTGGGCCAACTCGCTGGCTCTGAAGCTGGCCGGGATCGACGCCAACACTCCCGACCCTCCTCACGGTGAGATCGTCCGGCGGGCGGATGGGTCGCCCAGCGGGGCCTTGCTCGAGTCGGCCCAGGATCTGCTCCGGAGCGGCCTCTCCCCCGATCACTCATGAGCGACAAGGTCGCCGGAACCCGCAAGGCCCTCGAACTCTTCCGGGACAGCGGCATCACCTGGGTCCTGGACGCACTCGCCTTTCCCGATGACGTGGAGGTCTGCCTCGAACTGTTCCGGCTCGGATCCCAGCTTGCCCCGGGTATCGATGGCGTTCGTGGCCGACCCCGCTGGTTGGCGCGACCAGCGGCCTGCGTTTTCTGGCGGCCAGGGAACGGGCGCGGGCGGGCGGAGCCGGGGATCGGGTCAAGGTCGAGACCATCAAGTTCTTCGCCGACGGGGTGATCGAGAGCGGGACCGCCGCGTTGATCGACGAGTACTGCGACCACGCCGGCTATCGGGGGATCCCCAACTGGACGGCGGAGGGTCTGACCGAGGCGGTGGCCGCGTTCGACGCCGACGATTTCCAGATCCACATCCATGCGATCGGCGACGCCGGGATCCGCAACGCCCTCGACGCCATCGAGGCGACGATCGCCAGAAACGGGCAGCGTGATCGGCGGCCGACGATCGCCCACACCCAGTTGGTCCATCCCGAGCACCTCCCCCGCTTCGCCGAGCTTGGGGTGATCGCCAACTTCGAACCGTTGTGGGCCCAGCTCGAGCCGACGATGTTGGAGCTGACCATTCCCCGACTCGGAGAGGAGCGGAGCAAGTGGCAGTATCCGATCGGGACGCTGGTGAGGAGCGGAGCGCGGGTGAGCTTTGGCAGCGATTGGCCGGTCACGTCGCTCAAACCGCTGGAGGGGATCTCGGTTGCGGTGACGAGGCAGACCCTCGACGGTGATCCGCCGGGCGGGTGGCTCCCGGACGAGAGGGTCGACCTCGATACCGCTGTGGAGCTGTACACGGCGGCTGTGGCGTATCAGGGTTTCGAAGAGGACGAGGTGGGGCGGATCGCCGCCGGGCTTCGGGCCGATCTGGTGGTGCTGGGCGCCGACCTCGACCAAACCGATCCGCTCGAACTCGGGAAGGTACCGATCGAGATGGTCTGGATCGACGGAGTGTTGGTCAAGGGCTGATCGCAAAGCATCAGCGAAGGAAGAGCATCAGCGATCGCCGCTTGACGGGTTCGAGCTGCGTCGTGACTCAAGGAAAGAATCAGCGAAGGAAAGGGAGTTCGACGCTGGTTGACGGGTGTGCCGTGAGGGGTTGGCCGGCTTCTTCAAAATTCTTTGAATTTCTTCTGATTCGTCAGGTTCTATATGGGTTTTTGTCACACCCCTCCTTCATACTTGGGGTCATGTTGGAGTGTGGAGTAGGAACTGTCGACAGCATCGAAGTCCGAGCTTGTTGGACTGGCAAGCAGAGCATTCATCGCTGTTCGCCCGCCAGTTGGAGGCGATCCGCCAGCTCGACTTGGCGCAGGTGGATTTGGTGGATGGGTGCCGGTCGATGGTCGAGTGGGTCTCCTCCCGCCTCGACGTGTCCCCTTCCACCGCCAGGGATTTGGTGCTGGTCGCCAAAGCCGCCGACCCCGAGGTCGAAGCCCTGTTGGCTAGTGGTGAGGTGGGGTGGGAGCGGGCGGTGGCGATGGTCCGTCTCCGCCTCGCCGGCGCCACCGACGACCTGATCGCCCAGTCCTTCGGCCTGGATCTGGCCGGGATCGCCCGGTTGACGGCCAGCTTGAAGCGGATCGACTCGAAAACCGAAACCGAGGGTTACGAGTCGAGATATCTGGTCATCCAAAAGTCTTGGGATCAGTCAACCTTGAAATATTGGGGGGAAGCGGTCGGAGTCGACGCCGAAACCATCGAAAAAGCGCTGTGGGCACGGTCAGACCTGCTTCCCGACCTCCCCGGCGTTGACCGCACCCAGAAACTGGCCGATGCGATGTCTTCGATCTGTTTGGACAGCCTCACCGGCGGCTCGGAGGGGAGGGCGGTGACCGTCGCCGAAGTGTTCATCGACGCCGCCACCACCATCCCCACCGGCGGTGAGCTGGGAGTCACCCTGTCGTCCGGTTCTAGGGTCGGACCCAACACCCTGGCAGAGGTCCTCTGCCACGGCCGGATCCGCACCATCGTTCAAGAAGACGGCTACCCGGTCGGAGTCACCAACCTGTCGGAGGCGATCCCCCCGGCGATCAGAGCCCAAGTGTGGCGACGGGACCAAGGCCACTGCGTCATCGACGCCTGCCCCAGCCGCTACCGCCTCGAACCCCACCACCTGAAACATCGGGCCGACGGCGGCACCAACCACCTCGACAACCTGGCGTTGATCTGCTGGTTTCACCACCACGTCGCTATCCACCAACTCGGGTTGACACTCGACCCCACCTCCCCACCCCACCGGCGACGGTTCATCCGCGGACCCCAAACCACGGGACCTCCGCTCGTTAAATTGCGGCGGTGAGCTTCAGCGTCTCGGCTGCCGCGTATGACCGGTTCATGGGTCGCTATTCGACCCAACTCAGCTCGCAACTTGCCGACCTAGCTGGCGTCGTCGCGGGGCAGCGTGTCCTCGATGTGGGATGTGGGCCGGGCGCCTTGACTGCCGAACTGGTCCAACGTCTTGGGCCCGAGGCAGTGTCCGCTGTGGATCCCTCCGAATCATTCGTTGCTGCTGCTCGAGAGCGGTATCCCGCAGTCGATGTCCAGCTGGCATCCGCCGAGCAACTGCCGTTTCCGGATGAGATGTTCGACGCCTCGATCGCCCAACTGGTCGTTCATTTCATGACCGATCCGGTCGCCGGGCTCGGCGAAATGAAGCGGGTCACCCGGGCCGGTGGGGTGGTGGCCGCCTGTGTCTGGGACTTTGGTGGCGGGCGGGGTCCGCTCAGTCCCTTCTGGAAGGCCGCCCGCCAACTCGAACCCAACCTCGTGGACGAATCCCATCTAGCCGGCGCCCGCCAGGGCCACCTTCGGGAGCTGTTCGAGGCCGCGGGCCTGCAGAACATCGAGGAGACCGCTTTCTCAGTGGCGGTCGAGCACCCAACCTTCGACGACTGGTGGGAGCCCTACACCTTCGGCGTCGGTCCCGCCGGCGTTTACACATCATCGCTCGATTCAGACCGTCAGGCTCGTCTCCGCGACCTCGCCCGCGACCAGCTCCCCGAGCCCCCGTTCGTGCTGACGTCCTATGCCTGGGCGGCCCGCGGAATCGTCTAGGTACGGCATCACAGCTTTGCATTCAGGTGTAGGTTTGGATTCCCAGACCTAGGAGGCGCACATGCAGGAACATCCCAACGCCGTCAACTATCGGCGAGTGAGCAAAGCCATGGAAGAGGGTGACTTCATGTCGATGGCCGATGGCCTCTCCGATGACATCGAATGGTGGGAGATCGGTTCCGACCAGCCGACTCGTGGCAAGGCTGCCCTGATGGAACGCATGCAAGCAGATGATGAGTGAGGAAGGGTCGATCAAGGTCGACCTGCACGACGTCATCGCCAACGACGAGCACATGGTGGCTCTCGTCACCGCCACCGTTGAGCGCAACGGCAAGACCCTCGAATACAAGACCGCCGAGATCTATCACGTCAAAGACGGCAAGATCACCCACCGCTGGGCCTTCTCGGACGACACCGACAGGATCAATAAGTTCTTCGCCTGATTCGGCCCGCCCCTGGGGACGAATAGCCGACCACATCGAGGCGCCTGGCGTCCCGGTCAATACCTCCGAAGCCTGGGGAGATTCACCCGCGTCCGCAATTTCTGAACGGAACTAATTTCAGGGAACTCAGCAGGGGGCAATTTGTCCATCTACCAATTCCCAGATCGTCCGGAATCGATGTTGCCGACCCACGACGTGCCCATGCGGCATGCGTTCGTCGTCGTCGGAGAGCGGACTCTGTTCCTCTGCCACGTGGCCAATTGGTGGATGGAAGGCCAGAACTGGGAGCTGGTATTGCGGATCAACGTGCCGGAGTCGGCCCGGAAGGCGATCATCAATGACCGCAATCCGACCGAGCCTCACTTCCTCGTGAGTGCGGCTCTCTTCACGATTCCCGAATTGATCAAGCACTCGTGGTCGCAGAAGGCGACCGAGCGAAAATTCCAGGCCGATATCTGGCGAGGCTTTTCGCGGAGACCGAAGCCCGCCGAACCCGATCCCGACTGGGTTCCATGGGACGACGAGGAGCCGCTTCTCACCAACGTCGGGGTGAAGGTGGAAGCCGTGATCCATCATCGCCACGCCAACCTCAACCTGACCGCCAGGGCGTTCGAGGAGTATCTCGTTGTTCGGCCAAGGCGCCGAAGCGCACATCTACCACTCGCCGGTCCGTCAGCCCGACTACGACCACGTCGCCACCCTGGCGGAAACTCCGGCCTGGCTGCAGCCGGACCAACTCGAGACCGGGGTGATGGTGTCCGTGCCGACCGTCCCCTGGTTCCCGGGTGAGACCCGGTGTGAGGGATCGCCATTGACGCTCAACCAGCCGACCGTCGTCCGCTTCAACGGGATCACCGACTATCGAAGCAAGAACTGGGACGATTCTCCCAACCCCAGCAAAGCGGTTCCTCGTTACGAGATGACGGTGAGGCGGAATTGGTGGTACTCGACCAGCGTCCTCAACTTCGCCCCACCCACCCAGAGCGAGTGCATCTAGCCGATCCAGTGCTTGTTCTGGGCAAGCCCAGGTAACCAAGCCGGTCGGGTTACCGTGGGGATGTCAGTTCCGTATGACTTCCTCCGCTCCCACCATTCCGCCTTCTGTTCCGCCGTCCCCACCGGCCCGGCGGCGTCGTTTCAGCCGCGGTCAGCGGTGGGTTATTCGAATCCTGCTTTTCCTGGTTTTGATCGTGGCGGTGCTGGTCGGACTCGCCCTCTATACCGAGTCCCGCATGACCGACGCCGGGACGCTTGCTTCGCTCGCGCCGGGCGACGGGGTGTACCTGATCGTCGGCAGCGACAGCCGCGAGAACCTTCCCGATGACTTGGGTGGGAACTTCGGGGACTTCCCGGGAGCCCGGGCCGACGTCATCATCCTGGCCCAGGTCGCCAACGGCCGTCGTCAGCTGCTGTCGATCCCCCGCGATCTCAAGGTCGAATTGCCGGGCCACGGCACCGAGAAGATCAACGCCGCCTATTCGCTGGGCGGGCCCGACCTCCTGGTCGAGGCGGTCGCCACTGCCACCGGGATCAGGGCCAATCATTACCTGGAGGTCGAGTTCGGTGGGTTTGCGGCCATCATCGACGCCCTGGGCGGGATCCAGCTCGACTTCCCATTTCCGGCCCGCGATCTCAAGTCGGGCCTGGCGGTAGAGGCCGGCACCCAGACGGTCGATGGAGCCACCGCCCTCGCCTATGCCCGCTCGCGCACCTACGAAGAGTTTCGAGATGGGCAATGGGTTGCGGAAGGGAGCGGCGACATCGCCCGCACCGGTCGCCAGCGCGAGGTTCTGATGAAGATCATGAGCCGGGCCTCGTCGCCGTCGGGGTTGGTCCGCAGCCCGCTCGTGTTGAGCGTCGTTGGCTCCGATCTGACCGCCGATTCGGGGACGAATGTATTCGCGCTGGCCCGCACCGGTTTCACCATGCAGACGGCGTCGGCGACCGACTCGGTGTCCTTGCCGGTCCAGATATCGGAGGAGGGCGGAGTCTCCTATGTGATCCGGGTCGAACCGGCCGCCACCGCCGTCATCGACGCCTTCGCGGCCAAAGCCCCGCTTCCTTCACCCTGAGCTTCCACACGGGCACCGGCCTAGCATCGAGGTCGACTAGGAGGCCCATGGCCGTAACCCTTTCCCCCGGTGGCACTCGGGGCACCGAGATTCCCAAGTTTGTCCGACCTCTCATGAAGGTTGGGACGCCGTTGAACCATTTCATGGTTCGCAGGCTCGGTGATCGGATGAAGGTGCAAGGGCGGCCGCTGGTGATGCTGACGACCGTGGGCGCCAAGAACGGGAAAGAAACGCGAGGCTCGTCGTAGCCCGTTTCGACGATCCCGACCATCCCGGATCATGGTTGGTCGTCGGATCCAACATGGGAGTCGGCCCGGCATCCGGGATGGTGTTACAACCTGTGCCAGAACCCCGATCAGGTTTGGGCCAAGGTGGACAAGCAGGAATACGAGGTCCACGCTGAATCACTTCATGGAGCGGAGCGGGAGGAGGCCTGGCAACGGGTCGTCTCTCCTGCTCCCGGGTTCAAGAAGTATGAGACGACCACCGACCGCGAGATTCCGGTCATCCGTCTGACCCCCAACGCTCACAATTCCCGTTCCAGCATGTAGGGAATCAGCTCGCCGATGAACCGGAGGTCTTCCGACGGTTCCAGACCCTGAAACGCCAGGTCGAAGGACTCGCGGGCACCGGCCGAGACCCCCTTCGAGAACTCCCGGGCGAATTCGATGCTCCCGTGATCTCTCATGAGCTTGAGAGCGGTCTTCACTTCCTCGTCGGATCGCTCCGACCGGCCCCCTGACAGGAAGTTGGTGAGCCACTCCTGTTCCCGTTCGTCGGCCACCGAAAGAAGGTGGAGGATCATGAGGGTGCGCTTGCCCTCATAGAGATCCCCCAGGATCTCTTTGCCGTACTGCTCCGGCCGGCCTTCGAGATTGAGGAGGTCGTCGCGGATTTGAAAGGCTGCTCCGAGATGGAAGCCAAAGCGGGTCAGGGCGTCGAGATCGGCCAGCCCCCACGACCCGATCAAGCCGCCGATGCGAAGGGGAAAGATCGTGGAGTACGAGCACGTCTTCAGCAGCACCATGTCCAGGTAATCGGTCGGGCTCAGGTCCACGACATTCTCGGACCGCCATCCCAATTCGATCGCCTGACCCTCGATGGTCCGATGCAACAGCGCCTGGAATTCGTCGAGAACCTTTCGGCTCATGTCGGAGCCGAGCACCCCGAGGTTGTCGCGTAAAGGTGTCAGCCCGACAACGGCCAGGCCATCGCCGGCGTTCACTGCCAATGCCAAACCGTGCTGGAGATGAAGCGTGGGCAGTCCCCGGCGGCTGAGGCTTCCGTCTTCGACATCGTCGTGAACCAGGAATGCGTTGTGGAGGAGTTCGATGGCGGCGGCCGACGGCAGCGCTTCTTCGGTGGAGCCTCCGAAGGCCCGGCAGGCTGCAATGCAGAGACTCGAACGGAAACCCTTGCCGATCCGGGATGGATAAGCGGTCATGAGGTCGTAGAGCCAGCGGCGGGGCTCGCGGTTGGGGAGGTAGCGGGCCATCGCCGCCACGATCAACTCCCGATTAGCTGCCAGCTTCTCCTCTACGAAGCCTGTCGCCGATCCTGCCACCGCTCCTCCTGGCTATGACCGACCGGCCCGACCACTTCTACTTCGATCGTCATGTACTCCGCCGGCAGATTGGTGACGAACACATAGCCCCGGTACCAACCCGGGGCAACCCCGGGATCGATCGACAAACTGACCGCGATGGCCAGGCTCGACTGGGGGGGAGCAATGTTGATCTCGGAAGGATCAAACGTGAACGCATCCGAGGGGATGGTGTCGCCGGTATGGCTGACGAGGTCGGAGGCATGGAGACGGAGCGCCGAGGTGGCCGACGAGGTGGTGTTGTGGATCCAGATGGTCGAAGTGGCCAGGCGGCCGGGAAGGACCGGCGGCAGCTTGAGATGGCCGGCGTCGCCATCGGCTGGGGCGGGCTCGGTGCCGAGCAACCGGTCGACGGCTCCGGCGTAGAGATCGAACGCCCTCCGTACCAGGTCGAGGTTGGCGTCGACCGCCCGGGCCAGATCGGCTCGCAGCTGGCGGAACGCCGCCCGCTTGTGACCCGACGAGACCGGTTCGGTGGGACTACCGGTGGGCGGGTCGGTGTCGCCCATGGAGGTGATGAACCGCTCGACCACTTCGGCGGCGGCTGCCAAGCCCAGGTCGCGCACGGATCGCTCGCGCCCGCCGGTGTCGGCTTGATTCGACGTGTCGAAGATGTCTGCCTCCCGCGCCGGAATCTACTTGCCCCAATCCAGGTAGTACCCGGCGATGCGGTGGGTGATCGCATTTCCGGTCAAGACGTTGGCAGCCTGCAGGCCCGACATGACGGCGGCCTCCAGGCACCCGGCGTTGAGCCCGCAGTCGATCCAGTCCCCCGCCAGGACCAGGTTCTCGTAACCGCTGGCGTCGGTTCGGAGCCGGTACTTGTCGCTCCCCGGGAGTGAGAGCACGTAACGCTCGGAAGGATCGACGTTGGCACGCCAGAACTGTGAATCGAAGCGATCCTCACCGGTCCGCTCGCCCCCACCCACCAGCAGGTCCCATCGGAAGTCCGGCCCATCGACCGCCCCGGGCCAGAAGTGGCGGACGCCTTCACGGAGAAACTGGATGGCGTTCTCGCGCACTCTCTCATGTTCTCTCTTGGGGAAGTCCCGGTCTTCGCGATCGGGCAGATCGACGGTCGGGAGCGTATTGCAGAAGTAGGTGAGGGTCTGGGGGCGTTCATCGGGCGGCCATTGCTCGGCCTCCAGCAAGTGATCCATGGACGACCAGGTCTCGAACGGCTTGAGGAAACCGGTCATGGTCACTCCCGGCTGACGCCATCCCAGTTGATCCGAGTCGGCGCTCAACCAGAGCTGGAAGACCTGGGTGGCAACCGTCCCGAGATGATCGACCATCGACCGCCACCGCGGATTGGCTTCGATGATCTCCGAACAGACATAGGGAAGCATCCCGACCGGGATGGCGAGGACGATCCGGTCGAAGTCCCTTCCCTTCTCCAGTACGACGGTGTGATCATCGCCGGCCTCTGACCAGATCGACTCGAAGTCGAGCCGGGGATCGCCGGCATGGGCGAGGTTCGGCTGGTCCGGAAAGCAGGGAAGCCCGTCGATCTCGACCAGCGGGTCGTAACTCTGGGGGCCGTCGGGGAGCCGGGTCTGGCGGCTGATCTCGACGGCGTCGATGGCAGAGCCGTCCGCGGAAGGACGCATTGCTTCCACCCGGGAGAAGAACTCGAAGTGAACGCCTCGCTCCGATCAATGCTTCGTACAAGGGAGCGATGAGCACATCGCCCATCCCCGCCTGCAGCTTCCAGAAGATCGCGCCCCGGTATTCGAAGAAGAGCTTCCCCGACAGGAACAGGCCCAGGCCCGCTGCGAACCGGGGCCGGGCCGGATCACCGTCCTGGAAACCGAACACGAGGTCGTAGACCCCCCGCACCAAAGGCGAGTCGAGAGTCTCGGCCGAGGCCCCGTGTCTCTCCATCCAATCGCGGTATTCCTCGTCGTTGATGGCGGCGAAGCCCTTCGGGTTGGTCAGCAGCCCGTCGGCGAGAATCCCGCGGACGGTCGTGACCATCAGATCGGCCAGCGACCAGAGATAACGGGCGGCGTCATCCTTCAACACCAGGCGTCGCAGCCTCTCGTGGAGTCGGTTGAGGGCCTCGCTCAATGGCTTGAGGCTGGGGATGTCCCGGTTGGCGAGGAGCTGTTCTTCCGAACTGATGACGCTGACGATTTGCAAGGCCGCCGCCAGCACCGAAGCCACGACCTTCCTGGCGACGTCCCATTCGAAATCGCCCGTGCTGCTTGGAGGAGTAGGACTGGCGCTGATGGTGACTCGTCCCGGCGGTGACGATTGGGTTTCGAGCGAGTCGTAGAAGTCGGCGAGAAGCTGCAACGACCGCCGAAAGAACTCCACGACCCCCATCGGTCCCGATCTGGCATCGGGCTCGCCCGGCAATTCGTCGTTGGGTGAGAAGGTCGCCACCCAGTGGTCCCAGGCACCGTCTCGAAAATCCTCGAGCCCGATCTGGCTGGCGGGTTTGAAGGCATCGGTCCAGGCTTTGAACGGTGCCTGTGGTCGGCGGTTCTCCCGGTCCAGTTCTTCGTAGACCTCGCGCACCAGCCGGAAGGCGTTCTCGTAGTAGCCGAGCCAGACATGAAGCCCGTGTTCCTCGATCCGGCCGTTGGGTCCGCGGCTGCTGGCCGCCTTGCCACCGAGACGCCAGCTCCGCTCGTAGACGGTGATCGACTCGAAATCGGTCTTGCCAACCGGGTTCGCTCAGCCGCCACGCGGCCGCCAGCCCGGCCACCCCTCCGCCGAGGATCGCGACCTTCTCTCTGGTTGGATCCTCCATCAGGACGGAGTAGCTGCCAAGAGAGCGGCGGCCTGTTTCGCCTCGGGGTAGTCCGGGGAGATCGCCGCCAGGTCGGAGGCAAGCCCTTCGGTGGCGAGGGCGGGCCGCGACCCCGGGGGAAGATGGAGGTGCATATCAATTGCGGCTCGCACCCGGAACAAGAACGCGCCCTGTTCGCGGGCGACCTCGAAAGCCTTGACCAGGTCGGCCGCCACCGCCTCGAAGCCGCCCTCACCCTGGAGGGCCCTGACCCCGGCCCGTTTGCGGAGAGTCTCGGCGAGATAGTGCCGCTCCTGCAGTTCGTCGCTGAGGGACACGGCCTCGTCGAACAGGCCCAGCGAAGCCGTCAGATCGCCCAGGCGGGCGGTCAGCTCGGCCTCGGCGGTCACGAAGTACGGCTGGAAGGCGGACACGCCAAGCTGATGGAGGAGTCGACGGCCTCCGGCGATGGCGGCGACCATCTCCCGGGTCGGCTCGAGATGAGCGGCGGCGATCAATGCATGGATCGAGCCCAAACCTTCCCACATCGCAAAACCGTGCTCGGTGCCGATCGCGGTCACGGCCCGGAACTCGTCGACCGCCCGGCTCCAGTCGCCCTCCAACTGATACATGTAGCCGAGGTAGGCGCGGCTGTAGGCCTCGCTGAATGGTCCGGCCGGAAACTGCAGCTGGCGACTCGACTCGAGTGCCTGCGTCGCCGCCTGGGCGGCCGCCGCCCGCTCCCCCTGCACCCACAGCACCGGGACCAGCTGGGCGTAGGCCGACACCAGCGGGCTGTTGGGAAGAGTCCACAACGGCGAGGTGAACCCGGGTGGGCGGGCGAGGAACATTTCGATCGCCCGTTCGAAGAGCTGGCGAGCGCCTGAGTAGTCGCCCAGTCCGTAGCGGTGGAGCGCATCGGACACCGTTACCTCGGGCCCGTACAACATCGCTTCGTCCTGACCGGCCGCGGCGAGCTGGGCATTGAGGCCGTCGATGATCTCGCCCGCTCTGGTCCGAAGCCCGCGCACGGTGTCGTAAGCCATGATCGCCAATTGGACCCCGACACTCTCGGGGCGGGGACCGAGCGTGTCCGTCAACCCGAGCGCGGCTTCGAATTCTGCTCGAGCCGACTCGGACCCGAACCCGGCGGTCGCCACCAGGCTGGCCGCCTTCAACATCCGGACCATCACCTCCGACAGGGCCCGGGGCTCCCCGGGCGGCCAGCCGAGGATCAATTCGAGAGCCCGATCGAGCTTGCTCAAAGCCTCGGCAAAGGCACCGGACGACTGGGAGGTCTGGGCCGCTCCGATATAGAACCCGACCGCATCCGGGCCGCGTCCCGCCTGGTCGAGGTGGAGCGCGATCACTCCCTGGTCGGGCGGATCGGGTCGACCCAGACGACCGATCAAGGCGTTGGCCACTTCGGAGTGCATGTGCCGGGCGGCGTCGATTTGTTGGGACTCATAGGCCGCGTCTCGAATCAAGGAGTGGCGGAATGCATATCGACGTTCGGCTCCGACCCCTTGCGTCTCGAGAATGCCGTGGGCGGTAAGAGAGTCGAGGTCCCGACGCAAGTCCTCCTCGTTCATGCCGGCTACGTCCATGAGGAGATCGACGTCGATTCGACTGCCGATGACCGCGGCGGCCTGAGCTACCACGAGATCGGGTCCGGCCGCCTCGAGCCGCGCCATCAAGAGATCGCTGAGGGTTGCCGGTATCACCGCGGTTCCGGAGACGTCACCAAGCGCCCGCAATAGCTCTTCGACGAACAAGGGAACCCCGTCGCTTCGTTCGGCGATGTCGGTGACAACCGGCTCGGAGAGGTCAGTGGCGCCGATCGATCGGATCATGCGATGTCGATCCGTTACGCCCAGGGGCTTGAGCTCGAGCTTGGTCACCCGCTGCTCGCCCTCCCAGGCCAAGAACTCAGGTCGGGCGGTCAAGACCAGAAGCAGCCCGGGTGGTGGGTCGGCGACGATCTGCTCGATCACTTCCAGGGTGGATGGTTCGGCCCAATGGAGATCTTCGATCAGCACGACTCGTGGCTCCTGGGCGGCGAGACCTCTCCACCACGACTTGAGCACCTCGATCGTGGTCTGCCGAAGCTTGAGGGCATCGAGTTGTGGCGACGGATACGGACCCGACGGATCAAGCTCCAACGAGAGGATCGGGGCCAGATACGGAATGGCCGACGAGCGCTCCAAACCGGCCTCGTCGACCTCGCCTTCGAGAGTCTCCAGTCGCTTGGCGTCGTCGGTATCGGGAGTGATGCCCAATCGCCGGGTCAACATGCGTGCCAGCGGATAGAAGGCAGTCGAGGTGTAATACGGAGAGCAGTTTCCCTGGAGAGGGCTGCCTCCGGTCCTCGCCGAGAGATCCCGGAGATACCGGGCCAGGCGCGACTTGCCGATTCCTGCTTCACCGCGAATCAACACGACGCCGCTACCCCCGGTCTTGGTGTCGTCCCACAGGCGCTCGAGTAGTCGCAACTCTTCGTGGCGTCCGACCAGCGGGGTCAGCGCTCCTCTTTGCGCCTCGAGGCGATCCTCGGCCTCGGTGGCGCCGAGCACCTGGAGCAGTTCCACCGGTTGGCTCATCCCGCGGAGCTCGAATTCACCCCGCGATTGCACATCGAAATAGCCGGAAACCAGCTCGGCGGTGACCCGGCTGATCAGGGTCGAATTGGGGATCGCCAGATCCTGGATGCGGGAGGCTTGCGCCGGGGTGGAGCCGGCGATCTCGGTGATGCCGCGCATCTTTCCGACCACGACCTCTCCGGTGTGGATCCCGACCCTCACCGAAAGGGCAACTCCGTATTTCTCCACCAAATCGGGATTGAGGTCCTGAACTGCCTCCACGATCCCCAGTCCGGTATAGACGGCCCGGCGGGCGTCGTCCTCGTGGGCCAGCGGAAGACCGAAGAGGACGATCAGGCCGTCGCCGAGGGATTTATAGATGTACCCGTCAAATCGGCTGACGACCTGGTTGCAGGCATCCTGGTAGTTGACGACCACGTCCCAAAACTGCTCGCCATCGAGCTGCTCGGCAATGTGGCTGGAATCCACGAGATCGCAGAACAGAACCGTGGGACGGCGATGGATGACGGAAGTCACGAGCGGATGGTATGCAAACCCGGCGAGGGGTGCTTAGGCCGTGGGCGGCCAATCGATGTAGACGTTGATGTGGAAGGAGCGCACGGCGGCTGCCGATCCCACTTTCACTTCGCCCTCGTACAGACCTCTTGGTGCCGACCCGGCCGCGATGACCAGGTCGACCATGGCCGGATCGTTGGGATTCCGCTTCAGATCGATGTTGGCACCCGGGATCGATATCGCGGTGTCGCCGCGGCGGCGTAACCCGGCCAGTTGGCACTGACCGCTGGTTCCCACGGGCCCGACGGTGACGGGAACCGGGTTCGTTGTCGGAGGCCCTTTGAGTTGCGGAGGCGGGATCGGGGTCGGAGTCCTTGCGAGCGCTTCCAGCATCGTCCAGGCGGCCTGACAGACATAGGCCCCGTCCCGAATCGCCCTTTTCGAAAAGATGGAGAGTTCCTTGATCGGGTCGATGGTCGCACCCGGGTCCGAGGCTCTCGAGGCCAGGTCGGCCGCGTGACGGCCGTGCTCCGAGAGAGAGTCGGCGATGATCGACACCACCGATCGGGCCGATTCGACGACCAGGCCCCCGGGCTCGTCGGGGGCGGTCATTTCGAAGTGGACTCCGAATCTTCCTCGGCGACCTGTGCGAAAAAGTCACGAACCAGGACGAAGGACTTGGCTATGTCTTTGGTCGCCTCGCCCCAAAAGAGAGTCGCATCCTGCAGCGCGTCCTTGGGCCCGTATTTTCCGCTGGCTGCCAGATTCCATGCCGCCAGAGCCTGTTCGCCGTTTCGTTTGACGGCGGTCGTGGCCACGTCGAAGAGACCCCGGATGAGGGGCGCTGGATCAGGGATCTTGGGTTCTTGAACCGTTTCGGACATAGGGACCTCAGTTCTGATTGCGCGGTGGGCAAGAAGCCATGTTTTGCATTACGTCTATCCATCCCAATTCGCAGGCGAGGGTGGCGGGAAAATTGCTGATCCCGACAAATCGAACCGTCTTCTCGGAAGTGACCTTCACGTAATTCTTCGTGGTTGGATGGGTCTCGACCAGAACATATCCGTGATCAACATCGATCCATCCGTCGCCGCGGGCGAAAGTGAAATCCATCCCCACGGCGTCGTTGGTTACGAAGTATCTGACGTCCAAATAGGTAGTGGGCGTCCATAGGGACTTGATTCCCACCACCTCTTTGATCCGGCCCTGATAGGCAGTCCCATCGACATCGTCGATCTGCGGTAGCCCTTTCCATGGTTGAGTTGGATCCTTGCTTACGTCGATGAAGAAGGAGTTGCATCCGGGCCAGTTGAGAGGATTGGTTCCATGGGCAAAGTCGAGCGGAGCGCCTGGAATGTCGAAGGTGGCAAATATCTTGGTCGGTGAGCCGGGTGGGCCCGTGGGGCAATCGGTGCATTCCGGATCGACCACCTCGATCCGATTGAACGTGACCTGAAGGTCATTCATCGCCGCGACGAATTCATTGAAACTCAGGTCGGGTCCACCTGTCATCGTCATGAGGGTGTCGAATTTGTCCAATGGGACGATGTCGCTGGCCAACCGTTCGCGCCGGCTCCCTCATCTCCTGCAAGCGACCCAATCGGACCAGGTCGTGCAAGATACGAAGCCTCTGCGCCTCGGTCAGATCATGGTGCGACAGAGTCTCAACCGATGACTCGACCGGCTGCGGCTTGAACCCGATTTTCTCCAGAAACGGGATCCACTCGGGATGCTGGGGCGCTCGGAGGCTGAGAAGGGCGTGTTCGGGGAGCGAGGTCGTTGCTGCACCCCCGCCGCGCGGGGTAGACCCGATCATTTGCTGGACAATAGCCCGGCCCTCCAACGCCCTGCTTTGATGGCGAGGTCGTGACCGACGCCTCGAGCTACTTCGATCTGAGTCCCACCGATCGGTCGATGGCGATCCTCGATCGGACTTCCTCGGTCACGTTCCACGTTGTCTGGGACATGGTCGGCCCCGTCGACCTCGATGCTCTCCTGTGGGCATGGCGGGCGTTGGCGAGGCTCCACCCGATCCTTGCCTGCACCACCGACCTCGATACGTCCGCTGTCTGGCAACCGGGCGTTGAACCGTCGGCGATCGATGTGATCGACGGAGAGATCGATGTCGACGGAGCAACGGCACAGGCCACGGCCGCGCCTCTGGAGATAGCGAGCGGGCCGATCGTCCGTCTCACGGCGATCAAGGGGACCGCGGGCTTGCGCCTGGTCCTGGCGGCACAGCATGCCGCCTTCGACGGCGCCGCCAGCGTTGTGATGATCGAGGACCTGCGGAGGATCTATCTCGGCCGGCTGTCGGGAGATTCCACCCCGGTCGAGCCCGACTTTTCGCCAAGAACCGTGAGGTCGGCGTTGCAGCAAACGCGACTTCCGATGGCCACCGCTCAAGGTTTCATCACCCAGAGCCTCGATCGCTGGAGGAAGCTGCCGCCTTCCGGCCATGTCGACCCCGCGGGGACGCCCACCGAGATTGCAACCGGATATGTGACGATCGACGTTGGCCCCGCCCTGGGCGCACTCGATCAGAAACGGCGCCGCAATAGCTGGCCGACCGATGCAGTCTTGGTCGGTCTCCTGGAAACCGCCTGGAGCGAGACCCTGGGTGCCGCCGACGGAGCCGGCATCTGGCTGGTCGCCGCGAACCTTCGCCCGGGTCTGGGACTTGACCGTGGGTCGGGGAATCTCAGCGGTGTGGAACCTATTGCGATGAGAAACGACCACCCGCAATCGATTGACGCATCGATCGAGCAGGCCGCCGCCAGGATCGCCGCCACCAAAGCCGGTTTCCCGGGTCTGGGGCCCGAATTGATGGCGAGGTCTTGGGCCTGGACGACCCCGTCCCTCATGAACCAGGGAGTGGACACGATGATTCGGTCGGGGCGACGCCAGCGATACACGCGCATTCTCAGCAACATGGGGAAGCTGCCGGACTCCCTGACCGATTGGGGCCCGGCTCGTCTCGAGGGCCTCAGATATCTGGGACCGATGGCTCAGGGACCGTATTGCATGTTCGTGGCCCAGGCTCACGGCGGGAATTCGTGGCTCACCGTCCGGACCTCCCCGGATTGGTTCAGCGTCGATCACGCCAAGGAATTCGAAAGGGCCATCAATCGCTACTGCGGCGTGGATCAGGACCGTTTGGTTCCGGCCCAGGTGGTGAGCTCCGACCGGTAGCTGCCTTCCCAAGAGATATGTGTCGATCACTGTCGAAGTGAGCCACCCTGGTTCGTCTACTAGTCAGATTGGTCGACGGAAAGGCCGTCCGGCCGTGATTGGAAGGAGTTCGTTATGCCAGCCAAGGTGATCCACTACGAGGTGGTGGGTAAGGACGGCCCCGCCCTCCAGAAGTTCTACAGCGACCTCTTCGGTTGGAAGCTCGACACGAACAACCCCGGTGGCTATGGCTTCGTGCCTACGCCCGCCGACGATATCCGCGGAGGCATCGGCGCCACCCCGGACGGCTCGGCCGGTCATGTGACTTTCTACGTGGAGACCGACGATCCCCAGGCCACCCTGAACGATGTCGAGCGCCTGGGAGGCAAAGTGATCATGCCGCTCACCGAGGTCGCCCCCGACACCACCGTCGCCCTCTTCGCCGACCCCGAAGGTCACGTCGTCGGTTTGATGTAGTTCGGACCCGTGCAGCCGGAGCGCCACCAGCCGATTCTGGCGGTGGCGCTCCGGTTTGCGTGAATCACTTCTTGGGCAACACCGCTTCCGGAGCTAGAGACGTCTCCGCCTCTCGGACCGCCGCCGGTAGATCGAGACCTTTCCCTGAATCGATCTCATGGTTGCGCTCGTCCTCGTCCAGGTTTTGCACGAGCCTCTGGTGGAGCTCGTGAGCGAGGCTTTGATCGATCGGTGGTCGATCACCCTCCAGCTCGCTATAGATCTTCTCGGCGGCTCCCCACAGGCGAGCGGCGGCGTTGACCTTGCCCTGGGCCACGAGCACTTCCCCGACCACCAGAAGGGCCAGGGACAGCTGGCGCGCTTCACCCATCTTGACCCTGATCTCGAGGAGCTCGCGGGCGAGCGCGCAGGCTCGCAAGTCCTCTCCGATGCGTGCATAGAACCGGGCGGCGGCTCCCAGCGAACGGCATCTCCCCCGCAAATCGCTTGATGACCGTGCGATCACCAGCTCCTGGTCGAGGATCGAACGAGCCTGGGCGAGATGCCCGTGCTTCACCAGGGCAGGAGTCACCCCGCCCGCTAGAAAGGCCCGGCCCACCCAATCCCGCCGGCGGAATATCACGGCCGCTCCCTCGTCGATCAGACGCAGAGCTTCGGTGTCGTCGTCAGTCGTCCCCAATCGGCACGCTCCCAGCAGAGCGGTAGCGATGCTGGCCTTGTCGTACGCCATCGGGTTCGAAGCAAGACTCCGTTCGAAGGACTCGGCGGCCCCGTCGGTGTCGCGAAGGTAGAGCTGCGCAATCCCGACGCCCTCCCAGGCAGTTGCCAGACCCCAGGGGTCGGCGCTGGCTTCCATCAGACCGACCGCCTCGCCATGGAGGGCAGCCGATGCGGACAGTTCCCCGCGGGCCGTGGCGACCCGCCCGGCGCCGATGAGGATCGCTCCGGTGAACCAGGGTCCTTCCGACGCTCTTGTGTAGGTCGAGAACTTCGTTGACGATGCGGGCAGCTTCGTTGAGCTGCTCGGCGCCCAACAGGGCGAGAGCGCGAAACATCCTGGCCGCGGCCACCAGCGTCGGAAAGGCATCGCCGGCGAGCTCTTCTGCCTGGTAGGTGACTCGTAGCGACTCCTCGTAGTCACCCTGGCGAAAGGCCAGCATCGCCGCGACGACCAGGGCCTGGGAGCGGAGCCCGATCAAAGGTTCGGGGCCATCGGGCAGGGCCAGGGCCTGGGCGATCCGGGTCCGGCCCTCGGACCAATATCCCTCGTTGTACCAAAACCAACCCAGGGCCACCGACATCGTCAACGCTTCGGCGGTGCTGCCGGAGGTGACGAGCCGGTCGTGGGCGTTCTCGAGGTTGTGATAGTCCGTCATCTGAGCGGCATACCAGTTGGGATTGGGGTTGGCCGGCCACAGAGCCGGGCCCACCTGTTTCAGGAACCAGCGGGCGTGCCGGTCGCGGGTAACGGCCTCCTCCCCCGACTCGATCGAGCCGGGTGTTGGCATATTGGCGAATGACCTCGAGCATCCGGTAGCGGTAGCCACCGACTCCCCGGTCGGCCACCACCAGCGATCGATCGACCAGCCCGGACATGATGTCGACGACTTCGACCGCTGACGGCCGCCTCATCGGATTCTGCGTCATCCGAAGCAACGAATTCGGCGGCTTCCAATTCGAACGGCCCCCGGAACACGGCCAGGCGCCGAAAGACTCTCTGTTCACCGTCGCTGAGGAGGCTGTGACTCCAATCCACGGCCGCGGTCATGGTTCGATGGCGGTCTTCAACCGCGCTGCCCGGATCGCGCAAGAATTCGACGTTGCGGTTGAGGCGATCGGCGATCTGGCCGGGAGACATCGAGCCCACCCTGGCCGCCGCCAGTTCGAGGGCAAGCGGCACCCCGTCGAGCCAGCGCACCAACCGGACGACGTCGGCGGCAGTGGACGTGTCGAGGGCCAGGCCTCCGGCGACCGCACCGGCGCGCTCCATGAACAGCCTTATCGAATCGAACTCCTCGAGATCGGCAACCGCCGTCCCGGTGGCCGGCGGAAGGGCAAGCGGCGGCACGATGAAAACGTGTTCACCCGGAACCCTGAGCTGCTCGCGACTGGTCACGAGCAGCTTCACTTTGGGGCATCGTTCGAGCAGCTTCACCGCCAGAAGGCTGGCGGCTCCCAACAGGTGCTCACAGTTGTCGAGAACGATCAGGCTGGTGCCCGGCGCCAGGTACTCGATGAACGTCTCCTCGAGTGATCGCCCGGGCTGCTCATGCAACCCCAGAGCATCCAGGCACGCCTGCGCGATCGTCTCCTGGCTCCTGACCGGCGCCAGCGGCACCATCCAGACCCCGTCGGAGAACTCGGGGATCAAGCTCCTTCCGATCTGGATGGCGAGGCGGGTCTTGCCGGTTCCACCCGGCCCGGTGAGGGTGACGAGCCGGTTGGAGCGCAACAGCAGAGCGACATCGGTCACTTCCTCGTCCCGGCCGATGAAGCTGCTCGCCTTGTCGAGAAGGTTGGTCCCGGCGGCGTCGAGAGAACGCAGCGGAGGAAACCGCTCAATCAAACCTTCGGCCGCCACCTGGTAGATGTGGTCGTCCGAGGGAAAGTCCTTCAAGCGGTGACGGCCGAGATCGACCAGCCACAAGTTGTTCTGATCTCCGACCAGCCGGGCGGTGGTCGAAGAAACGAGGATTTGGCCGCCGTGGCCGGCCGCGGCGATGCGAGCTGCCCGATGGACGTCGATTCCGAGATAGCGATCGCCGACCAGGGTTGCTTCGCCCGTGTGCATACCCATCCTCACTCTGACGATTGAGTGGTCGGGCCACGAGTGGGCGGCCAGTTCTAGCTGGGCCCCGACCATTGCCTCGACGGCCGCTAACGCCGACGGAAAGACGGCGAAGAAGCCGTCACCGGCCGTATCGACCTCGGCGCCGGCTCCCCGTTTGATGGCGTCGCGAATGATTCCGTGATGGGCGTCGATGAGGTCGGCATAGTCGACGCCCAGCTGTCGAAGCAGCGCCGTCGATCCCTCGATGTCGGTGAAGACATAGGTCACTGAGCCTGTGGGAAGGTCTCCTTGCCGACGATCAGGTCTCGAGGTCATTTCGAGCGCAGTATCGCGGGTGGAGGGTGTTGTGAACCCCGTTTTGGCGCGACAGAGCCGTGCCAGGGCCCCATCCTGTCGCGCCAGAACGGGGTGGGCGGGATCCCATAGACTCGACCGATGCTGGAGCGGCTGCGGGCACACTCGGTTTTGGTGGCCGTGGTCGGGGTCTATTACGTGGGTTTCCTGGCCCTGGGGGTGGCGACCGGCAACAGCCAGGTTCCGTATTACGCCGCTTTCATGGCCGTGCTCTTTGCCCTGGTGGCACTTTGGGAGGTCCGGCGCGGCTTTTCCCGGCTCGTGTTGTGGGGTTTGGCGCTCTGGGGAGCCCTGCACATGGCCGGAGGCATGATCCCGGTCTCAGGGAGTCGGGTCCTCTACAACGTCTGGCTGTTGCCGTTCATCCGGTTCGATCATTTGGTTCACGCCATCGGATTCGGATTCGCCGGCATGGCGTTCTGGGAGTCGGTTCGACCCACGGTGGACCGGACGCTGACCTCGGGAGCGGCCATCACGATGATGGGTGGCCTCGGCTTTGGCGCCCTCAACGAGATGGTGGAGTTCCTCATCACCAGAGTGGTTCCCGACACCAACATCGGAGAGTTCGAGAACACCGGCTGGGACCTGGTGGCCAACACGGTTGGGGCAGCGTTGGCGGCGGCCTGGGTGCGGAGAGGATGGCACTCCGGTAAAGAGGCGCCTACGGAATCAATCCGGTCAACAGATCGATGACCTCTTGGAGGATTGCGGGTGTGTCGAGGGTATCGGCCGTGGCCGACTTGATGGTTCTGTCACCGACCTCGGCCGTGACGTCGTAGAAGAAAAAGTCACAGCACACGCCTTCGGCCGGGACATACGTCTCCAACAGTGCTGCGAATTCGGGGCTGGCCACCAGACGTGTGCAGGGCCTCGAGATCAGCGGCGGGGACGACGACCTCACGCTGGCCGGTGGAATCGTCGGTCACGGTGGCGACGCCGTCGGGTTGGACGATGACTGTGGTGGTGGAGCCTGCGAAACCTCCGCTGCGGGTCAGCGTCACCTCGCCTACCACGGGGGCTGGCGGCGAGGAAGTGGTCGGGCTGTCGGTGTTGCCCTGACCGCAGGCCGCCAGGAACAGCACCATCGATACACCTACGAACCCGCGGGAGGACATCGGGTGTCGAGTCTATGGAGGGGCGCTCGCGACCGGCGCGCCTTACAGTTCCGTGATGACCTTTGAGGATGTGCGCACCTATTGCCTGTCCAAACCCGGGGCCTGGGAAGACACGCCATGGGAGGACGACCTCGTCGTCAAGGTCGCCGAGAAGATCTTTGCCTTCCTGGGTGGCGGAGAAGCAATCGGTCTCAAATGCGGGGCCAATCGCGACGAAGCCGACGAGTGGTTGCTGCGATATCCCGACGATGCCTCGGTGATGGCCTACATCGGTCGATCGGGTTGGAACACGTTGAAGCTCGGAGGCGCCATCCCTGACGACGAAATCCGCGAAGCCATCGATGACTCCTACGCCACCGTGGTCTCGAAACTCCCCAAGAGCAGGCGGCCCGCCTGAGTTCCGACACCCCCTTCTTGTGACGGTTCGCCCCCTCTACGGTGGTCAACCGTCACAAGAAGGGAGGTCGGCTTGGATGTTCGGAACCGATTGAGCGGATTCAGCCGTCAAAGACATATGCGCCGTATCACCTTGCTCCTAGCCCTTCTGTTGCTCGCGACCGCCTGCGTGTCGGTTGACACGACCCCGGAAGAAATCGATATCACCGGTAACTGGCAGTTGTCATCCGGTTCGGTCGACGGCGCCGCCATTCCTCTGCTGCCCGGGAGCCCGGTCACTCTCAACATCACCGGGACCGAGATCGGTGGCAACTCCGGATGCAACTCTTACGGCGGCCACTTCACCCTCGATGGATCATCGATCTCGATCGGCGACCTGGTCTCCACATTGATGATGTGCACCCCCGAGGCCATGGCGGTTGAGACCCCGTTCACGAATGCCCTGCCCGAGGTCGACAGTGTGGCAATCGAAGACGGCGAACTCGTCCTGACCGGGCCCGGCATCGAGTTGCGCTTCACCAGCTGACCCTCCCTCCCCTTCTTGTGACGGTTTTCCCCCTCCACGGTGGTCAACCGTCACAAGAAGGGAGGGGAAGCGGCGGGCTAACGAGCTCCGCCGCCGGCCGTGACGGGCGATAGGGTCAGGCGCTCCCGAATTTGGAGCGAGCCGATGCCGACCGCCCGAATGGAAGCCATCATCCGATCGACCAGCACCCTGGTCGACTTCGTCGAACACCTGGGATTCGCTTCGGGAGCATCCGGAGGTCTGCGATTTCGCCTTCGGCAACCCTCAGGAATTCGCCATCCCCGGCTTTGCCGAATCGCTCGTCCGCCATGCCGCTCCCCCACGACAAGGACTGGTACGCCTACAAGCGATCGGAACCGGAGGCGCAGGCGGTGGTGGCCAAGCGGCTGACCGAATGGCGGGGGCTTCCCTTCGAAGCAGAAGACATCGCCATGACCCCGGGGGCATTCGGGGCGATCTCGGTGGCGCTCCACGCTCTCCTCGATCGTGACGACGAGGTGATCTTTTCGATTCCGCCCTGGTTCTTCTACGAGGCGATGGTCCTGGCCGCCGGCGGCAAACCGGTCAAGGTGCCGCCATGCCCGCAAGTCACGACCTCGACGTCGACGCCATCGCCGCGGCCATCACCCCGCGCACCCGGATCGTGATCGTCAACACCCCCAACAACCCGACCGGTCGGATCTACCCGGCGGAGACGTTGACCAAATTGGCAACGGTCCTCTCTGACGCCTCCGATCGCTACGGGTCGCCGATCTATCTCCTGTCCGACGAACCGTATGCCCGCCTGGTCTTCAGTGACTCGGCGATGGTCAGCCCGGCGGCCTTCTACCCGAACACCCTGATCGCCTACAGCTACGGCAAGGTCCTCCTCACGCCGGGACAGCGGCTGGGATGGCTGGCGCTGGCCCCGACCATGCCCGACCGCGAACAGATGCGGGGAGTGATCCAGATCGCCCAGATGTCGGGAGGCTGGCTCTTTCCGAATGCCCTGCTCCAGCATTCGATCGAAGACCTCGAGCACCTGTCGATCGATCTACCCGCACTCGAAAGCAAGCGCGACCTGATGGGAAACGCGCTCTTGTCGTTCGGGTATGACCTGACGTTGCCCGAGGGAACGTTCTATCTCTGGGTCCGCTCCCCCGACGACGACGATTACGCCTTTGCGATGAAGCTCGCGGAACGAGGGGTGATCGTCCTGCCGGGAAGCGCCTCGGAAGGACCCGGCTATTTCCGAATCTCGCTGACCGCCACCAGGGACATGGTCGAGCGCAGCCTTCCGGTGTTCGCCGGCGGTCGCTGAGGTAGACGAGTGGTCGCTAACGACTGAGCCAACCCGTCGAGGAGGGAATCGACTAGGCGGTCGGGGACATCGTCGGGACTGTCGGCGAGTTCGTTCAGGATCTTTCGCAGGACGATCGGTCCGACCAGGATGTCGGCCAGGAGAGGGATGTCGAGGTCCGGGCGCAGCACCCCCTCGGCCACCCCCGCTCAGGACGGTGCGCACCATGGCCCGTCGTGGACCGATGACCGACTCCACGTAGCGTTTCCCCAGCGGGGTTCGTCCGGCGACCTCGCCGGCCATGCGGGGAAATATCAATCCGGCGTCGGAGGTCTTCATGAATGTGATGGCCCCCCGCACCATCGCGATCAACGTCTTGCGAACGTCGCCCATGTCGGGAACCTCGACCGAGGTCAACACCTCCTGGATGGCGGCGATGATGAGGTCGTCCTTGGTAGACCATCGCCGGTAATCGTGGCCTTCCCGACCCCGGCCCGGGCGGCGACCGCCTCAACCGTCATCCCTCGTATCCAACCTCCCCGAACAAGGCCAAGGCGGCATCGAGGATGGCGGCATCCGTCTCAGGTTTGCGGGGGCGGCCGGAGGTCATCCGGCCGGGAGGCTAACCCCGGCGTCGGGGACGGATTGGTTTCGGCCTCGGCGCCTCGGGCGGGAAGGAATACCGCCGCCACTCCGGCGCCGACCAGCGCCACTCCGGCTGCCACCAGAACGGCGTTGCCCATTCCATCGACGAAGGCGGAGGCAGCAGCCCGAACCAACGCCGCCCCGGCCTCACCGATTTGGGCCGCAACCCGGGCCGCCCCGCCGACTGAATCGATGGCAAGGTCTGCCGCTTCGGGTGGCAGGGCCGCCACCACCGGAGCCATCGCCGCCGAATAGGTCGACGCCAACACGCTCCCGAGGACCGCGACCCCGAGCGCCCCGCCCACCTGACGGGTGGTGTCGTTCATGGCCGAGCCGACCCCGGCTTTGGCCAGCGGGAGCGAGCCCATGATCGAATCGGTCGCCGGCGCCATGGTCGTCCCCATGCCGAAGCCCATGATCGATAGGGCCAACGCCACCCGGCCGTAACCGCCGTCGATGTCGATCCCGGACAGGATCGCCAAGGCGGTAGCGACGATCACCAACCCGGTCGTGACGACGACCTTCGACCCGAACCTCTCGGTGAGGCGGGCAGACAATGGCGCGGCGATGATCAGAGTGGCGACCGGCATGACCCGCAAACCCGCCTCGAAAGGGGTGTATCCGAGGACGAATTGAAGGTATTGGGCGATCAGGAAAACCGTCCCGAACATCGCGAAGAAGACGAGGGTGATCGAAGCGCTGGCGGCGCTGAACCTCGGATTTCGGAAGAAGCTCATCTGCAACATCGGATGGGGGGTGCGGAGCTCCCACCAGACCATCAAACCGAGCAGCAACGCGGCAACGGCAAACCCGCCCAGGATGAGAGGGTCGGTCCAGCCATTGGCAGGCGCTTCGATGATGGCGTAGACCAGAGCCGAGAGACCGGCGATCGAAAGCACGGCGCCGACCGGGTCGAGCGGAGTCGCATTGGGGTCCTTCGACTCCGGGACCAGGAATATCCGGCCGCCACGGCGATCAGGACGATCGGAACATTGACCAGGAATACCGATCCCCACCAGAAATGCTCGAGGAGCCATCCGCCCAGGACCGGTCCGCCGATGATGCCGAGACCGGAGACCGCCGCCCAAGCCGCGATCGCCCGCCCCCGTTCGGGGCCCGAGAAGACATTGGTGATGATGGAGAGGGTTGACGGCATGATCAATGCGCCGCCGATTCCCATCGCCGCCCTCGTGGCGATGAGCATGTTGGCAGACCCCGAGAATGCCGCGCCGAGCGATCCGAGCCCGAATAGGAGCAGACCGACCGTCAACGCCCGCTTGCGCCCGAAGCGATCGCCCAGGGCCCCCATCGTCAACAGCAGGCCGGCGAAAACCAGGATGTAGGCATCGACCATCCATTGCAGCTGGCTGGCCGAGGCGCCGAGTTCCCGCACCAGCGTGGGGAGGGCGACATTGAGAATGGTGTTGTCGAGGCCTATCACCAGGAGGCTCAGGGCCATAACCCCGAGAATCGCCCACCGCCGCCGGTGAATTGTTTCAGCGTCCATCATCGACCTTTCCTGAGATACGATACGATACCGTATCGTATCTAATCCTCGGCATTGCGCAGACGATCCCGTATGCCGAAACCGCCCGTTCTTCTCACGGTTTGCCTACCGCCAAGGTGGTCAACGGCGTCACAAGAACGGTGAAGCTTCGGCCCGCTCAACTGATTGCTCGCTTCATGAAGCCTTTCACGCCGATCGTCGTGAAGATCATCCCGGCGACGACCAGGGCCACCAGCGAGATCCAGGGTTCGATGTGGGGGACCTCCGGAACCACCGCCGCTCGCACCGCTTCCGATAGGTACGTCAACGGGTTGAACAAGGTGACGATCTGGAACCAGCGGAGGGAGTCGAGGGACATCCACGGATACTGGGTGGCGCCGGTGAACATCAAAGGGGTCAGGATCACGGCAAACATGATGCTGATCCGATTGGGTGGAACCAGCGTCCCGATGCAGAGCCCGATGGCGCCCCCCACCCAGCAACCGAGGAACAGCGCCCCGACCAAGAGGCCGATCCCGTCCGGATTCCAGGGTGCCGTCCCCAGCACCAAGGCGCCGATCGGGAACATGAGGGTGGCCGCCACCAATGCGCGCATGATCGCCAGCGTCAGCTTCTCGAACGCGATCATGGCGGTGGGCAGCGGCGCCAGCAGGCGATCCTCGATCTCTTTCGTGAAGCTGAACTCCATGATGAGCGGGAACGACACCGTCTGCAGAGCGGTGAGGAACGCGGTCAAGGCCACGATCCCCGGCAGGAGCAGATGGGCGTAGTCGGCGGTGACGTAGCCGCCGGCTCCGAGGACCCGGGCAAAGACGAACAGCATGAACAACGGCTGCAGACCGACCTGGACCAGGAAGACCCAGAACTCCTTGCCGGTGACGAACAGGTCTCGCCAAAGAATGGCCCGGAATGCTCGCCAGACCGAGGGAGCGGGTAGTTGGGCAGTTGTCATCGCAGGCTCCTTCCGGTCAGATCGATAAAGACGTCCTCGAGGCTGGGCTCACCGATGTGGACGTTGGAGAGTTCGGCGCCGCGAGCGGCCAGAACCGTCACCACCGGGCTCAGCATCGCCGCCGGGGCGCCGTCGATATAGAGACGCAAGGTGACCGGGCCGGCCCCGTTGCTCGGGAGTGGCATCACCGGCATGGCCGCCACGGCGGGCGCGGGCATCATCGGCATTCCCATCGGGGGCCCTCCGTTGGAGCCGGGACCTGCGGCCACTGCTTCTCCCCTTTCGACGCCGGGGATCGCCACCAGCGCCGCGATCAGCTGATCGGTGGTGTCGCCGGGAGCCTTGTTGATCGTCACTTCCAGGACCGATTGGCCGCTGAGCCCGCGGATCAGCGAGGAAGGAGTGTCGAGCGCGAGCAGCTTGCCGTGATCGACGACGCCTACCCGATCGGCCATCTCGGCCGCTTCATCCATGTCGTGAGTGGTGAGGACGACGGTCACACCCCTCTCGCGAAGCTGGCGGACCCGTTCCCACATGAATAGACGCGATTGCGGGTCGAGACCGCTGGTGGGCTCGTCCAGGAAGAGGACCCGGGGCTCGTGCATCATCGCCCGCGCGATCATGAGGCGCTGGGCCATCCCGCCCGAGTACCAGTCGACCTTGATGTCGGCCTGGGCGTCGAGACCGAACTCCTCCAGCATGGTTGCGGCCCGGCTGTTGCGGTCAATTGGAGGAAAACCGTGATAGGCGGCATGAAAGGTGAGGTTCTGACGTGGGGTGAGCGAGCGGTCGAGGTTGCTCCCCTGTGGCACCACCGCCAGCATCCGTCGGGCCTCGACCGGATCGTTGACGACATCGATCCCGGCTACGCGGGCCTCGCCGCTGGTCGCCTTGACCCGGGTGGTGAGGACGCCGATCGTCGTCGACTTGCCCGCTCCATTGGGACCGAGGAGACCAAAGATCTCCCCGCGCTCCACTGCGAACGAAAGTCCGTCGACAGCGTTGGTGTCGCGCTTGGGATACCTCTTGACGAGGTCGCGTACTTCTACTTCGGAGTTCATTCCATTTCCTTGGTTGGCTGCTCGGCACTTGAAAGACGAACGATGAGTTCGATGAGAAACCGCCGGATGATCGCCTCGTTCTTGGGATCGGCATCGACCGAGGTCAGGGAACGGATGACACGCTCCGAACCATCCAGACCGTGCCCGGTGACTCGCCGGGTCACCTTGGCTGCGACGTCCGAACCCTTCCGGGTGACGGTCACCCATACGGTGCGGCGATCGATTTCATCGGCCTTGCGCTCGACGTGGCCCGATCTCACCAGAGTGTCGACCACTCCGGTCACCGTCGCCGGCCGAATGTGACACACCTCGGCCAGATCTCCATGGGTCATTTTCCGATCGTGGCTCAGCGCCATCAGCACTGCTGCGCCGGCGGGGGTGAGCCCGTACGAATCGGAGACGTACCTGGTCCAGCGTTCGCTGGCCAGGTGTCCCGCCATCGCCACCAGACGTCCCAGTGGCGCGTTCTCGAGATGGTTGCCCGGCTTCATTCCAAATAGCTTAGGTGCCTAACTATCAGGTGCCAAACTGTTTCCGGGACTCTCCTCGATCAGGCTTCCAAGAACACTGGCCTCACGAGCAACTCAAGCCCGGGTCGCAGCCAGAATGTGCCAACCAATGGCGGCGGCATGACCTCGGTTCCCAACCAGACGGCGCGACGATTATTCGCTCCGATTGCCCCGACCTATGAGAGGTGGGCTCGCATCCTCAGCCTCGGCCAGGATGGCCGCTGGCGCCGGGTGATGGTCGATGGTCTATCGCTGCCGGCCGGAGCCAGGGTCCTGGATGTCGCTGCCGGCACCGGTTCGATCAGCCGCCTTCTGCAGGCGAGGGGTCACCAGGTCACAGCCGTGGACCTTTCCGGCGAGATGCTGGGACGCCATCCGGGCCCCGCCCGGGTCCAGGCCCGGGCCGAGATGCTGCCGTTCGACGACGACAGCTTCGACGCCCTCACCTTCGGCTACCTGCTTGCGATATGTGGAAGACCCGATCTCCTGTCTGGCAGAGCTGTCCCGCGTGGTCGTTCCAGGCGGGGCAATCGGGATGGTGGAATTCGGATTGCCGGCGGGCGTTTGGAAACGGCCATGGGAGCTATACGCGGGTTGGGCGCTGCCGTTCGCCGGTCGACTGATCAACCCTGGCTGGTACGAGGTAGGTCGCTTCCTGCGCGGCTCGATCGAGGACTTTCACCGCCGGTTTCCCGATCCGACCCGCATCTGGCATGAGGCCGGACTGAGCGAGATCCAGGTGAGAAAGCTGTCGCTCGGTGGCGGTCTGGTGATGTGGGCCCGCAAACCTTGAAACGGCCCGCCTATTACGCACCGGTCGGGAGTCTCTCGGGAGATCTCGTCGCGATTCTGCACCCTCCTTACACGGCCTGGCATCTGTCCCACGTGGCGATCGGAGCGGCCCTGGCTCCATCGATCGATTGGCAGGTGCTGGCGGCAACCCTGCTCGCGTTCTTCCTCGGAACCGGTATCGCCGCCCATGCCCTCGACGAGAAGAACGGCCGCCCGCTTCACACGTCTTTGAGCGACCGGCTCCTGGCCTGGCTCGCGATCGGAGGCTTCGTCGGCTCTCTCGTGGTCGCAGCAATCGGGGCGGTGCGACTATCCCCCTGGGTACTGGCATGGGCTGCGGTCGGCGTGTTGCTGGCGGCGGGATATGCCCTGGAATTTCCCAAGGCGCTGCACACGACCGTCGGATTCGCGCTGGCATGGGGAGGATTTCCGGTGCTGGTCGGCTACTGGGCGCAGACGCAAACGATCACCCTCGGAGCGGCCGTCGTCGCCGGCGCCGCCACCCTGATCTCGATGACGCAGCGGACCCTGAGCACTCCTGCTCGATATGTGCGGCGCAGCGTCGAGAAGGCCGAAATGATCTTGTTGAAGGACGACACCGACGAGCGTTGGGACGACCAGAAAATCCTCGCTACGTGGGAGCGCCCGTTGCGGCTGCTGGCCTGGTCGATGGTGACGCTGGCGGCTGGACTGCTTCTCGCCAAGGCCCTCGCTCCCTGACCCCGGGCGAGTCCAACCTGCCACCCGAGCGCTAGGTTTCCACCCCTATGGCCGGAGCGATCGTGGTTGTGACCGGGGCTTCTGGGTTTGTCGGATCGCACATCGTCCGCGAACTGCTCGAGCATGGCTACCGGGTGAGAGGTGCGGTCCGCTCGCCCGATCGGGTGAGGTCGGAGGGCCATCTCACCGCTCTGCCCGGGAGCGAGCGTCTCGACTTGATGGCGGCCGATCTCAACGAGCCCGGTTCCTACGACCCGCTCATGGACCAGGCCGAGTTTGTGATCCATACCGCCAGCCCTTATGTCGTTTCCGTCGCAGATCCCCAACGGGACCTGGTCGATCCGGCCCTCAATGGGACCCGGTCGGTTCTGGAATCAGCCGCCGGCGCCGGGACAGTGAGACGCATCGTCGTCACCTCTTCGTTTGCTGCGGTGACCGACGAACCCGAAGGCCTCTACGACGAGCACGACTGGAACGAGTCGTCTTCGTTGCGCCGGAACCCCTACTACTACGCCAAGACGCTGGCAGAGCGGGCCGCCTGGGATTTCGCCTCGAGTCACAGTGAAATCCGGGTCGTGTCGATCAACCCGACACTGGTCATCGGCCCGTCTCTGGTGCCATCCCTCAACGAATCAAATGGCGTCCTGGCCGGCTACACCACTCGCCAATACCCCGGCATCCTTTCATTGCGATACGGGTTGGTTGATGTGAGAGATGTCGCGTTGGCCCATCGCCTTGCGATCGAAACCGATGGCGCCTCCGGCCGGTATCTCTGCACCGCCGGGGTTTGGTCGATGCGCCAGATCGTGGAGGTAGCCCGGGGCGCCGACCTCGGGCTCGCCCGGCTCCCATCGATCCCACTCGACAATCCCGTCGGGAATCTCCTGGTCCAGGCCGCCTCTGCTTTCCAGCACCCCGGCGCTCGTTCCTATCTGCGCACCAACATCGGACGAAAGTTCGAGATCGATACCTCCAAGATCCGATCGGAACTGGCCATGACTTTCCGTCCGGTGGAAGAGGCCATCGTCGACACCTACCGCGACCTCCGCCGCTGGGGCCACATCAGCGCCTGAGCGGATCCATCTCGGTGGAAACCAGAACAAGGCTTTGCCGCGCCGTGAGGCAAACAGGCCGCCTAGTGTTGAACGACCGTTCAATAAACCCCAGGAGGCGGCATGGCCAACGAACGACCCGAGATGCTCGAGAAAAGCACAACCCTCTATTTCGGACCCTGGTATCGCCGGTCTCCCTTCTTCCGATCGACCCTGGCCGCGGGTTGCTCCTCTTATGACATCTACAACCACATGTACCTCCCGGCCTATTACGACGACCCCGACACCGAGTACTGGGCCCTCGTGGAGGGCGTCACCATGTGGGATGTAGGCGTCGAACGAACCGTCGAAGTGTCGGGTCCCGACGCCGACCGACTGATTGACTTCATCACCTGTCGCGACCTGACCAAGTGCGCGGTTGGGCAGGGCAAGTACATGCCGGTGATCGCCCCGGATGGTGGGATCGTCAATGACCCGGTCCTGCTCCACGTCGCCGAGAACAAGTGGTGGATGCAACTGGCCGACTCCGACGCCGGGCTCTATGCGGCCGGCGTGGCCGGCGCCGGCGGGTTCGAGGCCGAGGTCAGCTACCCCGACGTCCACCCGATGCAGGTCCAGGGTCCGCTCTCCGCCAAGACCCTCGAAAAGTTGGTCGGGTCCGTCGATCTATGACCTCAAGTACTACTGGCTGGGACATTTCACGATCGGCGATATCCCGGTCGTCATCAGCCGGACCGGTTGGACCGCGGTTCCGGGTTTCGAGGTCAACCTGTTGGACGGCACCCGCGGCGCCGAGCTCTGGAACGCGGTTCATGCCGCCGGTGAGGAATTCGACATCCGTCCGATCGCTCCGTGTGAAGCGCGTCGGATCGAGGCGGGGATCTTCAACTACGGGTCGGACATCAACCTCAGCGACACTCCGTTTCATGTCATGGGGATGGAAAGGCTCGTCGAGCCCCAGGAGCAGAACTACCTCGGCAAGGACAGCCTGGAGAGCATCCGCAGCAACGGAGTCGACCGCAAGCTGGTCGGCGTCTTCCTGGAATCCGACCAGCTGCGGGCAGAGTTGTCGGAGGTTTGGCCGGTATTCGACAACGGCAAGCAGGTGGGTCGAATGACCGACGCGGTGTGGTCGCCGGGTCTGGAGAAGAACATCGGCTACGCCTGGGTTCCGATCGACCTGGCGACGCCGGGGTCCCGCCTCGACATCGTCAACGAGGATGGCGTCGAGTTGGTCGGGATCACGGCCAGCCTCCCGTTTGTCGACCCACAGAAGAAGTTGCCGGCGCTCAACCTGGCCGACGCCTAAGAACCCCGAAACCTAAGGTTGTAGGGGGCGGTTTCCGCGGCTTATAACCTTAGGTTTCGGGTCTTCAGGTTCCGGGGGTCGGGGTTCGGGGGTTTAGCCGTCGGGCGATTTGGGAACTCATTTCTTAGACGTCTGATTGGAGAAACGTATGACTGTCATCAAGAGTCTTCTGGGGATAGCCGCCATGGTCGGGCTGGGGATGTTCCTCAAGGACCGTCGCAGCAACAGCGGCATGCAAAAGGCCCTCGAGGCCAACTGGAAAGACATCAAGAAGAAGCTTCCCGACGACTGGGCCGACATCGCCCCCAAGAAGCGGAAGGAAGCGGCTCGCTACATCGACGCCGTTCACCGGTCCACCGGCGAAAGCCGTCGCCGCATCCGCCGGGTTCTGCAAGACCTGACGGCCTAAGCGGTCTAACTAAAGCGTCTCACTTTCAACGGGTCCGCTTGGGGGCGGGCCCGTTGATTAATGAATGACCTCCTATTCGCTCTTGTCCTCGATCTCCCACGCGTGATCCAGGGCATGCCAGGCGATCCGGCGGGCGGCGTATCTCTGGGTCCACTTGCGCCCCGCCAGCGGCGAGCCGTCGCTCCGTTGGCCCAGTACCTCGAGTATCGATGCCCGCATACTCTCGATGCCGGCACGATCCGTGGCAGCTTTCAGTTTGATTCCCATTTCCCGGGCATAGGCGTAATCCGCCTCGTTGACGTGCGCGACGATCTTGGACGTGTCACGGCCTCCGCCCCGCGGTCCTTTCCGTAGAACTTCGGGAGCAGCCGCGGCCACTGCGTCGAACGAGGCCCACGACGAGGCAACCAGCCCGGCCAGCTTTCTGGCCTCGGCCGTGGAGACCGCTCGGCGATCACCGTCCGTGATCATCGATGGCACTCCGAATTCTGTGCCGCCGCCGCCAACCACTCTGGTCCGACACCTCAAACTTGGCTGCGGCGACCGCGGGGAAATCGAGACCAGCAGCCCTCGCGACTACCGCATACCGATCGGCCGCCGTGACGAGTGCCTCGAGAGCCGCATCGAAGTCGCGTCCGCTTCGGCACCACCCCGGCCAATCCAGGGCCCAGACGAAGACTTTGCGGGGGGTCGACTCTTCGCCGATCTTGATGCGTCTTACCGCCACGAGCCAACCTTACGCGGCCCGCTCTGTCGCTGGATCCCTCTTCGTGTCACCACTCAACTGGCGGGGCTCAGGTGACGATAAAGACGCTGGAGGATCGACCTGAGCGAGGAGTGCTTCTAATGCGGATGCGTTTAGCCGGCAAGATCGTCCTTGCCAGCCTCCCGATCGCCCTGGCCGCCCTGCTGGCGACCGGATACCTGGCCTGGACGTTCCTCGAGGACGCCAATGTCCACGACGAGACCGCCCGGGCGGCGACGGTGGCCAGCGAGGCGATGGTTTCCCTGAGAACCCTATGGACCGAGGAGCAACTGGCGCGCGCCGCCTTCCTCGAAGGCAACGATTCCGCCCTGGGCAGCCTTCCCGCCGCCCGAACCGAGCTCGATGGAGCTCTCGTCCGACTCGAGGCCAACGCCCTCGCCTTTTGGACCGCCGCCTCCCCCAACAGCATCGACATGGCCAACGGCATTAGCGCCGACATCGGCGAGGTCCAGAGCGCGATCGTCGACCTCCGTACGATCGATGAGCCCTCCGCCGCCGACCTCCAGATCTACGAAGACGCCAGCAAGCTCCTTCTGGGTGTTGTCTCCCAAACCTCTCTGCAGATCGACGATCGCATCCGGGCCCGTGAACTCATCGCGGCAGAGTCCCTGGCCGAGGCCGCCTTCGACTCGTTCGAGCAAGAGCAGCTCGTGCGTGGATTCCTGGCAGGAACCGGTCTTCCCCAAGAGGCCGTCGAAGAAGCCCTGACCGCCCGTGAGGCGGCGTTCGGCGACTGGCTCCGCCGCGCAGCCGAATCTTCTCCCTCAGCCGCGGATCTGCTTGTCAATCTCACGATCGAAAGCAACCAGGCCGATCGGGTCGAAGTATCGAGCTTTCCCCTCGACCGCAACGAACTCCTGGTCGTCGCGGCCGAACGCCTGGCGGTGCAAGCGTCGGCCGGAGCCAGCGCCGATGCCGACCAGGCTCGCACCGAAGCCATCGCCCTCGGTGGCGGCTCCGCCCTCCTGCTGATCCTGGCGGGATGGGCCACCGTGACCCTCGGCCGCTCTCTGGTCAGAAGGGTGCGGATCGTCACCAACGCCGCCCGCAAAGTGTCCGAAGTCGATCTCCCCAATCTTGTCCAGGCCCTGCGAAATCCGGACGAGCAGTTCGGCGAGAGTCAGCCTGACCCCATCGAAGCTGGCGGGAGCGACGAAGTGGGAGAACTGGCTCGATCCTTCTCGGCTCTCCACGGGACTCTGGTGGAAGTCGCTCGCCAGCAGATGGACATCCTCAGAAAGGGTGTGTCCGAGATCTTCGTGACACTGGCCCGACGCAACCGGGAGCTGGTCGACCGCCAGCTCGCCCTCATCGACCAGCTCGAGGCCCGGGAGGAAGACCCCGAAGTGCTCGGTGGCTACTTCAAGCTCGACCATCTCGCCACCCGCATGCGTCGCAACGCCGAAAGCCTCCTGGTCCTGGCCGGCACCGAAACCAAACGGATGTGGGAGAAGTCGCTCGACATCGGCGATGTCGTCCGAGCCGCTCTGGGCGAAGTCGATGACTATCAGAGAATCGAAGTTCTCGCTCTCGAACCGGTCCAGGTCTCGGGTGGCGTGGTCACCGACCTGTCCCATCTTCTCTCCGAAATCCTCGACAACGCCACCCAGTTCTCACCGCCCGCCGATCGGGTCAGGGTGACCGGGCTCTTCGATCAGGAGGGATACCTCCTCACGATCTCCGACCATGGCGTCGGCATGACCGATTCCCGGATGGGCGAACTCAACCATCTCCTGGCCAAACCGCCAGTCCTCGGTCTGGCCCTCGATCCAACCCTCGGTCTGTACGTCGTGGCCCGTTTGGCGGCCCGTCACGGAATCGACATCCGCCTCGTGCGAGGCGTACCGGGCATGACGGTTCGAGTGACGATCCCGCGCGGCAAACTCGAGATCGCATCCCAACCGCGGGATGATGGCCCCGCATCCGAGGACCCGTACTCAGGTCAAGAGTCTCGCCACTCTGCCCCGGCCCGAGAGAACGGGGGGGTCGTGACGGCCGAGCGCCGACGGGTCCATCAGCGAACCTCATCGGCTCACGATCGTGACGCCACCACCGAGCGTCCGCCGTCTGGCCCCCTTCCGGTGAGATCCACCGGCCACGCCACCGCAAACGCGGCGCCGACCAACCCGTTGCCGGTGCAACTCGCCAGCAACGGCCTCAGCCTCACCACCGCCAACTCGCTGGACAGAACCACCCCGGCCCCGCAGCCGCAAACCACACCCGCTTCGGCCCCCGAGCAGCCGCGTCCCCAAACCACTGCCGGCCTTCCAACCCGGATCCCGGGCACTTCCTACAACGAGTCAGCCATCAACGCGCCGACGTCGGCTCGCTCGGAGATGAGCCCCGAAGGCATCAAGGACGCTCTGAGCGCCTATCAGGTTGGTCGCGGCGGGGCCGACACCGATCGCCCGCGCCCAGATCCTTCGAGAACTGATCCTTCGAAACCGGATACTTCGAAAACTCAGGCCGATTCCTACGACAAAGACACACTCAACGACACACTCAATTGGGGCGAGCGGGAAGACGGGGACGGAGCATGAGCGCCGGAACCGCCAACCTCAACTGGCTGATCACTCGATTCGTGCTGGCGGTCCCGGCCGTTCGTCGGGCCGTGGTGGTCTCCTCGGATGGCCTGGCGCTGGCGATTTCGGAGGACGTCGATCGCGAGTCGGCCGACCGGCTGGCGGCCGTCGCTTCGGGGATGATCGGGCTGGCGTACGGTTCGGCGGGACGGTTTGGGGCCGGGTCGGTCAGCAACGTGATCATCGAGATGACCAACGGCTGGCTCTTCGTCACCGGCATCCGTGATGGATCACTGCTTTGCGTTCTCACCGAGCGGACCGTCGACATCGGGACCGTCGCCTATCAAATGGCGCTCTTCTCGGAACGGGCCGGGGAAGTTCTCACCCCCGAGGTACGAGAGGAGCTCAAGGCGGAGCTGGTCAGCGCGGAGTGACGAACATGGACGACAGGACTTCGGCCAGCGGCGCCACCACCGAAGGGCGACTCATCCGTCCCTACGCCATGACCGGAGGGAGGACCGGGGCCGATCAGCCCTATATCGCCCTCGAAGCTCTGGTGGCCGCGACCCCCACCGGTTTTCGAAACCGGCACCAGTTTCGCTGGGAAGCCGCCCGGATCATCGGGCTTGCCCGCAAGGAAATCGCCATTGTCGAGATCGCCGCCCGCCTCGACGTGCCGATCGGAGTGGTGCGGGTCGTGGTCGCCGACCTGGCCCATCGTGGCGCGGTCCAGATCAGCGAACCGCCCGGCGATATGCCCGCCAGTCTCGAGGGCTACTCGTACACAACTCTGCTCCAGAAGGTGCTCGATGGAATCAAGAGCCTCTAAACCGCGTCTCCTTCCGGTCAAGATCGTCGTGGCCGGCGGGTTCGGCGTGGGCAAGACCACCTTCGTCGGCGCCATTTCCGAGATCGAGCCGCTCCGGAGCGAAGCGATCATGACTCAGGCCAGCGTTGGCGTCGACGAACTCATGACCAACACGGGCAAGACGACCACGACCGTTGCCATGGACTTTGGCCGGATCAGCCTCAAGAACAGCCTGGTTCTCTATCTCTTCGGCACCCCGGGTCAGGATCGATTCCACTTCATGTGGAACGAGCTCGCCAAAGGAGCGATCGGGGCAATCGTCCTGGTCGACACCCGGCGACTCGATTCGTGCTTTGCCGCCGTTGACTTCTTCGAGAAGCGGGAGACGCCTTTCGTCGTCGGGGTGAACACCTTCCACGGTGAGCGCAAGCACAGCCTGCCCGAGGTCAGGGAGGCCCTGGCGATCTCATCCGGGGTTCCGATGGTCTATTGCGATGCACGCAGCCGCCAGGACGTCCAAGGGGTCCTGGTGCAGCTGGTCGAGCATGCTCTGGCCCGTGCCCTGGAAGGGGTGACGGCACCATGATCCAAAGCGGTCAAACCGCGGAAGCACCCGGACGGTCCAACGTCCGTCACCTCGCCCCCGCCACCCCTGACGACGAAATCCGCCTGCTCACCCATGAACTGGCTGCGGTTCGCGCCAGGCTGGAGCGAGCTGAGTTTGCACTTGCCCATTTGGGTCCCGGCGAGGAACCACTCGAAGCCCGGCTGCGGGCGCTGGTGGAAAACGCAACGGCCCACGCCCAGGCCTTGCGAGATGACGCCCGCAAGCAAGTCGAGGCCCTCGTCGGCGAAGCCGAGCAGCTTCGCGCCTTTGCCCGGCAGGGCGCCGAGTCGAGCGCCAAGCAAGCGCGCGACGAAGTCATGAAGAAGGCAGCTGACATGGTCGAGGATGCCAACCGTCTCAAGCTGGCCGCAGAGGAAACCGCTTCCCGGGTCATCAGGGCAGCTCAGGCGAAATACGAAGAAGCCCAGGCGCGGGCAGCCGACCTGCTGCGCTCGACCGAATTGGCCCACGCCGAAGCGATCCGCAAACGGGCCGAGATCGAACAGCAGGTCGTCGCGGCTCGCGGCCAGGCGCAAGCATTCCTGCGGTCATCCCAGCTAGAGGCCGAGGCCCGGGCACGGGAACTCACCGACCTGGCGCGCCAACAACTCGCCGATGCTCAGCGCCAGGCCGAGACCATCATCCGCGATGCCGAACGGGAGGCCCGGATGAGGCTCCGGGCAGTCTCCGAACTGCCCTCAACCGAAACAGCCCGCCCCTGGCGCAGCGAAACCACACCTCCTTCCGGCTCGTCGGACCCCGACGAAGTCCAGGTCAACCGTGTTGACCACGGCCGCAAGTTCGGCCGCCCCCAATCCTGACGAGGCTCGCAAGCCTCGAAGCAGTCGGTCATCGGCTTGTTTGACCCCGATTACGGTGGGGTACTGAGAAGCATGAATCCCCCCTTCGTTGTGTTCGACGACGTCAGTCCGATCCTGGCAACCGCCATCCACGCCGGGCACAGCTTGCGGCCGGAGATCGCCGAACAGATCGCCCTCGACGAGGAGGTTCGCCTCCGGGAGGAGGATCCCTACACGGACCTTCTCACTGACATCGTCCCCTTTCGAGTCGTTGCCGATCGTTCCCGCTTCGAAGTGGACCTCAACCGGCCCCGGAACCAGGCGATCTATCTCGGCCCGGAGCAGGCTTGGGGTCTCGAGGTCTGGAAGGCTCCGCTCGACGGTGACGCCATCGCGACTTCACTCGACATCTACGACTGGTTCTATCAGGAGATCGGTCAACGGCTCGACGCCCTCGCCGCCATCACTCCGTTCCTGGTTCTCGACATTCACTCTTACAACCACCGGCGCGACGGAGCCAATGCGTCACCGGCCGATGCGGCCGGCAATCCGGACGTCAACATCGGGACGGGTGCGCTCGATCGTTCCGTATGGTCCTCACTGGTCGATCGCTTCTCCGAAGATCTGGCCCAGGCCTTGCCCAGCACGGCCACGGTCGCAGAGAACGTGCGCTTCAAAGGCGGCCACTTTTCCCAATGGATCGACGAGCGGTACCCGGGCCGGGGGTGTGCGCTGGCGTTGGAGTTCAAAAAGACGTTCATGGATGAGTGGAGCGGTGAGGTCAACCTCGCTCACGTCGGACGGCTGCGCGAGTCGCTGTCGGCGACGGTACCCGGGTTGCTGAGGGAGCTCGAAGCGTTGCGATGACCACACTCGTCGCCTCTGATCTGGCTATCGACCGCGAGCTCGCGTCGATCAGCGAAAGCTTCCGATTCCTGGTCGACGTGACCCCGGTCAACGTCGCAGAAGCCCGCAAGCAGTTTCTGGCATCACCAGAGGCCGAGCCCCACTTCGAGTACCGGGACATCGAGGACTTCCCGGACGTGATCGGTGCCCGTCTGGAGGCGGTCAACATCGCTTCGGTCCTCGACCCGATGCTCGTCGAGATCTTCACCGCGAAGCAACAGGAGCTCGTCCTCCAACTAGCGATGCTGTCCGCGCGGGGAACCGATCGCTTCCTCGATCTGAGTCTCGAGCTCTACGGCCCGGTCTTGCCTGAGCTCGAACGCCAGGCCGAGGAAATCCTTCTCGAGGTTGCCAAGAAATCTGGCCGACGGGGAAAGTGCCTCGACGCCGACGCTATCGCCCGGATGGCCAGCTCCGAGATAGACCGATATCGAATGGGCTATCCCGAATTTTCGGTGCCGATCGAGATCAGAACGGATACGAGCGGAGTGATGGTGGCTAACGGTGCTCTCCTCATCGCCGAGACGGCATCGGTCTCCAAGTCCCGGGTGGCCGGTCTGCTCGCACATGAAGTGGGAACCCACATCCTCACCTATATCAACGGGTCTCTCCAGGACCTGAAGCTCCTGGGCTCGGGGCTGGCCGGGTACGAGGAGACTCAGGAGGGATTGGCCCTCCTGGCCGAGGCCGCGGTCGGAAGTCTCACTGCCGGCCGCCTCCGACAGATCGCCGCCAGGGTCATCGCCGTCAGACGGCGGCTCCAAGGCCTCTCGTTCTCGCAAACCCACCAGGAACTGACGGAACGATATGGATACTCCAAGGGTGGTGCGTTCACGATCGTCATGAGGGTGTGGAGGTCGGGGGGACTGACCAAGGACGCCGTCTATCTAAGGGGATTGCAGAACCTGGTCCAGTACCTGGCGGCAGGGAACGTTCTCGAGCCACTATGGCAGGGCAAGATGGGCCTCACCGATCTCCCTCTCATCCTCAGGCTTACCCAGCAAAATGTGCTGAAGCCGGCAGCCATCCTTCCCAATTTCCTGACCGATCCCGCCGCCAGGAAGCGCCTCGCGAGAGTCGCCGGCAATACGGGACTGCAACATCTGATCGGAGCGGACACATGAAAATCGGATTCGTTGTCAACCGGGTAGCAACCGAGGAACCGGGTTATACGACGACCAGATTGGCGATGGCCGCCACCCGGATGGGCCATGAGGTCTGGCTCATGGGAGTAGACGACTTTGCTCATGATCCCGACGGGAGCGTCACCGCCACCGCCGGCAGCGCTCCCACCAAGAGCCATCGCTCGCTCAAGACCTATCTCGAAAGCATTCAGTCGGAGGAGGCTTCGGAGAGAATCGTCGTCGACGAGCTGGATGTGCTGATGATGCGCAACGACCCGGCCGAGGACGCCACAGAACGTCCCTGGGCAGTGGCCTCCGGGGTCCTGTTCGGCCAGCTGGCGATGAGCCGCGGGGTCCTGGTCGTAAACGATCCGACCAGCCTGGCGGACGCGGTCAACAAGACTTACTTCCAGCACTTTCCCGAGGAAGTCCGGCCCCGCACCATGATCTCCCGTGACCCGGTGGCAATCACCGGTTTCATCGAGGAGCTGAAAGGTGCGGCTGTCCTGAAGCCTCTGCAGGGATCTGGAGGGGCGGGCGTCTTCCTGGTTTCGGCCAAGGAATCGCCGAACCTCAACCAGATGATCGAGGCCCTCTCCCGTGACGGCTACATCGTGGTCCAGGAATTCTTGGCGGCCGCCAAGGACGGCGATACCCGTCTCTTCGTCATGAATGGCCGTCCGCTCGAACGCGACGGTCAATACGCGGCATTCAGGCGAGTCAACGAATCGAACGACATGCGTTCCAACATGCACGTCGGGGGCGAGGCGCACCCGGCCAAGATCACACCCGAGATGCTGCACCTGGTGGACCTGGTCAGACCCAAGCTGATCGAGGACGGCATGTTCCTGGTGGGTCTCGACATCGTCGGTGACAAGCTGATGGAGGTCAACGTCTTCTCACCGGGAGGTTTGGGAAGCAGCGAGCGCCTATACGAGGTCGACTTCACCCAACCTGTGATCGAGGCGCTGGAGCGCAAGATCGAACTGCGCCGCAGCTACGACCACATCGCCAACGCCCGGCTGGCCACGCTCTGACATCGGGGACGCCATCGGCGTCCCCGAGGCCACCCCGGCTACTTATCCGTTGCCGTTCCCATTTCCGTTGCCTCGGCCGTTGCCATGTCCGTTCCCGTTTCCGCGAACCTTCTCAGGCCGGTCGTCGCTGCGGTTGCCGCGTTCGGTCCGCTCTTCCGAGTTCCCACCACGTTGGCAGGTGGCCTCGTGAGCGTTGAGATCCACCTCACCGGACACGACGACGGTTGCTTCTTCGTCGGTCGGGCCCTGCTGCTGGTCACCTTTGCCGTAGTCAGAGTGGGCCACGATGCGCACCAGACAGCCGACTCCCCCGCGTACTCCCGCCTCTCGCAATTGTTCCTTGAGAGCATGGACAAAGCTTGAAACCACCTGTCCGTGATTCACCTGGCCGGCCGGACCGGTGACGTCGACGGCCTTGAGGTCACAGACGCCTCCGGTTTGGCCATAGGGGACGTCGACCCCAGCCAGCTTGAAGGATGCGGGCTGACCGTTCTTGGTTAGGGCCGTTACGTTGCCGGCCCCATCGGTCACGTACAGGTAACCGGGCCCGGCGACCGTGCAGTCGATCAGGCTTCATCGATTTCGGATACACCGAAAACCAGGGTGTTGTTGTCGGGATCGAAGCCCTCGACCAGGAGGGTGTCGGTCGAGGCGGCCATTGCCGCGGCTCCGAGAACCATCGAAACCGCCACCAGAAGTCCCACCAAGCCGGTTTTCAGTCGCATCTGTCTCTTGTCCTTTGGTCGAAGTCGTACATAAGAAAGGTCTACCACTCTCCGTGGTTGTTACACGCTTAGAGTGACTATTCGGCAGAAAGCGCCCATTTCGTTAGGCATTGCGGAAAATTCGGACTCAAGCGCCCCACCGGCAGACGAGAATTACAGCCATGTCCTCTTCTCTCGTGGTCGACGCCCGCGGCCTGGTCAAGACCTTCAAAGGTCAGCCGGCGGTCGATCATCTCGATCTCGCGGTCTCCTCAGGGGCCCGGCTGGGTTTGTTGGGTCCCAACGGGGCCGGGAAGACGACGACCTTGCTGATGCTGCTGGGGGTGATCGCTCCCGACGCAGGAACGATCGAGGTGGCCGGGCACCATCTCCCCCAGGGCCGATCGAAGGCGATGGAGCATGTGGGCTTCGTGGCCGGATACTTGCCGCTGCCCGAGAACCTCACAGTGAGGGAGGCCCTGTCCCTCTTCGCCGGGTTTGCCGGGATTCGCAAGCCGGCGGCCATCGTCGAGGAAGCGATCAAGGTTTTCGGTCTCACCGAACTCGCCGACAAGCGCAACCAGGAGCTCTCCTCCGGGCAACGAACCCTGGTCTCGATCACCAAGGCGGTTCTTCATCGACCGAGGCTGCTGGTGCTCGACGAGCCCACCGCCAGCCTCGATCCCGATATCGCGGCGCGGGTACGGCAAGCGTTGCTCGAGATCCATCACCGCGACGGCACCGCTTTGCTCGTCACCTCTCACAACATGCGGGAGGTCGAAGCCCTCTGCGAACGCGTGATCCTGATGTCACGCGGGAAGATCGTCGCTGACGGCACGCCCGCATCCATCGCTACTCAGTTCGCGGTCGACGACCTCGAAGGCGCCTTCCTGGCCGTCGCGGCCGAGCTTCGAGGAGGTGTCGCCAAATGAACCTGGTTCGGGTCGGTGCGGTGATCCATCGTCATTGGCTGGTGCTGTGGCGATCGCCCCATCGCTGGTTCGAGATCGCCTTCTGGCCGGTGATGGATGTGATCTTGTGGGGTTCGCTGGGCTATTTCATCGCCCAGGAGAACGAAGCCAGCCGCGCCAGCATCCCTTACTTGCTGGCCGGCCTCATGCTCTTCTGGACGCTGACCCAGGTTCAAATGACCGGGTCGACGACCTTCATGGAGGAGACCTGGACTCGCAACCTCCTCAACGTTCTCACCACCCCGGTCAAGCCTCTGGAGTACCTGGCCGGAACCTCGGTGTTCGGGCTGGCGAAGCTGTTCCTGACACTGCTCTCGCTGACGATCACGACGATCCTGCTCTACGGATTCGATCTGTCCGCGGTGGGGTGGGCGGTCATTCCGATCGTCACCCTGCTCGTGCTCAACGGTTGGGCCCTGGCGCTGGTCGTCATCGGTTTGATTCTCCGCTTCGGCCAAAGCGCGGAGATCCTCACCTGGGGCCTCAACTACGTCGTGCTGGCGATTTCGGGGGTGTTCTTCCCGGTGGCGGCGCTGCCGGCCGGCCTCCGCCAGATCGCCAACATTCTTCCCACCACCCACGCCTTCGCCGCCGCCCGCGAGGTGCTCGACGGCCACGGGTTGCCGTGGGGAAGGCTCGGGATATCTCTGATCGGAACCGTGGCCGCTCTCATCCTGGCCACTTGGTTCGGGGCTCGATGCTCAAGCTCTTCCGGAGCCGGGGGTTCGTGACCCGGTACTCCTAAGACACCCGTTTTCGCGCATCGAACGTGGCCCATGGGCCGCGTTCGATGCGCGAAAACGGGAGAGGAGGCTTAGGTCAACCCGCAGTCGGCCAGGACCGCGGCCATCTCCCCACCACCGAAACGGAAGCGTTCGAACGCCGCTACTTGCTGGATCTCTTCTTCGGTGAGCACCGACTCGAAGCTCGGCATGATTGCCGTGATTTCCTTGTCCGGTGCCCCATACACCGGGCCCACCTCTTGTTTCCACCGATCGGAGCCGAGCGTCACCCACTGCCGGTGGGTTTGGCAATCGGGGAACGTCTCGAGCACCGACGTCAGGGCCGGGGCCGATGCTCCGGCTCCGCTCCCACCGTGACACGACGCACATATACGTCCGAAGGTGTCGCGCCCGGCATCGAGGGCGGGGTCACCCAGGGACTCCGGCCCGGACGCGCAGGCAACGAGAACAACCGCGATCACCGCCGCCACAAGGGCCCGAGCGCGCAAATGCATCAGGCGGTCGAAGGCCGCCACGAACCCAGGCCCTGCCAATAGACGGCGATGCCGTAGAGGAGTGCCAGGCCGAGGATCGGGGTCCCGATCCGTTTCCAAATCGCCTCGTCAGTTACCAGTCCGATCAGAAACAGAACCAAACCGACATTGACGGCGACGAGCACGATCCGATTGGTCGCCGCCCGGACCGCCGCCATCCCCGCCACCACTGCAAAGAGGGCATTGGTCATGACTCCGATGAACATGGCGTGGTCGAAGGCGATCAAGACACCGAGCGGACCGCCTCCGGACTCTGGATCCAGTTGGCCCGAGGTGACGAGTTGGACAACGTAGACCAGGAGGCCAATCCCCAGGACCAGGCCCAACACAGCCATTCGTCCGAAGTTGTCGGCGCTGTCACCCCCCACGCCCCGGGCGTGATCTTGCCCCACATATGGACGACGTAGGCGATGATGGCGATCACCTGCAAAGCCGAAAAAACCTGGATCAGAGCCTCGATGTCAAAGATGAAGGCGACGTTGGCGATAAGACCGGCCAAGAACAGGGCCCATGCCACCAGGCGCCCGAGGATGCCCTGGCCTCCCTCCAGCACCCAGTGGCTGATCGCCACCCCGGCCAGGATCAGATAGCCGATCAACATGGCGACTGGGTGGGCGCCAGCGAGGGTCGCGGCCCGTTCGGTGCTGAGCCCGGGGATCGAGCCGTTGGCCACGAAGATGCCCAGCAAGACTCCCAGGATCGCCCCGATCGTCAGGGAAATCATGGCCAGATACAGAGCCAGCTGCGCCGTCGTCTGCTCGCTGGCGCGGTAGGTACGCACGACCCACGTGAGGGCCCAGACGATTGCTATCAACAGCAAGGTGCCGGCGATGGGACGGAATATTCCGGTGGTCGTGGCGAAGGCGGCCACGTATATGACCACCAACACGAGGACTGCCGTTCGCCAGGTTCCGAGCCGTGGCGATGCCTTTGGCGTCGGCACTGCCGCCGAACATCGCCAAGGCCGCACCGATCACAGACAGGGTGATCCAGCCGAGGGTGCCGGCGTGAACATGCGTCAGGATCATCTGGTGGGTTGGATCCCAAATGTCGAGACCGTTGAGGATCCCGATGATGATCGTGACAACAAAGATCAACAGCGCGCCGCGGAACAACAGGCGCGACTGCGGTTGCAGGGCGTTCACTTGACTACCTCCTCGATTCGATCCGGGCTTGACCCTCCCCCGGACACACGTCGGGGACGATACAGACGGAATCCGTCGCGTTGTCGGCAAACTGAATCGATAGGCGGAATCGATAGGCGGAATCGACAGGCACTAGTCCCACCGGGATGAGTTGCGAACCCCCCTCGCCCCGGAAGCGAAAAGCGTCCGATACAAGACCAAATGGAGGGTGGTACAGCACATGTTGTCTTCGTCATCGCCGCCGGTCTTCTCACAGGAACGGTCGGCGACTTACCTCAGGATCAGGCAGCTCCGGACCGCAGCACAGGTTCGAGATCGTTCACAGGATCCGGCTGACAACTTCGCGGACGAACTCGAGCAATGGCTCTCGACAAGGCTCTCGGCACGGTGGCTCATCGACTCGGCCTACAAGGCGGCTAGAACCACCATGCGGCCGGAGGCGGTCGACTTCTACAACGAGCTAGCCGAAAAGTGGAACGATGAAATGGGATGGGCGGAGCGTCGTTTGATCATGAAGCCGCTCAACGAGGAGCACGCCTCCCTCTAAGGATCGGGGCTGTCTCCAGCGCTGAGGCTCCGGCTTTGCGACAATCCCCGACATGCTCGTGGCCGATCATGTAATTCCCGACTCAGAGCTGTCGTGGACCTTCAGTCCTTCGGGAGGGCCAGGCGGTCAGCATGCCAACCGCTCCAATACCCGGGCCGAGGTTCGGTTTGACCTGGGACGGTCGCCTTCGATCCCCGAACCCCTCAAGGAACACATGCTGAGACGCCTCGGCAGACGGGCCTTCGACGGAGTCGTAAGCGTGACCGCGGATGACACCCGCAGCCAAAGCCAAAACCGCCGGATCGCAGTCGAGCGCCTGGCGATGATCCTCAACGAGGCTGCCCACCGACCTCGCCGGCGGAGGCCGACTCGACCCACCGCTTCATCGCGAGAAAGACGGTTGGAGCAGAAAAAGAGGCGAAGCGATGTCAAGCGGGCCCGCCGCAGCGAATGGTGATGGCCGCGGTCGGTTGGTACCTAGTCGAACATCAGCAAGAGGCGGGCAGTGTCGACCTTTCCCAGGGCGGTTCTCGGGAGTGCCTCCATTCGAAGCCAGCGCTTGGGCACGCCATGATCCGGAACGAGACCGGCGATGAAAGACCGGAGTTGGCCGGCCTCGACTCCTCCGACGTAGACCGCCGCCGCTATTTCCCCCCATTCCCGGTCGGGCAGGCCGATCACGGCGACCTCGACTACCTCGGGGTGGCTCCTGATCGCCTCCTCGACAGCCGAGGGATCGATGTTTTCTCCGCCACTGATGATCAGGCGCTCAAGCCGGCCGAGAACGACCAGCGAACCGTCCGGATCAACTCGACCTTGATCGGCGGTTGCAAACCAGTCCCCGGCGGAGCGCTCGGGCTCACCGACATATCCCGGGGAAATGGTGGGTCCTCTCAGGTGGATGCGACCATCCGATCCCGCTCGAACTTCGACGCCGTCGAGGGGAAACAACCGTCGGTCGGGATCGCCCGGACGGGCGGTGGCCGCCTGCGAGGTCGACTCCGTCATTCCGTAGGTTGGGAGTACCACCAACCCGGCGGCGTCGGCTTGATCCAACAGGCCCGGTTCGGACGGCCCTCCCCCGACCAGGACGACCGGCATATTGGTGAATCGGTCGGTCCGACCGGCCAGAGTGCGATAGAGCTGGGTAGGCACCAAAGACGCAAACTGGACTCGCCCCATCCAGGCAGACAGATCGGCGGGCTCCGGTGCGAGGACGACGCTGCCCCCGGCGGCGATGGTCCGGTAGATGATGCTGAGCCCACCCACGTGATGAAGGGGGAGAGGACAAAGCCAGCGGCTTTCCGGCCCGTGCCCGAGCCGAGTGATCGAGATAGTCGCGGCCGCATCCCAATTCGACGCAGTGAGACGAACCCCTTTCGGGGCCCCCGAGCTCCCACTGGTGAAGAGGATCGTTTGGCAGGGACGTTCCTCGCGGGCCGCGGCCTCGACTTGCCTGGCGGCGATTTGGTGGGGCAAGTCGGCTGAGACCACCACCGCCGTTGCTCCGGCTCGAGTCGCGGCCAGGATCTCGACAACCGACCTGGCATCGATCAGGGGGCGCACGACCACCCGGTGACCGGTGCGATCACCCAGGACTCGGGCCTGCACCGAGACAAGGCGATCAACGTCCCCATAGGTGAGACTCTCTTCCTTGGACTCGAGGAAGGTGGCGTCCGGGTTCAATTCGAGCTGTCTATCGAGATCGACCATGAGGGTTGAGGCTGGCGTCGTGCTACGTGCTACCCGATCGCTCGCAACCACCACCTCCTCTCCGGTCTACATTCAACCTGTGATTTCCGAGCACTTCGACCCCAGCCGTTGGACAGAGGTCGAGGAACTTTCGTTTACGGACATCACCTATCACCGCGCCGTCGGCCAGGGCACCGTTCGCATCGCCTTTGATCGTCCCGAGGTGCGCAATGCCTTCCGGCCCCACACCGTCGACGAACTGTATGTCGCCCTCGACCACGCCCGCAGCACCCCCGATGTGGGGGTGGTGATCCTGACCGGCAATGGCCCTTCGCCCAAGGACGGGGGATGGGCGTTTTGCTCGGGGGGCGATCAGCGGATCAGGGGTGCCGATGGCTACCAGTATTCCGAGGACGAGACGGCCACGGGAATCGACTCGGCGAAGTTGGGCCGCCTCCACATCCTCGAGTGTCAGCGTCTGATCAGGTTCATGCCGAAGATCGTCATTGCCGTCGTGCCGGGGTGGGCCGTGGGCGGCGGGCACTCCCTCCACGTCGTCTGCGACCTGACCATCGCCTGCGCCGAACATGCCTTGTTCAAACAGACCGACGCGGATGTCGCCAGCTTCGATGGAGGGTTTGGCTCGGCCTATCTGGCCCGGATGGTCGGTCAGAAGCGCGCCCGCGAGATCTTCTTTCTCGGACACACCTACCGCGCCGAGGAAGCGCAAGCCATGGGGATGGTGAATGCGGCGGTCGCCCATTCCGAATTGGAAAACGTATCGCTCGAATGGGCTGGCGAGATCGGAGCGAAATCGCCCACCGCCCAGCGAATGCTCAAGTACGCCTTCAACATGATCGACGACGGATTGGTGGGCCAGCAACTCTTTGCCGGTGAGGCCACCCGCCTCGCTTACGGGACCGGGGAGGCGGCCGAAGGACGCGACGCCTTTCTCGAGAAGCGGGATCCGGACTACCGGAAGTTCCCGTGGCACTTCTAAAACGCCGGCCAGACGCCAGACGCCAGACGCCAGACGGACCCCAGGCAAACGGTTGGGTTCAGGCGGCCCGGCCGCGAACCTTGCCTGCAGCGGTCGTGCCGGTGCTCGTGGGGTCGGCGGCTGCCTATCACGACCGTGCCTTCGATTGGCGGGCTTTCACCCTCGCTTTGGTAGGGGCGCTGGCAATCCAGGTCGCGGCCAACTTCGCCAACGACGCTTCCGACGCGGCCCGGGGGGCCGACCCCGGCGATCGGATCGGTCCGCCCCGCATGGTCGCTTCCGGAGTCATCGGAGCCCGCCAGATGTGGGTCGCCACGATCATCGCGATCGGGATCGCGACGGTGGCCGGTATCGGTCTCACGCTGTTGGCGGGTTGGGTGGTGGTGATCATCGGCGTCGCTTCGATCGCGGCAATGCTTGGCTACGTCGGGGGACCGATCCCGTACGGATATCGGGGGTTGGGGGAATTGTTCGTGTTTCTGTTCTTCGGTCTGGTCGCCACCGGCGGAAGCCGTTTGGTGCACGATGGATCGGCGCCGGGATGGGTGTGGCTGTGCGGGATTCCGGTGGGAATGCTGGCGTCGGCGATCCTGGTCGCCAACAATCTCCGCGACTTCGCCACCGATGCCAGGGTGGGAAAAAGAACCCTGGCAGTCATCCTCGGCCTCGAGCGAACCCGGCGGATGTACGGCGCCATCATTTGGGGGGCGGTCGCCCTCACCGTCGTTCTGGCGGCCTTGCGAATCATCCCGGTCACAGCGCTCACGGTGTTGCTGGCGCTCCCGATGGTGCCGCGCCTTGCTCAGATCGCGAACAACAAAGAGGGCGTCGGCCTGGTCCCGCTGCTGGCGGGCACGGCCCAACTGCACCTGGCCTTTGGCCTTTTGCTGTCAGCCGGGATCGTCGCCGAGCGACTCTTTCTGTAACCCGGCTCCGATCCGAGCCAACGAATCGACGACGACCTCGGGCATCTCCATCGGCAGGAAGTGGCCGGTGCCGGCAATGATCTGATACTCGGACCGGGGAATCCGATTCGCCAGACGTTGCACGACTTCGAGGGAGTGCGTGTCGGAGTTGGCGCCCGCCAGGATCGTCACCGGTGGATCCACGTTCCCGAGCAGATCCCAAACACCGTGTTGGGTGGCGCCCCGGTAGATCTCAGCTTCATCTGCCGGGCGGCAGGCCAATTCGATGCCGTCGGCGGTTTCGACCAAGCCGCAGTCGATATACCCATCGAATGCCATGCGATTCCATGCCGAGAACGGAAGTTTGCCCGCGAAGTTTGCCCTGGCGTCGATGCGGGACTCGAAGTGGTTCTTGCGTTTCAGGGCCTGGGCTGAAAGTGCGCCTTCGCGGCGTTCGAAAGGAGGAGGAAAGACAATCGGCTCTATCAGCAACAAGGCGGCAAACGTGCCCGGCGCCTTGATTTCGGCCATGAGCAGGGCCGCTCCGCCCATCGAGTGCCCGACCCCGATCAGGGGACCCTTGGTCCCGGACAACTGCGACAGCGTCCAGGTTCCCAGGTCCCACCAGTCGATCGGGTGCTCGAGCTTGGGGGCCGAGCCATGACATGGAAAATCCCAGACCAGAGTCTCCATGCCTTGTAGCGCGGCAACGACCGGCCTCCAGACGCCACCGCAGAAGCCGGTGGCGTGCGCGAATGCAGCGGTGGTCGGCATGAGGCGCCCAAAAACCTAGCAATGCTTTCGCCGACCATTCGACCGGAGGGTCCGAGAAACCCGTTAGCTTTGATGGCGATGGGTTTTGTAGTCGACTTCTCCGAGGGCGACGCTTCGATGCGGGATCTCCTCGGCGGCAAAGGCGCCGGCCTGGCCGAGATGACCCGGTTGGGACTACGGGTACCGCCCGGCTTCACGATCACCACCGACGCCTGCCGACAGGTGATGAAGGCAGGATCGGTCCCCGATGGGCTCTGGGATGAGGTGGACGACGCCGTCGCCCGCCTTGAGAAGGAAAGCGGACGGAACTTTGGCCGCGGCCCTGCCCCCCTGCTGGTCTCGGTCCGTTCGGGGGCCAAGTTCTCGATGCCGGGGATGATGGACACAGTCCTCAATCTCGGCATCAATGACGAGGTGGTCGGCCTCCTGGCGTCCTGGTCGGGGGATCAACACTTTGCCTGGGACGCCTATCGCCGATTCGTCCAGATGTACGGAGAGGTGGTCCTTGGTGTCTCCGAGCATCTCTTCCAGGAGGTTCTCACCGACCTCCGCGCCAGCCGCGGGGTCGATGACGATTCGGCGCTGGCCGCCGAGGACCTGGCCCACGCCACCCGGAGGTTCAAACAGATCGTCGATGCTTCAGGAAAGGGATCGATTCCTCAGGACCCGGCCGACCAGATCCGCGGCGCGATCTCCGCAGTGTTCGCATCATGGGGGAACGAGCGGGCCAAGAAATATCGCGAGCTGAACAAGATTCCCGACGACATCGGAACCGCCGCCAACGTGCAGATGATGGTGTTCGGAGACCTCGGCGAAACCTCGGGAACAGGCGTCTGTTTCACCCGCGACCCTTCGACCGGTGAGAACCAGCCGTACGGCAGCTACCTGGCCCATGCCCAGGGCGAAGACGTGGTCGCCGGCATACGCAACACTTCCCCGCTCGAGGACCTCGCCACCATCCACCCGACCAGCCACGCCGAGTTGCTCTCGGTGATGGATGGGCTCGAGCGCCATTTCAAAGACATGTGCGACATCGAGTTCACCATCGAACGCGGCGAGCTCTGGATGCTGCAGACGCGATCGGGAAAGAGGTCAGCTCAAGCCGCCGTCAAGATCGCGGTCGACATGGTCGGGGAAGGGATCATCGACCGAAGCGAAGCGATCAAACTCGTCGACCCGGCATCTCTCGAACAACTCAACCGATCCCGGATCGATCAGACCAAGGCGGACCCGCCCGTGGCGAGCGGACTCGGTGCAAGCCCCGGAGCTGCCGTCGGCAAAGTGGTCTTTTCGGCCGAGAAGGCGGTGGAGTGGGCCAAGGGAGGCGACTCCGTCGTTCTGGTCAGACCGGAGACCACCCCCGATGACATCCACGGCATGGCTGCAGCTGTCGGGATCCTCACTTCGCGGGGAGGAGGAGGCAGCCACGCCGCAGTCGTAGCGCGCGGGATGGGAAAACCGGCCGTCATCGGAACCACCGGTCTGGCGGTGGACGAGAAGGGGGGAAGAGCCTCGGTTCGATCGAAGCACATCAAGGAAGGCGACCTGCTGACGATCGACGGTACCTCCGGCTCGATCTACCTCGGTGCCCAGCCGCTGATCGAACCGCGTCCGGTGCCCGAGCTGGAGACTCTTCTGACCTGGGCTGATGAGATCAAGAGCCTCGGGGTTTGGGCCAACGCCGACACGCCCGAAGACGCGGCAACGGCCCGGCGCGCCGGAGCTCAGGGAATCGGCCTGGCCCGAACCGAGCACATGTTCATGGGCGAGCGGACCGAGGGTGTCCAGAAGGTCATCCTCGGCAACGAATCGGAATCTCGAAGTGCCCTGGCCAGCCTCAAGGCGTTGCAGGTCGCCGATTTCGAGGGTCTTCTCGAGGCAATGGATGGGCTGCCGGTCGTGGTCCGCCTGCTCGATCCACCTCTCCACGAGTTTCTGAAGTCGCGAATGGAAATCGAGCAGGAGATGTACCGACGGGTTCCGCTCCTGGAAGACATCACCGACCTCCAAAAGATGTACGCCCAGGTCGAGCAATGGGAAGAGGTGAACCCGATGATGGGCCTGCGGGGGGTGCGGCTCGGGCTGATCCGGCCGGAGCTCTACCGGATGCAAGTCGAAGCGGCTCTCGAGGCAGTGGTTCGTCGGCTCAGGGCCGGCGGCGACCCTCACCTCGAGATCATGATTCCCCTCGTGGCCGACGCCGAAGAGCTTCGTCGGATGCGGACGATGATCGAAGAACATATCCGGGAGTACTCGAAAGACAGCGGACTGGAGCTGAAGGTCCCGATCGGCACGATGATCGAGCTGCCGCGGGCCGCCCTCATCGCCGGTGAGCTCGCCGGGGTTGCCGACTTCTTCTCATTCGGAACGAACGATCTCACCCAGATGACCTACGGGCTGTCCCGCGATGATGCCCAGGCGCGGTTTCTCGAGCGAGTACCTCGAGCAACGAATCCTCAAAGCCAATCCGTTTCAGACGCTCGATCCGCGTCGGGGTTGGCCGTTTGATGCGAATGGCGACCTCGGAGGGACGGGAGGCGAACGGCCGCCTCAAGGTGGGAGTGTGCGGTGAGCATGGCGGTGACCCCGAGTCGATCGCCTTCTGCCGCGAGGTCGGGCTGGACTATGTCTCGTGCAGCCCGCCCCGGGTAAAGGTGGCTCGCCTAGCTGCCGCCCAGGCCGAACTCGCAGGTCAAACCCGCGACGCCTAGCGGTACTGCCTATTGGGTACTGCCTACTGGGTACTGCCTACTGGGCGAGCGAAGCGAGCTCTCGCGTCAGGAGGCGTTGACTGCGACGACGCCGGGAACGCGGTCCATCAGGATGCGTTCGATGCCGGCCTTCAAAGTCATCATTGACATCGGGCAGCCACCGCAAGCCCCCACCATTTGGAGGTTGACGGTGCCGTCGTCGACGCCGAGCAGCACCAGGTCGCCTCCGTCCATCTGGATGGCGGGGCGAATGTATTCGAGGGTTTCCTGGAGAACTACCAGATCCACCTCGGGCTGATCGCCCCCAGCCAGATCTGGCTGGGTTTTGCCTCATCGGACACCGTTTGAACTTCCGGTTCCCCAGGCTCTTGAGCACTGGATACCGGCTTCTTGGATGTCGGGGCGTCGGTGATGCTGATCTCAGCCATGTGCAAGTACAACGTACCGGGGCCCCGGAGACATTCCCAAACCCTGGACGGAGGGTCGATCCCCCACCGTTAGCTCAGATCCGGGACGATCGTAAGCGAAACACGATCCCCGCCCCGGGGGGATGAAGTCGTGACCACGACCCGCATGATCCTGTCGGGGTCGAACCTCCCCTCGAGCAGGGCCCTCAAGGGGAACTCGAATATCCCGGCCTCGACCAGTCCGAGATCGATCCCACCCAAACGTTCCCCTCCCGAGGTCACGTCGATCCGCAGATGGGAAGGGGCTGAAACCTCGAACCGGATGAGATCACCCACCGGCCCCTCCGAGAGGCGGGAGTTGACGACGGGTCGGGTTCCGAGACCCTTCGGAATCGCGGTTCGGACCGTTCCACCATCGCGCTGGAACCGCCAGATTCCCATCTCGGCCGGCGCCACTTGCTCACCGTCGACCAGAACATTGGCTCCGTCCTCGGCGGTGACCATGATCTCTTCGGCTCCGATCACCAACCCGACCAGGATCTGATCGGGCAGCCAGCCGGCCGCCGGCTGGGGCCGAATTCCCCCGTAGTAGTGAGAGAGGATGTCGGAGTAGCTGGACCCGTTGTTGGCCATCGCCAGCGCACCGTATTGACTCATTCCGACCTGGTGACCCCAACCCTGGCCCCGGATCACGTACCGACTCGGCGACCAGATTGGGACCGATGCCGGGGCTGAAGCTGACCTCGCTGTCGGTCCGGATCGTGAAAGTGCCCGACAGGACGGTCTGGGGGTAGCGCCGGCCATCCGGGCGATTGGCGGGCAACTTCTCGGGCATCAAGTCGCGGGCGGCATTGTTCATCAGCGTCCGAAAGCGGTAGGTGGCGACTCGCTCCTGGCTGCCGCCGGAGGTGACGACGACCTCCCAGGGCCCGCCGCCGTCGCCGGTCGTCTCCACCCGGATCGATTCGAGGGGACCGTTCAAAAGATCGGCGTGCTCGAGGAGGGCGACCATGTCCGGGGGGCTCACGGCGAACGACCAGTCGACGAAAGGCGAGTCTTCGCCGGGAGAGTCGACGGCAGCGAGGTAGGGCACGTCGAGACCGGGGAATATGTCCTCGGACTCGCGGGTGCGCTGACCCGCGGTGCTGCTGTACAGCGTCTGAGCGGGCCGACCGTTGAAGAGAAGAATCTCCCCGGCGGTCGCGGCCACCGCCTGCTGCCAACGAAGGCCGTCTGACGATGAAAGTCCGGCCACGCCGGCGTAGACCTGACACGCCGTGCTGGCGCAGATGTCGTAGCCATGCTCTCGCGCCGTGGCGGTGCGACCTCCGATCAGGGTGTAGGCCAGATAGGTGCGGGCGGCCACCGCCTGCGTCTTGAGAGCTTCATCGGGCCAGGCGAAGGGAACTTCTCTGATCCCCAGCAGATATTCCTCCGGGGTCAACGCCTCGATGACTGTGACCCCGTCACCCCGGGGAAGAACGATCAAGGGGCCCTGGAAGAGGTCCTGGCCGATGCGAAGCAAAGAACCTTCGGGAGCCACGATCTCGATCCGATCGGCCAGCAGGGGATCTGGTTCGGGGACGCCCGCGACGGTCGTAGTGGTGGTGGCCGTCAGGGTTGTTGTGGCCAGGATGGCGGCCACAATCCGGGCCAGCACGCTAAATGTCACGCCGATCAATGACGGCGCCGAGCTTCGCTAGCTTGCCGACCAGGTCTTCGTATCCGCGATCGATGTGATAGGCATCGCTGACGATCGTGACCCCGTCGGCTCGAAGGCCCGCCAGTACCAGAGCCGCTCCCGCCCTGATGTCCGGCGCCAGAACCGGACAACCTGAGAGCTCGGGCACCCCCCTGATGACGGCGTGCTGGGATTCAGTCCTGATGTCTGCACCCATTCGGGCCAGTTCGCCAACATATCGGAAGCGAGCGTCGTAGAGGTTCTCGGTGACGATGGAGGTTCCGTCGGCGATACTGAGGAACGCGACCATCTGCGGGTGCATATCGGTGTGAAAGCCGGGATAGGGAAGGGTGGCGAAGTCGACGGGTTTCGGGCGCTCGGGTCCGTGAACCCGGAGCCAGCCCTCTCCCCGCTCAACCTCGCACCCGCCCTCTTCCAATTTGGCGAGCTCCATGCGGAGATGAGTGGGGATGCAGCCGGTGATGGTCACATCGCCGCCGGTGATGGCAGCCGCCGTGGCGTAGGTGCCGGCTTCGAGACGATCGGGAATCACCCGATGTTGAGAGGGTGAAAGATCGGAAACTCCCTCGATGTGGATGATCGAGGATCCGGCTCCGGTGATCGCAGCCCCCATCGTCGTCAAGTGTTGTGCCAGGTCGGAGATCTCGGGTTCGCGGGCAGCATTGACGATGCTGGTCTCACCCTTGGCGAGGACTGCGGCCAGCATGAGATTCTCGGTGGCACCGACCGAAGGGAACGTCAGCTCGACCTCGGCTCCGACCAGACCACCCTCGGCTTGGGCTTCGAGGACCCCGTGGACCAGACGGAAAGAAGCTCCCATTCGTTGCAGTCCTTCGAGGTGCATGTCGATCGGGCGCGAGCCGAGGTCATCTCCGCCCGGGAGGGCGACTCGGGCTTCCCCGCACCGTGCCAGAAGTGGACCGAGGACAACGATCGACGCCCGCATCTGTCGCACCAGCTCGAGAGGCGCCTCCGGGATTAGGGCGTCGGGGGTGACCAGCCACAGCGAACCATCCTCGCGCGCGGACGTGGCATCCGAGATGAGTGAGGACCTCGCTCATCAACGTGACGTCGGCGATCTGGGGCACGTTGGTGAGCTCATGGCGCCCTGGAGCGAGAATGGCGGCGACCATCTCCTTGAGGGCGGCGTTCTTGGAGCCGCCCACTCCGACGGTGCCGCGGAGCTGGTGCCCGCCCTCTACGGTGATTTCGGGCATCGGCCGATCTTAAGGCGGAAACCGGCAAATCTGTCTGGTGTACCGTCCTGACCATCATGCGAGTCGCTGTCGCCGCCGACCATGCCGGGTACGAGCTCAAGGAGCATCTAGCCAAATTTCTGGCCGCCGAGGGCCACGCCGTGTTCGATCTCGGCACCCATGACACCAACCCGGTCGACTATCCGGACATTGCGCTCGCTGCCACGAGGGCGGTCCTCGATGGGAAGGCATCCCGAGCCGTGCTCATCTGCGGATCCGGGGCCGGGGCGTGCGTGGCCGCCAACAAGGTGCGAGGAATCAGAGCCGCCATCGCCCATGACGCCTACACGGCCCACCAGATGGTCGAACACGACGACGTCAACATTCTTTGCCTCGGTTCCCGGGTGGTCGGAACCGCCCTCGCCGAGGATCTGACCCGCGCCTTCCTCGCCGCCGAATTCACCGGCGAGGAGCGCCACAAGCGTCGCCTCGCCAAGATCGAAGCGATGGAGCGAAGCGAAAAACCCGAAACCTAAGGTTCCGGGCCGCCAAAACCACGGCCGATCGCGTATCAGTTCCCCGAGCCTTCGCGCCAGCTCCGAATCTGAAGGCAATGTGCCGCCGAAACCACGGCCTATAACCTTAGGTTTCGGGGTGGGTCGGGTGGCCTTTACCATTCACGCTGTGGCCCCGTCGTCCAGAGGCCTAGGACGCTGGCCTTTCAAGCCGGAAACGCGGGTTCGAATCCCGTCGGGGCTACCACCAAATCCCTCTTATCGATGTGGGGCGTTGTCGGTGTCCTGGTCTTCTTGCGGCCGCCTGATGGTGCCCCGGTGGCAGCCGATCAACCGGTCGATGTTGCTGTCGCCTTTGTCGAGGCCTATGGGGCCTTCGACATGGATCCTGCGGCTTCCTACTTGGCCGCCGACGCCGACCTCACCCGCCTCGAGGCGGGGGTGGAAGGCTGGCACCTCGGTGTCAGATGGTTAGAGGCGGTCGGGTTCAAGGTGGTGCTCGACTCGTGTGAGGAAGAGATCGATTCGCCCCCTGGAACTGTGGGTTGCCTGTTTGCCTTCCACGCCATCCGGTCGGATGAGATCGGGTTGGGGCCGTTCCGCGACAGTACGTTCGATTTCACGGATCCTCGATGGAGAGATTGTCTCGGTCTCGATGCGTTGGAATATCGATGAGTTCGGACCGCAGGTGTGGGAACCCTTCGCCGTGTGGGTGGCTGAGACGTACCCGGAGGACGTCACGATCATGTACACCGATTCATCCCAGTCCATGCAGCGATACACCGACGAGGCGATTGCACTTTGGGACCAGCGCGACCGCGAGTATGTGGAGGTCGTGGGGAACTGACCGTTGAGTAGTTGAACCTGGGCACCTACGGCGTGCCCAGGTTCACGCAGCTTCAGCAATCCTCGCCCTCGCCTCGTGCAGACGTCGCAGGGTCACCTCTCTGCCCAGGACCGCCATCGACTCGAAGAGTGGCGGGCTGACGGTCGACCCGGTGATGGCGACCCGCAGCGGCTGTAACCCCTTGCGGGGATTGAGGCCCAATTCTTCGAGCATCGATCGCAGACTCGCCTCTATCTCATTAGATGACCAATCCCCCACCCCGGTCAACCTCGTCAAGGCGGCATCGAGAACTGCCCCCGCGTCGGCAGTCATCACCTTCTTCCAGGAGTCATCGTCAAAGTCGACGTTGTCATCAAAGAGGAACCGGACCTGGCCAGCGATCTCAGACAGAAGCTTGGTGCGCTCCTGGATCAACGGAGCCACTTCGGCGAAGCGGCTCCATTCCTCGGGGGTCAGCTCACGCCCCAGGCCCCTCTCGACGAACGGCCGAGCTCTGTTCAGAAAATCGTCGAGAGGGAGGGACCGCACGTGCTCACCGTTCATCCAATCCAGCTTGGCGAGGTCGAAGACCGCCGGGTTCTTGGAAACCGCCGACAATTCGAATCGCTCGACCGCGAGCGAAAGCGGAAAGACCGTGAGGTCTTCCCCCGGCGACCACCCCAAGAGACATAGATAGTTGGCGAGGGCCTCGGGGAGATACCCGGCCTCGCGAAACTCGATCACGGCCTGGGCACCGTGCCGCTTCGAGAGCCGTTTGCCGTCGGTGCCGTGGATCAGAGGGATGTGGGCATAGATCGGCACCTCGGCACCAAGGGCCAGGGTCAGCTGGATGTGACGCGGCGTCGAAGGAAGCAAGTCCTCGCCCCGGGCAACATGAGTGATTTGGTAGTCGACGTCGTCCACCGTTGAGGCGAGGTGATAGGTCGGGCGGCCGTCAGATCTCAGCAACACGAAGTCGTCGAGGTTGTCGTGGTCAACTCGAATGTCGCCCCGGATCAGATCGGTGAACTCGGTCGCCCCCGGTCGGGTGATTGCCAGCCTTATCGCGGCGGGCTCGCCTTCCGAACGCCGAGCAGCTGCCACCGCCGGCTCGATCGTGCGACACCGTCCGTCGTAGCCGGGGGGTCGGCCGGCCGCTTCCGCCTCTTTGCGACGTTCCGCCAACTCGGCGGTGGTGCAGAAACAGGGATAGGCAGCACCGTTGCCGACGAGTTCCTCGGCGGCCTCGCGATATCGGGGATACCGATCCGACTGGCGATAGCTGCCATGAGGCCCGCCGACCGCAACCCCTTCGTCCCACTCCAATCCGAGCCACCGAAGGCCGTCGAGGATGTCCGCCTCGAACAGCGGGTCGCTGCGCTCGTCATCGGTGTCGTCGATGCGAACGATGAAGGTCCCGCCGGTGTGCCGGGCAAACAACCAGTTGAAGAGCGCGGTGCGCCCGGTTCCGACGTGCATCGAACCCGTCGGCGACGGGGCGATGCGCAGGCGAGGCGTTGTCATCGTCCAGCGACGACGGGGTTGGAGAGCACCCCGACTCCGTCCACCTCGACCTCCACGATGTCACCGGGAGTGATGGGTCCCACTCCCGATGGGGTTCCGGTCAGAATCACATCTCCGGGAAGAAGGGTCATGACCCGCGAGATGAACTCGACCAGTTCGGCCACTCCGAAAATCATGTCGGTCGTGAATCCTGCCTGGCGGACCTCGTCATTGACCCGGCAGATCACCGCCAGACGCTCGAGAGGGTCGAGCTCGGTTTCGATCACGGGGCCGAGCGGGCAGAAGGTATCGAAACCTTTGGCTCTCCCCCACTGGCCGTCCTTCTTCTGCAAGTCACGGGCACTGACATCGTTGGCGGCCGTGTATCCGAAGATGTAGGGGCCCACGTCCTCCGCGGCGACGTTCTTGGTGACCCGGCCCATGACTACAGCAAGCTCCGCTTCGTGGTGAACGTTTTGGGTTTGCGATTTCGGATACACGATGGCCACGTCGGGTCCGATCACCGATGTGGCGGGCTTCAAGAAGATCATCGGCTCCTCGGGCAACGGGTTGCCCAGCTCCTCGGCGTGCTCGAGGTAGTTGCGGCCGACCGCCACAACCTTGGAAGGGATGACCGGAGACAGGAGTTGAACGGCCTCCCACGGAAGCAGGGTCTCGGTTGCCTCCCACGCAACGAATGGTGAGCCCTGGTAAACGGTGACACCGGCCGTCTCGGCGAGGCCGTATGCGATGTCGTGGCCCGACTTGAATCGAACGATCTTCATGGCTCAGACGGTAGACGGAACCCGGTTGAGTAGATCACGGCCCGAAATATCGATGCGATCAGGGGTAATACTCGCCCTGTTCGAACACCGGGACCTGAGCCCCCTCGAGGACCTTGGTGAAATGTTCGATTCCGACTCCCAGGAACAAAGCCTGCACTTCGACAAAGGTCTGGCCGGCCGGCCCCAGGCCCGTTGCTTCCGCGAACAACTTACGTCCCCTTCGAGAAGCGAGCCAGGCTTCACCCCGAATGGTCACTCCGATGGGCATCGGTTGCAGATAGTTGATCTCGAGACGTGCGGTCACCGCCGGGAGCATGTGGGCCATCGCCACGAAGCCGATGAGGTCGTCGAAGAAGGCTGCGGTAGCGCCGCCGTGGACGACCCCCGGACCACCTTCGAATCTCTGAGGAAAGCTGAGCTCAGCGACGATCTTGTCGCCTTCCAGCTTTGGTTCCACCCCGAGACGATCGGGATTTTCGGGGCCGCAACCAAAGCAATTCGGGAGGTGATAGGGGGGCATCGCCGCGGCGGCGGCCCGATCCGCGATCGGGACGACATTTCCTGTGATGTACCGGAAGGTCACGCGCCGACGATCCCCAACCTGGCCTTGAGCTCGCCTGGTTTCAATGCCAGCAGGTCCGGTTCGATCTCTGACACGGCCAGTCGTCCCGGTGACGGTTCGTGGGCCGTCGCCTCGACCCATCGCCCCCTTCTCTCGATCAGGTCCGGCGGCAGTCCGTTCCCCAACCCGGTCAGGATCTTGGCCACCTCCAGGTCTTCGGGAACCGGAGCCCGGCCAAAGTGCGAAGCGCGGGCCCCCATGAGGGCGGCGAGAACAAACTCCAGTCCGTCGGTTCGCTCGGGAAGGTCAGCGGCCCTCACCAGCTTGAGGGCGTAGCCGGTATCGGGCCCGGGCGTGCCGAAGGCACCACCCCATGGCATCTGATCCGGGCTGACGATCACCCCGGGTCGGGTCGGACGCCACCGCCGCGGGGGATCGGTGTCCGGTATCGGCCGCGGCAGGTCCGACGGGTCGATTTCGACGTTCGGTTGCTGTCCCATCAGTAGCCGCAGCTCACTAGTTCACGCGTAGGTCAGCCATGACCGGTAGGCCGGCAGCTTTCCGGTCACTGCTTGGGCGAACAGATCCTGCGCCCTCCGGGTGACGGGTCCGGGCTCGCCTTTTCCGACCGGGCGGTCGTCGACCTCTCGAATCGGGGTGACCTCGGCGGCAGTGCCGGTGAAGAACAGTTCATCAGCGCTGTAGAGGTCGCCTCTGGTCAAGGTTGCTTCGCGAACCGTGACGCCGTCGTCTGAAAGGAGTTGCACGATCGACGCCCGGGTGATCCCGTCGAGGATGCCCGAGGCGATGGGCGGTGTCATGAGCACCCCGTCCCGCACGAGGAACAGGTTCTCCCCGGAACCCTCGGAAATGTTGCCGTCCATGTTGAGCAGGATCGCTTCGTCGTAGCCGGTGGCGACCGCCTCCTGCTTGGCCATGACACTGTTGAGGTATTGCCCGGTGCCTTTGGCAGTCGGGACGAAGCTCGACTGATGGATACGTCGCCACGACGAGACCCGCACCCGGATCCCTTTGGCAACGCCCTCATCACCTAGGTACGTGCCCCAACGCCAGGCCGCAATCATGGTCTTGACTGCCGCCGCCCCGGGGTTGAGACCGATGGCTCCGAGTTCGTGGAACACGAGCGGCCGGATATAGCCGGATTCGAGTTCGTTCACGCTGATGATCTGGCGGGCAGCCTCGACCAGGTCATCGACGGGGTGAGTCAAGGGGATGGCATATGCCTTGGCCGATCGGTGCAGGCGAGCCATGTGCTCGGGCAGCCGGAAGATGGCGGTGCCATCGGGGGTTTCGTAGGCGCGTATCCCTTCGAAAACACCGGTGCCGTAATGGAGGGCATGGGTGAGGACGTGGACGGTGGCGTCCTCCCACGGCACCATGGCCCCATCCATCCAGATGTACTTCGAGGTCTCCATACCGGGAGGGTAATGGACGGTACCGAGGGTGTGAAAGGTGCGCTGGAAACTCAGACGCCAGACGCCAGACGCCAGACGCCAGACTTCATGACGACGTCCTTGACGGGTTAAACCGATTCGAAGTCTTCCGAAACCATTTGGATCAGAGGCCGCGTCGAAGCCTGAAGGATCCAAATTGCCTTGGAAATCTGGCGTCTGGCGTCTGGCGTCTGGCGTCTCGTCCTTGAAGCCTCGCGTCCGCGTTTCGAGGCACCACCAACGCTATTTCAAATATCTCTCGTGCCAGGCGAGGATGGCTTGAAATCGCTCTACCCGGTGTTTGGGTTTGCCACTTCTTGAGAGTTCGTGACCTTCCCCGGGGAAGCGGAGCATCTCGGCCGGGACATCGTTCTGCCACAGGCCCACCAGGAACTGCTCGGCTTGTTCGATCGGGCATCGGAAGTCGTCCTCGGAGTGAATGATCAGAGTGGGCGTCTTGACCTGATCAACCAATGCCAGGGGACTCTTGGACCAGGACGGGATCAGTTCGGATGTTTCCAGGTAATTGATACCGAAGAACGGGCCGATGTCCGAAGTTCCCGCAAAGGAGGGGAACGAGAGCAACGCCCGTTCGACGATCGCGGATCGGTACTTCGGATCATGGGCGGTGGCCCATGCCGTCATGTACCCACCATAGGACCCCCCCATGATCGCCGATCCGCTGGCGGTCGAGCTGGGGGAAACGATCCAGGGCGGCGGCGAGGGCGGCGTTGATGTCGGCCAGGTCGACCACCCCCCAGCTGTCGCCGACGACCGCTCTCATGAAGTCGAGCCCTCTGCCCGCCGAGCCGCGCGGGTTGGTGCCTACGACCGCGTAACCGGCGCCAACGTAAACCTGGAACTCGTCGAAAAAGCCGAACCCGTACTGAGTGGCGGGCCCGCCGTGGATGTTGAGAAGAACCGGGAAGGGCCCGTCCCCGTCAGGGATCAGCACGAAGACATCGAGCTCCCCATCGCCGGAGGAGGTTCGAAAATGCTCGGTGGGGCGGACCACCAGTCCACTCGACGGCGAATAAAAGGTGAGGCGCTCCTCGTCCCCGCCCGAGACCGACACGATCTCACCGGGCTCGGTGAACGTTGAAACCGCGGCCACGATTCGGCCCCCCGGCCCTACATCGAAACCGGTGACCACTCGATCGCCCGCAACGATCGTTTCCTGGCGACCGTCTGGACCAAGGACCCGAACCTCGACCCGCCCGGAGTCCTCGACGAGGTTGTAGATGGCTCCGTCCCTCCACCTCGGCATGGCGGGAAGGCCTGATCCCACCGCAGAGACCGAGCGATCCAAATCCGGAAGAAGGTTCATCACCTCCGAATCCGGGCCTACCTTCCAAAGACCGGTGAGCCGCGGGTAATCGAGCTGGGGATCGCCCACCAAGTGGAGGACACCCTCCGGCGAATATGCCGGCAAAAACCATCCTCCTCTTGCGACCGGTTGGGTCAGCCGTCCGTCGAGGTTGACCTCATAGATGTCGCTGCCGGGATCGAGACCACGCCTCGGACCGCGGTCGGTGAGGAAGGCGATCACCTCTCCGTTCGGATGCCAGGCCGGCATGGTTTCGTCGAAGTCACCATCGGTGAGACGGCGGGGCTTTTCCTCACCGCTCGGGTCCACTAGCCAGATCTGTCGCCGCCGATCGTGGAGCCAGCCGCGATTGTCGAAGCGATATGGAAAAGCCGTGATCCGCTTCGCCCTACGACCCCGTTCTTCGTCCGTCAGCTCGGCCAACTCCGGTGACCATGCCTTCGCCACGGCACACATCCACCGCCCATCCGGAGACCAGGTGAAGAACTCGACTCCGAGATCGAACTCGGTCAACAACCTCGCCTCTCCCCCGGCGACCGGCATCACGGCTAGCTGGGGCACCGGCTTCTTGACGTCGGTCGCACGAAGAAATGCGAGCTGTTTGCCATCAGGCGACCACCGCGGCATCGCGTCGATCTGGCCTGTCGTGAATTCTTGGACCGACTCTCCATCATGGACATGAATCTGTCGGCGATAGCCGTCCTCATCGAGATCCATGCGCGTAAGGACGAACGCGGTCCTAACCCCGTCCGGGTGAATCTGCGGGTCGGAGGGAACGGTCAGTTGGGAGAGGTCTTCGGGTTGCATGGGTCCAATCGTGTTCGGGGGGGCCGATGCCCCTTCCGCGGTAGTTTCGGCATTGTGGCCCGGGGCCGATGTCTTTGCTTGTTTACCCTCTCCTCATGGCCCGCCTGATCGCGTCCTTCTTCGGCTCGGGCCTCATCCTCGGCCGAGTACGGGGATCCCACCGCGGATCGGGAACGGTCGGAGCCGCTTTGGCCTTGGCGGTGGCTTTGGTGATTCCAGCCTTGTACGGCCGGCTCGCCGCTCTCGGGGCGACGATCGTGCTGGGGATATGGTCGATCCAGGCGCTCAAGCTCGGAGAAGACGATCCCGGCTGGGTGGTCATCGACGAGGCCGCCGGGACTTTTCTGGCCACGATCGGCCTCGGCCTTCCCGGTGCCCTCGTCGGCTGGGTGGTTTTCAGAGCGGCCGACATAGCCAAGAAGGCTTTTCCCGGAGTCGCGGCTGCGGAAAAGATGTCGGCCGGGATCATGGCGGATGATCTGGTGGCCGGCCTCTACGGGTTGGCGGCCGGGTGGGTGGTTCAACTGGTCGTCGGCTGAATGACGGACCTCCTTACCCAGGTACGGGCTGCGTTTAAGGAAGCGTTTCGCCGAGGGCTGGACGCGGTCGATCCTCGTGTCGCGGTCAGCACTGCGCTTACGACCGGCTCTGAGATTGGGTCGATCGAGGGTCCCGTCACCTTGCTGGCAATCGGCAAGGCGGCTCACGCCATGGCCCTAGGCGCGATGGATGCCCTCGAGGATAAGGTCGTGGCCGGGGTGGTGGTGTCGGGTGCCGCGCCCGCCGATTCAGTCCTCCCGCGGCTTCGCTACCTCGCAGGCGGCCACCCGATCCCGACGGCAGCCTCGGTGCGGGCGGGTCGCATCGTCATGAGCGAGGCAGCCCGAGCGCGGGGAACGCTCCTGGTTTTGATCTCCGGTGGAGCCTCGGCCCTCGCCGAAGTTCCTCTTCCGGGTCTGGCCCTCAAGGACGTCGTCACGACCTATCGGTTGCTCCTCACGGCGGGTTTGCCGATCGAACGCATGAACACAATTCGCCGGCACCTGTCGGCGCTCAAGAACGGCGGTTTGCTCACTTCCACCCAAGCCCCGACCATCACGCTCATGATGGTTGATGTGGTCGGCGCCGATGCCTCGGCCATCGGCTCGGGACCGACCCTCATGGATTCGAGCACGGCCGCCGACGCCGTTGGAGTCGCCGTCGAAGCAGGGATATTCGAACTCCTTCCCCCGGCGGTGGCCGACGTCTTACGAGGACCGAGTCCACCATCGCTGCCCTCGCCGCCGCACCGATGGGCGGTCGTGGCCGACGGGGCAGTCGCCATTGGCGCCGCTGCCGAGCATCTGCGCAAGTCCGGTCTTGAGGCCCGAGTCGATCCCACTCCGCTGACCGGGGATGCTGCCGAACAGGGACGATGGATGGCTTCCGAAGCCGTCCCGGGGACCATCACGGTCTGCCACGGGGAGACAGTGGTGAAGGTAAAAGGGAAGAGCCCGGGCGGCCGCAACCAGCATGCTGCCCTGGCGGCGGCTCTTGCCCTCGAAGGTCAGGAGGCGGCATTCGCCGCCCTGGCCACCGATGGCAGGGACGGGATGACGGATGCGGCCGGGGCGATCATCGATGGAGGGACCTGCGGGCGGATGCGGGCCGGCAGCCTCGACCCGGAGAAGATGCTGGCCGCCTGCCGCTCGCACGAGGCCCTTTCCGCATCTGGAGACCTCGTCGTCACGGGACCAACCGGAACCAACGTCGCCGACATCTGGATGTCATGGCGACGGGGTTGAGCTACACCGCCACTTCGACGTAGCGGGCCTCTTCGACTCCGGGAACCAGCCGAAGCTTGGCAACCTGCTCGTCGGTGAGCGGTTGGTCGAGGTTGAGACCCATCATGGCGGCATCGTTGTTGAGCCGGGACCGGCCCACCACCATGTTGGCGATGTTGACCCCGATGTCTCCCAGGAACTGGCCGACGCGGCCGATCATGCCCGGAACATCGGCGTTGCGGACGATGAGCAGGTGGCGCGAGATCGGGAGTTCGACGTCGTGGCTCAGGATCTCGATCAGCATCGGCCCCTTGCGGGACTGGGTTGCCGCCACCGAGATCTCTTGACCGCCGACCATTCCTGAGACGGTCAACATCGACACGTACTCGGGGCTGTGCTCGGTCGACTCGATTACCAGACGGATCCCTTTCTCCTCTGCCAGTTTGAGGACGTTGACGAAAGAGACCGCCTGGGTGGAGACAGCTCCGAGGCCGCCCTTGAGAACCGCCAACCCGAGCGGACGCACCTCCATGCTGCCCAGGCGGCCGGCCGCCGCCACCCGGATCTGATCGGAGGTGCCTCCTGCCAAACCCATGAACACTCGGCCCAGCTGCTCGGCGACCGGCAAGTACTCGCGGACCTCCTCGGGGACTTCGCGACCAAGGTCGATGTTCACCGCCGACAGGACCAGGTCACCCCGAAGAGCAGCGGCCACCGCCTCGGCGACATGGATCCCGGCCTTGTCTTGTGCTTCCACGGTTGACGCACCGAGGTGGGGCGTGAGAACGATCTGAGGAAGTTCGAAGAGAGGGCTGTCGGTGAGCGGCTCGTTGGAGAAGACGTCGAGCCCGGCCCCGCCAATGTGGCCGCTCCGCACTGCCTCGACCAGGGCCAGTTCGTCGATGATCCCCCCGCGGGAGGTGTTGACGATCCTCATGCCTGGTTTGCATTTGGCCAGGTTGTCCTTGCCGAGGAGACCCGCGGTGTCGGCCGTCAGCGGCAGATGGATCGTGGCGAAGTCGGATCTCTCCAGCACCTCGTCTAGTTCGACCAGCTCGACCCCGATTCGGCGGGCCCGCTCGCGACTGATGAAGGGGTCGTATGCGATCACCTTCATGCCAAACGCCGCCGCCCGCTGGGCAACCAGCGTGCCGACGCGGCCCAGTCCGATGACACCCAGGGTCTTGCCGTAGAGCTCGACGCCTTGAAAGCTCTTTCGATCCCACACCCCCGAACGAGTCCGGGCGTCGGCCTGGGGGATCTGGCGGGCCTGAGCGAGGAGCAGTGCGATTGCGTGCTCGGCGGCGCTGATGGTGTTGGCCTCGGGGGCGTTGACCACCAGCACGCCTGCCCTGGTGGCAGCGTCGAGGTCGATGTTGTCGACTCCGATCCCGGCCCGGCCGATCACCCGCAGCTTGGGCGCCGCCGCGATCATCTGGGCATCGACCTTGGTGGCCGAGCGAACCACCAGGCCCTCGGCATCGGCGAGTTCGGCGAGCAGCCGGGATCGTTCCCAGCCCGTGGCGTCGACCACATCGGCCGCGACCGACAGTTCATCGAGCCCCGACCTGGCCAGTGCCTCGGCCACAACAACTTTTGGTTTCAAATCGAGCGTTCCTTCTCGGGTTCTGAGGCAGTTTCGTCCCATCGGCGTCGATCAACAAGACGGGGGAAGCAGGACGCCAGACGCCAGACGCCAGACGCCAACGCCGGAATCCGGGTAGCCTAGACGCCAGCGCACGGGCGCCTAGCGCGGGCTGCGGATCCTCGCCTAGTCTCCCGGTCCATGGACTGGATTCCTTCGGTGATCGTCGCGGCCGTGGACGGATCGGAACAGAGCGACCGGGCGGCCGCCCTGGCAGCCGCCATGGCCAGGGTCCATCACGCCCGTCTGATCCTGCTCACCGTGGTCAGACCACCCGAAGGCTGGTGGGGGGTCACCGGTGAGCCGCCAACCCCGGCGGCCTTGTCGGAAGCATTGATCTCGGGACAGCAGGAGGTGCTGGCCGCGGTCGAACGCGCCATCGACCTCCACGACGTCGAGTTCACAACCGTCGAAGAGCTCGGGGAGCCCACCTCGACGATCATCGCCGTCTGTGAACGCGAGAAGGCCGATCTCCTCATCGTCGGCCGGCGAGGCGCGGGGTTGGTCGAGCGAATGGTGATCGGATCGGTCGCCGACCGACTGGCCCATCACGCCCCCTGCCCGCTTCTGATCGTTCCGTGAGCGAGTGGCCGCCGAGAGAATTCGCCTTCGACGAGGACACGGCGGTCGAAGCTGACGGGCCCGACACCTTCATCGCCAACATCACCGATCGCTGGTCGATCGGTGGCCGCCCCAACGGCGGCTACTTGATGGGCATCGTCCTCACGGCTCTCTCCCAACGTTCCCGTCATCCAGTGCCTCTCACTTCGACCGGACACTTCCTCTCGCCCGCCGAACCCGGACCAGCTTCGATCAAAGTCAACGTGATCAAAGAGGGTCGGAATCTCTCCACCGTCCAGGCGGCCCTCTCCCAAGGCGATCGTGACCGCGTGGTCGTGCTCGCCACCTTCGGTTCGCTGGCGGACGACGGAAGAACGCACATCCGCGAAGGCGCTCCGGTGCTCGGCAGCGATCTCGTCTCTTCGACGGGGCGACCCAGTCCCTTTCCGATCGTCGAACGGTTCGAGCTCGAACTGCCCCCGGAGCAGGCGCGGGCCGTCGCCGGTGACGACGGTCACGGCGAAGGGCCAGCCGAGTTGGCCGGCCGGATCCGGTTCGCCGACGGCATGCCGGCGCGGCCGGTGGCCTTTCCCCTCCTGGTCGATGCCTTCCCGCCGTCGGTGTTCCGGCTGGGCCTGATCGGTTGGACCCCAACCCTGGAACTGACGGTCCACACCAGGGGCTTGCCCGTCCCGGGCCCGCTCACGCTGAGAGTGGGCTCCCGCTATTTGATCAACGGGTTGTTCGAGGAAGACGGAGAGCTCTGGGATCAGACCGGCGCCCTGGTTGCCCAGTCACGGCAATTGGCCAAGGTCATCGTCTGAGGCCGTGCACCTACCGGTTCATCTAGAGATTGGGGGCCACTTCGCGCCCGATCAGCTCGAGACCGGATCGGTCGTAGGCGACCTCGGCCACGTAACAGATCAGGTAGCCCAAACCGGCCTCTTTCCAGGGCCTTAGCTTCTCGATGAGCTGGTCGGGCGTGCCGGCGAACTGGGAGACATTGCGCATCGCCCGATCGACGAGCTTGTCGGGGAGCACTTCGGAATAGTGGCTCCGCAGCCAGGCCAGGCGTTCGTTGACGACAGCCTCGGTCTCTCCGCACAAGATGTTGAAGTTGTCGCTGCGAACGATCTCATCGAAGTCCCGGCCGACCTCCTTGCAATGGTCGGCGAGTATCTGCGAGCGCCGCTTGAAGTCTTCGAGATCGTTACCGAAGTTGGTGTACGAGGCATGCTTGGCGGCCAGCCGCAGCGTGAGCTGTTCACCACCACCGGCGATCCAGAAGGGGATATGTGGCTTCTGGATGGGCTTGGGTTGGCAGATCGCCCCGGCCAGCTTGTAGTACTTCCCGTCGAAGTGGACCTCGTCCTCGGTCCACATCTTCTTCATGATCTCGACTGCTTCGGCCAGCTGCCCGATCCGCACGGAGGGCTTGGGGAACTCATAACCGTTGGCGAGAAACTCTTCCTCGTACCAGCCTGCTCCGATGCCCATCTCCAACGCGACCGCCTGACAGCACATCGACCGTGGCTGCGACCTTGGCTAGATAGGCGGGCGGCCGATAGGCGTTGCAGGTGCACATTTGGCCGAGCCGCACCCGGCTGGTCGTGACCGCCAAGGCCCCCATGATCGTCCAGGCCTCGTGGGTGGGCTCCTGGGTGGCCATGGGAACGGTGTGAAAGTGGTCATAGACCCAGACCGATTCGAATCCGTCCACCTCGGCCGAGACCGCCACGTCGTGCATCACCGACCACTGCTCGTCGGGCGGGATCCCGATCAAATCGAGCCGCCATCCCTGAGGAACAAAGACACCTGCGCGCATGGCGAAACCATAGACGCCGAACCGAATCCGCGAACCTGATGCGTATGCGGTGCGCCAGACCACGACGATTTGGCGCACCTGCGTGCATTCAGATGCGCTCGGGTCTTAGAGCTTGGTCCCTTCCAGGGTCCAGAAGGCCATCCCGTAGGTGGAGAGGATCTGGTCGATCAGGATCGATCTTTCGGCCGCCACATCCGACATCTCCAATCGGGCTCGGAGCTGGCGAAAGCGGCCTATTTCCTCCCCGCCCCGTCGACGGATCGCCTCGACCAACTCGGGAGCTTCCGCTTTTTCCAGCGATGCCAGCTCCTCTTCAAGGCGGTCGAAGGTCTCGCTGATCTCCTCCATTCGCTTCTCCGGATTCTCGACCTTGGTCAACAATCGCAACGAGATGCCCGCAGCCGAGAAGATCCCCAGGTAGTACGCAAGCGGGGCGTAGTGCTCGACGCCGTACACGTCGTGATAACTGAGGCGCCACCAGCGCTCCGCCTCCGACCGGCCCAGCAGCGTCAGACCAAACAGCCCGTAATGACCGTCCCTCCTCATGAAGTCGACCGAGGTTCCATTGGGGATCTCGAGGAATACCTTCCCGCCCCTCTTCATGACCGAAGCAAGGTTTTGGGCACACCGACCGGGATCGGTCACATGCTCGATGACGTCGTTGCACAACACGATGTCGAAGGTCCCCCACCGATCGGCCACACCCTCGGACGTGATGTCCTCGACCGACAGCTCACCCGACATGTGGTGGTCGTCGAGTTGCAGGCTGGCCAGGTCGATGAGCTTTTGATCGATGTCGACCCCTACTACCCGTCGGGCTCCAGCTTCCTTGGCCGCCACCAGAAAACCGCCGTACGCGCATCCGACGTCGAGAACCTTGCGTCCGGCAAAGACCTCGGAGCCTCCCATCGATGCCACGGCCTGGCGCCCCCGCTCCACCGAGGAAAGGGTGAAGTCGATCCACATCTGGACCGTGGGGTCGTCGACCCGATCGGTGTCGACCTGGTAGCGATTGAGGGCGGCCGCCTTGAAGGCGTTTCCAGTCGGCGGCTTGGGACGAAGTCGCCGGATCACCTTCCGAACGAATACCCGCGGAGTCACGGGAGAACAGTAGGCACCGGGTGACGGTCGGACCCGGGCCGGAGACCGGGCGGAAGGGCACCGGGCCCCCCGCCAATTGATAGCGGAAGGGCACCGGGCCCCCGCCAATTGATAGCGGAAGGGCACCGGGCCCCCGCCAATTGGATAGCGGAAGGGCACCGGGCCCCCCGCCATTGGATAGCCTTTCTCGATGGTTCCTGACCCGGCGACCGGATTGGCCGACCTCATCGAGAGGTTCGATCACATCTCGATGGCAGTTCACAGCGTCGAGTCGGCCCTTCCGCTGGTGAACTTTCTCGGTGCCAAATTCATCAACGGAGCCGACCACCCCCGCAACGAGTTCCGCTGGGTTCAGTTTCAGTTGAGCGACGGCTCCCGTTTGGAGTTGATCGCCCCGTTGTCCCCGCAGTCCTTCCTCCAGAGATTTCTCGACCAACGCGGGGAAGCTTTGCACCACGTCACCTACAAAGTCACCGACGTCGAGGCGGCCGCCGCTCGCGCGAGTGTCCTGGGATTTCGCACGACGGGCCTCCATGTCCATGAGACCTGGAGCGAGGTCTTTCTCCATCCGAGCGACGCCCACGGCGTCCTCATCCAATTGGCCGCCTGGCTCGACGACAGCATCTGGTCGGGTTACACCTTGGAAGACGTCCTCGCCGGTCGATCGATCGACCCCAGCTAACCGGCCCGCTCCCTTCGAGGTTTGCCAAAGCAGTGGTCCGCTGCCAACTTGCGGCGATGCCGATCATGGCCGCAGTGCCGGTGAAGTCGTTCTGGGCCGCCAAGCAGAGGTTGGCGGCCGCCGTTGCTCCCGAGGGCCGTATCGCCCTCAGCCAGGAAATGGCGAGACGGACCTGCACCCTCCTGGCCGAAGCTGGAGCGGCGCCCCTGGTACTGGCCGCCGATGTCGAGGTCGCAAAGTGGGCGCAGAGTCTCGCCCTGGAAGTGATTCTCGACGGGTGCTCCGATTTGAACCACGCCGCCCGGGAAGCAGTGGCGATCGCTTCGGGCCGACCGTGGCTCCTGATCCACGCCGATCTCCCTCTGCTCGATCTTGAAGTGCTTTCGATCTTGATGGCGGGCGTCGATGGCGGGGGATCGGTGATCGCGGCGAGCAGAGATGGAGGGACCCCAGTGGTGGGGGGAGCCTGACTGAGTTCGACTTCAGCTACGGCCCCTCCAGCTTCAAGCGTCATCTGCGCCGGCTGGCTCCACACAACCCGACCGTGGTAGTCGACCCGCGGCTGGCCATCGACCTCGACGACCCCTCCGACGTGGAGATCGTGCGCCGGCGGGTGCCGTGGATGACCACCATCCTCGATACGCTCGATCCGTCGTGACCAAACTCCCCAGCGACTCGGTCGCTCCCGACAAGACCGGATCCCCTCGCCGTTCCCCGTCGAGCCTTGACCATCGGGGCCCATCCCGATGATGCCGAGTTCGGAGCAGGCGGCACCCTGGCCCGATGGGCTCGGGAAGGGTGCGAGATCTCCATGATGATCGTGACCGATGGCTCCAAAGGGTCGTGGGATCCGGACATCTCACCGGCGGAACTCGTCAAGGTCAGAGCGGCTGAGCAGGTGGCAGCGGCGGCGGCCCTTGGTGTGACCGGGGAGCTCGTTTACCTCGATTATGTCGATGGCGAGCTCGAGTATTCGATGGAGCTGCGCAAACGCATTTGTGAGTGGATTCGGCGCCTGCGCCCCGACGTGGTTCTGACTCACGATCCCTGGAAGCGCTACATGATCCACCCTGATCATCGAGCCACCGGCATGGGAGCCATCGACGGAGTGGTGGCAGCCCGCGACCATCTGTTCTATCCCGAGTTGGGACTGGAAAAGCATCGCCCGGAGGCGATCCTGCTCTGGGAGCCCGACCAGCCCGACTACTGGGAGGACATCGAGGCGACCTTCGATATCTTGATCACCGCCCTCCTGTGCCATTCCAGCCAAACCGAGACGACGATGAACGATGCGAGCAACGGCGACGAGGCCCGGGCCGCCTTCATCACGGAGATGAAGGAGTGGGCAGGGAGTATCGGCGAACCGGTCGGACTCGCCTATGCGGAGTCCTTCAAACTCCTGAGACCCTGAAGCTGGCTCTTTCCAGTAGACCGGTTCGGGGCCACCGAGCTAACGAATGGCCTCACCGGTTTCTTTGTCGAAGAAGTGAAGCTTGGCGGTTTCGATCACGAGCTTGGCCTCCTCACCGTTGCGAGGCGCAAAGTCGGGATCGACCCGGGCCGTGAACTTGGTCTCGTCGCCCAGGGAGGCGGGATCGGTCCCCTGGTCGGCGAGGAGCTCGCGGATATCGGGCGTGATCACCGGCGGTGACGGCTTGAGGAAGTGGATATAGGCCTCGGAGCCGAGTTGTTCCACCAGACCGACCGTGATGTTGATCGTCTGCTCGGGATCGGCGTTGGGAACAGCGGCGACCAGCTCGAAGGCTTCGGGGCGTATGCCGATGACGACTTCTTTGCCCTTGTATTCCGTGAGTGACTTGCGGTTGGAGACCACGCGAGGGTCGATCTTGACCCGGTCGCCGGCGAAGGTGATGTAGAGATCGTCGCCGGTGCCCTTCGACCTGCCCGTACACGAAGTTCATCGACGGGCTTCCGATGAAGCCGGCTACGAACAGGTTGTCGGGGTTGTCGTAAAGGTTGCGGGGCGTATCGACCTGCTGGAGGCGGCCCTTGCGAATGACGGCGACGCGATCGCCCATCGTCATCGCCTCGACCTGATCGTGGGTGACGTAGACGGTCGTGGTCCCGAGGCGCTGCTGGAGCATGCCGATCTCGGACCGCATCTGCACCCGCAATTTGGCATCGAGGTTGGAGAGGGGCTCGTCCATCAGGAAGGCGGAGGGCTCGCGGACGATGGCCCTCCCCATCGCCACGCGCTGGCGCTGGCCACCGGAGAGGGCCTTGGGCTTGCGCTCGAGGTACTCGGTGATCTCGAGCACCCGGGCGGCCTCCGAAACCCGCCGCTTGATCTCTTCCTTGCTCATCTTGCGGAGCTTCAACCCGAAGGCCATGTTGTCGTAGACGCTCATGTGGGGATAGAGGGCGTAGTTCTGGAAGACCATGGCGATGTCCCGATCCTTCGGGGTCACATCGTTGACCACTCTCTCACCGATCTTGAGGTTGCCTTCGGTGATCTCCTCGAGACCCGCAATCATCCGCAGAAGGGTGGACTTGCCGCATCCCGACGGTCCGACCAGAACGAGGAACTCACCGTCGGAGATGTCGAGGTTGACATCGGTGATCGCACGAGTGCCTCCGGGGTAAACCTTGCCGACCTTCTCGAAAGCTATCGAGGCCATTAAGCAACCCTCCTCAAGATCTTGTTGCCGCAGTCGTGAAACTACCATGATGGGAAATCGCCTGTCCCTGGGGCAAGGAGCAGTTTTGAGCGGCACCGCTGTAATAACCGGAGGCACCGGAGGCCTGGGCACCGCCCTGGTCCGACGTTTGCTGCGTCGGGACTATCGATTGGCCGTCTCGTACCTGCTGCCCGAGGAAGCGGACCGCTTCGAACGGGAGCTCGACATCGACGAGGACAAGCTCACTTTGCGCCGGGTCGACGCCACCAATCCCGAGGCCGTCAACGGATTCATGAAGGAGATTGCCGACCAGTTCGGCCAGATCAACGTCGTCACGGCCCTGGTGGGAGGATGGGCCGGGGGCCGGGACGTGGAGGAGACCGACGACGTCCGCTTCGAGCGGATGCTCGACCTCAACCTCCGTTCAGCGTTCTATGCCGCCCGGGCGGCAATTCCTTATCTCCGCCAGGCCGATTGGGGAAGGCTGTTGCTCATCGGGAGCAGAGCCGCGTTTGATACCCCTCCCGGCCAGGCGGCCTTCAACATCGCCAAGGCCGGCGTCGTCGCCCTGGGCAAGACCATCGCTCAGGAACTGGACGGAACCCAGGCGACCGCCAACGTATTGATGCCCTCCGTGATCGACACCCCGGCGATGCGGGCAACGGCGCCCTACGCCGACTACGTCAACTGGCCCACCCCTGATGAGATCGCCGCCGTGGCCGAGTTCCTCATCTCCCAGGAGTCGGGCGTGATGACCGGGGTAGCGGTCCCGGTCTACGGCCGCAGCTAGAAGCCCAGTAGCCCCGACGGAATTTGAATCCGCGTTTCCGGCTTGAGAGGCCGGCGTCCTAGGCCACTGGACGACGGGGCCATATTTGGTTGTGATCCCAGAAACTGCGATCTGGGGTCGCTCGGGGGGAAGGACTTGAACCCTCAATAACAGGGCCAGAACCTGCCGTGTTGCCGTTTACACCACCCCCGAAGGGCGGCGTGATCCCCTAGGAGGGGCACCGTGTGCGGGAATGTTAATCGTCCGGGCAAACGGACATTCCCAGAACCCTGTTGCCCACTTAGGCTGATGGGATGATCCCGTTGATCGGTGGATACGTGATGGGCAGGCGCACCGCAGCCAAGATCGCCGTCTTGAGTGCCGGTTCCGGCTCGGCCAGCTCGATCGAGGCGTTGGCCGAAGTAGACGCCCGGGTCGATCGCTTGCTCCTTGTCATCGAGGCGATGTGGAGCATCCTCAAGGACGACGGACATACCGATGAGGAACTCGCCGCCCGCATCGCCGAGATCGACAAGTCCGACGGTTCGGTCGATGGCCGCAAGTCCCTTGCTCCGGTCACCTGCAAATCCTGCGGCTCAAAGGTGATGGCCGGGCTACCCCGCTGCCAGACCTGTGGCACCGAGACCGGCGTCGTAGCCGGCCCCCTCGACGCGATCTAGACCAACCAACCCGAAACCTAAGGTTATAAGCCGTGGTTTCCGCCGGTTATAACCTTAGGTTTCGGGTTGGTCAGGGACTGGTGCGGACGGTCCACACCTTCCACCCACCGTCCTGTTGGACTAGCTCGATGTCCCAGCGAAACGTCCGCGCTTCTCCGCTTTCGCCGGTGACTGTCACCGATCCCCTCACTACCCCTGGTCCGACCAGATGAGCGTTGGATAGGGCAAAGTCGTAGAAGCCCCCGGGGACGATGGTCGGGACTTCGACTTGAAGTTGCGAGTACTGGGGCCCGGTGGTCGCGAACCACGGCGAGACCATTCCCAGGTCGCCGGTCGCGGCAAAGGAGCCCCAGGCTCGAACCGCACCCTTGGCCGCTTCGATTTCTCCTCCATCCACCTCTTCATCGACCTGAGGCGTCGAAGTTGCATGCCAGAACCCGAGTGCCAGCCCAACCACCAACAGCGTCGCCGTCGCTAGACGCGTTCGCTCGTTCACGGTGAGTATGGATATGCGATGGCTCTGCCGGTCACATGAAACCGTTGATCCTCGAGAGCGAAGACTCGTATCAGGCCGAAGGGCAACTCCCTGATCAGTTCGACCGTCACCGACGACCCATCATCGGCGACTGCAATGGACGGCGGAGCCGAGAGCATGACGCCTCCGCTGCTGCCGGCGATGACCTGGAGAGCCAGTTGCTCCGCCAGAGGACCGTCGATGATCACTTCGCCGGTCGACCGGTAATGGTCGAGGTTGATCGCCCCGGCTGCCGCAATGGCAGCGGCATCTGCCATCGCAACCAACTCCTGGCGCTCCCCGATCGCTCGCCATAGCTCGGCGGACATCGCCCCGACCATCAACACGCACAGCGAGAGCCCGAGGAACCAGATCGGCGCAGATCCGCGCTCGGACCTCAAGGGCGGCTGCGATACATGTCGACCTGCTCGGCATGAACTGCGTGGACCGTGATAGCCCCGATGGGCAAGAACGATGACAACTCCTCGACCAGCACCGTCACATCGACCGTCACGACGGCCCCGCGATCGACTGAACAGGTCGCCCCACCGCACAAGAGCACAGTGACGTTGTCGAGATCGATCCCCATGCTTATTGCCTGAGCTTCGACAACCGCCAGGGCCTCGGCGGATGGATCGCCGGTGGACAGCACCATCGTGCGGGCAGCCTCGGCGGCAGCCCTGCGCACAAAGTTCACGATGTTCGAAGACCGGAGCAATGGAGAGCACGATGATCGCCACAGGCACTACCAACAGCATCACACCCAGCGCTAACTCGACCGGACTCGCTCCACGTTCATTCATCAGACTCTTTCACCGCGCGGACATCGGAGGAAAACCTCACAACAGGCATTCCAGGGAACCAGCCATCGAACTCGGCGTCCGCGGATGCCACCATCTGACCCGCGACGATCGTGCAGGCAAACTCGACGTCGGAACCGAGCGGACCGTTCAATAGATCACTCATCACGCGACTGATTCCGTCGAGACACTCGTCCTCGGCGGCCGCAGCAACCGATCCAACCCGCACGCCCTCGTCGAGGGCGGCCCGAATGACGCCCTGGGCATATTGGATCGCAATCAGGTTGAGCAAGCCCGCCAGGAAGAGCATCGACAACGCCACCACGAGCATGAACTGGGCAGTCGCAAATCCGCCGCTCGTCCCGTGTTGTAGCTATCGCGGCTCAGCCCCCGCCCATGATCTGGCTGCGAATCCATTCCACGACTTCCAGACCGAGGGCCTCGAGGGCAGCCCAGATCACAACCAGCGCGGCTATCGCCAGGGCTGCGTTGCCAAGCAGCTCGGCCGTCGAAAGGCCGCGCTCGTCCCGCCTAGCGATCCCCCACCACATGACGACCCGCTCAATTACCGCCTTCATGTCACTCCCTCCACGTTGTTACCCACTCATTGCCAGCTGAAAATGATTCGTGGCAATGGGGCTCCGACAAAGAGCAGCATCACCGGTGCCAGGATTCCGATGATCGGAACCAACATCGCGGCCCGCCTCCGGGTGGCTGCGCGCCGCATCGCCTCTCGCCGCGACTCCCGCACGTCTTCCGAGAGCTCCAAAAGAGCACCCGCCAGATCGGCTCCTCGTTCCTCGGAAGCACCAAGCAAGGCGTAGGTCCTTGCGCACGCAGGCTCGGGAGTTACGGCGGCAAGACGTTGGAACGCTTCGCCCGCTCTCAGGCCCGATCGGTGAAGCCTGAGAACCTCGGCCAGCTCGGATACAACCTCGCCTTGGCCTCGAGACACGATCTGTTGCACCGCATAGATCACTCCGCCACCCGCTCTGACCCGCATCGCCAGCAACTGATTCACGGTGTAAATCTCAATTCGCATCAGGTCGCGGCGACGCCGGATGGCTCGGTCGATCGCCCCTCGATGGCGCGTAACTGCAATCACCACCGCCAACAGGCAAAGGATGAGAGAGCGTGACGCCGTGAATCCGAAGCCAACCGAAACCACTACGGCAGCCACCACGTAGCCAAAACCGACTTCAAGTTGCCTAATGCGGAACGCTTCGACCGCTAGCTCGTCGTCCACGCCCGGGTAGAGCCCAGCTTGCCGCAACCTCAGACCCGCAGCCGCCGCCCCCCCGTCACGATCGACCAACCGGCTGATCCGCCTGACAAGCGGAGCGAACGCGTACCGGGCCAGCACCTTGAGAGCGGACCCGACCGGCACCTGCGGAACGATGGCGGCACCCAAGAGACGATTGACACCGTAAGGACGGATGCGACGGGCCAGGCGTAGACGCGGTGGCGCCACTGATCGCACCGCCAAGAACGCCACCAGCGCCGATAGCGCAGCCGCGATGATCATTCCAGGCTCCGTCATGATGCAACCCGGCCAAAAACTCGCGGTTCATCGGGCTCTTTCCCCAGTTTGGAAGCCAGCCACATGCCGAAAACGCTCGCGGCCCCGCCTACCGCGACGACCAGGACCCCGGCGGACGATGCGTAGAAGTCCCTGAAGGGCCCAGGCCGGGTGGTGATGAAAGCGAGCACCACCCAGGGAATGATGAACACCACACGAGCATTGATCTTCTGCTCCAGGGAGAGAGTTGCCAGTTCCTCGGCAGCCCAGGTGTCCTTGGTAATGGCTTCGGTGAGATCGCGCAGGATCGAGAGCACGATCGGGCCACCCCTTTCGTGAGCCACGATCAACACCTCGATGATCCGGTCGGAAGTCGGCTGAGCGAGATCGGCTTTGATCGCTTCAAGGGCGGGAACAACTCCGAGCCGCCCGGGACAAGCTCGAGAATCGGGCAAATGCTTGCCGCAGGGGCGCGGGACCGGAAACGGATAGCTGCTCGAGGGCCCGTGCCAAAGACATGCCCGATGAGATCGAGGCAACGAGATCTCGCAGGCCGTCGGGCCAGGAGGCTTGCAACTCGAACATTCGCTGGGAGCGGCGTCTCATCACCCACACCTTGGGGAGGAATAGCGCGACCACCGCAGCCGGCAACGCGACCACCAACAATCCGGACAGCATCCATATGAACAAGAAGGACGCCAGTCCGACAATCCCGACTGCCAACCAAAACGGCACCAGGCCCACCGAGATCCCGGCTTGCACCAACCATTCGCCTCGGTGCAAGCGAACCGGTCGGAGCCTGCGAGGTCCGGGCCAGGCTCCCGCCAACCATCCGACCAACAAACTCGCCGTGATGGCGGCGAAACCGGACGCGATCAGCCTCATAGGACGTTGACTCTTCCCTCCAGGACATCAGCCAACCTCGTTGCCGGTGGCAGTACCCGCTCGATCCGATCGATGACGCCGTCGGGAGGAAAGCCCCCGGTCCACTCCAAAGGGCCGCCCAGACGATCCCGGGCGAAGATGGGCTGTGTAGAGAAATCGTCATGGAGGGCAGGTACCAGAGCGAGCACCTCAACGACTTGGCGTCGCACCGGCCCGTCGTTGACGCCGGTGGCATCCCGATCGAGATGCACGACGAGATCGAGGCTCGATGCGAAAACGCGGCGCACAACCGGTTCGGCGACGTTCTCGCCGGCCATCATCGCCGCGTTGACGAGGGCGTTCAGGGCATCGCGGGCAGAGTTGGCGTGGATGGTGCAGCCGAAGCCGCAACCGGCATTCACCGCCCTCGTCAATTCGAAGGCTTCCGCCCCTCGTACTTCGCCGACGATTATGCGATCGGGTCTCATCGCCAGGACGACCTTGACCAGGTCTCGCAGACTGACCTCACCCTTGCCATCCAACGCCGGCGGGCGGGATTCGTAGTAGGAGCCATGAAGCATCGGGACGTGGAGTTCGCGCACTTCCTCGCAACTGCGGATGCACTGAGCCGACGGCACGGCCTGGATCAGCGCGGCGAGGAGCGAGGTCTTGCCGGCTCCAGGCGGGCCCGAGACGAGGAACGAAGCCGTGGTTCGCATGGCTGCCGCCAGGAACCCGGCAGCGGCTCGGGACAACGACCCCAGCTCCACCAGCGACACCAGAGTTTCGCTTGCGGAGGGCATACCGGCGAATCGTCGCGGAGAGCTGATCGGCGATCGGAGGGATCACAGCTGTCAGACGGGCGGCGCCATCGAGGACCCGCGCTTGGACGATCGGGCTGGACGCGTCGAGGCGGCGGTCGGTCTCGGCCAGGAGTCGCTCGACTACATGTCGGTTCTCGGGTTCACTCGATGGCTGATCCAAAGCCCTTAGGCGTCCAGTGCTGTCGAGGAAGGAGACCCGGCCCCCCTCGATAAAGACCTCCTCGATGTCGTTGCGAGCGAGTAATTCGGTCAACGGACCCAGTTCGGAGACTGCCCGAAGGACACGGTCGATCATTTCCGCAGGGTTGTGAAGGGCGCGGCCCTGACCGAGGTGAGCACGCCTCTGATACTCATCGACCGCTCCAGCGACCAGAGCGCGGGCCGTGTCTCGCTCCAGCACGGGGTCGATTCGACGGCTCTCCACCAATTCGAGAGCTCGGCGCCGAATCTCGTCGTAAGCCGGCGCCGACATCACCACGCCAAGGTACCGATCAGCGAAGCGGACGACGGCCCGCCGAAACTTCCCGCTCGTCACGGTCGTGCCCTGCCACGCCGCCGCCTCCACCCGGTCATCGCTCGGGCAGAAACTCGACGCGAAGGCCCGTCGCCCGCGAAACCTCCAAGCGGATCTCGCCTCTTCGATAGGCGGACCTCGGGGCGCGGTTGATCAGCATCGATCTTGATGCATTTGGATTCAGCGAGGTCGCGGCGAGGCACCAGGCAATCGTCCGCGACACCGAAACCGGATGACCCAGACCCACCCCGACCACCGCGTCGGCGGCTGCCAGCACTGACCGGCTGAGTCCGAACCGCTCCGCCTCCGCCAAACCCGCCTTCCTCCAGAAGAGGTCCGACGTTGGCGACAACGAATCTGAAAGCGTCCTCCTCAGTTCGCTGAGCACGTCGTGAAGTTCGATCGGCCGGATCTCCGTCCAATCGCGCTCACCCGAGAACCCGCACAGGACGCTGACATTCCCGACCGGCTGCAGAGCTCGGCCCAGGTCACCGCTGCGGTGCTGGACTACGTCGATGAGCGGTGCGCAGGTTGGGCAAGCAGGCGCAGACCAAGACGCTGGGCTACCGACGGGGCCACCTCATCGACGTCGACCAGCACCGTCGGCGCCCGCCCTGCTCAGTCGAGTGGCGCGACCGATACCGCCACCTCGGTCGCTCCACATCCACCGGGAGGCGCCCCAACCGCAATAAGGCGACCTCCCGTGAGTCCGGCTCCACGGCCGTAGTCGGGCTCGGCGACTGTGCCGTGCGGAGCTAGAGCGACGAGCGCCCGAACTGCAATGACGAACTCCTCGGCGCTGGCCGCGGACTCGATGACCTGATCGACGCCGCATTCTCGAAGCCGCTCCTTGCCGTCCTGACCGTCGGCCGGATCGAAGACCCCGAGCACCATTCGTTGGCGTTCGCTGCAACTCCTGCATCAGCCTGGGCGTCAGGAAGGAGCTGACGTCGTCGATGATCAAGACCTCGTAGGTCTCCGCCAGAGCATCCTCGGGGGCCAGCACCTGTGCCCGCACCCGGGCACCGCCGTGGTCGGCGAGAAAGCGATGAAGACGGTCCGGCCAGATCCTGGCCGAGACCGCCAGAGCCACCTCGATTTCGCTCATCCGGTGCTCTCGGCGAGATCGGCGCCCGGTCGACCTGACGACTTCGATTCGTCCATCACGAATGGCCTCTGCCACCACCAGGGCCTGGTCGGCGTCGACCGCCACCACGATGTAGAAATCCCCCGACGCCAGCGCCCCCAGTTCTCCACTCGAGGAGACGGACAGAACTTCGGCGCCGGCCAGGACATATCGAGGTCCTTCGTCGCCACGAGGATCAGATCGATCCGATCCCCCGAAGCCAGCTCGCCGCCCACCGCGTGTTCGGCATCGACCGGAATGCTCATGGATCGCAAGCCGGCGGGACCCGATGGATCCCGGAAATCGGTCGATCCCGATGAGCACGCCCTCATCGATCGGATGAGCTGTGACCTGGCCGACCAAGGTCGTCGGCCTGCTGCCCATGGGATCGAGCGTGGCGATACACGTCATCGTCGACGTCGACTTCGACAGCACGCAGATGGGTCGACTCGAGCAGATCGTCCGGCCGGGAGGTCAGATCGCCGCCACCACCACGGCCCGGGTCTGGTCGTGATTGCGCAGCACAACGAGGTTGGTGGCGAACGCCAGGACCGCGGCAAGAACCATCAGGAGGTGGGCGGCCGAAACGCGCGTCAGAGGGTTACGCCGGCGGATCCGACCGGGACCCACAGGAGTAGCCTCGCCCACCTGATCACGTATCACCCCGCCTCCCTATTGCCCCCTCCCCGAGACAACTGGCGGCGACCTTACGGTCCTGTCCTCAGCCGATGCACGAGAACGCGAAAAAAATGACATGGCGAGCCGGAGGAGTTCGACGACCTCGCCGAGGAGCTCAGGCGCCGGGTGGCTGCCGAGTTCCGCAGCGAAGCCGAAGAGGTCGAGCGCCTGGTCCATTTGCAGCGAAGGCGCAAAGCCTTCCTTCGCGACGTCGCCACCAGCGCGATGCATCAGGGCCAGGGAGTGAGCTCTGCGCGGCTTCGGAGAAGAATGGATCGGGGAGTTGATGCGCGGTCGGGATCGACTACCTGAGCCTGAAAACGGCGACCCAGCTCCTCGACGCCAGACTCGATTCGATTGCGATCGGCCTCACCCCGGCCAGACAGGGCGGGCGCACGGGAAAACCGGCATCCGACACCTTCAAGGCCAGGCTGGCCGAGTTCGAGTCGACCGGTGAGGAGGTGACGCTTCGCTCGCCGCCAACCCGTCATCGAAGTGACCGGGAGTGATCGAAGTCGTGGCCACCGACCACATCGAGATGCAGTTGCCCAGCCGAGCGGTGTTATCTCCCCCTCGACGGCGTCTGTCATGGTGATCAGGCCTCTTCCTGAATGAGCACATCATCCTCCTCGCCCTCTGCCACCGCCGGGTGTTTGCGCAGGAACTCGAAGATCTCGTCCCGGAAGAACCGGAAAGTGCGCCCACCCGGGAGCTTGTAGGCGGGAAGCCGACCCTCGCGGGCGTACCGTCGCACCATCTGCACATTCATACCCAGCAGGTCGGCTACTTGGGCCGCATCCAGGATCGGGGGCAGATCGCCACCGTCCACCAAAGCCGTCCTCCTTGGATCGATTCTTCCGATCATATGGAATCGGACCCGAGGTTGGAAGAGGTTCGACGTCGTCCGGCGGGGGTACCCTCTCCGGCAATGACCTCTGAACAGCCCATCACCCCCGACGCAATCGAACCGCCCGCCGCTCCCGAGGTCGCCGGGCTCCCGTCGGAGACGCCACCCGGTGCCGGGCTTGCCCACCAAGCTCATCCGCATCGCCTCGATGACCCGGGCGATGCTCGAGGAGGTGCGCCATGCCCCCCTCGACGAGCAAGGCAAGGCTCGCCTGGCGGCAGTGCACAGCCGAAGCCTCGACGAATTGCGAGAGATGCTGCCTCGCCGATCTCCTCGAAGAGTTCAACGAGATCATGGTGCCGATCAACGTCGAAACTCCATCCGAAGCCGAGTTGAGGATCGCCCAGGCGCAGCTGATCGGATGGCTCGAGGGTCTCTTCCACGGGATCCAGGCGTCGCTGTTCACCCAGCAGATGGCGGCTCAGGCGCAACTGCAAGAGATGGCGCGCAGAGTCAGCGCTCTGACCACGCGGTCCCCAGGAAGGCGAGCAGGGCTCCGGGCTGTACCTGTACCGTCTCTAGGGGTCGAGACACTCACCTCGGCTCGGGTCTTCGAGCGAGGTCTGGCCGCCTACCTAACCGCCTGGCGGTACCGAGCTCGGCGGCCAGGGTACCTTCCCCCGCCTATCGGCGAGGGGACAAAGGCTACGCCTTCTTAGGAAACCTTGCGGGCGACGATCCGCTGGCGGCGGACCCGGCGGCGTTCCCGCTCGGACATGCCACCCCAGATTCCGAACTTCTCGCCCTGGACGATGGCGAAGTCCAGGCACTCGGCCTTGACGTCACAGGCGTTGCAGATGGCCTTGGCCTTGCGGGTCGATGCACCCCGTTCCGGGAAGAACAGGTCGGCATCGGCTCCCCGGCAGTTGGCATAGTCCTGCCAGGAGAGCTCACCGACGGCCAGGGCCTCGATCAACTTTCCCCTCATCGACGGTCCCCTCATCGCACGTCCCTCAGGTCCCTCATCGCGTCCCTCATCGGGAGCTCCTCACATCGTTGTAATTACAACTTTGTGATTCTCTCACTTCTTACCCGCGCCGTCAAGAAGGCCGTCTGGGTCGATAGACCGATACCTCGCTACCCTCGCCGGCGGGGACGGAGTGTTCCCGGGAGCGAAAGGGATGGAATGCGAAGAGGTCTTCTATTAATCGCGTTGGTGGGGGTATTGCTGGTGGTGGGAGCTGCCCCGGCGCTGGCAGCCCACTGCATCAACCAGAGCAAGCCGGACGGAGCCGGAAACCTGACCACGGTGATCATTGACGTGGCCACCGACGAGGCAACGTTCGAAGGCGCCAACGCGGCCGGTCGGCCGAGGGGCGGCTTCACAGATGTCTACCTCGACTTCGACGGCGACGGAGTCGGCGACCTCCAGGTCGAGGACGACGTCTTCCTGATCGCCAACCACAGCGGCAAGGCCAACCCCGCCCAAGGGGAGCCAGCAGTGCTGCCGGGCGCATCGAAGAATGGCTCGCCGGATCATGGGGTCGGTTCGCGCCGGAGGAATAGTCCGAAACACCCGAGAGCCCGCTCTCGAGGCGTTGAATGCCCATAGGAAGGCACCGGCGGTTAGCCGCCCGGTGCCTTCAACTTGGTGATCGACTCCCGGGAAGAGCGCCGGAGTCAAGCCGCCAAGAGCCTTACTAAGGAGTTCCACAACGTCGCCATGTTACAGAGGAACGACCGCGGATGGATTGAGTGCCTCGCTGACGCTTTAATGGGGCCTTGCCGTGAGCACAACCGCCACCGACCCAGCCACCCGACGGCGGGCTCCGTTCTTCATCGAGTTCTATCGCTCGGCGGTGGGTAAGAAATGGGTGATGGCGATCACCGGGCATCCTGCTGATCGGCTTCGTGATCGCCCACCTCGTCGGCAACCTCAAGGTCTTCCTCGGGCCGGAAGCGAGCGGCGTCTACGAGATCGACGAGTACGGCCACGCCCTCCGCGAACTGTTCTATCCGATCCTCCCCCGCCACGTCGCCCTGTGGATCATGCGGGTCGGCCTGATCCTGGCCTTCGCCCTGCACGTTCATGCCGCCACCGCCCTCACCTTCATGAACCGCCGGGCCCGGACGGTCGACTACCAGGGACCCCGCCAATACCTGGTCGCCAACTACGCCAGCCGCACGATGCGCTGGAGCGGCTACATCTTCCTGGCCTATCTCGTCTTCCACCTGGCCGACTTCACCTGGGGCATCCAGCCGTTCGCCCCGGATGGGTGGGACGCGGGCGAACATCCGCGCCAACTTCATCCTCACCTTCAGCCGGTGGCCGGTGACGGCCTTCTACGTGATCGCCAACCTCCTCCTCGGGATCCACCTCTTCCATGGCATCTGGTCGATGTTCCAGAGCCTCGGCATCAACAATCCCCGCTTCAACAAGTGGCGGCGCTGGCTGGCGATGGGTCTGTCCTACGCTCATCACGCTGGGCAATGTCTCGATGCCCCTGGCGGTGGCGTTCGGGGTGATCGCCTGATGGCGCTGAACCTCGACGTCCAAGGTCCCTGCCGGGTCCCCTCGCGGAGAAGTGGGATCAGCCACAAGACGTCGATCAAGCTGGTCAACCCCAACAACAAGCGGCGCTTCAAGATCATCATCGTCGGCAGCGGCCTGGCCGGCGCCTCCGCCGCCGCCTCCCTGGGCGAGCTGGGCTATCAGGTCGAGGTGTTCACCTATCACGACTCGCCCCGCCGGGCCCACTCGATCGCCGCCCAGGGCGGCATCAACGCCGCCAAGAACTACCGCAACGACGGCGACTCGATCTTCCGCCTCTTCTACGACACCCTCAAGGGCGGCGACTACCGGGCCCGGGAGGGCAACGTCTACCGCCTCGCCCAGGTATCGGTCAACATCATCGACCAAGCCGTCGCCCAGGGGGTTCCCTTCGCCCGTGAATACGGCGGGTTGCTCGACACCCGATCTTTCGGCGGCGCCCAGGTGGCGAGGACCTTCTATTCGGCCGGCCAGACCGGCCAGCAACTTCTGCTTGGCGCCTATCAGCAGATGATGCGCCAGGTCAAGGCCGGCACCGTCAAGCTCAACACCCGCAGCGAGATGCTCGACCTGGTGATGAAGGACGGACGAGCGGTCGGGATCATCACCCGCGACCTGGTCACCGGCGAGATCGCCCGCCACACCGGCCACGCGGTGGTCCTGGCCACCGGCGGGTATTCGAATGTGTTCTTCCTCTCCACCAATGCCAAGGCCTGCAACACCTCGGCGATCTGGCGAGCTCATCGCCGCGGGGCCGCCTTCGCCAACCCCTGCTACACGCAGATCCACCCGACCTGCATCCCCCAGAACGACGAGTTCCAGTCGAAGCTGACGCTGATGTCGGAGTCGTTGCGCAACGACGGTCGGATCTGGGTTCCCAAAGATCCCGCCGAGAAGCGGCGGCCGAATCTCATCCCCGAGCAGGACCGCGACTACTTCCTCGAGCGGATGTATCCGGCGTTCGGCAACCTGGTCCCCCGCGACGTCGCCAGCCGGGCCGTCAAGCGGATGGTCGACCAGGGCAAGGGCGTGGGGCCGCGCAAGAACGGGGTCTACCTCGACTTCGGCGACGCCATCAGCCGCCTCGGGCGGCGAGGTGGTCGATCGAGCGTTATTCCAACCTCTTCGAGATGTACGAGCGGATCACCGACGAGAACCCCTTCGAGGTCCCGATGCGGATCTACCCGGCGGTGCATTACACGATGGGCGGTCTCTGGGTCGACTACAACCTGACCACCACCATCCCCGGCCTCTACGCCATCGGCGAGGCCAACTTCTCCGACCACGGCGCCAACCGCCTCGGCGCCTCGGCCCTGATGCAGGGTCTGGCCGACGGATACTTCGTGCTCCCCTACACGATCGGCGACTACCTGGCCGGGTTGCTCGGAAGCGACCCGGTCCCGATCGAGGATCCCGCCTTCCATCGAGGTCGAGATCGAGGTCGCGGCCCGGGTCAAGGGCTTCCTCTCCGGCCGGGGAACGAGGTCGGTCGACTGGTATCACCGCGAGCTCGGGCGCCTGATGTGGGACTACTGCGGGATGAGCCGTGATCGGACCGGTCTCGAGAAGGCCCTCTCCGAGATCCCGGCCCTCTACGAAGAGTTCAAGACGCGATGTGCGGGTGCTCGGAACCAACGAGCAACTGAACCAGTCCCTGGAGAAGGCGGGCCGGGTCGACGACTTCTTCCAACTCGCCGAGTTGATGTGCCGCGACGCCCTCCATCGTGAGGAATCGTGCGGAGCCCACTTCCGGGAGGAGCACCAGTTCGAGGACGGCGAGGCCAAGCGCGACGACGAGAACTTCGCCTACGTCGCCGCCTGGGAGTGGACCGGAGGCGAGCCGGTCCTGAACAAGGAACCGCTGGTGTTCGAAGAAGTCCATCCGACCACCAGGTCGTACAAATGAGCGCCAGTCGGAAGACGGAAGACGGAACACGGAAGACCGGCCGTTGAACATCACCCTGCAGGTTTGGCGACAGGACAACGCCAGCTCCGCCGGCGGGTTCAAGACCTATCTGGTCGAGGACGTCTCTCCCGACATGAGCTTTCTCGAGATGCTCGACGTTCTCAACGACCGTCTCACCAACCAGGGTGAGGAGCCGATCGCCTTCGAGCACGACTGCCGGGAGGGCATCTGCGGCAGCTGCGGGGTGATGATCGACGGCCAGGCCCATGGGCCCCAGCGGGGAACCGCCACCTGCCAGCTCCACATGAGGAAGTTCTCGGACGGCGCCACCATCACCGTCGAGCCGTGGAGAGCCGCAGCCTTCCCGGTCATCCGCGACCTGGTGGTCGACCGCTCCGCCTCTCGATCGGATCATCGCCGCCGGCGGCTACATCACCGCCCCTACCGGCTCGGCTCCGGAGGCCAACCTGATACCGGTGCCCAAGGACGTGGCCGACACCGCCCTCGAGGCGGCGGCCTGCATCGGCTGCGGGGCGTGTGTGGCCGCCTGCCCCAACGGCGCCGCCCAGTTGTTCACCGCCGCCAAGGTGGCCCACCTCAACTTGCTTCCGCAGGGCCAGGCCGGAGCGTCTGATCCGGGTCGAGAACATGGTCGACGTGATGGAGGACTTCTTCGGCTCCTGCACCAACCACGGAGAGTGTGAGGCGGCCTGCCCGAAGGAGATCTCGATCGACTTCATCGCCTTGCTCAACCGCGACTATCGTCAAGGCCAAGTTGGCCAACCGGCGGATGTCTGGCCCGGACCTGACTAGTCCACTGACGACATGGCCTATTTGACCATGGACCGGTCGCCCGCAACGCGGCCAGCATGTCCTGGTACTAGACACTTCAGTAAGCGAAATGTGTAACGAGGGCTACTCCTGCGGCTACTTGATATTGTTTGGGCCTAGCGACCCCTTAGACCCCACCACCAACCGGCAACTCTGAGTGGTAGAACGAATAAAGGGAGTTGGAGCGGTGAGTGGGCAAACGACAAACGGGAACGGGGCGCGGCACTGATAGAGGCGGCGATCGTCATGCCGATCGCTGCTGGGCCTGGTCTTCGGAATCTGGACTGTCGCCAGGGCATGGAACGTCCGCAACACCATGGAGCACGCCGTTCAGAGAAGCGGTCCGATTCGGCGCCACGGAGCTGCCGTGGGACGGCACCTCGGTTACGGTCAGGTCGAGGCGGTAGTCGACTGCGGAGTTGAACACCTCGGCGATCCCCACGGCCTCGGTCAACAGCTCTCTGCATCGCCATGAGCTCCGCGCCCTGCGGGTTTACTGCCACGGCGCAGGGATACGAGCAGGTGGCGGTCCGGATCCAATACCCGAACTACCCGCTCAACTTTCTCTTCTTCTCCACCACGGTCAACCTGACGGTCGAGGCCGTCGGCCGGTACGAGGGTTGATCATGACTACCAAGCAAAACGCGAGCAAGGCTTTGCGGCGATCTGGGTGGCAATCACCTTGTTGTTTCTTCTCGCCTCGGCGGCCCTGGCGGTCGACGTATCCGGGTTCTATGAGACCGCCCGCACCGATCAGACCACTGCCGACCTGGCCTGCCTGGCCGGCGTTCCCTACCTCCCGGAGGCGGCAGCCACGGCCCGGGCGGCCGCGGCCGAAAACGTTCAGAGGAACTTCCCGTCGCTGGCGTCGGCCTCGGCCACCACGGCCGGCTGCACGCTCACCCTCACCGACGGCGCAGGCAACACCGCACTCATCACCAGCCCGGTGGGCTCCGACAGCGCCAAGATGCAGGTAGTCATCACCGAAACCGACGTGGCCACCTTCGGTCGGGTGATCGGCGCCAACCAGGTCCCGGTCACCCAGCAGGCCTATTGCAAGGTATTCGCGGGAGGCGGCAGCGATGTTCCCTTCGGGGCAATGCCCGGAGGCTGGGACGGCCAGCTTCAAGACAACAATCCTTGCGGCACCAATTCGGGCAACTGCGGCCGCCTCTACGTCCCTCGGGACGATGTCAACGGAGCCGGGCCTCAGACCGAAGAGAACATCGCCTCTGGCCTCGACCGAACGTTGAAGCCGGGGCTGTGGCCCTCCCTGGTCGGCTGTGGAGCCATCAGCGCCGGCGGCAACTGCAATGTCGTCGAGACGAACACCGGCGTCAATGCGGCCGCCCTGGGTCAGGGCTTCCGTCGCCGCCTTCAAGACACTGCCGGCGCCTCGCAGATGTTTACCTACGGCGGTAACCAATACAACGCTGACACGCCGGCCCAGATCCTCGGTGGCGCCCCGACCACCTCGCTGCCGCCTTCGGCGGCGCGGCTCCGCCCGGGTGGGAGGAGTGGATCCACGGCGTGTGGGGGACCGTCGAACGTCAGCAATCACTATTACTGGAATGACGTCATCGCCAAATGCGACTCGCCCCGACTGATCAGCTTTCCCATCGTGTCCGACGGACCTGACATGGTCGAAGGCAGGCTACTTCAGCGGCAAGCCGTTCCCGGGATGGCCGAATGGCAACAAGTCCATGCTGGTGGTCGGCCTTTACAACGGGATCCTCGTCAATCCGAACGGGCCCGAGGACTTCATCGGCGCCGGAAACCTCAAGGCGGCCGACTCGGCCGATCATGTGGTTCGGCCCGGACGCCCGGTGCGTTGGGCCTAACGGATCGACGACCCCCTACTCCCCGGATGCGATCAAGACATACCGACTCGTAGACGCCAACGCCTAAACAGCCTCTGAATCCGGTTCTAACGGCTTGCTTAGAGGCGGTGCCCACCCAGTCAGACGCTAAACGGGGTTGTCTAGTCCGCCGGGGGGGCCAAGTGGCCCGTGTGGCTTCACGCGCCGAGTGGTAGCCTTTCGGCCGGAGTCGAAGGGTGGATCGGGTGGATCAGGGCGGGTCGGTACAAGTCTCGCGAACGCGGGGCCAACCTCGTCGAGTTCGCAATCCTCGCCCCGCTGCTGATCATGCTGCTTTTCGGGATCATCGAGTTCGCCTGGATCTTCGCTCAAAACCTCGACGTCCGACATGGGGCCCGCGAGGGTGCCCGCCTGGCCGCCGTCAACTTCCCGGCCGGAGTCAACAACGGGGGACCCCGCACCGCTGGCAACTTGACCGCCCTCGTGAACGAGACCTGCGGGCGGATGGACCTCGCCACGGGAGCATCGGTCGAGGTCGACTCTCCCGGCGCCGTCGGGGACGCGGCCGTGGTAACGGTCGAGAGCGCGGCGGATACCCTCACCGGGTTGATGGACTGGGTGATTCCATCGTCATTGACGCTGAGCTCGACCGTGGAAATCCGCATCGAGCAACCCGCCCTTTGGGCGAACAGCGGCGGCACCCCCAGCCTGTGCCCATGATCCGAAGCCGTACTGGACGTCAGGAAGAAGGGGCTTCGGCGATCATGATCGCTTTGTCGCTCATCCTCTTGATGGGCATGGCCGCACTGGCAATTGACCTCGGAATGGGTTTCAACGAGCGGCGCCAGGATCAGTCAGCGGCAGATGTGGGAGCGCTGGCGGCGGCCCAATTTGCTCAGCCGATCGCAAACGCTGCCTGTAACGCATATGCGGGTGCGGCTCTGGCGCGCTGCAACGGGGCGGTGGCAGCCATGGCAGTAGCGAACAACACGCTCGACAGCCCCGGTGCCGCCAACTGGTCGAGCGGTGCCGAATGCATCGCCCCGCCAGTCTCCTACACGTTGGCCCCCAACACACCCTGTGTTGCCTTCAATCCGAACCTGCAGAGAGCGTGGGTGCATGTGCCGACGATCGAGGTTCCCACCGTTTTTGCCCGGGTTATCGGATCGACCTCGATCAACACTTCGGCGAATGCCATCGCTATCGCCTCCTTCAACATCGGCGGCAGCATCCTGCCGTTTCTCACACCCGGAATCGTCGGGGCCGGCGACTACGAATGCTTGAAAACCTCGGGCAACCCGAACTGGGGGGTGTGTCAAGACCTCCCCTCAACGGGAAACTTCGGGTCGGCCGATTACTTCGTCTACGGGAATGAACCGATCGGCAGCGTCACTGCGTGCTCAGGCGGCACCAACACCCGCCTCGTCTACAACATTGCCAACGGGGTCGACCACCCCCTGTCCACCCATGCGACCGGCTCGGGGGCCGGCGTCGAGGAGCGGGCAAGCTGTCCGATCTTCTCAGCCGAGCCAAACATGTTGGAAGAGCAAACCGGCGTACGCCAGCAACCTGGATGACGGACTAACGAGGGGTGGTGCGGCGCACGCCCTCGCTCCTTATGACGGACGCATCGAAGACGCGGGTGGCGACTTGGTGAGGAACGCGCAAGGACCCAACCCGGCCACTCGTCTGGATGACACCCCGCTATGGAGCTTTCTTCTGCCGGGCCTCAGGGCAATTGCGCTGGAGTCAATACCCCCGCCGAGATGGTGGCCTGCATAAATCAGGCAAAAGCCAACGGCACGGTCATATTCACCGATGACATCATTGACCTCCCCAGGTTCGCATTCACAGCCCTGATGTGGGAGAACACCTTCAGCGCACCGGGAACCGTGACCTACCACATTCGAGCCTTTCTCCCCGTTTACCTCGACTCCACGTATTACGGCTGCAACAACAACGGCTGCTCGATACAACACACCGCGGGTGTTGCCGACTCCGGTGCCTGCCCGCCCAGCCCGCAGCAGCTCACCTGTGGCACTCCTGGCAATGGAAACACCGGACTGCAGGCGGTGACGTCCTATGTTCTTTCCGCCGACATTCTCCCCGAAGCGGCCAAAACGCCTTATCCGGGGGCAGATAACCAGCGCTCTTTCGCCCTCGCGGAGTAGCCCTTGCGCAACTAGGTCCGAGGACCTAGATTTGACCACAGGGAGTGGCGGGCAACCACCAGCGAGGCTTTCGCCGAGCTAGGGCTTGTCGCGCTAACCGTTCTCTGAATTTTTCTAGAGCGGAGATGGGGGCAGTGGGCAAAATACGACGGCTCTTTAGTCATCTAGAGGGCAAACGCGATAGTGGGGCATCCATCGTAGAGATGGCGGTCCTGGCACCTTTTCTGATTCTTTTGCTCTTCGGGGTGGTCGAATCGAGCTGGTTCCTGGCGCGCAGCATCGACATCGCCCAGGCCGCCCGGGAGGCGGGCCGGATGGCCGGGGTCAATGACGGCGACACCAACACGATCGTTGCAGCGGTGTGCGACGGGATGGACCAGCCCAACGGGGCCCTTATCTCGTTGGCCGGGGCCGGCAATGGTCTGGGGGGAGCCGTCATCGCTACGACGAAACAATCGGTCGGAACGATCACCGGTCTTGCTCGATCCTCTCTTCTCTCCTCCCATCCTGATGTCTCATTCCACGGTCTTTCGCCTGGAGCAGCCCACGGCGTCGTGGGCCGACACGACGGATGCACCCTGCCCATGAAACACCTTCGCAATAACGATCGAGGCGCCGTCGCCATAATCGTTGCCCTTTGCCTGGTGTTGTTGTGCGGTATGGCCGCTCTCGCCGTGGACATGGGGTTCGGATTTCGCGAGCGACGGTTCGACCAGGCTGGCTCTGATGCCGCGGCCCTGGGCGCATCACTCGAAATGGTGATCACCAATCAAACCAATCCGGTGCAAGCGGCCGTCAACAACGTGTACCAACTCGTGAATCAGAATCTCGCCCGCACGGTGCCGCAGGCAGATTGGACGGCCTGCACCGACGCCGGCGCCCTCTTCTGGAAAACCAAGTTTCATGCGGCCACGCTCGGCACCACCAACGGGAGCGATTGCATCTCCCTCTCTCAGGACTTCAACACTCTCAGAGTGAGGGTGCCCCTGCAGGGCGTCGACACCACGTTCGGCGCAGTCATGGGCTTCGACGAGTTCGATGTGACCGCCGTCGCCGAGGCGCAGAGAAATACCGGTTGGGGCGGCGGCGGCGACTTTCCCTCAGGTGTGCTGTCCGGCACCGGGGCCGGGACCACGATCTGCATCAAGACTGGGACCTCGGGTGGTGCCGACAGCTGCGGCGAGCCCACCTCCGGCGACTTCGGCAACTTCCGACCGTTCTTCTACTCGGCAGTCGACGGGTCGCTCGCGTCGCTGTGTGTTTCCGGAGAGGCGGCTGTGCCCATGGCGCGGGCCATGGCAGACGGGATCGACCACGAATTCAGCGCCTACAACCCGGTATCACCCAACCCCCGGGTAAACGGAAAATGGTGCCAGACATCGACCGTGCCCGGGCCGCCGTTTCCAAATATCGTCGATTCGGCGGCCGGCTACTCGAACAATGACATCACCCAGGGCCTGGTTACGGGAGGCAACTGGCCTTCGACGACCTTCACAGGGAGGTTGACGAGGGGGCCCGTATGCCACCAACGCCGCCCAGATCTTCGGTGTCAATATCGACAATCGGCCGCTGTGGGACTACATCGATGACTCCGCGGCCGTGGGGATTTCGATGAAATGTGTCGATGCCGGCAACCGGGCGGCGACCGTGACCGCCAGCCGATTATCCCGCCGCCATCGCCGACACGATTACCTGCATTCATGACGCCGAGGCCCTCGGTCTGTCCCTCTTCACTACGGACATCTTCAACACCCACCGGCTGGCTCACTCTCCCCTATTTCACGAGACCGCCCTGGCCGGCAACAACGCCGACCCCTACCACATCAAGGGGATCGTGCCGATCTTCATCGAGAGTGCCTTCGCCAAATCGGAACACGTGACGTTCACGTGCAATGGTTTTGACACCAGCCGACCCGGCATGTGCATCCACCGCCCGGGCTTGGTGGGAGACATGGGAGTAGGTCCGAAAGGCCTTCAAAAGATCGATTCCGCCGGGGCCATCGTCCTGTCCTGCGCCCTGCTGCCGGCTGGCACCTGCCCGACGATTCAGGACGGGACCAACCCGCTGAACTTCCTTTACGACCTCCAGCTCACCCGCTGACGCCCTCCGGGCACATCTTGACCTGATTTTCCCGTTCCGGCTCAACTTTTCCACGCCCATTGCCGATACCACCGTTGGCACTCTGATTACGCGTCGATGAAGGGATGGGGTCGCCATGGTGGTGCGTCGTGACAGGGAGCGGGGAGCCAACCTCGTCGAGTTCGCTCTGATCGCTCCGCTTCTAATCATGCTCGTAATGGGCATTATCGACTTTGGCTGGATTCTCAGCACTCAACAGGATGCTCGTCACGGAGCTCGTGAGGCAGCCCGACTGGCTGCCGTCAACACTGATTCAACGGCCAATATGACCACCCTGGTCTGCAGTTCCATGAACGTCAGCAATGGCGCCACGGTGACGTTCAACACCGGCGGTGGGGCCGTCGGCAACTCGGGCTCGATCATCCTGGTCGCCCCAGTCGCACTCGCTCACCGGATTCTCCTCCCTGCCCTTTGCCGGCGCCATCTACCCGACCACTTTCACCGAGGACGTCACCTTCCGACTTGAGCAGGCAGCCACCAAGTGGGCCAACGGAAGCGGGACCTGCCCGTGAACCTCCCCAATGGTGAACCTCTTTGGGGTGAGCCTTCCTGGCAGAAGTCGGAGCGGGGTGCCAGCGCAATTCTCATTGCCTTCGCGCTGATTCTCTTGCTGGGCATGGCGGCCTTTGCGATCGACCTCGGCTTTGGCCTCAATGAACGACGCAACGATGTAACTGCCGCCGATATGGGGGTGATGGCGGGAGCGGTTTCCAGCCTCGGCACCAACGCCCAGGTTCGGGACCAGATCCTCTCGTTTGCGCGTCAGAACCTTCCCACCACCTATACCAACGCCCAGTGGCAGACCGCCTGGGAAGGGTGCACCGATCCGGAGATGACCACTTTGAACGGGACCGGGTTCCACTTCATCCCGGTGACGGCCCCGACCGGTTGGACGGTGGGATCCCCCTGGTGTATCAGCATCGATCCGGCCGGATATGTCCGGGTTCGGCTCCCCAACCAGGTCATCAGCACTGTGTTTGCCCGCGCCATCGGTACCAATCAGTTCGCCGCCAATGCCGACGCCATCGCCCGCTGGAACTCCCGGGGCGGCGGAGGAATCCTGCCTTTCGCCCTGGTTTCCACGGCCGGGGATGGAACCCATGTCTGTCTGCGCGACGCCTCCGGCGGACATGCCGAGGAGCCTTGTGACGGTCCCGATGCCGGCAACTTTGGTGCTCTGGAGTCTCCGCTCTACGGCAACGTAGCCATGGGAACGACCCAGAACTGCACGGGATCCCCCAAGAAGGACATCCTCTCGATAAACATCGCCATCGGCCTCGATCACCGGATCGTGCCCGATGCCAACGGATTGGTTGGGGACGAGAAGCGCGACACCTGCCCGGTGATCGACAGCGGCGAGACTCCCGATACTCTCAACACCTTCCAGGGCCTCTCCAACGGAACCCAGGAAGGTCTCGCCACCGGTCCGGTCCCCGGCGGCCGGATACCCAGGTTGCAGAACACCACGAACCCCACCCGCAATGTCTATGGGTCTCCCCTCGATGATCGTCCCCTATGGGAGTACCTCGACCCCACCCTGACCGGGGTGAGCTCGGGTGGCACCATCCCCAACTCGTGCGTGAAGTCGACCTTCAACAACGCCCTCCCGACTCAGGATTGGTCGGTGCCGGCCGACGGTGTGTTGGACAACGCCGAGTCATGGCAACACATCAGCAAGTGCCTCCAGGATCACGTGGCGATGGGGGCCAGTGCCCCGATCATGTTCCTCGAGACCATCGGCGACACCCCCCGGTTCTCCTACGTGCCCCAGTTCTGGGAGTCGACGCTCCCATCGGGCAACGGATTCCTCCACATCCTCCGCTTCAAGGCGACGTGGCTGCAAGCCACCTGGTGGAAAAAGAGTGCCACCACATCACGGTCTTCCATCCAGGCGAGGCGGGCACCTTCACCAGCGAGCGGCAACTGGGATCTGATCCAGATCTCCGGAATGGTGCTGCCCGACCCTTCCCTACCGGTGCCGCTTCGTGGCACCCCCGGGACCGGCCGGCGGCTTGAACCCGTTCATACCTGAGCTCTATCGATAGCCGATAGCATCGGGGGATGACCTCGATGCCCCGGCTGATGGCCGCGCTCGTCACCCCCTTCGACCGGGGTGGCGAGATCGACCTCGAACACCACCGGCACAACCTCGGCACCCTCTGGGATCAAGGCGTCCGGGGATTCCTGATCGGCGGATCGACCGGGGAAGGCCCGTACCTCGAGCCCGGCGAGCGCAACAGCTTGATCTCGGAGGCCCGGGCGACCCTCGGAAAAAAGGCGGTTCTGGTTGGTGGGGTGGCGGCCGAGACCGTGCGTCAGGCGGCCGCCATGGTGAAAGAGGCCGCCGAGGGAGGGGCAGATGCGGTGCTGGTCATTACCCCGACGACGCTGACCCGCAACCGCATGCAGTACGTCGAGGGTTTCTACCAGGCGGTGGCCGACAATTCTCCCCTGCCGACACTCCTCTATTCGGTGCCCGGGATAACCGCATTCGAGATACCCGAGGATCTGGTGGGCAGTCTGGCCTCTCATCCGAACATCGTCGGAATCAAGGACTCGGGCGGGCACCCGGTCCGCCTCCAGCGAATACTGGCGTCGGTTCCCGATGATTTCACAGTCTTCACTGGTTCGACCCAGGCTCTGACTCTTGCTCTAACCGCAGGAGCCCACGGAGGCATCACCGCCTCAACCAATTACATGGCCGATCGGCTGCTGGCGACCATCAAGATGGCTCGAACCGACCCGCGCAGGGCCCAACCCCTCCAACAAGACCTCTCCAGGATTTCGGCTGCAGTCGAGCCGCTCGGAATTCCCGGAGTGAAAGCAGCCTCCCTGGCGGCCGGTCTCAAGCCGGGCTATCCCCGACTACCTCTCCAGCCACTGAGCCGGGCCGTGACCGCACGACTGATCGATCTCGCCCGGTCCGGCTCACTCTCGGCTGAGCTTCCTCAAGTCCTGGGCCGCCGCGGCCGAAGAAACTTTCACGAGTACCGGAGGTTTCATGGACAAGATCGTTGGCTTCTTGGTGAAAGCGGTTGGGGCCACCGCCGCGATGGCGGTTCTGATGGCAATAGGACTCATGATCTGGACAGGGAGCCTGTTTGCTCTCCCACTGTTCATTCTCGCCGCGGTCGCCGGCACCTACTCATGGCTGGTCCATAGCCAGGGCGATGCGGTTGCATCCAAGGAAGCTCCCTTGAAACAAAGGATCCTGGTTTCGTAGTCGGGTCCGTTTTGGGGTGGCCGCTACTCTCCGGCCGACAATCACAAGGAGAACAGTGGCCTCCAAGTTCCTTACCGAGGAGTGGGCCGGGGAAGTCTCATCCATCCTCAATTCCCACCCGGGCTTCAAGAGTTCGATCGCCAATGCCGATCTCGGGATCGTCTATAACGTCACCGGAACCCCGAGCGGTGACGTCTCCTACTTCATCAAGACCGCCGGAGGCAGCGCCGAACTCGGGTTGGGCAACCTCGACAATCCCGATGTGACAGTGGGCAGCACCTACGACACGGCCGCGGCAATTTCCAAGGGCGAACTCAACACCCAGACCGCATTCATGACCGGGAAGCTCAAGGTCGGCGGCAATCTCGCCAAGTTGATGATGCACCAGGCGGTCATCAACCAGTGGGCGGCCGCCGTCAAGGACATGGAAGTCGAGTACTAGGAGTACTCAGAAGATCAGGTGGGGCGTCTAGCTACTACCCCTGCCAGGTGCCCCATGCGAGCACCTGGCATCCAACATCGATTCGTAAGGCCCCGGGTTAGCCCCCGTTGACTGCGCTCTTGAGCCCAGCTCCCGCCTTGAAGGCCGGGGCATTCGACGCCTTGACCTCGATGGAGGCCCCGGTCTGGGGATTGCGGCCCGTCCGTGCTGCGCGCTTTCTGACCTCGAAGCTGCCGAAACCAGTCAAAGCGACCTTGTCGCCTCTCTTGAGGGCATTGGTGATCGTGTCGAGAACTGCCTCGACCGAAGCGCTGGCGGCCGCCTTGGATGCACCCGTCGCCTCCGCGACCGAATCAACCAGTTCTGCCTTGTTCATGAGCCGTACCTCCTTGGATCTCGTGGCTCCCGAAATTACGATTGCGTAATTCCACCGTATTATATGAGGCCCAGTCCCCGCACTGTGTCTCGTTCTTCCTCTAATTCCCTGATCGATGCATCGATGCGCATAGAGGAGAACTCCTCGACCCGAAGTCCCTGGACGATTTCCCACTCGCCACCGCGCGATATGCATGGAAAACCGGCGATCAAATCGGCTGGAACTCCGTAAGAGCCGTCAGAAACGACCCCCATCGAAACCCAATCTCCCTCTGGCGTGCCCAGGATCCAATCGCGCACATGTCCGATGGCAGCGTTGGCAGCTGAGGCCGCTGACGACGCCCCCCGTGCCTCGATGATGGCGGCACCCCGCTTGGCCACGGTTGGTATGAAATCGTTTTCGACCCAGTCGTGGTCGCCGACCAGCTCGTAGGCATTCTTGCCGTCGACTTCACAGTTGAAGAGGTCGGGATATTGCGTATTCGAGTGGTTGCCCCAGACCGTCATCTTCTTGACCGCTGTCACCGGCGAGCCGACCTTCGCGCCCAGATGACTCACCGCCCGGTTGTGGTCGAGGCGCATCATCGATGTGAAGTGCCTTGGGTCGAGCCCGTCGGCGCTGTTGAGGGCGATCAGGCAATTGGTGTTGGCGGGATTGCCGACGACCAGGACGCGCACGTCCTTGCTGGCCGCTTCCGACAGGGCCCGGCCCTGCGTGGTGAAAATGGCGCCGTTGGCCGACAGCAAGTCCGATCGTTCCATTCCCTGCTTTCGGGGCATGGCTCCCACCAGCATCGCCACATCGGCGCCGGCAAAGGCCACCTCGGGATCGTCGGTCTTGACCATCCCGGCCAACAGCGGGAAGGCCCCGTCCTCGAGTTCCATCCCGACCCCATCGAGGGCCTTGAGGGCCGGGGTCACCTCGAGCATCTGCAGGATCACCGGCTGGTCGGCGCCGAGCATGTCACCGGCCGCAATTCGGAACACCAGGCTGTATCCGATCTGACCGGCGGCGCCGGTAATGGCAATTCGCATCGGGGATTTCATGGCTGGCGAGCGTAGCCCGGCCCGGGCCCGCTCCGACCGACGCTTGCAGTCCCCGCTCGGATAAGTGGCCCCGGACTTCATGTTTCGAAGTCGAGGGCGACGTCGAGAACCGGTGCCGAGTGTGTGATCGCCCCTGACGAAACGATGTCGACCCCGGTCTCGGCGACGGCGCGGATGGTGTCAACGGTGATGCTGCCCGAGGCTTCCGTCACCATCCTTCCGTCCACCAACTTCACGGCCTTCCGGAGGGTCGGCGGATCCATGTTGTCAAGCATGACTACATCCGCCCCGACTTCGATCAGCTCGGCCAGCTGTGTCAGGGTGGTCACTTCCACCTCGATCTTGACCATGTGACCCACCCGGGCCCGGGCGGCCTCCACCGCTGCCCGGATCCCGCCGGCGGCGACGATGTGGTTGTCCTTGATCATCACGGCATCGAAGAGGCCGAAGCGATGGTTGATCCCGCCGCCCATCCGCACGGCATGCTTCTCGAGGGCCCGAAGTCCCGGGGTGGTCTTGCGGGTATCGGCCACCCGAACGCCGGTGCCGTCCACGGCCGCGACCAGACGGGCGGTGGCGGTCGCGATCCCCGACATCCTTCCCAGGAAATTCAAGGCCGTCCTCTCCGCGGTGAGGATCGACCGAGCGGCCCCGGAAACTCGCCCTAGCGTGGTCCCGCCCTCGACATCGTCGCCGTCGCTGACGGACAGGACCACCTCGAGCTCGGAGTCGACCTCGAGGAAGACCGCCCGGGCGACGTCGAGACCGGCGACCCGTCCCGATCGCCGAGCGACGATCCGTGCCGCCGAGACCGCGTCGGCGGACACCGCGGCTTCGGCGCTGATGTCGCCGGCCAAACCCAGGTCCTCCTCGAGAGCGCGACGAATGATGGGGAGGTACTGAGAGGGTTCCATCATGCTCCTAGCCTTGCTCCAGCGGGATCGGTTCGACCAGATTCCGGCTTGCCTGGAAGATATCCGGATCCGGGTAATCGGCTCGATAGTGACCGCCCCGCGACTCCGATCGGCGGAGAGCCGCTGATATGACCTGGCGGGCGACGTCGGCGGCGACCCGGCCCGCAATCGAGGATCGCAGCGTCCCGTCCAGATCGAGAAGGTGGTTGTGAGCCTCCCACAACCCCGACCCGGTGCGCACCAGACCGACTCGCTCCCACATGATCCTGCGAACCTCGTCGATTCCTTCTCCTTGCAGTGGCAGGTTCCAGGCGTCGGCGGGGACCTCGGCATCGGGGGGCGGAGCCACCATTCGAACCGCGACATCGGCCGCCACCCTGGCCCCGAATACCAGACCTTCGAGGAGGGAATTGGAGGCGAGCCGGTTGGCCCCGTGCACCCCGGTCGAAGCCACCTCCCCTACCGCCCAGAGACCGGGAACCGAAGTTCTGCCGTCGGTGACGGCATCGATGCCACCCATGAAGTAGTGGGCGGCCGGCGACACCGGCAGCAGGTCCGTGGCCGGATCGAGTCCCGCCGCCCGGGCATATCCGAGCACGGTTGGAAAGTGGATCTCGAGGTCGGGAATCATCCGGATATCGAGGAAGGCTCCCGCCCCCCGATCCAGCTGCCAGAAGATGGCCCGGGCGACGATGTCGCGCGGGGCCATTTCGGCATCGGGGTGATGGGCGACCATGAAGCGGTGGCCGTCTCCGTCGACGAGGTGGGCTCCCTCCCCTCGTAGTGCCTCCGTCAGGAGCGGCATCGGGTCCATGCCCGTGTCCAGAGCGGTCGGGTGGAATTGCACGAATTCGAGGTCGGCCAGCCGGACTCCCATCCTGGCCGCCATCGCCAGACCGTCCCCGGTGACCCCGGGCGGGTTGGTGGTTCTCAGATAGATGCGACCGATTCCCCCTGTGGCGAAAACCAGGGCCGGGGCGAGGAAGAGATGACGTTCCCCGGTCTCGTCGGCAACGAGCAAGCCCACCGCCCGCCCTCCGCTCTCGGCGAGGTCGATCGCCCGCCATCCCTCCAGAACTTCGATCCTCTCGGATTCCGTCACCGAATGGGTGAGAGCCCGCATCACCTCCCAACCGGTGCGGTCGCCCTCAGCGTGGATGATCCGGCGACGATGGTGCCCGGCTTCCTGACCGAGGGCCAGGTCACCTTCGGCATCGAGATCGAAATTGGCTCCCAAATCGACCAGGCGTTCGATGGCGGCGGGACCACCCTCGGTGAGCATGTCGACGGCTTCGCGGATAGCGAGACCCCCACCGACCGCCATGGTGTCGGCGGCGTGCAACGAAGGCTGGTCGTCCCGGCCGACGGCAGCGGCGATGCCTCCCTGCGCCCACCAGGTGGAGCCGAGCTCCCCTGCCGAGATGACACATGCAGCCTCGAGGCCGAGCGCCGTCGAAAGACCCGCCACGCCGGACCCGACGACGATCGGAACGGTCAGTCGGCGGACGGTCACGTTGGACGTCGGGCGGGCTGGCGCAAGCGCCCCGCGGCTCTCGCCAGCGTGGTGGTCTGCCTTCTCAAATGCGCTTGACCGCCAGCATCCGTTCCACCGCCCGTCGCGCCCGGTCGGCTATCTCCGGATCGATCTCGACCGGGTACTGCATCAACTCCAGCGACTGCTTGATGTTGTCGAGGGTGATGCGCTTCATGTGGGGGCAAAGGTTGCAGGGTCGGACGAACTCGGTGTTGGGGGCGTATTCAGCCACGTTGTCGGCCATGGAGCACTCGGTGATCATCATCACCCGGGTCGGCTGGTTCTCGGTCACCCACTTCTGCATGCCAAAAGTGGATCCCACGAAGTCGGCTTCGGCCAGGACATCGGGAGGACATTCGGGATGGGCGATGACTTGAAGATCCTCCACCCCGAGCGCCCGCATCGATTCTCGATGGGCCCTAATTTCCTCACCCGTGAACCGTTCGTGCACCATGCACGAACCTTCCCAGAGGATCACTTCGACGTTGGTCTGCGAAGCAACCCAACGCCCCAGATACTGGTCGGGAGTGAAGATCACCTTGTCGGTTCCGAGCGACTCGACCACCTCTTTGGCGTTGCCGGAGGTGCAGCAGATATCCGACTCGGCCTTGACCTCGGCGGACGTGTTGACGTATGTAACGACCGGCACGCCGGGATGTTGCTCCTTGAGGCGGCGAACATCGGCCCCGGTGATGCCTTCGGCCAGCGAGCAGCCGGCCCGGAGGTCGGGGATCAGGACCAATTTTCCCGGGTTGAGGAGCTTGGCCGTCTCCGCCATGAAGTGAACCCCGGCCATCACGATCACATCGGCGGTCGCTTCCACGGCCATCCTGGCGAGGGCGAGAGAGTCGCCGGTCAGGTCCGCCACCGTGTGGTAGATGTCGGGGGTCATGTAGTTGTGGGCGAGGATGACGGCGTTGCGCTCCTTCTTGAGACGTTCGATCTCGGCAATGGTGGGGGCCAGAGCCGCCCTCTCCTCGTCCGGGAGGACGTCGCCTCGACGGGTCACCTGCAGGAGGGGCAAACTACATCCTCTCGATGATGGCGGTGCCGAACTCGGAGGTCTTGACTTCGGTGGCGCTTTCCATCTGGCGAGCGAAGTCATAGGTGACGACCTTGTCGCCGATGGCGCTCTCCAGTCCCTTGACGATGAGGTCGGCGGCTTCGGTCCAACCCAGATAGCGAAGCATCATCGCCCCTGACAGTGTCACCGAGCCGGGATTGACCTTGTCGAGTCCCGCATACTTGGGAGCCGTGCCGTGGGTGGCCTCGAAAACCGCATGACCGGACTCGTAGTTGATGTTGCCCCCGGGGGCGATCCCGATTCCACCCACCTGGGCGGCGAGGGCGTCGGATATGTAATCGCCGTTGAGGTTCATCGTCGCAATCACGTCGTATTCGGCCGGTCGCAGCAGAATCTGCTGCAAGAAGGCGTCGGCAATGGCGTCCTTGACGAGCAGCTTGTCACCGGGGTCTCCGGCCGAGGCTTCCCAGGAGATAGCGGAGTCGGAGAACTCCTCCTTGACCAGCTCGTAGCCCCACTCGCGGAACGCGCCTTCGGTGAACTTCATGATGTTGCCCTTGTGCACCAACGTGACCGATCGTCGGTTGTTGCCGAGGGCATAGCGAATGGCTGCCCGGATGAGGCGCCGGGAACCGGATTTCGAGATCGGTTTGATCCCGACGCCGGAGTCGGGGCGAATCTCCCAGCCGAACTCGTTGTCGAGAAACTCGATGAGCTTGCGGGCGCCTTCCGACCCTGACTCCACCTCTTTGCCGGCGTAGACATCTTCGGTGTTCTCACGGAAGATGACCATGTCCACCTGCTCGGGATGGCGGACGGGTGAAGGTACGCCCGTAAACCACCGGATCGGCCGCAGACACACGTAGAGGTCGAGGGTCTGGCGGAGGGCAACATTCAGCGAGCGGATTCCGCCGCCGACCGGTGTGGTCAGAGGCCCCTTTATTCCAACCAAGTATTGCCGGAACGCATCGACGGTTTCGTCGGGCAACCACGAGCCGGTCTTGTTGTATGCCTTCTCCCCGGCCAGGACTTCCATCCAGGCGATGACCCGGTCGCCCCCGTAGGCCTTGGCGACAGAGGCTTCGAGAACGCGCACCGAAGCAGCCCAGATGTCGGGCCCGGTGCCGTCACCCTCGATGAAGGGGATGATCGGATCGTCCGGTACCTGCAGACCTGATGGTCCCATCGTGATCGCGGTGGCCACTCAGAACTCCTTAGTAAGCGCTTCCCAAAAGGGTACAGGACTCACCCTTGCTGGGTTCCGACGGCCCTATGGATGGCTAGGCCGGCGGGAGGCGGAGGCCAAGGTATTCACCAACAGCATCGCCCGGGTCATTGGTCCGACTCCCCCCGGCACCGGGGTGATCGCACTCGCCACCTTCTCGACCCCGTCGAAGTCGACGTCGCCAACCAGGCGTTCGTCATCGAGACGGTTGATTCCCACGTCGATGACGGTTGCTCCCGGCTTGACGTGGGCGGCGGTGATCATCCGGGGCACTCCCACGGCGGCGACCACCAGGTCGGCCTGGTGGGTCACCTCGGCAAGATTGTGCGTTCGGGAATGGGCGACCGTAACGGTCGCATCGACTCCCGCGGGAGGAGAGCATGAGGGCGAGCGGTCGACCCACCAAGAAGGAGCGTCCCACCACCACCGCTCTGGAGCCGGCGACCGGGATCCCATAGTGATCGAGGATCCTCATCACGCCCGACGGCGTGCACGGACGGGGCCCGGGCTGATCCAAGACCAGGAGGCCGAGGTTGAAAGGATGAAGCCCATCGGCGTCCTTGGATGGGTCGATCGTTCGCACCGCCGATTCCCCATCGAGCCCGGCCGGGAGTGGAAGTTGAACGAGGATGCCGTCGACGGAGGCGTCGTTGTTGAGCATGCGAATCACGTCTTCCAGTTCATGCTGCGTGACCGTGGCCGGAAGGTGATGATGGGTGGAGACCATTCCGACCTCCTCGGCGTCGCGGCGTTTGCCGCGAACGTAAACATGAGAGGCCGGGTTGTCGCCGACGAGAACGGTTGCCAAACCGGGTGACCGACCCAGTTGCTTGACACCTACGGCGACTTCGGCCTTCACAGCAGCCGCCACCACGGTGCCGTCGAGGAGTATGGCGGACATGGAGGCGGATACTAAGTAGGCAGTAGGCAGTCGGAAGTAGGCAGTCGAGGACTGAAGACTGCCGACTGCGGACTGTACTGCCTACTGCCTACTGCCTACTGCCTACTGATCTAGTGCTTGAAGTGGCGGTGGTTGGCTCGAACGAACGACAGGCCCAGTCGTTCGGCCGCGGCCAGCACCTCGGCGTCTCTCTTCGAGCCCCCGGGGGCGACGATCCCTACAACTCCGGCTCCGGCGAGCAATTCAACGCCGTCTGGGAACGGGAAGAATGCGTCCGAGGCTGCCACCGCCCCGAATGCCCGGTCGCCCGCTTGTGCGAGCGCCCTCGTCACCGAGCCGACGCGGCTCTGGTCGCCAGCCCCGACCCCGACCGTACTTCCGCCACTGGCAAGAACCACTGCATTGGACTTGGTGTGCGCGGCCACGGTCCAAGCGAAACGGAGATCCTCGAGCTCATCGGCTAGTGGCTGGCGGGCGGTCAGCACCTCCCAGCCCTCGAGGTCCACCACATCACGCTTCTGGATCAGGAGACCATCCTCTACCCGCCGCAAATCAAGATCATTTCCATGGGGCGCCGGGCCTTCGAGAATGCGCAACGCGGTTTGGGACTGAAGTTCGCCCACCGTCTCTACTTGGGGTGCGATCAAGACTTCGATGAACCTGCCCGCAATCACCGCGGCGGAGGTGGCCGTCAGCGGCCGATTGAGCGCGACCACCCCGCCAAACGCGGACAACGGATCCGCCTCCCACGCCCTCTGAAACGCGGTGGCGACGTCGTCGGCGACCGCCACCCCGCAGGGGTTGTTGTGTTTGACGATCACCACGCCCGGCCGGTCGAGATCGGCCACCAGCCGCCAGGCCGACTCCGCATCCAGATAATTGTTGAAAGACATTTCCTTGCCCTGGATCATCCGCGCCCGGGACCACCAGGGATCGGTTTTGTTCTCTCGATAGATACCTGCCTGCTGATGGGGGTTTTCGCCGTAGCGAAGGACGGCCTGGCGCTCGAGGGTCATCGCCCGGCGAGCCGGGACCTCGGCTTGTTCGAGCCAGTTGACGATGGCTGCGTCATAGGAGGCCGTGACAAAGAAGGCGTCCCGGGCCAGCTCCCGGCGTGTTTCGAGTTCGAGCCCTCCGCCCTCGACCTCGCGAGCCACCCGATCGTATTGATCGGGTGAGGTGACAACACCGACGAAGTCCTGGTTCTTGGCGGCAGACCGAATCATGGTGGGACCCCCGATGTCGATCTGCTCGATGGCCTCGTCCCAGGAAGTCGAGGCCAGCGCCACCGTGGCCTCGAACGGATAGAGATTGACAACGACCAACTCGAAAGGCTCGATGCCCTGGGCGTCGAGCTCCCGCCGGTGTTCCGGATCCGAGAGGCGGGCCAGGATCCCCCCATGGATGGCCGGATGCAAGGTCTTGACCCGGCCGCCCAGCATCTCGGCGGCCTTGGTGACGTCGGACACGAGAGTCACAGCGACGCCGGCGTCGGCGAGTGCGGCAGCGGTTCCGCCGGACGAGACGATCTCGACCCCGGCCGCCTTGAGCCGGGCACCGAACTCGACCAGACCGGCCTTGTCGTGGACCGATACCAGGGCCCGCCGTACCCGTACACGGGTCATGACCAGATCACGATCCCATTGTCCACCATCAATCGACCCTCGACCAGCGCTCGCACGACCCGCGGATAGATCTCGTGCTCTTCAACCTGGATCCGTCGATGCAGTGAGGTCTCGTCGTCGTCGGGCAGAACCGGGACCGATCTCTGGACAATGATCGGGCCATGATCGACGCCCTCGTCGACGAAGTGCACGGTCACCCCGGTCTCCGCGACTCCCGCCCGCAACGCCTGGCCGATCGCGTCGAGCCCCGGGAAGGCGGGAAGTAGCGAGGGATGGATGTTGAGGATTCGGTCGGGAAAGCGGGCGATGGCTTCGGGACCGAGGATCCTCATGAACCCGGCCAGGACGAGAGCCTCGACGCCGGCCGCTTCGGCGGCGTCGCAGATTTGCCTGGTGAACTCGGCCCGTTCGCCCCGAGGAGAGACCACCGCCGTCGCGATCGATGCCTGGCGGGCACGGTCCAAGGCAAGGCATTCGGCGACGTCGCTGATCACCAGCTTGAGACCCTTCAGCCCGTCATCGATCAGGGCCTGGAGGTTGGTGCCCGAGCCGCTGGCGAGAACTGCGAAATCGATCAGGGGTTCCTCGAGATGGCGGGTCCGGGCAGATTCTGGCTCACGGGCCGGGGACGGTAGCCGACTACGGTGTGCCGATGAGCACCACTCTTCAGGACGCCTCCGCCACGATCGTCGATCTGCTCGGATTGGAGCATCCCCCGGTGGCGATCACCTTCCACGAGACGGCCCCCAATGGGGCCACCAGCTACTTCGGCGCACCAATGTCGGAACCCACTCCGGACGGCCGCACGGGCCGGGTGGCGGCGTCCTGCGTCTTCTGGATGCAGGGTCACGAAAGCACATTTGCCACGCTTCCCGAGGATCACGGCAACTGTTCGGTCGGCCGGTTCACACACGGTCTGGCCGGAGCCGCCGACATCCTCGACAAGGCCGATGTAGGAGCGTTGCTGGAAGTGGGATGGGTGACGATGGAGGCCTTCGCCGGCGTGGCAGCGCTATCGCGGCGGCCGGCCGCCATCAGCTACGGGCCCCTCGGCGAAGCCGCCCGGGTGCCCGATGTCGTGCTGCTCCGCGTGAGTCCCCGGCAGATGATGGAGATTGCCGACGCCATCCCGGTCGAGTTCTCGGGAAAACCGCAGTGTCAAATACTGCCGCTGGCGGCCGACCGGAAGGTGGTGGCGGCCTCCATGGGGTGCGCCCTCTCCCGGGCTCGTACCGGAATGGGCGATGACGAGCTCACCTGTGCCGTGCCGGGTGAAAGACTCGAGGAGCTGGTCAAGGGTCTGGCGTCGATTGTTCGAGCCGACCGGGCGGTGGCCGGCTACGCCGAGGTGGACAAGCAGCGTTTCGGGACCTGAAGGCCTCCCCCTCGCGCAACTGACGCTTTGTTGGGGACGCTTGTTGGGGATGCTTCTTGGGTCCTCCGTGAGACGGTGCTAATCCTTGAGGGCGCGGGCCCCTAGAAAGGCGAGGGCGGCCCCTCCGTAGAAGACGAGGTTGGCAAGGTTGTCCACGAAGCCGCCGGGAAAGCCGAACCGGATGTCCGACAGCAATGACACGGCTCCCGATAGACCCAGGAAATAGCCGAGAATTCGCTGAACGAATACTCCGCCGATCCCGAATCCCATACCGAGGATCGACATGAGGATCAGCAGGGCGACGGCGACGTTGGTGTTCCCGTAGGTGAACTCGCCGAGGATCACCCCGAACACCAGATGACCGCCGACGATGATGAGGGCGGCGATCATCAAGAAGCCGGCGGCGCCCCTCGAACCGATTGCCCCGGCCGGGCTCTGCTGCATCGGTCTCTCCGCCGGCTCGTTGTCGCTGGTCAAGGTCTCTCCTCTTGCTGTGGGCTGGACTATAAGAAAGCAACCCTGACCGATGTCGGCTCAGAGTCGCAGGTTGCGGTCCCACAGATTGGGGTGAGGTGCCCTCACCAGGCGCCGCCGCCACCACCTCCGCCGCCGCCACCACCACCACCGGAGAATCCCCCGCCCCCGCCACTGCCCGAGGAGGGTGGTGAGAAAGCGCCGTTGAGGGCGGAGGTCAATCCTGAGAAAGCATTCTCGGTCCCACCCCCCGTGTAACCGTGGCCGCCGAACCAATAGATGCTCGACGCCGTTTGCAACTCTGCAGGAGCTCGCAAGCGGGCGGCTTCCAGAACTTCCTCGGCCAGGCCGAAGCCGATTGCGTAAACCAGAAAACGGTCCCACAAGGCCAGGGAGATGGCCGGGGCTTCCTGGAGCCGGCTGAAGTCCTTCAAGTAGCGCCGAAAGGCTCCCCACCGGGCCGCTTCCAGAGCACCCTCCGGAGTGCGCTTGACATACCCGCGCCGCATCGCCGCGAAGATCCCGAGCACCAGCCCGTTGAAGACAACGGCCAGGATCAACAAGGGGACGACTACCTGGGCCGCCGACCCCGAGAAATTGGCCGCCAGAAAGAAGATGATGAAGGCAAGGACGATCAGCACTCCTCCGGCAATCACGATCCGTGACGTGCCTCTCTGGTCGAGCATCTTGCGACCCTCCAGTGCCTTGAGGGCGGTGGACCGAAAACTCTGATAGCCGCTGGCGTTGGCGCTGGCATCCTCGCGGATCCGGGTCCGGAACTCACTCAGAGGACGGGGCTCGCCATCGAGGACCCGGCTGACGATCCCGAGGACATGAAGTTCGTAGGCAGTTAGACCCTCCTCCTTTCCGGTGAGCGAAAGTTCGAGATCGCTGATGGTCTCGGAACGAAGTCCGGCCCAGGTCTCTTTCTCGATCTGAACGGGCTTGGCGGCGATGACACCCTTGCTGATCAGATCGAAGAGGGTGGCCGTGAACTGCTTCTCATCGATCCGCCCCTGAGTCAGCAGGGCACCGACTTCGGCCGGTGGCAGGTCGGATGGAGGCTCTTGTTCATATTCGCGGTCGTAGTCAACCCGCGGTTCCCGCCCATATCGGAGATAGATGAGGACGACGCCGATCAACCCCGGTCCAAAGGTGAGGGCACCGAGGCCGATGACCAGCGCCCGGATCAGACCAGCCCTGCGCCGGTCGGCCGCCGCCGCCTGTTCCTCTTCAGCGATGATGTCCGGCCCTCTGTTGCCGTCGATGACGGTGGCACCCGAAGTCGAGGTGAGCAGTCGCCGCGGAATCATGACCCTCATCTCCACGAACTGCCCCGGCGGCACATTCGACGCCTCGAGAGAGGGTCGCACCTGGTCGGTACCGAGGTTGGTGGTTCCTGCCACTGTCGCCGGGTGACCCCAGACGAATACCTCGCCCGGGGCGGCGAGGCCGGGAAGGGTCAAGGTGGCGGTAAGCCGGTCAAGCGGCTGGGCCCAGTCGTCACCCCAAACCTGCAGATTGACGTCGACCACGTCGTCGGCGGCTTTCGCCAGACCCAGGAATCGGTAGGAGACGTCGAACGTACGCTCTTCTCCAAACGCTGCGTAGTGCCACACGATCCGGATGCGACCGCCCAGATCGACGGAGCCGAAGGTCGAAGGCGGCGAGTCGCAACCGAGGTCGGTGCACCCTCCCGGGGCATAAGGCACCCCCGCTTCACTCACCGATATGTCGGTTATCGACTCACCGGCTCGAAGCGGAATCTCCCGGTATCCGCCCGAGAAGGACCCGTCGAAGTCGTATGTGATGTGTTCGGTGACGAGCAGAGATCCATCGGGTTCGAGGATGATCTCGACGTCTGCCGCGGGCAGGCTGAACTCCTGGGCGAGGGCCGGCAGAGCGGGGAGGACGACCCCGGCGCCGATCAGGATCGCGAGGAAAAGCCGCCTCCGAATGGACAGGATCGGCCTCCTGATCAGAACTGGACTTTGGGCGGCTCGGCGGCGGCCTCGGGGGCATCGAAGAATTCGCGGACTCTGAATCCGAACATTCCTGCGATGAGATTGGCCGGGGCCACCTGCACCGAATTGTTGAAGGTGAGAACGGCGTCGTTGTAGATCTGCCGTGACACGGCGATCTTGTTCTCCGTGTCCGAGAGCTCGGCCTGCAGGCGCTGGAAATTCTCTGAGGCTCGCAACTCCGGGTAAGCCTCGGCGACTGCGAACAGTTGTCGGAGGGCACCGGTAAGCATGTTCTCGGCCTGAGCCTGCTCGCCGGGCGATTTGGCCGACTGGGCCAGGTTTCTGGCTTGGACGACCTTCTCGAAAGTCTGCTGCTCGTGGGCCGCGTAGCCCTTGACCGTCTCCATCAGGTTGGGGATGAGGTCATAGCGTCGTTTGGTCTGCACCTCGACCTGGCCCCATGAATTGTCAACCCGGTTGCGTTTGGTTACGAGGCCGTTGTAGGTGGCAAACACCCACAGGATGAGAAGGACGACGATCCCAACGATGATCCATTCCATTGGGGGGAGTGTACGGCTTACGGCTGACCGTGCCCCCTTGGCGGTCGCTGTCTACCGTCCTAGGGCTTGCTCCATGGCTGCGCCCATGTCGGTGGGGGTCGGGGCAATCACAATCCCGGCGTCCCTGAAGGCGGCGATCTTGGCCTCGGCGGTCCCCTTCCCACCGGAGATGATGGCCCCGGCGTGGCCCATGCGCCGACCCGGCGGGGCGGTGGTCCCGGCGATGAAGCCGGCCACCGGCTTCTGCATGTGCTCGGCCACGAATGCGGCTGCGTCTTCCTCGGCGGTACCGCCGATCTCGCCGATCATGATGACGCCCTCGGTCGAAACATCGTCGTTGAAGAATCGGAGGGCGTCGACGAAGTTGGTGCCGTTGACCGGGTCGCCGCCGATGCCGACTGCCGTCGTCTGGCCGAGCCCAAGCCGGGTCAGCTGGTACACGGCTTCATAGGTGAGAGTCCCCGAGCGTGAGACGACGCCGATCCGGCCAGGTTCATGGATGTAGCCCGGCATGATCCCGATCCGGCACTCCCTGGGAGTTATCACACCGGGACAGTTGGGTCCGATCAGCCGCACCGGTTTTCCTTCGAGATACCGCTTGGCGCGAATCATGTCACCCACCGGAACACCCTCGGTGATGGCGACTATCAGGGGCATGCCGGCCGCGGCGGCCTCCATGATCGCGTCGGCAGCCCCGGCCGGCGGGACGAAGACGGCGGAGGCATTGGCACGGGTCTCAGCCATCGCTTGGGCGACCGTTCTGAAAATGGGAAGGTCGACCCGGTATCGTTTCGGGCGGCCCGGTACCCCCGATTCATCGGTATCGCCCTCGAATATCTCGGTCTCCCCGGCCCTGCTCGGATGAACCGCAGCTACGACTTCGGTTCCGTAGGCGATAGAACGGTCGGCATGAAACCGTCCGGTCTTGCCAAGGCCTTGGATCAGCACCCGAGTCTCGGACCCGACGAAAATGCTCATCGTGCCTTGCGTCTGGCGTTTGGCGTCTGGCGTCTTCTCTCATCACTTCGCCAGCTCCACGATCTTTCGGGCGCCGTCGTTCATGTCGGCGGCGGTGGCCAGGTTGAGCCCGGATTGGTCGAGCATCTGCCTGCCAAGCTCGACATTGGTGCCTTCCAGCCGCACCACCATCGGCACCGCGAGCCCCACTTGCTGGATTCCGGAGATGATCCCGGCGGCGACGGTGTCGCATTTCATGATCCCACCAAAGATGTTGACGAAAATGCCCTTGACGTTGGGATCAGCGGTGATGATGCGAATGGCCGCCGCCACCTGCTCGGCGTTGGCACCGCCACCGACATCGAGGAAATTGGCAGGCTCGCCACCGAAGTGCTTGATGATGTCCATCGTCGCCATCGCCAGGCCGGCGCCATTGACCATGCACCCGATGCTTCCGTCGAGCTTGATGTAGGAGAGCCCGGCCTTCTTGGCCTCCAGCTCCGACGGGTCTTCCTCGGTCTCGTCGCGGAGACTGGAAAGTTCGGGGTGGCGGAACAGGGCGTTGTCATCAAAAGCCATCTTCCCGTCCAGTGCCATGACCGTTCCCGATTTGGTCAGGACCAAAGGATTTATCTCGATCAGGTCGGTGTCCAACTCCCCGGCCAGACCCGCCAGGGTCGTAACGAACCGGACGAATTCGGCGTGGTCCTCATCTTTGAACCCCAAATCCCATCCAATCCGGTTGGCCTGAAACATTGCGAGGCCGATGGCCGGGTCGATGGTTTCGCGGACGATCCGGTCGGGGGTTTCCGCGGCCACTTTCTCGATATCCATGCCCCCTTCGGTCGATGCCATCACCACGTTGCGGGATTCGGCTCGATCCAGGAGAACGGCGAGATACAACTCGCGAGCGATGTCGATGCCTTGCTCCACGTAGAGCCGGTTCACCTGCTTGCCACCCGGGCCGGTCTGGATCGTCACCAGCGTCGATCCGAGCATCTTCCCGGCCAGTTCGCGCACCGCCGCTTCGGCGGCCGCGACGCCGCCTTTGACGCCCTCGGTCACGACATTCACACCACGCACATTCGGGATGCTCCCGGAAAGTTCCCTTGCCCCGACCCCCGGCGTGGATCTGCGACTTCACGACGACCACCGGATTACCGGATTGCTCGACGAGGGGGGCAACCGCAGCCACCGCCTCCTCCACCGTGGTGGCCGCTCGTCCGAGCGGGACGGGGATCCCGCGAGCCGCCATGAGTTGCTTGGCCTGGTATTCGTGGATTTTCATAGGAGAGCCCGCGGACGGAAGGTCGGACGGCGGACTTCTAGTCGGAGACGCCAGACGCCAGACGCCAGACGCCAGGAAAACGGACTTCATGGGACTGGGACGTTAGACGCCACCCAGTCGGTGATTTCGGTCAGGGAAGTGCCCGGTCCGAACACCGCTGCCAGGCCGGCTGCTTCCAGGGTCGCCACGTCGGCATCTGGGATGATGCCGCCGCCGAACACCACGATGTCCCCGGCCCCCGCCTCCCGCAACAGCCCCACCACCTTTGGAAAGAGGGTGAGATGGGCCCCGGATAACGAGGAGAGCCCTACTGCCGCCACATCCTCGTCGATCGCGGTTGCGACGATCTGCTCCGGGGTTTGATGCAAACCCGAGTAGATGACCTCGTTGCCGGCATCGCGAAGGGCCCGGGCGATGACTTTGGCTCCCCGATCGTGTCCGTCCAGCCCGGGTTTGGCGATCAGAATGCGACGCGGCACGACCATCCGAGGTTACCGCTCGGAAGACAACCCGGACGCCCTACTAAATTGGGGTCGAGACATTCGTTAGGAGCCATTGCAATGCTCAATTCCCGTCTACACGGCCTCCCGGCGGCTGGCCAGAGCGTCTGGTCCGACCAGATCAGCCGGGCGATGATCGACTCCGGCGAGCTCGAGCGGCGGATCGCCGAGGATGCCATCAGCGGCGTCACCTCCAACCCGACCATCTTTGCCAGCGCTATCACGAAAGGGTCCGACTACGACCGCCCGTTGCGAGAATTGGCCAGGACAGGCCAGGACGCGAGCGAGATCCTGGCGAATCTCGTCACCTCCGACATCGCCGACGCCTGCGACGTCCTCCGGCCGGTGTGGGAATGGAGCGAAGGCGGGGACGGATTCGTCTCTGTCGAGGTGAGCCCGGACCTGGCCCGCGACGTCGAGGCAACAATCGCCGAAGCACGGCAGTGGGTCAAGCGTGTAGATCGCGCCAACCTGCTGGTCAAGGTTCCTGCCACCGGGCCCTGCGTAGAAGCCATTCGACGTTTGACCTCGGAAGGGGTCTCGGTCAACATCACGTTGATCTTCTCGCTCAAGCGTTATGCGGAAGTGATCGAGGCTTATCAGAGCGGATTGGCCGAGTTCGCGACATCCGGGGGAAAGTTGAAGACCGTCAATTCGGTGGCCTCCTTCTTCGTATCGCGGGTGGACACCGAGGTCGACTCCCGTCTCGAGGCTATCGGGACACCCGCCGCCCTCGCCCTGAGAGGCAAGGCCGCCATCGCAAACGCCCGCGCCGCCTATGGCCTCTTCCTCGAACAGTTCCGTTCCGACGAGTGGCTGCGGCTGGCCGCGGCCGGTGGCCGGCTGCAAAGGCCACTGTGGGCCTCCACTTCAACCAAGAACGCCGCCTACTCCGACACCATGTACATCACCGAGCTGGTGGCGCCCCACACCGTGAACACGATGCCGCTCGAGACGGTCGACAGCTATCAAGACCACGGTCTCCCCATTCCCCAACCATTTGGGCCCTCCGAAGTGCAGGAGGCCCATCACCTCCTCGACGAGCTCGAGGACGTAGGCATCGACATGGATGACGTCACCCACCTGCTCGAGGTTCAGGGCGTCGAAAAATTCTCCAAGTCGTGGATGGACCTGTTGGCCGACGTCGAGGAGAAGCGGGCCGCAGTCGCCTGACGTGGCCGGCAGGCTTCGGGCTTGATCGTCAGACCTTTTCGAGAGGGGCCCAGGACAGGAGAAGTCGTTTCTTGCCCTCGCCATCGAAGACCACTTCGGCTTCGGCTCGATCCCCGGAGCCGATGACCTCTCTCACCGTTCCCATCCCCCACTTGTCGTGACGGACCCGATCACCGGGCCCGATGTCGGTGGCCGCAACGGTCGAGCGACCCGACCACGAGCTCTCGGCGGAGGTGGTGCGGGCTCGCTTGCCCGCCTTCTCCATCAGGTCGGCCGGGATCTCCTTGAGGAATCGAGAAGGAGGGTTGTAATTGGTGCCTCCAAAGAGCATGCGGCTCCAGGCCGAAGTGAGGTAGAGCCGGTCCTGGGCGCGGGTGATTCCCACGTAGGCCAAACGGCGCTCTTCCTCCATCTCTTCGGGATCACCAAGCGTCCTCATATGGGGAAAGATCCCGTCTTCGAGACCCGCCAGGAATACCGCCGGATACTCGAGCCCTTTGGCGTTGTGGAGGGTCATCAAAGTGACGGCGCCCGCCCCTTCTTCCAGTTCGTCAACATCGCTCTGCAGGCTGACCGTCTCGAGGAACAATTCCAGCCGGGACACGTTGGGCAGGTCGTCCCACTCCTGACCGTTGATGACGGCCCCCTCGTTGGAGGACTCAAACTCGTGGGCGACCGATGAGAGTTCTCGCAGGTTCTCGATCCGACCCAGCGCTTCGATGGTCTTCTCCGATTCGAGGGCAGCCATGTAGCCCGTGTCGTGCATGACCGAGTCGACCGCCCCGGCCACCCCACCCATGTCCGCCTTCATGGTCATCATGTCGAGAAGACCGGCAAACTCGAGAATCTGGCGCTCCGCCCGGGCGGTGAGCTGGGTGATCTCTCGAGCCCGGCGCAGAGCTTCCCCGAAGGGGATTCGGTTGGCCTCGGCAAACCGATCGACATGGCCGATGCTGGTGTCCCCGATACCCCTTCTCGGCTCATTGATTATTCGTTTGAGGGCGACGGCGTCGTCCGGGTTGACGAGGGATCGCAGGTAGGCGAGAGCATCCTTGATCTCTTTGCGTTCGTAGAACTTGACCGATCCGACCACCGTATAAGGCACGCCGCGCCGCACCAGCACATCCTCTATCACACGGGACTGAGCGTTGGTTCGATAAAAGACGGCGACGTCGGCGAGGTTGTAGCCAAGTTCGATCAATCGCTCGATTTCGTCTGCGACGAAGCCTGCCTCGTCGTGCTCGTCTTCGGCCTCGAAGCGGATGATCGGCTCGCCCTTACCGCGGTCGCTCCACAGGCGCTTGGGAGTCCGACGCGGATTATTGGCGATAACCGCGTTGGCGGCGTCGAGGATGGTGTCGGTGGATCGATAGTTCTGATCGAGAACGACCACCCTGGCATCAGGAAAGTCTTTCTCGAAGTCATTGATGTTGCGGATGTCGGCGCCACGCCAGCGGTAGATGCTTTGGTCGCCATCGCCGACCACGCACAGATTCCGATACTTCTCGGAGAGGCGGCGGACCAGGATGTACTGGGCCCGATTGGTGTCCTGGTACTCGTCAACCAGGATATAGCGGAACCTTTCCTGATAGTGCGCAAGAACGTCGGGGAACGCCCCGAACAACTCGACCGTGATCATCAGCAGGTCGTCGAAATCCATCGCCGACGCCTCCAGCAGGCGCTGCTGATAGAGCCGATAGACGTCGGCCACCTGCTCGTGATAAAAGCCCTCCCCCGATGAGGCGTAGCTCTCGTAGTCGATCAGCTCGTTCTTGGCCTTGGAGATGGCGGCCTTGATCGCCTTGGGGGGGAAACGCTTGGGATCGAGGTCGAGATCCTTGACACATATCGTGATCAGGCGAACGCTGTCGTCCTCGTCGTAGATGGAAAACGCCGACCGGTAGCCGAGACGATGGGCCTCGCGGCGGAGGATCCGAACACAAGCCGAATGAAACGTCGAAACCCACATCGCTCTGGTGGCCCGGCCCACCAAACGCGACACCCGTGATCGCATCTCGTCGGCGGCCTTGTTGGTGAAGGTGATCGCCAGGATCGAGTCGGGAGACACGTTGAGATCGCGGATCAGATGTGCGATGCGATGAGTGAGGACCCTGGTTTTCCCGGACCCGGCTCCAGCCACCACCAGCACGGGTCCTTCGGTGGCAGCTACGGCCTCTCGCTGACTGGGATTGAGGTCGGCCAGCAGCGGCGAGTCGACTAGTAGATCGTCCTGGGACCACACCGGGAAGATGGTAATGGGATGCCGGGGGCGAAATAACAGCGAAGTAGTTTTGCAGTAGGCAGCTTTCAGTAGGCAGTCGTAAGTAAGGAAGCCTACTGCCGACTGAACTGCCTACTGCCTACTGCCTACTGCCTACTGCCTACTGCCTACTGACGGCAGTGTCCGGGTGCGAGATCCCTGTCGGGATCTCCTCTGTCACCAACGCTTTCACGGGCATCGAGAAGCAGAAACGGCTGCCGGTGGGGAAGCGCCGTTCGTACCAGACGTCACCACCCATGGCCCGGGCCAGTCGCCGTGCTATCGGAAGGCCCAGACCGATGCCCGACGATGACCGGGAGTCGCCTTTGGAAAGTTGTTCGAAATGCTCGAAGATTTGATTGGCGGAGCCGTCGGGAACCCCGGGCCCGTTGTCCGAAACGACCAGCACGTATTGCTCGCCGTGGGCGAAACCCTCGACCAGGACCTGATCCCCGCCGTACTTACGGGCATTTTCCAGCAGGTTGCGAACCACCTGTTGGACCCGCTTCGGATCGGCCTGCATCCGCACCCCGATTGGCAGGGAAACCGCCCCTTCCCGGTTGCCGCCGGCCGGAAAGAGCATGTTGGCGACATCGTGCACCAGCTGCCCAAGGTCGAACATCTCGGGATGGAATCGGAGCCGGCCGGCCTCCAAACGGGGGATCACCAGAACGTCCTCAACGAGGTCGCCGAGGTACTGGGATTGCTTGCGGATGTACCCGAGGAATTCGTCCACCTCGGATGTCTCCAGCTTTTGCCATGAGCTGGCCAGGGTTTCGGCAAAGCCGGCGATCGAAGTCAAAGGGGTCCTCAACTCGTGACTCACCATGGCAACGAAGTCGTTCTTGATGTGTCGGGCCTCTTCGGCCTCTTGTCGCGCCGCTTCCTCCCTGGCCCGGACCTGAGCCACCTGGCGATGGGTAGCGAGGGCCACGGCGAACCCGACCGCGGCCAGGACGAGACCCACCCAGGAAGGGATGGTGGAAAACCATCTGGCGATATCGGTCACGGTCTGTGACATCAAGAACACTCTATGCGGAGGGCCCGTCCAAGAGAGATCGCAGGGTCGACACGAGGGCGCCAAGCCGGAGATCGCTCTTGTCCAGATAGGCGTCGACGCCCGCCTCCCAGGCTGCCGCCTGCTCGTCGGGAGAGGCGACGCCTGAAACCATGACGATTGGCACTCTCACATTGCTGGCCCGCAGCGCCCGCACCAGATCGACACCGCTCGAACGCGGCATGGCGTAGTCGACGACGAGAGCGTCGAAGTTTCCACTCGAGATCGCCAGAAGTGCCAGTCGGGCGCTTTCGGCCACTTCGACGTCGAAGCCCCGCCCGCTGAGCGTGGCCGCGATCAGCTGGCGAACGCCGGCCGAATCATCGACGACGAGCACCCGGTGCCGGGGTCCGGGCCGGTGCTGCTGACGCCGCGCCAGCTCGCCCAGGTAGTTGGGATCGACGACAACCATTACCTCGCCGCCGCCGAGAAGGGCGGCGCCGGTGATGTTGCGGGAACCCTCGAGGATCGGGCCCAGGGCCTTGACCGCCACGCGTCTCCTTCCCAGCACCTCGCCGACGGCCACCGCCACCTGACCCGAACGAGTGGTGAGGATCACCAGATCGGACGGCGGACTCACCGACTCCTGGCCCATGGCGTTGGCCAGGGAGAGGACCGGCAGGTCCTGGGATTGAAAGCGCGCCGCGGCGGATGCCGTTTTGGTCGACCGTGATCTCGGACAGGGCCGGCATGATCGAGGCCTGGACCGAGGCCTCCGGGAGGCCCCAAAAGTTGTCTCCATCCGCCACGACCACCACGTTCTGAAGGACCAAAGAGACGGGCAAGGTCAGAGTCACGGTGGTCCCGGTGCCCGGGTGCGAATCGAGCTGGATACCGCCATTCACCCGCTCGAGAACCTCGGCGACTGTGGTCAATCCGTCGCCGGCGCCAGAGAAGTCATGGGGTGCGTCGACGGTCGAGAAACCAGGGACGAAAAGAAGCGAAGAGAGATCGGAGCCTTCCACCAGCATGCCCCGTTGCCGGGCTGCTTCGGCCACGGCCTTCCAGTCGACACCGCGGCCATCGTCGGACAGAACAATGGAGACGTTGTCACCTTCCCGCTTGGCGGCCAGGCTGAGGACCCCGGTCGCCGACTTTCCGGCGGCCAGCCTTTCCTCGGGTGACTCCAGGCCATGGTCGACTGCGTTGACCAGCAGGTGACGCAGCGGCTCGCGCATCATCTCGACGATCTGGCGATCGAGTTCGATGTCCTCACCGGAAGCATCGAACCTGACGTCCTTGCCAAGCTTGCGCCCGAGGTAGCGAACGAACTGCGGAAAGGTCTCGGTGGCCTGCCCGAGTTGGGCGTTGGCAAGAGCCACCGCCAGATCCTGGAGGTGCCCGACCGCCTGGGACAGCCGGCGAAGCTGCGACCTCCAGGCCGCCATGAGCTTTTGGGGATCGGCGCCATCGAACTGAACCAGGGCCAGGTCGGACAGCGCCTCCGAGTCGAGGCTGACTTCGACGGCCTGGTTGATGAGCTGATAGAGGTCGATCGTGTCGACCCGGGACGCACCGGACATCATCGACCGCTCAACTGCGGCCAGGAGCCCGCCCAGCGAGGTCGGTCCGAACTCGTTCTGGGGCTCTCGCCTCGCCAGGGCCAGCGGGATGCTGTCCTCGCTCGGGCTGCCACCGTGCAGAGCCACTTCGGTGCGGGTGATCGCCTCGCGCAGCTTGGCGGTCATCCCCGTCTGTTCCTGCTCGGCGGCTTCAGGCAGGAAGACGGCGAGCTGTTCAAGCGCCCGGACGACGGCACCGGTTGGGATCAGATCACCGGACTCGATGCGCTTCCAGGCGTTCTCGAGCAGGGCCCCGGCATGGCCGGTCTCGCTGAGCCCGATGACCCGCGATGAGCCCTTGATGGTGTGGGCGTCGCGGACCAGATCGGTGACGGAGTCAGGAGTGAGCTGCTGGAGGGCGAGCTGGCGAGCTCCGGCGGCCAAACGGCGCGACCGATCGACCACCTCCCCGTGGTAGATCTCGATCAATTCGGGCGGCAGGGAAGCGTCCACTTGCCTTTGTTCTCACTTGGTTTGCTGGGTAGAACATCGGCCACTGACAGACCCAAGTTGAGATGCCAGACGGCCGGCTCCCTCGAGAAACGGGCCTTTACCGTGATTTGAGCTCATCGGCGGGGTTCGTCGGGCCTGTGGTCACCCGGGGTCACTCCCATTCGATGGTGGCCGGAGGCTTGGAGGAGATGTCGTAGGCGACGCGATTGATGCCGGATACCTCATTGATGACCCTCGAGCTGATCCTCTCGAGCAACTCGTAGGGGAGTCTGGCCCAGTCGGCGGTCATGGCATCCTCACTCGTCACCGCCCGGATGATCAGGGGGTAGGCATAGGTCCGGCCATCGCCCTGGACACCGACGGTTCGGATCGCCGGGAGCACCCCGAAGGCCTGCCAGATCGAGCGATAGAGGCCGGCTCGACGGATCTCTTCGAGGATGATCGTGTCGGCCGCCCGCAGAATGTCCAGTCGCTCCGGGGTGACCTCGCCGATGATTCGGACTGCCAGGCCGGGACCCGGAAATGGCTGGCGCCACACGATCTCTTCGGGCAGGCCCAGCTCCTCGCCGACGGCCCGGACCTCGTCCTTGAAGAGATCACGGAGCGGCTCCACCAGCTCAAATCTCATGTCGCTGGGAAGCCCGCCGACATTGTGATGGGTCTTGATGGTGGCGGCGGTGCCGCTCCCCGACTCGATGACATCCGGATAAAGGGTCCCCTGGACGAGAAAGCGAGCGTCGGAGAGGTCGCTGGCCACTTCCTCGAACACGCGGATGAAGGTCTCGCCGATGATCATCCGCTTGACCTCGGGATCGGTGACTCCGGCCAGCTTCTCGAGAAACCGATCGGCCGCCTTGACCTGGATCAGGTTGGTCTGAAAGTGACGGCGGAAGGTCTCGTCGACCTGTTCTGCCTCACCAGCCCGCAGCAACCCGTGGTCGACGAAAATGCACGTGAGTTGATCGCCCACCGCCCGCTGGACCAGGGCCGCGGCAACCGCCGAGTCGACGCCCCCGGAGAGGCCACAGACGACCTTGCCATCCCCGATCTGGGCACGAATCCGCTCGACCGACTGCTCGATGATCGAGTGGCTGGTCCAGGAAGGCGCCAAGCCACAGACGTCGTAAAGGAACCGCTTGAGGATCTCCTGGCCACGGGCGGTGTGGGAGACCTCGGGATGGAACTGCACGCCGTAAAGAGATCGCTCGCGATCCTCCATCGCCGCCACCGGAGAGCCGGCGGTCGTGGCGGTGGCAACGAACCCCGGCGGCGCCTCGGTCACGCAATCGCCATGGCTCATCCACACTTCGAGACCCAGCGGGAGATCCCCCAACAGGCGCGAGCCGGCGGTCACCGCGACATCGGTGCGGCCGTACTCGGAGGTGCCGGTGTGAGACACCCGCCCTCCCGCCATGTCAGCCAAAAGCTGGTGGCCGTAACAGATGCCCAGGATCGGGACGCCGGTGTCGACTATCTCGGGATCCATCCGATAGGCATCCTCGGCGTAAACCGACGCCGGACCGCCGGAAAGGATCACGCCGGCCGGTCGCCGGGCTCTGATCTCGGCGGCGGTGATCGTGCGGGGAACGATCTCTGAGTACACGTGAGCTTCGCGGACCCGGCGTGCGATCAGCTGGGCGTATTGCGCCCCGAAATCGACGACCAGGACTACGTCCTGGAAGTCGGAAGTCGGAAGTCGGAAGTCGGAAGTCGGACCAGATGACTCGCTTCCGTCTTCCGTCCTCCGTCTTCCGTCTCGAAGCTCATCCCATTCCTACCCGCTGGGCCTTCTGCAGGCCCTTGCCTTCGGTCTGCAGGGAGGGTCCGATCATGACCTCGGCTTTTTGGAACTCTTTCAGGTCGGAGTAGCCACACGTCGCCATCGAGACCTTGAGCGCACCGAACAGGTTCCGCCGGCCATCGTTTTCGTGGGCGGGGCCGATCAAGATCTCGGCCAGACTGCCCAGCCTCCCGACCTGGACGCGGGCACCTCGTGGCAGCGTCGGGTGGAACGTGGCCATCCCCCAGTGATAGCCGCGCCCGGGAGCTTCCTCCGCCGACGCCAGCGGCGATCCGATCATGACCGCATCGGCTCCACAGGCGATCGCCTTGGCAACATCCCCACCGGTGCGCATTCCCCCGTCGGCGATCACATGGACGTAACGCCCGGTTTCGTCCAGGTGGCGGATCCGGGCCCCGGCGGCATCGGCGATGGCGGTCGCTTGCGGCACGCCCACTCCCAGAACGCCCCGCGTGGTGCAGGCGGCCCCGGGACCGACTCCAACCAGAACCGCGGCTGCCCCGGTTCTCATCAGGTGAAGGGCGGTGCTGTAGGAGGCGCAACCGCCAACGATCACGGGAGCGTCGCATTCGGCGATGAACTGCTTGAGATTGAGCGGCTCGACCCGGGTCGAAACGTGCTCGGCCGAAACCACCGTCCCCTGAATGACCAGGATGTCGAGACCGGCCGCCAGGGCGGCCGGGGCCAGGTCGCGCACTCGCTGCGGCGTGAGGCTGGCGGCGGTCACGAGGTTTTCGGCCTTCATCTCGGCCACCCGCTGGCCGACCAGTTCGACCTTGATCGGTTCGAGATAGATCTCCTGCATGCGCCTGGTCGATTTCTCGGCCGGGAGTTCTGCAATCTCTTCGAAATACGGCTCCGGGTCCTCGTAGCGGGTCCAGAGGCCTTCGAGGTTCAAGACTCCCAGCCCTCCCAGATGGCCGATGGCGCTGGCAGTGGCGGGGCTCAAGGCGCCGTCCATGGCCGAGCCCAGCATCGGGAGAGCGAAGCGGAAACCGTCGAGTTGCCAGGTGATGTCGACGTCGTCGGGGTCCCTGGTTCGCCGGCTCGGGACGATGGCAATGTCGTCCAGCCCGTAGGCCTGCCGGGCCGTTTTGCCAATGCCGATATCGATCTCCATGGGGCCTCCACCTATCCAGCGACTTGAGACGATTCTACGGCAGGCGTGACCACCGGCATGTGCAGCCGTGGGCCGGGACGAGGGACCCCTTATCCTCCATTGCACATGGAAGTCCAGGCTCCGTCGATCGATCAAGGGCCGGGATCTCAGTGGCGGGGACGCGACTTCGCTCTGGTCATGTTTGCTGGCCTGGTCCTCGGTGGGGGGATCTACACGGCGGGATCCGCTCTTGGCTGGAGCGACGAAACCCTGCTGGTGGCCGCTGCCCTGGGCCAATACCTCGGCCACATCGTCGGCCTGGTCGCCTTGACCGGGCGGCGGGGCGGCAGCGTCGCACTGGGTTTCAGCGTGACCCCCTCGGACCTCTGGTACGTGGGCATCGGGCTGATCCTCCAGGTGACGCTGCCCTTGCTTTTCCTTCCGCTCGCCAACCTGGCGGGCGACGCCGACGCCGGGCAGGTCGTCAGCGATCAAATCCAGCAGCTGGGTGGCCTCGGCCACAGGGTCGCCATGGCGGTGGTGGTCGGGGTGCTGGCCCCGGTCACCGAAGAGGTGATGTTTCGGGGAGTGCTGCTCAAGGCCTTGGGAAGATTCGGGCGCCGGGCGGCGATAACCGTTTCGGCTCTGGTCTTCGCCGGGTTTCATCTATTCGGTCTTTCGGGAGATGTCCTGCGGGGAGCCCTGCTGATCCTTCCCACCTTCTTCCTCATGGGGATGATCCTGGCGTGGGTGACACTGCGGCGTAACCGGCTGGGACCGGCCATCTTCATCCACTCCGGTTTCAACCTGCTGGCGCTTCTTATCTTGCTGATGCCGCCGGAGTTGATCGACCAATTGATCGAAGGTCGCTAGGTAGCCGGAGGGGGCACCCGACGGGTGCCCCCTCTGACGTTCCTTGGGCATCGAATGTCGATCCCCGGCGCAAGCCAATTAGGCGGCCGGCACCAGGACCGTGTCGATGATATGGACGGTGGCATTGGCGGTCTGAACGTTTCCGCAGATGGTTGCGGCGACTCCGTTGACCTCGATGACGTCACCGACCGCAGCGAAGCTGAGGTCAGCGCCGTTGACTGTTTCGATCGAACCTGCCTCGACGAGCGAGGCCATGTCGAGCGATTCCCCGCCGACGACGTGATAGGTCAGGATCGATGTCAACAACTCCGGATCGGCCAGAATGGCGTTGAGGTCCTCCTCAGGGATGGCCGCAAAGGCGTCATTGGTCGGGGCAAAGATCGTGAATGGGCCCTCACCGTTGAGCGTGTCCACAAGTCCCGCCTCCGAAACTGCCGTAACCAGGGTTGACAGGACCGGGTTGTTGGACGCAGCAGTGGCGGCCGGATCGTCGGCCATGCCAGCGAAGCTTCCCTCTCCCTCCATCGGAACCGCCGCGCACCCCGGCCCCACATTGGTCGCTGTCATGGCCGCGGTCGTGGTGGTCTCGGCAGCAGTGGTAGTGGTAGGGGGCGCAGTGGTTGCGGTCGTATCGGCCGTGCCACCCCCGCAGGCTCCTGCGACGATGGCGATCGAAGCGAGAACCGCTCCGAGGCCGAGATTCTTCTTGAGTCTCATTGTTCTTCCTTTTCCGATACCTCGATCGGGCATCACCCAGAGTTCGGAGCGAGTGCTACAACGGATTGGTGACTCCGAATCCCTCACGCCCTGAGGCCGAATGTCGGGAAAGCATCGAGGAGCCGGCGCGGCTCACTCAATCGGTGCGGCCACTCAATCGACCAGGACCACGACTGAGTGCCAGCCGGTGGCCCCATCGGGGACGGGGCGAGCGCGTGCCTCGGTTTGGACATAGCCGGTCGAGTCGGTGGCGCGGCAAGCGATGGAGTGCCGGCCGGGTCGGGCATCCCAGGTGATCCTCCACTGCCGCCAGGTGGTGTCGTTGACCGCCTCTGCCAGTTCCGCCGACAGCCAGGGCCCGTCGTCAATGCGCACTTCGACCGCATCGATGCCCCGAGTTTGCGCCCAGGCCACTCCCGCCACGGCAGTGGGCCCGGCAGCGATGCGCGCAAGGGGGCCCGGAGTGTCGATCCGAGACTGAGTCTTGATCGGAGCTTCGGCGGAATAGCCCGCGCGGGACCCAGTAATGGTCGAAGGCGTCGAAGGTCGTGATCTCGATCTCGGTCAACCACTTGGTAGCGGACACATATCCGTAAAGGCCCGGCACGATCAGATCGGGCGGGAAATCCGTGTTCCAGCGGAAGCGGCTCACCGTTCATCGCAATTGCCACCAGGGCGTCGCGACCGTCGAGCACGGACACGGGGAACCCACAGGTGTACCCGTCAATGGAACGGCCAACGATCTGATCGGCCCCGGGCTCGAGTCCGAATTCCCCGAGCAAGTCGTCCAAGCGCACCCCCAGCCACCGGGCATTGCCAACGAGCTTGCCCCCTACTTCGTTGGAGACACAGGTGAGAGTGATGTCGGCCTCGACCAGGGGCCTGGCCAGGAGCTGTTCGAATGTCAGCTCGGCCGGCCGCGCCACCATCCCGGTCACCCTGAGGACGTAATCCCTGATCTGGATGCGAGGAATCTCCAGGGCGGTGTCGATGCGGTAGAAGGATGCGTTCGATGTGACAAACGGTGTCAAACCCTCTATCCCCAGATCGGTCCCATCGGGTAGAGGTGGCAACGCGAGATCTGGGGTGTGGATCGGCCCGGCGACCGGATCCAGGCGTCCGGCTCCCAGCAGCCACCGCCCCCCCGCAGCTCCCGCCAGACCTATCACGGTCGCCGACGCCGCCCGCAACAGGAAGGCACGACGACCCCAATGGGGACTCTCGCGGCCCGGAGCTGGAGCCGACTCGACCAACCACCCCAGCACCAGCATGCCGATTCCGGCCCCGGCCAGGCTGGGCAACGTCCCTACCACGCCGGATCCACCCACCAGGGCGGCGCCGGCGCCGAGGATGCCGAAGAGGCCGATTCCAACTCGGCCGAGGTTCAGGCCCCTCCTCTGAGCGATGACGCCAACTGCAGCGGCGTAGCCGAGGGTCACCAGCAGAATCCCGACCAACAACGCGATCTTGTCATTGGTCCCGAAGAGGCCAATCGCCAGATCTTTGATCGGCGGTGGAACCAGGTCTATCAGCACATCGCCCACCGCGACCACCGGCGAGGGCAGGCGCGGAGAAAGCGAAGCAATGAACTCCGAGGTCCCGAGAGCGGCAATGGCCGCCACCATTCCCGCCCACGCCCCGAGCCAACTCCGTCTGGTGGTCACCTTGTCTGTTCGGAGGGGAGCTGATTCCGGATTGCGGCTGGGTATCTGTTTTGGCAAATCCTGCGCCGAAATCTGGCGCGTGGCGATCGGTTTCCGGCAAATTTGGCGCAAGGCGAACACCACTTGTTCGCCACGCGCCGAATTTGGGGAGAGCTGTTCGCTACGCGCCAAATTTGCCGGGTCGATTCCTTTTGGGGAGGGTTTGGCTTCGCTAACCTCACCGAGCAATGGAAGTTCGTCGCACGTCCTGGTGGTGGCCGACCGATTGATTCAGGCCGCCGCATCAGGACCGTGTTTTCGCCGGAGGCCCCCAGCCTCCGGCCTTTTCATATCAGGAGCAGTCAATGACGGATCGCAAGCGAGTGTTTTCAGGCATCCAGCCGACCGGTGAGCTTCACTTCGGCAACCTCGTCGGGGCCCTCGACAACTGGGTCAAGATGCAGAAGGACTACGAGACCTACTACTGCGTCGTCGACCTCCACGCGATGACGGTGCCCTACGACGCCGCCGAACTGGCCCAGGCCCGCCTCGACACGGCCAAGCTCGTGATAGCCGCCGGGGTCGACCCGACTAAGTCCCTCTTCTACTTCCAGAGCCAGGTTCCCCAACACGCCGAGCTCACCTGGATCCTGGGAACGATCACGGGCATCGGCCAGCTCGAGCGGATGACGCAGTACAAGGAAAAAGCGGACCGGGCCGGGCAGAACCTCGGTTTGCTCTCCTATCCCGTCCTGATGGCGGCCGACATCCTGATTCACCGGGTCCATGCCGTGCCGGTCGGTGACGACCAGACCCAACACCTCGAACTGAGCCGTGATCTGGTGCTCCGCTTCAACTCGCGCTTCGGGGAGACTTTCCCCCTGCCCGAGAGGATCACCCCCGAATTGGGAGCACGAGTGATGTCTCTACAGAACCCGCAAGCCAAGATGTCGAAATCCGATCCCGATCCCAACTCGAGGCTCAATCTGCTCGACGAACCCGACCTCATCCGAAAGAAGATCAGGGCCTCCGTCACTGATTCCGATCGCACGGTTCGCTACGACTGGGATGAGAAGCCGGGAGTGTCCAATCTCTTGGAGCTCTTTGCCTTCAGCTCAGGTCGCAGCGTCGCCGATTTGGAGGAAGAGTTCGCCAATGCCGGCTACGGAAAGTTCAAGGATGCGGTCGCAGAATCGATGGTGGAGAAGCTGACGCCGATCCGAACCAGGTTCAAGGCCATGGAAGACGGGGAGGTGGCCAGGCTCATGCAGAAGGGGGCGCTCGATGCCCGGGCGCGAGCTGAGGGCACCATGGTGGTGGTGCGCCGTTCCGTGGGACTGACGGGCTAGAGGCCCAGCCTCACGCCGGCGTACCGCTCGAGGAAAGCTCGAGAGGTGACGGATGGGAGCCGCGAACCCGTCCCGGGAGGGTGATCCTGAAGCAGGCTCCGCCGAGGCGCTTGGAACGCTCGTAGCCTGCAATCCCTCCGTGCCGGCGTACGACCATGTCGACGATGGCGAGTCCGATCCCTGACCCCGGTACGGTCGAATTCAACCGGTGCACGCCGCGCTCGAACTGCTCCCAGATCGCCAACTCGTACTTGCGGGGAACGCCCTCTCCGTTGTCATGAACTTCGATGAGCAAGTCGTCCCCGGCGGAGGTCGCGGTCACCAGGACCTTCCCGCCGCCATACCTGATTGCGTTGACGACCAGGTTGGCAACAACCTGGCGCAGCCGGTCGCCGTCGAGATAGGCGACCAGGCCCGGGTCGACCTCGATGTCGAGCACCCCCTGGCTCTCCGGGATCGACTTGAGGGTGTCGACAATGAGCTTCTCCACGGGCACGTCGGTCTCCCGCAACTGCAATCCGCCCGAGCTGCGGGCAAGCAGCAGGAGATCGGCCACGATTCGGGACATGTAGACCGCCTGCTGATGGACCACTTCGGTCAACTCCGTCCGCTCCTTCGCGTCGAGGAAGACTCCGGGGTCCTTGAGGACATCGAGGAATCCGACCAGAGCGGTCAAAGGCGTCCGCAATTCGTGTGACACCGAAGAGACCAGGGCCGATCGCTGCAATTGGACCAGCCGGCGATACTCCCGCAGAGCGACCGCCTGCCGGGCGACTACCAATCCCACCAATAACAGACCGATGAGCAACAGGACCTGGATGTCGTCGGGAATAGCCGACGTTGCCAGCTGCTGGGCGATGAGGACTACCGCGACCAGCGATATTCCATATGGAGCCAGCATGGCCCATATCGATTGGCGCCGATCGGCGTACTCACGGGCCTTGGGCTTGCGCCTGATCACAGCGGCTCCGCTGAGATAGATACCGATCGCCACCAGGAAGAGGATGAAGTTGGGTTCGGCATCCGCGAAGTTCTCGCCGACGCCACTGGTGAGCAGGCTCAAGTCGCCAAACGCGTGAGCGACCATGCCCACACCGAACAGGGCTATGCGCGGATCGAAACGGAAGCTGGAACGGCGGATCGTGACGATCATGGCGACAACGACCATCGCGGTGTCGAGCATCGGATAGGCGACACCGGCAAACCGCTCCCATGAAGTAGCCGAACGAAGGTGATCCTCTAGGGCCGGATAGAAGAAGACCCAGATCAAGGTCGCCATGGAAAGTGCTCCGATGAGCCCATCGAGCAGGACCCGGACCCTGTTGCCCAGCATCGTGCCGAGCTGGGGCATGATCGCGAACCCGGTCATCATCGTCGCATAGGCCCCGATGAAGATGAGGTCGGTGGGTCCGTAGGTCGGCGCCGGCGGCGCGATCGTTTCGATCACGGCCACCGTCAGGACACCGAGAGAACCGAGAATGAAGCCGGTGCCAATCAGACGCCAGGCGATGCGCTCCCGTCCTTGGTAGATGGAAGCCGCGACGCTGATCACACCGCCGGCCACGCCGAGCCCGACCAGGACGCTGAGAGGTGCAACAGTCCGTGCAGCCACGGGGTCGAAAATGCTGACGACTATGCCGAGTGCCACCCCGACGAACGCCAAACCCAGCATGACGTGTCGAAACGCGGGGAGACGCCTCTCGTCGGCCGTGCCGACAGAGCCCCGAACAGCTGTCGCGGAAGGCATGCTCGTTTATCGGTCGGCTCCAGGGCCGAGAGAAGCAAAATCAGGCCGGTTTGAAGGTCAGGAGGCCTCGGCCTGTTTCATGGCTTTGTCGGTAATGTCGAAGACGATTTCCGGTTCTCCGGCGGAGGCCTGGAGGTTGCGAGCGAGGGCCTCGATCATGGCCTCGATCTGCTGACGGGTGTGATAGACCGTGTGGGTCAGGCGGAGCCCTGCCTGTCCGACCGGAACCGCCGGAAACGCTGAGAAATTCAGGTAAAAACCCTCATCCATCATCCGCCGGCCAAGATCCAGCGCCTGCTCCGACCCGCCGACCCTCACGAACCAGAGCGGGGTGTCGTCGGTATTGACGACCGGGATGTTGGCCGCCAGGAGCCCCTCTTTCATCAGCTTGATCTGGTTGTAGAGGACCGCCTGCCGTTCCTCCAGTTCTGGGGAGAGGTGGATGTCGGCGGAGGCAACGGCGGCTCCCAATTGGGCCGGATGGAGCGGACCCGAGAACACCATGGTCCCGCCCGACATTTGGACCCGTTCGGCCATTGCCAGGTCGGGAAAGGCGATCGCGGCACCGCCGGAGCCGAATGACTTGGCCAGGGAGACCGATACCACCAGGCGAGGATGCCACGGAACCGTATCGAGCACCCAGCCCCGTCCGTTGACTCCGCGCCAGCCGAAACCGTGAGCATCATCGAAATAGGCGTAGAGATTGTCGTGTCGGTCGACCAGATCCATGATCTGGGCCACCGGCGCCACGTCACCAAGCATCGAATAGACCCCATCGGCGATGTACCAGACCTTGTCGAATCGGGCGCATGCATCCGCCACCGCAGCCGTCAGGACCTCGATGTCATTGTGCGCCACGGCCTCGACCGATATGCCTTCGGCCATCAGGATCTGAGTCGCGAGGTGCAACGTCGAGTGGGCCTGGGAGTCAATGATGACCGCATCGCCCTCGCCGATGAGTACGGGTAGTGCAGCCAGGTGACCGAGCGTCATCGTCGGGGGGACGACGACGTGAGCGTCGAGGATGCGCCCGAGACGCTCCTCGAGGTCGGTGTAGAGCGCAACCGAGGTGTAGGCAGTGGACGAGGAGAAGACCGGGCCAAATCTCTCGATGGCATCGATGGCCCCGGCCTTGAGCCTGGGGTCGGTGTTCAGCCCCATGTACGCACAGGAACCGAAGTTGACGAGGCGGCGGCCTTCGATCGTCAGCCACGCTCCATCGAGCCTGCGATCCTCGACCCGGATGGCCGATAGGCCGCGCTGCTTCGAGGCCCTGAAGTTTCTTTCGAAAAGGGTAAGCAGCCGTTCGTGGCGCGAAGCCTTGCCAGTTCGCATACGCGAGCCTTCCTATTTGGGGAAGGACCAGCCGCCCAAGTCCTCTGAGGCGACCGCCGCCTCACTCCCTAAGAAGGACCTTCCGATTCGCTCGAACCTTATACAAGGGCGCTTCCGGAAGCAACACTTTGTGGGCCGTCGGTCCGAATCGCGAGCCGTCGGGTTGGGGTCGGGCGTGCGACACGTTGACTGTCGCCACGAATCCGACGATACTTCCCGACACGATGATTCTCACCGTCATCATCATTATCAATTAGGCGCACGCCACCCAACGGCGTGTGCCCGAGACCCTTCGCCCCGGCGGAGGGTTTTTTGTTGCCCAGACAAAGAGAAGCACACGATCTGAGAACCCAAGATCATAGAAAAGGCACCCGATGGAGACCCCCGCATCCAAGACCCTCGAGATCTACGACACCACCCTCCGAGATGGCTCTCAACAAGAGGGCATCTCCCTGACCGTGGGCGACAAGTTGCAGATCGCCATGTTGCTCGACGAACTCGGGGTGGATTACGTGGAGGGAGGATGGCCGGGAGCACTACCCAAGGACGACGAGTTCTTTGCCCGTGCGCGAAAAGAAGTCGAGTTCCGCAATGCGACTCTGGTCTCGTTTGGTTCGACCCGACGACCTTCGGGTAGAGCCACCGCAGATCCACAACTGGAGGCTCTCCTGGCGGCCGACACCGAGGTCATCTGCATCGTCGGCAAGTCCTGGGACTACCACGTACTGGAAGCGCTCCGGACCGACCTCGACGAGGGTGTTCGGATGGTGGCCGAGTCCATCGAGTACCTTCGCAAACACGACCGCCGGGTGTTCTTCGATGCCGAGCACTTCTTCGACGGCTACCGGAGCAATCCCGACTACACACTGCGGGTGATCCGGGCCGCACATGAAGCCGGCGCCGAGCGACTCGTCCTCTGCGATACCAACGGAGGCAACCTACCCCGACAGATAGTCGATGTAATCGGGCGGGTTGGGTCCGCGATCCCGGGCGCCGAGATCGGGGTCCACTTCCATAACGACGCGGGGTGCGCGGTGGCATCGTCGTTGGCGGCAGTCGAGTCGGGCGTGCGCCAGATCCAGGGCTGCGTCAACGGGTATGGCGAGCGAACCGGCAATGCAGATCTCTCGAGCATCCTTCCCGACCTCGTCTTGAAGATGGACCGCCCGGTCCTGTCCGCCCAACAGCTTGAACAACTCGCTCCCATCTCCCATCACATCGCCGAGATCGTCAACATCACCCTCGATCCGCACCGCCCCTACGTCGGCGGTTCTGCGTTTACTCACAAAGCCGGCTTGCACACTTCGGCGATCGCTCGGAGGCCCGATGCCTACGAGCATGTCCGTCCGGGTTCGATCGGCAACCGGACCCGGATGGTCGTATCCGAACAGGCGGGGCGAGCGTCGGTGCATTCCAAGTCATCGGAGTTTGGCCTCGAGCTCACCGAAGCCCAGGCCCGTCAGGTTCTCGAGCGGGTCAAGGAACTCGAACATGTGGGTTATCAATTCGAAGCGGCGGACGGCTCCTTCGAACTGCTGGTCAGACGAGAGCTCGGCTGGGCACAGCCTTTCTTCGAAGTCGAGTCCTTCTCGGCCCTGGTCGAGCGACGACCGGACCAATCGGTCGCGGCCGAGGCGACGGTGCAGGTCACTGTCGGAAAGGAGCGCAAGGTCTGCACCGGTGCCGGGAATGGCCCGGTCAACGCTCTCGACGGAGCGCTCCGGGCCGCTCTCAGGGAGACCTATCCGGCGGTCGATCACCTGCGACTCACCGACTATCGGGTGAGGGTGCTCGACTCCTCCGATGGCACCGGCGCCAGGGTTCGGGTCCTCATCGAGACCTCCGGACCGGAGAGCTCGTGGAACACGATCGGGGTCCATGACAATGTGATCGAGGCGTCGTGGGAGGCGCTAGTCGATGGTTTGGTGGTTGGACTGTTGCGAGCCCAAGAATGGGCCGAAAGACCCTGAGGTCACAAGGAGTGGCGGCTTCTCACACCGCGTGACCCCGGGTAAGATGTGCCACTCATGAGCCTCGACAGCCTGCCCTTCGATCCGGTGTCCGTGGTGATCGGGCTCGTCCTTGGTTTGTTGATCGCTTTCGTCCTGTGGAAACGCAAGGCCGCCAATGAACCGGAACAGCTCCGGGAGTTCAACACGCGGGTGATCTCGCTCAACATGCAGCTCGACCGGGCCAAACAAGAATTGGCCGAGACCAACGGTGTCGTGGCCCGCTTGCTCAACGAGCGAACCCAGAGCCGCAACGGTGGCTCGCGCACGCAGTCCGAGGCTTTTGAACCCTCCTATTCCGTCGGGGCGCCAGATGTCGAGGAACACGACGCCATCGACGACGACCCACTGAGATTGACGATGGTCAGCGGGATCGGGCCCAAGCTGGCAATCACACTCGCCAGCTACGGAGTCACCGACCTGACCCGATTGGCATCGATTTCAGACCGGGAAATGGCTCTGATCGAATCGAGCGCTCCCAGTCTCGCCGACCGCATGACCCGAGAAGGCTGGAAACAGCAAGCGGCTCGATTGCTCGAATCGCCCGAGCCAGAGAATGGATCGGATAACCATGCCAACGCGACGACGGCTTTCGTTCAGTCGTTTGATTGGACGAAATTCCGTGAGGCTGGCACCAGTCCTCCGGCCAACGGTTCGGGCCAGCGCCATTAGGGCTCCAGGCGCAGCAGCTGGCGAGTGATCCTCGCCGTCGCTCCCCACAAGATCTCTCCTTCCAGGTCATAGAACCAAACCTGGCGACCCTGCCAGAGCTCGAATCGCCAGCGATCAGGCATGGCCAGGTCAACCAGGCGGGGCTCCAACACCATTGCCACCTCTCGCTCGGACGGCACCAAGTTGGGAACCCCTGGCAGCCGACCGACCACCGGCACCACCAGCAACGAGAACTCAAAGGTATGAATGGCGGGGAGGAACCCAAGGACTTCGACGTCCTCGGGAGGGATGCCCACTTCCTCGTAGGCCTCGCGCAGGGCAGTGTCGACCGGACCGGAGTCGCCGGGGTGGGGACGTCCGCCGGGGAATGCCAGATGACCGGCGTGGGTCGGCATCGTGTCGGGGCGTTTGGTCAGGACCACCCGGATATCACCGGCGGGATCCTCGTAGAGGGGAACCAGCACCGCCGCCAGAGGTACGTCGCCGGGGGGCGGAGAGTCGGGGATGATGTGCAAGACGTCCCACATCGGGCCACGTTATAGGCTGACGCCCGAATGCCTCCAGACCGCCTAGTTACCGATCGCCTCATCCTCAGACGCTTCAACCGACGGGACGTGGGTCCCCTGGCGGAAGCGGTCCATGATTCCCTGGCCGCCCTCAACGAGTGGCTGCCCTGGGCGCATCCCGGATATCGCAAGGAGGACGCCGCCAATTACGTGCGCGACAGTCTCGAGGCGTGGAAGGACGGCAGGGCCCACGACTATGCCATCAGACGGAAGGATGAACTCCGCCGCCACCTGGGGAATATCTCGATATGGCCCGTTTCCCGCTTGACCCGAACCGGCGAGATCGGGTATTGGATCCGCTCCGACGACACCTCCAAAGGATTGGCGACAGAGGCCACGGCGGCGGTGGTCCGGGTCGGCTTTGAGGACCTGGGGTTCCACAAACTGGTGCTGCGGATCGCCATCGGCAACACGTCCTCGGAGAGAGTCGCCGAGAAGCTCGGGTTCAGCCGGGAAGGCGTACTCCGTGAGGAACTCCTGATCCGGGGCCGTTGGGTCGACCACACGCTTTTCTCTATGCTCGACCGTGAATACCCCGAAAAAGCGGACGAGTAGGAAGGCTGGCAAAGGGCTACAAATGCATTACGGACCACTTAGCCTGTGACACAGTGAGTTTCATCGTCACATGTAGGGGTGTTCGAGGTTCGGTGCCGGTCAGCGGTCCCCAATACCAGCGTTATGGGGGAGCAACCACGTGCTTCGAAATCAACCTCGAAGCCGACCACAGACTCCTCCTCGACGCCGGCACCGGCGCCCTGTCGATCAATTCCGAGCCGTTTTCGGGGCCACGCCATTTCTCGATCCTTCTGACCCATCTGCACTGGGACCACACGCTCGCCCTGCCATTCTTTGCCCCCCTCTATCAATCGCAGAACGAGTTCGACTTCTATGGGCACAGGCCTCTTGGGCTGGCAATCGATGAAGCCCTGGAAGCAGTGATGCAGCCGCCCTGGTTTCCGGTCGATTTTCGATCTGCGCCCTCGACCAAGCGATTCCATCACCTGGCGGGCGAGCCGTTCACGATCGAGGACATCTCCGTTACCTACGCGCGCCTGTACCACCCTCAAGGAGTCACGGGGTACCGCCTCGAGCGTGACGGCGTCGTCCTCGTGATCGCGACCGACGTCGAACACGGCGACAGTGAGAGCGACCGCGCCGTCAGGGAGCTAGCGGCCGACGCCGACGTCTTGATCTACGACGCCCAGTATCACCCCCAGGAGCATCTCGATGGCAAGATCGGATGGGGACACAGCACGTGGCAAGCCGCCGTTCGAGGTGGCCCGGGATGCTTCGGTCAAGTGCTTGTTCCTGACGAGCCACGACCCCACCCGCGCCGATGAGGAGATCGATGCCATCGTCGCCCAGGCGCGTGAACTCTTCCCCAACACCGAAGCAGCCGCCGAGGGCATGAAGTTCGAGGTCGGCTAGGAAACGGCTTAGCGGAACCCGGGTTTCTTAGCCGCCGCTGGCCAGGACCCTCGAGGCTTCGCCAAAGATCGAAGCGATGGTGGGAAATATGCCCACCAGGAGGGTCAGCACGCCGGCGATCGCCAGGGCCAGGCGCAAGGAACCCGCCGGAACCGCCACCCGATCGCCCAGGGCGACGGCAGGGGCGTCGTCCAACCAGATCGATTTGATGACGCGGGCGTAGTAGTAGAACGCGATGACGGTGTTGACGGCCGCAATCACGGCCAGCACGACCGTGGCGGTGCCGCCGGCGACGATCACCGATCGGAACATCACGAATTTGGCGAACCATCCGGCCAGCGGGGGGATCCCGGCCAGCGAGAAGAAGAACACAGCCGCCAGTACCCCCAAACCCGGGTCATAGGAGCCAAGGCCCGCCCACCCGCTGATGTCTCCGGTTCCAGTCCTCCTCGCACCGGCGATGACGACTGCGAAGGCACCGACGTTCATCACCGCGAAGATGACGAGATAGATCACGGTCGCCGAAAAGGCCTCGGTCAGATCGGTCCCGGCCACCCCGGCGGCGGCAAATGGGACCAGCATGAACCCGGCCTGGGCGATAGAGGAGTAGGCGAGCAGCCTGACGATGTTGGTCTGGCGCAGCGCCGAGAGATTGCCGACGATCATCGAAGCGGCGGCCATGATCCACAGCGCCGGCGCCCACACCGCCGATGCCCCGGGCACGGCCTGGTACAAGACGATCAGCATGGCGACGAAGCCGGCAGCCTTGGAATTGACGGACAGATAAGCCGTCACCGGCGTTGGCGAACCCTCATAGGTATCTGGTGCCCAGGAGTGGAAGGGCACGGCGGAAACTTTGAATCCGAAGCCCGCCAGCATCAGGATTATGGCCAACCCCAGGGCGGGTTCGGCAGCCAGACCCGGATCGGCCACGGCAGTCCTGATGTCTTCGAAGAGAACCGAACCGGTCAACCCATAGACCAGCGACATGCCGTACAACAGCAGGGCCGCCGACAACACCCCGATGATGTAGTACTTCAACGCCGCCTCGTTGGACTTGACGTCGCCTTTGCGCCATCCGGCCAGAAGGAACAGAGGGGCGGTGGTCAACTCGAGTCCGATGAACAGGACGATCAGGTCGCGGGACGAGGCCATGACCATCGATCCCAAGAGCGAACAGAGGATGAGGAAGTAGTACTCGCCTTGATAGAAGCGGTCGCGCTCGATGTACGAGACCGAGAGCAGGAGCACGAGATAGGCGGAAAGGACAAATATCGCCTTGAGGACTAGAGCAAAAGTGTCGACCGTGAACGACCCGTCGAACATCGCCCTGGTGCTTCCGTCGACGGCCATCACCAAAAGCGGGATCGCCGCCATAGACACGCCAAAAACCGCCACGACGGCCGTGAGGTACTTCAGAGGCCGCGGCAACAACAGATCGAGGATCAGCACCACGAGGATGGCACCGACTACTACCAGTTCGGGCGCCAGACCCAGATAGTCGATCTCGAATCCCACGGATCAGCCTCCGACGACTCTCGCCAGAGCGGCGGTGACGTCGGTCCCGAATGTTCCCGAGACCAGGTCGACCACGGCGTCGGTGGTGGCGCCGAAGATGATCTTGGGGAAGACCCCGATGGCGACAATGAGAATGATGAGGGGGACCCAGGCGGCCAGTTCGAACCGATCTACATCGTGGAATTGATGGCCTTCCCACTCGACATTCGGCTCGCCGAGATTGACCTTCTGCAGCATCCACAGCATGTATCCCGCGGTCAGCACCGTGCCGACGGCTCCGAGCACCATGGCTGTCCGGAACAATGCCAGCGGGAGTCCCTCGGCCGGGTTGTAGGCACCGAGGAGTGACATGAACTCACCCCAGAACCCGGCAAGACCGGGGAGACCCAACGACGCGAACGCAGTAAAAGCCAGGATGCTGCCGAGGATCGGCATGAGCTTGAGATTGCCACCCAATCGGGCCATCTCCCTCGTGTGGTAGCGATGGGACATGGAACCGGCCAGGAAGAACAGCAAACCCGTGATCAAACCGTGCGCCACCATCCCGATGATCGAGGCATTGATGCCGATGTCGGTCAGAGTCGAGATGCCAAGCATCACGAAGCCCATATGCCCGACCGAGGAGAAGGCGATGAGCCGTTTCATGTCGGTCTGAGCGAGACATGCCAGCGAGCCATAGATGATTCCGATCACGGCCAGAACGGCGATGGTCGGCGCCCATTCGCGGGCGGCGTCGGGCAGGACCGGCAGGGCGATGCGGATGAAACCGTAAGAGCCGAGTTTCAGCATGACGGCCGCCAATAGCACCGAGCCGACCGTGGGGGCGGCTGTGTGGGCATCGGGAAGCCACGTGTGCAGCGGCCACATCGGAACCTTGACTGCGAACCCGAGGAACATGGCTCCAAAGACCAGCCATCCGAACCGTCCGGCGAACACTTCGGGGGTGTTGGCGGCGATGCCAATCAGTTCGGGGATGTCGAAGGTCCGTGGTCCGGCGATGCCGGAGCGGAAATAGACGGCCAGGAAGCCCAACAGCATGAACGCCGAACCGAACAGTGTGAAGAGGAAGAACTTGATTGCGGCGTAAAGGCGGGTTTCGGTCTCCCGGCTGAAGCCGGGAATCTTGCGAACGGTCTTGTCCCCCCAGATCCCGATCATGAAGTACATCGGGAGCAGCACCACCTCGAAGAAGATGAAGAAGAGCACCAGATCGAGAGCCGCGAAGGTGCCGTTCATTCCGGTGGCCAGGATCAGCATCAGGATGAGGAAGGCCTTGGGATTGCGGGGCTCCTCCCAATGATTCCATGAGTAGATCACCGACAGGACCACGATGAAGGTCGAGAGGATCAGTAGAGGGAGGCTGATCCCATCGATGCCGACGTGATAATTGGCGTTGATCGCACTGATCCACGAGTGGCTCACTTCGAACTGGTACGCCGAGGCGCGGTCGTAATCGAAGTTGAAGGCGATCACCAGCGAAAGCAGGAATGTCGCGACCGCGACAAGTGCTCCTAGCCGCTTGACCGCGTTCTCGTTCGACCTGGGAATGGCGGCCATCAACAGGGCCCCCAGGACGGGGAGGAACACCACGACGGTGAGTCCCCATTCGTTCAACAGTTCCATCGGTATCAGTCCCTCTCCTATCGGAAAACCACGACCGCCAGCACCAGCGCCAACATCCCCACCACAACTCCGCCCGCGTACTGCTGGACCCGCCCGGTCTGGAGGCGCCGCAACGCTGAGCCCATGGCGTCGGCGGTAGCGCTGAGACCGCCGATGATGCCATCGATGCCGCTCTGGTCGAGTCGCCTGTAGACGAACCCAGACAGCACCATGGTCACCGCTGCGACCCCGTTGACGATCCCGTCGATCACGTAGGTGTTGATCCAGTTGACGGTGCGAGCAATCGGGCCTTTGATCGGTTGGACGATCCCGTACCAGTAGAGATCGTCGAGAAAGTACTTGCGTCGGAGGACGGGATACAGCAACGGGATCTGGAAACGATCGCGTTCGGCCTGGGTTCGCCGATCCGGATAGAAGACGAAGTAGGCGAGAAGAATTCCGAGTACGGCCGCAACCAGGCCAGGAATCAGTGCCGACATCTCGAATCCGGTGGCGGCCTCCTCAGGATGGAAGACCGCTCTCTCCTCGACCCAGTGATGAAATCCGGTGAAGACGCCCGGGATGTTGACCCATCCGGCCGCCACCGCGCCGACCGCCAGGATCACCAGCGGGGTCGTCATTACGCGGGGAGATTCGTGCGGATGACCATGACCGAGATAGGTCCCGTGGAAGGTCAGAAATATCATCCGGAAGGTGTAGAAGGCGGTGATCATGGCCGCGGCCGCCCCGAGCCAGAAGATGGCCTCGGCATCGGCGTGACGGAAAGTCGCCAGGATCTCATCCTTGGAGAAAAACCCGGCCAGCGGCGGTATGCCCGACAGGGCCAGGGCTCCGATCAGCATGGTCCGGTACGTGACCGGCATGGCCTTCTTGAGGCCCCCCATCTCGGACATGTTGTTGGAATGGACGGCGTGAATCACCGAACCCGCCCCCAGGAAGAGCAGAGCCTTGAAAAACGCGTGCGTCCAAAGATGGAACAGACCGGCGGCATATCCCCCCGCCCCGAGGGCGGCGACCATGTATCCCAGTTGGCTGACCGTCGAGTAAGCCAGGACCTTCTTGATGTCGTCCTGGACCAGAGCGATCAGACCGGTGGCGAAGAGCGTGATCGCACCGATCCACATGATCCAAGTGCTGGCTCCAGCGGCCATCTCCTCATAGAACGGAAAGAGCCGGGCGATGAGATACACCCCGGCCGTGACCATCGTGGCGGCGTGCATTAGCGCCGATACCGGAGTCGGACCCGCCATCGCATCGGGAAGCCACACATGCAGCGGGAACTGGGCGCTCTTCCCCATGGCCCCGAAGAAGATGAGCAGGCCCGCTGCCACCGCCACGGACCCGAGGGAGGCAAGTCCGCTCTCTGCGGCCTCGAGGATCTCCGTGAAACGGAAGGTGCCGACCGTCGAACCCAGGACGATGGCTCCGATGGTCAGCCCGATATCGGCTACCCGGTTCACATAGAACGCCTTCATCGCCGCCGACGAGTTCTCCTTCTTCTCCCAGTAGTGCCCGATCAAGAGGTAGGAGGCAAGGCCGACTCCTTCCCAGCCGATGATCAACTGCACGAGGTTGGGGGCGGCGACCAGGACCAGCATCGATCCGGCGAAGAGCGAAAGAGCCGCAAAGAAAAACGTGACCCTTACGTCCCCCTGCATGTATCCGACGGCGTAGATGAACACCAAGAGGGAAACCGTCGTTACAACCAGGAACATCATCGTCGACAGCCCGTCGACCACCCAACCCAATTCGAAGACGAGTGGGTGGCCGCCGATGAGCCCGATTCTCCCGATCTCGAACTGAACCTCGTCGGCGACCCCCCTGGTCACATTGAGAACGAACAAGGCCACGGCATACACCCAGTTGATCGCCATCGCGGCGATCGCAAATTCAGCGCCAAGACGCTTCATCCGCCTGCCAAAGAAGATGATCAGCAGGAAGGCAATGAAAGGAAGGATGAGGAGAGTTCCTGCGAACGAGACGAGCGCTTCGCTCACTAGATCGCCCGCCTCGCTATTGATGAGACGCTAGACGCCAGACGCCAGACGCCAGGCAGAACGCGCTCTGGCGTCTGGCGTCTGGCGTCTGGCGTCTCTCTCTCTCATCACCATCTCATCAGGTCGAAGTCGTCGACGTTGGCCGTTGCCCGGTTGCGATAGATCAAGATGACGATGGCCAGGCCGATGCCGACCTCGGCCGCGGCGACGGTGATCACAAAGATCGCGAACACCTGACCAATCGCTTCGGTGGATCGCAATACCGATTCGAATGCGACGAGATTGATGTTGACGGCGTTGAGCATCAACTCGATGGCCAGCAAGACCATCACGACATTGCGCCTGACCAAAAGTCCATAAACCCCGAGCGAGAACAACAGGGCCCCCAGTACCAGGAACTGGTTCAACAGCATCCAGCACCTCCGGTGGTGCAGTCGGAAGTCGACAGTCGGTAGTCGGTAGCGTCCGAACCGGCGACGATGTGCTCCGGGTTCCGACGCCAACGCATCACGCATGACGCACAACGCTCGTCATACCGAACTCCCGGACTCTTCTTCAGCGGGAGTCAGGTCTTTGCGGGCGAGAGTGATCCCGCCGATGAGGGCGGCGAGGAGGAGGAACGAGACAACCTCGAACGGCACCACGAAGCGACCCAGCAGCGATTCGCCCAGCACCACCGTGGAGGTAGGTTGGCCGATATCGGTGATCTCGGTCGACTCGAAAGCCCGGAGCGAACCCCAGGAGAGGACGCCGAAGAGGGCAGCTGAGACCAGAGCCGGCAAGACCTTGCGCTGATGGTCGAGGGCGACATCTCGTCCCAACGGAGCGCGGGTGATCATCACCCCGAACAAGAACAAAACGATGACCGCCCCGATGTAGACCAGCACCAGTGCCAGTGCGACGAATTCGGCCGACAGCAGGATGAACATTCCCGCCATCGCCGCCGAGGCTCCCACCAGAAAGAGGGCAGCTCGGATCACGTTCTGGGAGGTGACCACCCGGATCGAGGAGTAGACGAGGAGCAGAGCCAGCACCACGTAGACCCAGTTGACCGGCGCGGACAGCCAATCGCCGAGGTCATAGACCGGCTCCGCCGGTCAGACGCCAGACGCCAGACGCCAGACGCCAGAAGAACCCCGATGTTGGGAGCTGCCTACTGCCTACTGATGGCCGCCTACTGATCATGCCAGCTCCGGCGGGTTGGGGACCGTGGCGAGCCAGTCCTGAAGGCGGTCCATGTCGTGCATCATCTTCCCCATCGATTGCTCGGAGTACTCATAGTCGGGACTCCAGAACAGCGCATCGAACGGGCACACCTCCACACAAATCCCGCAATACATGCACAGGGCATAGTCGAGGTCGAAGCGGTCGAGGGTGGCCCGGACCCGGACCCTGCCACCGGGCTTGTCGGGCTGCTTCTCTTCCTTATGGCCTTCGATGTAGATGCACCAGTCCGGGCAGTTGCGGGCACAGAGCATGCAGACCGTGCAAGCTTCCTGGTCCAGTGCGATCACGCCGCGCGCCCGCGGAACGGGCGTTTCCTTCTCGACCGGGTAATTGACCGTGGCGAGATACTTGTTGGGCAGGAAGATGGTCCGGATCATGGTCTTGAAGGTCACGGCCATCCCCTTGGCGAGACCGGTTCCCGGCAGGGTGGGAAGTCTCATGAAATCCTCATTGCGTCGCCACCTTGAGAATTGCGGTCACCATGATGTTGGCCAGGGAAATCGGGACCAGCCATTTCCAGGCGATCGACTGGAGTTGATCTTCGCGGAACCGGGGGAAGGTCCAGCGAAACCAGATCATCGTGAAAACCAGGATCCCGACTTTTCCGAAGAGGATGGCTGGACCGAAGATGTTGAGCTGGGTTTCGCTCAGCCCCGGGACCCAGTAGCCGCCAAGGAAGAGGGTGGCGGCGATGGCCGAGAGCGCGAACATGTTGGCGAATTCGGCCAGGAAGAAGAACAAGAAGCGGAAGCCCGAGTACTCGGTGACGTAACCCATCACGAGCTCGGACTCCGCGATGGGCATGTCGAAGGGGATCCGCGAGAGTTCGGCCAGAGAAGCAATGATGAATATCGCAAATCCCACGAACTGGACCAGGATGAAAGGCATCCCCAGGCTCCAACCCCGTTCCGAGAACCAGCTGGCCTGGGCCTCGACGATCCCGGTGAGCGACATGGTCCCGGCCAGGACGACTACCCCGACCACAGCCAGGATCAGGGGAAGCTCATAGGCGATCAGCTGGCCGGCGGCCCGCAAGCCCCCCATCAGCGAATACTTGTTGGCCGACGACCACCCTGCCATGAGGATTCCGATGGTCGAGATCGAGGAAACGGCCAGGACATAGAAGACCCCGAGGTCGAGGTTGCGGGCAACCACCGACGGACCGAGCGGAATCGGCACCAGGATGGCCACCGCCGAAAGCAGCACGAGGGCAGGAGCCCACTTGTAGACCGGTCGGTCGGCCTCGGCCGGTATCAGGTCTTCCTTCTGAAAGAACTTGACGCCGTCGGCGATCAACTGCGCCCAGCCCCACCGTCCGCCCGCGAAATACGGCCCGACCCGGCTCTGCATCTTGGCCGAGAGCTTCATCTCGGCAAATCCGATCACCATTCCGACGACCGGGATGATGGTCGCCGCCACGACCAGCTTCAGGACCAACTGGACCCAGAAGGATGAAAAGAACTCAGCCATCTTCGAGCCTCCGGCTCGAAGCAGACGCCAGACGCCAGACGCCAGACGCCAGACGACAGACCGGCCGGCGCGGGACTTAAGGCTCAGGACTTGAGGCTTCCTGATTCATCGATCTACGTCTCCCAGGACGAAGTCGAGCGAGCCCATGATGGCGATGATGTCGGGGATGAGAGCACCTTCGAGGATCCACGGCAGGATCGAGATGTTGGAGAAGGAAGCCGATCGGATCTTGAGCCGATAGGGGCCCTGCCCGCCGTCGGAAACCAGGTAATAACCCATCTCACCCTTGGGGTTCTCCGCCCTGACGTAGGTCTCACCCTTGGGCACCTTGATGATCTTGGGCACCTTGGCCTGCAGAGGACCCGCCGGGATCCCGTCGATCGCTTGCTGAATGATCCGGGCCGATTGGCGAATCTCGGCCAGGCGGACGTTCCAGCGGTCCCAGCAGTCGCCGGCTGTCCCGACCGGAATGTCAAAAGCGAACTTGTCGTAGGGCAGGTAATTCGAGACCTTGCGCAGGTCGAAACCAACCCCGGAGGCCCGCAGGTTGGGACCCGACAACCCGTAGGAGGCGGCAATGTCGGGCGGAATGATCCCGATCCCTTTGGTGCGGGCGAGGATGATCTCGTTGCCGGCGACCAGGTCCTCGATTTCGTCGCAGGTGGCCAGGACCTTGTCCATCGCGTCTCTGGTCTCGGGCAGGAAAGTCTTGGGGAGGTCCTGGATCATCTTGCGGGTGGCCGACCCCGATCCCACGGCCGGCTTGACCCCTCCAATCCGGTTGAAGTTGGGATGAAAGCGTCCGCCGGTGACCGACTCGAGCAAATCGAGCACCCTCTCGCGGTCGCGCAGGGCGAAGAACAACGGGGTGGCGGCTCCCAGCTCGAGTGGATAGGAGGCATTGAACACGAGGTGGGAGGAGATACGAGCCATCTCGGTCAGGATCAAACGGATGTACTGCGCTCGTTCCGGAACCTCGACTCCCAGGAGGCGCTCGGCGGCCACGATGAAAGGAACCTCGTTGGCGTATCCGGACACCCAGTCGATGCGATTGATCAGGGCCGTGATCTGCGGATAGGTTCGCACCTCGGAGATCTTCTCGTAACCACGATGCATGTATCCGATGACCGGTTGCACGTCGGTGGTCCGCTCGCCGTCGACCTGGGCAACGAGGCGGAGCACGCCGTGGGTCGATGGGTGCTGCGGCCCGATGTTGAGAGTCATGTCGGGGGTCGCCAGTTCGACCGAGACCGCAGCCTCGACCAGATGGCGAACGAGATCCTGCTCGAGAACCATCAGGCTTCCGGGTTCTCTTCGGATGGCTCGTCGGCCTGGCCCGGCATCCCCTCGACATCAACCGTCCCTGGCCAGGGTTTGACCTCGCGGGTCAAAAGGGGAAACGACTTCTGCAGCGGAAACCCCTCGAAGCCGTCGGGCAGATAGAGCTTGATCAGATTGGGATGGCCGACGAAGTCGATGCCGAACATTTCGTGAGCTTCCCGCTCGTGCCAGTTGGCTCCCGGATACACCCCGACCAGGCTGGCGATCTTGGGCGCGGCTTTGGGGAGGTCGGTGGTGAAGAGAACGATGTTGCCGGCAGTGAGGTCGGAGACGGCGGCGATCAGTTCGTAGCGCTCCTCGACCGGCTCGGTCAGGGGATCCCCTACCTGCACCTCGTTGGCCCAATCCACGGCAGACAGCCACGAAAAGAAGACCAGGTCGAAATCGTCCCTTGCCGCCGTAAGGGCGCTCACCCACCCCTCCGGCGCAACTTTGATCTTGGCGGTCCCGAAGGTCATCGTGACCTCCCCCTCCGTGGCGGTTGCCACGGAAGCGGCCAGATCGTCGAGGCTCAAGATGGCCTCAGACGGGCTGCTGCTCACGCCGGTTCCACTTTTCCTTGATGTCCTCGCCCCGGATCTTCTTTTGGAGAAGCACGATCCCCTCCATCAGAGCCTCGGGCCGGGGCGGGCAACCGGGGACGTAGATGTCGACCGGAATCAGCTGATCGACGCCCTTCGTGACGGAGTAGGAGTCCCAGTAAGGCCCCCCACAATTGGAGCAGGAACCCATCGAGATCACATACTTGGGTTCGGGCATCTGGTCGTAGAGCCGACGGATAGCAGGCGACATCTTGTCGGTCACCGTCCCGGCCACGACCATCAGGTCGGCCTGACGGGGCGACGCCGGCAGCGGGATGATCCCAAATCGCATGAAGTCATATCTGGGACCCGACGCCGCCATCAACTCGATTGCACAGCAAGCCAGACCGAACTGGAAGAGCCAAAGCGAATACGACCTCGACCAGTTGAGCAGCCAGGTCACGGGCTTAGGGGTGCCGAAACGCTGGGCTATCCCCATCAGGCTATTCCCATATAGGCTATTCCCACTTGAGGACGCCCTTCCTGACGGCGTAGATGAGGCCTAACAAAAGGATGAAGATGAAGGCACCCATCTCGACGAGGCCAAACCAGCCCAGCGGCCCCGCGTTCACCGCCCAGGGAAAGATGAAGACGGCCTCCACGTCGAAGATGACGAACAGCAAACCAAAGATGTAGTAGCGAACATAGGACTGGCTCCATCCCGACCCCACGGGATCGACCCCGCACTCGTAGGTACTGGCCTTGGCCGGGCTCGGCTTGTAAGGCCGCAGGACCGAAGCCACCCCGAGCATGATCATGACGAGGACGACACCGAGACCGGCGAAGAAGCCGACGGTTAGATAGTCCTGGAAGTACCGGCTCATCAGTGGAGAACTGTCCTTTTCGACCCTTCGGCGAGTATAGGGAGCGGTTCCCACCCCAAAGCTCCCTACCGTGATGGCCATGTCCGTGCCCGTTGCGACCGCGGCCGAACGGCCCGCGCGCGCCAATTCCGGGGAGGTCGGAACGGGCCCCGATTACCAGGGACGGGGTCTGCTCAATCTGGTGGCCGAGATCGAGGCGCGGTTGACAGGGGCTTCCCAGGCGGCCCGGTTGGCACCGAATCTGGCTGCAACCATCCCCGATGCTTCCTCGATCGTCCTGGTCCTCTTTGATGGCCTTGGCGATCTTCAACTCGACCATCCGGCCGCCGCGGCGTTTCGGGGAGCCCGACGCGGGGCCCTGGAGGCGCCGTTTCCGACAACCACCACGGTGAGCATGTCGACCATCGCCTGCGGTACCAGCCCCGCCACCCATGGCGTGATCGCCCACCTGTCATGGCTTCCCGAACTCGGCCGGGTGGTCAACACCCTCAAATGGGTCGACCTGAGCGGGGCCGCCGTCGACTATCCGACTGGCCGCTTTCTTCCTTACCCCAATCTTTGGGAAAGACTTGGTGAGCGAGGCATCCGAACCGTGACGATTCAGCCGGCCGGCTTCGAGGCGACTCCCCTGACCGCGGCCCTCTACCGGGGCGCTGAATTCGTGGGAGCGGAGACACCCGACCAGTTCGTTGATCGAACGATCGCAGCTGCCGCCGTCAGCGGGAGCCTGGTTTTCACCTACGTGCCCCCGGTCGATTTCGCAGCCCACGTATTCGGTCTCGATTCGCTCGAATACGGCGAGGCCATGGCAACCGCCGCCAGGATCTGGTCGGGGATTGCCGAGGGTCTTCCCAACGGGGCGGTGATGATCGGGACCGCCGATCACGGAGTCATGGCGATCCCCGAGCACGGCAAGATCCTCGTTCGGAACAAGATCTACCACCCCCTCGATTTCTGGGGCGATCCCCGGGCCGTGATGGTCCGCGGCTCGCAGAGGTTGATCAGCCGTCTCACCGCCGAGACCGGGGGAATCCTGATCAAGCCCGAACGGTTCGTCCCCTGGCTCGGTCCTGGCTCACCCCACCATGATCTCGACCGTCGCCTGCCGGACGCCGTCATTCTCGCCCCGCCCGGAAAGGTCATCCTTCCCCCCGGGTTCGACAAGAGGCTGGTCGGCTATCACGGGGGCCTCAGCCCCGAGGAAGTGGCAGTGCCCTTACTGGTGGCCCGGTAACGTCAAACGGTGGCTCGGATCTACACCAAGACCGGGGATGACGGCACCACCGCGCTCTACTTACGGAGGGCGGGTGCGCAAGGATGATCCGCATCCGCGGGCCTATGGGGCCGTCGATGAGGCGCAGGCGGCGCTGGGCCTGGTGCGAGCGTTCACCGACTCCGACGAACTCGCCGCGCTGATGGTGGACCTCGAACGGGGCCTCTACATCGTCATGGCCGAGCTGGCAACGCTTCCCGCCAACCGCCCCAAGCTGAAGGCCGGGACGACCCTCGTCGACGATGCGATGGTCACCACCTTGGAAGCACTGATAGATCGATACTCGAAGAAGTTTGACGCGCCCACCGAGTTCGTCCTCCCGGGTGGGAATCGAGTGGCGGCGATGCTGGACGTGGCCCGCACGACGGTGAGACGGGCCGAGCGCGAATCCCTCCCGGTGGTTGCCGGGGATTCGGAAGCTGGCAAATACCTGAACCGGCTTTCGGACTTGCTTTGGGTCCTGGCAAGATGGCAGGAGGGCGAGTCGTTGACAGCTCGAGGAAGCAAGGAGATCACGGATGAGAATGAGTGAGAAGCTGGCTACGGCGTTCAGCGTGCAGGTGACCATGGAACTGAGCTCCTCCGTCGCCTATCTCCAGATGTCCGCCTGGTTCGACTCCATCGATCTTCCCGGGATGTCGATGTGGATGCGGATCCAGTCGGAGGAAGAGCGCCTCCATGCCCTCCGGTTCATGGACTTCGTGCTCGACCGGGGCAACAAACTCGTGATCGGCGAGAGGGCCAAACCTACGTCGGACTTCGACTCTCCCAAAGCGGTGTTTGAGGCTGCGCTCGCTCAAGAACAGAAGACGACGAGGTCGATCAGAGAGCTATACCTGATGGCGACCGAAGAGAAGGATGTGGAGAGCTATCCGTTGCTCGACTGGTTTCTGACCGAGCAGGTGGAGGAGGAGTCAACTGTCCAAAAGCTCCTCGGTCAGCTTGGCCACGCCGGCACAGACGGATCGGCCCTGTTGATGCTCGATCGAGAGCTGGGAGCCCGAACCGCCACCCCGGCCAAGAAGGCCTGAGGTCGGCTCAGGGCGGCCCCGGCTTCGCCATCCCTGCTTCTGACGACAACCTTCCATGGACCAGGTCATCTCGATTACCGCGGCTGTGATTGCCACGGCCTTCGCGGTCGACCTGATCCTCGACTTCGTCCGCAAACCCCGGCCTCACACCGCCGCCTATGCGGCCGGGATCTCGATGTTCGCAATTGCCTCGTGGGCGCTTGCCTACGGCCTCACCGCCGGCTGGACCGGAACTTCTTACAGGGTCTTCTATTTGTTCGGGGCGATCCTCAACATCCCCTTTTTGGCCCTGGGTTCGATGTATCTGGTGATCGGAAAGAGGGCCGGGACCATCATGTTCGTTGCCTGTGGCGCCATTGCCGCCATCTCCACGACGTTGACGACCACCGTCCCCTTTGCCCGACCCTTGCCCGAGGGTGGGATTCCGCACGAGATCTTCCCGCCCATCAGCGAAGGGTTCGGCCCCAGGCTGCTGGCGGCCATCGCCGGGGGCACCGGTGCCACCATCCTCATCCTGCTGGCGTTGATCAGCGTCTTCCGCTTCTGGAGGAAGAACCGAAAGCTGGTCTGGGGAAATGCCCTCATCGTCGGCGGGACCCTGGCCGCCACATGGGGAGGGACCGGCCTTGCCCTCGGGGAAGGCGCCGCCTTCGCTGTGTCACTGTTGCTGGCAGCCGGCCTCATCTGGGCCGGATATCGAACGGCCAGCGGCGCTCGAAGACTCACGGCCTCATCGGCTGACAGTTAGTAGCACCACGCCTGTGGCGATGAGCAGAGCGGCGATCCACCGGGCCCTGCTGACCCGCTCGTCGTAGGAACCACCAGCCGAGCAGTGTGGCGAAGAGCACCCCGCTTTCGCGGGCGGCCGAGACCAGCGAGAGCGGGGCGACTGCGGGAGGCGTACAACAGCAGGGCGTACGACCCCAGCGAAGCTATGCCGGCCACTACCTGACGCTTCCACTCCGTCTTGATCGACAACGAGACGACCGCAGGACCCCGCATCACCAACGCAAACGGGACCAGCAACAGCGACGTCATGATGTACAGCGCCGCGGTATAGGCCAGGGCGTCGGAGGTCCGACGGACGCCGGCGCCGTCGATTGTGATGTAGGTGGCGATCAGCAACCCCGTGATGAGCGACCAGTGGGCGCCACGATGGCTGGCGGCCGAGAGACCGATGGTCAGTACTCCGCCGCATATCAAGGCCAGCGCCAGCCAGCCCAGACCCGAGACACGATCGCTCAGGCCGAGGAACGCCCCTAGCGCGATCAGCACAGGGGCACTGCCGCGGGCGATGGGATACACGAACGAGAGATCCGCCCGGTCGTAGGCGGCCGCCAGAGCGAAGATATACCCGACCTCGACAACGGCCGATGCCGCCAGGAACGGAAACACTTCCGTCGGAAAACCCCGCCAAACGAGAATCGGGAGGAAGACCAGGCCGGCCAGGGCGACCTGCGCCGTCGCAGCCACCAACCTCTCCGAACTTGATTTCAGCATCAGGTTCCAGGAGGCATGGAGCAGCGCTGCGGCCAGGACCGCGACAAGGGACGAGGCGGGCATCGAGTCGGCACCGTAGCCTCTGACCGATGATCGGAGTAGTACTCGCCGGCGGAGCCTCCACCCGCATGGGACGGGACAAGGCTGAGGTGCTCGTGGCCGACCGTCCGATGATCTCGTGGGTGGTCGAGGCCCTGGCTTCGGTGGCCGATCGAGTGGTTGTGTCCGGACGGCCTGGCGGATGGGACCGCCATGAAGGACTCCCCGATATCGAGGGGTTGACAGGCCCTCTGGCCGGGTTAGCGGCCGGTCTCAGGCTGGGCCAACCGGTTCTGCTGGTGGCGGTCGACCAGCCGTGGGTGAGGGCAGCGACGCTGGCGAAGCTGGCGGCGATCGGAGAGACCGCTGTTCCCGTACATGCCGAGACCCGCCAGGTGACTTGTGCGCTGTACTTCCCGAGCTTGTTGGAGTCCGTTGAGCAGGCAGGGTCCCTGCAGGGGTTGATGGACCTCGAGCCTCCGCTGGAGATCACGGAGCCCGTATGGCGCTTATGGGGAGAGGACGCCAGGTCGTGGTTCTCGGTGGATCGGCCAGAAGACATCGAGATAGGGATCGAGCGCTTCGGCATACCGGGCCAGTAGGCCAGGGCATCCCGACCTCCTTACTGCCTACTGCCTACTGATCATCCCCCGATGTAACTCATCTCCACCTTGCGACCGATTCTCACCGTCTGCGATGTCCGGATCTCCGAATAGCGGTCGGTGCGACCCGCCCAGACCCCGGCGATGACAGCGTCCAGTTCGTCGTCGGTGGCATCGGCCCGCAGCACCTTCCGCAGATCGGTCCCGGCGGTAGCGAAGAGACAGGTGTAGAGCTGACCCTCGGCCGAGAGCCGGGCCCGGGTGCAGTCCCCGCAGAACGGCTGGGTGACCGACGTGATCACCCCGACTTCGCCGGCGCCGTCCTGGTATCGGTACCGCTGCGCCACCTCACCCCGATAACCGGGGTCCACCGGCTCCAGCGGGAAGACGGCGTTGATCAGGTCGACGATCTCGCGGCCCGGCACGACATCGTCGAGACGCCAGCCGTTGGTGGCGCCGACGTCCATGTATTCGATGAATCGCACCACCTGGCCGCTGCCGCGAAAGTGCCGCGCCACATCAACGACCGAATTCTCGTTGACTCCTCGCTTGACGACCATGTTGATCTTGATCGGGTCGAGCCCGACCTCGGCGGCGGCGGCAATGCCGTCCAGGACCGACTGGACCGGAAAGCCGACGTCGTTCATCGCCATGAACACGGTGTCGTCCATGGAGTCGAGCGACACGGTCACCCGGTCGAGACCCGCATCCTTGAGGGCCCGGGCCTTGCGGGCCAGAGGGACCCGTTGGTGGTCAGGGTGAGATCGTCGACGCCGTCGATGCGGGCGAGACGACCGACCAGATCCTCGATGCCCTTCCGGAGCAGGGGCTCGCCCCCGGTGATCCTCAGCTTCCGAGCTCCGGCCCGGGCGAAGGCGGTGGCCACCCGTTCGATCTCCTCGAATGAAAGGAGCTGCTCGCGGGCCAGGAACTCGTACTCCCGGCCGAAGATCTCCTTGGGCATGCAATAGGTGCAGCGGAAATTGCATCGGTCGGTGACCGATATGCGGAGATCGTGGAGGGGGCGCCCGAGGCGGTCGAGCATGTAACGATGAGGCTACCGGCGCCCAGCTCCAACCGCATGGGGAATCTGAAGGCTATAAAGCCAGTCGGAAACGACGCGGCCTATAACCTTAGGTTTCGGGTCAGGGCATCGGTGAAGCGGTCCACGACGGCGTCGACTTCGGGGTCGGAGATCGTGAGGGGAGGGCCGAACAGGACCGCGTCGCCCCGAGTCCCGTCGGCGCCCTTGGAGGCCGGGTAGACGATCAAACCGTTGTCCAGGCAGGCCGCCAGCAGGCGCTCGGTGACCGCCTCGGAGCGTTCGAACGGTTCCTTGGTGGCCCGGTCGGAGACGAGCTCCACCGCCACCAGCAGGCCCAGGCCGCGGATGTCACCGACCCGGGGATGGTCGCCAATGGCTGTCCCGAGCCCTCCCAACAGATCGCGTCCCCTGTCTGGTGGACGCTTCCAGCAGGTTCTCCGCCTCGATGATCCCGATGACCGCCAGACCGGCCGCGGCCCCACCGGGGTGATGGGAGTAGGTGAATCCGTGGACGAAGGAGCCTGCGACCGTGTCGTGGACGTCCTTGGAGGCGATGCAGAGGCCCAGGGGCCAATAGCCCGAAGACGCCCCCTTGCCGGCGACGATGATGTCGGGCCGGACCCCCCAGTGCTCGATCCCGAACCAGGTGCCGGTCCGCCCGAAGCCGGCCATCACCTCATCGACGATCAACAGGACCCCGTGACGTCGGCAGACCTCGGCGATCGCCGGCCAGTAGTCATCGGGAGGGACGGCGGCGCCGAGCGTGGCACCGCCCACCGATTCGGCGATGAAAGCCGCAACATCGCCCCGGGTGACGATCTCCTGCTCCAACCGGTCGGCGTGCCAGGCACCACAACCCGACGGGTGATCGGGCGCGGGGCAGCGATATTCGTAGACCGGCGGCAGGTGAGCGGTTCGACCCAGCCAGGGAGCGTACGGAGCTCTCAGTGACTGCCCGCCCCGACACATCGAGGGCCCCCAAGGAATTGCCGTGATAGCTCCCCTGGCGGGCGAGCAGCTGGGTGCGATGTGGCTCGCCCCGGGCAAGGTGATAGGCCCGCGCCAGCTTCAAGGCCGTTTCCATCGCCTCGCTTCCCCCCGACACCGGGTAGACCCGGGCCCCGTCCATCGGGCTTCGTTCCGCAACCGCTGTGGCGTATTCCTCGACGACCTCGGTCGTGAAAGTCGAGGCGTGGACATAGCCGACCTTCGCCAGCTGGTCGGCGATCGCGCCCGCGACCTCGCGCCGGCCGTGACCGACCCCGCAGACCACCGCGCCACCGGCTGCATCGAGATAGCGCCTGCCCTCGGAGTCGACGATCCAACAACCCTCTGCCTTCACCGCGGTCGGCAGTTCGCGGCCCCGACGAAAGACCGAACTAGTCACGATGCGACCGTCCATCGCGACGGCCCGGTCCCGATCGCCGATCGGGATGCTGCCGCGCCAACAGCAGCGACCCGACCCCGAGGGGGACGATGAGGGCGGCCGCCACCCATCTCAGGACCGGGAATCAACGCCACGATCCCGACGAGGAACATCCCGATCAGCACCGCCGCCGCCGGCGAGGACCTCCCGCGGACGACGATCCGGCCGAGGGCGGCCGCCGCCGGAATCACCCCGAATAGACGGCCAGAAGCACCAGGCCACCCAGGCCGAGAACCACCGGCAGCAGAACGATCAGCAGGGGCACCGCCGCGGCCGAGGGGCGACGCCCAGGATGAACCCGAGGACCGCCGGCTGCGACCAGCGGTGAAACCAGAACCCCCAACCCGGCCAGCCAGGTCCGCCAGCCTTTGCCGGCGGCCGCGATCGTCGACTTCGAACTGCTCGGGCCAAGCCGAAGCGAACAACAACCCGGCGGCGGTCAGGATCAACATGACGAGGACGATCGTGAGCAGTTGCAGCGCGCGCACTCGGATGTTGGCGGGCAACGGCGTTCTGCTGGATGACCGAACCCCCAATGGCGGTCGAGTTGACCTCCGCCTCCCTCTTCGATCGATAGGCAACGTCTCCGTCGACCTCGGCGCCGGCCCCGATCACCAATGTGCCGACATTGACGTCGACCGACCCGCCCACGTCGCCGTCGAGGGCGAGACGGGAGAACCGACCGTGTCAGGTCACGTCCCACCCTGCCGTCGACCCGGCCCAGGCGACCCCAGTTGATCAGATCACGCCCCGTCGACCCGCTCGGGTCGACCACCGTTTCCCATGACACGGCGGCGAGGTCCTCGGCGATCGAGCCGCCGACCTGCGACCGAACCGGCCGCCACCCGGACCGAGCCACCGACCGTGCCGGTGATGGTCACCCTCCCGGCCACCACCGTCACGTCGCCGGTGACCTCTCCCGAAATCACCACCTCCTCGAAGGCGGCGGCGATCAGGTCACCCTCGATCCGGCCCTCGATGGAGATCCGGTTGCCGGCCGCATAGAGATCCTCGGTGACGACGTCGTCGGCCCGCACCAGGACCAGGTCGGACTGGGTGAGACGGGCCGCGGCTGCAACCGGTATCAGGAGCAAGAGAACGACCACGGCGGCCAGGAGTCGATGTCTAGAGCGGGAGCGCATTGGCGGCCAGGCGGAGCAGCGGCGCCGGAAGAAGACCGAAGATCAAAGTCACCGCCATCGCGACCAGTGAGCACCGCCCGCACCGGAAGTCCCGAGGGCCGGGAGCCGAGTCTGGTCGCTCGTCCGTCACCCATGTACATCGCGACGATCACCCTGAGATAGATGAAGAACGACACGACCGAGGCGAGCACCGCCACCACCACCAACCAACCGAAACCCGCCCGCCAGGCCTCCTGGAAGACGCCGAACTTGGCGATGAAGCCCGAGGTCAGAGGAATCCCCGCCATCCCCAGCAGCAGCACGGTGAGTCCCAGAGCCAGAAACGGCTGGCGCTTGCCGAGTCCCGAATAGCGCGCCAGCGGCAGACCCGGCGGAACTGGGTCCGCTCACGGCCGCCACCACGGCATAGGCCCCGACCAGTTGCACGGCGTAGACGGCCAGGTAGAACCACACACCGCCGGTGCCGCTGCGACCGGCCACTACGCCGGTCAGGATGAATCCGGCGTGGGCGACTCCCGAATAGGCCAGAAGACGCCGCAGGTCATCCTGGACCACACCCAGGAACGAACCGATCAGCATCGAGAGCAGCCGCGATGCCGGCGACAACCACGGCCCAGGTCGACGAGAAGTCGGCGAAACCGGTCGAGAGCAGACGAACCAGCGCGGCGAACCCTCCGACCTTGGCCGCGGCCGCCATGAACCCGACCACCCCGGCCGGGGCCCCCTGATACACGTCAGGAGCCCAGGAATGAAAGGGGGCCGCGGTGACCTTGAAGGCGAGTCCGACGATGGTCAGGGCGAGGCCCGCCAGCAGCACGGCCGGGTCGAGGACGATGTTCGAGGCGAGAAACGCTCGCTGTTCGAATAGATGGAGTGAGCCGGTTCCGGCAAACAGCAATGCCACCCCGTAGATGAAGATGGCGGAGGCGAACGAACCCAGAAGGAAGTACTTGATCGCTGCTTCCTCGGAGGCGGTTTCGCTGCGGGTGAAGCCGGCCAGGACGTAGAGGCTGATCGAGCCGATCTCGAGTCCCAGGAACATCATCACCAGATGGGGGTGGAGGCCATCAGCGCGAACCCGGCCGTCGACAGCAAAAGCAAGCGCCAGGCCTTCGGCTCCTCGTCGCCCCAATGACTCGAAGAACCGCCACCCCGCCCCCAGCCCGCACAGGGCCACAACGATCAGGAGGAGGTGGGCGAAGACCCCGTACTCGTCGATCGACCAGCATCCCCCCGAACGGGGTGAGGTTGGCCGCGGTCTGCTCATCGGGACCAAGTCCGCGCAGCCACAACCCCTGGATGCAGCGCGGCGATGCCGGCCAGCGCGAGCACCGCCCCCGAAACCTGGCACAGGACCCGCGGCCGGCGGCTTCCACTGGACATCGATCAGCAAGACCAAGGCCGCCCCGAGCCCGAGAATCAACTCGGGGAGGATGCCGAGCCAGCTGATGTCCGGGGGACTCGATCATTCGCCACCCTCGGCCAGCACCTGGTCGATCCGACCCGGCGCCGGGACCCGGTAGTCGGTCACCGCCTCGATCCGATCGAGGACGGCCTCGGTCGAAGGTTCGATGCGGTCGAGCAGGACCTTGGGATAGAGGCCGAGCACCAGCATCAGCAGCACAGCGGCGCCAGGATCGCGATCTCCCGGCACCGACAGGTCGACCAGCTTCTGGTTCTCGGGCTTGTCGGGAACCCCGGTGAAGGCCCGCTCATAGGCCCACAGCATGTAGATCGCAGCCAGCACGACGCCGCTGGCGGCGACGATCGTGTGGACCGGCAGCGACGGGAAAGCTTCCGAGCAGCACCATGAACTCACCGACGAAGCCGTTGAGCCCGGGCAGGCCGATCGAGGCGAAAGCGGTGAAGAGGAAGATGCCCGAGTAGATCGGCATGACCTTGGCGAGCCCCCCGAAGTCCTCGATCCGTCTTGGTGTGGCGGCGGTCGTAGATCATGCCCACGAGGAGGAACAGGGCTCCCGTGGTCAGCCCGTGGTTGACGTTCTGGATCACCCCGCCGGCCAGGCCGCCGGAGGTCAGAGCAAAGGTTCCCAGCACGATGAAGCCGAGATGGGAGACCGAGGAGTAGGCGACCAGCTTCTTCAGGTCGGGCTGGACGATCGCCACCACCGCCCCGTAGACGATTCCGATGACGGCCAGGACCGCCAGCACCGGAACGAAGTCGACCGAGGCCTGGGGGAAGAGCCCCAGGTTGAAGCGCAGCAGCCCGTAGGTGCCGAGCTTCAGGAGCACCCCGGCCAGGAGGACCGAACCGGCGGTGGGGGCTTCGACGTGGGCGTCGGGAAGCCAGGTGTGCAGGGGAAAGATCGGGACCTTGATGGCGAAGGCGAGGGCGAAGGCAGCGAAGAGCCATCGCTCGGTCGTCGGGTTCAGGGCCAGGTCGAACAGTTCGGTGTACGAGAACGAAGGGGCACCGGTTTGGCGCTGGTGGATGACCGCCAGGCGCGATGATGGCGGCCAGCATCAGGGCCGACCCGAAGGCCGTGTAGAGGAAGAACTTGACGGCCGCGTAGATGCGGCGCTCTCCTCCCCAGATCCCGATGATGAAGTACATCGGGATCGAGGATCGCCTCGAAGAAGACGAAGAAGAGGAACAGGTCGAGCGAGAGGAAGACCCCGATCAGCCCCGCTTCGAGAAGGAGGGTGTAGACGACGAACTCCTTCACCCGGTGCTTGATCGCGGTCGAGGCGGCCAGGGCGATCGGGACCAGCAAGTGCGGTCAGCATCACGAGCGGGAGCGAGATGCCATCGACGCCGAGATGCCAGTAGACCGCCCATGGCTCGTACCAGGCGGCCCGCTCGACGAACTGGAACCCGGCTACGCCCGGATTCGAAGGTTGCGAAGAGATATCCCGGACAGCGCCAGCGCCGGGCAGCGAGAGGGTGACCCCGATCGGCATGTAAAGCTCGGTCCGCCGTCTGGGAAGCAGCCCGACCACCACAGCCCCGACGCCGGCAGAGATGAGAGCGGTCAGCACGCGTGACCTCCGAGCGTGGTGGTGGTGCGTGGTGCGTGATGCGTCGATCAACGCGAACGCACTACGCAAAACGCACCACCGCCGAGCGAGCGAGGCTCTCATGCTCCCCTCGCCAGCATCCAGGCGATCACCGCCACGGTTCCGGCGCCGAATAGGAGGCCGTAGCTGCGAACCAGGCCGCTCTGCAGTCCGCGGGCCGACCGGCGACCTCCCGCACGACCCGACCGGCCCCGTTGACCAGCCCATCGACGACCGGCAGGTCGAAGCGGAAGGCGGTCGCTCTCGGCCAGCTTTCTGCCGGGTTCGACGATAGCGAGGCCGTAGAGGTCGTCGACCCAGTAGGCGTTCTGCCACGCCTCCCACACCTTCCCGAAGGACGCTTCGAAGCGTCGCCACAGTTCGGCCGGGCGGTTGTAGGTCAGAACGGCGGCCCCGGCCCCGGCCAGGCCGGCACCGACGCTGAGCACGGCGAGGAGGGCGAACATGCCCCAGCCCTCGGGGGGATGTGACATCTGGACGCCTTCGAAGGACGGCTCCAGGAAATGCTCGAGGCCCAGCCGGAACGGGGTGTTGACGAAGCCGCCGACGATCGACAGCCCGGCCAGGACGATCAAGGGCAGGGTCATCACCCGCGGCGACTCGTGCGGATGGACGTCGGGGTCCCAGCGCGGCTCACCCATGAACACCAGGACGAACTGGCGGGTCATGTAGAACGCGGTCAGCAAGGCGGTGACCAGTCCGACCACCCACAGGACGCTGAACCAGCCGCCCCTCCCGAAGGCCACGCCCAGGATCTCGTCCTTGGACCAGAACCCGGCGAGCGGCGGGATCCCGGCGATGGCGACGGTGGCTATCGCCATGGTGGCCGCGGTCACCGGCATCGCCTTGCGCAGCCCCCCCATCTTGCGCATGTCCTGCTGGTCGCGCATGCCGTGGATCACCGAGCCGGCGCCGAGGAAGAGCAGCGCCTTGAAGAAGGCGTGGGTCATGAGGTGGAAGACCCCGGCCACGTATCCGGCGGCCCCGACCGCGAGGAACATGTACCCGAGCTGGCTGATGGTCGAGTAGGCCAGGACCCGCTTGATGTCGGTCTGGGCGATGGCGATCGTGGCCGCCCAGAGAGCTGTCGACCGCGCCGATCGTGGCGACCACCGGTCCGGCGATCGGGAGATATCTCGAAGATGGCGGCCGACCGGGCGATGACGTAGACCCCGGCGGTCACCATCGTGGCGGCATGGATCAGGGCCGAGACCGGAGTCGGGCCCTCCATCGCATCGGGCAGCCAGACGTAGAGAGGGATCTGGGCCGACTTGCCGGCGGCCCCGACCAGCATCAAGCAGGCCGATGGCGGTGGCCATTCCCGGTGACAGCACCTCTTCGGCCCGCTCGAAGATGCCGGTGAAGGAGAGCGTGTGGAACGACGCGAAGATCAGCATCAGGCCCACCAGGAACCCGAAGTCGCCGATCCGGTTGACGATGAACGCCTTCTTGCCGGCCGCCGCCGCCGAGGGCTTGGTGAACCAGAAGGAAATCAAGAGGAACGAGCAGAGGCCGACGAGTTCCCAGCCCGAGGAAGAGCATGGCGAAGTTGCCGGCGAGGACCAGGGTCAGCATCGAGGCGGCGAACAGGTTGAGGTAGGTGAAGAACCGGGAGAAGCGGGGGTCGCCGTGCATGTAGCCGATGGCATAGAGTGGATCAAGCGACCCGACCCCGGTGACGACCAGCGTCATCAGGGCCGCCAGTGGATCCCAGGTGATCTCGAAACTGGCGCCGACCGATGGCATCCATTCCCAGAGCATCGACGTGGGTGCCGTGCGAGCCCCCTGAGAAGAACGGGAGCGAAGCCCCGAGTGCGATGGCGAAGGAACCGGCGACGGCCAGTGAGGCGAGATATCCCGCCCGCGGCTCGCCGATCCGCCGCCCGAAAAAGTGGAGAAACACCGCTCCGGCCAGGGGAAGGGCGATGACCAACCAGAGGAATGTCCTGGAGGTTCACCGTCCGAACCGACCGAAGACGGCAGACGCCAAGACGCCAGACGCAGTAAGTGCCGTCGACTGCATGACGTCTGACGCCGACGCACGACGTTGAGCGATGCTCGATGCTCATCCCTTCATCTCCGTCAGGTCGTCGACCGAGGCAGTCTGGCGGAGGCGGAAGATGGCCACGATGATGGCCAGACCGACGACCACCTCGGCGGCGGCCACCACCAGAACAAAGAACACGGCCAGCTGGCCGTCGAGGTTGCCGAGGGCACGGCCGGCGGCGATGAATGTCAAGTTGACCGCGTTGAGCATCAACTCGATGCACATGAACATGACGAGGGCGTTGCGCCTCACCAGGATCCCCAGCGCCCCGATCCCAAAGAGGATGGCAGCCAGGGTCATGTACCAGCCGGGGGTCACCACCAGGCTCACTCGGCCACCGTCTCCGGCTCGGCGGACGGCGCTCGGCCGTCGGTGGGAGGCAAGGGCAATCGCCCCGGCGGCAGCGATGGTCAGCAGGAGAGCAGTGGCTTCGAAGGCCAAGACCCACTCACCGAACAGCGGCTCGGCGATGGCCTGCACCGTCCCGTTGGTGGCCTGAGGATCGGCCGGCGCTCGCAACCGACCGGGACCCACGAGAACCGGTCCGCGGGCAACCAGGGCGACGGCGATGCCAACCGCGACGAGACCCAGCGCCATGGCCAGGCGGCGCTGATGGGGAATGGTCTCGCTGAGATCCTCCGCCTTGTCGACTCCGATCAGCATGATCACGAAGAGGAACAGGGTCATCACCGCGCCGGCGTAGACGATGATCTGGACCGCCGCCACGAAATGGGCGAGGTTGAGAACATAGAGGACGCCCATCGAAAACAGGGTGGCCAGCAGACCCATGGCCGCATACACCGGGTTGCGGGCCCTGATCACGGTGAGCGACCCGAGGATCGAGGCCCCGGCCATCAAGACGAAGACAACCAGTTCAACCATTGAGAGAGCGGGACGTCATCGATCGATCTCGTCCTGGGTGGGTTCGGGATCCCAGGAGGCCGAACCGGGGGTCCCCTGCCAGGACTTGACGCCTTCATAAGCAGCGACCCCGCTGGGAGCCGTGGCCCGGAGCCAACCATCGGCCGTCTCCAGTTCGGCGTGGTTGGCCAGCGGGTCGTCGGGGAACATGTGCGGCACCGAACCGTCGGGTCGCATCAGAAGCTCGTCCTTGGTGTAGATGGCGTCGCCGCGATTCGAGGTCGACATCTCGAACAGCGAGCTCATCGTGATGGCCTCGGTGGGACAGGCCTCGACGCAGAGGGCGCAGAAGATGCAACGGAGCATGTTGATCTCATAGACGAAACCAAACCGCTCACCGGGGCTGACCGGCTCGACCGGGGGGATTGTCGAGTCCCCGGACGTAGATGCACCGGGCCGGACAAGCGCCGGCGCAGAGCTCGCAGCCGATGCATTTCTCCATGCCGTCGGGGTAGCGATTGAGGACATGACGGCCGTGGAACCGCTGCGGCTTCTGGCGGAACTCCTTGGGGTACTGGGTGGTGACCAGACCGTCCCCAGCCACGGTGTCGACCATCACCTTGCCGGTGACCCGAAGACCCTTGAAGAACTCTCCAATCGCACCCATCAGCTGGTCCTCTCCACTGCGCTCCCGGGACTCATGAAGGATTCCAAGGAAGCCCGAACTGGCGAATCCCGATCACGACGGTGGAGAGCACCAGCCAGACCAATGCGCCGGGTATCAGTCGCTTCCAGCCCAACTGCATCAGCTGGTCGTATCTCATCCGGGGCAGCGTGGCCCGCAGCCAGATCAGGATGAAGAAGAGGACATAGGTCTTGAGCGAAGAGCCAGAAGGTGGGAAGGATGCCGGAGATGAAGGCGGGCAGGCGTTCCGTCCCAGGTGGGGCCGTTCCATCCGCCCAGGAACAAGCTGGAGCAGATGGCGCACATCGAGAAGATGTTGGAGTACTCGGCCAGCTGGTACATCGCAAAGCGCATCCCCGAGTACTCGGTGTGAAATCCGCCGACCAGTTCCTGCTCGGCCTCGACCAGATCGAAGGGTGATCGATTGGTCTCGGCGGTGATGGCCACGAAGAAGATCAGGAAGGCCACGAACTGGGGAATCACATTCCAGCGAGGGATGAATTGGGCGATCGCAGCCAGGTTGGGGAAGACATCGGCGAAGGTGCCGGCTTGCCGCTCGACGATCCCGGCCAAAGACAAGGTCCCGCCCTCGCCGCTGGTCGAGGAGAACATCACCACGGCGACCATCGCCAGCCCCATGGCGGCCTCGTAGGAGATCGCCTGGGCGGTGGCCCGCACCCCGCCCAGCAGCGGGTACTTGGAGCCAGACGACCAGCCGGCCAGCACCACCGCGTAGACCGCCAGGGAGGACATGGCGAGGATGAACAGAACACCGACGTTCAGGTCGGCGCCCTGGAGGATCACCTCGTGGCCCCCGATCGTGAATGGCCTCCCGAACGGGACCACCATGAAGATCAGAAAGGCCGGGATTATCGCCAGGAATGGCGCCAGGACGAAGATCCCGTACTCGACCTTGCGGGGTGTGATCGACTCCTTGAAGAACAACTTGAGGCCGTCGGCCACGGTCTGCAACAGGCCCCAGGGCCCGGCCCGATTGGGTCCGACCCGGTTTTGCATCTTGGCCAGCACCTTGCGCTCGACCCAGACGTTGAGCAACCGTCGTGCCCAGCAAGATCACGAAGACGACCAACACCCGGCCGATGACGATCAGAAGATCGATGCCGTCCATCAATCGATCCCGGACGTCAGGAGCACACGCATCTGTCGAACGGGCAGGTCCATACCTCGCCGGAGCATAGGAACCGCCCGAGCAGCCCAACAAACTCACGAAGACTCAATAGAACAGCTTCACCAATGCCCCCCTACCCCTGGCCGCCTATTCGGCAGCCAGCGGTACCTGTCAAGTTCTTTACGCCGACTTGGTGTCGAATGTATGGCGGCGTAAAGAATCTTGATTCCCCCCGCCTATCGGCGAGGGGACAAGAAATCGACGAAACGGTCCTGGACGTTGGTGGACGGCTTCACCAGTGCCCCCCAGGGATAATGAGGTGGGTGTCCGAGCGCCGGTGTGACCCGACGTTCCCCCCTGGCCGTTGGCCTTTGGGTAGATCTGTCCACCGGCTGCTCGGATCCCGTTGGCACTCGCCTGAAGTGATGGTGTGACCTGATAGGAGCCTGGAATAGAGCCCCGTCCCTGACTGCCACCTCTTCTGAGAGTGCGGTGCCATCCCTGTTCGTTATGGAAAGGAAGGGATAGCAATGGCAACCATGCCAGATCCGACCGGATATGTCACTGGGGGTCGACACTCACCGGATTCTCATACTGTTGCTGCGCTGAACCGTTTGGGGGCAGTGTTAGGTACCGCCACGTTCCCAGCGACCGGTGCCGGTTACCGTCAGCTCCTCTCGTGGCTCGCCTCGTTCGGGCCGGTCAGCGCGGTCGGTGTGGAAGGGACCGGGTCTTGGTGTGCCGGCCTTGCCCGACACCTCCGAGCCGTCGGGGTCGAGGTCCGGGAAGTGATCCGTCCCAACCGTCAACACCGCCGCCGTTACGGCAAATCCGATCCAGCTGATGCTGTTGCTGCCGCCCGGAGCGTCTCAACGTGAAGCGATTTGCCACGGGGCGGGACGGCCCCATCAAGGATCCGACTGCTCAAACTAGCTCGTAACAGTGCGGTCAAACAGCGAACCCAAGCCGCTAACCAGATCCGAGCGGTCATCGCCACAGCACCCGCTCCCTGCGGGCCAGCCTGGAACACAAAACACTCGCTCAGGTCGCCCGAACCGCCATCCGGATACCGGCCCCGAAACCCTACCGATCCCTACCAAGCGGCAAAACTGACCCTCAAAGTCTTAGCCTCGAGATAGCAGCGGCTCGGTAAGAGATCACCGAACTCGACACCCACCTCGACGCCCTAGTCCAAACTGACGCACCGCCAGCACTGTTAAACGAACCCGGTATCGGAACCCAAACCGCGCAGACCTTCTCATCACCGTCGGTGACAACCCCCAACGGATCAGAAGCGAAGCATCGTTCGCGGCGCTCTGCGGAACCTCACCAGTCGACGCCTCATCCGGACTCCAGCTACGCCACCGGCTCAACCGAGGAGGCGACCGCCAAGCCAACACCACCCTCCACCGGATCATCATCGTCCGCCTCCGATACCACCAACCCACCCGCCAATACATGGCCCGCCGCCTCGCCCAAGGAAAAACCAAAAAGAAATCATTCGCTGCCTCAAACGAGCCCTCGCCCGCCAGATCTACAACCACCTCACCACCAGTTGACATCTATAGGAGCATCTACCCCTGGCCGCCTATTCGGCAGCCAGCGGTACCTTCCCCCCGCCTATCGGCGAGGGGACAAACAAGAAGCTGATCTTTTGTCCCTTCGCCGCCGGACGGCGGGAGGTGGGGCGAACCCGTCGGCAAAAGGCTCCGACAGTCAGGATCAACCCTCTAGTTTTGGGGGATGGCCGTTGGGATCGATGGGGTGGTTGCGGGGTTGCTGGCGGTTGAGGAGCCTTCGGTTGTTTTGGCGGTTAGGCGTGACGTCTTGGGCGAGCCGGCCTCCGCACTCGAGGAGCTGGGGGAAATGGTCCGGAACTCGACCAGAGCCAGAGCTTTGATCGCGGGAGTGCATGCCGGGAATGTCTACAGCAAGTGGCACGGCGCCCACTGGGTGCTCGCCGACCTGGCCGACCTTGGATACCCGCCCGGCGCGACCGAACTCGTCCCGCTGCGTGACCAGGTTGCTCGACCAGTGGCTCAGCCCCAACTTCTACACGGAATTCGAGACCAAATCCACGGCGAGCGCCTACGGCCGAACAGGGGTTCCGATCATGGAGGGGCGGTACCGGCGATGTGGATCTCAGCAGGGCAACGCGTTGCGCTCGATGGTCCGGCTCGGAGTGGCCGACGAGCGCGCCGATCAATTGGTGGAGCGACTCCTGCACTGGCAATGGCCGGACGGTGGCTGGAACTGCGACCGCAACCCGACGGCCGACACCTCGTCGTTCATGGAAACCCTCACACCGATGCGGGGGCTCGCGGCCTACGCCAAATGGCGCCGGGATGAGACGGCGGCCAGCGGCCGCCCGGGCTGCTGCTGAGGTGTTCCTGACCCGTGGTCTCTTTCGACGACGCCGCGACGGCAACCCGATCCACCCCAGCTTCCTGAAGCTGCACTACCCGCTCTACTGGCACTACGACATCCTGGGGGGCCTGGTGGCGATGGCCGAGATGGATCTGCTCTCCGATCAGCGATGTGAGGAGGCTCTCGACCTCCTGGAATCAAAGCGCCTCGCCGACGGTGGCTGGCCGGCGGAAGCGAAGTTCTACTCCACGACGGAAAGCCCTGGCAGTGGAACCACCGCCGTCGATTGGGGAGGCACCAGCCGCAAGCAGATGAACCCGTGGGTAACGGTCCAGGCCCTGTCGGTCCTGGTGGCGGCCGGTCGTCTCAAACCTTGGTGATGGTCACCACCGGATCCGAGCCCAGCGAGGGTGTTCCGGGCTGGTTGAAGGGCACATAGACGACGCCGTGGATCAGGCTCTCATCGATGCGCAGCGGAAGACGGGCCGAACCGGCCTTGGTCTTGACGTCGACCATCGTGCCCTCCTTGAGCCCCAGCCGCCGGGCATCGTCAGGGTGGAGGTAAGCGGCGGCACCCTGTGCCAGCTCGGCCAGCGATCCCCCGTGTCTGAGATGCACGCCGTCGTCGAACATGGTCCGGGCGTAGTGAAGGACGAACTCACCAGAATGGGTCTTGCCCGGCGTGTCCGCCGGCAGGTACGACAGCGGCTGGCCGGCGCCTTCGTGTGGCACGACCACGCCGTCCCGACCGGCCTCGACGACATCCCAGGTGACGCCCTCGTAGGCCGGGGCCACGGTCGCGATCTCTTTGGAGATCGCCTCCGGGGAGTCGAGAGCGATCGGTCGGCCCATGCGAGACGCCAGGTCGTCGAGGATCGACCAATCGGGCCGGCTCTGGCCGGGCCCGGGTACCACCCTCGCCACCTTCTGCACCCGTCCCTCGACGTTGGTGACCGTGCCCTCCTTCTCGGTGAAGCCCTCGGCGGGAAAAACCACGTCGGCCAGGCGTGAGGAGTCGGTCAAAAAGAGATCGATCGCGACGACGAAACGGGCGGTCTCCAGCGCGGTCCTCGCCAACGCTCCATCCGGGGCATCACGCACCGGGTCGGCGCCGGCCAGCACCAGTCCGATGATCTCACCACCCGCCAGGCGGTCGAGAATCCCGCGGGCATCACGGCCGGGCGTCGTCGGAATCTCACCCCACGCTCCTGCCAAGTCGGAAGAGCCCACCGCCACCCGTCCCGGAAGGAGGCTCGGGGCCAGCCCCATGTCGAGGGCCCCGAAGGTGTTGGACCGGCGGGCCAGGGGCAACAGCTTGGCGCCCGGCAGGGTTCTGACCCAGGCCGCCACGGCCTCGGCCAGGCGGGGGTCCTCGGTGTATCCGGTCCGCCCACCAAAGCGACGATCGGACCCTCGGCCAGCGCCGCGGCGATCTCCGGGTAGCGGTCGCCCTTGAGTCCCGTCAGGACGTCGGCGCCGGCTCCGGGCCGATAGGAGATCCGATGGGTGGCCCGGTCGTCGAGGCCGCTGCGGCGGGGATGGATGACGATGAGGTTGGCCCCCCGCTCCTGGGCGGCGTGGCGGACCCGCGAGATAGAGGGTCGGATGCTCCTCTTTGAGATCGGGCCCCCAGACCACGATGGCCTTGGCGTCGTCGAGGTCGGCGATGAGCGCCCGATCGGGGGTGCGCGACCAGGAACTGCGGCTCGAGCCCGTCGTCCATCTGGGCATCGACGTGGTTGGTGCCCAGCGCCACCCTGGCGAACTTGGACAAGGCGTAGGCGTCCTCGTTGGTCCCCCGGGCTCCGCCCAGCACCGCGGCTCTGCTGACCGGCGTCGCGGATCTCGCCGAGTCGGGAGGCGACCAGGTCGAGGGCCTCGCCCCACGATGGCTTCCGCAAACGACCCATCCTCCTGGCGGATGAGCGGTGTGGTCAGTCGATCCTCCGATGCGAGGTAGTGGAACCCGAAACGGCACTTGTCGGACAGCCAACCCCAGTTGGTCGCCTCGGCATCGACCCCCAGGAACCGAAGCACCTCGTTCTGGCTGGCCTGGACCGTGATCCGCTCGCCCGGATGTGCAATGCGGACAGGTCGACTCGACCGCCACCAGGTCCCAGGGCCGGGCCCGGAATCGGTAGGGCCTGGCGGTGAGGGCGCCGACCGGGCAGATCTGGACCGTGTTGCCCGAGAAGTAGGACGAGAACGGCAGGTCGGGAAAGGTGTTGATCTGGGTGTAGTTGCCCCGGTCGATGAACTCGATCAACGGATCGCCGGAGACCTCGTCGGAGAACCGGGTGCAGCGGGCGCAGAGGATGCAGCGCTCCCGGTCGAGGTAGACCAGGTCCGAGACCGGGATCGGCTTCTCGAAGTGCCGTTTCTCCTCGACAAACCGCGACTCCCCGGGTCCGTAGGCGATGGTGTGATCCTGCAGAGGGCACTCTCCTCCCCGGTCGCACACCGGGCAGTCGAGGGGATGGTTGATCAGCAGAAACTCGAGGACACCCTTCCTGAGCCTTCTTGACGACCTCCGATTTGGTGTCGACCACCATCCCGTCGGCCACCGGGTTGGTGCAGGCGGTGATGAGGGCGCGGCCCCTCGGAGTCTCCATCTCAACGAGACACATCCGGCACATCCCCACCGGCCGCATCCGCGAGTGATAGCAAAAGCGAGGGATGTAGTTGCCGTTGTCCTGAGCGGCCTTGATGAGCATCTCCCCTTTGCGGAACCTGCATCTCCTTGCCGTCGACCGTGATCTTCACGATCTCGTCGGTCACGGCCGTCGCAATCGCCGACCGGCTCAGCGACCTGCTGCCGTTGATCGTCACCTTGACGGACTCAGCCATGAGAGACGCCAGCTTCACTCATGACGAGCGGGCATCGGCCCTCGTGGATGTGGGCCATCACCTCGTCCTTGAAGTACTTGCTGATCGAGATGATCGGCGAGACCGCCGATGGGCCGAGCGGGCAGATCGTCGTCATCCTCGGCGGCCAGGCCAGGCCGACCGAGATGTTGTCCGACACGTCGAGCAAGAGGTCGGCGTCGACGACCCTCCCCTGGCCGCTCTCGATTCGCCGCAAGATCATCTCGAGCCAGGTGGTGCCCTCCCGGCACGGGGTGCACTGTCCGCAGGACTCGTGGGCAAAGAACCGGACGATGCGTTCGGCCGCCTGGACGACACAGGTGGTGTCGTCCATGATCACGACCGCCCCCGACCCGAGCATCGAACCGGCCTTGGCGGTGTCGTCCTTGGTGACCGGGAGGTCGAGGTGGTCGGCGGGTACGAACCAGGGGGCGGAAGCCCCGCCCGGGATCCAGGTCTTGAGCTGGCGGTCGTCGCGGATGCCGCCGGCAACGTCGTAGATCATTTCCCTCCAGGTCAGCCCGTGGGGCAACTCGTAGTTGCCGGGCTTGCGGACATGGCCTGAAACCGAGAACAAGAACGTGCCGGTGTCGGCGGCATGACCCAGGGCCTTTGTATTCGTCGACCCCGGTGCCGAGGATGTAGGGCAGATTCGAGAGGGTCTCGACGTTGTTGACGATCGTCGGCTTGTTGTAGAGACCCACCGCGGCCGGGAAATAGGGGGGCTTGAGCCTGGGCTCTCCCCGCAGTCCCTCGAGGGAGTTGATGAGAGCCGTCTCCTCGCCGCATATGTAGGCGCCGCCGCCGAGATGCACCGTCACCTCGAGGTCGAAGGAACTCCCGAAAATGCCCTTTCCGAGATATCCGCGGGCATATGCCTCGTCGACCGCCTTCTGAACCCTTCGGGCTGGTTTCGAATACTCGCCGCGGATGTAGATGAACGCATGGTGAACCTCGTTGGCGATGGAGGCGATGATGATCCCTTCGACCATCTGGTGGGGATCGCGCTCGAGGAGCTGGCGATCCTTGAAGGTCCCGGGCTCCGACTCATCGCCGTTGACGACCAGGTAGGCGGGTCGGGCGGGCGCCAGAAAGCTCCACTTCAGGCCGGCCGAGAAAGCGGCGCCGCCCCGCCCCAGAAGACCCGAGCCCTTGATCATTTCGACCAGTTCGTTCCGGGTCATCGTCGCCGCTCTCCGCGCCTGGGTATAGCCGTCGGTCGCCTCGTAGCGGTCGATCGTGTGGCTGTCGGTGGGATGGTCGGTCATCCGCCGGGTGACGACGAGGGGATAGGCGGTCATGTTCGGTCCCCGAAGGCGCTCGGCCGCGGTGCCCAGTGGCTCGAAGGCCGGGTAAGGGCCCGTAGCCCCGGCTGCTTCCTTGATCGCCCAGTCGAAGGACTGCTTGCCGCCGAAAAGCCCCTGCATCTCATCGGTTTCGACCACCGGAGGCGAGGCCGTTCGAAGCCAGCGGACCAGTTCCCGAGCTTTTTCGCGGAGTGACACCCTCGATCAACTCGTAGTTGACCTGCACCGCCGGCGCCCCGCCACAGGCGCCGATGCACTCGGCATGCTCGACCGAGATGAGGCCCTCCGCGTCGGTCTCGCCATGTGGCACCCCGGACTCGTCTTCGAGAGCGTGGAGCACCTCGTCCCCGCCCAGCAGCATGCATGAGATCGAGGTGCAGCACGAGATCAGGTAGCGGCCCGGTTGGCTCCCGCTTGTACATCGTGTAGAACGAGGCAACCGCCAGGACCTGGGCCGGGGTGATCCCCACCCACTCGGCGACCTCGGCCATGCCGGCTTCCGTCAGGTACCCGTCCTCGGCCATCGCCAGGTAAAGCAGCGGCATCACCGCCGACCGTTTGGTCGGGTAGCCGGAAAGAATGACGCGGGCCCGCTCCTGGGTGGCCTCAGGCCAGTTGCTCATCGGCCGACCTCTCATTCCCGGCGAGAATAGGAAGGCTCAGCCCAGGCCGGGAAATCAGGTCAGAGCTTGGCTCGATCGAGCCGATACCCTGTCCGCAGTGTTCCTCGACCCCCAACAGCTACTGGTCACCTTCGGCACGATCGGCCTGTTCCTGATCGTCTTCGCCGAATCGGGACTTCTCGTCGGGTTCTTCCTCCCCGGAGACTCCCTCCTGTTCACCGCCGGACTGTTCGCCGCTCAGGGCACCCTGAGCCTGCCCGTCATCCTGGTCGGCTGCTTTGTGGCGGCCGTCGCCGGCGATCAGGTCGGCTACGCCTTCGGGAAGAAGGTGGGCCCGCTCCCTCTTTCGACGCCCCGACTCCCGATTCTTCAAACAGGAATACGTCGACAAGGCGCAGCACTTCTTCGAGCGCCACGGGGTCAAGACGATCGTCCTGGCCAGGTTCGTTCCGATCGTCCGAACCTTTGCCCCGATCGTGGCCGGCGTCGGCACCATGAAGTACCGGACCTTCGTCACCTTCAACGTGCATCGGCGGCCTGCTCTGGGCGGTCGGGGTCATCCTCCTCGGCTACACGCTCGGCGAATTGATCCCCGACATCGACACCTACCTCCTCCCGATCATCGCCGTGATCATCGCCCTCTCGCTCATCCCGATCGCTCTGGAGTGGCGCAAGTCGAAACGGCGGCGGGCTGTTTCGATCGATCAGTAACAAGGCAAAGCCCGGATCGCTTGGCTCGTTACGAGTCGAGCGCCTTGACCATCCTCTTCAGCGCCACCTGGCGATACGAGGACTCGACCAACTCACTGATCTCCGTCCAATCGGGGACAGCTGCGGTGAAGTCGAGGGCCAGCCAACCGTAAGGGCCGTGATAGGGCGGGACATAGATCCGGTGATCTTCGATCAGAGCCGGTCGCTCAGCCAGTTCGGGCTTGAACACGAGGGCGAAGGGGTGTTCGTCGTTTCCTTCGAAGATCGCAAACATCTTCTTGCCCGCCCGGAAAGTCGGCCGGCCCCAAGCCTCAACCTCGGAGGCTTCGGGAAAGCGAAGGCACACCTCCCGAAGCTCGGTGAGATAGGGGTCGTCGTCCGAGTACATCCGGGGATGAGCCACAGCGGGCCGGCCTCAGGACTCGGGCTGGCGCATGAACCACTCGACGAACCGAGAGCACCGACCGGCATCGTCGAAGTCGACCTCCCACAGGTTCCAGTAGACCCGGCCGTTGGTGTAGGAAGAAGTTGCCGGTGGTGATCGCCCGCTGGCCGTCTACGAGAAGCGGGCGGTAGCTCGCCTCCCAGCGTCCCGGGCTCGTCCTGGTTGGCCAGCCAGTCGTCGGCGATGGCGTCGGCTCCTTGGAGCGGGCTCGTCCCAAGGGTGATATTTGTAAGTGGCGTCGTCCGAGAAGAGGGCCTTGATTTGTTCGCGGTCATTGCTCGCCAGGCGTCGATGTAACGGTCGAGCCACGACTGGACTTCGATGGGAGTCATCGACCGAGCAGCGGGCTACAGCCATCGGTCGGCCGTGAGGTTGACGAGTTCGAGCGACCTTCAGCAGGTCGTCCTCAGCGGTCGACGTCACCCATCACGGGGTCGAGGGAGGCGATGGTGGCGATCGTGTCGGCCACCAGCGAGTCGGCCATCATCGTCGGCAGGCCCTGAAGGTTGTAGAACGAGGGCGCCCGGGTGTGCATCCGGTAGGGCTTGCCCTCTCCATCGGAGACCAGGTAACAGCCCAGCTCGCCCCGCGGCGATTCGATGGCGACATAGGTCTCGCCCGGGGGCACCCGGAACCCTTCGGTGAAGATCTTGAAGTGATGGATCAGGGCCTCCATCGACTCGTCGATTCGCTGCCGGGGAGGCGGCGTGACCTTCCGATCGTCGGTTCGGTAGTCGCCCTTGGGCATGGCCTCGGCCACCTGCTGGACGATCTTGACCGACTGCAGCATCTCCTCGATCCGGACCCGGTACCGGTCGTAGACATCGCCCAGCTCGCCCACCGGCACTTCGAACTCGTATTGCTCGATCCCTGAGTAGGGGAAGGCCTTGCGCAGGTCCCAGGGGACACCGGCCGACCGGAGGGTCGGGCCGGTGATGCTGTAGGCCAGGCACTCTTCCTGGGTTATGACCCCGATCCCGCGGGTGCGACCGGTCCAAATCGGGTTCTCCCTGAGCATGCTGTCGTAGTCGGCGAGGCGAGCAGGGATGTTCTCGCAGATGGCCGCCACGTCGGCTCGCCAGCCCGGGGGAAGTTCGGCCGCCACGCCCCCCGGCCGGATGTAGTTGTGGTTGAGGCGGAGGCCGGTGACCTTCTCGAAGAAGTCCAGGATCTGCTCGCGTTCACGAAATCCGTAGGTGAAGATCGAAAGTGCCCCGATGTCCATCCCGTTGGTCGCCATCGCCACCAGGTGCGATGAGATCCGGTTGAGCTCGGTCATCAGAATTCGAATTGCCTGACCGCGGGGCGGGACCTCCACGCCCAGCAAGCCGCTCCACCGCCAGCGAGAAGGCCAGCTCGTTGTGAAGCGGAGCCAGGTAGTCCATCCGGGTGACGTTGGTGGGACCCTGCATGAAGGTGAGACCCTCGCCGGTCTTCTCCATCCCGGTGTGGAGGTATCCGATGATCGGCTTGGTCCTCCGAATCATCTCGCCTTCGAGCTCGATCTGGAGCCGGAGCACCCCGTGGGTTGATGGGTGCTGGGGGCCCATGTTGACGATCATGCGCTCGTCTTCGGGGAGCTCCTCGTCGAAGGTGTAGTCGTCTTCGACCACGACGCCGCGTTGCTCCTTCAGACGGAAGGCGATCCTCCTCCTCGCTGCATCTCCTGCGCACCCTCGTCGGTCGAGTCGATGTCCCACAGCTCGACCTCTTCGGGTTCTTCGCTTCCCGAGATCCACAGATCGAGCTGTTCCCTGACAGTCTCGGTCGGATCGCCGTTGGGCGACTTGCCATTCGTTGACTCGCCACTGGTTGACTTCGTGTCGGTTTCGCTCGTGGTCATCAGGTCACCTTGTGAGAGGCTTTGAACTGAACCGGGACCGCCCCGACCTCGAAGTCCTTGCGCAGGGGATATCCCTCCCAGTCGTCGGGCATGAGGATTCGGGTCAGGTCGGGGTGATCGGAAAATTCGATGCCGAAGAGGTCGATAGACCTCCCGTTCCGGAAAGTTGGCCCCGGGCCACACCGGCACCAGGGACGGCACCGAGGGATCGTCGTCCGGAGCCCCGACCATCACCCGCAGCCGGAGTAGATGCTGCATCGAGAGCAGGTTGACGACCACCTCGAAGCGCTGATCCCGGCGATCGAGCCAGTCGACCGCGGTGACGTCGGCCAGCATCTCGAAGCCGGCTTCGCGGGCAGCCTCGCCAAACGTTCGCAGTTCCTCGCGCGGCAGACGCACCACGTCCTGTCCATGAGACGTCGACCAATCCGCGTTCTACAAAGGGTTCGATCAAACGCTTCAGGACCGGATTGGCCGGAAGCAGCCGCGACTTCCTCGTCGGCGACGGCAGCCTCATCGGGTACGTCTGCGTCTCGCAGTCACCGTCAACCGTCCTAGGCCGAGCCCGCCATGATGTTGGCGTGCAGGGTGAGGATCCCGTGCATGAGACTCTGGGGGCCGGGCGGGCAACCCGGCACATAGATGTCGACCGGAACCACCTGGTCGACTCCTTGCACCAGGGCATAGTTGTTGAACATCCCGCCAGTAGAGGCGCAGGCCCCCATCGAGATGACCCATTTGGGGTCGCCCATCTGGTCGTAGATCTGGCGGAGCACCGGAGCCATCTTCTGGCTGACCCGGCCGGCAACGATCATCAGATCGGCCTGGCGGGGCGAAGCTCGGAAGACCTCCATGCCGAATCGGGAGAGGTCGTTGTGGGGCGCACCGGTCGCCATCATCTCGATGGCGCAGCACGCGAGACCGAACGTGGCCGGGAACATCGACCGCGACTGGGCCCAACGGGCCGCCTTGTCGATGGTGGTCATGAGGAGGTTGGACGGGGCCGAGCGACGGGCCATCAGGCGGCCTGCTCCTCTCCGATGGTCTGATAGCGAGCCCGCCGGCGGACGTACCAGTCGAGCGCTCCCCGTTTCCAGACGTAGACGAGGGTCTCGAGGACGAAGAAGGTGAAGATGCCCACCGCGGCGATGCCATACCAGCCCAGTTGGGGGAAGAGAACCGCCCAGGCAAACAGGAAGATGATCTCCACGTCGAAGATCACGAACAGCATCGCCACCAGATAGAACTTGACCGGGAACCGCTGAACCGGTTCGACCTCGGGAAGGATCCCGCACTCGTAGGGGGCGAGTTTCTCCGGGGTCGGGTTGCTCGGCGAGACCAGCCGGGAGACGACCAGCGAAACGGCCACGAAACCGATCGCCAGAACGAACATCACCGCAATCGGCAGATAGTCGACCAGTTGCATGGCTACGGGAAAGCTTAGGTAGTTGGGAGGACAGGCAAAAACCCGCTGTGTCGGTCGGGTGGTGCGTTCCCGATGCGGTTGGAATCAGCGAATAAAACGAGATGATCGGTCCGGCTCCGAAATTTGGTCAATGGGGACCGCTGAAATCGGAATTCGGTCATAGACGATCGAGTACCGAGACTGAGTGACCGAATTTGGGTGAGTCAAGCCACTGGTAGGGGTTTGACCAGCGCCGCCAGCATGTTGTAGGCGCGTTCGCCGGCGCCTTTCTCATCCTCGTCGAGGAGGTTCGACATGACCTTCAGGGTCCATTCCATCAACGGTCGGCTGTGGATCCCGGCATGAGCTACCGACCGCATCACGGTCGGGTTGCCGATCAGTCTCACGAAGATCCGCGCCATCTTGTAATACAGGCCGAACTCCTCGTCGAGGTGGCGGGGATAGCCCTCCAGACGCTCGGGATCACCGGCGCCGATCGCCTCACCGACATAGCGGGCCGCCAGATGCCCCGTTTCGTAGGCATAGCTGATTCCTTCGCCGTTCCAGGGGTTGATGGCCCCGGCGGCGTCTCCGATCGTCACCCAGTTGCGACCGATGCTGCGGTGCTTTGGAAAAGCTCATGGTGAGCTTCCCGCCTACCGGTTCGGTCAGCTTGGTCTCCTCCGAGAGGCCCCAGTAGTCCGGGAGCGGTCCGGGCGTAGTCCTCCATCATCCGGGTGGTGTTGACGTGCTTCCACCGCTTCAGAGGTCGTGAGCAAGCCCACTCCGACGTTGACGGTTCCGTCGCCGAGCGGGAAGACCCAGCCATAGCCCGGCATCGTCGCTCCGGTCTCGTCCCGCAGATCGAGCTGGCTTTCCAGAAACGGATCGGTCGAGCGAGGCGAGGAGTAATAGCCGCGGGCCGCCAGGCCCATCGGATAGTCCTTACGACGCACCGATCCGAGCTCGCGTCCGAACCGGTTCATGGATCCATCGGCCACGACGACGTAGGACGGTTCCACCCGGCGCCGCTCGCCGTGGTGATCGAGGTCGACGGCCACCAGCTGGCCCTCTTCGACCACCGGGAATGCCTCGGTCTTCTCGTGGAGTTCGGCGCCCTGCTTCCGGGCGAGGTCGGCGACCTGGGAGTCGAGGTCGCGGCGCCTGAATCACGCCTCCCCAATTGGGATATTTGGAATGCTCCGGCCAGGCGCATCTCGATGAACAGCTCCTCGCCGGCGTAGGAGCGGAGGCCCGGTTATCCGGTGGAATTCGGCGACTGTCGAAGTCGAAGCCCATCTGCTCCAGCCAGTAGATGGCCCGGGGGGTCAGCCCGTCCCCGCAGGTCTTGTCGCGAGGATGCTCCTTCTTCTCGGCCAGGATCACCTGGTGGCCGTCCCGGGCCAGCCAGTAAGCCGCGGCCGACCCTGCCGGGCCACCACCGATCACGACCACAGGCCGATCAGACATGAAGCAGAGGTTACCGAGACCGAGTTGGTGAGTTTTGGTGTGGTTTGAGAGGAAACCGGTGCGAGCTCCTCCAGCCTCAGACCTCCAGCCTCTCAGACCGGTGGTCCGGTAGAAGCTCAGGATCTGCAGTTCCGTCGACAGGTCGACGTTGCGGACTTCAACCGCCGAGGGTGGCCGAGGACGGCGGGGGCGAAGTTGAGGATCGAGCGCACCCCCGCCTCCCCCAACCGCTCGAGCACCTCTGGGGCTTGCTCGGCGGGGGTCGCAATGATGGCAATCGCGAATAGTCCGTTCCGGGCATCCTCGTCCATGAGGTCGATGTGCTTGATCGGGAAGCCATGGACGCTCCGCCCGACCTTGTCGGGATCGATGTCGTACAGACCCGTGACGGAAAAGCCGCGATCGAGGAAGCCCCCGTAGCCGGCCAGGGCCTGACCCAGGTGGCCCGCTCCGATGATCGCCACACCGACCGTTTCCATGAGACCCAGTTCGCGCATGATCGCCCCACGGAGGTGGTCGGTGTCGTATCCCACTCCCCGCACCCCCTGGTGTCCCAGGTAGGAAAGGTCGCGCCGGACCTGGGCAGCGTTGACCCCTACCGCAGCTGCGATCTCCTCGGAGGAGATGGTCGACCGGCCGAACTCGTCGAGGCCCTGGAGGTAGCGGGCGAGGCGCCCCACGGTGGCACGGGGAATTTCGCGCATTGTCCCATTCTTACCGATTCAGGCCATCGGCCACCGATCGGGACCGAACCGGGGACCCGGTCCCTCCGATCAGGCACGGCTAGGAGGCGCCCTCCTGCAGGTCCTCGTACTGCTTCAGGGCCACCAGGAATCCGATGAAGATGGCAAGGCGACACCACCAGATATGCGATCGGGATGATCCTGATCTCGAAGGCATTGAGGCCCTCGATGTCGGCCGGGCGGGGACCGCGCGGCGCGTAGACGACGAACAACATCGAGGTGATCGTCAGCCAGCCGAAGATGCCCGCACCGGTCAACAGCAAGCCAAGCCGCCGCCCGGTGTTGACGATGAGCAACAGCGAGATCGTTCCGTAGAAAATCGCAAATGCGGCAACGGTGAGGATGATGCCGGTTACGAACAGGTTGGCCGACAGCAGTTCGCGGAAGAACTCACGCATTGCTCACTCCTCTCCCGTGAGGTTGCCCGAGCGCAGATAGGTGGCGATCAAGTTCCAGTCCTCGGCGGTGAGGATCTGGCCGAATCCGGGCATCCGCCCCGACCCGATTCCGTTGACGCCGTAGGGAGCCTGCGCGACCGAGCCTTCGGCGATGAAGTCGATCAGGTCCTCGGGCGTGAGGAACTGGATGTTGGGCCGGCCATCCCATAGCGCCGGCCCGAAGCCACCCGATCCGGCCTCCTGGGTGAAAGGCACTCCCGCCGACCACCCGAGGTGTGGCACCGGGCGCAGTATCCGTTGAAGAGACCCACCGCCCGCGATGCCTTCTCGACGTCGCCGCCGAAGGCTATGGCCGCCACCCCTTCGATGTTGATCTCCCACTTGTGCTCTTCCTGCGCCCGGAGCAGAGCCTCCAGCCCCGCCTCCGCCGCCGGGAGCAGTCGTTCCTGGTTGTCGGTGGTTACGACCTGTTGGAGGGCAACGCCCTCGTTGGCGGCGACGGCCGCCGTGGCTGCCCGCAAGTCCCGCTGCCCGGATGACTCGGCGTTGGTCGGATCGAGATCGACCACGAGCACCGAGGCCGGGCGCACCGAGCTGATCGCCAGATCGATGGCGGTTGCAATTGCCGCCTTCGGCCGCATCGGTCAAGCCGTCGGCATCCTGATCGTCGCCCGATCTCAGCTAGAGCCGCCTCGATGACGGTCACCTGATTGGCGAGGATCGGAAGGTCGGCCGACAATCCGGAGAGGGTCGCCAAGACTTCCTCGGCGACGTCGCGATCGGGGCGGCCCGTGGATTTGCGAGTTGGCGACGTCGAATGTGATCCGCTCGACCCCGGGCAGGGCCCACAGGGCAGCGAACTCCTGCGTGAGCTCGCTGATTCTGAGCTTCGGCGATATCGGATAAGCCGTCTCCATCGGTGTCGACTCCCACTCGGCGCACCGGTGAGGGCAGCCCTCATCTCCTTCGCCAACGCGTCGGCGTCAGGGGCCAGATCGGGAGCGCGCTTGATGTCCGCCACCAGTTGCGCCTGGGTGGTGATCGCCGAAGTCATCGCCTGATCGACACCCTCGAGGCGGTTCATCTCTCCGTTGATGGCTCCCTCGATCTCGCCCAGCGCCTCCTGCTGGGGTATCTGGATTGTCGCCGAGATACGCGACGATGTCGGCGACCTGGGCCTCGTTCATCGCTCCCCCGCCGGCCACCCCCCACGGGGGCATCGGAGTGTTGGGGCGCCCGTAGGTCACCCAGAAGTTCACCTCGTCGGGGCTGTACCGATAGAGGACGTCGTTCAGCGAGGGAGCCGCCCATGACACCGTGACCCCGGTCCGCTTCTCGATGTAGCTGGCGCTCCCCCCGCCGCCACCGGCGCCGTGACACGAGAAGCATCCGAACTCCTCGACCAGATGCTCGCCACGCGCGACCGACTCCTCGTGGAACTGATCGACGAAACTCATCCTGGCGTTCGGTCTCCCCCAGGAAGTAGAGGGGGAGGCTGACTGCCATGAATCCCGAGATGAGGACCGCCACCTGCTGGAAGCGCTCGAGTCGGTTCGTCTCCAATTCTTCGTCGCTGCGGCCCGGTGCCAGGTTCTGGGGAACCTGCTCCTTGCCGCGGGTCCGCAGCGCCGAGACTCCGAGGAACGCAAGCCAGGCCACGCCGCCGATAACGGCGAGCGTTACGACCAAGCTCGAACTCATGCCGCTTCCTCAACAGCAATGGCGCCGATGCAGGACGGACCTTGCGGATAGGCGACGGACCTGGTCGGGGCCCGGGGGGTCTGAAGAATGTCGCCGGTATGGATGATGAATTGGGCGTCGATCACCTCGACGACGAACCGGTCGAGGTTGCGGGGGGCCGGCCCACCGAAGTATTCGCCGATGCCGTCGTATTTGGAACCATGGCACGGGCACTCGAAACCCTGGGAGGTGGCACACCACGGCACCCGGCATCCGAGGTGGACGCAACGCTGGTAGAGAGCCATGAGACCGCCCGCCGCCACCGATTTGCCTTCGAACTGGGCGGACAGGTTGGAGTCGTCCACGGGCACGACGTAGGCACGGGCTTCAGGGATGAAGGCCGGCACCACGCCTCCGTCGGGAGTCCTGGTAGCGGCGATGAGGTCGACCACCGCCCCGGCGTCGATGCTGGCGCCGAACCCGCCTTTCAGGCGGGGCCACATGAATGCGAGCAATTCGATCCCAAGGACCGCCAGGAATGACCCGAAAGTGGCACTCAGGGCTCGGTTGAAAAACTGTCTGCGGCTGACCCCGGCCTCCTCCGGTGAGACCTCGACGACTCTTTGCTCGTGGGCAACGGTGACCCCAACAGGTTCGTGATCAGCGACCTCGGCTCTCGCTCTGGTGCCGGCTCTTCTGGCGTCTGGCGTCTGGCGTCTGGCGTCTCCTCCAGCGCGGGCAGGGTGGTCACCGCGACAGCCTTGCTGCGGTCCGCCCGCAAGGTCTCCCGGCTGAGGGCGTCGCGCCAACTCGCGGCGCCGGTGGACCGGCGCCAGGCAATCGCAAAAGCACCCAGCGCAGCCAGCAGGGCAACCGCGGCCACCCCGACCAGAAGGAGGGTCTGCGTCGTCACTCGAAATGCACCCAGTCTTTGAGGTCGTCGAAGAAGACGCCGTCCTTCCAGGGGTAGGAGAAGTTGAATCCGCGCCCGCGGAAGAGCACCCCGAAAATCGTGAGCGTGGCGGCGCCGGCCATGAAGATCGTGTAGAGCATCACCGCGAACTTGCGGTCGGATGGCTTCGTCGATGGGTTGCGGTCGACATAGGGGACGGCCATGAAACCGATCAGGCCGACGATGGTCGGCACCGTCACCCCCGCGATCTGCGGATCGAAGTAGGACAGCAATTCCTGCAACCCGAGGAAATACCACGGGGCTTTCGACGGGTTGGGGGTGGCGTTGAAGTTGGCGGGGTCGAGCAGCGGGGCCTGGAGGATGACGGAGAGGATGATGAGAATCCCCGTTACCAGGAGTAGCGCCGCGAACTCGCCGATCATGAGGTGGGGCCAGGTGTTGACCTTGTCGGTGGGCTCTGACTTGACCTGCTGGATGGCACGGGCCTTGACGACCGTGAGCAGGCGCTGGGTTCGAACTCCTTCGGGAACTCCTGCCGCCGGCGCCACTGGCCGGGGCTGGACCAAAGTGGCCCGCTTGCCATTGCCGGACCCATTGCCAGACCCATTGCCGGACCCATTGCCGGAAGGCGCCTCCGGCGCCGGTGGAGCGACGGGCGCCTCCGGCGGAGGTGGTGCAGTCTGCGCGGCAGGTGGAGCGTCAGCCGCCGCGGCCGCTACCGAAACCAACTCCTTCTCGGGTTCCGGCTCCGGCTCGGGCTCGGGCTGCCTCGGGTTCCGGCTCAGGCTCGGGCGGAGGCGGCTCAGGCTCGGGGGTTTCGACAGGTGCCTCCTTGCCCTCCTGCTTCTCGGGCTCTGGGCCTCCGTTACCTCCGGCGTCACCGCCGCAGGTGTCTCCGCTTCCTCTGGCGTCTCCGCCGCAGGTGTTTCCGTTTCGGCGTCCGGCTTCGGGGCCTTTGGCGTCTCGTCTGGCGTCTGGCGTCTGGCGTCTGGCGTCTCGTCGGTTGCGGAGCCGGTTCCTGCGCAGGCGGAGTTTCCGCAGCAGGCGGCGGTGCTTCGCCCTTCATCTCGGCTAGCACCTGTTCCACCGGCAGACCGAGTGCCTTGGCCTTGGCCTCGGCGGAGCGACGGAGAAGGCTTTCGGGGATTTCAGCCATCGGCAACCTCGCTTGACCAGGTCATAGGGGACCGGAGATCCCGCCGTCTTTGCGGACCCGCCAGAAGTGGACGGCCATGAAGACGACGATGACGAACGGGAAGAACAGAACGTGAAGCACATAGAAACGAAGGAGGGTGGCGGCCGACACTTCGACCCCGGCAAGAAGGAGGAACTTGACCTGATCACCCATCACGGGCACGAATCCGGCCATGTTGGTGCCGACCGTGACCGCCCACAGCGCCAGCTGATCCCAGGGAAGCAGATAACCGGAGAACGAAAGGAGAAGAGTCAAGAGGAGAAGGATCACCCCTACCACCCAGTTGAACTCACGGGGTGGTTTATAGGCGCCGTGATAGAAAACCCGGCTCATGTGGAGAAAGACCGTCAACACCATGAAGTGGGCACCCCACCGATGCAGGTTCCTGGTCAGCGATCCAAACGCCACCGACGTGGACAACGCGGCCGTGTCGGCGTAAGCCAGGTCGGCGGTCGGCGTGTAATAGAACATCAGGAAGATGCCCGTGATCGTCAAGAGAATGAACAGGAAGAAGGACAGCCCACCTAGACAAAGCGTGTAAGACAGCCTTACGGCATGTCGCTTCACCTTCACCGGGTGGAGGTGATACAAGACGTTGTTCATGATCACGTAGGACCGGTTGCGGGGCGTATCGGTGTAGCCCTTCTTGAAGGGTGAACCGGGGCGGAGGATCGACTCCATCACTTGCGAGCCCCGCAGGCGTTCATTGACGCCGGCGATCCGCTCCTTGACCTTCTCGATCACAGTCACGCGATTCCCTTCCTACCAGCGCATGCCATACGAATATCCATTCTTGAAGTCCCGCTGTCCGCTGTCGTCGTCCCAAGGCCGCCGGTTCACTCCCAGCTTCTCGGCCTGCTCGGCCAGAGAACCTTCGAACTTCCCCAGCGAGATGACGTTGGTCGGGCAACGATCGACGCACAGAGCACATCTGGTGCACTCGTCTTCGTCGACGATGAAGAAACCGAAATTGGTCTTGTCGTCCCCGGGATGGTCGACGTTGATCGCTTCGTCGATTGCGTCGAGCGACAAATAGTGAATGCATTTCCACGGACAGATATCGACGCAGCCTTCGCACAGGATGCATTCAGCCTGATCTATGTGAAGGAACTGTTTGGGCCGCAGCTTGTCCTTGAAGTAGTCCCCTTCAACGAGAGCCAACTGGTAGTCATCCCGGATCGGAGGCGTCTCGTCGACAACGCCCCTGGGCATCAGTCACCTCCGGTGATGAGAGGCCGCCCGTAGGGGGAAACCGGTGTGGGCTTTTCGACCACCTTGCGGGGCTTGCCAATCCCCTGGATCCGGTAGGCGAAGACAATGGCCGCAACGAGCGCAACGTTGTGATACCCGATCGAGATGATGTCTTTCAGCGCCGCGTAACTAATGGAAACGTCATTGCCTAGGACCAGCCAGGCGGGAAGAGTCACAAAGATCTTCTGCGGCGACCAATCGAGGTCGGTCTGGCTGAGGTTCAGCCATTCGGAGGGCACCATCCCGAAGAGGAGAACCAGTTCGATCCAGACGAGCCAGGCCAAGAACGTTGCCCGGGCCCAGGTCATCTTCTCCCCCAGGACCCAAGCCAAAGTGGCTCCCGCCAGCATGAGTTGGGACGCCGCGAACGCGGCCAGGAAGCCGAGGGCCTTCCAGAACCATCCCCGCGGGATCCAATTGAAATAGTCAACGACGACCGGCACCTCGACACCGGTCTCAAAACGGGCCCGAGGGAAGCTCGAATAGTGCACCCAGATCACGGCCACAACCAGGAGAATCGCGCCCGCGACCAGCATCGACCACCCCAGGCGAATTCGCTGCCTTTTGTCGAGCTCAGTGAGGCGATGCATCCAACAGTTTCTACCACACCTTGCTTATGCGGACGAACCACAGGGCCCCCGGGAGGACGATCGACGCCGGTGGGGAAACCAGGTGCCCTTCCGCTTCTTTCCGAGCGGGGGACCCGGTGCCCTTCCGCTTCTTTCCGAGCGGGGGCCCGGTGCCCTTCCGCTTCTTTCCGAGCGGGGGGCCCGGTGCCCTTCCGCTTCTTTCCGAGCGGGGGGCCCGGTGCCCTTCCGCTTCTTTCCGAGCGGGGGGCCCGGTGCCCTTCCGCTGTGAAACTGCCCCTATGCTCCCGACGGATCGATCGGCACGTAGCTCATTGGGAACGCATTGGTGGCAACGACCTCCACAACCGGTAGCGGGACAAGTCAATCTGAAGTCGGCCCTCCCGGCAGGCTGAAGACTCTCATGGCGGCCGGGGCCAGACCGGACAGCGCCGCTACTCGCTACCTGTTCACGTCCACAGCTTTTCTTGGCGTCGGAGCTCTGCTGTGGCTGGCATCGATGGCGGCCATGCGCTTCCCGGCGCTGTTTCCGATCTCGGCCGGACGGTTGCGTCCGATGGCTTTGATCGCGCTCTTGCTCGGATGGTTGGTGCTTGGCCTGGCCGGAGGGATCTACTACCTCCTACCCCGGCTGACCGGTGCCTCTCTAAAGGCTGAGGTCTTGGCAAACCTGACCCTGGCGGCCTCGGCCGGAACCTTCCTGATTGCCATCGTGTTGGTCGGGCTTGGCTTTGGCGACGGTCGGGAACCCTTTGCGATTCCGTGGTGGTGGGATCTGCCCGTCCTCGCGGTCCTCGGAGTCCCGGCGTTCATCACGATGTCGTCTTTGGCCGAACGGAGAGAGTCCACCGTCTATCCGTCGATCTGGTTCATGATTGCCGGTGCCACCTGGCTCCCGGTTCTATACGTGGGGGGCAACCTGCCCGGCCTCAGATCCCTTGCCATCGTGCTGGCCGACCAGGCCTTCACGGCGGGTTTCCTTCACGTCTGGGCGTTGGGGGTGGCCACTGGCCTGGCCTATTACGTCGTCCCGAAGGCATCGGGCCAACCGCTCGCCAACCGCCAACTCGCCCGGGTGGGGTTCTGGTCACTGCTGTTCGGGGCAGTCTGGATGGGACCGGCGCAGCTGGTCGGGGGCCCGGCCCCAGAGTGGCTGCAAGGTGTCGCCTCAGTCCTGGGTCTGGCGATCTCGGTCGCATCGGTTGCCAACGCCGTCAACCTGGCGCTGACTGTCGGGCCCGAGTGGAAGAACCTAGGTCGGAGGCCGATTCTCGCTTCCGCTGTGGCCGGTTCCGCCATGGCGGCGATCGCGGGGATAGCAACTGCCATCGCCGGCTTCCGTTCCGCCGCTGTCCTCGTTGCGTTTACGCCGTTCTGGGACGGCGTCATCTATCTCCTCTTGTTCGGTGCGGTGATGCTTCTCTTCGCCTCTTTCGCCTGGCTGGCGATACCGACCCTCGTGGGAAGAATGATCGACTCCCAGCCACGAGCGTCTCGACTCGTTCGAAGGACGATCTTTGCCGCCGGAGGGGCCTTCCTGTTCCTGGTTATCGCCGGACTGGCCGGTGGGTACGGCTGGACCGGCGCCGCCTACACCGGTCTGGTCGAAAATTTCGGTGAGGGTTGGGCCCAGACATCGGGTCTCCCATCCCTTCTCTTCGGCATCGCCCTTCTTTTCGGGGTCCTCGGCTTGTTGGCCCAACTGGGATTGTGCGCCTCGATCTACCGGTCGCTGACCTCCGGCCGGGCCACCATCCAGGAAGTATTGATTTCCGATGACGAGCTCGCCTCATGAGTGACCTGGCAGCCGCAGCCGCCGCGATGGGCGTGCCCGAGACGCTGGTCAAACGCTCCGCCGAGGCCCGGGCCAAAGCCACCGGAGCAAGCGTCGATGAGATCCTGGCGGCGTGGGCCGGAGGGGCACCTGCGCCGACGGCTTCGCCGGCCGCGCCGGAGCAGGGAGACGCCAGACCCGAGACGCCAGAGGAAGCCGAGGTCCCGTCGGCGAAGGAACCTGCCGCATCCGATGAGACGCCAGACGCCAGACGCCAGACGCCAGAGGTAGCCGGCGTCGCGGCTGCGACCCAACCGGCGGCTCCGCCGATACTGGTGGGCGAAAGGCAGGGGGTCGGAGTCGTCCTCACCGGTAGTTTCGGCCTGCTCGTTCTCTCGTTACTCCTATCCGTGTTCCTGCCTTCGTTGCAGCAGCCGGGGAATGGGGTCCGGTCTTCGAACCATGCGTACTCGCCCGAGGCCCGGGCGGGCCGCGACATCTACCTCTCGCAGGGGTGTGCCACCTGCCATACCCAATTGATACGCAACGTCGTGACCGATGTGGGTCTCGGCCCGGTCACCCTGGACGACACCAACCAGGTAATCGGGTACCGGCGGATCGGCCCGGACCTGGCTGCGATCGGCGGTCGCATCGAAGACACCGGCGCCGTCCTGGCCCTTCTGGCTGGCGCAGGAGGCCACCCGGCTGCCGCTGGCCTCTCGGAAACAGACCTTGCCAACCTGGTGGCGTACCTGCGGGAGTCGAGATGAGTGATCTAGCCGCGGCCGCCGCCGCCATGGGGGTGCCGGAAACACTGGTCCAACGATCGGCCGAAGCCCGGGCCAAAGCCACCGGTGCCTCGGTTGACGAGATCCTGGCCGCATGGGCGGGCGGTGCCGCGGTCCCGGCGCCAGCCGCGACGACGGCTTCAGCCGAGCCGGATCAGAACGAAGACGCCAGACGCCAGACGCCAGACGCCAGCCAAGAGCCGGAACCGGCAATGGCCGCCGCCCCAGCGGGATCGGAATCTCCGACATCGAAACTCGAACCTCAAGGGTCTGGCCTGCAAGCTCCGACGGCTGCCCCACCGCCTTCGGAGGTTTCACCCAAAGAGGCGCTTCGCTACCCCATCGTGGTCACCGTCCCGACATCGGGTCTCACAGAGCGAATCGTTCCCACGCTGCCAAGGTGGCTGGCATCGATGCTTCTCCTCATTCCGCTTTTCGGAATGCTGCAGCTGGCCGGTGCCACGTCGAACGACTGCGGCGCCGGGGCCGAACTCCTCGCTGACCGCGTTACCGGCGATCTCCTCAACTGCGACGGATCGCCCTTCGAAGGCAGAGGCGCCCCCGGCGGCGTGACCGACTTCATCGCTCTGGGAGAACAGGTCTACACCGGCCAGGTGGTGGCAGCCGCCAACTGCCAGAGTTGTCACGGGGCCCAGGGACAGGGAGGTGTCGGTCCCGCCCTCACAACCGTCGGGGCGACATTTTCGAGTTGCGTCGACCACGTCGAATGGGTGACCAAAGGGACCCAGGGTTTTCAAAACGAGGGGCGCTCCACCTACGGCGATTTGAACAAGCCGGTGGGCGGAGCCGGCAACATGCCGTCGCTTTGGATCGGTCCTGACTCCCGAACAGATCGGGGCGGTGGCCGCTTTCGAGCGGGTCAGATTTGGCGGAGTGGCGCCCGAAGAAGCCCTAGCCGACTGCGGATTGGTCCAACCCGCCCCCGAGGAAGGTGCCGAAGTGCACTGAACCCGCCGGTGGAGAAGCACCCCCCGCCGAGGAAAGCCCCGCTCCCTGATTTTGCCAATTCCTGCCAGGTAAATGCACTAAAGTTTCAATCCGGCAGGGACGATGTAACCTCCGAAGAGAGAGTGGAAACGGGCTCCGCGCCTGTCATACCGAGGGCACGTTCAACCCAAGGTGTGATATGCCTCCCAGCCCGCCCCATAAGCGGAGCAACCGTCACTCTCTTAAGACGAAGCCCCCTTGCCCCGGGGGCTTCGTCGCGTAAAGCAGGCGACACCCGAATGCGTTTGGCGGCACCGGCGGGTGCGAGTGGCGACGCTAGCCGATCAGGATCGCCCGCAGCTGAAATGCGCCCGCGACCAAGATCAAGACCAGCAGAATCAGGATGGCGATGGCGGTGGCCGGGCGCATCCCGGCACAGTAGGCAGCCGTGCCTCGAACCCGTCTCTCTCGGGTCGGATGGCTCAGCGCCATCACGTCACGACGCCGAAACCCCCCAACGCCCACTGCCGTCAAGATCAGTGCGATTGCGGTCAACACCACCAAGGCCGACGAATCGAAATCTCCCGAAGTCAATCGAGGGATATGCGAGAACGGCGACAGGTTCAGAGCCCACTGCGGAAATTGAAGTATCTGACCCAGTTGGCCAAGCAAAAGCGAAGCCACTATCACGCCCCAGCTCACCGGGGTCAGGCGAGGCACCAGGCCGAACAGTGCCACCGCCACGCCGAGTACCACCCAGACGGCAGGGATCTGGATCAAGGCCTCACCGATGACCGTGGGGGCTTGTCCCGCTACGTCTCCGACGAGGGCGCCATGCGTCAGCCCGGCGACCGTCCCGGCCGCGGCGAGCATCACCAGCGGACCGACCACGGCGAACAGCAGATGACTCCGCACCCATTGCTCTCTCTTGACGGCGGTAGCGAGGACCACATCGGCGCGCAGGCTCTCCTCCTCGGCCCGAAGCCGCAGCACCGTGCGGATGGCGAACGCGGTCGTGACAAGGGCGAGGATCCCCATGACCGTCGCGAAATAGGCGTCGACGATCCCGGCGGCTCCACCGAGCTGTTCGAAGATCTCCGCCAGTTGCGGGTTGTCACCAAGCAGGTCGCCGATGCTCTCGACCCAAAGATCCGTAGACCAATCCGCCCACAACGAGACCCACGGTCCATCCGACCAGGGATCCGCGATGGATCCGCCAGCCCAGAGCGAGAGGTGAACGAAGCCATCGGGCCCCCGCAGCAGGACCGGGCCGAGGTGCAATGACTCCGGCCCCGACATCACGCCGGGATGACAGGGCGAAAGCCGCCCCGGCCAGCACAGCGGCCACACCGAGGAAGGCCAGGATGACCGACGAGCGTTCGGAGGCGAAGGGGCGGAGCCGCGTGGACCATCCGATCGGGGACAGCCAGGACAACCAGCCAAGCCCGCTGGCTTCGCCTCCGTCCCCGCCGGCCCGCAACAGAAAGCCGAAACCCACAAAGCCAATCGCGATGCCCCGGGCCGCCCCCGCTCCTTCGGTCAGCTGGGCCGCCACCCCGGCCGCGGCCGCATAGACCAACGCAATCCCTGCGAGCCCGGCCCCGAAGACGATCGCCCCGCGGGTCGGGAGTCCGGCTCCGATCAGCCCGACAGCGTTCAACCCACCAATAGCCAGGCCGGCCCCACCAGCGACCAGCAAGGCCGCAGTCAGCGGGGCATACCTACCGAGCACGGTCGACCCCAGCAGCTCCCGGCGTCCGGTTTCTTCTTCCTCACGAGTGTTGCGAATGACAGTCAGAGACGCCATCAGACCGACCAGGACCGAGGCGATCGTGCCAACTCTCCAAGCAGTCAAAGCACCGACGCTCGAGCCGTAGATCGGGCCGAGAAAGGAGACAATCGACGGATTGGAGGCCACGGTCGCGACGAGTTGCTCACGCACCGCATCGGTCGGGTAGAGCTCCACGAAAGCGATGGCGGTGCTGACCGGGACCAGGGCCAGAACCACCACCCAAACGGCGAGCCGGAGCCGTTCCCGTCGAAGGATCAGGCGGACGAGCTGCCAGGTCCCGATCATCGATGTCACCGTTCGACGTCGTCCTGATAGTGACGCAGGAACAGTTCCTCCAGAGTGGGAGGATGGCTGACCAGGCTCCGGACCCTGAGACCGGCGAGCGTGCGACATAACCTCGGCCAGGTGGTCGGAGTCGGCTTCGAGATCGACCTTGTGCCCGATCGAATCGCTGATCTGACCATCAGTCGAGTCCGAAGGTCGGGAGACGAAGTTGTGGACCCCGGTGAGACCGGCGAGGCCCGACGGATCCTTCTCGGTCTCGGCCGAAATAGTGGTCCTGGTGAGATGACGCAGGTCGGAGAGAGTCCCGCTTTCGACGATGCGACCCGCCCGCACGATGCTTATGCGACCACAGAGCGCCTCGACCTCGGCGAGGATGTGGCTCGCCAGCAGGACCGTCCTCCCGTTCTGGCGATCTTCCTCGATGCACCTACGGAACTCGGCTTCCATCAGCGGATCGAGGCCGGCGGTGGGTTCGTCCAGGATCAACAGTTCGACGTCCCCCGCCAGGGCCGCGACCAAGGCGACCTTCTGACGATTCCCCTTTGAGTAGGTGCGTCCCTTCTTGGTGGGATCCAGGTCAAAACGCTCGAGGAGCCGCTTCTTCTTGGCGGGGTCAAGCCCACCTCGCAGTCGACCAAGGAGGTCGATCACCTCGCCACCCGTCAGGTTGGGCCACAGCGTGACGTCACCCGGGACATAGGCGAGCCTGCGGTGAAGTTCGGTCGCGTCGGACCAGGGATCGCCGCCGAACAAACGGGCCATCCCGGCATCGGCCTTGATCAAGCCAAGAAGGACGCGAATCGTCGTGGTCTTGCCCGCCCCGTTGGGACCAAGAAAACCATGCACCTCTCCTTGGGCAACCTCGATGTCGAGGCCGTCGAGGGCGATCGTCTGGCCGTATCTCTTGACCAGACCGGTGGCCTCGATAACTGCTTCGCTCATTCGTTCGCCCTCATCCTGGTGGTAGGGAAAAGGTGATCGCCATGCCGGAGATGGCATTCAGTTCTTCGTCTGCGCGGCCGCCGCGAACGGCTAACGCCATCAGCCCGGCCGAATCGACGTGGACTGCCAGATCTCGGTCGCCAACGTCACCGAAGGTGTTGACCCACGTCGCTTCGTGATCGGTGAGGCCGACCCGAACTACCAACGGCTCACCGGGCCGGGCCCCGATCAGCGTCAGATCCTCGGGCCCGACATTGGTTTCGACGTTCCCATAGACATCGACCCACCACGCCTCACCCACCACCATGTTGAACTCGACTTTGGGCAGCGGGAGCATGAGCGGCATGACCGAAGCGGGATCGACCTCCGGACCGAGCTCAGTGAGTTTGGCCTCGCCCGAAGCGAGCAAACCGGCAGCCGGGGCGAAGACGTCCCTGGCCTGAAACGTGGCACCCGGACCGGGGATCATCACCTCGGGGTTCTCGATGGAGACGATGGAATGGGCCCCACCCATCATGGCGACAGCCGGAGACAGAAGGCCATTGTCCGGACCGACGAAGAACCCGAATTCGGTCTCGGCCGCAATCGCTCGACGAGCGGTTCCCACCCCCGGGTCCACCACCGCCAGCACCACCCCGGGCGGGAGATACTGAATCGCCCGGGTCAAGGCCAGAGCACCGGCCCGCACATCTCCGGCCGAGATGCCGTGAGTGACGTCGATGATCGAAGACCCGGGAGAGAGCCGGTAGATAACACCATGGACGACGCCGACGAACTCGTCGAGGTGTCCGAAGTCCGAGAGAAAGCTGACCGGCAAAGCCACGAATGCAAGGTTAAGCGGTAGGGCACCGGGCCCCCCGCTTGGGAGTAAGCGGAAGGGGTGCGATGCCGGCTCGGTCACAGCCGGCCCCCGGGTCATATGATGCGCGGGTGGCGACCTCGGTGCATCAAGAAATCGCTGAACAACTGGCTGAGGTGGCATCGGTGATGATGATCGGGGCCATCGACACCGGCAAGACCACCATGGCCCGGCGTCTGGTCGGCGCTGCCATCGCGGTCGGTCGGAGCGTTGCCTACGTCGACGCCGACATCGGGAACAGCTCCATTGGACCACCAAGTTGTGTGTCGCTAAAGGTGGTTCGCGACGAGTCGGACCTGGCCCATCTCGATCGGCCCGATGCCCTTCACTTTGTCGGCGGCATCAGCGCCGAGCGTCTGATCCTTCAGCAAGTCATAGCCACCGCCGCCCTGGTCGAGCAGGCTCGTCAATCAGCCGACACCGTCATCATCGATACGACCGGTGTGATCTCCGGAGTCGGAGGAGAGACCTTGAAGTATCACAAGATGGAGCTTTGCCGCCCCGAGGCGGTGGTGGCACTGCAACGGGGCGGGGAACTGGAGCCGGTGGTCGGAATGCTGCGGCGATTCTTCGGAGCCCGGGTTCTCACCGTACCGGTCGAGCCCGATGTGCGACCCTCCAGCCCCGACGACCGGGCCGGACGCCGATCAGCGCGTTTCGAACTGGCCTTTGCTCAGCCCCTGGAGAAGTGGAGGGTCAAACCGACCGTGTTTGCTCCGACGTTGCCTACCGGGCTCGATCCGTCCCGGCTCGACGGGCTGCTGGTCGGGATCCACGACGCCGAGGGGCGCTGTCAGGGACTGGGACGTCTCGAGGTAGATGACGGAACCTTGCGAGTCCTCACCAACAAGGGTGACGGCATGCAGGGCCTTCGTCTGGGCTCTCTCCGAATCGACCTAGACGGTTTCTCCGCCAAGCCTGTCAATCTCCGTGAGGTGATGTTCGGGCTTTAAGCAGTAGGCAGCTTTTCAGTAGGCAGCTTTCAGGAAGCAGCGTTTTGTCGACGGGTTTGCCAAGACCAGCCTTTGTTTGTCCCCTCGCCGATAGGCGGGGGAAGTACCGCTGGCTGCCGATTAGGCGGCCAGGGGTAGGGGGTACTGGTCAAGCGTTCCTGTCCATCGACGGGTTTGCCGACCCCTACCTCCCGCCTCGTTTCCTCGGCGGCAGGGACCTTCCCCCCGCCCTTCGGGCGAAGGGACAAAAAAGAACGCCTTCTGTTGTCCCGACGGCAACGGGATGTTTGTCCCGCTGGCTGCCGATAGGCGGGGGAAGGTACCGCTGGCTGCCGATTAGGCGGCCAGGGGTAGGGGAACCTTGAAGCTGTCCTATATTCGTCGACGGGTTTGCCAGACCCCCCTACCTCCCGCCTCGTTTCCTCGGCGGCAGGGACCTTCCCCCCGGCCTTCGGCCGAAGGGACAAAAAGAGCGCCTTTCTATTTTGTCCCCTCGCCGATAGGCGGGGGAAAGTACCGCTGGCTGCCGAATAGGCGGCCAGGGGTAGGGGGGCCTTGGTGGAGCTGCTTACTGCCTACTGCCTACTGCCTACTGCCTACTGCCTACTGCCTACTGCCTGTGAAAGGCCGCCAGAGCTTCCGCCTCCTCCGCCAGCTCTCGTTTCCATTTCCTCGGGATCACGTCGAATGGGGTCAACTTCACCGTGCCCCCCTCATATCGCCACGTTCCTGCCACCGAGCCATCGACCAGGAACGTCGGCATCGACTGGGGGAGCTTGGTGTTGAAGATGATCGGGCGGTGGTGCTCCTCGATCACAGCCTTCCGCCTTGCGTGGACAAGGAGGATCGCGTCCCATACCGGCAGGAAACGCACCGGAGCAGGGATGTCGGCATCCGGCAGCGGCATCCGTTTGAGGTCTATCAACTCTTTGCCGTCGTCTGCCATGAAGCGACTGAGATCCATGCGCTCGAGAGCCGGGATGATCCGATCCATAGGCATCCCCGCCCAGGTACCGATGTCGGTCGCCAGAGCCGGACCGAAACCCCCGAGGTACCGCTTGATCAGCCATTCGATGGCCAACTCCGCCGTTATCGCAGGCCGGGGAATCCACTGTTCGGCCAATCCGTAGAGATCGGCCCGCCGCCGCTCCCAGGTCCCCGAAGGCGGTACCCGGACCATGTCGAGCTGGATCCCAGCCCAGAGGTCCTTGCCAACCGCGTCGACCAGCTCCGACCTCGACAGCGGGCCGGAGGCGAGCAGGTTGCGGACGGTCTCGGAAGCGGCGTCGAAGTCCGCCTCGCGGTGAGGGCCCCGGTAGACGTGGGTGAACCACTGTTGGCGGGCCTCGCCGGTTGCAATCATGAGTGGCCAGTAGTCCCTCGCCGAGACGACGTGAATCGTCGATCGCATCATGGTTCCCTGCACGATCGATCGTCGCTCGAGGGCGGTCGTGACGTGTGCTCGTTCGAGGCCCGCCGTCCGCGACCACAAGCCGACATAGATCGCCGGGGCGTACTGCGCCTGCAACCCCCCCATGTTCTCCAGGACTCGAGGTAACGAAGCATGAGAGCGACCGAGCAACATCTGCCGAGCGAGCAGGGCCCTATTCAACTGCCGGGTCGAAAGGACTCTCCCGACAGCCTTCCGACTTTGCGTCATCCGAATTCAGCGGTGACTGACGTCTTGTGTCTCTGTATCAGGCAAGCGCCCAAGGAACATCCCGACTCGAATCCCGCACTTCCCCGAGCATTCATCTTCGTCGGTCCGCACCTTGGGCGCTCGGTTCGAAGGTACGACGAGCACGACTCACCGTCAATGGCCTCAAGCTGGGTCGGATTTCGCGGGTTTGACACGTAACTGATGTCAACTAGCGGTTGCTGCCCGCACGGGAGGCCCGGTTTGGATGTTTTCGCCCCGGTTATCCCCATATCCACAGGTTTCCACAGGGGCTTGTGCACAAGGGCATGTTGGCAACTTTCTACGACATCTTTTCGCGCTGACTGACTAGCCCAACCAAGCTCCGGAAGGAGACTTCGACCGTCTGATAGATCTCGGCTAGTAGGTAGCTGAGCTCGGTGGCGTTGACCCGTTCGAGAGGGATGCGCGCTCGCAAAATCAAAGCCCCCTCATGATCGAGCGCGAAGTGGACCCGAAAGCCGCGGCCGTTTCGAACCAGGGCTTGGCGGTAGGCAGACTCCGCGTCCGCAGGCGCCGGAATCACATATGCCTCCGCTATGAGGCTGCGGTCTCCGACCCAGAACCAGACCGTGGTGGCTTCGCGCACTTGCTGACGCATGCGGACGGCCAGGCGGCCCTCGACCTTCTCGGCATAGACCACATCCGAATCGGGATCTGACACCCACGAATCGACGACCTCTTCCAGCAAGGCAGCGGCCTGCTCATCCAACCAGCACGCCCTTGTAGAGCTCCAGGTAACGCCGGACCGTGGCATCCCACGAGAAGCGCTTGGCCCACACCACCGCCGCCTCGCCCATCTTCTTTCGCAGACCGTCGTCGGAGAGGAGCCGGTCGATCACCTCGGCATAGTCGCCTGGATTCCAGCCGTCGACCAACACGCCGGTGACCCCGTCGTCGACCACGTAGACCAGACCACCTACCTTGGCGGCCACGACCGGCGTCCCGCATGCCTGAGCCTCGGCCGCCACCAGTCCGAAACTCTCCGCCCGGGAAGGGACCGCAACAATGTCGGCGGCCCGATAGAACTCGGCCAGGAGTCCGTGGGGAAGCGGCCCGTAGAACTTGACCCGGCCAATAACGCCGAGGACGATCGCACGTTGTCGCAGAGCCAAGAGTTCCTGCTCACCCTTCGGACCCGAGGGCCCGCCCACGATCAGCAGCGTGGCTTCGGGATGCAGGTGCGCGATTCGAGCAAACGCGTCGACCAGGAGATCGACTCCCTTCAACGGTTGGATCCGGCCCACGAAGAGGATCACCGGTCCCGGCCCCAGACCTAAACGAAGTCGGGCCGATCGCTGCGATCCTGGCCGAAACACCCGGTGGTCCACGCCGGGAGGTGAGGTGCACAGCCGATTGGGATCGGCCCCGTAATGCTCGAGCAGCTCGGCCGCCTCGGCCGGCGTCGATGCCATGACGCAATCCGAGCCTTCGATCACCTCGTGTTCGGCGGCGATGCGCAGGAGGCTCTCGGGAGGATCGTCGGGCCGCCGGTTCCCATCCTTGACGCGGCCGAGCGTGTGAAAGGAGTTCGCCAATGGGATACGCAACGCCCGCTTGACCAGGAGCCCCGCCCAGCCTGACAACCAATAGTGCGAGTGGAGAATCTGAGGCGGATCGGGACGCAGCCGGGCCTCGACGGCTCTGGCAAAGGTTCTCACGTACCGCGGGAGGGAAGCCGTCGGCAGAGGGTGAGGGGGACCGGCGTCGACATGAATCACTCGATAGCCCGGCACCACATCGACGACGGCGGGGTCATCGTTATCAGTTCGACGTGTGAAGACATCTACTTCAACGCCGCGTCCCGCCATCGTCCGGGAAAGCTGGTCGATGTAGACATTCATCCCTCCGGCGTCACCCGATCCCGGTTGCAGCAACGGCGAGGTGTGCATCGACAAGTAGGCGACCCGTTCGATCATCTCGACGCTTCCACCCGGAACAGCTGGCGAGGAAGAGCACCGAGACGCGCCTTGTAGCTTTCGTCCCCTTTCAGAAAATCGAAGACGCCCCATCCCTCGGTGATGGCCTTTTCGATCATGCCAATCAGCAGCACCAACCCCGGCGAGGCGGACTGGGCCGACGGGTCGAAGCTCGAGTTGTACAGGTAGTAGTCGGACCCATCCGTCCAGCCGAACAGGCAGGCAGTGGCGGCGCCACCCTGCTCGAGATAATCGACCCGCCATCCGTCCTGGCCGGCCAGGCGTGCAAAGAAACGGTGACGTTCACCTGTCATGAAGGTCCCCTTGTCGCCGGGAGCCAGCCGATGAAGCCTCACGAACTCATCAAAGCCGAAACCTGCTCCCTGGTCGGTAACGAGAGTCGCCGGTCCGACCTGCTCTTCGTAGCGCCGTCGCTTACGGCGCAGTTCATGGCGCTCCTTTTTGCCGATCATCGTGTAGTACTCATCGATCGAAGACGGTAACGCCAGCACTCTGGCAACCGTCTGCTCGGACACCTTGGGATTGAAGCCCGACAGCGACAGGCTGTCGTGAAGGGCCACGGCGGCCTCACCCGGGAGCGAGTCGAGGTCCAGTGAGGTCGTCTCATCGAACAGCTTCGCGAGAGCCCCGACAGGACCGTCGAGGTCCGCTCCGAGGGGGCTGTGGTAGTCGGTCAGATCGCTGTCCCCGACGAATTGAACAACGCCGGCTGATTCCATCAAAGGAAGCGCTCCGGCTCCACTCGAGACGATCGTCAACCGGGCATCCGGTCGGAACTCTTCCCACCAGACTCCCAGGAATTCGGCCATGGGAAACGGCCCAACGCGTGGAGCCAGGGGACTGAGGTCAAATCCCCTGTCCGGGAACCGATCGAGTTCCATCACTGCCATCGCAACTCCAGCCGTGACTCGAATCTTCCCACCGGCCGTCCGCCCCCTTTGACCACGGGATGCGAATGGCGTTCGAGCCTCTCCCTGGCATAGGGCGTCAGGGCGCCCATTTGATCGAGAGCCGCCACGCCGGCCAGGCCCGCGACCAGACCCGAACCGCTCCAAACCTTGACCGCCAGTCCGGCCCTTCCGCGCAGGCTGATCCCGAGAACACCGGCGGCTCCTCGCTTGGCGACGGAGTCGAGTTGCGTGGCGATGGCCGCATCGACGTTGCCCACTCCGGATACCAGCGCCGGGAAGGCGTGCATGGCATCGAACGTCTCCTGGAACTCGGTTGCGGTCGAGAGGCGCGCATACGCTCGTGCCATCGCCCGGGCGGTCGTCGCAAAGACGGGGGCGCCGCAGCCATCGACCCCTATCGGGTCGACCTCCCCGGCGACATCCTTCATCATCTCGGTGATCCGGACCTGAAGTGGGTGGGAACGGTCGAGGTAGTTGGCCGGATCCCACCCGGAAGCAACCGTCGCCGCCAGCATGGCTGCGTGCTTTCCGGAGCAGTTGTGCCAGAGACGCTTGGGAACGGCCGCACCACCCGCAAGGAGCCGTTGCCCGGCAGATCTGGCAAGGGGCCAGTCAGGCGGGTTTCCCAGGTTCTCGGCGGTGAGGCCCGCTTTGGCCAGGATCGATTCGACCAGGGCCACCTGCACCGGCTGCCCGTCGTGGCTGGCACAGGCCAGCGCCAGCTGCTCCCGCACCAAACCGGCCCCGGACGCCTGCGCCACGGTCGCCTGAAACGGCTTCGCCGAGGATCGGAAATAGAACGGCCGGTCGACTTCCCCGTAGGAGGCGATGAGCTCGCCCGACGCTGCCACCACAGCCACGGCGCCGTCGTGAACCGTTTCGACCAGGCCCGACCGGACCTCTTCGGCCAGCACCGCCCTTAGGACGTGCGAAGGGCGGGATCGCCCAGGTCGTTCTTGTACCGGGCAATCACTGCGCTGTGGAGTTGATCGAGAACGCCTTGAACCTCCTGGCGAAGACCGGACATCTCCGCTTCCAGTTCGGTCAGCTCGGTCGCTGCCTCAGACAACTCTTCCTCGGTCATCTCCGACATCCGGATCATCAGGTCGTTGCCGAGGATGCGGTCCAGATGGCGCTTGCCCTTGACCGGGAGATACGGCAGCTCGGTCGAGAGATGGCGGGCCTGAACGGAGCCGGACCGTTCCCGCCCGGTCAGGATCTCGGGCAACGCGTCGATCAGGCTCCGAGTCTCCTCGCCACGGCGACGTCGCTGTTCGAAGGCCAAGAGGTCCATGCGCCCGTGGAGGAGCCGGCGGTAATAGGAGAGCTCCGTCTCCACGGTGTCGGCCAGGTCGCGTCGGGAACGCAGTTCGTTCAGGGCCAGCTCCGATAGGTCGGCAACAAACTCGGGCTCGCGAATCTGGTCGATCCGGCGGCGCTCGAGCTGAGCGGCCTCCTCGGCCAATGGGTCAGATTGCGTCGGATCGGCTTCGGCGGGTTTGGAGTCCACGGTTTGAGGTTACCGGCAGGCCGAGACAAGGGTTGGATAGGGGTTAACCGCCGCCGCTCCGCGCCCGCCCGGGTGAAGCTCGAAATGGAGATGGGGGGCGCCACCGGCGGCGTTTCCGGAATCGCCGTTGAAGCCAACCACGTCTCCGGTCGAGACCCTCGACCCGCTGGACACGTTCAGGCTGGAGAGGTGGGCGTAATAAAAGGCGACGCCATAGTCGGCAACCACCCAAACGGTCCGACCACCGAGGCCGCTGTTGCCGGTGTAGACGATTCCGCTGGCAACTGCATAGAGGGGGGCGCCGTATGGGCCCATCATGTCGGTGCCCTTATGGGCCCGCCCTCCCGAGCGGGGATTGCCCCATGAATCGGTGAATGACGAACCGGGGAACGGGCATCGGAATCCGGGAGTAGCTGCCGAGGACACTCCGCCTGCTCCCCCACCCCGGGCTGCCGCTGCTCGGGCGACCTCGATCTCGAACTGCTTTTGGAGTCGGGCACACTCTCCGGAGAGCTTTTCCCAGGCGGCTTGATCGGCCAACATGGCCTGCTCCTGTGCGTCCTTGGCTTCGAGGCGTTCGGATTCCACGGCCCGCAGATCTTGTTCGAGAACGACCAACTGTCCCTGCAGTACTCCCAGCTCCCCCTGGAGGGCGGCGAGATCCCCGGCAATATCGCGCTCGTCGGAGGCGGCCGACGACAGAAACTCGGTGCTGGTGATCACTTGATCGAGGGAAGACGCCATCAGGAACAAGGCGGGATTGCCATTTCCCCCGTTCATATACGCCTCAACCGCCTGCTGCTCGAAGCGCTTCTGGGCGACTTCCATGTCCGCCTGGCGGATTTGCAATGTCTCGGCGGTTCGGCCTTGCCGGTAGAGGACGTTCTCCACCTCGAGGGCAGCGACCTCATAGGCGTCGGCTGCGGCCTGGAATTCGGATTGTGCGGAAAGATAAGCGTCGTAGGCCCCGGCCGAAGTCGAACAGGCGCGATCGACCTGAGACTTGGTCACGCCAAGGGCTGGACCGGCCGGTGTCACGGCTCCCACCAGAACCAGGACCAGCAAAGTCACCAGCCGGCGAGAGAATCGGCCGGACATAGGTGATCAGGGTACTAAAAGGACGGCCGGAGATTCCACTTTGGCGGGTAGGGAGGGGATGACCCCGGGGTCACAAAGCCAGCGTCACCAGGGGGTAATAGAGGGCCGCGGCCAGCATGGCCCCGTCAAGGGCCGACATGGCCCCGCCCGCCGGCTCGGACAGGGCCAGCCTTCCGATACGGACCAGCGAGCCGAAACAACGGCCGGCCACCAGGAAAACGGCCAACCCCAGACCGACCAGCAGATAGCCAACGAGATCCTCGTTCCAGATGAGCGACCCAACCGCGGCGGCAATCACGGCCGCTAACGCGGTTCCCGCAAACGGGTCGAGCAGAGGTGACCGCATCTTTTCGAGGATCCAACCTGTGAAGCCGGAAACGACCACCACCAGCAGGAAGATCGAAGCCGCGTGTTCCCCGGGTTCGAAGATGGTCCGGGACAGCATGAGGGACCCCACCGCGGCGCCCCCGATGATGGCGATCATCACGGAAGGGGCGATGCTCTCGATAGCCCGGTAGGCAGGAAGCGCCACCCCCCAACCGAGGATGACTGCGGTTCCGAGGACCAGGGTCATCCCGAGCCCGACCCCGCCGAGCACATGGGTCGAAACCGCCGAGAGAACCACCGCCACCAGCAGGCCGTTGACGGCGATCACCCGCCCGCGCCAGGCCAGACGGTTGCCGAGGTCGATCACCCACCCGGCCGCTACCGCCACGAGAGCAGCGGCCCACCACGCCAACCCCTCGGCGATGTTGGCGCCGATGAGGATCAGAAGAGCAATGACCCCGGTCAGGGCAGAGGTGTCGACGACGGTCCCCCGGATGGCATCGGCGCCTCCGGAAACCGGCGGGATCAGCGCGACTTCATCCGAAGGACCGACCGGATCGGAAATCGAAGCCTGCTCACCGTTTCGCCAGACCGCCGCCGACCCGAGCCCTGCCTGGAATCCTGCTCCGAAACGTGCCGCGGCGGCGTCGATGACCTCGCCGACCGTGTTCCCCTCCACTTGCACCGTCGACACACCGGCCAGCTCGCGCAAGTTAGCGAACAGGCGAAGGGTGGCCATGCCCGAAGCGTAACTAGGTGGTCGGCCGGTTGGATGGCACGGTCCAGCCGTGCGGCGAGAACGACAGACCGCCTGTTAGAGGTTGCCTCTGGCTGCTTGGTCTCGCTCGATCGCTTCGAAAAGGGCTTTGAAGTTTCCCTCACCGAACCCGGTGGCGCCACGCCTCTCGATGAACTCGAAAAATACGGTGGGTCGATCCTGGAGCATTCGCGTGAATATCTGAAGGAGGGTGCCGCCCTCGTCGGCGTCGACCAGGACGTTGAGCCGGCGCATCTCGTCGAGGTCGACCACGACTTCGCCAATTCGATCGGTGACGTCGGTGTAGTAGGTGTCGGGTACCTCCATCATCAACAGTCCATTGTCTCGAACATGGCCAACCGTGTTGAAGATGTCGTCGGTGAGCAGCGCCACATGCTGCACACCGGGTGACCTGTAGAAGTCGAGGTATTCCTCGATCTGACTGCGGCGCCGCCCGGAGGCGGGCTCGTTGATGGGGAGCTTGATCAGTCCCGCACCGTCCCAGACGACCTTTGACATCAGAGCCGAATATTCGGTGGAAATCTGATTCTCATCGAAATGCCGGAGGAGCACGAAACCAAAGATGTCCTCGTAGAACTTGACCCATCGATCCATGTCACCGAGGTCGACGTTGGCTACCACGTGGTCGATCCGGACGAGACCAACCGGACGCGCCACCGAGTCGGCAAATGGTTGGAAGTCGGGCGGAGGCCATGACGAGTCCACCTGGACGAGGGAATGGATCGTCTCGCCGTAGGTTCGAATGCCGGCGGCCGCCCAGGAACGTCCGTCCTTCTCGATGTGTTCCGGCTTGAAGGCGGCCTCGGCGCCCCGAGCCGTGGCAACGTCAAAAGCCTCGGCTGCATCAGGAACCGAGAGGGCAACGTCATGAACTCCGGGGCCATGCTCGAGCACATGGCGACTGATGGGATGGTCGGGTGACATCGCCCCGCTGATGATGAACCGGATCTCTCCCTGACGAAGCGCCCACGATGCCGTCTCGCGGACACCGGTTTCGGGTCCGCGATACCCCTCGATCGAGAACCCCATCAGCGTCCGGAAGAACTGGGCGGACTGATACGCGTTGTCAGTCCAGAACTCTATGTGATGGAAACCGAGCAGGGGAAACGGGTCGGATGGGGTCCCGCCTCGCTGGCCGTCAGGATTGCTCATCTCATCTCTCTCGAGGACTGCCGATCAGCCTACCCGCGGTCCTGGGACAACCTCGACGGGATGTTTGGCGTCGAATAAGGTCACCGGATGGAAGTGATCATCCCGGTTCGAGTACCGCAGTTGGGCGACGACCGCCGGCGCCACTGGGCCAAGATCGTCTCTTCGGTGGATGACACCAAGAGCTCGGGCTGGGCGTTCGTTGGTGAGTTCGTCGCCGACGGCGGTATCCAAGATCTTCCCGCAGGCGGGGTGCTGCTCCTTTACGGGGAGCGGGGCAGCAACTCGAATCCACGGCCGGAGGCGAGCCTCTACACCATCGGACCCGATGCCACGTTGACCCTGGAAGCCTCGGCCAGCGGACGGGCCTGGGCGCGGACCCTGCGGGACAAGGCGTTGGAACTGGTAGGAGCCGACGTCCGACCGAACGGGCCTGACTTGAGTGCGATCCCCGACGAGTACCTGGCCGACGAGCTTCGGGCGAGAGGATGGCGGGTCACACCCGGCACCGACTAACTCCACCGCAGTGATCCTCTCCGCGTTAAGAGCCGAGGAAGGCCGAAATCAGCGCGGCGGTCGCCTCGGGATCTTCGAGATGGGGCCGGTGACCCGCGCCGGACACGATCTCCAGCGTCGAACCCGCCACCGACCCTTGCAGGTCCTCCGCCTGACTCAACGGGGTCGTCGTGTCATCGGAACCCCAAACGATCAGGGTGGGAGCGGCGATAGTGCCCAGTGAGTCGGGCAGAGTCGACGCCGGCGGCGTCGCATACATCGCCGTCAGGGCATCAGTAGTACCGGGCACCATGGCTGCGGCGGTTCTAGTCGCACGGGTCTCTGCGTCCGGGCAATATCCACCGGTTCCGCAACCAGCCGAATAGCTCGCGTCGGCGCGGCTCCCGGCGCCTACGAATGTGAAAGTCATGGCGTCGCCGACACTCGGCAAGCGGTACAGCATCGACTGCCAGCTGGGATCCGGTCCGAAAATCTCGGGGGCGACAAGAACCAGACGGTCGACGACTGCCGGCTGCAACGACGCCATCTGAGCCGCGATGGATCCGCCGAGGCCGGCGCCGACCACCGACACTTTGGAAATTCCCAGCTCCTCCAGCATGGCGAGCAAGGTCTCGGCCTGGCCGACCACCGTGTGGAGGCGACCACGCAGGCTCGGCCGGGCGCTGAACCCGAAGTCGACCAGATCGGGCATCAGGAGCTGGTAGCCGTCCAAGATTTCGGCCGTCTTCGCCCACTGATATCCACCGGCGAGATCGAAATCATGAATGAAGAGGACCGGGTCACCGGAGCCTTCAGAACGCAGATGGACCTCGGTGAGACCGGGAATCACCACGATCGTCCCGGGAGCGGCGACGTCGCGGTCCAGAGTCTCGGTGCTCTCAATCGATCCGTTGACAGTGATCGCCCATCCGAGGCCGCCCAGAATCGCGACAAAAAGGAGGATGACCAGGAGCCGGCCGATCGAGGCAATTGGACCCGAAGATTGACGTTTTGGGGGCCGAGCCAGCGACATGGGGGTTCCTGTTCGGTCGGGTCAACAATATGCCTAGTAGATGATTCGGACCGCCGGGGCCCGAGTTGAGCAGTTGATGGTCACAATTGGCCTTCCAGGCAGGATGCCTCGGGCCTTTCAGACCAGACGGTAGACGCGGGAGAGAAGTCGGGACCTTTGGAGGCGCCCCACCCTGGTCGTCTGCAGGCCGATACCCTCGGCCGATGCACTGGCGACGCGTATGACCGAAGCGATTCTGATTGGCGCCGGTCAGCGGGGCCACTTTGTGTACGGGCGGTGGGCCCTCGACCACCCCGACCGACTCCGGATCGTGGCCGTGGCCGACCCCCGTCCCGACCGCCTCGCCCGCCTGGCCGATTCGCATGGCATCCCCGCCAGCCATCGTTTCGCAGATCCAGACGCACTGCTGGCGCTGCCCCGGATCGCCCCGGCGGCAATCATCGCCTCCCCGGATAGAACCCACCACGGCCACATCCTGGCGGCCCTCCGGGCCGGGTATCACGTTCTGGCCGAAAAGCCCATGGCATCGACGCTGGATCAGTGCAAGGAACTGGTCGCAGCCGCATCCCATTCGGAGGTCACACTCCACATCGGCCATGTGCTTCGATTCACGCCCTTTTTTCAGACCCTCAGGGAGGTGATCCGATCGGGCCGGCTCGGCGACATCGTCACGGTCGAGCATCGGGAGAACGTGCGCTCCTGGCATATGGCCCACTCCTATGTCCGCGGTAACTGGGGAAGGAAAGAAGCGGCCACCCCGATGATCGTCGCCAAGTGCTGCCACGACTTCGACATACTTCATTGGAATCTCACCTCACCCGTCGCCCGACTGTCCTCGGTAGGTTCGCTGTTCGAGTTCCGCCCCGAACGCGCTCCGGCCGGAGCAACCGCTCGGTGCACCGATCCCTGCCCTGTGCTCGACTGTCCTTACGACGCCCGACGGATCTACCTGGACCAGGCGATGCAGGGCTGGCCGATCCACGTCATCACCGACGACATGACCCCGGAGGGGCGACTCGAGGCACTCCGGCAGGGACCTTATGGCCGGTGCGCCTATCGGGCAGAGTCCAATGTCGTCGATCACCAGGTCGTGACGATGCAACTCGAGTCGGGGACCTCGGTCGCTCTCGTGATGCACGGACATTCACATGAAGAGAGCCGGACAATGCGCTACGACGGGACCCGGGCCACGCTGAGGGGGGTCTTCGGCCGGCAACAGTCGATCGTCGTGATCGACCACATCAGTGGGCAGCCAGAGGAGATTGCGATCGGAACCGCAACCGGAGGTCACGGGGGAGGTGATGGCGGGATCATGGAGGCATTTCTGGCCACGGTCGAGACCGGTGCCCCACCTGCCACACCCGCCTCAGAGTCTCTCGAGAGCCATCTTCTCGCCTTCCTCGCCGAGGAAGCCCGGGAGACTGGAACCGTGATCGATGTGACCGCGAGGCGATGAAGACCCTGGCACTGATCGGCCTGGTCTTGGCCATGCTGGTCGTGGGGCTACCCGCTCTGGCCACACCATCGGGAGTCTTCTCCGACGACGACGGCCTCCCTTCGGAGGAACACCTTGAACACCTGTATGAAATCGGTGTGGTGCTCGGCTGCGGGGCGGGAAGATCATGTGCAAGCCAGATGATCCCACGCGCCGAAGCCGCGGCGATGGTTTCCCGGATGATGGAAATCAGAACAGGGGCAATGCCGGCCGCTCCTTCGACTGTTGATACATTCGTGGATGACGACGGCCTCTGGAACGGTACCGCCGAGCCGCACATCGAAGGGTTGGTCGCGGCCGGCGTTGTCAACGGATGCGATTCCGAGCGCCGGCTCTTTTGCCCCCTTCGCCTGATGAGCCGGGGGGAGGCAATCGCAGTTCTTCTCAGAGCCTTCGAGTTCGCCTTGCCAACCGAGGCTCCGAATCCGTTCATCGATGTCGAGGGCGTCTATTACGAAGACGCCGTGCGAGCCGCCGCGGCGGCGGGAGTGGTCGACTTCTCGAGCGGGATGTTCCGGGGCGAGCTTGCGATCACCAGGGGTGAGTTCGCCATCTGGCTGACGGAAGCGGCCGACCTGGACGTCTGCCGGGCGAGCCCGTTCACCGAGGGCCGCCAATTGGCGCTCTCGGCCGAATTCCCGCGCCAGCGGTTCACCGCGTTTCGCGTGGGATTCCGAAACCGGCTGCACATACTCGCTGAATCCCGGCAACAGGCAACCGACCGCTTCGGTCTTCAAGGTCATGGTGATGGCGGGCACACTGCTCGAATCCCAATTGGCGGGGAGGGCGGTCAGCGAACAGGAACTCGGCTGGCTGCGGACCATGATCTCGGTGTCCGCCGATCAACCCGTGCCGCGAGTTGTGGAGCCACTTCGGAGGCGTGAACCCTCGCCGATCGGCCGGTGAAGGTGGGCATGACCTCCCCCGAGCCACCCAGCCGCCTGGTGCGCAGGCTCGGTACTGCCGATGCGACTCTGGTGGGCCTTGGATCGATGATCGGGGCCGGGGTCTTCGTCGTTTTCGGCCTCGCCGCCCGGGCCGCCGGTGGCTGGCTGCTGATTGGGCTCCTCCTTGCAGCTTTGGTCGCCATTTGCAACGCCTTCAGCTCGGCTCGACTGGCGGCCGTCTACCCGTCGTCGGGTGGGGCTTATGTTTACGGAAGGGAGCGCCTCGGGCCTACCTGGGGATTCCTCGCCGGATGGGGTTTTGTCCTCGGCAAGACCGCCAGTTGCGGTGCGATCGCCCTCACCATCGGATTGCATCTTGCCCCGGGATATGCCAAACCGATCGCTCTGGCGAGCGTCGCCGCACTCACCTCGATCAACTATCTGGGAGTTGAGAGAACCGCCCGAACGATCAGGGTTTTGGTTTTGCCGGTGATCGGCGTGTTGCTGCTGGTCGTGGTGGCAGGTGTCGGCAGCGCCGAGTTCGACGCAGGCCGGTTGTGGGAATCGGGTCCCGCCGGATTGACTGGCATCCTCGAGGCCGCCGCCCTGATGTTCTTCGCGTTTGCCGGTTACGCCCGCATCAGCACTCTTGGTGAAGAGGTGCGGGAGCCCGATCGGACCATCCCCCGCGCGATCCTCGTAGCGGTCTCGATCGCCTTGCTCCTGTACGCACTGGTCGCCGGCACCGCTCTCGGAACGCTCGGAGCGGATCGCCTGGCGGTCTCGGTCTCCCCGCTGGCAGAGGTCACCGAAGTGGCGGGATGGTCCTGGGGCGCCATCACGGTGAGATTCGCAGCAATAGTGGCGGCCAGCGGCGCCTTGCTCACCCTGTTGGCCGGGATCAGCCGAACCATCTTCGCCATGGCGCAAAACGGCGACCTCCCTGATTGGCTCGGAGCCGTCGACCCCAACCGAAAAACGCCGAACCGGGCCGCAGTGGTGGTGGGGCTCTTGGTGATGGGACTCCTCGCGGTAACCGATCTACGGGGCGCGGTGGGCTTCAGTTCGTTCCTGGTGCTGTTCTATTACGCCGTTGCCAACCTCGCTGCGTTGCGACTCGGAAAATCCGAGCGCACCCGGGTCCGGATCGTCTCGGGAGCGGGGTTGGCGGGCTGCCTGGCCCTCGGTCTTTCGCTCTCGCCGGCCACAGTCGGGATCGGGATCGGTGTGTTGGCGATGGGATGGCTAACGCGCCAGTTGTGGCAACCGCGCTGACTTCTCGATCTCACCGAAGTCGCCCGGCGCATCACCACGCTTGGCCAGCCACATGAACGGGATCGCCAGCGCGTAGACCCCGGCGCTCACGGCGAGTGAAGCGGGATATCCCTGGACGTCGGCCACCCTGCCCAGCACGGGTTGCGTGACCACTCCCCCGCCCGAGCCCAGCAGCGAATCGAACGAAAGGACGGTCGCCCGCTGGTCAGAGGAGATGCAGCCATTCACGAAGGCCTGCCTGACCGGAGTGCTCAGGTAATACAACAGCTCCCAGATGGCGAAGAAGCCGAGGGCGACGTAGAAGTTGGGGACCAATCCGACCAGTGCGAGGAAGACGACGCTGACGGACGTGACCACCAGGAGCAACTGGGTCCGGCGCTGGAAGCGCCTGCGTACCCAGGGGACCAGCAAGCCCCCCGCGATCTGGGCGGTGGCCAAAACCGCTGCCGCCACTCCGGCAATCCCGAAGGCCTTAGGATCCCCGTAGAGGTCGAGCAGGTACGGCTGCATGGCATAGAAGGCGTAGATGCTGACTCCGCTTATGAACGGCGAAGACAGCATCAGCCATCGGACTGGGGGATTGCGCCATCCGGCGTTGATTGCACCCTTGAGAATCTTGACGACCTCGGCCCGAAGGTCGGTGCTGGGGGTGGGCGTGAATCCGATTTCTCTCATCGTCAACATCGCCACCAAGAAAGTGACACCGAGGATTCCCGCACGAACGATGTAGGGAACCGCCAGATTGGTGACCTGGGCGAGGAACCCACCGGCAACGGTGCCGACCAGCATCGCCCCGCCGGCAACCGTCTGGGCCCGGGCAAAGACCGATTCGAGCTGACCTGTGAACCCGCTGGCCTTCAAGGCGTCCACCAGCCACGCCTCGGTGGCACCCGAGAAGAAGGTGAACCCGAGGCCGAGCAGGATGGAGGCGATGGCCCAACCCCAGATCGGGGCGCGGGTTTCCCACATCAGGAGATACAGCAGAGTCGAAACCAGGAGGGTTCCAGCTCCCAGTAGATAGGAGGTCCGTCGACCGCGGGTATCGGCGATGACTCCCGTCGGCACCTCGAACAGGAAGGTGCCCGCCGTGTAAAAGGCGTTGACGCCGAAAGCCTGGGCGTTGTTCAAACCCGCGTCGAGGAGAAAGAGGGTGTTGATCCCCCAGATAAAAGAGGAGGCAAGCGTCGACAACAGCGTCAACACGATGTAGGTACGCCGTACCCGAAGAGCCTCTGGGGTCACAAGCAGGGGAACCTTAGGGTCGGCACCTCATCTGCGGAAAGTTTCCGGAACGTGACGTTGGGGTACCTGCCGACTCCGCGATGGAGGAGCTTGCGATGAAGTGCATGCATGAGCACTGCACGTGTTTCGTCACCGAGTCTTCGGGGTTTTGCAGCGACATCTGCCGGAGGGCCGTCGACGACGCCGAGATCGGCACGCCTGGCGAGAACGAGGAAGGCGGAATGGTCATGGACTGCGGTTGTGGCCATCCCGAATGCGAAGGAAGCCCAGCCGCCGCCCTCTGAGGTCATGGTCCCCCGCGTTTTGGCGCGACGGGTTGGGGCTATGGCACGGTTCTGTCGCGCCAAAACGGGGATAGGGAGGAACGCCAAGTGAGCAGGGTCATTCGGCCCTGCCTGCGCAGCTGAGGAATCCTCATACTCATCAGACACCCCTATCTAAGGAGAGCCTGATGAAGGCGATCGTTTACCACGGTCCGGGCAACAAGGCATGGGAAGAGGTGGCGAAGCCCACCATCAAAGAAGATTCCGACGCAATTGTGCGCGTCGATGCGACCACCATTTGCGGGACCGACCTCCACATTCTCAAAGGCGATGTGCCGACTGTGACTGACGGCCGCATCCTCGGCCACGAAGCGGTCGGCACGGTCGAAACGGTTGGCGCCGGCGTCAAGACGGTGAAGCCGGGCGACCGGGTCCTGGTCTCCTGCATCACGTCCTGCGGCGCCTGCCGATACTGCCGGGAGGCACGATACGGCCAGTGCATAGGCGGGGGCGGCTGGATTCTGGGCCACAAGATCGATGGCACCCAGGCCGAGTTCGTTCGGGTTCCGTTCGCGGATACCTCCACCTACAAGGTCCCGACGGCCGTGAGCGACGAGGATGTTCTGATGCTCGCCGACATCCTGCCCACCGGCTATGAGGTCGGCGTTCTCAACGGACGGGTCAACCCGGGTGATGTCGTAGCGGTCGTCGGCGCAGGCCCGATCGGCCTGGCAGCAATCCTCGGAGCCCGTCTCTACAGCCCCGCCCACATCATCGCTATCGACCTCGCCGATCCCCGCCTCGATGCCGCCAAGCAGTTCGGGGCTGACATCGTGATCAACAACGCGAACGAGGATCCCCTCGTTCGAATCCAGGAGTTGACCAATGGTTTGGGCGCCGACGTGGCCATAGAGGCAGTTGGAGTGCCAGATACGTTCGAGTTGGCCACTCGCCTGATACGCCCTGGTGGACATGTCGCCAATGTCGGTGTGCACGGCAAACCCGTGACGCTTCACCTCGAGGATCTGTGGATTCGCAATGTCACGATCACAACGGGCCTGGTGGACACCTATTCGACTCCCACTCTGCTTCGCCTGATCGAGAACCGCCAGATCAACCCCGGCCTGTTCGCCACCCACCACTTTCCGTTGGACGACTTCATGGCCGCCTATGACGTATTCGCTCGAGCTGCGGACACCGGGGCGCTAAAGGTTGTCGTCACCCGGGAGCAGTAGTCAGCGTTTCACCCGTCGTTCTCGATCGTCTCCGCGCAGCCTCGGCTGCGCGGAGACGATCGGACGACGACGATGGTGACAAGAAGTTCCAACGAAAGCAGGCAGCTGATGAGTGACTCTCTCGCCAGAGACCGCCAAGGACTCATAGTCATGACCCTCGAAGAGTGCGAGCGCCTGCTGGAGGCCCGCTCAATTGGCCGAATCGCCCTTCTTGCGGCCGGCGAACCGCTGATCCTCCCGGTGGTCTTTCAATACGTTCACGGAGCCGTCGTCTTCAGGACCGCTCCCGGTGAGAAACTCGATGCCGTCTGGCAAAACGCCCCGGCAGCCTTCGAAATCGACGACTGGGACACAACCGACCCGCACCGGCTGGAGCGTTCTTGTCCGAGGGCGGACCGAGGCTGTGCACGACGAGACCCAGATCGCAGAACTGGAATCGCTGGGACTCGAGAAGTGGGTGCCCTCCCCGCAGCCCACGACGTGGGTCCGTATCAACCCGATCGAGATCACAGGGCGGCGGATCGGCTAGCCCGACCATTGGGCGAGACATCAATCCCGACTAAGTGCGAGGCGGAGGCGGGTTGTCTGCCGAGCGGCCTGACCCTTCCACGGGGCGGATCAAGGCAACCGGCCCTCGAGCTCCTCGAACCACCTCGGAGGCAACGCTACCCATCGTCACTCGCTTGAAACCCACGCGCCCATGAGTCGCCATGACGAGCATCGAGGCCGGATCCGCTCCGAATGATTCGAGGATGGCTTTCGCTGCAGAGGTCGAATGGAGAACTTCCCACTCGACCGCGCCGCCACCGAGCCGCTCCAGTTCCCTAGACAAATTGTGTACGTACGTGTTCTCAAACACGGTGACGTAGGAGGGCAGATCCGGCGGTACCACCTGAACGATCCAGAGAGGGACGCGCAAGGCAATGGACCACCGGGTCGCTTCCTCGACACTCCACTCGGAGAACTCGGAGCCGTCGACGCATCCCACGACTCGTTCGATCTCCGTAGGTGGCATCGCGTGCGGTCCGTAGACCACGGTGGCCTGCCCGGCCCGACTAACGAGTTCCGCTGTGGTGGAGCCGAGAAGGGCCGCGCTGACTCCGCTGCGGCCGTGGGTGCCGACCACGACCACGCCGTCTCCGACCTCATCGACGAACTGGTCGACCAGCTGAGACGGTGACATCGGAGTTCCAGCGATGAGGTTCCTGATCTCCACCTTCACCGGCATGCCTTGTAAGAGCTCGGCGACCTGGCGCTTTACGGCGGCCTCCCCCTCCATATCACCGGCGGCGTGGAACACAATCAGCTCCGCATTGGTGCGCTGGGCCAACTGGGCCGCCCCCACCACGGCCTTCCCCCCGAGTTCGGATCCGTCGGTGGCGGCAATCAACCGGGCATAGGGCGCGGGAACTTGCAATTGACTGTTCACCACTATTCCCAATCCTCTCGCTCCGGGTCTGGCTTCGGAGCCGTCGCCCGAGCCGCGTAGGCGGCCGCTTCGCTGCGCCGGCTCATCCCGAGCTTGGTGAGGAGATTCGATACGTAGTTCTTCACGGTTTTCTCGGCAAGGAACATCTGCTCTGAAATCTGACGGTTGGTCAGGCCTTCGGTAATCAGATCGAGTACCCGCCGCTCCTGATCAGACAGTTTGTCGAGCAATGGATCGGACGAGCGCCCTCCACCCCTGAGGGCCGAGAACAGCTTGGCCACCATTTCCTGGTCGATCAGCGATTCTCCCTGGCCGACGCGCCTGAGGCTGTCGAGAAGGGCCGCCGAATCAATTCGCTTCAACAGGTAGCCCGACGCACCGGCCAGAATCGCCGACATCAAAGCTTCCTCGTCGGCGTACGAGGTCAGCATGAGAACCTTGACTGCGGGGAAGGCCGACCTGATGTCCCGGCAGGCCTCGACCCCGGACCCATCCGGAAGGCGAACGTCCATCACCACGAGATCTGGGGAGTCGAAGCCCACCCGGCGCAGAGCTTCACCAGCGCTGCCCGCTTCTCCGACCACCTCGAGATCGGGTTCGGCATCGATCAGCGACTTGAGGCCCTTGCGAACGATTTCGTGGTCGTCGACCAGCAGGATTCTCATCGAAAGCTCACTCCCGGAACCATACAGGCGAGGCCGCCGGACCCAACCGCTCGCTACTCTCATGGTTTGCCCGGAGTAGCTGCGAAGAGGCTGGCGGCCCTGGTCACCGGGGCCGCCGCCGTCACTGCCAGCGCCGATCTGTCCGAGCTGCTGGCGGCGACGGCCGATACGGCGCGGGAAACCACCGGAGCAAAATATGCCGCCATCGGGGTCATCGGGGAGCACGGAACCCTGATCGAGTTCATTCACGTTGGTATCCCCGAGCGGTTGGCCGAGGCCATCGGTCCCCTTCCCTCCGGGCGCGGGGTTCTCGGCACCCTGATCATCGACGCCCAGACCATCCGCCTCGATCGGATTCAGGACCATCCCGACTCAGTCGGCTTCCCACCCAATCATCCTCCGATGACCGCCTTTCTCGGTGTTCCCGTCCGCGCCGGCGACCGCGTGTTTGGCAACTTGTATCTCACGGAAAAAGACGGTGGATTCACGGACGACGACGAGCACCTCGTTGAGGCGTTGGCGGCCATCGCCGGTTCGGCGGTCGCCAATGTCAGGCTTCAACAGAGGTTGCGGCGACTCGCAGTGGTTGAAGACCGGGAGCGGATCGCCCGCGACCTCCACGACGCGATAATCCAGGACCTCTTTGCCGTTGGTCTGGTCTTGCAGGGCCTCGAGTCGAGAATGGACGAAGCCCGCGACCGTCGGGATCTGCAAGAAGCGGTCGAGCGCCTCGATGCAGCCATCACCGAGCTCCGCCGCTTCATCTTCGATCTGAAGCCACCCGTCTGGCACGACCGCGACCTCGCCACCGAGTTGACCCGGCTGGTCCAGCAGCTGGCCGAACCCTACGGTGTCCAGACCCGCGTCGATGTCAGTCCGGAATTGGGTCCAATCCCCAACGACATGATCGATGTCGCCTCACTGATCGTCCGTGAGGCGACGAGCAATGCGCTTCGTCACTCGGAGAGCCCGACGGTCGACGTCGCCGCGGACAGCGGCGCCGGTTTCCTGATCCTGACGATCACCGATCGGGGGAAAGGTTTTGACCCCGCTGCGGTGGAATCCGGGTTGGGGTTATCCAGCCTGCAGAGCCGTGCCGAGGAGGCTGGAGGCGACACGACTCTTCACAGCCGCCCGGGTCGCGGAACCACTGTCCGGGTGCTTCTGCCCATTTGAGGCAATCGCGTCCTCGACCGCCCGGCACAATTGATCCAGGAAGGCCTTGGCGCTTGCCTCGGCCAGACGATGCAGAACCGCCCGGTCGAGGAGGCGACCTAGGGCCTTGAGCGGCGGTTGGTAGGAGCCGCGAAAAATCACTTCCACCAGACCCGGTCCGAGTGGCTGGAGGACGAGGTCGGCAGTCATGACCGGGAACAGGGCACCGACGCTGGTTGCCTTCCAATCCATGGGAATGATGACCGACCCCGATCGGCCGATCGGCTGCCCCAGAACGATCTCGACCTCTTTGGCGGGAACGAATGAACCTGGGTCGATGCGGGTCCTGAGCTCTTCCCCCTTCCTGTATGCCAACCTGGCCCAAGCCGACACCTCGCCCTCAGCTGCGCAGATGGCAGTCGAGACCTGGTCGAGGGTTCCATTCACGTGGCCGAAGTAATAGACCAGCATCACTCGGCCTCCACGGCCAGGGATGTGAACGTCGCCGCGAGGCGGTCGAACACCTTGGACAAGTCCTTCAACTGATTCCTTCTTTGCGCACCCCCTAAAGCTGCCAAGACCCGGCCCTGGTCCGCATAGGGCCACTAGTCCCGGCCGGATGGGTCTGTTCGGCCCTACCCGGGGTTGGGGTGGTTTGGGGACACTGAGGTTGTCAGTTTTCGAAACAGTGTTCACAAGGAGGACACCACCATGGCAGTAGTAATCGACAGAAAAGCCCCCAAGGCTGACCGAGCGGACCGGTGTGGCCCGCCGCCGCCTTCTCGCCATCGTCGGGATCCTCACCCTGGTGGTGGGGATCGGATCGTTGGCCGGAGGGGTCTTCGGAGCGGTTTACACCTGGAACCAGGCCGCTTCTGAGAACATCACCACCCCCGACGACGCCATCTTCCCCGAAGTTCCGCTGCGGGGCCCGTTGAGCATGTGGGCCCAGGCCGACATCATCGAGCATCACCAGTTGGACACCACTGAGGGCCTTCGCTACTCGGAGATGCCACGGCAGGTCGCCTCGGTCGACGAGGCCGGCGCCCCGATCCTCGACGCCGCCGGAGAGCCGGTCATGGTGGCCAACGCCGCCCGGGCCAGCTGGATCACCGCCACCGGCCTGATCACCGCCCTCAACGTCGGACTCCTCGCCTACGCCCTCTCGGCGTTCGCCCTGGTAGTCGGAATCACGATGATCGCCTCCGGGATCACCTTCCTCTCCACTGCGCAAGGCCCTAATCGCCTAAGGCACCGACAACCGCAGCGAACAACCAAGACAAAGCCAGAGGGCCCGGACAACCGGGCCCTCTGCCTCGTTCGGCATGTGAGACTCGAACTTGCGGCTGACGGTTTGACCATTGAGACTTGATGTCGTGACGAATTCCGAAATGATCCTGCTTTTCAATCACGTCTACTGGATGCGGGACACGATTCTCAGGGCGGCCGAGAACGTGCCGGAAGTTCTCATAGAGCAGGCGCCGGCCACGATCCGCGATCTCCGGGCCACCCTGGTCCACGAACTCGACGTGGAATGGAGCTGGCGTGAACGCCTCCGGGGCATTCCCTTCGAGACGTGGGGACCGGATGGGGAGCTCAAGCCGGCGGACTATCCGACGCTGCGATCGATCAGGCATCACTGGCAGCGGGACGAGGAGGTGATGCGAAGCTGGTTGGGCACGCTCACAGACCAGGAACTGAATTCCCCCTGGGAAATCGAGAAGCCCGGTGGCCGACCCCTTTGGCAGCATCTCATGCATCTGTACACCCACTCCATCCAGCAGTTTTCCGATGCGGCGGTGATCCTCAGCCAGGCCGACTCCTCCCCCGGCGAACTCGACTTCCTCGAGTTTCTGGAGCGAACCGGAAAAGAGGAATGACAAGTTCCGATAAGACCGACGAGTTTCCGAGCTTTGACCTGACCGGCCGGGTCGCCCTGGTGACCGGTGCGGCGCGGGGTCTCGGCCGGTCCATCGCCCTGGCCCTGGCGAACGCCGGAGCCGAGGTGGCACTTGGCCTCCGCCAGGTGGCGGGCGGCGAGGAAGTACTCGCCGAGATGGATCGCATGGGCCGCAATGCCATCGGGCTCCAGATGGACGTCCTCGATCTCAATCAGATCAAGGCGGCAGTGTCCGAGGTCGAGGCCCGATTCGGTCGTATCGACATCCTGGTCAACAACGCCGGCACCGCACCGACCAACCTTGCCATCGACGCGGTCGAGGCCGATTTCGATCTCACTTTCGACGTCAACGTCAAAGGCACCTTCTTCACGAGCCAGGCAGTCGGGCGGGTGATGCTGGCCCAGAACTATGGCCGGATCGTCAACGTCAGTTCACAGGCCGGCTTCGTGGCCCTGCCCGGAGAATCCATCTATTGCGCTAGCAAAGCGGCCATTTCCCATCTCACCAAGTGCCTCGCGGTGGAGTGGGGCCGGCACAACATCACTGTCAACGCGGTAGCGCCCACCTTCATCGAAACACCAGGAACTGCCACGGCACTAGCGGACGATGCGTTTCGGGCCGACGTCGAGGAGCGCATTGCCGGCCTCCATCGGATCGGTCAGCCAGTAGATGTGACGGGTGCGGTGGTGTTCCTGGCATCACCGGCGGCGGCACTCGTGACCGGAACCACTTTGATGGTCGATGGAGGATGGACGGCGCGCTAGCTGCCCGCCTGGACCTCTGACTCCCATCAATCACCCCCCGGGGTGAGGGGCAACTGCACGACGGGGTGACGACACCAAAGCCGACGTTCCGTACGTTCGCGAGAACACGAAGGGAACTGTCCATGCAATCGTTTTGGTCCGCCTTGAGTCTCACGAAACCGGCCAGCCGCCGCCTCGGATTCGCTGCCACGCCGATGTTGCTGTCCGCCGCCGTCCACGTCATCGTGCTCCTGGCCACCGGTGGTGATTGGAGCGGTGCCGTTTCCTTCCGCAAACCGATCACGTTCGGAGTCTCGGTCGGACTTCTGCTCTGGACCTGTGGGTGGGTCATCGATAGGTTGCCAGCGAGAAGGCGCCTCGAGAGCGCCCTGGCAAGCACCCTCGTTGGATCCGGCATCGTCGAGGTGGGCCTCATCACCACCCAGGCCTGGCGGGGGGTGGCCTCGCACTTCAACTTCACCACGACCTCCGACACGATCATCTTCTCAGCCATGGGTGCAGCCATCGGGGTGTTCTCCCTGGCGCTCCTGGTCCTGGCGATTTGGGCCGTCGTCCAACGGCCCGCCGAGAAGGCCACCAGGTTGGCGGTCCTGGCCGGGTTGGCGCTGGTGATCACCGGCCTTGGTCTTGGGCAATGGGTGATCGGACTGGGAGTCGCAATGGCAGAGCAGCTGGGCCATGCCCCCGACACCGTCCTGGCCGGGGACGGCCGGAGTGGCCAAGTTTCCCCACGCCATGGCGTTGCACGGCATCCAACTCTTCATCGGCGCATCCGTCATCGCAGGTCTGGGTCGCCTCGGCGAGCGGAGCCGGCTCAATGCAGTGCGGTTGACGGTCAGCGGCTATTCGGCGATCGTCGCCTGGTCGATCATCCACACCAATGCCGGGCGGGCGCCGTTCGATCTGGGCGGCCTTGAGCTGGTCCTCGGCCTGCTCGGCGTGGTCTTGCTGGCCGGGGCGGGGTTGCTCCTGTCAGTCGGGTTCCGCCCGTCGAGGCGTCCCAACGCTGTCTCCGACGCCGCCGTTACATTGGCTTCGTGAGTCTGGCTTCGCCATCCGAGGGCACCCGGCTGGGGAGGTCGAGCTGGGGCAAGTACCTTCCCGAGCTGCTGCTGGCGGCAGTAGCCACGATCCTGATCCTCCTCGAGATCTGGGCGTTCGACCCGGGCGATGAGGTCACGAGGACGATCGCCGGTCTGGTGGCGGGTGGTGCGCTCTTCTGGATTCGCCGGCACCCCTTTGCGGCCTTCCTGGCGAACGGCTTCGCGATCTATGCCCTCATTGGGTTGGGGTATCCGAGCGACTTCTACCAATGGACCAATCTGGTCGCTCTGTTCGGCGCCGCGGCCCGAGTGGACAATCGCCGGGCCATCGTCGCCTTGGCGCTCGGATGGGCGGGCGTCGTCCTCTACTTCCTGCGCTTCCCGCAAGAGGGTGGCCTGATCCTCGGGGGCGCCGTCCTTGCCATCTGGACCGCGGGATGGTTCGCCGGCCGCGCCCAGTTCGCCCGGGTGCGGGAGACCGAGGTGATCAGAGAGCGCGACATTTCGAGGGCGGAACTCGCCGCCCAGCAGGCGCGGGCCGAACTGGAGGCGGAACGCAGCCGAATCGCCCGCGACCTTCACGACATCATTGGCCACGCCGTCAACGTGATGGTGGTTCACGCCGGGGCGGGTCAGGGCAACGCGCCGCCGGGGAGCGAGAACCGGGCAGCTTTCGACACGATCGCCAACACGGGGCGGGCTGCGCTGTCCGATCTCGATCGGATGCTCGACCTTCTTCAGGGCGTACCGCTAAGGAGCCCGCTGCCGGGTTTGTCCGAACTTGTCTGAACTCTGCCGGACGGTCGACAGTCGGGGACTGGTCGTCGAGCTGGACATTGCCGGAGACCCCAAGCGAGTGCCGTCCAGCCTGGGCGTTGCGACCTATCGGATCGTTCAAGAGGGTCTCACCAACGTCATCAAGCATGCCCATGCCTCCCATGCCTCGGTGCAGGTGCAGATCGCCGACGATCTGACCATTGTCGTGTCGGACGACGGCGTCGGAGGCAACGCCAAGCCCGGCCGCGGGCTGGGAGGGATCCGTGAGAGAGCGGAGCTGCATGGCGGTCACGTCGTGCACGGTCCCGGGGCGATGGGAGGCTTCGAGGTGCGATGCACGCTCCCTCTGATCGAAGTCGATGTGATTCGGGTCGCCATCGTTGACGATGATGCCCTGATCCGGGAAGGGCTTCGCATGATCGTTGAGCAGGCCGGGGACCTGGAGGTGGTGGCGACTGCCGGCGACGGCGAGGAGGCCCTCCGGGTCGCCCGCGAGCATCGCCCTGACGTGATGCTGATGGACGTACGGATGCCGATCCTCGATGGCATCGAAGCCACTCGTCAGATCACCGAGACAGAGGGCGCTCCCAGAGTGATCATTCTCACCACCTTCGAGCTCGACGAGTACGTGTTCGAAGCGCTGCGAGCCGGGGCCAGTGGATTCCTCTTGAAGCGGACAGAACCCGAACAGCTGGTTGCGGCGATCCGGGTGGTGGCCGGAGGCGAGGCACTCTTGTCGCCCTCCGTCACGAAACGGTTGATCGAAGAGTTCACCAGACGCCCGCAGAGCGCCACAGGCCCAGCGAGCAGCAGCGCCGACCGGCTGACCGTCTTGACCGAGAGGGAGCGAGAGGTCCTCTTGCTGATCGCCCGGGGTCTGTCCAACCAGGAGCTGGCCGAGCAGTTGTTCATCGCCGACAACACCGTCAAGACCCACGTCAAGCGGATCTTCACCAAGCTCGGCGCCCGCGACCGGGCCCAGGCGATCGTGATCGCCTACGAGAGCGGCCTCGTCCCCTAAAACCCGAAACCTAAGGTTATAGGCCGCGGTTTCCGCAGGCTTATAGCCTTAGGTTTCCGGTTTTTAGGGGTTATAGGGCGCTCGGATCGGTCAGCCGGAACGCATCCTCAATCCTCCGAAACCCCATCCTGCTCTCGGAACCGTACGAACTCGGATACCTCGTTCGCCCGCAGAATCGCCCGGACGGGAGCGGGCATCAGCCGCATACCCTCGGCCGTGGGGATGGTCGCCGGGCTCGAGAGTTCGATGTCCCGGTTTCGATAACGCACGGTGCATCCTCCGGCGGCCCGAACGTTCTTCAGCCAGTCCACATCGCTGCCATATGTCAGGGCCATAACGAAGCCACGGTCGACTTTGAAGATGTTGATGGGTGTGGAGTACGAGGTTCCCGATCTCCGCCCTCGATGCCGAACGATCGCAAATCCGGGGAGCCTTCCGGCGACCAGTCGGGCGATTGGGTTGGTGACGAACCGGTTGAATCGCGCCAAGGATTTCGGGAGTGGCATGAGATTCCTCTAGACCGGCGGAGCCACCACGAGGAAACGTAAGGCGATTTCCGGCGGTTTCCGCACCCTATAACCTTAGGTTTCGGGTTTTGAGGGCGTTAGAGGGCGTCGCGGCGTCGCAGGGCCCAGGTCAGGGCGGCTGACCCCGACCACGACTGTCCCGATCAGCTTCAGCACACCCCCACCCACCCCGGGTGCCACCGGGCCGAGAGCCTCGAGGGCGTCAGGCGGGAGAATGGTGAGGTCGGCGTAGATCGACATTGCCGTTCGCCAGACCGACGAGGCGGAGAGGCCTGTGACGAAGGTCGTGATGATCCCTTCCCACACGAAGACATAGGCAAGGCCGACGAGGACCGCCCGGGTGAACAGATATCCGATCGGGACGAAAACGGCCGTGTAGCCGACTGCCGCGGCGGCATAGAGCCCGAGCGCCGGGATCGCCAGCGTCCAGGAACCGGTAGTGATTCCCATCGCCAGGAATCCCACGATCCAGCCGACCGCCCCGACCGCAAACGAGACCAGGGCGGCGGCAGCCCAGGCCGACGTCGCCCAGCGCCATCTGGCGATCGGCTTCATGAAGATGAAGGGCAAGCGTCCCGGCGTCCCGTTCGTCGCTGAAGGGTCGCCGCCCCCATCACCAGGAAAGCGATGGAAAGTCGTCGCCCCACCGGCAGTGATGGTGACCATGTGGAAGATCTCAGCGATGTTCCGCGTCGTTTTCGGCGATGCTCGATATCCAGGCGATGAACCCGACCACCGAACACAACGCCGCCATCCCCCAGAATCGTTTGCCCCGGGCGAGCTGACGCACGAAATGGCGGACGAGCCGGAGGTCGATCATCGTCCCTCCACCAGATACCGAAACACGCTCTCGAGGGACTCATCGGCCGGAAGGATCTGACGGACTCTGATCCCGGCGTCGCGCGCCACTCCGGGCAGCGCCATGGCCAGAGCCCCGGCATCGGAGGTTGAGACTTCGATCGTCTGCCCGTCGATCCGCAGCCCGGCGACCTTCTCGTGTCTGAGGAGAAGCGATCCCAGCTCGCGCGGCTGGTCGGTGACGATCCTCACCAGGCGAGGCTTGTCGGTCATGAGGGCCCGCAGAGATGCGACCGTCCCCTCGGCTGCGAGTCTGCCGTCGACCATGGCGATTACGCGGTCGGCCATTCGCTCGACCTCGGCCAGCACATGGGACGAGACGATCACGGTTCGACCCTGGTCACCCAACCGCTTGAACAGATCGATGAGATGAGCCCGCTGGACCGGGTCGGCCCCGTTCAACGGCTCATCCAGAAATAGGACGTCGGGTCCCCCGACCAGCGCCGCCGCGACCTTGGCCCGCTGGCGCATTCCCTTCGAATAGCCCTCGAGCTTCCGATGACTGACATCGGTGAGGTCGACTTCGGCCAGAGCGGCGTCCACCGCGCTCTCCCGATCTTTGACCCGGGCCAGTCCGGCGTTGAGATCGACGAATTGCCGGGCGGTGAGGTTGGCATAGACCGCCTCGTCCTCGGGCACCATTGCCACCCGGCGGTAGATGCGTTGATCGGACCTGGGGTCGACGCCAAGGATCCGAACCGTCCCTTGCGAGGGACGCTGCAGTCCCGTGAAGAGGCGCAGCAGTGTGGTTTTCCCGGCTCCGTTGGGACCGAGCAGACCGGTGATGCCCGGCTCGAAGGCGACTTCGACCTCGGACACGGCCACCTTCTGGCCGAACCATTTGGAGAGCCCGCGAGCCTCGACGGTGGCGGTCATGCCAGTTTCCGATATCGCCGATACGCGAACCAGGAGCCGATCAGAGCGACCACTGCGATCGCCACCGCCGACACCCAGGGCTCGAAACCCGCTTCCTGGGGCCGGTAGAGCCCCAGCGAAACGTCGAACACCCAATCGCGGACGACCCGGGCGTGGTCGTCGAGGGCAAGCAAGGCGACAAAGTTGGAGCCCGGGAAGTCGGCGTCGGCGATTACGCCGGCGATCCCGTTGCCGGCCGTGAGGATCGCCAGGTAGGCGGCAGCCGCAAACCCGGTACGGTCGATGAGGCTCGAGAGGATTGCCAGAAGCCCTCCGTGAACCGCCAGGAACCCGAGCGCCACCACCGGAACCTTCCAGAGGATGTCGAGGTTGGCGCCCAGGTAGGCGAGGAACCCATCGCTCAGACCGGCCAGACCCAGATGGAGCAGGATTTGGGGGACCACGTAGATCGCCCCTGCCACCGTCAGATAGGCGATGACCTTGCCGACCAGATAGTCGCTGACCCTCATGGGTCGCGAGAAATAGACCGACAGGACGCCCTGGGTCCGGTCGGGAATGAGGAGCTCCGGGCCGGTGACGGCGATGAACAGCAACGCCACCCGCGAGTAGAGATCGAAGAGATCGGGATAGCTGGGAAGGCCTTCCTCGATGCCCGCCGCGATCGAACCCGCCACGAAGTGGAGTCCGATGATGACCGCGGCCATCACCACTCCGATCACGAGAAGGCTCCACGGCAGAATCTTGCGGCGGGCCTTGCGACGGAGTCCCAGGATTCGACGGATGCCATCGCGGGCAATGGCTCGCCGGATGGCTCCGCGTCCCCGCCGTTCTCCTTCGTAGGACCGGTAGCCGCGGTCGTAGATGACGGCGTCGCTCAAACCGGTCGACGCTCCGGTGCCGTCGCGGGCACTCATGCCTCGCCCTTTCGGGCGATGACGAGAAACTCGTCCTCGAGGGTGTGGGAAATCGGGGCCATGCGGAAGATCCCGATGCCGAGCGTCGGCGGCAGCGTCGCGGACCTGGTCGTAGTCCTCTTCAGCGTTGACGGTGAAGCTCAGACGATGGTCGGTGAGAACGGCGGCTTCGATGCCCGCAGCCGCGAGACGTTCCGCCAGGCTCGCGCATCGCCGAGAACATCGATCACCACGACTGAAGTCAGGCCGGCGCTCGCCACCGGGCCGGAGCGGATCAAAGTGCCCGCCATCGATCATCACCACGGCGTCGCAGGTCTGTTCGATGTCGCCGAGCAGGTGGGACGAGAAGATGACGTTGATTCCGAAGCTGCCCAGGCGCCGGATGATCTCCAGCATCTGTTCGCGCCCGGCTGGATCGAGCCCCGAGGCGGGCTCGTCGAGGAGGACCAGTTCGGGACCATGGACGATCGCCTGGGCGAGCTTGACCCGTTGCGCCATGCCCGTCGAGAAGTCCCCGAAGAAGCGGAACCGTTCCTCCTCCAGCCCGACCAGGAACAACGTTTCAGAAGCACGACGGCGGGCGTCGGCGGTGGGCAGACCGGCCATTTCGGCGGCATAGGCGACGAAGTCGGCGGCGGTCTGATCCTTGGGCAGGCAGTTGTTCTCGGGCATGTAGCCGACCCGCGCCCGCACGGCCAGCGGATCGGCGATCGCGTCATGGCCGAGGACCGTCACCTTCCCGCTGGTCGGGTGGACCAGACCGAGCAGGATCCGCAGAAAGGTCGTCTTCCCGGCTCCGTTGGCGCCGACCAGCCCGGTGACGCCGGGTTCGATCACGACGCTGAAATCACGAAGGGCAACCACCTCCGAGTTGTACGCATGCGTCAGCGATTCGGTGATGACAACGGGAGACACTGGGACCTGATCCTGTCGGAAGCGACGTCGTTGTGGAATCGGGGAGGTCCCTATCCGATCCCTGAGAGTATCAGTGCTGGCTCATGACCCAACACCGGCCCAGCCCAACGAGGGGTTGTTCAGGCGCCCAGCGCGCGTGCGGGTGAATTCGACTACTGCGTTGAGCTCTTCGGCAGTGAGGCGTGAGCCGAAGGCCGGCATTCCGTTGCCCCCATTGGCGATGATGGCCGCTTCCGCCGCGGGATCGGGGAATCGCTCGACGACTCTCCCGGCCAGCTGTGGGCCGGAGAGCCCCTGACCCTGGGCTCCATGGCACCCCGAGCAGCGGGCAGCAAAGATCCGGGCGCCATCATCATGGACCGGGCACCCGAGCAGCGAATGGGCGAACCTTCGTGGTTGGGAGATGTCTGGCTCGAATCCGATCGCCCACAAGCAGTGGTAAGCCACCGGGATCGTCGCGAGAAACGCAAGCGTTCCGGACAACCGGTGAATCTGACCGAACCAGGCCGGAAGGGTCTCGGGCCAGGAGATTCGACCCCACAGGCGCAGGGCCGTGATGAGCTGAACCAGGGCGAAGAAGAGCACCACACTCGCCATCCATGACTTGAAAGCCAGTGGCAGCGTATCGCAGATGGTTCTGGGGGAACCCGCCCGACGGCCGGTTGTCGTCGCTCGCGCCAGATTCCATTTGAGGCGGCGGGCCCTAAAGCGCCCGGCGCCGTTGCCGATGCCACTGACGTCAGGTGCCCGGATTTCCATTCATTCGCCCTATGGGTGAAGTAGAGCCCGGGCCGTACGTTGGTTGCAGTTCCAGGAGTGCGATGTCGGTCAGGTCAGCAATCGTCGGTTCGGTCGTCTTTGCCGTGTTGCTGACGGCGACTCCGGTTCTCGCCGACGACCAGCCACCCGATGCCGTCAGGGCGCACCTCTCAGCGGGCGTGACATCGTCCTGTCCGGGCTCTACTCGGACCAATGGAACGCTGGGGCGGACCTCCAGGCCCTGGGGTCGGCGAGCGGCAAAGGCGTGTCTCTGGTGGGCACCTTTCATCATCTCTGGGAATCCGAGACCGGATGGGAGGGAAACACCGATTGGCTGCTCGAGCAGGCGTGGTCCGCCCGGGCCACCCCGGTAGCGAACGTCGAGATCATGATGCCCGCCGCCGAGATCGCCGCCGGGGTTCACGACATGGGGATCATCCAATGGGCCATGAGAGTCAAGGCATGGCTGGAACGAGGCGAAGGACGCTCCCTTCTCATCGCCCCGCTACAAGAGATGAACGGCGACTGGGTCCCTTACGGAATGGATCCCGAAGGCTTCAAGGCCTCCTATCGCCGAATCGTCGAGATCTTCAAATCTGTCCGAATCGACGAGACCAAAGTGCGCTGGGTATTCGCACCGAACGCCTGGTCGGTGTGGCCGTATCGCACGAGCGACTACTACCCGGGCGACGACGTCGTGGACTTCGTTGGCATCTCCGCCTACAACTTCGGCAGCAACGCCGGCCGATGGACCAACGTGATGGACTCCGGCCTTGGTGCTCTCAACGAGATTCGGACCTTCGCTCCCAACAAGCCCTACCTCATCACTCAGGTCGGAAGCTCGAGTGCAGGAGGGGATCGCGACGGATGGTTGCGTGACCTCTTCTACGTTGCATCGTCCGATCCCAATGTGGTCGGTCTGATCTACTTCAACTTCTTGAAGGAGACCGATTGGAAGATCTGGGACGGCACCAGCCTGGCCGCGGGGTGGCTGGAGGGGATGCAGATGCCGAGCACGCTGCACGTTTGGCCGCTGACGGAATGGTTTCAACCGGGCCCTATTCCCTTTACCCCCTATCAGGGCCAGTTTGCCGACGACGATGGATTGGGCCATGCCCAAAGCGACATCGAGTGGCTCGCCGCACGAGGGGTCATTCAGGGTTGTTCGACCAATCAGTATTGCCCCCACAACTGGGTAACCCGGGCAGAGCTAGCCACCTTCCTGGCACGAGGATTAGCTTTGCCGCCGGCATCGATGGACCACTTCGTCGATGACAACGGCTCGCCCAATGAGCCCGACATCAACGCTCTGGCCGAAGCAGGAATAACCAGCGGATGCGCCGCCGGACTCTTTTGTCCCTCCGAACTGCTCTCGCGCCAGCAACTCGCCGCCCTTCTCGCCCATGCCCTCGATCTACCGCCCGCCGATCCGGTCGCCTTCGCTGATGTGGAGGAGTCCCCGAACGCCGCGGACATCAATTCACTCGTGGCGGCGGGGATCAGTCTGGGGTGCTCGGTCGATCAGTTCTGTCCTTGGGCTGCCGTCAGCCGGGAGCAGATGGCCTCGTTCCTGAGGCGGTCGTTGGAACGGGCCCAGGCCGAGTCGAGAAAACTGCCGTCGTGGAACCCGGGCGGACCCTGGCCCTTCTAGAGGCCCGCCGTCTCGAAGTTGGAGACCTGGTGATTGATTGGGTCGCCATCGCTAGGCAGCGGCTTGAGAAGCCGGGCCAGACCCAGTCGAAAGGTTTCTTGGTCCCTCTCGAGGGTGCGTTCGGGATTGATGATGTCGAGGAGTGCGTTGAACATTTGATTGATGTATCGGCGCCGAAATCGCATGCCGCAGACCGGAATAAGTTACGCCCGCATGGACTAGTCAGGGACCAGCCTCAAGAATGCTTGGGGCCGCCTAATCCTCTTCTGGGACCTCGATATCGAGCAATTCGAAGATGCGTCGACGTTCCTCGACGAAGTCGGCCTGGCTAATGGCATTGGCGGCGTGGCGCTCGCTGAGCTGACGAAACTGCTCCATCAGAACCGCGGCTTCCGCCTCCGAGCTGGTCGGAGTTCCATCCGCCAGTTCTTCCCTTCGGAGCTTTTTGGCTTCTTGCTTTTCGAGGCGGGCGCGCTCGCGCGGACGCTTGCCCATTGCCTCGCGTCCTCGTTGTGCCATAAGACCAACCGATCATTCACCCTGAAGAAACTCCCGGCCGGTGCGGGTGATTAAGGAACCGGAGCCTTGCCCGGATTGGCCCTGTCCGGATTGACCGACCTCAGAACTCTACCGTCTCCCGGTTCCTTTCGGTACTTGCCGGTTCGCTTCGACCGGCATTGGCAACTCGACGATTGGCACCTCGATGGCTGGCACCCCGATGACTGGCACCTCCGTGATTTGGGCCTCGAGCTTTCGGATCAGGTGATCTTGCTCTGGCGCTTGTCGGACGCGTCCCGCTTCGCCTTCTTGTCCTGACGTTTCTCTTTCAGGTTCTTCGACGGGGTCTTTTTGTTGCTCTTCCCGCCTTTGTCCTTATTGGCCACGATGCCCTCCAGTCCGGTCGCTGGATTGCGACTCGCTGCATTGTCGCATTTCCATCGGCGATTGGTTGAAGTTTTGCTCGAGGGCGACCACGGGGTGGGGCCGCATGGTCGAAGGGCAATCCGCGAGAGACCTAAAGCATTCGATTGAGGAGGCGATCTCGATCAAAGAGCTGATGCTTGATGACGAGCCCTACGTGAAGAGCGAAGGCGCCATAGAACGCCAGGTGGCTGGCGATGTGAAATCCAAGCGTGAAGTCATCGAGGTCGCTCTCCTCCGGGATCACTTCGGGGACATCGAGAACACCGAAAAGCACCAGGTCTTTTCCATCGGCCATCGCTGCCAACATCCCCGAGAGCGGGATCGCCAGCATGAGCACATACAGCACTTGCTCGACACGGTGTTCGAAGCGCCGCTCGAAGGGCGTCAGGGTGGCAGCCCAGGCGGGCAACGGGGTCGACAAGCGCCACGCAAGACGAAGCATTGCGAGGACCAGGATCGATGCTCCTAGCGACATGTGCACACCGAACAGGATGTCCTCGTCGAGTCCCGCGATCGACTCGTAGAAGTCGTCGTCGATTCTGGTGATGGTGTAGCCCACCAAGAGCTGAATCCCTATGAGGACGAAAATGGTCCAGTGGAACGCCTTCGTAACCAGCCCATAGCCGGCCGGTGTGTTCCTTATCTGCACAGCGAGAGGACTCCACAACTAGATAGGCACATCGAGGGAACCGGACAAGATATCAGGGCACGTCTCCAACACGAGCCGACGCGTGCGTCCGGCAGTCCTTCGATCTAACTTCCGCATACGCGACGAAAGGGACCACATGACGGTGCTACGCCTGATCCACATAGTGTCCGGCGGTTTTTGGGCGGGCGCCGGGATCATGATGGGGTGGTTTGTCGCTCCGGCTGCCCGGTCCGCCGGACCCGGCGCCGCACCTTTCATGCAGGCCCTGCTGAAACGAAAGGTACCGATGATCTTGATCGGCACCGGGGCCGTCACGGTGGCGGCCGGGCTCTGGCTATGGGCGATACGCCGTCCGACGATGAGTCGCTGGCAGGACTGGGCCCTGGCCACGGGAGCCCTGGCGGCCGTGGTTGCCATAACCATCGGGATCGGCTGGCAGCGACCCACCGCCGCCAAGATGCAGGCGCTGGGCGAGCAGATCGCCGGCGGCGGTGCTCCACCTACCCCGGCCCAGGGTCAGGAAGCTGGAAGGCTGCAGGGAAAGCTGGCGCAATACGGCTCCACCATCGCATACCTGTTCGTAGTCGCGTTGGCAGGAATGGCTCTCGGCGGGAGCTGAATCAGGTCGATCGCCCGTCAGTGTTCACGACGGGAAGCCAAACCGGCACCGGCGAGGATGAGGGCTACCCCGACGAGAGCAGGGACGGTCACCGTCTCGGAAAGGAAGACGACCCCGAGGATCAAGGCGACCACCGGGAGAAGATAGGTTATGAAGGTGGCCCGGGGACCACCCACCCTTCCCACCAGGGTCGCCATCAGGACAAACGCCACGCCGGTTCCGACCACCCCGAGGAAGAAGACGGCGATCGCGGAATCCGCACCGAATTCTGATCGGCTCAGGCCATAGAGGCCGAAGGGGGCCGTGAGGACTGAGCCAACCGCCAGCATCCTTGCCATCACCGGGACGGAGCCATATTTCTGCTGGATGCTGGCGGCGATATTGGTGGCGAAGCCGTAACAGAGGGTGGCCGCCAGCACCATCACCACACCAACGACGGCGGTGCCGCCGATTGCGCTCGAGCCGACGCTGATCAGGGCGATCCCGACCAATCCGATCGCGATTCCCCACCGCTGGGGGCCGCGGGGAACCCGGTTAAACCACAACCCCCCGATCACACCGGCGAACAAAGGCGTGGCGCCGTTGAGCAGGCCGGTGACCGCCGAATTGATGTGCTCCTGGGCGAGAGGGAAGAGCGTGAAGGGGATTGCCACCCAAAGGACTCCCAACATCAATATCTGGCGCCAGTCCTCCCGAGCTATCGGTCGGCGGGCGGCTGGGACCGCCGCCAGAGCCAGACCGCCCAGCCCCACTCGACCCCAGGTGATCAGGCCAGGGTGGAACGCCTTGAGGCCGAGCTTGATGAGAAGAAACGAGCTTCCCCAAATCAATCCGACCGCCCAGAACAACAACCATTCGGTCGTACCGAAAGGTTCCCGATCGGAACGTGTTGCTGGAACGGTTGACGCGGTCATTTACTGAAGAACCCCTAGAGGACGAACTTGGTGCATCTGAAGTCAGATCTGAGCCACCCATACGATAAGTGGCCGGCCGAACAGGTCGGCTATAACGCCGACTGCGGTGGGGCCAACTGTCTTGATTCGGCCTGTTCGCAGGCGGCCGCCCGATCGAGAAGAAGCTCGCGCTGGCGCTGATTGAGGGTCAGCGAGGCCGCCTGCTCGAACTCTGCCTGTGCCTCGGTGAATCGGCCTAGTTTCTCGAGCAAATCCCCACGCACGCTGGGGAGCAGGTAGTAGGTCCGCAGCGACGGCTCATCTCTGAGGAGATCGATCAGTTCGAGGCCAGCGGCCGGCCCAAAGGCCATTGCCACCGCCACCGCCCGGTTCAACTCGACGACCGGGGAAGGAGAGACCCCGGCCAGCCTCCGGTATAGATCCGTGATCTGCTCCCAGTCGGTCTCGTCAGCTGACCGCGAGCGGGCATGACAGGCGGCAATGGCAGCCTGGAGCGCGTAGGGCCCGTCCGCCCCGCCGAGCTGGTCAGCCCGGTGGAGGGCGGCGAGACCATGAAGAATGAGGAACTGATCCCATTGCCGGCGGTTTTGCTCGGTCAAGAGGATCGGCTCACCGGACGGGCCGATCCTTGCCCGCAATCTCGAGGCCTGGATCTCCATCAATGCCACCAGACCGTGGACCTCGGGTTCATTGGGAACCAGCCCGGCCAGGACCCGCCCCAGTCGAATGGCTTCTTCGCACAGCCCAGGCCGAATCAGGTCTTCGCCGGCGGTTGCCAGGTAACCCTCGTTGAAAATCAGATAGATGACCTCGAGCACCGAGGCCAACCGGGCTGTGAATTCATTCCCTTCCGGCACCTCGAAGGGGACTCCTGCTTCGGCCAGGGTGGCCTTGGCACGAACGATTCGTTGTGCCACCGTTGCCTCCGGCGCCAGAAATGCCCGGGCAATCTCTCCGGTGGTCAGTCCCCCGAGCAATCGAAGCGTGAGTGCGGTCCGCGCCTCTGTCGATAGGAGTGGATGGCACGAGACGAACATCAGACGGAGCAGGTCGTCGCCGATGTGATCTTCGATAGCGGCCTCGAGATCGATTTCGATCGTTTGACGGATCTCGAGTTCGTGGGCGAGTTCCGTTTGCTTTCGCTCGAGGGTGCTCTGTCTGCGGAGGGTGTCGACCGCCCGATGCTTGGCAGTGGCCATGAGCCAGGCGCCCGGCTTGTCCGGCACACCCGACTCCGGCCACTTCTCGAGAGCTATGACGAGGGCGTCCTGGGCCAATTCCTCAGCGATGCCCACGTTCCGCACGACGCGGGCGAGTCCTGCGATCAGCCTGGCCGACTCCATCCTCCATACCGCGTCGATGGTGCGATGGATTTCGGTGGCCACACCACCGACTAAAGCACCCGCCGGGAGGTAGGGGGGTTGGCAAACCCGTTCTAGACCTTGATTGACAGCTTCACCAGTGCCCCCCTACCCCTGGCCGCCTGATCGGCAGCCAGCGGTACCTGTCAAGGTTCTTTACGCCGACTTGGTGTTCAAATGTATGGCGGCGTAAAAAAACCTTGATTCCCCCCGCCTATCGGCGAGGGGACAAATAAGAAAGACGCTCTTTTTGTCCCTTCGGCCGATAGGCCGGGGGGAAGGTCCCTGCCGCCGAGGAAACGAGGCGGGAGGTAGGGGGGTTGGCAAACCCGTTCTAGACCTTGATTGACAGCTTCACCAGTGCCCCCCTACCCCTGGCCGCCTATCGGCAGCCAGCGGTACCTTCCCCCCGCCTATCGGCGAGGGGACAAATAAGAACCATTTGCCCTCCGCCACGTTCTTTTTGTCCCTTCGCCCGTTAGGGCGGGGGGAAGGTCCCTGCCGCCGAGGAAACGAGGCGGGAGGTAGGGGGGTTCGGCAAACCCGTTCTAGACCTTGATCGACAGCTTCACCAGTGCCCCCCTACCCCTGGCCGCCTGATCGGCAGCCAGCGGTACCGTCAAGGTTCTTTACGCCGACTTGGTGTTCAAATGTATGGCGGCGTAAAAAACCTTGATTCCCCCCGCCTATCGGCGAGGGAACACAAAGGAACCCATTCCCCTTCGCCGCGCTTTCTTCTTGTCCCTTCGGCCGTAGGCCGGGGGGTAGGGGGGTTGGGCCTCCTATTACTGCTTGGCTGCTTTCGCCCGAATTCGCTCGTCCTGCTCTTTGAGCTCAGGGGTGACGGCATCGCCGAAATCCTCCAGTTCGGCTACCTGCCGGATCTCGATCTCTGATTCGGCACCGGCGGGGTTCGGGCACCTCTTCACCCATTCGATAGCCTCTTCCATCGACCTGACCTGCCAGAGCCAGAAGCCCGCGATCAACTCCTTGGCCTCGGTGAAAGGCCCGTCGATGACGGTCCGCTTTTCGCCGGAGAACCGGACCCGGGCGCCCTTGGAGCTCGGAAGGAGACCCTCCCCCGCCAGCATCACGCCGGCCTTCACCAGTTCCTCGTTGTAGTTGCCCATTTCCGTCAGGAGTTGCTCATCGGGGAGGCCTCCCGCCTCGATGTCGGCGTCGGCTTTGATGATCACCATGACTCGCATTTCGGATTCCTTTCCGATCGTCTCCGTTGCCACCGGGGTGGCCTTACCCAAACACGTCGAACGACGTTGGGCTAAATCGACATGAAGGGGAAGGTTTTTTGGTGATCTACTTCTTGGCCTTGGAGGGCTTGGGCTTGAGGGTGAGAACATATCGAAGGCTGAGCTCCAGATAGGGCTTGAGAGCGACGGTGTCGGCCAGCAGATCGTCGGGCACTGCCACGAATTCGTGGGCCGGCGGCCAGGCCGGATCGCCCCGAAACAGGTCGGTGGAGTACTCAGCCAAGAAGGCGCTGCGCTCGGGTTCAGGCAGGCGGATACCCACGACCCCGTGCTTCGAGATCATCGTGTACATGTTCCCGTTGATGGCGGTGTAGGCCGATCCGAAGTTCGACTTGCTGTCAACGCCCTCAACGGACTCGAGCAACTTCCGGTACAGGGCCACCTTTTCGGGCGGAGCCGTCACCTTCTTCTCAGCCACGGTTCATCTCTCTCGGCCAAATCAGGCCGGCTTCTGGGCCCACTCCGCGACCACGCGCTTCAGCGTGGTGATGGGGACCGAACCGGTGGAAAGCACCGTGTCATGGAACGCCTTCAAGTCGAACCGATCGGCCAGCGCCGCCTCGGCCTCTGATCTGATGCGGTCGATTTCGAGACGACCCATCATGTAGCCCAGAGCCTGACCGGGATTGCCGATGTAACGATCGATCTCGCCTTCGACCTGAACCACGCTCATCGGGCTATTGGCGACCATGAATTCGATCGCCCGGTCCCGGGTCCAGCCGAGGGCGTGGAGCCCGGTGTCGACCACCAGCCGACACGCCCGCATCGAATCGGTCGACAGCATCCCGATGCGATCGAGGTCGGAGGAATAGAGCGCCATCTCGTCGGCCAGGCGCTCGGTGTACAGACCCCAACCCTCGTTGTAAGCGGCGATGTAGTAGTCCGCCAGCAGACGATGCAGTTCGGGGTTTTCCTGGGCGATAGCCAACTGCAGATGGTGGCCCGGCACCCCCTCGTGGTACGTGACGGCTTCCAGCTGAAACGTACCCCACATCGTGGGATCGGAAGTGTTGAAGAAGAAGCGTCCGGGTTTGGAGCCATCCCGGGCCGGACGCGAGTAAAAGGCCAGCGCCCCTTGGTCGATCGAGTTGGCTACGCACGGCGCCTGCGGAAGGACTCCGAACCAATCGGCCACGGCGGCCGTCGCCTTGGCCAGGGCCGCGGTGGCGTCTGTCACCAGGCTCTCGGCGTCGCGGTAGTGCAGTGCTTCGTCGTCTCGCAGCCTTCGATAGATCTCTTCGATCTCGGTCGTCCCGAGCAGCGGGCCCGCGATCTGTCGATACTCATCCTCGAGTCGTTCGATCTGTCGAAGGCCAATGTCATGGACGTCCTCCGGGGTTATCGCCAGGGTGGTATGGACCCACACGAGCCGTTCGTACAGCTCCCTGCCTCCAGGCAGGTGGACCAGGCCCGGAATGGAATCGTCCCTGGCGCGACCGGCGGTTCGGTCGGCCAGCACCGAACGCAGCTTGCGCAGGGCGGGAGCAACGAGGTCGTCGAGGAGACGGCCGAGCTGAGCGGTCCAGATCCCAGCTTCATCGTCAGGCAAAGTCGTCGGTGGAGTCTGACGTATCAACGGTCCCTGTGACAACGGTGCCGCCAGTTCCCGATCGAGCGAGGCGATCATCGCCGTCACGAGATGGGAGATCGGTGTGATCCCCTCGTCGGCGGCTTGTTCGAGACGTTCTCCCCAGGTCGTGAGGAAGTCCGGAAGCCGCCGGATTTTCTCCAGGTATCTCTCGCCATGCTCGGCGGTCACCAGCGGATAACGAGGAAGGAAGATGAAGATCAGTGAGACGATGCCGGTGGTTTGGTTGACCCACTCCAGCTCCAGTTGCCAGCGAAGCTCAGCGGCTTTCGACCGACCTGTAAACGCGATCGTTTCCAAGAGCGTTCGGTCACCCTCGGTGGATGGCTCCATGGACTCCGCCCGCCGGGCGAAACCTTCCAGCGTCTCCACCCGGCTTTGGATCCCTTCCGCGGATACGTCGGGCCACATCTCCAGATGAGTCAGATCACCCGACCACAGTGCCCAGTCGTGTTCGGTGGCGAGCCGATGCTGAACGAATTCGTCGGCAAGGAGATGGCCGGCACTGGGGGTCGACGACATCGGGCGACCCTAACCACCTGCCGGGAGCCGGAGTGCGATGACGGCCCGCAATCGACCGACCCCGATCCTCGTTGGCGTGGCACACTGCACTCCTCATGGCCCTCATCTCCCGCGGTTTTCGAGGTCGCCAGAAGGTCGAGGCGCCCCCGGATCGGGTTCCTCCCGGCCAATACGCCACGACCGAATTCCCCGTTCTCTCGGCAGGTCCTACCCCCAAGGTGCCGCTCGAGAAGTGGCGCCTCACGGTTCTCACCGAGACCGGAGCCGAGAGGTCCTGGACCTGGGACGAGTTCCGATCGCTGCCGAGTGAAACGGTGACCGTCGACATTCACTGTGTCACCAAGTGGACAAAGCTCGACACCATCTGGGAGGGGGTCTCGATCGACACCCTCCTCGAGGACCTCCCCACCAGCGCTTCTTCGCTGCTGGCCCATTCCTATGGGGGCTACACCACCAATCTGCCGTTGTCCGATGTGACGACGGGAAAGGCCTGGATCGCCTACTCCTTCGGCGGTGCGCCGCTCGACCCCCAGCACGGAGGCCCGGCCCGCCTGCTGGTCCCTCATCTCTATTTCTGGAAGAGCGCCAAGTGGATCGAGCGGCTCGAACTCCGCACCACCGACAGCCCCGGCTTCTGGGAGTCGTACGGCTATCACAACTACGGAGACCCATGGCGGGAGCAGCGGTACCAGGGCGACTGAACTGGATGCCGGCCGAAGTAACGGCCGTAATCGAGGAGACCCCCAAGGTTCGTAGCCTCGTCCTCAACGTTCCCGGGTGGAACGGGCACCGGCCTGGCCAGCATGTCGACATCCGTCTCACCTCAGATGATGGCTACCAGGCACAACGCAGCTATTCGATCGCGACGCCGCCAGATGGTGAGCACATCACCATCACCGTCGAGGTGGTGGAGGGCGGAGAAGTCTCCCCGTACCTGGCCGAAGACTTGAGGGTTGGCGACGAGTTCGAGCTGCGCGGACCTATCGGCGGCTACTTCGTCTGGGAGCCGGCCACCGGCGGCCCTCTCCAGCTCATCGCCGGAGGGAGTGGCGTGGTGCCGCTGATGGCGATGACGCGATCGCTGACCGCGTCGGACGCCACGATCCCGAGTCGCCTGCTTCTTTCGGCCCGGTCCTGGGACGATGTCATCTATCGGGAGGAAATGCAGCGCCTCGCCCGGGAGCTGTCCCACCTCGAGATCCGCTACGCCCTCACCCGCGCTCAGCCACCGGGTTGGACGGGCTATTCCCGCAGAGTCGACCCCGAGATGCTGAGGGAGGCGGCCTGGCCGGCGAAGGACCGGCCCCTGGTATTCGTGTGCGGCCCTACCGGGTTCGTCGAGACGGTGGCGTCAACGATGATCGAAATTGGCCACGAGCCCGAGCGAGTCAAGACCGAGCGCTTCGGTCCAACAGGAGGATGACAATGACGAGTGACGACCATCTCGATGGCAACGCTTTGGGGGGCCTTCTCCGCGACCTCTTCGGTAGAGAGATGACCGATCAGCGGGGCTGCTGTGCCGCCTGCGGAACCATCAATCCCCTCGGAGCGGCGATGGTCTATCGCGATGCACCGGGTGACGTCGTCCGTTGCAGCAATTGCGGAACCGTCGTCCTGGTCGCGATCTCGGTCCCCACCGGTGTTCGGGTTAGTTTCGGGGCTCTGCGTTGGATCGAGATCCCCGCCGAGTAGGCCCGGTCACAGCGCTTTGCCCGGGACCGTCCTAAGGGACTGAGAATGCCCGGAACAGGGCGTCAACAACAGTCGCCACCATCTCATCGGTGGTCGGCACCACAACCGAGCTTCCCGCTGCTTGCAGATGCTCTTGCATCCATTCCATCTTGGACACGAGCAGCATCACCGTCCCGTGAACGCCGGCCCACATTGCCCACGCAATCGCCTCCGGCGTGCGCTCGCGCGATATCAACCCGTCGTCCATCCCTGACCGCACCAAAGCGACCAGCCCTTCCAGGACCAGCAATCCGGGATCTCCAGCCATCTCTTCGATTCCGATCGACTCCGGCGGCGAGCCGAGGAACAACACCGGATAAAGAGCGGCATTGTCCAGTCCCCACCGGACATATTCCGTGCCCAGGAGTCGCAACCGCTCCAGAGCATTGCCCTCGGCAGCGAAGATTGGAAGCAACCTTGCGGCGAAGCTCTCGAACGCCTCGCGGCAGACGGCGTAACTCAGATGGTCTTTGTCCTCGAAGTGGAGATAGATCGACGGAGGTGACACTCCGACCCGGGCAGCGATCTCTCTAATCGACACGAGATCCAGGTTTCCCTTCTCGGCGAGAAGGTCGCGGGTGGCGTCGAGTATCTCGCGACGAAGATGCTCGCCCTCGCCTTTGCGCAGGCGAGGGCGAGATCCCGATGTTCCGTGCTTGGCGGTGTCTGTCGTCAAACCGTCTCGCTCACCTTGGGCAGGCTAGGTGATCCGCCTTCGCTGAACCCGAAGCGATCGTGGATCCTCCGCAAGAACCGGGGCGCCCACCAGTTGGCCCGACCGGCCAGCCTCATGAAGGCGGGAACCAGCGTCGCCCTGACAACGAAAGCGTCGACCAGCACGGCGAGAGTCATCCCGATGCCGAACATCTTCATGAAGGTGACCCCTGATACGGCGAAAGCGATCATCACCACTGCGATCAGAACCGCAGCCGAGGTGACAACCCGCCCGGTCCGTTCCAGCCCGGCGGCAACGGAGGCGACATTGTCGCCGGTGCGGTCGTACTCCTCCTTGATCCGTGAGAGCAGGAACACCTCGTAGTCCATCGAGAGGCCGAACGCGATGGCGAACATCAGGATTGGCATGGTCAGGTCGAGGTGCCCGGTTGCCGTGAAACCCAACAGATTCGACAGGTGACCTTCCTGGAAGATCCACACCATCGAGCCGAAGGTGGCCGATAACGAGAGCAGGTTGAGGACTACGGCCTTGGCGGGCACCAGGATCGAGCCGAACATGAGGAACAACACGACGAAGGTGACCACGCCGATGATGGCCACGGCCAGCGGCAAGTCCGAGAAAATGGCTTCCTTGGAGTCGACCAGTGAGGCGGTCGGCCCGGTGACCGCCACCGCAACCGGCGCCTCCATTTGACGGATCTCTTCGACGATCGACTCCGCCTCGGTGGACCCGGGATCGACGGCCGGAATCACCTGAAGATAGGTCCCGGCTGGAGCGGCAAACCGGAGGCTGGCCGGTCCCGGCGCCACCACGGCTGCCCCACCGACGTAGGTACCGGTGAGCGCATCGACCCGGGCGACCCCTTCGAGGGTTGAGAGCTCCGCGGCGAACCCGTCGACCTGAGCGGGATCGGCCAGGCCCAGAGCGACGACGTCGATAGGGCTCGAATCGAATCCGGAGAACTCCGAGCGCAGCAGGTCGCCGACGACCCGGGCTTCCGATCCTGGGGGAAGCACCCGATCGTCGGCCTGGCCGAACTGGACTCCCAGGAAAGGCAGGCCGAGGAAGACCAACAGCGCGATAGCGACGGTTGCGATCGGGATGGGCCGCCGCATCACTGTCAGGGCGATGCGATGCCAGGCACCGGTGGACGTGTTGGAGCGCAGCTTGCGGACTCGGAGCTTTTCGACTCGTGGTCCCAGCACCGCCAACAAAGCGGGCAGCACCACCACGGCTCCGAGCGCGGCGAGAGCAACCACGGCGATCCCGGCGTATCCAAACGACCGCAGGAACGCCAGAGGGAACACCAGCATCGCCGCCAGGGAAACCATCACTGTCCCGGCACTGAACAAGACCGTGCGGCCCGCGCTGAGCACGGTGCGCTGGACGGCGTCCCCGGTGTCGTGCCCGGCGGCAAGTTCCTCACGGAATCGGGACACGACGAAGAGGGCGTAATCGATGGCGAGACCCAGCCCAAGGGCAGTCGTGAGGTTGAGTGAGAAGATCGAGACCTCGGTCACACGGGCCAAGAGATCGAGGATCAGGAAAGTGCCCACGATGGCGAAGATCCCGACCCCGAGGGGGAGAAGGGCCGACACCACCGACCCGAAAACGAGGATGAGCAACACCAGCGTGATGGGAAAGGCGATCGACTCGGCCGTCACAAGGTCGGCCTCGACGGTCTCATTCACCTCGGCGAAGAGCGGGCCTTCGCCGCCGACCGCTATCTCGAGACCTTGAAACTCCCCGCGGTATTGGTCCGCCAGTTCACCCGAGTACTGGAGCAGTTCCGATTGGGTGCCTGCGACGGTGGCGAATACCAGGGCGCGGGTGCCATCGACGCTCCGAAGCGGGGCCGGCGACCCGAGGGTCCAGTACGAGTTGACAGAGGTCACATGCTCTTCGGCGGCCAGCGCCTCACCCAGGGCGATCCCGGCAGCTTTGGCAGTGTCGGCATCGACCGAACCAGGGGCGGTAGCGACGATGACGATGTCGGCCGGAGCGACCCCAAACTCCTCGGCCAGTACCCCGGCGGCTACGACCGATTCTGCCTGGGGATCGTCAAAGCCACCGTTGGACAGTTTGGAGGCAACCCCTCCCCCCACCGCACCGGCGACGATCATCCCCAACACGGCCAGAACCAGCACCAGCACCCGTCGCCTGACTACGAATTTCGCCACCCTCTGCACGGTCTTCTCCCTCTGGGGCGCCGAGTTAGCGCCGTTCACTTAACGTCATCACTTATCGCCGACAAGTTATCAGCGGTAAGTCAGGACGTCAAGCCGGGACAATGGACCGCTCCGAACCAAAATGGATCGGATGGGTTCCGACGACGTTGGGGCCGTGCGCCCCCTTTGGGAATGTCCCCGCTGTGGCCGGACGTTCGCCAACCGCGATCAGACCCACACATGTCGACCGCTCACAAACCTGGATGATCATTTCCGCGGTAAGTCCCCGATGGTTCGCGCCACCTTCGATGCTGTCCTCGCTGCCGTGACCGGCTTCGGTGAGGTGACCGTCCTTCCCGAAAAGACCCGGATCGCATTACACGCCCGAATGAGCTTCGCCGCGTTGATGCCGCGACGTGACTGGCTCAACGGACATCTGGTGCTGGCCCACCGCATCGACAATCCGCGCTTTTCCCGGATCGAGACGTTCTCGGAGCGCAACGTCCTGCACGCTTTCCGCCTTCGCTCACCCGATGAGGTGGACGCCGAGTTCATCGGCTGGCTGGCCCAGGCATATGAGGTGGGCATGCAACACCACTTACGACGCCAAGGCTGACCAGGTGAGCGCGGTCTAGCGTTCTTTTCCGAGTTCGCTCAGCTCTTCCCTGATACTTAGAACTTGCGCCGCGGCAACGTCGGCCTTCTTCCGCGCAGCCTCGGAGGAACGCCGAGCCTGCCCGGCCAGCTTCTCAGCCTCGCGAGTTTCCCGTTCCAGATCTACCGCTTCGACTTCCCGGGCCGTGGCGTTGGCCTCCGCCTCTTGCAGGCGCTTTCGAAGAGACTCGACCTTGTCTTGTTTCTTGCGGGCCCCGGTTTTCCGAGCAGATGGCCCCGTCGGAGCGGTCGGCACAGCGACCCCGGAGAAGGCACCAAAACCGGGCGGCTCGAGGTCGTCGGTCAGCCGACCTTGCCGAATCAGGGCTCTTCCCTCCGGTGTGGCCGCGCCGGCCCTCAGGCTGCTGACCACGCGGTCGAGGATCGGCGCCGAGGCTGACGGCAACACCTCCTTGGCGGCAGTACGCAGCAGCGATATCGCCGCAGCCTCATCGCGGCGGGCAGCCTCAAATCCGCTCGAGTCCTTCCCCGAGATCGCACGGCTTTGGGCCTGCTCGAGCGCCTCCCCGGCCTTGATCAAACGTTGCAGGTCGATGGAGCCGCTGCGGGCCAGTTGATTGATAGTCCAGGCCGAGACCGACGGCTTCTTGAGGGCAGCCACGCGTGCGGCGGCTACCTCGTCTCCGCCTTTGCGAAGCCCGGCGGCGATTTCATTGCGGACCTTGACGAACTGGTCGAGTGGTGCCGCATAGAGCGCATCGAGTTCGGCCTCTTCATCTGGCAAGGGGTGCTTCCCGATCAGACCCAGAGCGTGAGAATCACAGCCACGATCGAATAAGCGATGATCGCGTTGACCCCGTTTATCAACCAGTAGAAACTGCCCTTTTGCTCATAGATCTGGCTGACGAGTCCCCCCACCACCCCGAAGCCGATTCCCAGCAGGATTCCCAGCACCAGACCGTCGGCGAATTCGGTCGCCCCGGTGGCCCGTACCAGCAAACCGATAACAATCGTGGTGACGAAGTAGCCGATGAAGGTAGGGATGAGAAGGCTGACCAGCGGCGGGCCCTCCCCGGGAGTCACTTTGGTGGCGTTCTGCCAGGCATTGCTCAACGGCGGGACCGAATACCAGACCGCACTAAACGCAAACCATGCGATTGCAGCCACCAGGATCGCGAGCCAGTTGAGGTCGCCGAAATAGTCAAGAATCATGTCGCTCTCTCCTCATTGACAGCCCACCCCAACACCGCCGGAACAGTACAGCCGGGTACTTGGCCGTGAGATCCATATGGTTGTATCTCTGTTCGCGATCGGGGAAGAGCAATGGTCTATGTGGCGCTGCTGCGCGGCATCAACGTGGGCGGCAAGAACAAGGTCGAGATGCGCAAGCTCAAGGCGACCTTCGAGGAGGCCGGGATGAGCGACGTCGCCACCTACATCAATTCGGGCAACGTCGTCTTCACCGACAACCGTCGCAAGGCTCCCAAGATCGCATCGGTCCTCGAAGAGGCGATCGCATCCGACCTCGGTTTCGAGATCAAAGTTCTCATCCGCGACTTTCCGGGCATCAAGAGAGTGACGAAAGCCATCCCGAAAAACTGGACCAACGACAGCACCATGAGATGCGACGTGATGTTCTTGTGGGAAGGATTCGACCGCAAGGGCATCCTCGAGGAGCTCACCATCAAACCGGAGATCGAGGATGTGATCTATGTCCCCGGCGCCGTCATCTGGCGAATCGATCGGTCCAACGTGCGCAAGAGCAGGTTGTTCAAGATCATCGGCACTGACCTCTACCGAGGAATGACGATCCGCAACTGCAACACCGTCCGCAAGGTGGCCGAGATGATGGAGACGGCCGACAAGTCCAGTCGCAGGGCTCGAAAGTAACCTGACCTCATGGTTGTCGGGCCCGGTGGCCGTCCTCAAACCCGGTACGCCGAGACCGAAACCGGCTACCTGGGTTATCAGGTCATCGGCGACGGCGACCGCGACATCATGTTCCTGACAGGAGCCCTCAGTAACTCCGACGCCATCTGGGACGAACCTTCGGCAGTCCGCTTCTTCGACCGGCTGGGGACGATGGGCCGGATCATCCGCTACGACATGCGAGGGTCGGGCATTTCGGACCCCGTACCGAGCGGGAAAATGTGGATGACTATCGAGGAAAACGTCGACGACGTGCGGGCAGTCCTGGCGGCGGCCGGATCAAAGCAAGCCGTCGTCTACGGGGACACCGAGGGCGGTCTGTCGGCGATGATGCTCGCCGCCACCGACCCCGAGCAGGTCAGCGCCCTGGTGCTGGTCAACGCGGTGCCCTATCTGCTTCGAGACGCCGACTATCCGATTGGAGCACCGCCCGAAGCAGCCGATGCTTTGTCCAAGCAGTACGTCGCCCAGCACGGCACCACGAGCGACATGCTCGAGCTCACCGCCCCCAGCGTCGCCAATGACATGCGCTTTCGGACCTGGTGGACCAGATATCAGCGGATGTCGGTTCCGCTCGGGCTGGTCAAGACGACCTTCGATTGGTTCGCCAAGGTCGACGTCAGGGCTGCCCTGCCCCTCATCACCGTCCCGACGCTGGTCGTCGCCCGACGTGACGCTAAGTACCACCGCCTTGCCTACGGCGAGTACATCGCTGAAAGGATCCAGGGTGCCGAGCTGCGAGTGGTGGAAGGTGCCGACACTCTTCCTTTCCATGCAGGCGATTTCGGGCCGACTCTCGATCAGGTGGAAGAGTTCCTCACCGGTCGCAGGAAGTCGTCGCGGGCCGATCGGGTTCTGGCGACGGTTCTCTTCACCGACATCGTGGGCTCGACCGCTCTGGCGTCGTCGCTGGGCGATGTGCGGTGGCTCGACCTTCTGGAAGAGCACAACCGGATCGTGCGATCACAGCTTGAGAGGTTTCGAGGTCGCGAGATCAAGATGACCGGCGATGGATGCGTCGCCACTTTCGATGGACCGGCTCGAGCGGTGGCCTGCGCCATGGGCATCGTTGAGCAGGTGTCGGCGATCGGCCTCGCGTTGCGAGCCGGAATTCACACCGGCGAGGTGGAGCTGCGGAGTGGCGACATCGGCGGGGTCGGAGTTCATATCGCCTCACGGGTGATGAATCAGGCCGAGACCGGGGGCATCCTCGTCTCCGCAACCGTCAAGGATCTCGTGGTCGGATCGGGGATCGAGTTCATCCCGTTCGGCTCGTTCGATCTCAAGGGAGTGCCGGGGAGCTGGCAGCTCTACCAACCTAAGGTGCCATGAGATGGGCAATCCTGGAGGACGAAAATGTCAGCTGACGTAGAGGAGTATCTGGCGGCGGTGCCCGAGCCGTCTCGAACCGCTCTCGAGTCTCTTCGTCAAACGATCCGGGAGGTCGTACCCGACGCCACCGAGGCCATCAGCTACAAGGTGCCCACATTCAGATATCAGGATCGCCCGCTCGTCGCCTTTGGCGCCACCGAGACCGGTTGCACCTTCTACGTGATGAGCACGAACGTTTTCAATGCCTTCAAGGACAAGGTGAAGGAATTCAAGACGGGCAAAGGATCGATCCGCTTTGAACCCGACAAGATGATTCCCCCGGACGTAGTCAAGAACATCGTCAAGGCCCGGATCTCCGAGAACACCGGGATGTACCGATAGGTTTTCGGCTCAGGCGGTGAGGTCCCGGTCCTCCATCTCCCAGGCGTGGTCCATGGCGTGGTGGGCGATGCGCCTGATCAGAAATTGGATCGGCCAGGTGCGGGCGGTCTTGCCCTCGGTGTTGTAGGCCCGGATGGCGTCGAGGGTCGCCTCCCGATGGGCGGCACGGCCGTCGGCGCTGAGCATGGTTTCGCGAGTGGTGCGCACCTCGACCTTGCGAGTGAACTGCTCGGGTTCGTTGAGATGGACATGGCGAATGATCTCCTCGCGGGTCCAACCACCTCCGCGTGGTCCGGGGCGAAGCTCGGCCGAGACGTTCTCCGCGGTCGAGTCGAAGTAGTCCCAGCAGGCCTGGAGCAGGGCGAGTCGTCGCTCCAACTCCGATTTCGACAGCACTTGCCGTTCGATCTCCGAGGGGACGTGGGCGATGCCCCAGTAGTCGGCCGATCCGGAACCGGTGACGCGCTCCACGATCTCGACGTCGCGATGTTTTGCGAACTTCTTCGCCTGGCCGGCGAGCTCTGCCACCCCGGCGTAGCGCGGCAGGTAGGACGTGAGTTTCTCGATCGCGACATCGTCGGTCTTACCCCAACGATCGAGCCCGGGCCAGTCCATGGCGCCCGCCACGATGCGGCGCTCTTTCTTGCCGATCTCGAGGATCACTCGCAGCTTGTCGGCCATGTCGGGCAGCCTATTCCTTGCGATCAGGGGGGTGTTTTCTGTCGGGGGCAGGCTTGTATGATACGAACGTATGTTCGAGTCGGGTGGGGTGGTTGCCGAAGGGGTTGGAGGGGATGGAACCGACCCCGGCTTTGGCCGCTTTTCTCTCCAGCATGTCGGTTGAGTCTATGTCTGGTTACAACCGGATCAGGATGTTGCAGGCGCATCAACGGTTGGCTTCGTTCTTCCAGGCGCAAGTGTTGGCAGACATGGCTTCGGTCTCCGAGCTGATGTCCGAGTTGGAGGCCGATCCCGAGATTGCTCATGACTCGGCGGCGGCCGAGATCGGGGCGGCGTTGCGCCTGACCCGCCGCGCCGCCGATGCCGATTTGGCGCTGGCTGTCGATTTGAAGGAGCGGCTCCCCGAAGGTGTGGGAAGCGTTGGCAGCCGGGAAGATCGATCTCCGTCGGGCCCGGGTCATCGTCCACGGCACCGCCCACCTGTCAGAGGTGACCGCCCGGGAAGTGGTGGCTCGGATCCTCGAAGCGGCGGCCCGTCTCACCACCGGACAGCTCGAGCTCTGATCCGCCGGGTTTGTGTCCAGGCCGATCCCGACGACGCCGCCACCCGATACGGAGAAGCGGTGGAAGGGCGGCGGGTCGTGATGGAACCGTCGGTGGATGGGACCGCCCACCTGTTCGGGTTGGACCTGCCCCCCGACCGGGTCCAAGCGGCGATGCGCCGGATCGCCGACCTGGCCCAAGACCTCAAAACCGGGGACGAGACCAGAACCATCGACCAGCTCCGCGCCGACATCTTCTTAGACCTGCTCAACGGAAACACCAACCCATGGCAGGTCGGCGGGGAACGGTCGACATCCACGTCGACCTCACCACCCTGACCCGGCTGACCGACGATCCGGGAGAGTTAGCCGGTTATGGGCCGGTCATCGCCGACATCGCCCGCCAAGTCGCAGAAAACCAACCCGGAGCCGAATGGCGCTGGACCTTGACCGATAGTGACAGCGGTATGACCGTCGACAACGGTGTAACCCGAAGACGGCCCACCCACCTCCAACGCCGCCACATCGAAGCTCGCCACCCCCACTGCGTCTTCCCCGGCTGTCGCATCCCCGCCGCCGAATGCGACCTCGACCACCGCCAACCCTGGGCCCACGGCGGACCCACCACCACCGACAACCTCGCACCCCTCTGCCGCCACCACCACCAAACCCGACACCACTCCAACTGGACCCACCAACCCCTCCCCAACGGCGACCACCAATGGACCAGCCAACTCGGCCACACCTACACCACCAGCGGCCTCCCACCCTGAACCGGATCGAGGAACACGACCGGGATGATGCGATCGGTACGCGATTGGTATTGGCTGTAACCCTCGTAGGCCTCGACGATCCGCGGCCACCAGAGCGACCTCTCCTCCGATGACGCCACGCGGGCGGTCACCGTTTGCCGACGTCCGTCGATCTGAACCTGGGCCTGGGGATGAGCCGCGAGGTTGAGATACCAATCGGGGTAGTTGGGACGGCCTCCATAGGAAGCAATCACCACCAGACTCGAGCCATCGCGGAGGTAGAGCAACGGGACCGCATGCCGGCGCCCTGACCGTCGGCCAACAGTGGTCAGGATGAGCATGTCGTTGTCGACCAACCGGCGACCGATGCGACCACGGGTCAGCCGGTAGAGGTAGCGATGCCACCGGGAAAACCGGCGCACGTTGCTGTCCTTCACGACGAGATCAGGACAGGCGGAGATGCGCTAACTGTGTTCTGCCTTCATGTCGGCGAAAGACTTCTTGATGAGCTTCTCCAGGACAGCCAAGTCGACGTCTGCCAGCTTGTTGATATAGAGGCACCCGACACCGGTCTTGTGTTTGCCGAGTTCCTTGAGAAGGTCCTGGTAATGATCGAGGCCGGACATGACGTAAAGGGTCAAGTTCTGCTTCCTCGGTGAAAACCCGGTCAGCATCCAATCGCCTTGTTGCCGACTTCTCTCGGACTTGTAGTGATACGAACCGAAGCCGATGATGCTCGAGCCCCACATCTTGGGCTTCTCGCCGGTCACCTTCGAGAAGAGCTTCAGCAGCTTGAGACTGTCCTGCCTTTTGGTTTCATCCTCAACCGCATTGATGAAGTCCTCGACATTGGCGTCATTGACGGTGGTCTTGAGAGTTGCCATGACCCCAATTTACCAACCCGCCTCGGTTGGCCAATTGCCGCCGATGGGAATCAACGAACTCGATCTTCGAGGCAACACAAGCGATCGCCGAGGCGGCGGCGCCGAGAATGGCGTACCAAACTGAGCCGGCTGGGGTACCTGGATAGATGAGAAGGGACTGGAGATTTCGAACTGTTGCAACAACGGTGACTACGAAGAGGTCTTCACTTCTCGATCCGCCACCGCACAGGCCGAACAATTCCGCCGACGAGGTTTCCGCGGCTCGGCCGCGACCGTCGTCGATCTATTGACCGAGCTCGGACCGAAGGGCATGACAGTGCTCGAGGTCGGTGGCGGAGTCGGCGAGATCCAGGTTGCGCTGCTCGAAAGTGGCGCCGCCGCGACGCCATCAACATCGAACTCTCCACCACCTGGGAGACAGAAGCCAGAGCTCTCCTCGCCGAGCGGGGCCTGACCGACCGAGTGACCAGGCTCAACGGCGACTTCGTCCAAGAAGCGGCCGGCCTTCCGAAAGCCGATGCCGTGATCCTCCACCGGGTGGTCTGCTGCTACCCGGACTGGAGGGCGATGCTGACGGCGGCGACCTCCCGGGCGGACCGCTTCGTAGTCGTCACCTTCCCTCGCCCATGGCCTTGGTTCCAGATTATCGCGGTGATCGAGAACGCATTCCACCGGCTCCGCAAACGTCAGTTCCGCGCCTTTATCCATCCCCCCGGGACGATGATCGAATTGCTGAGCTCATCCGGGTTTGATACAGCAGCTGACCAGAAGGCAGCGCTATGGCGCACAGTCGTCGCGAAGTGGCGGCCGGCGTAGTCAATCGCCCCTATGTGGGTCTGCAGTTACCCATCTCTTCAGCTGCACCCCAGTGAGTTGCCGCAGTTGAGGCACTTGTAGCACGCACCGTTGCGGATGGTGATGTGGCCGCAGGTATCGCACAACGGGGCATCACCCATCATCTCGCCCAGGGCTGTTTGCATCGCCATCGTTCCGGCGTCCTTGGACTTCGCTGCCGAAATCGCTCTGGCGTGGGACGGCCGGGCGGCGGGGACTCTCGGCTTCGAATCGAGGAACTTCACCGCCGACGCCACCGCCACCACATCGTGCTCGGCAACGGCGTCGGTCAGATCAAGTTGGACGCCGGCCTCGACAGCCAGGCCACTCGCCGGCTCGGGGAGGTCGCCCTCACGGCTCGGCGGTACCTGGGCGAGGTCGTCTCGCTTGAGGTACTCAACAGCCAGTGCTCGGAAGACATAGTCGACGATCGAGTTCGCCATCTTGATATTGGGATGGCCTTCAACCAGGCCGCGGGGCTCAAAGGTCTGGAAGGTGAAGGTATCGACGAACTCCTCGAGCGGCACTCCGAATTGGAGACCCTTGCTGATGGCGATCGCAAAGCAAGAGAGGATGCCGCGGAGGGTGGCGCCTTCCTTGGCCAGGTCGATGAAGACCTCGCCGAGGGTGCCGTCTTCGTACTCGCCGGTACGGAGGTAGACCTTGTGTCCGCCGATGCGGGCTTCCTGGGTGTAACCGCCGCGACGGCCGGGAAGCATGAAGCGGGGCGGATGCATGCCCTGGGCATAAGCCTGGGTGGGCGACATCCCTGCCGGGATCTTGCCCCACAGGAACTGCTTCTCGATCTCGAGAGCATTGCTGACCGCTTCGGATTCCTCCTCGGATTGGCCGTCATCTGAAGAGGACGACAAAGGCTGGCTGGCCTTGGAGCCGTCCCGATAGAGGGCCATGCACTTGACCCCGAGATCGAACGAGAGCATGTAGCTCTCCTCGATGTCCTCGATGGTCGCCTCATTGGGCATGTTGATCGTCTTGCTGGCGGCACCACTCAGGAACGGTTGGGTGGCGGCCATCATCCGGATGTGGCCGGTGTGATGGATCAATCGCTGGCCGTTGCGGCCATTGCGGTTGGCGGTGTCGAAAACCGCCAGGTGCTCGTCCTTGAGATGAGGAGCGCCCTCGATGGTCTGCTGACCGCACACCCACTCGGTGGCTTCCCAGATCTCGTGGCCGGTGTAACCGAGGGCCCGGAGCAAGTCGAACTCGAAGGTGGCGTATTCATCAGCCTCGAATCCGAGGCGCTGCATCGTGGCTTCGCCGAGCACGAACGGGTTGAAGGCGTGCCTGAGCTCGAACACCGCGGGCAGCGTCGCTTCGATCCTGCTCATGTCGTCGTCGGTGAATCCCTTCTCCATCAACGACTCCCGGTTGATGTGGGGAGCACCGACCAGAGAACTGGTCCCGACGATGAAGCGGATGATGTCCTCTATCTGCTGATCGGTGTAGCCGAGGTTCTCGAGAGCCGGCGTCACCGACTGATTGACGATCTTGAAGTAACCGCCACCCGCCAGCTTCTTGAACTTGACCAGCGAGAAGTCGGGCTCGACCCCGGTGGTATCGCAATCCATCTGCAAACCAATGGTCCCGGTGGGAGCAATGACGGTGACCTGGGCATTGCGGAAACCGTGCCGTTCGCCCATGTCAAGAGCGAGATCCCACGACTGCCGGGCCGCGGTGAGAAGGTTGGAGGGAGTGAAGTCGGGGTAGATCCCCATCACGAAGTGGGAAAGCCCTTCGTAGTCATTCTGATGGGTGTTGTAGGAAGCCCGCCGGTGGTTGCGGATGACCCGCAGCATGGCCTCGCGGTTGTCGTCGAATCGTGGGAAGGCTCCAACCGCGGCTGCCAGCTCGGCTGAGGTGGCATACGCGTAGCCGGTGAGGATGGCGGTGATGGCACCTGACACCGCCCGGCCGGCATCGGAGTCGTAGGGCAGACCCATCCTCATCAGGAGCGTTCCGAGGTTGGCGTAGCCCAGACCCAGCGTGCGGTAGTCGTAAGAGCCCTGGGCAATCTCCCTCGAAGGGAAGTGGGCCATTGCCACCGAGATCTCGAGGGTGATCGTCCAGAGGCGAATTGCGTGCTCGTAGCCCTCGGTGTCGAAGACATTGGAGTCGTCGTCGAAGAACTTGACGAGGTTGATCGAGGCCAGGTTGCAGGCCGTGTTGTCGAGGAAGACATATTCGGCGCAGGGGTTGGTAGCCCGGATCTTTCCGCCGGCCGGGGAGGTGTGCCACTCGTTGATGATGGTGTCGAACTGGACACCGGGATCGGCGCAGGCCCAGGCGGCCTCTGCCACCTTGCGCCAGAGATCACGAGCTTTGAGCGTCTTGCGAACCTTGCCCGTGGTGCGCTCCCGCAACTGCCAATCGTCGTCGTTGCGGACTGCTTCGATGAATTCGTTGGGAACTCGAACGGAGTTGTTGGAGTTCTGGCCTGACACGGTTGCGTAGGCCTCACCGTTGAAGTCGGCGCCGTAGCCACCGTGGTTGATGAGGATGCGAGCCTTCTCCTCCTCCTTCATCTTCCAGTCGATGAATTCTTCGATGTCAGGATGGTCGAGATCGAGGATGACCATCTTGGCCGCGCGCCGGGTGGTGCCTCCACTCTTGATGGCGCCGGCGGCGCGATCGCCTATGCGAAGGAAGCCCATCACTCCCGAGGATTTGCCGCCCCCGGAGAGGGTCTCGTTTTCGGCCCTGATCTGAGAGAAGTTGGATCCGGTGCCGGAACCCATCTTGAAGAGTCGGGCCTCTCGGACCCAGAGATCCATGATTCCGCCGGGATTGACGAGGTCGTCATTGACCCCGTTGATAAAACAGGCGTGAGGGGCGGGGTGGGTGTAGGAGTCGGGGGACTCGGTCATCTCGCCGGTCTCGGGATCTACGTACCAAAAACCTTGAGCGGTGCCGGTGATGCCATAGGCGTGGGCGAGGCCGGTGTTGAACCACTGCGGAGAGTTGGGCGAGGCGATTTGATTCGCCAGCATGTACTTCATCTCATCTTCGTAGGCCTGTGCATCCTCCGGGGTGGCGAAGTAGCCGTGCTTCTCGCCCCACCAGCGCCACGTCGAGGCCAGCCGATCGAACACCTGGCGGCCCGAAGTTTCGGAACCGAGCACCGCGTTGCCCTCGTCGTCGACGACGGGCTCTCCGTCGGCGCCGATCTGGGGTACGCCGGCCTTGCGGAAGTACTTGGAGACGACGATGTCAGTGGCGACCTGCGACCACGACACCGGTACTTCGGCGTCGAGAACCTCAAATACCACCGACCCGTCGGGGTTGGTAATGCGCGAATCGCGGCGAGCCCATTCGATGGTCGAGTAAGGATCTGCACCTTCGGTGGTGTACCGGCGAGGAATCCGCAAGCCTTTGGACGTGAGGCCACTTGTCATCTGTTTCTCCCTCCAGAGAATCCGGGGTCCCCTCTGCTTCTAGTGAGCGGATAAGAGGCCCAACCGATCAAGTCAACGTGCACCGCTACCAATAGGTCAATGTCATTGATAGACCACAAATTCCATCAATGGACCACCAACGACCACAACATATTGTGGTTCCCTACCCCCGGGCCACAACCTATTGGGGCGAATACACGACTGTAATTACAAGGGTGTCACTGGTCAAGGATCTTCTTAGGTCAGTTTTCGCGACCTTTCTGTATGCGCGGAGAAACGAGGAAACCAGTGGGGAAGGTGTTCGCCGGGGGAAGTGATCGACGAACCTCCGCCAACCTAATGCTCGTCATCTCCAGCGCGAAAATCGATCGTCAGTCGAGATTTCGCGAGACTGCGGCGGGTCCACCACAATGCCGTCGAAGCAACTCCGGAAAGGTCATTGGTGAAAGACTTCCCGACGAGGTTCGAGCCCTCACCCAAACAAGTGCGAGTCATGTTGGGCGGTGAGTTCATCGCCGAGACTCGCTCTCCCGTGCTGGTCTGGGAGCTCCCCTACTTCCCCTTCTATTACATCCCGTTGCCCGACGTGAAACGGGGAGCTCTGACCGAAACCGACCACGCCGAGGGAATCATCACGTACAACGTCCACGGCGGTGACAAGGAAGTGGTGGCCGGCGCCCGTCGGTTCGTAGGCGCTCCCAGCGAGGAGTTGCGCAACCTGGTCGCCTTCCACTGGAAGAAGATGGACGGGTGGTTCGAGGAAGCGGAGGAGATCTTTGCCCATCCCCGCGATCCCCACCACCGGGTCGATGTCCTGCGGTCCCGCCGTCATGTCCGGATCGAAGTCGATGGCGAGACTGCGGCCGAGTCCGCTGCACCCGTGCTGCTCTTCGAGACCGGATTGCCGCCCCGTTATTACCTCGACCCGTCCGACGTTCGGATGGATTTGCTCATCCCGACAGACACGACCACCCAATGCCCCTACAAAGGGAACGCCCGCTACTGGGATTTTGATAACGGGAAAACCCGCTACTCGAATTTCGCGTGGAGCTATCCCTTCCCGGTCCCGGAAGCTTCGAAGATCGCGGGGCTCCTGTGCTTCTACAACGAGAAGGTCGACCTGTTCCTGGACGGCGAGCGCCAGGAGCGGCCGTCGAGCCCTTTCTCGACGTGACGCCCCCGGCGGCGCCGTCACCAGGCATCGAGACCAGACCCCATGAAGCATGAAATCATGGCGACGGGTCTGGAGGTTCCCGAGGGTCCCGTCGGCCTTCCCGATGGTCGCATCGCTTTCGTCCAGCAGGTGCTGGGCATGGTGTCGGCTTTCGATGGGATCGATGTCGCGACGATCTCTGTCGGTCCGGGCGCACCCAATGCGGTGACGTATGGTCCCGACGGCTTCCTCTACGCGGCTCAGAACGGTGGGGTCGTCGACGATTGGAGGGCCGCGGTACCCGCCACGCCATCGATCCAACGGATCTCACTGGCGGGGGAGGTCACGACCGTGACGACCGAGGTCGCCGGCATCGCTTTGCAAGCTCCGAACGATCTTGTGTTCGGCCCGGATGGCCGTCTCTATTTTACCGATCCCTCGGAGCCGTACGATCCCAACGACCGTCGGGCCACCAACCGGTTGTTCGCAGTAGGCGAGGATGGGGGCGAGATCCTGATCGAGCTTCCACCGTCGTACACGAATGGCTTGGCGTTCACACCGGATCATCGGCTGATTTGGGTCGAGTCTTATTCGCGGGCTGTCTGTGTGCTCGAGGAACGCAGGCGAGTTCTGCTCTGCACGCTTCCCGAGGGCCATGTTCCGGACGGCCTCACCGTCGCCGCCGACGGGCGTCTCTTCATCACCACCTCTGCCTCACATGGCATCACCATCGTCGATCCCACCGGGCAAATCCTCGACCATCTGTTTCTCGACGACCAGGCCATTGCGACCAACTGCTGTTTCGTCGGGACCGATCTCTGGGTGACCGACTTCGGCGTCGGGTTCCGCGCTGGAAATCAGAGGGGTCGCCTTTGGAGGTTGGAGACCGACGCCGTCGGGCAGGCCGGGTGAGTTCCGAGTCCTAGATCTGCGGGAGCTTGAAGCCGGACCTGGCGATCAAAGAGTCACGTGACTCGCTGACCGCTTTCATGACGGCGTTCCAATCGACGTGCAGAAGCTGGCCGCCTCGCTTCATCGCCCGACCGGCGATGAACACCGTGTCGACGTTCCCGGTGTCCATGCCGGCCACAACCGCGGTCGCCGGATCGTTGAGAGGGGTCACGTTGATCCGGTCGGTGCGAAGCATGATGAGGTCCGCCTGCTTGCCCGGGGTCAGAGTGCCCACCTTCGATTCGAGGCCGTTGGCCCGGGCCCCCTCGACCGTCGCCCAGGCCAGGACATCGCGGGTCGAGACCGCCGCTTTGCCCTCGGCCGCGGCCAGCGCCCGCTGCAGGCCCAACACGGATCGCATCTGGTTGAACATGTCGCTCGGCACGTTGGTCTCGACATCGATGCTGAGGCTGGGAGCGAGACCCCGGTCGAGGAACTTCTGGATCGGGGGCATCCCGTGACCCATCATCATCTCGACCGGGGAGGCCAGTGAGACGGTGCCGCCGGTGTCGACGATCATCTGGATCTCGGTGTCGTTGAGGGTGGTGCAGTGGATGTAGGTCGTGTCGGGGCCGAGCAGCCCGGCCTCACCCATCTCCTGCACCTTCCGCTCCTGACCGTAGGTCCCGACGCCGACGTGGGCGGTGATCCGCGCCCCGGTCTCCCGGGCCAGCTTCCAGTGGTCGCGGGCGACCTCGAAGTCCGTGAACTCCGGCCCGGGGGCGGCCAGAGCCAGCGTCAGCATCTGGTCCTTGCTCGAGAAGTGCTCCGAGGCGGCGCGGACGAACCAGCTCGGCTGCCGCTCCTCCCACTTGCCCCACCATGGGAACCCGTAGGCGAAAATCCCCCGCAGACCGGAGTCGTTGAGGGCCTGGATCACGGCATCGGTGTGGGCCGGGGAGGCTTTGGATGTGTGACCAGTCGAGGAGGGTGGTGATCCCGGCGTTGATGGCACCGAGGGCGCTCACCAGATTTCCGGCATAGGCGTCCTCGGGTCGGAAGGCCGGCGCCAGCTTGTGGAGGACGAAGGAGATGTAGCTGGTCCTGCCCTCCAGCGGGACGTCGGTCCCGATGTTGCGAAGGATCCCCTCCCAGATGTGACGATGGGTGTCGACGAAGCCGGGCATGACGATCATCCCCGAGGCGTCGATCAACTCGGCATCCCCGTTCACCAGGCCCGGTCCGACCGTGAGGATCTTGTCCCCCTCGATGAGGACGTCTCCGGTGGTGAACTCGCCGACGTCCCGGTCCAGGCTGAGAACGGTCCCTCCCTGGATCAGCTTCCGTCCGGTGGACACAACTGCGAAGTCGTTGCCGGACGGATAGAAGGCCGGAAGGACGGCGGCTTTGGGAGGCGGCTCCCGATCACCGAGCGGCGGGCGCGTCGGTAGTTCCTCTTCACCAGCTCCTTGAGGTCTCCCACCTGGAAGAGAATGATTCCGAGCAGGACCAGCACGCCGATGATCATGAGGCCGTCCTCGGGTGAGAGACCGAGGTAGGGCAATACGGTGAGGATCAGGGCGAGAAGCAGCGACGCCACCGTCCCGCCGATGAACGTCGCCCGGCCCCCGGCCAGAGAGGCGCCGCCCAAGACGGCGGCGGTGATGCTGTTCAGCGTAAAGGTCGAGCCGATCTGGGCATTGCCGATCGCGGACCGCGCCATCACGAAGAACGAGGCGACCGCGGCAAGCACCCCCGACAGCAAGAGCGCCCGGACCCGAACCCAGTTGGTTCTGATTCCGCCGCGTTTCGCCGATCTCTCGTCGAACCCGACCGCGCGCAACTGCAGGCCCGATCCAGAGGCATGCAGCCATACATCCAGCAGAGCCGCGGCCAGCACCACCGCCATGAAGGCCACGGGAATGGACCCGATACTCGTCTTGAGAACGGAGACCATGCTCGGCGCTGATGATCCCCTGGGCGGTGGGCCGCAATGTCAGAGAGATCCCGTCGAGGATGCTGAGGGTGGCCAGGGTGGCGATGATCGATGGGATCTTCACCCCGCGGACCAGACCGGCGTTGACCAGGCCGACCCCGACCCCGCAGAGGAGAATTGCACCTGCGCCGAGCAGGATGGCGGAAGTGGTCGACCCGGCGCCGATCAGGAACGAAGCCAGGACCACACCGAAGACTGATCATCGCCCCCACCGAGAGATCGATGTACCCGACCAGAAGAGCGTGGGTCTGGGCCATGGTGGCCACCATGAGCGGGGTCGCCAGGAGGAGGATCTGAGAACGTTGGTCACGTTTACGAATCCGGGAAACCGTGAGTTGGTGTACCAGACCAACCCGACCCAGGAGCAGAATCTGAAGAGCCACCGGCATCCAGAGCCGGACCCTGACGATCTTGCGCCACTTCTGGCTCGCGGGCATTGCGGAAGACCCTGCGGACCAGTTGCCTCGCCAGACGTCGAGAATCCTTCCGGTTGCTGCGGGGAGGTCACGATCGTCATGCGGAAGGGGAGGGTCCCCCGCCAGTCGAAGCCGAGGCTGCCTTGGGCATCGCCACGCCGTAGGGAGAGCGGCCGGCCTTCGACAGGCCCGGTCCGCGGACGATCGCCTCGGTGATGCGACGCTCGTCGAGCTCGTCACCGGGGATCTCCTCGATGATCGTGCCCCGCGACATCACCAGCACCCGGTCGCACAGCCCAGATAGCTCGATGGGGTCGCTCGACTTGACGAGGAGCGCCGCGCCGTCGTCGGTGCGGGACCGAAGGGCTTCGTAGATGTCGAACCTCGATCCGACATCGACACCCTGGGTCGGCTCGTAGGCGAGGATGACAGAAGGTTTCCTGAGAAACGTTCGCGAGACGGAGACCTTTTGCTGATTGCCTCCGGACAGGAACTCGACCGGCTGTTCCAGCGAGGGCGTGCGCACCTCGAGACGATCGACCAGTTCCTTCACGGCGCGGCGTTCGGCTCGTTTTCGAAGGAAGCCGAAACGGGTGAAGCGCCGGAGCGACTGCACAGTCGAGTTGACCCGGACTCCGAGCACCGGCATCAAAGCCTCGTGCTTGCGATCACCGGGCAACAACATGATCCCCGACCGGACCGCTTCGTGGGTTGAGATCAGGGTGAGCTCTTTGCCGTCGCAGACGACCCGACCGGCCCGCGGCGGAGTTCTGCCGGCGAGAGTAGTCGAAGAGCTGGGGTTGACCGTTGCCTTCGGCCCCGGCGATCCCGACAACCTCGCCACTCTGGAGAGTGAAGCTCACCGGACCGAACGATTGACCCTGCAAACCGTTGATCACCAGCACCTCGCGGTGCCTCGACCGGAACCGGCGACCGTCGTCGGGAACGCTGCCTCGAACGGGCGTCCCGACAATGAGTTCGACGAGCTCGGACTCGGTTGTCGACTTCGCATCGAAAGTGCCTCGATTGCGACCGTCCCGAAGCACGGTGATCCGGTCGGCAATCTCCAGGACTTCGGGAAGCCGGTGGCTGACGTAGACCACACCCATCCCGCGGCGTCGGCAAGCGGCAACCGCGCGATGAAGCGCATCCACCTCGTCGGGGCCCAAAGCCGTCGTGGGCTCGTCGAGCAGCAGCACCTTCGGATTGGAAACCAGGGCCTTGGCCACCTCGAACAGCTGGCGATCGGCGAGGGTGAGGAAGCCCGCCGGAGCGTCGGGGAAGAGTTCGAGGTCGAGGTCGACCTCCGCCAAGAGCCGACGCGCCCACTTCTTCCGCCGCCAGAAGGGGGGTCGCTGGTCGGGTGGCGCCGCCATGTAGAGGTTGTTCTTGACCGGCTGGGCCAGGATCAACGAGGTGTCCTGGTAGGCCATGGCAAGACCCAGCTTCCGGGCGAGCGCCGGAGAGTCGCGTACGCAGGGGTTTGCCCCCGATCCGGATAGTGCCCAGATCGGGGTCAACAAACCCTGACGCGATCCCCAGGAGAGTCGACTTGCCCGAGCCGTTCTCGCCGACCAAGGCGTGAACCTCACCGGCGCGGCAGTCGAAGCTGACGTCGGTCAGCGCTCGGACCGCCCCGAACTGGCGCGAAACGCCTTTCAGTTCGAGGACCAGGTCTCCTGGGGATATTCCTCTCGGATTCTTGTCAGTCATCAGCCGGCAAACATGACCTCCAGCACCGGGTCCGGCACCAGCGAGGTTCCCGACACGAACGGGTTGACCCGATCCGGGTTGCAGTCGGCCGCGGTGACCGGACGCATCACATGCGGGACGACGATCTCTGGCGGGATGTCCGCTCCCTTGAGCGACAGCATCGCCGCAGTAACACCGATCCGTGACTGGAAGTTGCCACCGGCCGAGTACCAGATGTTGTACGTCGGTTCGTTGCGTTCCGCCCAGTCGCAGAACAGGGTCTGCTCGTCGGTGCGTATGGCCACCGTGAGATTCTGAACCGGGATGTTGAGCTCGTCGTATGCCTGCAGGGCGCTATAGAGCCCGTCGGAGTACTCATAGCTCCATCCGGCGATTTCCGGGTTGGTGGTCAACAACGCTCGAACCGTATCGAGGGCGAAGTTGTTCACCCAGTAGGTGTCCCCGGTCGTGGTGTTCTCATCGGGCGGCGGGTTGACCAGCTCGATCCCCTCGGCATAGGCCGGGATCTCGCAGCGTTGCCAGCCGAGGGTCAGGGCGTTGCCGGGTGACCCGCCGAGCATGCCGACGGTTCCGGTGCCGACCCCTTCGTTGATGATTTCGGCGAAGCTCTCTCCGAGAGCGCAGAGATCCTCACCGACCACGGTCAGATAGTCCTGACCTGGAACGAGGGCGCCCTCCTGATCGGGGAGGCCGACCCAGCCGGCCGAGAACGGGATGTACGGGATTCCAGCGGCGTCGGCTTCGAGGATGGCATCAGCGATGGCCACACCCATGTCGGGATAGCCGACTATGAAGTCGACGCCTCTCTGGATGAGGAACCTGATGTCATTGGCGTGGACCGCAGGGTCCGCGTTGAAGTTGGCCGCGGTGGAGACGATGGCCCCGATCTCGGGGTAGGTGAGCGCCTGGAGGATGGCCTCCATGTGGCTCACTCCGCGCCAGACGTTCACCGTGTCTCCGCCGCCGTCGGCCTAACCCATGACCAACTCGCCACCGCTTCCGGTGTCGCATTCCTGGTTGCTCCAACACTCCATCGCCTTGTCGATGGTGGCCTGATCCAGATCCTGGTTGGCCCGCGCGATCGAAGCCAGGATGATGTTCCAACTCGCCTCGTCCGACGGCTCCACCGGCCCGAGGGCCTTCTCCACCAGAGCCGGATCGGCATCGGTGCTTTCTCCGAATTCGGATAGCGCCCCGGCGCTTGCCGTTGTGGTGGTCTCGACCGGCAGTCGTCGCCGTCGCCTCGGTGGTGGTTGTCGCCTCGGCGGCGGTGGTGGTCGTGGCAGCGGCCGTGGTCGTGGTCGCGGCGGTACCGCTACATGCGGTCACGATCAGCGACAGCACGGCGAGGACGCCGATCATGTGCTTTCTCTTCATATTCCTCCTCCAATGGCTGTTTGCTCGGTCGTTATCCTCTGATTGATGAGACTCGTTTGATACGCGTCCCCTTTCTCAAGCTGTTGCGTCGTGTGATGTGTCATTTCTCGCAGATGGACGTCTCGAACCTCGCCGCTCGCGGAGCAACTGCTCCACGCCTTTGATGATCCGATCGCCCGAAACCAGCATGCCCCCGATGATGACCAGACCGAAGACCACGAACTGGAGCGCCGTCGGCAGCCCCATCACCCGCATCATCTGGTTGAGGCCGGTGAGGAAAAAGGCGGCGGCAAAAGTAGAGACCGGGCTGGCCAGGCCACCGGTCAACGAGGCACCACCGATGACGACTGCAGCAATCGGCCCCAGCAGGTAGGGCGTGCCGACGTTGACCCCCGGGTTGCGTAGAAGCCCTGCCAGCGCAATTCCGGCGATGGCGTAGAGGACCGCTGCCACCACATAGGCCGAAACTTGATAGAGGTTCACCCGGACCCCGACGACGCGGGAGGCCACCGGGTTGGCGCCGACCACCTGGAATCTGCGACCGACCGCCGTGTATCTGATGGCGACAACGAGCAGGATGGTGACAGCCACGCCGACCCACAGGATCGGGCTCACACCGAGGATGCGCGTCGAGGTCCATGCCGACAACCCGGTCGGCACCGGGCTTTGGACCGGAAAGGTCCTGTCCGTAGCGATTCACCACACCGATGGCGACCTGCCCCACCGCCAGCGTCACGATCAGAGCGTTGAGCTTGAGGCCGCCGATCAGGATCCCGTTGACCAGCCCGATGAGGGCGGCGGCACCGATAGCGGTAAGCATGGCCACTCCGATGCGGTCGTCCGCCTGGTTGCCGACACCGACCATGATGATCGCCGAGAGGGTCAGAGTGCCCGGGACGCTGAGGTCGATGCCGCCGTTCATGATCACCAGCATCTGGCCCAGCGCGGTCAAGCCCAGCAACGCCCCGAACGGGGCGATGGCGCCCAGCGCCACCCCGCCCAGAGCGTCGGGGGCCCAGATGGAGGCGACGACCACCAGGAGGATGAGGGCCAGATAGACCGGCAAGTACCGCGACGCCACGACGAAGGAGGTGAGGGCGGACGAGGGAGCGGCGCGGTTGACAGTCATACCGGCCCTCGTCCTCCGGTCCCGGCCAGAGACTCCGGAGGCAACCACCATCCGCTGTTGGGCCGCCATCGCCAGGCTGCGGGCCTGTTCAACATCTGCTTCCAGGACCCCGTTGCGCATCAGGACCCTCCCTCCGGCGAACACCCAATCGACGTTGGATGTATCCATCCCCCAGACCACTGCCCCGATCGGATCGTTGATGGGAAATATGTTGGGCCGATCGGTGCGGAGGACCACGATGTCGGCCTGCTTGCCGGGCTCCAGCGATCCGGTCAAGCCGCCCAGGCCCGCCGCCCGGGCGCCGTCGATGGTGGCGTAGCGCATCACCTCGCGGGTGCTCAACAACTGGGGAAGACCGGCTTTGCCGGCCAGCTTGAGATCGAAGAGGGTGGCGTGCTGCATCGAGATGGCTGCCCGCATCTGGGCGAACATGTCGCCGGGGGCGACGCGCTCGGAGTCGACGGCCAACCCGGGCCGGATGCCGCGGTCGATCAGCTTCTGGATCGTGAGCGATCCGACGCCCACCCGCCATCTCGCTCGACGGAGCTATCGAAACCGAGGCTCTGGACGATGAGATCGCGTCGAGATCCTCATCGTCCATGTTGGTGCAATGGACCAGAGTGACGTCCGCACCGAGCAATCCCTTCCCGGTCAGATCGGATACCACTCCCCGGCTCGACTCATCCGAACCGGCGTGGGCGTGGATGCGCAAACCGAGCTCCCGGGCGAGGGCCCACTCACCCAGCAGCCGCTCGCGCCGGTCCCCTTCGAGATCGGCCCGAACCGGATCGGCGGGTCCAAAAGCGATTTGGGGAGATTGCCCAATAGGCTCCGATGCCGGGGCCGAACGGCCCGCGACGAGACGGCGCAGAGCTGAACCAGCCGTTTCCTGAGTAGTCGCCCAGTCGGGCACCGAATGGACAAACACGGTCCGCAGTCCGGCGTCGGCGTGGGCCTGGAGGGCGGCGTCCGTATACGTCTCGTCGAGCTGGATGTCGGACCAATCGACTACAGAGGTGACTCCTGCCTCGACCGCACCCAGCAGGCCGATCAGTGTGCCGGCGTAGACATCCTCCGGCTTGTAATGAATCCCATAGTCCGCCGCCACTACGCCAGGTTGCGACGTCGTTGCCTCCCCGCTGGAGCCCGCTCCGAAATTCCTGAAGAGTGACTCCCAGGCGTGGCGATGGGTGTCGACGAAACCGGGCATGACGATGGTGTTGGCAGCGTCGATCAACTCCGCATCTCGCGCCCTGAGGCCTTCTCCAACTTCGGCGATCCGACCGTCCTCGACCAGCACGTCCCCCTGCCGAAAGTTCCCTACTTTGGAGTCGAGGGTGAGGACACACCCTCCTCTCAAGAGGATCCGACCTGCCATCAGCCGTCCACCAGTTTGTTCATAAACATCTGGTGGCCAAAGGTCTTTGGGCGCGCTGACGTGGCAAACGCTTGCATCTGGCGCCAGCGTAGAAGCCCGGATACATCAATGGCGGCCGCATTTGGCAGTCGTCGGCAGACCCTCCACCAAACCGTTCAACCGATGGTTTTCCTGACCGTTTGGTAGATGCGTTCGACCGAAGGGATGGCCATGTCCTCCAGCGACTCGGCGGCGGGAAGGGGGATGTGCGGGGTGGTGATCCGCACCACTGGCCCGTCCAGATCCCAGAACACCTCCTCCGCCACGATCGAAGCGATTTCGGCCCCCCAACCGCAGAGTCGAGGATTCTCTTCGACTGTAAAACAGCGTCCGGTCCTGGCAACCGAACCAAGAAACGCCCGGGTATCGAGGGGAACCAGACTGCGAAGGTCGATGACCTCGGCCGAGATTCCGTCGATGGCCAGCCGCTCCGCCGCTTCCAGGGCGCGGGGAACCATCAATGCCAGGGCCACGATCGTGCAGTCGGTCCCTTCCCGGGCGATCCGGGCCTCTCCCAGCTTCCCCACCTGCTCACCGTCGGGCACCTGACCCTTGGTCGACATGAGCGACTTGTGCTCGAAGAAGACGACCGGATCGGGGTCCCTGATCGAAGCGGCCATCAACCCCACGACGTCCTCGGGGGTGGAGGGCGCCACCACCTTGAGACCGGGGATCATCATGCACCAGTTCTCGACGCTCTGGCTGTGCTGAGCACCGAACCTGGAACCGCCGCCGTTGGCCGTCCGGATCACCATCGGGATCTGAATCTGCCCTCCGGTCATGTAACGACTCTTGGCAATCTCGTTTACGACCAGGTCGAAGCAAACCGCCAGGAAGTCCGAGAACATGATCTCTGCGATCACCGGGATCCCGGTCATCGCCGCTCCCATCGCGGCACCCAGAATCGCCTGTTCGGAAATGGGCGTGTCGCGAACGCGCTGAGGGCCGAATTGATCGAGCAGGCCGACCGTGGTCTTGAACACTCCCCCGGCCCCGGCGATGTCCTCGCCCAGCATCACCAGGTTCGGGTCTCTGCGCATCTCCTGGGCGATGCCATACGCAACCGCCTCGCGGTAGGTCAGTTCCGCCACGCACCTGCGGTAGTCATTCCGCCACGCCGACCCTCCGTCCGCCCAGACATCGGTCATCAAGACCGCCTCGGTTGGCTTCTCGCCGGCCTTGGCAAACTCGGTGGCTTCGTCCACCCGGCGAGCCACGTCCTGAGAAATAGTCGTCAACTGGCCCTCGGGCACCCCGAGGCGGAGCAAGCGCTGGTGATACATCGGGATCGGATCGCGCTCCAACCAGGCTTGGATCTCACCGGCCGGGCGATACTTTCCGGGGTCGGCCCGGGAATGGCCCCCGTGACGATAAGTGACCGCTTCGACCAGCGCCGGGCCCTTCCCCTGCCGGGCGTTTTCAACGACCCTGCGGGCCACCGCATAGACGGCGTCCGCATCGTTGCCGTCGACCACGATCGGTTCGAGTCCGTAGGCCGATGCCCTTCCGGCGGCGGGATTGCGAACGGAAGTGACGAGGTCGATCGGCGTGTACTCCATGTACAGATTGTTCTCGCACACGAACACCACCGGAAGGTTCCACACGACCGCCAGGTTCAGAGCCTCGTGGAAGGCCCCGATGTTGGTGGTGCCATCACCGAAGAAGGCGATGGCGACCTGATCGGTGCCCCGCATCATTGCCGACCATGCCGCTCCGTTGGCGACGCACAGGTGGGCGCCGATGATGGCGTAGCTACCCATCATCCCGTGTTCGATGGAGGTGAGGTGCATCGAGCCACCCTTGCCGCCGAGGATCCCGTTCTCACGACCGAGCAACTCCGCCAGGACCGGACCCAGGCCAGCCCCGCGGGCAATGGTGTGGGCGTGGCCGCGATAGGTCGCGAAGCTGTAGTCGTCCGGTCTCATCGCCATCGCGAAGCCGGTGGCAATGGCCTCCATGCCCAGGGAAAGATGCGAGGTGCCCTTGACCAGATTCTGCATGAACATGTCGTAGGCCCGTTTTTCGAACTGGCGGAGCTCCTGCTGCAACTCGTACATCCGGACCCTGGTATCGAGTGGGATATCCAGGTTGTCGTTGGCAGGGTCGACCGGAAGCGGCAAGCGGGCCGGCCGGGTGGAGTAGTCCATGAGGCCCGGATCGGCTTCAGTACTCATTGGCAACCATCAGCTCCTCACACGGAAAGAGGGTTGTGACCCTGGGTCCATCGGCCGTGACCACCATCATCTCCTCGATGCGGGCGGCCGAGCGCCCATCGTCGGCCGGAGCATAAGTCTCGAGGGCGAAGTACATCCCCTCCTGGATCTCAATCGGGTCGTCGAGGGAGTTGAGCCGGCTGATGATCGGGCGTTCGTGCAAACCCACCCCGACCCCGTGGCCGAACTGCAGCCCGAAGGCATCCATCTCGTCGACGAAGCCGAAGTCCTCGGCTTTGGGCCAGACCTTGGCGACCATGTCGGTGGTGTTCCCCGGCTTTACGAGTTCGATGGCTGCGTCCATCCATTCCCGGGCTTGCTTGAAGGCGTCCCGCTGCGACTGGGTGGCGCGGCCGACCACGAACGTTCGGTAATAGCAAGTGCGATAACCGTTGAAGACGTGGATGATGTCGAAATAGGCCTGGTCGCCGGGGCGGATCAGGCGGTCGGAAAAGACATGGGGATGGGGGGCGCAGCGCTCGCCGGCGATCGAGTTGATCGCTTCGACGAACTCCGAGCCCATCTCGAACAGACGGGCGTGAGCCAGGCCAACCACATCGCTTTCGCGAATGCCCGGCTTGAGAAACTCGAAGATGTCCTGATAAACGCCGTCGACCATGGCGCTCGCCTGGGTGAGGAGAGTGATCTCGTCGAGGCTCTTGATCTCACGGGCCATCATCATCGCCTGCTGACCGTCGGTCACGTCCAGTCCCTCTTTGGTGAGGGCCAGGAACACCGAGGTCTCCGCCATGTCGACCCCGAGCGGCTCCCCTTCGACTCCTTCGTCGCGGAGGGCGGCCGCGATCTCCCGGGCGGCCCGATCGTGGAGGCCGGCTTCCGGACCGATGGCGCCTTGTAGGCCTGCGTTCCCACCGATCGAGTTCTCTGTGTCATAGAGGTGAGGCAGCTGCTGGCGATGCGCCTTGGCCGCGGATCCGAAGTCCCAGATTCGGGGCCGCCCCTTGCGAGTGATGAGGGCCCAGCGCTCGCCCTTGTTGAATGCCCAGTAGCCGATCTGGGTAGCGGTCGCATAACGAATGTTCGAGGTCTCAAAGAGCAGTAACGCGCCCAGCCCGTGCTTTTCGAGCTGTTGTCGCACCCGGTCGAGGCGATACGAGCGCAGGCGTTCGAAATCGACCCGCTCCTCCCAATCCACCCCCATCACTCCGGGCGAACGGGTGGTTGCCACCGGGAATTCTGTAGCCAATTGCCTCTCCCTCCATGTCGCCTGATCGCAGGGTCCCGACCGAAAAACTCAGCCGTCGAATCCGCCTGCAGCTTGCCGAACATTCGGCCAAACCTTGGTTTGCCAAACGTTTGGATTGTCTGCAGCCAGGCCTTGCGTGTCAACCTGTTGCAGCCAAGGTAATACGGCTCTATCTTCGCTGGCGAGGAGGATTGCAAGCGTTTGTCTGCCCCACCAGTGACCCCCGACCCCCGTCACGTAGTTCTCCGCGCGGACCAGGCCCATTTCGAAACCCCGCCGGCATTCTCGGCGCATAGCTCGGGATTCTCACGATGGGCGATGGTCGATCACACCACCCCCGGCGCCGTCCACACCGGCTTCGGGGTCTGCGAACTGTCCACAGGGGGCGCGATCGACCGCCACGTCCACTCCTTCGAAGAGACATTCTTCGTATTGGAAGGAACCGTGGTGATCGACACTCCGGAGGCGCTGGTCGAACTGGGTCCGGGTGACTATGGAATGGTTCCCGTCGGAGTACCCCATTCCTGGAGAAACGCCAGCACCCAGCTGGCGCGCTGGGCCGACCTTCTCACACCGCAGCCCCGGCCCTGGTTCAACGAGGACACGTTTTTCTTGACGGGATCGGTCGAGCGGGAGGCGATCCGGGTCGACCCCAGGGATCCCCGGACCCGGTCCTTCGGCCACATCGAGCCCGGCAATATGGAACCCGACCGCCAAACCCAGGACATGCTGGCCGTTTCGGCCAGCATGCGAACAGCCCTGCTCGTCTACTCGGGCATCACCGTCAAGATGATGTCGGACCAGGACCTCGGTGCCCAGCTTTCAACCATGTTCATGGTGCAGTACGAGCCGCGCGGCGTCGCCGGAGCCCACGATCATCCGCTCGAGGAGACCTACCTGATCCTCGAAGGAGAGGTGGATGGGGTTTTCGACGGGGTTCATTACCGGTTGCAGCCAGGTGACGTCGCCTTCGCCGGTGTGGGTGCTGTTCACGAGTTCTCCAACCCCACCGACCGGCGAGTGAGATGGCTGGAGACGCAGTCACCGGCTCCTCCCTCCCGGCACTCTTATCGCTTCGCTCGTGATTGGAATTACCTGACCGACCGACTTTCGAAGGAGCTTTGATATGGCCGGAGCCGTGGTTGTTATCGGTGGGACCTCGGGTCTCGGCAAAGAGGTGGCGCGGCACTACGCCTCGACCGGGCACGAGGTCGTCCTCTCTGGACGGGATCTCGAGCGGTCGCAGGGGATCGCCAAGGAAATCGGTGGGAACACGACCGGCATCGCCGTGGACCTGACCAAACCCGCCGACCTGGCCGATGCGCTCGCCTCGATCGGGTCGGTCAAGCATCTGGTGCTCGCCGCCATCGATCGCGACCACAACACGATCAAGGATTACGACGTCGAGGCCGCAATCGATCTGGTCGTGTCGAAACTGGTCGGTTACGCGGAAACAATCCATGCCCTCGGCGACCGGCTCGTCGAGAACAGCTCCATCGTCTTGTTCGGTGGTCAGGCGCGGGAGCGGCCCTACCCGGGCTCGACCACGGTGACCACGATCAACGGCGGGGTCACTTCGATGGTCAAGACACTGGCCCTGCAGCTGGCGCCAACACGGGTCAATGCGATTCATCCCGGGATCGTCGGGGACAGCCCCTATTGGGAAGGAAAGAATGTTGAGGGTGTAATTGCTCGCACCCCCGGCGGCAGACTCGCCACGATGCAGGACATCACGGGGGCGGTGGTCTTCTTGCTCGAGAACGCAGCCACCAACGGCGTCAACCTCAACGTCGACGGTGGCTGGATGCTGACCTAGGCGGTTCGGTTAGCGCTACCGCTACAGGCTGGCGGTTGACTCCCTGACGATGAGATTGGGTTCGATGCAGATGTCAACGGGAGACTCCCCGTCGAGCAGCTGGCGGACCATCTCTCCGGCGGCCTGGCCGACTTCCAGGCTCGGGTAACGAACCGTCGTCAACGGCGGCGAGAGCTGATCGACCATCGGCAGGTCGTTGTAGCCGGCCAGCGACACGTCGCCCGGTACGGCCAACCCGGCGTTCCGCAACTCGGAGAGCGCTCCGACCGCGATGTTGTCGTTATGCGCGAACACCGCGGTCGGAAATGGGCCGACCCGCTCCAGCAACGCCCGCATCAACACCTGACCGTCGTCGATCATGGGGAAATTGGCCCGTCCCCGGAGAACCACCTCGGTGATCCCTAGCTCCTCGCATTGCTCGGCGAAGCCTTCGGCCCGGCGAGGAAAGTTGAGGACATCCGTCGGTCCCTGCAGCTGGGCCACCAATTGGTGGCGAAGCGAGTGGAAGTGCTCAGCGACGAGCTGACCACCGCGATGGTCGTCTTGCATGACTTGGGGCAGGGAGGTCGCGTTCAGGGGTCGGCCGGCGATAACCACGGGGACCAGCTTGCCCGCCGACTCGAGGATCGCCTGATCCCCGCTGCGAGCGGCGATGACCACGATCGCGTCGACCCGGCGGCTCAGGAGGTGATCGAGGATGATCGCCAGACGCTCGTGATCATCCTGGGTCTCGGCGATCAATGGCAGCATCCCCGCCATCTCGATCGCCCCGGTCAGGCCATGGATGATCGGTGTGACGAAGGTGTTGCCGAGATCGGCGGCCACCACCCCCACAGTGGCAGTTCGCCCGTTGCGGAGGCCACGGGCGATCAGATCGGGTCGGTAACCGAGCCGGGCGGCCGCATCGAGGATCAGGCGGCGGGTCGGCTCCTTGACTCGCTTGCGTTGCTGAGGATCGAGAGCCCGGGAGACGGTCGAGGAGTGGACCCCGGCGAGACGGGCCACATCGAATAGCGTGACGCCGCCGTTGGACCGGCGGTCGGAACCGGAGACCGACACGATGACGATTGTAGGAACGGGGCCGGTCCCCAACCCTCGAGAGTCAGCTCCCTGAGAGTCAGATATCCGATCTCTGCCGGCGGGCTCCTTCGACCACAAAACCGAGGTCCCGGTGGCCCTCACCGGCCGCGATCAAGGCCTCGACCGTTTCCATCGTCCGTTCCAGTTGGGGCATGTGGACACCGGTGGCCCGGGCCTGCTCCAAGGCGAGCTCGATGTCCTTGCGGGCGAGATCCAGGGTGAACGTGACCGGGGCCCGGTCCGGATCGACATACTGCGGCTTGCGATAGCTGACCAGGGGAGCGCCGGCGGCGCTGCGAGCGAGGACATCGAGCGCTACCTCGGGTGACACGCCGGCCGCTTCCGCCAGGACGACGCCTTCGGCCAACGCCTGGTTCAACCCGTAGAGAATCGAGTTGACGGTCAGCTTCAGAGTCGCCGCCGACCCGGCGGGACCAACCAGAACCGGGCTGCCGATCGCCTCGAGGATGGGGCGGACCTTTTCGAACTGCTCGTCGTTTCCCCCGACCATGATCAGCAGCTTGCCGGACTCGGCAGCCGGAGTACTCCCCGAGACGGGCGCGTCCACGAAAGTCCCCCCGGCTCCTTCGACCCGGTCCCGTACTTCCTTCACCGCCGTTGGACCCGAGGTCCCCATGTCGATGGCGAAGGTGCCGGGGCGGAGGGCTTCAAGAGCGCCACCCGCCATCGAGTAGACGTCGATCAGGGCGTCGCCGTCGGCCACCATCGTGATCAGGAAATCGGACTCCCGGGCGACTTCAGCCGGGATAGTGGCGACGGAGCCGCCGTGTGCTGCCACGAAGTTCTCGGCTCTCGAGAGGCTGCGGTTGTAGACGATGAGCGGGAAACCGGCTTTGGCCACGTTGGCGGCCATCAAGCTTCCCATCCGTCCCAGGCCGATGAAGCCAACTGAAGGTGTGCCGTTCATACGGGAATGCCAATCATGCCGGAATAATCGCGCAATCGATCCCCGAGCGCCGCAATGGAGCGACGGTCCCGGTCGCTAGGGCACAATACGGCGCATGCCTCGCCAGCTCATTAGTTCGGGGTCGCCCTTTGAAGAGCCCATCGGGTTCTCCCGGGCTGTGCGGGTGGGGAACCTCGTCGCAGTCGCGGGCACGGCCCCGGTGTGGCCGGATGGTTCGTGCGACCCCGACGCTTACGTCCAAACCCGGAGGTGCCTCGAGATCATCTCTGTCGCCCTGCAAGAGGCAGGCGCTTCGTTGGAGCAAGTGATCAGGACCAGGATGTTTCTCACGGACGTCGCCGATAACGAAGCGGTGGGGCGCGCCCACGGCGAGGTTTTCGGCTCCATTCGACCGGCGTCCACCATGGTTGTTATCAAGGGCTTGCTCGATCCTCGATGGAAGGTCGAGATCGAAGCCGACGCCTGGATGGATTGATCGATGTCATCTCCCGATTGCTTGTCAGCATCCTTCCGGACGGACCAACCGCGATGACGACCGCCGCCGGAATCATCCTTCTCCTGTCGGTCGTTATCGGGGTGAGCGGCCTGTCCCGCCGGTGGAGTCTTCCCGCCCCGCTCGTTCTCGTGATCGTCGGTCTCGTCGGCTCGTACTTGCCGTTCATCCCGGAGGTCGAACTCAACGAGGAGCTGGTGCTGGTGGGCCTGTTGCCGCCGATCCTCTATGCCACCGCCATCCGAACCTCGCTCATCGACTTCCGATCCAATCGCCGCGCGATAGGGCTGCTGTCGGTAGGTCTGGTGCTCTTCACGGCGCTGGGGGTCGGACTGGTCGCTTATTGGTTGCTGCCGATCCCATTTGCCGCGGCCTTCGCCCTGGGAGCGGTCGTCGCCCCGCCCGACGCGGTTGCCGCCACCACCATCGCCCGCCGGGTGGGGATGCCACGCCGCGTCGTGACCATTCTTGAAGGCGAGTCGCTGGTCAACGATGCCACCGCCATCGTCGCCCTCCGCACCGCCATTGCGGCCCTGGGTGGGGCGGTCAGCCTGTTCGAGGTAGCCGCCGACTTTGTCATCGCCACGGGCGGCGGCGTTGTGGTGGGAGTGGCGGTCGCGTTCGCCATCGGGAAGATCCGGCCCTACATCCATCAAACCGCTCTCGACACGAGCCTGTCCATCATCACCCCTTTTGTCTCCTACCTGATCGCCGAACAGTTCCACGCCTCGGGGGTCCTGGCAGTTGTCGTCACGGGCCTGCTCCTCGGTCACAAGGCCCAGCAGATCCAGAACGCAACGTCGCGCATCAGCGAGCGCCACAACTGGCAGACCATCCAGTTCGTCCTCGAGAATTCCGTGTTCCTCCTCATCGGGCTCCAGGTACGTGGGATCGTCAGCGACGTCGCCGGCAGCTCCCTCGGATTCAGCCGGATCGCCCTGGTCTGCGGGGCCGTCCTCATCACCGTCATGCTCCTGCGCCCGCTCTGGGTCTTTCCATCGACCTATCTGCCGAGAAAGATCCATTCCCTGGGTCGCACCGATCCGGCGCCGGCCTGGCAACACCCCGCCGTGGTGTCGTGGGCCGGAATGCGCGGCGTGGTGACTCTGGCCGCGGCCTTCGCCCTGCCCGAGGACGTCCCCCATCGTGAGATCCTCATCCTGGTGGCGCTGGTCGTGACTGCCGGCACCCTTTTGATCCAGGGTTTCACACTCCCCGGGCTGGTGCGCACGCTGGGACTGCGGGGGCCCGACCGGCGCGAGGACACACTGCAGGAGGCAGCCGTCCTGCAAGAGGCGACCAAAGCCGGATTGGCCGAGCTGGAGAAGCTCGTCGCATCAGAGGACCCTGAAGAAATCGTCGACCTCCTGCGCACCCGGACCCAGGAGCGGTCGCGGGCTGCCTGGGAGCGGCTGGGCCGAGCCGAAACGGAAACTCCCAGCGCCGCCTACTCTCGGCTTCGGCAAGGAATGCTCCTGGCAGAGAGGGCCCGGGTCTTGGAGCTGCGGAGCACCGGACGGATCCCCGAGGACGTCCTCCGGCGGGTCCTCGAGTCGTTCGACGTCGAAGAGTCCGTATTGGAAACGCTCATCGAGGGTGACGAAGACCCCAAGGAAGAAGAGTTGATGACCCCGCTATCCAATCAAGAAGGCTGCGAGCATCTCACCGCCGCTCCCCTCTGGGTGGCTCCCCGCAACCCTGGCGGTTGTGAGGACTGCCTTCGGGAAGGGACTCGCTGGGTTCATCTGCGGCTCTGCCTCACCTGTGGAAAGGTGGCATGTTGCGACTCCTCTCCACGCCGCCATGCCTCGCTCCATTATCGAACCGAAGGCCACCCGGTCGTCAGAAGCCTCGAACCGGGTGAAGCCTGGCGTTGGTGCTACGCCGACTCGTTGCTCGGCTGAACCTGCTCCTCCGGCTCGGGCGCAGGACCCTGCTCGACGTGATGCTCCAATCGGCTCGTCACAAAGCCCGACGGCGGTTTACGACGGGCGAGGACCTGCCACAGAACTATGCCCGCCACGCCCAGAGCGACCAGGACTCCGACGATGGCAACAACCAGGGAGCCAGATCCCTGGCGCGCTTCGGCGAATAGCTCAGTGCCCGCCATCGTGGCGGGGTCGTCAAAGGTCCAGGTAACGGTGTTGCCTTCGAGTTCACCGTTGTGCTCGATCACCTCGCCCGGGAAAGTGACCCTGATGCGGGCGTCATAGGTAAACAGGCCATCCAGCTCCTGGGGATCGAAGCCTTCGAAATCGCCACCCTCGGTGGCGTCGGGGAGGTTGGCCTCGAAGCGGATGGTGTCCCCGTCGTCGACGAAGGAGACCTCACCGACCAGGGCTTCCTGTGGACCCGAGAGCCGGCCCTCGTCGATCAATGCTTCCAGTTCCTCGAGTGAAGCAAAGGTCTTCGACAGAGCTACGCCCTCGATGTCTCCGTCCTGGAATCGCTCGACCGTCCAACCCTCGCCGGGGGCGTCGGCCTCGAGTTCTGCGAGGAGATCGGTCCCTCCCCCGAGTTCCTCCATGGCGTCACGGAACTGGTCGTCGAAGCCGACTTGCACCATGACCGTGCCGTCGGAGAGATCTGACATGTCGATGTCGAGGTAGCTGCGGATCTCACAAGCAGCCAGAAGGAGGACACAAGACGAGAGGAGCACGAACCGGGGAAGGAATCTCACACCGCTCACCCTATCCGACCCTCAGGGTTCTACAACCACGGTCCCTTGCATCGGTCGGGGTGGAAACGGCAATAGAACGGGAACTGCCCGGCCTGGTCGAACTTGATCGAAACCGGCGCATCGGCCGTTATGACCTGGTTCCAGCAGGCCATCCGGGGCCGGCGAAGGTGCCAGAGGTGGTTGTGTGGCTCCCGTCCCTCAGCACCCATTGGACGGTATCTCCCGCCTTGATTGTCACCGTGGCCGGGGAAAACCCGAAGTCCTCCGCGCCGATGATGACCGTGCTCCCGGCGCTGCGCGGGGCGGTGGTTGTCGTCACGGCTTGAGTAGTGGTGGTAGCCCCCGTTGTGGTGGTAGCCGCGGCAGTGGTCGTCGTGGCGGCCGCCGTGGTCGTGGTGGCGGCCGAGGTGGTGGTCGTTGCTTTTGTGGTCGCGGTGCCGTAGTCGTAGTCGTCTTCGCGGTCACTCGAAGAGTCGCCTTTGGTCGTCGCTGTGGCTGCAGTCGTGGAAGGAGCCGCAGTCGTCGACGCCGCCGCAGCCGTAGTAGTGGTTGTGCTCACTGTGGCAACCCCGCCGCCACAGGCAGCCAGGATCAACGCCACGCTGACGAGCCGGAAGAGGGATCGCTTCATGATCATGCTTTACGCAGCTGGCACGGCCAAGGGTTCGCAACACTAGGTTGACTTTCATGATCGAACCCGTCGACTTCATGGATCTGGCCGTCGACGAGGCCCGGAAGGGCCGGGACGAAGGTGGAATCCCGATCGGTTCGGTGCTGGTGGTCGATGGCCAGGTGGTGGGAGCGGGCCATAACCGTCGGGTGCAGCTGTCCAGCGCGATCCTTCACGCCGAGATGGATGCGATCGAGAAGGCCGGGCGTCTCCCCGCTTCCGTCTATCGCCAGTCGACCCTCTACTCGACCCTCTCCCCTTGTGCGATGTGCTCTGGCGCTGCCCTGCTGTATGGAGTACCCAGGATCGTGATCGGTGAGAACCGGACGTTCGCTGGACCCGAGGAGTACCTGCAAGTCACGGGGAGTCGAGCTGGTGATTCTGCAACGGTCTGACTGCAAGGCGCTCATGGACCAGTTCATCGCAGCCAACCCGACCCTGTGGAACGAGGACATCGGCGAATAGAGCCATCAGAGCATCACCTCGAAGAACTCGCCGGGTAGAGAATCAGCTGGGTGCAACGGAACAGGGCAATCGCCTTGTCCTTTTCGGAGGATCTCACCACCGCATCCCACACCTGGGTGGTACGGCCACCATGCAGGAGGGTGGCTTCGGCCGAAAGCGTTCCCGAGAGGGCGGTCCCAAGGTGGTTGGACTTCAACTCGAGCGTGGTGAAGCCGCTGGCTCCTTCAGGAAGGGAAGCGACACATCCGTAGCCACAAGCCGTGTCCGCCAGCGCGATCACAGTTGCGGCGTGGAGGTAACCGTTGGAGGCGTAGTGCTTCTGCTCGATCTGCAACGTGAGCTTGCTCCGGCCCTCGTTCAACTCGACCACTTCGATGCCGAGAAGACCCGGGAGACAGGATTCACCATGCTTCTGGAAAAACGCCGCCAGGGCGGCGGGTTCCTTCGGAAACTCGGGCATGGTTGGCATGAGACGAGACCCTAACCTGACGGCCGTGGATGCCCGGGCGTACATCGTGGCGGCGCTGTTCGGGGCGGTCGGCGGCCTGCTCGCTCCCCGCAGCGGACCCGACCGCAAGGCGGTCATCGTCACTTTTGCCCTGGTCGCGATACTCGGGATCGGAGCGTGGCTGCTCTCGGACGATCCCTTTGCGGGGCCCTCCCTCACCGTGGGCGGACTCGCCGCCCTAGTCGGAGCAGCGTTGCGACCCTCCCGACCCGCCAGACCCGAAACCTAAGGTTATAAGGGGCGGAAACAGCGGCTTATAACCTTAGGTTTCGGGTTTTCGAGGTTCGGGTTGCCTTAGCTCCAGGTAACGGGGCGGTCGTGGGGGATGATGTGGATCCAGGGGATTCCGGGAGGGACCACCAGCTCGTTGCCGGCGATCGAGAAGGTGAACCAGGTCTCGTTGTCCGGCCTCGACCAGGTTCCGTCGAGGACCCGGCCCTGGGTGAACACCAGCAGCCGACCCGAACCGATGGTGGCCATCGCCGGCACGATCGATCCGTTGACCCCGGGTGGGGCACCGACCTCGTAGTACTGGCCAAAGATCACCACCAAAGTGTCAGCGGAAATACGGCCGGTCTGCCCCGATTGGTCACGCCAGAAATGGGGAGTGGACCCCATCGACCGCCGGTACCGGGCTCCGTCCCAAGCCCACACCGTCGAGACCGGGTTAGACCACGAGACATCGATCACCGTCGCCGTTGGGGCGTCGTCGTATTGGAACGGTCCGAATTCGAAAAGATCCGGAGGAGGCTCGTCCGAATATCCGCGACGGTTGGCCTCCGATCTCAGTTCGGCGGTGTTCGTATACAGGTTGTACGGCGCGACCCGTCCGGCAATCCGGAACATCGTCGGCGGACCTACCTGCCCCTCCCTGATGATCGATACGCCTTCGGCCGCGACCAGATCGGCGATCCAGGGTTGGGCCCCGCTGATCCCCACCGACGCCTTCAGCGATTCGAGGACGGCATCGGTTGGTCGGACCGAACGCACCGGACCCACATAGGTCGAATCCGAGGTGTGGAAGAGTCCGACCATCCGGCTCAAGCCCCCTTCGACCATCAACTCCATCATCGCGTCGGCATTCTGGATTCCCGATTGCGGCCGGGCCGGGAAGGCATTGTCGATCTTCACTGCGATCACCCGGCGTTGGATCGCCAAGCCCATCGCCGGCAGGCCATTCAGCGGACTGGTCCGCCCGGGCACAACCGGTAGCCCGAGGTCGAACGCCCTGGCGAGGAACAGTGCCATCTGCTCCCGGGTGACGAAGCTGTCCGGACAGAATCGGTCGACGGCACACCCGGTCGTTATGCCAGCGACGCGCAGGGCCTCTACGAAAGGTGCGAACCAGGCGTCCACCGGGACATCGATGAACGCCGGGCCAGAGACACCAAGTTCGAGGCCGATGGCGCGCACCAGCAACGCAGCCATCTCGGATCTCGAGATCGGAGTCTCCGGGCGGAAGGTGCCATCCGGGTAGCCGTCGACCACGCCCAGTTCGAAGAGACGGTTGACGAAGCCGTAGTAGAAGCTGGCGGGAACGAGATCGGAAAAGGCTCCGATGTCATTGGTGCCGGACCTGAGAGCCCGGCCGAGGAAAGCCGCCATCTGCCCCCGGGTCACCAAAGCGGTCGGACAGAACAACTGACCGCCGCAGCCATTGCTGATCCCGTTGGCGACCAGCGCCTCGATCGCCGATTCGGAAGCCCGCAGGTCATCGTCGAGGAAGGTCCCGCCGGGGCTCAGGGCGGTTTGCCCGATCGCCGGCAGCGACCCGATCACTGCCAGGAGCGCGGCCAGGGCCAGAACCTTCAGTCGGGCGGTCAACCCTCGCCTCCTCCCGAAGTGATGGAAAGCGATTGCCGCAGCATGTCCGACGTTCAGCGAATCAAGGACACCTGTTTGTGCAATTCGCACACGCACATCAGCGGCAGCCAGTGCGTCAATTGAAAGCCCAGCCGCCTCCGAGCCCAGCAGAAGGGCGGTCCGGGTGGGGATCGGGACCGAATCGATCGGATGCGGCCGAACCATCCGGACGTCAGCGCGATGAGGGTGAGCCCGATTGCCCTGAGGTCGGCAAGGTCCTGCGGCCAAGAATCCATACGCGCAAATGGGACAATGAGAACCGCCCCCATCGACACTCGCACACTGCGTCGATAAAGAGGGTCGGGAACTGTTGGCGACAGCAGGACTCCCTCGATACCCAGCGCAGCCGCCGATCGGAAAATGGCACCAAGGTTCTCGTGATCGTTGATCCCCTCGAGGACGGCCAACCGGGAGGCTGTCGCCGCAACCGCCCGCCAGTCGAGGGGCTCGGGGCGCTCGGCCGACGCGATCACCCCCCTGTGAAGATCGAATCCGATTACCTCGGCGACAATCTCACGGGGGGCGCAGTAACGCGGAAAGGAATCGCCGTCGCCACCCAGGTCATCGAGTCGATCGATCTTGTCGTCGGTCACCAGCAGCGACCGTGTCACCCATCCCGATGCCAGCAGCCGACGCACCGCCTCCCAGCCCTCGACGATGAAAAACCCACCTGCCTCCTCCAGCCGGCGCCGTATCGTGTGATCCTGAAGCCGGCGGTAATCATCGAGACGGGCGTCGTCCGGATCTGTGACCGGAGTTATCACCAGCGGGACCACCATTGACCCATTCTGTTCATGTTGTTGACCTGCGCCGCACCTTCAAGGTGCCGGTGAGGGAAGGAGGGCTCAAGGCTTCGGTCAAGAGTCTGGTCAACCGTAAGCACAAACAGGTGGTAGCGGTCGAGGCGGCCACCTTCGACCTCTCCCCCGGCGAGGTCGTGGGGTTCCTGGGTCCCAACGGAGCCGGCAAGACGACGATCCTCAAGATGCTGTCCGGGCTTCTCTATTCGGACTCGGGCGTGGCCGAGGTGCTCGGTCACCAGCCGCAACGCCGAGAACCCGCCTTCCTGCGCCGGATCGCCCTGGTGGCCGGCAACCGGAGTTCGATCGCGTGGGACCTGCCGGCCCTCGACTCCTATCTCCTCCTCAAGGCGCTCTACGGGATTCCCCACGCCGACTTCGTGAGACGGCGCGACCAGTACATCGAGTTGCTCGAGTTGGGTGACATCGTCTCGAAGCCGACGCGAAACCTCTCCCTTGGCGAGCGAATGAAAGTCGAACTGGTGGGGTCTCTCCTGCACGCCCCGGAGGTCCTGTTTCTCGACGAACCGACACTCGGCCTCGACGTCACGATGCAGCGCCGCCTTCGGACTTTCGTCCGCGACTACAACCGGGAGTACGGAGCGACGGTCCTTCTCACCAGCCACTACATGGCCGACGTGGTCGAGTTATGCGAAAGAGTCATCGTCATCCATCGGGGCCGGATTCATTACGACGGCGGATTGACCGGTCTGACGTCACGATTCGCCTCTCCCAAGACGGTCACTGTGGTCGGCTCCGGCTTCCCGGCCGACCTCGAGGAGACCATCAAAGCTTTCGGAGGCGAGGTCGTCGAGCTTCAACTCGATCGCATCAGCCTCCGGGTGCCGCCTGATCAGGTGGGTGCGGCCGTCAGTTATTTGCTGGCTGTCGTGACGGTCGATGATCTCAACATCGAAGACCCACCGATCGAGGACTTGATAGTTCGCGTCTTCGCCGAAGCCGCCGAGGATCCACCGGTAACCCAGGAGGTTTGATGGGCCTCGGTCGCTACTACCTGGCGGAGGCCCGCAACGGCTTGGTCAGCGAGTTCCAATATCGGCTGGCAGCCGCGATCGCGTTGCTCGGCTTCCTGATCGAACCCGTGATCTACCTGGCGGTGTGGAGGACGGTCGCCCTCGCTCAGGGAGGTGAGGTGGGCGGGTACGACGCCAACGACTTCACCGCCTATTACATCGTGTGGAGCCTGGTCCGGGTCATGAACCTCGCCCTGACTCCTTACTCGTGGGAGTGGCGCATCAGGGGTGGGCGCTTGAACGAGTTCCTGATTCGACCGGTCCATCCATTCCATCGCGACTTCGCCTTCTTTGCCGGCCAGAAGCCGATCTGGATAGCGATCTGGGTCCCCATGGCGATCATCCTATGGATCACCTACAGCCCCGACGTCGAGCTGACGATTGCCCGCAGCCTCGTCTTCTTCGTGACGATCTGGGCGGCGTTCGTGATTCGCCACATGTACCTATTCACTCTCGGGGCGCTCAACTTTTGGACAACCCGAACCTCGGCGCTGTTCGAACTTTCAATTGCAGTCGAGCTGCTGTTGTCGGGACGACTGGTCCCGCTCTCCCTCATGCCGGACTGGGTACAACGGCTCTCATTCTTCCTGCCTTATCGGTGGACGTTTCTATTCCCGATCGAAACCATGATCGGCCGGCTCAGCTGGTCGGAGATCGGGGTGGGATTGCTCGCCCAGGTTGGCTGGGTGGCGGTGCTGGCGCTCGGGATCAAACTCGTGTGGGGTCGAGCCATCAGGCGGTACACGGCGGTGGGGGGATGAAGGCACTCCGCCTCACCTGGGCCTACTTCAAGGTCGCCGGGGCCAATGAGCTGCAATACCGCGCCAATTTCGTACTGCAGTTGATCAACTCCGCCCTTTCTCTCACCACCGGGCTGATCGCGATCTCGCTGGTCTACGCCCACACCGACCAGCTCGGAGGATGGACCGAACCGGAGCTGCTGATTGTCATGGGTGTTCACATCCTCCTGGGAGGAGTCATTGGATCGATGATCGAGCCCAACATGCGTCACCTGATGGAAGAAGTTGAGGAAGGGACCTTCGATCTCGTGCTGACCCGGCCCGCCGACGCTCAACTCCTCGTCTCGATCAGGAACTTCAGGGTGTGGCGCCTGGTCGATGTGCTCCTCGGACTGGTCGTCATCGGCAACGGAGCCGGCCGACTCGGTGTTACGCCGGTCCGAGCAATCGGGTTCGTACTCGCAGCGGGTCTGGGAATGATCGTGATGTATTGCGTGTGGTTGGTACTCACGACGTTTGCGTTCCGGTTCGTGCGAGCTGACTCCTTCACCGACTTGTTCGATGGCATGTACCAAGCCGGGCGCTGGCCGGTCTCGATCTATCCGACCTGGCTGCGAGGAACCTTGACCTTCCTAATTCCGCTGGCTCTGGCTGTGACGGTGCCGGCCGAGACCCTGACGTCCCGGCTCGGTCCTGCCTCGCTGGTGATCGGCTTGGCGGCTACTGCGCTGGTGGTCACCATCACTCGCTGGGTATGGACCGCCAATCTCAAGCGGTATAGCGGTGCATCGGCCTGAGGAGCAGACGCTAGACGCCAGACGCCAGACGCGCAGACGCCAGACGCCAGACGCCAGACGCCAGAATGATCCAGTGATCTCGACCGTCGCGTTCGATATTGGCGAGACCTTGATCGACGAGACCCGGATCTGGTCGCGTTGGGCGGATCGGCTCGGCGTTCCTCGACTGACCTTCATGGGAGTTCTGGGGGCATCGCTGCTCAGGGACGCTCACATCGGGAGATCTTCGAGTTCTTCCGTCCCGGGTTTGACCTGCGAGAGGAGTTGGATCGTTGGCGGACCGACGACCCTGACGGCCTGAGGGAGAACTTCGACGTTGACGACCTCTATCCGGATGTTCGGCCAACCTTCATGCGCCTTCAGAGAGATGGGCATGCGCGTCGTGATTGCGGGCAATCAGCCCGCACAGGCGCGGGAGCCCTCGAAGCAATGAGCCTCGGAGCGGACGCCATCCTCATCTCAGCGGACCTTGGAGTTTGAAAAGCCATCGCCGGGAGTTCTTCGAGAAGGTGACGGAGATGGCCGGTGGCAATGCCGAGCGAAGTCCTGTACGTCGGTGATCGGCTGGACAACGACGTGCTGCCCGCCAAGTCAGCAGGAATGCAAGCGGTTCTGATCCGGAGGGGACCATGGGGCTATCCTCCAGGCCGAGTGGCCGCAGGCTGCTCAGGCCGACGCGATCATCGACAGCCTCGCCGAGATTCCCGACCTCTTGGGTTAGCGCTGGCGTCTGGCGTCTGGCGTCTGGCGTCTGCGCGACAATTGCAACATCTTTCCGTCTCCAGCCGTCGGCACTACCGTTCCTCCGCTGTGAGCGATGCACTTGTCGAGGCCAGAGATCTCACGAAGCACTTCGGGAAGATGGTCGCCGTCGACGGCGTCAGCTTCGGGATAGCCAAGGGAGAAGCGTTCGGTTTTCTAGGGCCGAATGGCGCCGGCAAGACATCCACCATGCGAATGATCGCCGCAGTCTCGCCCGCCACCTCGGGTTATCTACGGGTCTTTGACCTCGATCCCGAGATCCACGGTCCGGCGATCAGGGCCCGGCTCGGCGTGGTCCCTCAGGAGAACAACCTCGACACCGAGCTCACCGTGGAAGAGAACCTCCTGATCTACGGTCGCTATTTCGACCTTCCGCGCAGCGAGATCCGGCGGCGGATCGACGGAACTGCTCACGTTCGCCCAGCTCAGCGACCGGGGCAAGAGCAAGGTGGAGCCGCTCTCGGGGGGAATGAAGCGTCGGCTGACCATCGCCCGTGGTCTGATCAATCGGCCCGAGGTGCTCATCCTCGACGAACCGACCACCGGGCCTCGATCCCCAGGCCCGCCACCTCCTCTGGGATCGGCTCTATCGCCTCAAGCAGGAAGGGGTGACGCTGATCATCACCACCCACTACATGGACGAAGCCGAGCAACTCTGCGATCGGCTCGTGATCATGGACAAGGGCAAGATCGTCGGCGCAGGCTCACCCCGAAGCCTGATCGAGGAGCACTCGACCCGCGAGGTCGTGGAACTCCGGTTCCCCACCGGTGCCCAGGAACGCGCCCTCGAGACGAATGGAAGGACTCGGCAAGAGGCTCGAGATCCTCCCCGATCGGGTCCTCATCTATTCCGACGATGCCGACGAGACCCTGAGCGAAGTTCACCGGCGAGGCCTCGAAACCGAGACCACCCTGGTCCGGCGCTCGACCCTCGAAGACGTCTTTCTGCACCTGACCGGCCGCAGCCTGGTGGAATAGGCATGGCGCCTACCGCCCTCCGGGTCGTAGAGGCGAATGCCCGCTATTACCGGCGAACCTGGCGGGGTTCGGTGATCTCCAGCTTTCGCCGTTCCCCTGTTCACGCTGGTGGCGATGGGAAGCGGGCTTGGGCCGACTGGTCAACGACTCGGGCGGCGTCAACGGGAGCGAGTTCATCGCTTTCCTGGCTCCCGGGCTGCTGGCGGCCACCGCGATGACGACCGCCGCCGGCGAAGCCTCCTATCCGGTGGTGGCGGGGATCCGAGTGGACCAAGAGCTTACCACGCCGCCCTGGCTACCCCGGTGGCGGTATCTGATCTCGTCTACGGACTGTTCGGATGGCTGGGAATCCGCCTTATCTTCAACCTTGTCATCTATGCGGCGATCATGGCCGCAGTCGGCGCCGCCACTTGGGGAGCGGCGATGATGGCGGTGATTCCGGCGACGCTGACGGGTCTGGCCTTTGCGACCCCCATCACCGCCTGGGTTGCCACCCTCGAAAACGACACCTCCCTCGTCGTCTCTGTTTCAGGTTCGGGATCATGCCGCTCTTCCTCTTCTCGGGAACCTTCTTCCCGATCGAGCAGCTGCCCGACTTCCTCGAGCCGGTGGCGTTCCTCTCTCCGCTCTTCCACGGGGTGGAATTGACCAGGGCCGCGGCCGGTGTACCCGGGCAGCCCTTATCTTCTGTGGTGGGTCCATGCCGGGGCCCTGCTGGCGCTGGTCGTCGGCGGCACCGTCGCCGCCGTGCGAAACCTCGACAAGGCGATGCGCAAATGAGCATCGAATACTCGTGCGCCAGGGTCCTCCCTCCCATCAGGCGGCCGGGGACCCGGGCCCATCGGCTGATCGAGCGCAACCTGATCGTCTACCGGCGAATCTGGATCGTCCTCTTCTCCGGGTTCTTCGAACCGGTCTTCTATCTGCTCTCCATCGGAGTCGGGGTGGGCTTCCTGGTGAACCAAGGCATCACGCTGAGCGATGGCAGGGTGGTCACCTACACGGCGTTCGTGGCTCCGGCCCTGCTGGCCAGCTCCGCCATGAACGGCGCCGTCTACGAATCCACTCTCAACGTCTTCTTCCGGCTCAAGTGGGGCAAGGTCTACGACGGAATCCTCGCCACTCCGCTGCAACCGCTCGACATCGCTCTCGGGGAGATCGCCTGGTCGCAGATCCGGGGATGCCTCTACGCCATCGGGTTCACGATCGTCATGGCCATGTTCGGACTGGTGACCTCGCTGTGGGGAGTCCTGGCGGTTCCCGATCGCATTGTTGATCGGCTTTGCCTTCGCCGGCGTCGGGATGGCGGCAACCACCTTCATGAAGGGTTGGCAGGACTTCGACCTCATCCAACTGGTGATCCAGCCTCTGTTCCTGTTCTCCGGGACCTTCTTCCCGATCAGACCAGTATCCGGCGGGGTTGCAATGGGTGGTCCAGATCTCTCCGCTGTATCACGGCATCGAATTGCTGAGGGCGGTGATGCTGAACGCATTCGACTGGTCCGATCCTCGGGCATGTCGGATTCCTGCTGGCGATGGGGACCGTCGGGTTGCTGATCACCCGAAGGCGCTTCGAGAAGCTCCTGTTGCCCTAACGGCTGCGCAGGCGGCGTTCGGAGAATCCGACTCGCCAAACCTTCGCCACACTCCCTTCAGACGATTGGCGTCTGGCGTCTGGCGTCTGGGTCTGCTGCTACGCTACCGTCGCCACTCGACTCCTCGCCGCGATCGCATGGTTTAGCCTCTTCCGATGCTCCGCCGGTATGTGATGAGCCGGGTGCTGGCCGGGATCTTCGGCCTGATGGTGTTTCTGACGGCCACGTTCTTCATGGCCAAGCTGCTGGTGCCGGGCGACGTCACCTCCAACTTCGCGATCGGCTTCGGAGGCAATCTCAACGATGTCCGCGAGGCGCTGGGACTCGATGAGCCGCTCTGGAAGCAATATCTGATCTGGCTCGGCGGGATCTTGAGCTTCAACCTCGGGCGTCAATCCCCGGCCGCCCATCGGTGATGGGCCAGGTGCTCCAGGCCCTGCCCGTGGACCCTGGCCATGTTCGGGCTCGGTCTTGGGATCTGCGTTCGTCGTGGGGACCCGGGTCGGACGCTGGGCGGGATGGCGCAAGTCCGCCGACCACTCCGACCACCCTGGGCGCCGCCACTCTCACGTCGCTCTTCCCGCCCTGGCTCGTATTTCTGGCGTTCTACACCACTTTGAACGTGTTCGGATTCCGGTTCTTCAACATGATGACGGCGTTGAACTTCGAGCTCTGGGACGACGGCACGGCGAGTGAGAGCGCCACCCTCTGGACCATGATCGCAATCGTCGTCGGCCTCGTTTGCTCGCTCAAATGGTCGGCCGGGAGATCCGGGATCGGCGATCCCGCACGGTGTGGACCTGTGGCCAGCCGCGCTGGCGATCCCCGTGGCCGTTTACTGGATCTGGGGGGCGATGGGGATTCGTGCAACAGGCGTTTGATCTGCTCGGTTTCCTCGTGCTCCCGGTGGCGGTCCTGTTCTTGCTGGCGGTCGGTGACATCATCCTGGTCGTGGCTGCATCGATGGATGGGTTGTCCATCTTCCGATTTCGCCGTCGCCGCCAAGAGCCAAAGGGCTGACCGATCGTCAGGTCCGTGAGCGTCACGCAGGACGGGTGGCGATGCTGCCCGCCCTCTCCCGGCTCACCGCCAACCTTCCGTTCGCCCTCGGCGGACTGGTGATCATCGAGGCCAGCTTTGGACGATTGGGTGGTTATCGGATCGACATCCCGGGGGTGGCGTCGATCCTGTTCGGATCGTTGCGGCAGCGAAACCTCCTCCTCACGCTCGGGGGCCTGGTGGTCGTCGGGTCTGATCACCCTGCTGTTGCGAATCGGCCTCGATCTGGCCGTCGCCACCATCGACCCCCGGGTGCAACTCGAAAAGACCCGGGTCACTCATGCCTAGCGGTCGCCCGACCGCACCAACTGGGTGAGGGGATGGCTCCGATCGGTGATGTCGCATTTGGAAGCGCGGATCGGCCTGGCGATCCTCGGGATGTTCGCCGTGGCGGCGCTCGCCCACCCGGTCCTCCTGCGGACGGTTTGGCCGCGGGGTATCTATGACCCCCGGGCAGGATTCGATCCCCGGATTCACCACCCTTCGATGCCAACGACTACCCATTTCCTCGGCACCGACGCATTCGGCAAGGACACCTTCAGCATGCTTGCTCGGCGGCACCCGTCCGGCCCTGGTGGCCGGGGTGCTCGCCGGGGTCACCACCGCGTTGGTGGCCCTGGCGGTGGCGGCCGCCAGCGCCGCCTGGCGTCCGGCCGACCGGGTCCTGGGGACATTGGTCGACGCCGGCCTCTACCTGCCGGTGCCGGTCGTGATGCTCATCTTCGGGGCCGACCCGCGGGCCGACCGGCTCACCCCGGTCGTTGTTTGGGCTGATCTTCGGGATCCTCACCGGTCTCTCCAGCGGCGCCCTGGTGCTGCGGTCCCAGGCCCTGCCGATCATGACTTCGGGATACGTCGATGCTGCCCGGGTGGCCGGGTGCCCGCAACTCCCAGGTGATCGCCCGCCATCTGATCCCGGCGTCTGGCACCCATCGCCTGCGCATACGTCGTCCTCGGAGCGGCCGGAGCCATCGTCACCCAGGGATTCCTGTCCTGGTTGTCGTACACCGCCACCTACAACGACTGGGGCACTCTGGTCTATTGGGCGATCGTCACTCGAGACTTCACCGGGCGCTCTCTGTGGCATGTCCTGCTGGCGTCGGGAGCTGCGCTCACGTTGATGACGCTGGGCTTCCATCTGCTGGCAATCGGGTTTCGCCGGGCCGCCGCCAAACCATGGTCGTCGCTGCCGATGGAGTCCGCTCGCCCGACCCGTCACCCCCGGAACGACTAGCCGTCGAGGCTGTGCCTATCTCGTGAGGATGGCGCCCCGACCGACTGTTCTTGTGACGGTTGACCCCCTATACGGTGGCAAACCGTCACAAGAACGGGTCCGGGGCTCAGACGCCCCACTTGGAGACCATGGCCAGCACGGCGAATGCCAGCAGGGCGGTGTCGATGACGGCCCATGAGCCGATCGACTTGTAGACCGGCACCGCCCGGGCGGCGTCGCCGCTTTCGAAAAGCCCGATCGCCTGACGGGTCTTCCGATTGAAGACCAACCCGGCCAGGGCCCCGCCGATGATGAGCACTGCGATGCCGATCCCGACAAACGCCGAGCCGAAGGAAAAGGCGTCGTTGGAGACGACCAGATAGATGCCGGTGAGAAGGATCAAACCCGAGGCGGTTCCGTAGATGGGCCCGCTCGCCTTTTCGACCGCCTTGAGCCATTGCAGACCGGCGCCCGCGTCGACCAGCCTCGGACCGATCAGCATCTGGGCGGCGTTGGTCCCGATCCACATGCTGGCTCCGATGATGTGCAGCCACAAAGCGACGTTGCGCAAAGGTTCTTCTCCTCTTGGGTCGGGAGGAGGCTAACTGCCGCCCCTGAAGCGAGCGGCAATCTCACCAAGTTTCTCGATCGACTCGGGGACGATGGGATCGAGGACCGCCTGGACATGGCTGACGCCGGTGGCCTCGATCTGACCGAAGCTGATCGACGATCTCATCGCTGTCGCCGGCCAGCGGACTGCCTCCGGTGCGTCGACGCCCGGGACCCCCGAACCCGATGTAGAGAGCAACCGTCTTTTCGACCTGGTCCGGCGGCCGACCGACCGCCACGGCACGCTGTGTCGACCGCCTCGACCAGCGGGGCCACTCGTCCCGGGTCGTTGTCGAAATCCGTGTACCAGGAGTTCCAGGCGGAGACATACGGCAGGGTCAGAGCCAGCATCCGGGGCCCGTTGGAGCCGATCAGGAGAGGCGGGCCTCCCGGCCGGGAGGGACGGGGAAGCAACTCGCAGTCGACCAGTGGTGTAGAACTCACCCCGTGAAAGTCGATGCGACCTTCGCTCAGCAGGGTCCGAACAATCGTGAAGGCCTCGGCGAACCGGGCGACCCGCCGGTCGTAGGGCAACCCGAATGCTTCGAATTCGACCCGGTTCCAACCGGCTCCGACCCCGAGGACGAGCCGGCCCCCGCTGATCTCGTCGACCGTGGCCGCCTTCTTCGCCAACACGCCCGGGTTGTGAAAAGGGAGGGCCGCCACCAGTGGGCCCAGTTCGACCCGTTCGGTGACCGCGGCCAGCGCCGCCAGCAGCGACCATGCCTCCCAAGGACCCCGTCGACCTTCGGGGAGGTCGTAGAGCAAGTGGTCTCCGACCCAGATCGAGTCGAGCCCCACCTCTTCGGCCAGGCGCGCCATCCCGGCCAGTTCCTTCCAGCTCGCCTCGTATTCGACCTCGGGAAGTTGGACGCCGATCTTCATGGCAGCGGACAGTAGGGGCGTGGCTCGGTCCCCTAGGCTCGGACCATGGGGAATGAGGTCCTCAACATGGCCGACTATTTCCTGTTCGACCGGATCAGGGAGGGACATGGTGGCCGGGAGGCGATTCATACCGACGATGGGTCCCTGACCTACGACCAGGTCGCGGCCCTGGCTGGGGGTATGGGCCGCAGGCTCGATCGGCTGGGAGTCGACACGCGGCGATCGGGTCCTCATCTCGATCCCGGACGGGCCGGAATTTGTGGCCTCTCTGTTCGGGACGCTTGCGATCGGAGCCGTCGCCGTGATGATCAACCCTGAACTTCGGGCCGACCATCTCTCGGCCATCCTCGACGCCGCCCGCTCTCCGGTAGCGGTCGTGGCATCGGACCACCTTGACGCCTTCACCGCCGCTAGCAGCCCTCAGTTCTCACCCCCCGCACACTCTGGTGATCGACCCCGGCGGGCTGGAACCGGACGATGGCCTTTTACCTACCGCGTGACCCGCAGCGACGAGCCTGTCGATTTGGCTCTTCTCGGGCGGGACCACCGGAGTGCCCAAGATCGTCGTTCAGACCCATGGCTCCTTTGTCAACACGACGCAGCGCTATGCCCACCAGACGATCGGGTTTCGCCCCGATGATGTGACGATCTCGGTGCCGAGACTCTTCTTTGGTTATGCGACCGGGGCCAACTTGTTGTTTCCCTTTTCGGTGGGAGCGAGCAACCGTCCTGTTTCCCGACCGTCCCACTCCGGCCGTTCTCTTCGATCAGATCCGCCGCCATCGGCCGACCATCCTCGTCACCGGCACCGTCGGCCATCAACGCGATGGTGTCCGATCGAGGCGCGGCGGGCGCCGATCTCACCTCGCTGCGGTTCGCCACCTCGGCCGGGGAGGCCTTCCCGGAGACGCTCTACCACCGATGGAAGGAGCGATTCGGGATTGAACTGCTCGATGGTCTCGGGACCGCCGAGATGTGGCACATCTTCGTCACCAATCGACTGGATGACGTCAAGGTCGGAACGGTGGGCCGGGTGGTGGCCGGGTTCGAGGTCAAGGCCTGCGACGAGGCCGGGAACGAGGTCGGCGACAGACGAAGTCGGACGCATGTGGGTGAGAGGCGACTCCCTCGCCCCGGGTACTGGGAGGATCCGGAGCAGACCGCGGCTGCGTTTCGCGGTGACTGGTTCGTCGGCGGGGATCTGATCTCGATCGACGATGACGGCTACGTGACGCATCGGGGGCGAGCCGACGACGCCATCAAGGTGAAAGGCAAATGGCTCAACCCGCAGGAAGTCGAGTCCTGTCTACTCGAGCACGAGGCGGTCAAGGAATGCGCGGTCGTTGCCATGGAAGATGAAGACGGTCTTTTGAAACCGACCGCTTTCGTCGTCGCCTCGGCGAACATCTCGGAAGCCGACTTGCAACAGCATGTCCTCGATCGGCTGGAACCGTACAAACACCCGAGGCGAGTGGTGTTCCTCGATCGACTTCCGGAGACGCACCTCGGGAAGGTTGATCGAGGAGCGCTCAAACGCCTCGCCCGCCCCTGACCGCCGCCTTCCCGAAGGGACTCGCCCGATGCCGCCTGATCCGACCACCATCACTCGACTGGCTCGAACCCGGACCGTCGACCTGGTCACCACCGGGCGCCGCAGCGGGAAGCCCCAGAAGGTGGAGATCTGGTGGTTCCACTTCGAGGAGCGGTTCATCATCACCGGCACGCCTGGACGGCGGGATTGGTATGCCAACGTCCTCGCCAACCCCCACGTCGTGATAGAGACTCGCCTCGGAGACTTTCCAGCCACGGCCGCTCCGGTCTCCGATGAGCCGTTCCGACACCGGTTCTTCTCGGATACCGCCACCCGCTGGTACGCAACCCAGGCCGAACTCCTGGCCCTGGTGAAGACAGCGCCGATGATCGAACTCGACCTCGATTGAAATGTTCCTGCCCAGTGCGACATCAGCCCCGGGCGGGGTAACGTCCTACCCGGCCTCAATTGACCAATTCCAGTTACCAAATGAACCCGCTTCGGGCGGAGCGAAAGGATGGCCATGCAAGTCGAATTCATGGCGAGTGGCAGCGGTGCTCATGGTGGTGCTGGCTGCGTGCGGGACCGGGGGTGGCGAGACCACGACCACGACCGGTGGCCGGACGGCGACAACCACCACCACGCACTGCGGGCAGCGGCGCCACCGGTGGCACCGTCCGCTTCGGCTGCGGGGGCGCCCCGGCCGACCTCAACCCGGGGGTGGGAGTGCTGGCGAGGACTACATCGTCTACGACCTGGTGTATGACTCCCTTCTCAACATCGACCTCGAGGGCAACTTCCAGCCCGAGGTGGCAACCGACTGGAGCGTGTCCGACGATGGCCTGACCTGGACGCTCACAATCCGCGACGACATCACCTTTCACGACGGCACCCCGCTCACCGCCGAGGATGTCGTCTACAGCCTGACCCTGTATCGGGACACCGCTCGACTTTCCATACCTCCCCAGCTACCTGACCCCCTTCACCACCATCGAAGCAGTCGACGCCACGACCGTCACCCTGACCTCGGAGGCCCCGGTGGCGGCCTTTGAATTCCGGATGCCCGGCGATGTACATCCTGCCGCGCCATATCTGGGAGGCCGAGGATCCGATCACCTTCACCAACGACGAGATGATCGGATCGGGACCTTTCGTCCTGGCCGAGTACTCACAGGACGAGTTCGTCCGCCTCACCGCCAATGACGAGCTATTGGGGAGGGGCTCCCACCGTCGACGAGGTGATCTTCCAAACCTTCAGCAATCCTGACGCCCGGGTCCAGGCCTTGGTCAACGGTGACCTCGACATGATCACCGAGTTTCCCGCCACCGCCCTGCCGACACTGCAGAACGCACGAGAACATCGAGGTGGCCGACGGGCTCGAGTTCGGTGGCCGGCTTGCCGACATCTTCTTCAACATGGTCGACCCGGCCAACTGCCCGGCCGAGGGAGGGATCTGTTCCGGACATCCCGCCCTGCGCGATGTGGAAGTTCGGCGAGCGTTGGCCCAGGCCGTCGACAAGCAGCAGCTGGTCGACACGCTGCTGCTCGGGCTTGGGAGAGCCCGGTCTGGGTCTCGTTCCGCCCGCCCTTGGTGACTGGTTCGCCGCAGAGCTCGTTCCTGAGGACTATCAGTTCGATCTCGCCGCCGCCGCCCAGCGGCTCGAGGCTGCCGGTTATGTCGACACCGACGGCGACGGGATCCGCGAATGTCCCACCGACGATTGCGGCCCCACCGGCGATCTGACCTTCCGGATGAACTACCCGACCGACAACGACGAGCATCCCCGGGTGTCCGACACCTTGTCGGGTTGGTGGAGCGAGATCGGAGTGGCCGTGCAAATCCAGGGTCTTGACTCCGACGCCCTCACCTCGATCTGCTGTCCGTCCTTCGATTACGACGTGATGCTGTGGACATGGACCTCGGACACCGACCCCGAAGGCCTGCATCGAGGTCCTGACCTGCGACCAGATCGAGACCGGCTACTCGGAGACCGGTTACTGCAACCCCACCTACGACGAACTCTTCGCCGAACAAAGCGTCACCCTCGACCAGGCCGCTCGCCGGGAACTCATTGTCGAAATGCAGCGCATCACTCTCGAGGACGTTCCCTACATAATCCCCTGGTACTACCCCAAGATCCAGGCGTATCGGACCGACACGTTCACCGGCTGGCAAGTGGGATTCCCGATCATCGCCCTGGAGGACCCTTCGACCCTGGCGGTGCTGCAGGCCGGCCGGTTGATCGACACTCGGTAGGGCCCTCCTGCCGATCGGGATGCCTGAAGTCCAGGTGCGTTGCTCACGAAGAAAGTCGGATGGTCGGTGGTCACGATCCTCGTCGTGATCACCTTCAACTTCTTCCTTTTCCGTGTCCTCCCGGGCGACCCGGCCAAGGCGGGAGTTCGAGATCCCCGCCTCTCACCGGCCGCAGTCGAAGCGGCCCGGGTCCGGTTCGGGCTCGATAAACCCGTCTTCCTGAACACCGAGGGGGGCAACCCCTTCGACAGCCAGTACTTCAAGTATCTAGGGGCGTTGGCGGACGGCGACCTCGGGACTTCCTACGCGTTCAACAACCGACCGGTCACCTCGCTCATCGGCCAGGCGCTGCGCAATACCGTCTGGCTGATACTTCCTGCCCAGGTCCTGTCGATCGTGGCCGGGGTCGGTCTCGGGCTGTGGGCAGCCTGGCGGCGGGGCACCAAAATCGATGTGGCTGCCCTCACCTTCTCCCTGTTCATGTGGGCCCTGCCGACGTTCTTCCTGGGAATCCTGCTTGCTGTTCTTCGGCAGCCGATACCTGGGGTTTCCCAGCGCCGGGAGGGTGACCATCGGAGCGCAATACTCCAGCGCCTGGGATCAGATCTGGGATCTGGTCACCCACCTGTTCCTTCCCACTCTCACTTTTACCTTGGTGCTCCTGGGCGAATACATGCTGGTGATGCGCAGTTCGGTCGTCGAGGTGTTCGGCGAGGACTACATCCAAACCGCCAAGGCCAAGGGGCTGACCACCCTCGACATCATCCGCAAGCACGCCTTCCGCAACGCCATGCTGCCGATCGTGACCCTGATCGCTCTCAACCTCGGTTTCACGGTTTCGGGGGCGATCCAGGTCGAGACGGTCTTTTCCTGGCCGGGCCTGGGAAAGCTCACGGTCGATGCCGTCAGCCAGCGTGACTATCCCGGTCCTCCAGGGGGCCTTCCTGCTTCTGGCTATCGCGGTCATCGTCACCAACCTGGCCGCCGAGCTCCTTTATCTGAGGCTCGATCCCCGGGTGACCGACGTATGACGACCCTGCGGCGACTGTGGGCCCACCGTCTGGGTCGGATCGGGCTGGTGATGATGGCCATCGCCCTGGCGGTCGCCGTTCTCGCCCCGCTGCTGGCGCCCTACGACCCCTACGCCAACGTGCGGGTCTCGATCAGCGATATCTACGCCGCTCCCTCGAGCATCCATCCCCTCGGGCACCGACGACGCCGGGCAAGGACGTCCTCTCGTCGCTGATCTACGGCTCCCGGGTGTCGCTGTTGGTCGGCTTTTCGGGCGCCATCATCGCCCTGGTCATCGGCGGCGTGATCGGCCTGATCGCCGGGTTCCGGGGCGGGAAGCTCGGCAACGGTCTCATGCGTTTCACCGACTTCTTCCTCGTGATCCCCGACCTTGCTCTTCAGATCGTGATCGTGGCGATCGTCGGCCAATCGCTTCGCAACATCATCATCGTCATCGGAATATTGGGCTGGACCACGACCGCTCGATTGGTGCGAGCGCAAACCCTCTCGGTGCGCGCCCGGAAGTTCGTCGACCGGGCCCGAGCGGTCGGGGCGACCGACTTCTACATCCTCCGCAACCACGTGTTTCCGCAGGTGCTCCCGCTGATGCTGGCCAACACGGTTCTCACCGTCTCGCTGGCGATCCTGGCCGAGTCGACGCTGGCTTTCATCGGTCTGGGAGATCCCACCGTCATCTCCTGGGGGCAGATGATGAATTTCGCCTTCAATCGTGGTGCCGTTTCGGCCGGAGCCTGGTGGGCGTTGATCTCACCGGGCTTCGCGATCGTCTGGGTGGTGCTCGGCGTCACCCTTCTCGGCAACGCCCTCGAGGATCTTCTCAACCCCCGCCAGGGCAGGCATTACCTCGAGCCGGAGCCGATCCCGCCGGTCGATCAGGTGGTCGGGGCCCCCGCCGGCTGGACCCTGTCATTGCGAAACCTGGCGGTCGAGTTTGCGATCGGCGACACCCGGGCCCGGGCGGTCGATGGGGTCAGCTTCGACGTGGCTCGGGGCGAGGCGGTCGGCCTGGTCGGTGAGTCGGGGTCGGGTAAGACCACGACGATGCTCGGAGCGCTGCGACTGCTGCCTCCCGGTGGGGAAATCGTCGGAGGGTCGGTCTTCCTCGACGGCGACAACGTCCTCGCTCTCGAGGCCGAAGAGTTGCGAGAGCTGCGCTGGTCGAAGATGGCCATGGTCTTCCAGGGGGCAATGAACGCCCTCAACCCAGTCCGCTCGGTCGAGGATCAGATCATCGAAGCGATCCGGGTCCACTTCCCCGAGTCTTCGAGACATGACGCCCACCAACGCGCCGCCGAACTCCTCGATCTGGTCGGAATCGATCCCCAGGCGCGGTCGCGAGTTTCCCCACCAGTTCTCGGGAGGGATGCGCCAGCGGGCCATGATCGCGCTCGCCCTGTCCTGTGATCCGGAGCTGATCGTGGCCGATGAGCCGACCACCGCCCTCGACGTGATGATCCAGGCCCAGATCATGGAGTTGTTGTCCCGGATCCGGCGGGAGCTCGGCATGGCCATGGTTCTCATCACCCACGACCTTGGAGTCGTGGCAGAGACCTGTGACCGGGTGGTGGTCATGTATGGGGGCATCGTTGCCGAGCAGGGTTCCGTCGCCGACGTCTACTACGAATCCACAGCATCCCTACACCAAGCTGCTCCTCGAGGCCTTCCCCGACCTCGACGATCCCGAGCGGAAACTGGTGTCGATCCCCGGAAACCCGCCCCGGGTCGATGAGATACCCGTCGGATGTCGTTTCGCCCCGCGGTGCCCGTCCGCCTTCGACCGTTGCCACATCGAGCAGCCGCCGAGCTATGTGCTGGGCCCGCAGCGGGAAGCCGCCTGCTTCTTGCTCGAGGAGAGCGCGGTGACGAGTGTCTGAAACGGTTCTCAGTCTCAACCAGGTTTCGGTTTCGTTTCCCCGGCCCCGCACGCTTCGAGAGACCCTCGCGGGAGAGTCCCGGTCGGAGATCAGGGCGGTGGATGGGGTCTCCCTGGAGCTCCGCCCCGGGGAGGTCCTGGCCATCGTCGGGGAATCAGGATGCGGAAAGACGACAACCGCCAATCTGATAATGGGGCTGCTGGCACCGACCAGCGGAAATGTCGTAGTCCATGGCCGCGATCTCGCGTCCCTCTCCGAGGGAGAGCGGAGACGCAGTCGCAAACGCATCCAGATGGTGTTCCAGGATCCTTACGAATCCCTGAACCCCCGCATGACGGTGGAGCGAATCGTGGCCGAGCCCCTGGCAGTGCATGGGGAAGGACTCACGCAAAGCGCAGGTCCGGGACAAGGTGACAAAGGCGCTGGAGAGGGCCGGCTTGCGTCCGGCCGATCGGTACCTCGGGGTGCGGCCCGTTTCGCTTTCGGGTGGACAACGGCAACGGGTGGTGATCGCCTCAGCTCTGGTTCTCGAGCCCGAGGTCATCGTTGCCGATGAGCCGGTGTCGATGCTGGACGTGTCGATCCGGGCCGACATCCTCAACCTGCTTGCTTCGCTGGCCTCGGATCAGAGCATCGCGGTGGTGATGATCACCCACGACATGTCCACTGTCGCCGCCTACTCCGACCGGCTCGCCGTGATGTACCTCGGTCGAATCGTCGAGACGGGACCAAGCCGGGCCGTGCTCTCGGATCCACAACACCCGTACACCCGGGCGCTCTTATCGGTGGTCCCGGTGCCCCATCCCTCTCGACGCCGGCCGCCGATCATCCTCCAGGGGGAAACCCCGAATCCGGGAAGAATCCCGAGCGGGTGCCGCTTCCATCCCCGCTGCCCGCTGGTGTTTGATCGCTGTCCGCGGGAGGATCCACCGATGTTCGATACCGGCGGCGGCCAATCGGCGGCTTGCCTCCTGGCCGAAAACGGCCGGTGGTGACGCCGTTCCTCAGCCGGCCGTCCGCGCCAGGCGGGCGTGGGCGACTGCAGGCGAGCTGACGAACTCGACGACCTCGTAACCGTTGAGACCATCGTCGAGGTTTTCGAACAACCGCTCGCCGGATCCCAGCAGGAGCGGAACGACGGCGACATGCATCTCATCGACGAGGCCGGCCTCCAGGTACTGCTGAATGGTGCCCGCACCGCCACCCAGCCTCACATCCTGGCCATTGGCTGCGGCCACCGCCTTCTCGAGAGCTGCTCTCGATTCCTTCCTGGACGAAATGGAAGGTGGTTCCCCCCTCCATGGTGATCGGGGGGTGGGGATAGTGGGTGAGAACGAACACCGGGTGGTGGTAGGGAGGGTCTTCTCCCCACCAGCCTTTCCATTCGTAATCTTTCCACGGCCCGCGGATCGGACCGAACATGTTGCGCCCCATGATCGTCGCGCCGATCCCTTCATTGCCCTGCTTGAGGAATCGGTCGTCAATGTCCTCCGACCCACCTTCGGTCCCGACCATCTCGTGCCAGGTGCGGGTTGCGAAAACCCATTCGTGAAGTGCTTCCCCGCCGATCCCGAGCGGCTCCTCGACACTCTGGCTCGGTCCGGCCCCGTAACCATCGAGGGAAATCGCAAAGTTGTGGACCCGAAGCTTGGCCATGACGCCACTCTATTGCCGCGACCTCGAAGGCGAGAAGCCGATTCACTCGGGTCCGGGGTCACGGTTCGCATGGCCGGGTCTATCGTCGCCCAGGGAGGTTCCAGATGGTCTCGAAATTTGGCGCATGGCGAACACCTTCTGCCAAATCTGGCCCAGGACGAACAAGGGCTGTTCCCCCGGCGCCAGATTTGCCGACAAACCGTTCGTGGTGCGCCAAATTTGGTCACTGGGTCCTGCCAAGACGAATTTGGTCACTGGCTCGCGAGTACCGGGACCTGGAATTACCCAGAAGCGGGCGCCAGCGACCAAATTTCGAGACAGAGCACTCATTCCCTCGGTGATTCCGGATCACCAACGGAGAAGATCACCGAGCGAAGGGTCCTGAACCGGAGGTTCCGATGGAGCTGGTCGTACGCGAGCTCACCGCAGACCTATGGCCCGCGCTCGAGGATCTCTTCGATGCTCCCGGGCCCGGTCGGCCGGTGCTGGTGCATGTACTGGCGGCTCGGAAACGAGTATCGCAAGAGGACTCCAGCCGCCAACAAAGAATCACTGCGAGAAGTCGTGGAAACCGGCCCACCCCCGGGCTTGCTCGCCTTCGACAACGACCTCGCCGTCGGGTGGTGCCAGCTCACGCCTCGCGACGCGTTGCCCTGGCTCGACAAGGCACCGCGCCTCAAACGAGTCGACGACACGCCCGTGTGGTCCATTTCGTGCTTTTACATCCGCACCGGTTATCGCCGCAAGGGTGTCAGTACCGCGCTGATCACGTCAGCAGTGAGGATCGCGCGGGACGCCGGGGCGGCAGCCGTCGAGGCCTATCCCCTCGACGCCGACTTGACGCCGAGCTCCTCCTACACGGGCTTTGCCTCGACCTTCGAGCGGGCCGGCTTCGTGACTGTCGCTCGCCACGTGCCGTCTCGGCCCATCATGCGTTTCGAGTTTCCCTCGGGTTGAGCCACCCCGGCTCCGGCTACGCCCACTCCCTCGGAATCGTCTGCTGCCACCGCCGTTGCCAGATCGCCTGGTCGTCCTTCATCGCCACGAGTTCGATGGCGAGATCGAACACATCGCCATCGGTGGTGAGTTCCAGGTTGGCCGTCGTCCCCACTGACCATCCGGGGCGGTCATAGGTCACATGCCCATCGAAGCGAACCCGGGTCGAGTTGGGGTCGTCGTCGTCGACCGACACCGACCATGCCATCTCCGACTCGAGCTCGAGAGCACCGCGATCCGGGAGCTTTTCGCTTCCTGCAACTCGCTTTTGATAGACAGTTCTTCCATCGTTTCTTTCGACCGACCATTCGAACCGGTCGGAGATCGCGATGACGGGAGGCTCCGGGAGCGGAGGTGACTCGTCGATGTCGAGAACCAGGAGGTCGGGGCGGCGCGGGACGAGCGGAAGGATCAGGCTCGAACGGCCGGGGTCGATGCGTCAACGCGAAACGACGACCCGGCGGAAACGCGACCGGAAAGTCGGCGCCTGCAATTGCAAGCCGTAGTCGCCAACCCTTCGGCACAACCGCCGACGAGCCCAGCAGCGAGAACCTGACTTGACGGCCGAGCCCGGCCTCCACCGGGACCGGCACTGACAGGTCATCGGGGAAGGCCAGATTGCGGCTTCCCCGGCAGATCAAGTGCACCCCACCCTCCGGGTTGACAATGAGCAACCGGGCGGCCACCAGACCTACCGGCTGATCGACTGTTACGTGCAGATCCACCGCGGGCAGCCCCAGGATCTCAATGTCGTCAGGAAATGGATCGGTCTCGAAGACCAGGGACTCGGCGTCATCGGGCCTCGAGTCGGTGCTGGTCATACCGGCGCGATCCCAGGACGGTGCGTGGGACCCCACCCATTGCGGACCCTGCCAGCTGAGCGTTCCCTCGTGACGCAGGTCCGACAACGAACGCTCCCAGCGGATCCCATCGACCGGCGGCCAGGTTGGCTCGGCCCGCCAATAGCCCTGCGACCTTGGACCGTCATAGGGAGGCTCGGTTCTGATCCAGGCGGTCAGCGCCGGCATCTCCATGACTCCGTTGTCATCACCGCGCAAATGATGACCAAACCAACGAGCCATCAAGTCGAGGTGATCGAGGGTCGGAGCCGGAACCCCGGTCGCCGGTCGATGGTGACCCCAGGGACCGATGACGGCCCGCTTTGGACATTGGAGATGTTCGAGCAATGCCAGCATTCCATCGACGTAGCCGTCGAGCCATCCCCCGATCAGAAGCGTCGCCGCCTCGATCGATCCATAGTCGGCGCAGGGGGAACCGTGCAGCCAGTAATCGTCCCGGCGTTGGTGCTTGCAGCCAGTTGAAAGACCACTGGGGAGTTTGCTCGAGGCGGCTCATCCACATCTCCATCCAGCGATCGCCGACGATCTCGGGATCGGGAGGAAGCCCGTTGTACGCGACCATCATTCCGGGCCAATCCGCCTGCTCGGCGGCGTGAAGCGAACCTCCTACATAGTGAACATCGGACGCGAACCGATCATGAGTGGCATGAGCCGCGACGATCGCCTTGAGCTCGGGCGGACGCGCCATCGCCGCCTGCAGGGACGAGAAGCCTCCCCACGAGATGCCCCACATCCCGACGCTGCCGGTGCACCACTCCTGCTCCGCGGCCCAGCTCAGAATCTCGAGAGTGTCGGCCATCTCCAGAGACGTGTACTCGTCGGTGGCGACGCCTTCCGAGGCCCCGGTCCCTCTCACATCGACCCTGACGCCGGCTATCCCTCGTTGAGCCAGATACGAATAGGTCTGCCAGTCGACCCCGAAGAACCCCTCGTCCTTGCGATACGGCACCGACTCCACCACCACCGGGAACGGCCCGTCGCCTGAGGCGGCGGGGAGATACAGAGTGACCGCGATTCGGGCACCGTCGGCCATCGGCACGAACACCCGCCGATCGATCCGTACCGGGTAGAGCGGCGCATCATCCAATGTTGAGATCCACTGTTCGGTGGGGGAGCCTAGGGCAGGGCAGTGGAGACCACCCTCGCCGCGCCGCTCCCTATCAAGAACTAGGGTTCGGCCGTGGGAGACATGCCACCCGCCGAGCCGCTCTACTACTCCGAGTACCTCCAGCTCGATCGGCTGCTGAGCAGCCAGCAATTGGCCTCGGCGGCGGCCGGCGAGCCGGTTCACGACGAGATGCTGTTCATCGTCGTCCACCAGGCCTACGAACTGTGGTTCAAGCAAATTCTGTGGGAACTCGGCGATGTCGCCAAGCTTCTCGCCCCCGCCCGGGTCGCCGAAACCGCCATGCTTCGAATCGTCGCTCGTCTCGATCGAATCTCCGAGATCCAGAAGTTGCTCGTCCAGCAGATCGGCGTTCTCGAAACCATGACGCCCCTCGACTTCCTGGAGTTCCGCAACTTCCTGATCCCGGCCTCCGGTTTCCAGAGCGTCCAGTTCCGCCTGATCGAGAACCGGTTGGGGGTCAGACCCGAGGACCGGCTCAAGCTCGCCGGCAACCCCTACACGGCCGCTCTGTCTGAGAACGATCGCCGGCAGGTGGAAACGTCTGAAGCTCAGCCGAACCTCTTCGGGCTGGTGGAAGCCTGGCTCGAAAGAACTCCGTTTCTCGACCATGGAGATTTCCACTTCTGGGACGCCTACAAGGGTTCGGTCCAAGAGATGCTCGAAAACGACCGGGCCGTGGTTGCCACCAACCCCAACCTCAGCGAGCCCGAACGGGAAGCGCAGTTGAACAGCTTTACCCAGACGTTCGCCCTCTATGAGGCAGTGTTCGACGAGACCAAGCACAAGGCGCTGGTCGCGGCCGGGGAACGCCGGCTCTCGCACCGGGCTTTCCAGGCGGCTCTGTTCATCAACCTGTACCGCGACGAACCGGCCCTCCAGGAACCGTTTCGATTGTTGACGCGGTTGATGGACATCGATCAAGGTTTCACCACCTGGCGATACCGTCATGCTCTGATGACCCAGCGGATGATCGGCCGCAGAGTCGGCACTGGTGGCTCGGCCGGGGCTGCCTATCTCACCCGCTCGGCCGATCGGACCAGGGTCTTCATCGACCTCTTCCAGCTCTCGACCTTCATGATTCCCCGATCGTTGCTGCCCGCCCTGCCGGTCGAACTCGAACGAACGATGCGGTTTCGCTTCGAAGAGATATGAGCCACAAGCGGCTCTTTCGGCGCTTCCTCGAGGCCGACAAGGATCGACTCCACTTCGCGGCTCATAGCCACCATCCCTGGCCCGACGTGACTTTCGAGGCGCACATGCGGGCGTGGGAGGATGCCGCCCGGTTGATGGATGACAAGTGGGACACCATCTTCGGGCGGATCATCCCCGAGATCCGCATCCGAATATCGACGATGCTGAACCTTCCCGATCCAGGGTCGCTGGTATTCGCACCCAATACCCATGAGTTCGTCGTGAGGCTCTTCTCCTGTCTCGAGCCCCCGGTTCGGATCGTCACCACCGATGCCGAGTTTCATTCCTTCGACCGCCAGGTCAGGCGGTGGGAGGAAGCCCGATTGGCCGAGGTCGTCCGGGTCCAATCAGAGCCCTTCGACACGTTCCCCGATCGCATCCGATCGGCAGTCCGGGAGGCCGGCATGGTCTATCTATCGCAGGTGTTCTTCGACTCCGGCTACGTGGTGCAGAACCTCGAAGCCATCGTGGCCGAGGCACCTGAAGATTCCTTCTTCGTGGTCGACGGCTATCACGCCTTCATGGCGCTCCCCACGGCTCTCGATCGAATGTCAGGTCGGGTCTTCTACCTCGGCGGGGCCTACAAATACGCGATGGCCGGTGAAGGTGCCTGCTTCATGCACTGCCCGCCCGGTTTCGGCGAGCGACCGGTCGACACCGGGTTGGTTCGCCGGGTTCGACAACCTCACCAAACGGGGCGCGGACGTCACCTATGGAGAAGCTGGTGACCGCTTCTGGGGAGCAACCTTCGATCCTTCCGGGCTCTACCGACTCCTGGCCGTGCTCCGCCTCATGGAAGCCGAGGGGATCACGCCGGCGGTCATCCATCGTCAGGTCGAAGGCTTACAGCAGCGAGCTGCTGGAGACGGGAACCGTCCCCGGCGAGTTGATCCCAGCGGCGGGGATGGCCCGCGGCAACTTTCTCACCTTCCGGACCGACCGGGCCGAGGCCGTCTACCAGGGCCTGCACGACCAAAACGTGATCGTGGATCGCCGGGGCGATCGGCTCCGAATCGGCTTCGGCATCTATCAAGACCTCGACGATGTCGACCGCCTGGCCCGGGCCCTCTCAGCCTTCTAGCCGGTCGGTTATGAAGCGGGCATAGAAGTCCGGCCACTCCTCTTGGCTGCCCGAGGTCTTGTGGGCTTCCGCCGCCGCCTCCAGCAGACCGGCCAATCGGGATTCATCGACAACCGCATCCTGACTCGGCGGGTTCTGATTTGCCGGGACCTGATTCGGCAGGACCTGATTTGGCAGGCGTTCCAGCAACCAGGCCGCATACCAGGCGGGCCATTCCTCGTCGGCGCCATCGGTGGCGGCGAAGGCTGCATGATGAGCGGGCCCGACCTGTTTGAGCAGCTCGGTCCATAGAGCCAGGGTCACGAGTCCCTCAACTCAGAACCGGGATCTTTTCCATGGACGCCCGCACCCTCTCCTCGGGATAGTCGAAGTCCACCAGCTTGCCGTCGAGGAAGTCGCGGTAGGCACCCATATCGAAGTGCCCATGACCGCAGAGGGCGGTGAGGATCACCTTCGCGTCTCCGGTCTCCTTGCACTTGAGAGCCTCTCGGACCGCAGACGCGATTGCGTGGCTCGGCTCGGGGGCAGGGATAATTCCCTCGCAACGGGTGAACTGGACTGCTCGCTCGAAGCATTCAACCTGACCGATCGCCTCCGCCTCGAGCAGGCCAAGTTCCTTCAGGTGGGAAACCAGCGGTGCCATGCCGTGGTATCGCAAGCCTCCGGCGTGGATCGGCTCCGGAATGAAGTCGTGACCCAAGGTATGCATCTTGACCAACGGGGTCATCCCCAGCGTGTCTCCAAAGTCGTAGGTGTAGACACCTTTGGTCAATGACGGCGAGGCCGTCGGTTCTACACAGCGAATCGTCGGAGCCATCTTGCCCGCCATCTTCTCGCGCAGGAACGGAAACGAGAGGCCGGCAAAGTTCGAGCCGCCACCGGTGCAGCCGACCAGGAGATCGGGGGTCTCGCCGATCTTCTCGAGTTGTTTCAGCGCCTCCTCGCCGATCACGGTCTGATGCATGAGGACGTGGTTGAGGACGCTTCCGAGGGAATACTTGGTGCCGGGATTGCTGACCGCCGCTTCGACCGCTTCTGATATGGCGATCCCCAGGCTCCCGGTGGAGTTGGGATCCTGGGCCAGGATGGTGCGACCGGCATTGGTGAGCTCAGACGGGCTCGAATGAACCTTGGCGCCGAAAACCTCCATCAGGGTGCGGCGGTAGGGCTTTTGCTGATAAGAGGCAGCCACCTGCCAAACCTCACAACCGAGATCGAACTGCGCGCAGGCGAAAGCGAGGGCGCTGCCCCACTGGCCCGCACCGGTCTCGGTAGTGAGCCGCTTGGTCCCTTCCTGAGCGTTGTAATAGGCCTGCGGCACGGCGGTGTTGGGCTTGTGGGAGCCGGCCGGGCTCACTCCCTCGTACTTGAAGTAGATGCGGGCCGGAGTGTCGAGGGCTTTCTCCAGCCGCCGGGCCCGATACAGCGGAGTCGGCCGCCACATCTTGTACACGTCGAGAACCGCTCCCGGGATATCGATGTAGCGATCCTGGGACACCTCTTGCATGATGAGTGCCATCGGGAAGAGCGGCGCCAGATCGTCCGGCCCGACGGGCTGGTGAGTGCCGGGATGGAGTACGGGCGGAGCCGGCTCGGGAAGATCGGGTTGGATGTTGTACCAGGCGCTCGGAATCTCCGACTCGTCGAGAACCACCTTCGTCACATCAGCCGGCATGATCCACCTTCTCTGGGGATGCGGAACCTAGCAACGGAGGCGACCATGTGCGTCGGTTGCTGAGCGGTCGGCTCAACCCTTCGCGTCACCGGTCGGCGAGGGGAACCCAACGTCTCCCGGTGGGACCGATGTAGACCGAATCCGGTCTGATGAGACGGCCGGTCCGCTGTTGTTCGAAAGTGTGGCCGATCCATCCGGCCACCCGCCCGGCGGCGAAGGTCGGCGTGAAGAGCTCGGTCGGGAGCCCGAGCCCGTGCAGCAGCAAAGCGGTGAAGAACTCGACGTTGGTTCTCAGGTTTCGGCCCGGCTTGGTCTCTTCGAGCAGGCGCAGCGCCGTTGCCTCGACATCCTTGGCGAGGTCGTAAAGCGCCATGTCACCTTCGGCCTGATACATCCTCTCAGCGGCGTGGGCGAGCACGTCGGCCCTCGGGTCGCGTACCTTGTAGACCCGGTGGCCAAAACCCATCAAGCGCTCTCCCCTGCCCAACTTGGCGCGGATGTACTCCTCGGCTTTATCGGCTTGTCCTATCTCGAAGACCATGTCGAGGGCCGGGCCAGGCGCCCCTCCATGGAGGGGACCTTTCAAAGCCCCGATGGCGCCGGTGACGGCCGAGACCATGTCCGACTCGGTGGCGATGATCACCCTGGCCGCAAAGGTAGAGGCATTGAGCCCGTGGTCGCTGACCGTGTTCAGGTACGTCTCCAGTCCGCGGATGGTGGCCGGTCCCGGCTCGCTCCCCGTCAGCATGTAGAGGTAGTTGGAGCTGCGCCCGAGGTCCATCCGGGGAGCGATGGGATCCTGGTCGTTGAGGAAACGCCAATAGGTTGCGATCGACGGGGGGATCCGGGCGGTGATCGCCTTGGCCCGGGCCATGTTGTCCTCACCGGCCAGGTCGAGGTCGAAGGTCCCCGCCGCCATCCGCAGGGCGTCCATGGGCGGCACCCGATGTTTGGCGGCCTGTTGCAGCAGCGAGAAGGTGGCGGCCGGAAGCTCCCGATAGCTCGCCATCGACGACTTGAACGCATTGAGGGTCTTGACATCCGGGAGCTCGCCGTTCCAGAGGAGACAGCAGACCTCTTCAAACGTGGCGTTGGCGGCTAGCTCCTCGAGCGGGAAGCCGCCGATGATGAGCTCGCCTTTCTGGCCATCGACACTGCTGAGGCTCGTCTCCGCCGCGACCACACCTTCTAGCCCGGGGCGGTACTTATTGTCCGTGGTCACTTCGGCGATGGTAGAAAGGGATACCGCCGGTGGCGAAAGTGAAGTGGCCCCTGATCGTCGCGTTGGCCTTGCTCGGACTCGTCTGGCTAGGCCAGGGCGTCGGTCTGATAGGAGGGAGCTTCATGAGCGGTGACCCCTTGTGGGCGGTCATTGGCGCCCTGATGCTGATCGGGGCGGCGGTGCTGGGAGTCCGCCGGAGGAGCCGCTAACCGGTGTTGATCTCCTCGGGAAGAATGGAGCGGACGAGACGCGGTGGTGACTGCTCCTTGAACACCGACACTTTCCCGGACGGCTCGAGGTAAGCCCGGCGCACCTCCTCCAGAAACTCGATTCCTTGCTCCCGTAGCGCCATGAACACCTCCGCCTCCGAGAGATCCTCATGCTCCATCGCCTCGAACAGAAGTTGTCCACTATGCACCACACATACCGGGTGACTCTCGATCAAGCGCTCGAGCGCCTTATGCCGCTCGGTGAGCTCGACCAGAGCTCGCTGCAGGCTCACCACCACTGTGATGACGATGATCCCGTGGATGAGGGGAACGTCGGCATAGAACATGGGGTCTCCCACCGCCGAACCCAAAGCCACGATGATGACGAGTTCGAACGGGGACAGTTCTCCCATCCCCCGCTTGCCGAGCACCCTGATCAAACCGAGGGTGAACAGATACATGATGGCTGTCCGGAGAACGATCTCCAGGACCAGCTCAAGGGAGAAGTCGCCTAAGAAGATTCGATCGAATTCCATCTGGGGAGGATACGAAGAACCCGGGTTCAGGTGGACCTGCGCGTATCGAGGCAAATGGTGCTGGGACGTTGTTGAGGCCCCCCTCAGGAGGCCTCAACAGTTCACATACAGGCAGCGACTACCGAACGATCACCGTGTCGCCGGCAGTTCCGGCCGGGTCGTCCGGGAAGGTGTCGATCACTCGCGCGGTCGCGGTGCGCTGCGTCTGGATGGTCGGTGACAACCAGGCAGCCAGAAGGGCCACGGCTCCCACTATGGCGTAGAGCCAGCCCACCCGCCCATCGCCGCCCAGGGCCGCGGACAGTGAGTCGGGCTCGATCGCGTAGACGAGTCCGAAAGCCAGGGCAATCAGACCAAGCGTGGTAAGACCGCTACGGCTTCCCAGCACCGTTCCGGCGGCGCCGAGAAAGAAGAGCCCGGCGACCAGATGGATGATCCCCATAAGCAGGGTGTGCTCGATTCCGAGGACGGAGGTGGTGTCCCCCGTCAAAGATTCGAAACCCACCCGGAGCATCGCAACGGCGCCCATCACGGTCAGAAAGAGACCGATCAAGCCGGCCACGATTTGGGATGGACTCCAGGTCCGGCGGTCGACGACCGTCCGGGATTCGGCCCGAACCGGGTCGGTTTCATAGGAAGGAATCGTCATTTGGGGGCCTCCATTGATTGTCTCCAATTCGGAGTAACAATGGATGTACCCGTCGCCGGGAAGCTTCAAACGGTCAGGCGAATGAGGCTATTACTGCGGTCCCGACCAATTCGACCTGGGCCAGCGGGTCGAACAGCTCGTCGACTCCGAAAAGAGCCATTGGCGGATAGTGGCGGCCAAAGACCTCCCTGTAGGCCTCCCCCAGTTGGCGCCGAAGGTCCCGATAGGCGGCGACGTCGGTAACGAAGATATGCAGGTTGACGAGGTCGTTCCGAGAGGCGCCAGTGCTCTCGAGGGCCAGTGCGACGTTGCGACAAGCTTGCGCGAACTGATCGAGCAGGTTCTCGGCAATGGTTCCATCCGGCCGGTGCCCCGCTTGACCGGCCAGAAAGACAGTTCGTCCCGGCTCGACCACCGCGGCGTGGGAGTAGCCGATAGCCTCGGGAAGTTCTGCCGGGTTCACGAAGAGATGGCTCATCAGCCTCCTAGCGCCCGACCCATTCGGGCCGTTGCCCGCTCTTGAACGCCTCATAGAAGCTGCGGTGATCCGCGCCCGTCATCAACAGAGCTTGGGTCCAGGCCTCGAGTTCGATCGAAGCCGCCAGGTCCATGTCGAGCTCACGAGACAACAAAGCCTTGGTCGAGCCCAGGGCCCAGGTAGGACCACTGGCGAGGCGGCGAGCCAGACCGTCGGCTTCGTCGATCAGGTCCTGTTCAACCACCACCCGATTCGTCAACCCGATGCGTTCGGCCGTAGTCGCATCCACCGCCTCCCCGAGCAAGAGGAGCTCGGTGGCCCGTCCGAGTCCAACCACCCTGGGAAGGAGGTAGGCGGCCCCCATGTCGGCGCCGGCCAGGCCTACCCGGGTGAAAAGGAAGTGGAAGGCCGCCGAGTCGGCCATGACCCTCAGGTCGGCGGCCAGGGCAATGACTGCCCCGGCTCCGGCCGCCACCCCGTTCACCGCGGCGATGATCGGCATGGGCAATTCGCGCATCCTCTGCACCACCGAACCGGTCATCCGGGTGAACTCGAGGAGTCCCTTCGAGTCCATGGTCTGAAGAACCCCGATGATCTCGTTGACATCTCCGCCCGAACAGAAGCCGCGTCCCGACCCGGTGACCACGAGCACCGAAACGTCGTCGCGATGGGGCAGCTCAGCAAGCAAGTCCCTTAGGTCCGCATAAACCTCGAAGGTCAGGGCGTTGAGCTGCTCGGGGCGATCGAGCGTCACGGTTCCTACCCCCTCGGACACCTCGAACCTGAAGTGGTCCCAGGATTCCGTGAACGGCGCCGAGGCTCGAAATGGCGACATCAACGATGCAACCTAACGCGTCAGCGGTCGCCGGTAGAGGTAGGGGTCGAGGCGGACCAGGTCGGCGCGTCCGGCGGCGATGGCCGTGTCAGCTTCGTCCCGCGTCGTGATCGCCCCGCCGACTAGCACCGGCACCCCGGCCCCCTGCCGAATTTCGGCTGCGATCGGGATCAAATAGCCGCGCCGGTATCGGGGCTCGGCCTCGGCCACGGTCCCGCCGCCGACAACCTCGACTAAGACCGCCCCGGCCTCGGCGAATCGGGATGCGATCGCGATCGAGTCGTCGACCGACATCCCGCCCCGAATCCAATCGGTAACCGACAGCCGGACCCCGATTGGACCACCCCAGTTCGCCTTGACCTGCTCGAACACCTGGAGAGGAAAGCTCACCCTGGCCGCCCAATCGCCGCCGTATCGGTCGGACCGTTGATTCGTGACAGGCGACAGGAAACCCGCCAACAGTCCCCCGCGAGCCGCATCGACCATCAGAAGGGAGAACCCGCCCTGGCGGGCCCATGTGGCGGCGGCGCCAAAATTGGCCAGGGCCCCGGTGATGTCGTCCTCCGACATCGACCTCGGAACCCGATGTGCCGGTGTGTAGGGAATCGGTGAGCAGGCGACCGCTTCCCAGCCTCCCACTCGAAGTGGTCGATCGAGACCGTCTTCGGGAGGGCGGGTCGCAGCTCTGGCGCCGGCGTGACCGATCACCACTGCGACGGCGGCGCTCTGCTTCCCCGAGTATCTAGCTGCCCGGGGCCCGACAACGGGTGAATCGGGATGGCTTCGCCCGATCTGGTCGACGGCGATGGTCGGCGTGAGCAGCAGTCCGGCGCCGGCCCAGTCGTCGAAGTCGGCCACCAGCCGGTTGGGGAGGGTCAGGTCGCCCAACGTGAGAGTTGTCTGGCTGGGAGGTGGAACCAGCTCGCCCCGCTCGACCCCGGCGATCACCCGGTCGGCAGCAATGGTGAGAGCGGGATCGCGTCGCTCCATGTCGAGATGGGTCACGCGCCCCGACCGAGTCAAGAGATTGAAGGCGAAAGTCGCCGGCTGCAATTGCAGGTGGTGCTCGACCGACTCGAAGTATCGGGCACTGTCCCTGGCCGCCTCTTGGAAGCGGGCCACGGCGGGTTGCCGGTCCGCTTCATAGATGGCCAGGGCGGAACGGATGCTTTCCGGACTGGCGTTCAATGCCTGGTACAGGCCGGCGGCGTCTTCCATGGCGAGCTTGGTCCCCGAACCGATCGAGAAATGAGCGGTGTGGGCGGCATCGCCCATGAGAACCAGGGGCGGACCTTCCGGCTCCCAGCGATACCAGTTGCGGTTGCTGAGGGTGACAAAGCGGTTCCATTGCGAGCGATTGGACCGCAACGGACTTCCGTCGAGATGGTCGGCAAAGAGCTTGGCGCAAAAGGCAATGCTCTCGTCCTCGCCGGCTTCGTTCATGCCTGACCGGCGCCACGTCGCCTCGGTTGTCTCGACGATGAACGTGGATCCGTGTTCGTCGTAGGGATAGGCGTGCGCCTGAAAGAGCCCGGTCGGAGTCGGTGCAAAGATGAACGTGAAAGCGTCGAAGGCAAATGGGGCTCCGAGCCAGATGTATCTGGTGGGATGGGGACGAACGGTTGGGTGGAACGAACGCTGATGGTGGAGGCGGAGCCCGCTGTTGACTCCATCGGCGGCTACGACCAGGTCGAAGTCGCCCAAATCGCCTGTTATTTGATCACCCGTTCCTCGAACGCTGGGGCCGAGATCGCCGGCCGCGATTTCAGTGTCAAACTTGAGCGTCACCCCGAGCTCCTCGGCCCTGTCTTCGAGAACCCGCAAGAGGGTGTGGCGTGAGATCGCCGAGAATCCGTGACCATATGATCTGATCGTGCTGTCCGGACGACGAATGTCGATGGCACTCCAATGGACCAGCGACCTCTCCAGGTCGAGATAGGTGAGATAGTCCACCTCGGCCAGCTCGGTGAGAGTGCCTTCTGAGAAGACCACTCCCCAGCCGTAGGTGGCGCCGCGAGGATTGCGTTCGAACACCGTGATGTGATGTCCGCCGCTGCGGGCCATCAACACCGCGAAGTAGAGGCCAGAGGGGCCGGCCCCGACGACGGCGATTTTCACGACCGCACCTGCGAAACCACCTCAGCCAGCCGGTCGACTTCGTCCAGCGCCGCCACCGTGGGAAGGAGCACCAGGTTTTCGCATCCCGCCTCTTCGTAGGATCGGACGTAGTCCCGCACATCGAGAGGGTTTCGCAGATTCGCTGCCACCACCTTTTCGGCAAAGGCCCCGGTGAAGGCGTAGTAATCGCGGAGGTAGGAATCTCCCAGCTCGGGATTGCCAAGGCCGAAGTAGGCCTGGGCCCACAGCTGGGGGGAACCCGGACGAGCAACGTCCTCCCACGCTGCCCGAACCCGGAGAGCGGCCGCCGCGAAGGAGCGAGCCGGCCCACCCCCGTGGACGTATCCGTCGGCGAGACGAGCCATTCGCAGCAGCGCCCGGCCGCCGGCTCCGCCTACCAGGAGGTCAGGGCCACCCGGCTGGACCGGAACCGGGCCCACGGTCGTGTCCTCCCAATGATCTCGAAGCCGGGCGAGCATTTCGGTCAGCAAATCCCCACGACGGGCGTGATCGACACCGGAGGCCAAATAGTCCTCCCGACGCGCTCCCACGCCGAGCCCCAAGGTCAGCCTGCCTTGCGAGATGCCGTCGACGGTCGCCGCCTGCCGGGCCAGAAGGGCCGTGTTATGGATCGGTCCGATCAAGACCATCGAAACCAACCTGACGTTCCGGGTCACCGCGCTCGCTGCGGCCAGCGCCGCGAGGGGTTCCCAGGCGTCATACGCGACCCGATCGACCACGCCCAGGCTCGCGAAGCCCGCTGCTTCCGCCCGAGCGGCCCATTCGACGACCTCATCGCCGCGCCGTCCGGGGATAGTGGTGGGGAGGCCGATTCCGATCTTCATGGGTCAATGGGAGAGGCTATCTAGGTACCGTGTCGGCTATGTCCTCAAGCTCACCTTTTGACCTTTCTCCGGTTGACAGGGAGCTTCTCGATCAAGCGGAGGCGGTCGGCCGGTTGCTGGCCCCTATAGCGGCGGCCGGGCCCCCCGGGAACATCAATCGCAAGCTGATCGCGGCCCTCGCCGAGGCCGGGCTCGTCGGGCGCCTGTTCCCCCGGGACGGGGAGGTGCGGGCCACGGAGCTCTGCCTCATGCGTCAGGGATTGGCGCGCACCTCCACCGACGCCGAAACCGCATTGGCCATGCAGGGTCTCGGCGCCTATCCGATTTTTCAATCAGGAACCCCCGAGCAGCGGGACCGGTGGATTCCGGAGGTGGCCAACGGGCGGGCAGTGCCGGCCTTTGCACTCACCGAATCGGGGGTGGGATCAGATGCCGCCCATCTCACCATGGCGGCGGAGGCGGATGGGCCGGGCTTTCGGCTCACCGGCGACAAGGCGTACATATCCAACGCACCCGAGGCAGACCTGTACACGGTCTTTGCCAGGACCGGACCCGACCCTGGAGCTGCCGGTGTGACAGCGTTTCTCGTGCCGGGGGACAGCCCGGGCTTGAGTGGAAGCCCGATCGAAATGTTGAGCCCCCATCCGTTGGGGCGCCTGCTGTTCGACGGGGTTGTCGTCGACCGAAGCCAGGTCATCGGTGAGGTCGGACGCGGTTTTGGCGTTGCGATGCGGACCCTCGACCTCTTCCGGCCCTCCGTTGGTGCCTTCGCCGTGGGCATGGCCGAGGCCGCGTTGCAGATGTCCGTTGCACACGCCACCACCCGGCAAGCCTTTGGAAAAGCGCTCGCCGCGTTTCAGGGGGTCTCTCATCAGCTGGCGGATATGGCAGTCAGGATCGAAGCAGCCCGCCTGCTGGTCTATGAGGCCGCGGGCGCCCACGACCAAGGGAACGAAGAACGTCTGACCGGGCTGGCGGCTGCGGCGAAGCTCATGGCCACCGAAACCGCTCAGTTTGTCGTTGATGCCGCCATTCAGATCCATGGAGCCGCCGGGCTCGAGGCCTCCCATCCCCTTGCCCACCTCTACCGGGAGGTGAGAGCCCCAAGGATCTACGAAGGTGCCTCGGAAATACAGCGCAACATCATTAGCCGGGAACTTCTCGCCGGCCGCTGGGTCAGATAACCGGTTTTCGCGACCGCGCTACCGAGGTCGCAGAACTGCCCAGCTTCTCGAGGGCGATCCTGCCTGCGGCCATCGTCGCCTGTTGACGAATGGCGTCCGGATCTCCTTCGAACATGTAACGCCTCGACGTGGCGGCCTCGTCACGAAGCACCGCTCCGATGTACACGCAGCCGACCGGTTGCCCATCCTGTGGATCGGGACCGGCCACCCCGGTGATGGAGACCACCAGGTCGCACCCCAGAAGCCGACGGGCGCCCTGCGCCATGGCTTGGGCGGCTTGATGCGAGACCACGGGTCCGGTGGGAACATTCAGCAGATCTTGCTTGACGGTCGTCTGATAGGCGACGACCGCGCCGGCCAAGACATCACCCGCTCCCGGTTGTCGGGCGATGAGATGGGCCAACTGACCACCGGTGACGGACTCGGCGGTCCCGAGCATCACGCCTGTCTCTTGGGCAAGATCGATCAACCGTTGGAAGACGTTGTCGGTTTCGGTCGCGTGCGTCACTTACCTCCCTTGGGAGCCCCCAGCTACCCCGCTTCCCGCCTGATTAAACGGACCCGTCGAGGGGTTTGAAGCTGCCCCTGCGCGGGTAGGAATCTCCTAATTACCAGCCTCGGAGGAAGAGATGGGAAAGAAGCTCCGCTTCTGGGCCGGCGCTGTATTGGGTGCCGCCCTTCAATACTTTTACGACCCCGCAGCGGGTCGCGCCCGGCGGGCCTATCTGCGTCAGCAGATCAGCGACCGGGTGCTCGACGCCAGTGATGGTCTGGGCGACTCCCGGAAAGCGGTGGGGCGAATGGATCACCTGCGTCTCTGGCACATGGACCCGCACCGCAGCGCCAGTCGCACCGTCTGATCAAGCCTTCAAAGAACAACACCCGGGCTCCAGGGAACAAAACCACGAGCCGGGCCTTAGACAACAAACCCGCCGGGGTCCCACCACAGCCCCCGGCAGAAATCAGGTTGCAGTGAGCAAGTCGTTTGATGTCGGCACCATTACCGGTTCCCGTATGGGGGTAGCCGAACCCGGTTGGCGGTCTCGATCTGCCTGCCGGGGCATGCCGTCAGACATGTTCATCTCGGTCGGGTTGATGACCGACGACGAAGAAGCCGCCGCCAAACGGGTTTGCGCAGAATGCGCGGTGGTACCCGAGTGCCTGTCCTACTCGATCGTCAATGCCGTCCGGTTTGGAGTTTGGGGTGGCCTCACCGGGGAAGAGCGGCGGCTATTGCGGCGACAATGGCTTCAGGACGGGAACGGGCTTCAGGACCGGAACGGGCTTCAGAACCGGAACGGGCTTCAGAACCGGAACGGGCTTCAGGACCGGAACGGGCTTCAGGACCGGAACGGGCTTCAGGACCGAGACGTGTTGACGACCCTCGCCGTCGGAAGCTGAGCTCGTGAGGCTGTCGGGAAACGTAGAACTCAAGCTCGAGCACTGCGCGATTGCCGTGTTCAAGGATTCCGCCGAGTTGGAGGCTGCGACTGGGGAACTCGACCGAAGCGGTTATGAGTACTTCGTCCTCGAGGGTGAGTCCGGACAGGAAAGCCTGGAACCGAACCAGGAAGGATCCTTGCTCACACGTCTGGCGGCGGCGTTCGGCGATGAACTGCGAATCATCGATCGCCTAGACCGATCCCTGGCCGAGGGGGACAAGGTGGTCATCGTTCGAGCGGAGGAACGGCAACCCGAAGTCGGTCGAGATGCTCACCAACAACGGAGGGCGTTTCCTGTGGCAGTTTCGGGGTTGGACTTTCAACAGCGCCGGGAGTGCCGACGATGACAAGCCGCCTGTCGCAGAGGAGGACGGCTCGTAATTCCGTCCGAAATAGGAACCGTTTCTCAGAGCTGAGCGAGGGCCTGCTCGAGATCCTCGATGAGGTCGGCGGCATCCTCGAGTCCGACCGACAAGCGCACGAGGCCGTCGGAGATACCGGCCCCGGCCCGCTGTTCGGGGGTCATGTCGCTGTGGGTCATGGTGGCGGGATGGGTTATAAGCGACTCGACTGCGCCCAGGTTTTCGGCCAGGGTCCACAGCCTGACCGAGCGCATCAGCTTCATCCCGCCTTTGACGCCGCCCGCCACCTCGAACCAGGCCATGGCTCCGAAACCGCTTGCTTGTCTCTTGGCAAGATCGTGTTGGGGGAAACTCTCCAGACCCGGGTAACCGACAGCCGTAACAGAGGGATGGGCCTCCAGAAACCGAGACACTTGAAGGGCATTGTCGGACTGGCGATCCATCCGCTCGGACAGGGTTTTGACTCCCTGCAAGGTCAACCACGCGACCATCGGTGACATGATCGAGCCGGCCGATTTCTGCATGAACTTGAGCTGCTCATGGTGCGCGGGATCGGCTGCGACGACCGCCCCGCCGAGAGTGGCATTGTGACCCTCCAGGTACTTCGTCGTGGAATGAACGGAAAGGTCAGCCCCGAGTTCGAGGGGACGCTGGTAGTACGGAGTCAGGAACGTGTTGTCAACGGCGTGGATGACGCCGGCCGCCTTCGCTATCTCCGACACGGCTCTCAGGTCGGTCAGTTTGAGGGTGGGATTGGCAGGCGTTTCGGTGAAGATGAGACGGGTGGATGGACCTACCGCTCGCTCCACCACGGCGAGATCGGAGGTGTCGACGAAGTCGAAATCGACTCCAAAGCGGGCCAGCACCTTCGTGGCGAATCGGTGGGTTCCCCCGTAGACGACGTCGGAGACAATGGCGTGGTCGCCTGCGTTCAGGAACGACATCATCACGGCGGCGGTCGCTGCCATCCCGGTGGCATATGCGGTCGTCCCCACCCCGCCCTCGAGAGCGCTCATCTTGTCTTGCAGGGCCGACACCGTCGGATTCCCCGACCGCGAATACGAATAGCCCTTCGCCATGTAGTCCTCGACCGAACTCTGGGCGAAAGTGGTCGCCTGGTAGATCGGAGTTAGAACCGCCCCCGTGGTCGGATCAGGTACCACTCCGGCGTGGATCTGCTTGGTTCGAAATCTCATGTAGCGCAACCACCTACTTTGGCAACCTAGTGGGGCAACCTAGTGCGCATTCAAGCTTGTCCGAGACGACGCGCCTCCATCAGGATCACCGGGTTCCCGTCGGGATCTCTCAGCCCCGCCATCCACAGTTCCTCGGTGGCATCGCGGTGGACGACGTGCGGCTGGTCGGAGAATTCGCCACCGCGGCCGGCGATCGAGGCCACCGCTTCATCGATCTGCGCCACCCGGTAGTACAGGACCGGACGCGACCGGAAGCTCTCGTCCTCGGGCTTGCCGAGGTAGAGCCTGACATCGCCGCATTTGAAAAACGCCATCGGCTGACCCGGGACCTGGAAGAGAAACTCGAGGCCGAGGATGTCGCGATACCAGGTGACGGCTTGCTCAACGTCCCCGACGCTGATGTGAATTTGCCCGATTGAATCCGGTCGTCCTGACAAGACCCTCCTCCTCCTTGTTATTGGCCCTGTTCCACCGCAGTCTTGCGCTTCACCATTCGATCCATCCTTGTCAACTCAGTCTCTTTTTGCCTATTTACTTTCCTAAGGTAACCTTTTACTTAGGAAAGTATGAGCGCCTCCCCCAATCGACCTCCAGCCAGTCGAGCCCGAGCCGAAACTGTCAGTTCAGACGTCGCCGCCCGTCTGCGCCTGGCGGTGGCCCGTCTCCAGCGGATTGTTCGTCAACAAGCCATGGGCGGCCTCAATCTGGCCGAAGGGTCGTGTCTGGCCGTCATCGACCGTCACGGGCCGCTGTCGCTGTCCGACGTCGCTTCCCGCGAGAACCTGTCGGCGCCCACGGTGACCAAGATCGTGACCCGCCTGGAAACCCAGGGATTGATCGAACGTCTTGGCGATCCCCTCGACCGCAGGGTCAGCCTGGTTTCGGTGTCGAAGCACGGCGCCGCCTTGCTTGACGGGCTTCGAAGCAGCCGCACCGCCTACCTTCACCGCCGTCTCAGAGAGTTGAGCGAAGACGATCTCGCCCGCCTTCTCGCCGCCCTCCCGGTGCTGGAGTCACTGGCGACCGAGCACACCGAGAGGCCGGCTCCGTGACTGTCGCCGCATTTTGGGGCGACACCTTCCGCTCGCTCCAGGCCCGCAACTTCAAGCTCTTCTTCATCGGACAGTTCATCAGCATGAGCGGCACCTGGATGACGATGATCGCCCAAACCCTCCTGCTCCTCGATATCACCGGGTCGGGGGTGATGTTGGGAATTCTGGCGGCATGTCAGTTTGGGCCGGTTCTCATATTTGGCGCCTGGGCGGGCGCCGTCGCCGATCGGGTCGAGAAGCGACGCTTTCTCTTCCTCATCCAGGCCGGGGCCATGCTCCAATCGCTGACGCTCGGTCTCGTTGTGCTCACGGGCAACGTCACGGTCGGCCGGCTTCTATTCCTGGCGGCGGTGCAAGGGCTCCTCACCTCGTTCGACAACCCGATCCGCCGCTCGTTCATCACCGAGATGGTTCCGACCGAACACGTCGCCAACGCCGTCAGCCTCAACAGCGCCGTCATGACCGGGGCCAGGGTGGTGGGTCCTGCACTCGCCGGCCTGCTGATCGGGGCATTTGGTTACGCCTGGTGCTTCTTCATCGATGGATTCAGCTATCTCGCGGTCCTGGGCGGGATCGCCATGATGAGGAACTCCGAAATGTTCCCCAGCCTGAAAGCCGAGAGAGCGCGAGGGCAAGTTCGCGCCGGTCTCCGCTATATCCGGTCACATCCGGACCTGTTTGTCCCCATCGTGATGATGGCGATCATCGGAACGCTCGCTTTCAACTTCTCTGTGTCGACTCCGTTGCTCATCACCGAGTCGTTGGGGGGAAGCCGGCAATCCTTCACGCTTTTCTTTTCCTGTATGAGCTTCGGAGCCCTGATCATTGCTCTGGCCACCGCCCGCCGCCGGGAAATTCCCCGAAGCCACCTTGTGGTCTCCGCTGTCGTGTTTGGTGGTGCGATGTGCGTCCTGGCGGCCAGCCCCGCGCTCTGGTTCATTTACCCAATCGGGTTCCTGGTCGGCTTGGGAAGCGTTGGCTTTATGACTTCTTGCAATGCGATCCTCCAGCTCCAGACCGCTCCCGACTTTCGGGGCCGGGTGCTGGCCCTGCAGGCGATGGTGTTCATGGGCAGCACCCCGATCGGAGGCCCGTTGATCGGATTGGCCGGTGACACCCTTGGAAACCGGGCCCCGGTTCTGATCGGGGGCCTCGCCTGTTTCGCGGCCGCGGCCTGGGGTCATCGAGCGTGGCAGCGGCGAAGCCCGTTCGTGGTCGAGCCGACGGTGAGCCCGGCCGAGGTCTTCGGCGGAGGGGCCAGATAAAACGATCCGGCCTAAGGCCCACCTTGGCCTGAGGCACCTTGAGCTGAGGCACCCCTACCCGCCCCGCCTTGTTCAAGTAGCGTCAGCCCATGGTCCGGCCTCTCACAGATGACGACCGCTGGCTGTTCAGCGAAGGCCGCCACCAGGATCTTCACGACGTTCTGGGGTCGCACCTGGACGAGGACGGCGCCACCTTCCGGGTCTGGGCCCCGGACGCTGCCTGGGTGTCGGTGGTCGGTGACTTCAATGAATGGTCACCCGAGGCCCACCCTCTTGAATCGATCGGCGGCGGGATCTGGGAGTCACGCATCAACGGACTCCAGCAGGGGGACACCTACAAGTTCCGGATCACTGCTCGAAGCGGTTTGGGAGCGGTCAACAAGGCAGACCCCTTTGCGCTGACCGCCGAGACCCCGCCCGCGACCGCGTCGCGGTTGTGGTCCATCGACTACCGGTGGGGGGACGCCAAGTGGATGGCCGATCGCAGCCTGCAGCTGTCTCCAACGTCTCCGGTCTCCACGTATGAGATGCACTTTGGATCGTGGCGGGACTACGGCCACGTCACCTACCGGGGGATGGCCGGTCCGCTGGCCGACTATCTGCTCGAGCAAGGCTTCACCCACGTGGAGATCCTTCCTCTGATGGAGCACCCGTTCTACGGGTCGTGGGGTTACCAGAGCACCGGCTACTTCGCCGCGACCTCCCGATTTGGCGCGCCCGAGGATCTGATGTTTCTGATCGATCATCTTCACCAGCGCGGAATCGGCGTGATCCTCGATTGGGTGCCTTCCCACTTCCCAAGCGATCAGCATGGGCTTGGTCTCTTCGATGGGACCCATTTGTACGAGCACCCCGACCCCCGCCGGGGCTATCACCCGGACTGGAGCTCGTACATCTTCAACTACGACCGGCCCGAGATCCAGAGCTTCCTGCTCTCCTCGGCCCACTTCTGGCTCGATCGCTACCACGCCGACGGGCTCCGGGTCGATGCGGTGGCCTCGATGATCTACCTCGACTACTCGAGGAAAGAAGGGGAATGGATTCCGAACCGATTTGGCGGCAGGGAGAACTTGGCCGCAGTGGAGTTTCTTCGCAAGCTGTCCAGCACCGTCAGGACCCGCTTCCCCGGGGCCGGGGTAATCGCCGAGGAGTCGACCGCATGGCCGGGGGTCACGGGATCGCCCGAGGCCGGCGGGTTGGGCTTTCACTACAAGTGGGACATGGGCTGGATGAACGACACCATGCGTTATTGCCACCTCGATCCGTTGTTCCGATCGCATCCGGAGAGCCACCGTTTGGTGACCTTCCGCGGCATCTACGCGAACTCGGAGCAATTCATCCTGGCCCTGTCGCACGATGAAGTGGTCCACGGCAAGCGATCGCTCCTCAGCAAGCAATGGGGCGATAACCGCCGCCAGTTCGCCGGATTGAGGACCCTGTTCGGCTACATGTGGTCGGTTCCCGGAAAGAAGCTGCTGTTCATGGGTGGAGAGTTCGGCCAATGGACGGAGTGGAACCACGATGCCGAGCTTGATTGGGTATTGCTGGATTACGCACCCCATCGGGAAGTGCTTGCGTGGGTCCGAACCCTCAACTGGCTTTACCGTACCGAACCCGCTCTTCACCTATTGGACCATGACCCGCAAGGGTTCCAATGGGTCGAGGCAGATGACTACGCCCGGGCGGTGTTCGCCTATATCCGCAAGGCACCGGACTCTCGCCCGGTCCTGGTGCTGCTCAACTTCACGCCGGTCACGTGGGAGGACTACCGGGTCGGTGTCCCCCAACCGGGGGGTTGGGAAGTCCTGGCCTCCAGCGACGATCCGATCTACGGCGGGACCGGCCTCGGCGTCGCCGGGCTCATCGAGAGCGCGCCTGAGCCGCAACAAGGCTTCGACCAATCACTTAGCTTGACCTTGCCACCGCTTTCGGCAGTATTCATGGTTCCAGCACAGACGAGGGAGAATTCGTGATGGCGGCCCGTCGACATGACGTTTTATCCATGGTTCTGGCCGGCGGTGAAGGCAAGCGCCTGATGCCGCTGACGCGTGATCGGGCGAAACCGGCCGTGCCGTTCGGTGGGCATTACCGGTTGATCGACTTCGCATTGTCCAACCTGGTGAACGGTGGCGAGCGCCGGATTGTCGTCCTAACCCAATACAAGAGCCATTCTCTAAACGTCCATCTCTCGCGAACCTGGCGAATGTCGACCCTGCTCGGCAACTATGTGACATCGGTGCCTGCCCAGATGAGGCTCGGGCAGAGATGGTTCCTGGGCTCGGCGGACGCGATCTATCAAAACCTCAATCTGGTCGAGGATGCCAATCCCGAATACTTGTTCGTTTTCGGAGCGGACCACATCTACCGGATGGATCCCGCCCAGATGCTCGCCCAACACATCGACTCCGGCGCCGGAGTCACAGTGGCGGGAATCCGGGTCCCGATCGATCAGGCTTACCAATTCGGTGTCATCGAACGAGGGGCCAGCAGCCGGATCGAGCGGTTTCGGGAGAAGCCGAGCGACGCCCAGCCTGTCCCCGATGATCCCGGCTCGGTTCTGGCCTCGATGGGCAACTACGTCTTCACCACCAAGGTCCTGCTCGATCAGCTGGCCGCCGATGCCGATGACGAAGGTTCTCGTCACGACATCGGGGGAAACCTGCTTCCGCGCATGGTCGATTCGGGACTCGCTGAGGTCTACGACTTCACCCACAACGAAGTGCCGGGGGTCACCGATCGGGAGCGCGGCTATTGGCGCGATGTCGGAACACTCGACTCCTATTTCGACGCCCACATGGACCTGACGGCCACCGAGCCGATCTTCAACCTCTACAACGAGCAGTGGCCGATCTTTACAGCCAGCACAACTGCTCCACCGGCCAAGGTGGTGGCGGTGGCGGAGCACGGAGCGGGTCAGGTGGCCGATTCGATCCTTTCCAACGGGGTGATCTTGTCCGGGGCCTACGTACGCAACTCGGTCTTGTCTCCGAATGTGCGAGTCGATCCGGGAGCGATTGTGGAGGATTCGATCCTGCTCGAGGACGTCCGCATCGGAAAGGACTCGGTTGTGCGGAGAACCGTCATCGACAAGAACGTGATCGTGCCCCCGCGCTCACACATTGGTGTCGACCCTGATCGAGACCGGGAGCGCTTCGAGGTTTCCCCCGGAGGGATCGTCGCGATCGCCAAAGGGGAGCTAATTGCTGAGCCCGTGTGAGGCCAGCGCCATCGAGAAGTCCTCTAGCTTCACCACATCTTTTTCGATGGTCGACTGGCCCGCGCTCAGTATCAATTGCCAGTCACCTTTCGGCAAGACGAAGTCCATCGCGTGATCGGTGGCATTGAGCATCAGGTACAACCGCTCGGTCTGGTCGGCTGAATCGCCTTCCTCGATCAGAACCGCCAGCGAACGGGCGAAGCCGCTTCTCCAATCGCTTTCGGTCATCTCGGAACCACCCGCCGTGTACCACACGATGTCGCCGTCATCGTCAGGGCCCCGGTCCCCAGTAGAAAAGGGAACGGTCGGAAACGGAGCCGTCACAATCAGGCCGGTCGGGGAGTTGAGGCCTCCGCAACCGGGGATGGCTGCGACGCAGCGCGGCCACCTTCTGCACGAAAGCCACGGTTTCCCAGTCCATCCGCTCCCAGTCGTACCAGGACACCTCGTTGTCCTGGCAATAGGCGTTGTTGTTTCCTTCCTGAGTTCTGCCGAGCTCGTCTCCTCCCAGCAGCATCGGTACTCCCTGCGACAGGAGAAGGCAAGCAAGCATGCTGTGAGCTCGCCGTCTTCGCAGCGCCCGGATGCCGGCGTCGTCGGTGGTGCCCTCCGCCCCCGAGTTCCAGGACCGGTTGTGTGATTCGCCGTCGTGGTTTTGCTCGCGATTGGACTGGTTGTGCTTCTGGTTGTACGACACCAGGTCGGCCATCGTGAACCCGTCATGGGCGCTGATGAAGTTGATCGAAGCCAGCGGCCCTCTTGAAGTGAAGATGTCAGGACTGCCGGTGAGCCTCCGGGCCATCGGGTCGGCCAGACCCGGAACTCCGCGCCAGAAATCGCGCAGGTCGTCGCGGTAGCGCCCGTTCCACTCTGACCATCCCGGTGGAAAGTTGCCGAGCTGATAAGAGTCGGGCCCCAGATCCCACGGCTCGGCGATCAGCTTCACATCGCGCAGCACCGGATCCTGCTGAATCGCTACGAAGAACGGGGCACTGACGTCGAACCCCCGGAACCGATCGAGATGTTGGTGGCGATCGAGATGTTGGTGGCGATCGAGATGTTGGTGGCGATCAGGAAGTTCGGGGGCACGACCGAGAGTCGTCCCCAGATCGAACCGGAAACCATCGACGTGCATCTCCTGGACCCAGTAACGGAGGCTGTCCATGATCAGCCGCAGCGCCCAGGGAGAGTTGACATTCACGGTGTTGCCGGTGCCGGTCCAGTTGACATATCGGCGGAGATCGGCCGGGTCGAGCACGTAGAAGCCCGGGTTGTCCAGGCCCCTGAAGCAAAGAGTGGCGCCCTGGTGATTTCCTTCGGCAGTGTGGTTGTAGACCACATCGAGGATCACCTCGAAGCCCTCGCGGTGGAGGACTTTCACCATCTGTTTGAACTCGTCGAGCGGGTCAATGGTCGCGGCGTATCGACGGTTGGGGGCGAAGAAGCCCGCCGTCGAGTAGCCCCAGTAGTTCACGAGACCGCGCCGCTGCAGCCAGGGTTCGGTCACCGTGGAATGAACCGGGAGGAGTTCGATGGTGGTGACTCCCAGGGCCCGCAGGTGTTCGACAACAGGTTCGGTGACAAGGCCGGCGTAGGTCCCCCGCAATTCTGGCGGCACCGAGGGATGCCTCATAGTCAGGCCGCGAACGTGGGTCTCGTAGATGACCGTGTCGGCCATCGGGATCCGCAGGAGCCGATCTTCGCCCCAGTCGAACCGTGAGTGAGTCACAACGGAGCGCGGCACGAACTCCGAGTTGTCGCGCTCATCCGGCCGGTCCTCGCTGCGGGGCCGATGGATCACCAGGGATGGGTTGGCGATCAGATCACGATCGATCGACCGCGCATAGGGGTCAAGGAGAAGCTTGGCGGGATTCGAGAAGACGCCCGAGCCCGGATCCCAGCGTCCGCTTACCCTGAAGCCGTACTCCTGGCCAGTATCGATCCCGCTCACGAGCCCGTGATGGACCGTTCCCCGCCGACCCGGAAGCGTCAGCCTGCGCTCGCCCGACTCATCGAAGAGGCATACGTCGACTGAGTCTGCAAACGGCGCGTGGACCGCAAAATTGACGCCACCCTCGACCACGGTGGCACCGGGCAACAAGCCATCACCAGGTCGGACCGACGGACTCAAGTCACCCTCGACTATCTAGGGAATGCAGTGCCAGGGAGTCCAAGGGTTCCGGCCCGCCGCCCCGTAGTAGGAACTGAGCCAGGCCCCCGACGCAATGTTCGCCTCCGGGTCGAACACGCTCGAGCCGCCGAACCCGGCCTTGACCGAGGTAACCGCCCACGTGCCGGGGATGAACTGGAACAAACCCGACGCCCCCGAGTAGGGGTTGTAGGCATTCGGGTCTCCCAGGCTCTCACACTGGATGATCGAGAGGGCTTGATCAACCATGACCGGATCGAAGTACGAAGCCACCAGAGATCTCCACTGCTCGACCGCAGGCTTGAGCGGACGCGAGATACCCCCCGGGATGGTGGTGGACGCAGGGGCGGTGCTGGTTGAAGACGTCACCGCTGGGGTCGTCACGGCTGGGGTCGTCACCACGGGGGTCGACACGCCCGCGGTCGTCAAAGTCGTGGTAGTGCTTCGTTCCGCCTGGCGTTCCAGCTCCTCTTCGGCCTTTCTGGCCTGTTCCACTTCATCGAGAGCCGACCGATAGGCAGCGTCGGCCGCCAGGGCGTCACCTATGGCCAGAGCGACAGTCAGATCCGCCATCGTGAACAACTCTTGAAGCCTGGCAGCCTCGGCCTCAACCTGAACCGCCAGTGATTCGACTCTGCGGAAGTCCGCCTGGTACCGCTGATCGAGGGCTTGCAGATCACGCTCCGACACCGCCAGGGCGGCCGCCTCGTCCTCATCCACGCCGGCCAGAATTGCCAGTGTCCGTTGGGCCACCATTGCGTCCTCGATACTGTCAGAGCCCCAGAAAATCCCACCCGGAAGAGAGAGGGCCTGCATATAGGCCTCGACTCCCTGCCGATCGACCGACTGCCGGGCGGCCTCCAAAGCGGTCCCGGTCATGTCAACGAGGTCGGAGAGCCGGGCGAGGTCGGCCGACACCGAAGAGAGCTCAAAGGCAAGATCTTGATAGCTCTCGAGAGTGGCCAGCAACTGCGCCTCGACCTCGGTTCGATTGGCCAGAGCGACCGTCACGAGTCCATCGGCCTGTTCCTTGGCGCCTTCGGCTTGCTCCAATTCGACCTGGGCAGAGGCAACGAACGGCGCCAGTACCAGCGTCAGAAGGAGGAGAATGGAAGCAGCCGCAGCTCGGCGGCCGCCCTTTAGGTTGAGGCCCATGACTCCGGGAGAAGGCTAACCGCCAACCGCTCAGAGGCGGCTGGCCCTAGGGTTTTCGCCGAGCAAGTCCAGGGTTTAGACCACGCCGGAGAAGGTGTCGCAGCCATTGGGATCGCCGGTGTCATAACCGGTCTGAAACCACCTCTGACGCTGTTCGGAGGTGCCGTGAGTAAAGGATTCCGGATCGACCCGACCCTGGATCGTCTCCTGGATCCGGTCATCTCCAACGGCTGCCGCCGCCTCTAAAGCCTCAGAGATCTCACCCGGCTCGAGGGCGAGGTCTTCCCCGGTTTCGAGCTGACCCACGAATACGGTTGAGGCCCATATGCCGGCAAAACAATCCGCCTGCAGCTCCATCCTCACCGAGAGCTCGTTCGCCTGCGAGGGATTCGCCTGCTGCTGGCTTTGCACCTGCTCGCTGATGCCGAGCACGGTTTGAACATGGTGACCAATCTCGTGGGCGAGGACATATGCGGGAGCTAGGTCACCGCTGGCTCCGAAGCGGGACTCGAGCTCCTCGAAGAACTCCAGATCAAGGTAGACACGGTTGTCGAGGGGGCAGTAGTGGGGGCCCATCCGGGAGTCGGCCCCCCCACAGGCAGAGTCAGTGAATCCGGTGAACAACACCAGCTCCGCGTTTTGATATTGACGTCCCGCCTGGGCGAAGACGTCGGCCCAGAGCGCCTGAACGTCGTCGAGCACGACCGACATGAAGTCGGCCATATCGGCTTGGGGATCGGTGGCAGGATCGAGCGGGTTGACTTCTGTGGCCGCAGTGGTCGCAGGCTGAAGCTGGTTGAGGATGTCCTCCAAGCCTCCGCCACCCTCGCCACCGCCGCCGAACAGGGCGAAAAGAATTGCGATGATGATCGCGATTCCACCGCCACCGGCGCCGATCGCCATCCCACCCCGGCGGCCCCCGGTCGCACCCCGGCGGTCGATGATGTCACCCGACCGCTGGGTCGGCTTCCGGAATTTGACCATATCTTTCGATGGTACCCGGGGAGGCTCCAGATATAACCAGGGGCGACGTTATAACCGGGAACGCACTGACCCACGGGGCTGTTGACTTGTTGAGCAAAAGGAGAATTGAATGAGCTTTTTCCGCAAGACCGGCGACGTTGCCGACCGCGAGAGCGGTCGAGCGCCCAGTTCCCCGGCCGCCCTGCCCGGTCGGGAGACGGCAATGAAGGTGCCGGCCAAGCATTTCGTGAATGGCAACCCGATCGCGCCACCGTTCCCGGCGGGGCTGGAAACTGCCGTGTTCGGCCTCGGATGCTTCTGGGGAGCGGAGAGAATCTTCTGGAAGACCCCCGGGGTCTACTCGACTGCAGTCGGATACGCGGGTGGGGTTACTCCCAATCCAACCTATGAGGAGACTTGCAGTGGTCGGACCGGACATGCCGAGGTGGTTCAGGTGGTCTACGACCCGTCTCTGGTCACATACGACGACCTCCTGAAGAAGTTCTGGGAGGGACACAATCCGACCCAGGGCATGCGCCAAGGCAACGACTTCGGCACGCAATATCGCTCGGCCATCTACACGACCTCTCCCGCCCAGCTCCAGTCGGCGATGGAAAGCAAGGACCGATACCAGGCGGAACTCGATCGCAGCGGATTCGGAGAGATCACGACCGAGATCCGTGAGGCCGGCCCGTTCTTCTACGCCGAGGATTACCACCAGCAGTATCTCGGCAAGAACCCCAATGGCTACTGCGGCCTCGGCGGCACCGGAGTGAGCTGCCCAACTTGAAGGGGTTTGGGCCGCAAGGCCAACTTGAAGGGGTTTGGGCCGAAAGGGCCAACCCTGAAAGGGCCAACCTGAAAGAGTTCCTCTGAGGGTTGGTTGCTGGCAGGTGCCGGGCCTCCCGGGAAGGGAGGCCAGGCGGGGGCATTTGGTCAGGCCGCCATCGGCCAGCCGGCCAAAGCCGAAACTTCGGCGACCACCTCGCTGACCGTCAGATTCGCGTCGATCTCAGCGCTGATATCGGGGGTGACCCCATCGAGGCCGAAGTCGGCTCCGTCCGCGGTTACCCATCTGGCGACCGTGAGCTTCAATGCTCCGCCATTCGAAAGTCCGAATCGCTGCTGGACCGTGTTCTTTCCGAAGGTGTTCTCACCAATGATCAACGCCCTTTGCCGTTCCTGAAGCGCAGCCGACAGGACTTCGGCGGCACTGGCACTTCCGCGGTTCACCAGGACGACGATCTGGAGGCCGGCATCCGTTGCGATCCCCCCACCCTCGACCGGGTAGTCGGTTTCTTCATCGGGAGCCTCGGTCCGAACCACAACTCCCCCGTCGAGGAACTCGCTGGCGATATTGACCGTGGCATCCAGGGCGCCCCCCGGATTGTCCCGGAGATCGAGCACCAGCCGCGCGATCCCGCTGTCGAGCAGTTCGAGGAGAGCCGTGTGGAGCTGCCGATCCGACGTGTCGGTGAACAGATTGAGCTTGAGATAGCCCACGCCTCCCACCACCTCGCTCTCGATTACCGGAATGGTCAAAGCCGCACGAGTGATCGTGATGTCGAGCTGAGCGCCGTCCCGAGCGACCGTGATCGTGACGTCGGTCCCTGCCTCTCCTCTGACCGTCGCCGTCACTTCGTCGACGGTCCAGCCATCGATCGCCTCGAGGTTCACGCCTACCAATACGTCGCCGGGCTCCACGCCCGCCTCGTCGGCCGGGCCACCGCCGAACGTGGACACCACGACCAGGCGACAAGTCGGCGATATCACGGCACACGGAGTCGATTCGGGGTCGGCCGCCGACAGGTCCTCGCTGGCGACCAATGCTCCGATACCCTCGACCTGTCCCGTTTGGTCTTCCTCGAGCAGTTGCAGCGCCCGCGGATCCAGATAGGCGCTGTTGGGGTCGAGGGCCGTCACCATGCCGGCCAGGGCAGCTTCGTCGGCGACCTGAGTCGGCGCGCGTTCCGATCCCATGGCGTCACACACCAATTGGAACGATTGGTTGGGAATGGCGCACGATACCGATTCGGTCTCGGAGCTTGTCAGTCTTTCGACCCCGGCTGCCGCGGCGCCGGCCAGGTCTGCGTCTGTCATCGGATCCACGTAATACCGCTGGATCAATGAGTACCCCTCGCAGAGAAGTCCTCCCTGGCGACCGTCGCATTCGACCACCTCGACTGGGATGGTCACCGTTGGTGACGTCGTGGTTGCGGCACCTGCGGTGGTCGTTGGCGCGGGCGAGATTGTGTCTGGCGAGGTCGTCTCTGGCGAGGTCGTTTCGGGCGAGGTTGCTTCAGGCGAAGTCGTCCCGGTTGGGGCGGCCGTGGCAGTAGTGCCCGTGGTGGGCTCTGTGGTCACCGCGGGAGAGGCCGGTGGGTTAGTGCAAGCCGTGGCAAGCAGCACAATCACGACCGCAAACCAACCCCGAAGGTTTCGCGTCCCCGACATAGTCATATTCAAGCGCCAGTCGATAAATTCCTGATCAACCGGCGGCAGAGATCGCCAGGTCGACCAGCTCCGGAACGGTCAGATCGGGTCCGAATTCAAGTTGCACATCGGGGACCACCCCGGTTTCTGCAACGGAATTGCCGTCGGGGGTGGTCCACCGGGAAGTCGTCACGCGTAAAAAGCCCCCGTTGTGCAGCTCAAACGGCACCTGAACCAGATTCTTGCCGAAGGTGGGTGCTCCGACCAGAACGGATCGATTTCGTTCCTGCAGCACCGCAGCCAGGATCTCGGCGGCCGACGCACTGGAACCGTTGACCAGAGTGATGACCGGAATCGATAGGGCGATCCCACCTTCCACCGCGGGGTAGTCCAGGCTTTCGAGGGGCCCGGCGGTGCGATAGAGAAGGCCCGAGGAGAAGAATTCGGAGCCGATGATCGATACCGAGAACAGGTAACCGCCCGGGTTGTCGCGAAGGTCGAGAACCAGCCGCCTTGCCCCTGCATCGATCAAGGACTCGAGCGCGTAGTGAAAGAAGAGATGCGCATCCGCCCCGAACTCGGGCAACCGAAGGTATCCGGTGTTGCCGACCATCTCGGCGGAAACCGGGATCGCCGTTACGTCTCCTCGAGTCAGCTGCAACGTCAAGCGGGTACCGGATCGGTCGACCTCGAGGTCCACTGCGGTCCCGCCTTCGCCGGACAAGTCGCCGGCCACCTCGATGACGGTTCTCCCCACAACCTCGTGCCCGTCGATGGTTTCGATGACGTCGCCTTTGAGCAACCCCGCCGCCTCCGCCGGCCCATCCCCCAGCACGGTGACCACCTGAAGCGGACAAGCTGGATCGATGTGGACGCATGGAGATCCGACCGCATTGAGGGCCCCGACCACCATCGCCAGGCCGGGGATGATCCCATCCTCACCTAGTGCACCGCTGAGTTCCGGAGGGATGTACATCGTGTAGGGATCGACGGTTTCGGCGAGCATCCGCGCAACCGCCGATGCCACCATCGGCTGCAGGGGCACCTGATCCGCCTCCATTCGCTCCTCGACTTCTTGGCAAAACGATTCGAAGTCGCGGCTCGGCACTGCGCACGTGATCCCGCGAGGGAGAGGCTCCGTATCAGTCGATGCAAAGTCTCGAATTCCAGATGTCGCCGCCACCGCCAGTGCGAGGTCGTCGGGTGGATCCACGTGATAGGAGCCCAACAGGTCAACCACTTCGCAGAGCAGCGCAAACGTCACCGGAGGGCTCGAACAGCCGGACATCGTCACTTCGAGATCGAGGACAGGCGGGGAGGTCGTCGTAGTCGCCACCGCGCTGACAGCCGGGACCGTCCTCGCGGTCGGCCCTGACCCGCATGAACTCGCGAGAAGACCCAGCAGGACCAGGATGCACGGGATCGGACGGGCGCGGAGGCTCACCGGCAGATCTTCGTCACATCCGGGCCGAACATTGATCGCTACCTTCTAGCGCCGTGCAGGGTTCGGTGCTGATGATGTCTGGTCCCGACGGGGCTCCGATCCGTCTCCAGGTGGACGGCCATGAATTCGTCGAACCCGGTGACCAAGCAGCCACCGAGATCGATCTAACGCGGTTCTTTGCGATTGGCGGGCTGGCGGACTGTCATGCGCATCTGGCCGTGGACGCCCTGAGCCAGGTGCATCTCATCGGCGAGATCCGGGGGATCCGTGCTCGGGCTTTCACGCATCTCAGCCACGGAGTCTTTCTGGTGATCGACAAGGGCTGGCGAGACGAAGTCGTGCTGAGACTTCTCGAGGACCCTCCGTGGACGCGGCCCCACCTCCAGGCGGCCGGCCGCATAATCACCGGCCCCCGTGGCTATTTCGAAGACTTCGCCGTCGAGACCGACGAGGCCGGGCTGGCGGCGGCCGTCGCCGCGGCTAACACGGCGGGAAGATGGGTCAAGCTGGTTGGTGACTGGCCTCAGAAGGGGAAAGGCCCCGTCACCAACTTCGGCGAGGAGGCGTTGCGCCGGGCATGCGCGATCGCACACGATGCAGGGGCGCGAGTGGCTATTCACACGATGGCGCCCGGAACACCTGGGGTGGCGGTGCGGGCCGGGGTCGACTCGATCGAACATGGCCTCTATCTCAACGCCGACGACATCGAGGTGCTCGGGAGCCGCGGCGGGGCGTGGGTGCCCACGATCGGCAATGTACGTGACGTCACCAGGATGCTCGGATCAGGATCCAACGGCGCCCGGATCCTCGGTGAGGGTCTTGAGAATGTCGCCCGAATGCTGCCCCTAGCCCTCGAGGCCGGAGTAGCCATCCTGGCCGGCACCGATCTCGGTCTCGCTCACGGCGATGTCGCGGGTGAGGCAGCGCTGTTGAAGTCGTACGGGCTCTCGGATCGAGCAGCCGTCGCCGCGGCCAGCCACTCTGCCTACCTCTATCTCGGGATTCCATACCTCAGTGCCGGAGCGAGTGCCGACGTGGTTCTCTTCGACCATGACCCCAACAACGACGTAACCAGGTTGCAGAGTCCAGCGGCGGCAATGAGGGCGGGGCGAGTCATTTTTGACAACGCCGGGGCCTTTGGGCGGCAATAAGCCCCGCCCGAGAGGGTGATTGCCGTAAGGGATCGGGGATTTGATACCCTCGGCAGGAGACATGAGCGGAAGGGCACCGGGCCCCCCGCATGATGAGCGGAAGGGCACCGGGCCCCCCGCATGATGAGCGGAAGGGCACCGGGCCCCCCGCCCTATAGAGGTGCGGATCGGAGGGATCTATGAGAAGACCGCTGACCCTGGCGCTGGCAGTTTGCCTGATGGCGGTGAGCTTGATCTCTCCGGCGATGGGACAAACGCTTCCACCGGGCGGAACCTTTGCCGACGATGACCGCAACCTTCATGAGGGGACGATCGAAGCCATCGCCGCCGCCGGGATCACCACCGGGTGCGGACCCGCCCTCTACTGCCCCACGTTGCCGGTAACCCGCGAGCAGATGGCGGTGTTTCTGATTCGGGCGATGGGAGAGAGCCCGTCCACAGCGACGGGATCATTCCCCGATGTCCCGCGGGGACCCTTCTCCGGACACATCGAGCGAGTTGCCGAGCTCGGCATCGCCACCGGCTATCCCGACGGCACTTTCGGACCCGCCAAACCCATATCTCGGGGCGAGATGGCTGTAATGCTGTCGAGGGCCCTGGACCTGCCTCCGGAGACCCGGACCGGGACCTTCTCTGACGTGCCGACCGGGCAGTTCTTTACGAGCGCCGTGGAGGCAATAGCGCGTGCGGGAATCACTACGGGTTGCGGAGGGGGAAGGTTTTGCCCCTTCGGCCAAGTCTTGCGCGATCAAATGGCCAGTTTCGTGGCCCGCGCGTTTGGCCTGGCACCGATCATTCCACCACCGCGTCCCACCACCGGGTTCGCTCTGACCGAACTCGCCTCCGGATTCGAAGCCCCTGTGTTCCTGGCTTCTCCTCCTGGTGACTCCCGCTTGTTCATCGTTGATCAGGACGGGCGCATCTGGATCATCCAGGGGGGCAGCCGCTTGGCAACCCCGTTCATCGATCTACGCGGCCCGGTCCGGTTTGGTGGGGAGCAAGGGCTCCTGGGACTCGCATTCCATCCTGAGTACTCGAGCAATCGCAGATTCTTCGTCAACTACACCGATAACGAGGGCGAGACGCGGATCGTCGAATACAAAGCATCCGCGTCCAACCCCAATGTCGCTGACCTAGGTTCGGCTCGGGAGCTGCTGATGATCGATCAGCCTGCCGCCAATCACAACGGAGGGTGGCTTGGCTTTGGACCCGACGGCGTCCTCTACATCCCCATGGGCGACGGCGGCGGAGGCAACGACCAGTTTCGCAACGGGCAGAACCCCAACAGCCTGCTGGGATCGATCCTCCGCCTCAATGTCGATGCGGCCAATCCGAGCCCAGAGATCTGGGCGAAGGGTGTTCGTAATCCGTGGCGCAATTCCTGGGATGGCAACAACTTCTACGTGGCCGACGTGGGCCAGGGCCAGCGTGAAGAAATCACGATCCTCAGCCCATCATCCGGGGGAGCCAATCTTGGATGGCCGATCTTCGAGGGAACCCGTTGTGTGAGCGGATCGAACTGCAGCACGACGGGCTTCACGCCACCCATCTATGAATACACCCACAACGACGGCTGCTCGATAACCGGCGGATACGTTTATCGAGGTTCGGCTCTCTCGGGCCTGGCGGGGACCTACTTCTTCAGCGACTACTGCTCTGGCTGGCTTCGGTCTTTCCGGTACGTCGGAGGCGCCGTGACCGATTTCCGGGAGTGGACCGCCTTGGGCTCGATCGGCCAGGTCACGTCGTTCGGGGTCGACTCCGCCGGGGAGATGTACATAACGGTCGCCGACGGCCGGATTCTCAAGATGGTCCCCGGATAGGGGCAAGGCTCCCGGAGCAAGCCCCTCTCGGATTGCATAGGATCGCATCTTCCTATGGGAGGACTGACTATGACCCGGCGGAGACGCTGGTTGATGCTGATGACCGCACTTTCGCTACTCATCGCCGCTTGTGGCGGCGATAGCGGCGATACCACTACCACGGCTGCCGGCGAAGCAGCCACGACCACTACCGCGGCGGAGACGACCACAACCGAGGCAGCCGAGACCACCACCACGGCCGGCGAGGCCGAACCACTGGTCTTCGGAATGATCCTGGTTGGCCCCCAGGATGATCGTGGGTGGTCGCAAGCCCACCGGGAAGCCGGGGAGTACCTCGAGGCCAAGCTGGGCGCCGAGATGATCGTGCTCGACAAAGTCAACCCCGCCGACCGCCCCGACACGACTGTGGAGCAGGTCGTCGACGACATGATTGCTCAGGGTGCCCAACTGATCTTCGCCACTTCGGACGACATGCGCGACGGCATTCTGGCGGCGGCCGCGGCCCATCCCGACGTTCCGATGATCTGGGCGTCTGGCGACACTGCCTGGCAAGAAGGACAGAACTATCGAGCGGATCTGACCAACCTCGGAAACATCATGCCCGAGATGGAGCTCGGCAAGATGATTGCCGGTTGCGCGGCGGGCTTGAAGACCGCCACTGGATCGATCGGCTACGTGGGCCCACTGATCAACGACGAGACCCGCCGATTCGTCAACGCCGCCTATCTCGGTGCCCGCTATTGCTATGAGAACTACCGGGGCGAGGATCCGGCTGCTCTCAACTTTGCGGTCAACTGGATCGGTTTCTGGTTCCACATCCCGGGTGTGACCCTGGACCCAACCCAGGTAACGAACGAGTTCCTCGACGGCGGTTCCGACGTCGTGATGTCGGGCATCGACACCACCGAGGTGATCGTTCGAGCCGGTCAGCGAGCGGCGGCCGACGAGGCCGTATGGGCTGTTCCTTTCGACTACCGGGATGCATGTGCCGAGGCCCCGTTCATCTGCTTGGGCGTTCCCTACTTCAACTGGAATCCCTCCTATCTGGAGGTCGCCCAATCAGTCATCGACGGAACCTTCACCCCCAGCTTCCAATGGCTGGCCCCCGACTGGACAGATATCAACAACCCCGACACGTCGGCGGTCGGATTTGTCAAGGGTGAGGCCCTGACTCCGGAGGAGTCTGCCTCTCTCGACGAGTTCATCGCGGGCCTGGCCGACGGATCCATCAATCTCTGGACCGGGCCGCTCAACTACCAGGACGGCAGCGTGTACGTGCCGGAGGGCGAGACCGCTTCCGACACTCAGGTCTGGTACACCACCCAGCTCCTCGAAGGGATCGAAGGCGCCTCCAGCGCCGGCTGATCGTCAGTAGGCAGTACCAAGCAGGCAGTAGGCAACTAGGCGATCCGATGCCTACTGCCTGCTGCTTGCTGCCTACCGTCGGCTCACCCTTATGACGCTCTCCGTTTCGGGAATCACCAAACGATTCGGCACCCTCGTCGCCAACGACGGGATCGATCTCGAACTTCCGGCGGGGACCCTGCATTCGATTCTCGGTGAGAACGGCGCCGGCAAGTCCACCTTGATGAAGATCCTCTCGGGGATCGTCTCACCGGATAGCGGCTCGGTGATCCTCGACGGGAAGCCGCTCGAGTTGGGATTCCCACAACAGGCCCTGGCGGCGGGCATCGGGATGCTCCATCAGGAGCCCCTCGTTTGCCTCCCGTTCACGGCGGCCGAGAACTTCCGCCTGGGGAGCCGGCGATCGTTGGCGGCCGCTAGCGCCGAGCTGATCGAAACGGGAAACCGTTTTGGCTTTCGGCTGGATCCGTCGGCGGTGACCAGAAGTCTGTCGATTGGAGAGCGCCAACAGCTCGAGATCGTCAGGCTGCTCGCAGCCGGCATCAAGGTGCTGATCCTCGATGAGCCCACCTCGGGCATCACCGTAAACCAGCGACGAGAACTGTTCACCGCTCTTCACCGTTTGGCGAGCGATGGGTTGACGGTCCTGTTCGTGTCGCACAAGCTCGAAGAGGTCAATGAGCTCTGCACGTCGGTGACGGTTCTTCGCCGGGGCCGCGTTGTCGGTACCTCCGCCCTTCCGCGCCGCGAAGAAGACCTGGTCGAGATGATGTTCGAGCAGGGCAGCATGATCCCGACCCGGGCTCCGGCGACCGAGAGTGGGAAGGTGATAGCCGAACTGGTGGCGGTGAGCTCCGGCGATGAGCGGACCGGGATCGTGGAAGCCGACTTGCAGGTCAAGGAAGGCGAGGTCATCGGTCTGGCCGGCCTGGAAGGAAGCGGCCAAGGATCCTTGCTGCGGGCCATGGCCGGGACCGGATCGATTCACCGGGGCCGCGTGTCCATCGGAGGGCGCGATGTCACCCACCGACGGGCCCAGCGGGCAGCCGACGCCGGCATTTCCTTCTTGCCGGGCGGTCGCCTGGAAGAGGGACTCTTGCCGGGATTGACCATCACCGAGCACCTCGAGCTCGCCTCCGACTCGACCAGGTGGCTCAACTGGGAAGCCGCCCGCAGCAGGGCCGCGGAGGCTATCGAAGCCTTCCGCATCCGAGGAACTGCGGACTCGGCCGCCGATCAGCTTTCGGGCGGCAACCAGCAACGCCTGCTGCTCGCCCTTCTGCCCCCCAAGTTGAAACTGCTCCTGATGGAGCATCCCACCAGAGGCCTCGACCTCGACTCGGCGGCCTATGTGTGGGGCCGGTTGCTGGAAAGAAGAAAAGACGGCACTGCCATCGTCTTCTCCTCGGCTGACATCGATGAGTTGTTGACCTACTCCGATCGAATCCTGGTCCTCTTCAACGGTCGGATCATCGCCCGGCTAGCTGCCCGGGACACCGATGCCGAGGAAGTAGGGACGTTGATCGGGGGCAGGGTCACCGCGTGACGGAATCTCTGGCGACGCGGATTGTCGGGTTCGTGGCCCCGATCGCGGTGGCCCTGGCAGCCACGATCGGACTCCTGCTGCTGGCCGATGCCCCTCCCTTCGAGGCCCTTAGGCTCATCGGGGATGGCGCCTTCTCCGGCAAGACCAGGTTCGCCGACACGTTGATGGCCTGGGCCCCGGTCGCAATCGCCGGCGCCGGGCTCGTCGTCACTTTCGCCGCCGGTCTCTGGAACATCGGGGTCGAGGGTCAAATCGTGGCCGGAGCGATCGCAGCCTCTCTCGCGGCGAGGACAGTCCCCGGAGGTCGGGGCCTGGTTCTGACCGTCACCATCGCCGCGGGAGTGATCGGGGGGGCTTTGTGGGGAGGCGCCGCCGGTCTGTTGAAGGTCAAGGGGAGGGTCAACGAGATCTTCGGGGGGATCGGACTCGGGTTCGTCGCCCAGTCCTTCGCCACCTATCTGATCATCGGGCCCTGGAAGCGGTCCGGGGTCGCATCTACCTCTGGCACCGAGCCCTTCCGACCCGAAACCTGGCTCCCGACCGCAGCCGGCACCCGGCTGGCACCGATCGCCATCGGATTGGCAGTGATCGTGTTGATCGGGGTCGGCTTGATCATGCGGGGCACCCGCTTCGGGCTCAGGCTGCGGGCCGTGGGTTCGAATCCGGCCAGTGCCCGGCTCCTGGGCGTGCCGGCCGATGCCACAACCATGCGAGCTTTCCTCGTGGGCGGCGGGTTGGCAGGGCTGGCTGGTGCTGTGATCGTCACTGGCGTGCAGCACAAGCTGGTGCCGGCCATTGCCGGGGGCCGCGGCTTTCTGGCGGTGCTGGTGGTGCTGCTGGCCGGGGCGCGAGTTCGATGGGTGGGTCCCATCGCACTGTTCTTCGCCGCCATCTCGGTCGGGTCATCGCAGCTCCAACTTCGACTCGACCTCGACTCTTCGCTCGGAGCCGTCATCCAGGGCCTTCTGGTCCTTTCGGCGGTTCTGTTCGGCGGCTGGTTCGCCAAGCGAAAGAGACTCTTGAGGCAAGCACGATGAAAACGATGTTGGCCTGATGGACGCGACCCTGGCATCGATCGTCGCGGCCGCCGCTCCCCTCATCTACGCCGCGGTCGGGGAGTCGATCACCGAACGGGCGGGAATCGTCAATCTGTCCCTCGACGGCAGCATTCTCCTGTCGGCTATGTCCGGGTTCGCGGTGGCTTATACGACCGGCAGTGTCGGTCTCGGATTCCTGGTCGCAGCCCTGGTGTCGGCTCTCGTCGCGCTGCTGGTGGCTTGGTCGGGCATCGGTCTGCAGCTGAACCAGGTGGCCGTCGGCTTCATCCTGACCCTGCTGGGCGCGGCTCTTTCGTCATATCTCGGTGAAGGCTTTGCCCACCAGCCGGGCCCGTCGGTCAACTCCCTCCCGATACCCATCCTGTCGGAGATACCACTGATCGGCCGGGCCCTATTCGGGCAGAACCTGTCCGTTTACGGGTCGTTGATCCTCGTCGGAGTGACGGGTTGGTTCCTGGCTCGAAGCCGTATCGGGCTTCAGCTCAGGGCAGTCGGGGAAAGGCCGGAAGCCGCCCATGCCCGTGGAATCAATGTGAACCGCCATCGCTATCTGGCGGCTCTGGTCGGGGGGGCGCTGGTAGGGGTGGCCGGGGCCGCGTTTTCGCTGGACCAGAAACTTGGATGGTCCGACGGTCACACAGCCGGATTTGGCTGGATCGCCCTGGCCATCGTGATCTTCGGGGGTTGGCAGCCGCTTCGAGTGGCGATCGGCTGTTATCTATTCGGCGCCCTGCAGGTGGTGGCACTCAGGCTGCAGGACGACCTTCCCGGTCTCGCCCAGATCCTTCCTTCCTTGCCGTTTCCGCTGATGATCTTCGCCCTGGTTGTGGTCAACTCGGCCGGGTTGCGGCGATTGCTACGCGGATCGCCCAGACTGTCCAGATGGCTCTTACCCGAACCGCCGGCCGCCCTCGGGCGTAACTTCGTACCCGAATGAACGATCTCCGGCTGGTTCTTGCCTCGACCTCCCCCCGGCGAAGGGCGCTCCTGGAGTCGCTCGGCCTGCGTTTCGAAGTCGTCGCTCCCGACGTCGACGAGCATCGACATCCGAACGAAGAACCGTTTGACTACGTTTCGCGGGTAGCCCGGGCCAAGGCCGAGTCGGCAGTGCAATCCGATGCGGTAGTGGTCGCCGCCGACACCATCGTGGTTATCGACGGTCAGGTCCTGGGAAAGCCGGGTCACCCCGATGAGGCCATGACGATGCTGCGGCGTTTGGGCGGCGATACCCATGAAGTCTTGACCGGGGTGGCGGTTGCTCGCATGACCGACATCGTGCAGGTCGTCGGTGCGGTCGAGTCCACGCTGGTGAAGTTCCTGCCCATGACGGACGAAGAAATCGTCGATTACGTCGCCACCGGCGAGCCGATGGACAAAGCGGGTGCGTACGCGTTGGGTGGACTCGGAGCGATCTTCGTGGAAGCCGTGCACGGCAGCCCTTCGAACGTCATCGGCCTGCCACTTCACATGACCGCGAGACTTCTTCGGGGCCTGGGCGTCGACCTACTCTCGTTCCGGTGAAGAGACTCATCGCGGGAACCGTCCTCATTGCGGCCTGCGGTTCGGCAAGCGGAGGTTCGACCATCGGCCCAACGACGACGTCCATCGTCACCGAGACCTCGACCTCCTCGTGCCACTACCTCGACCACCCCGATTGGATCGGACCTGGTGCCTGCCGTCGCCAGCCGCTACGGACTGCTGGGCTGGTGGTCGAGCGGTTGGGTGGTCCCCGAGACTCTCGATGACATTCCCTTGACCGGAGACGAGGAGTATCAGGTCGTGATGCTCGATCAGCCCATAACCACGGCGGTCGGGTCGGCGCCTTCGTTGTGCGAACCGAGCCTGACCCCGGTGCTCGACTTCGATCCTCCCTTGCCCGGAGAGTTTGGGGAACCCGGGGCGTTGGCAGTGATCGCCGATTGGGAGCTCCGGCCCTCGCCGGTTCGGGTCGAACCGGACCTGGCTGACCCCCACTATCAAGCCGTCAAAGAGGTCCTCGTGACCCTCGGCCTCGACACGGACCCCGCGATCTTTCAGGTGGTCGCTGGCCGACATCGATGTCGATGGAACCGAGGAGATCGTCATCGTCGCCAAGGACCTGCCGGCTGACCTGTTCGCCCACCCTGGCAATTACAGCGTCGTCGTCCTCCGCAAGATGATCGAAGGCGAATGGCAAACCGCCCTCCTCGAGACCTCGGTCGGCGCATCAGACAACCCTTACATCCTGTCCCACTCGGTCGCGGCCGTCGCTGACCTCAACGGCGACGGCACCATGGAGATCGTCGTCGACGCCGTCTACTACGAAGGGTCCGGGACGACGGCCTACGAGTACATCGACGACGACCTGGGACCGCAGCCGGTGCTGGGGGGAGGCTGCGGCGCCTGATGCTCCTGGCGGAACTGGTTGCCACATCGGCGGAGGTCGGCTCGACCCGGTCGCGCAAGACCAAAACCGCCGCCCTCGCCCGACTACTGCAAGCCCTCGAACCTGATGAGATCCCGACCGCAATCGGGCTTCTGGCGGGCCAGATCAGGCAGGGACGAATCGGAGTGGGATACGCAGCCGCCTTCGGGGTGGCAGTTGCACCGGCGGCGCAACCAGGGCTGACGCTCGACCGAGGTCGACGCGATCTTCGATGAGATTCCGGCCATCACCGGAGCGGGTTCCCAGGATCGACGGGCGCGGCTGCTCGACGACCTTTTCGCTCGGGCCACGGAGGCTGAGCAGGACTTCCTCCGCCGGAGCCTGACCGGTGAGGTCCGGCAGGGCGCTCTGGCCGGCATGATCGTTGACGCAGTCGCCGAGGCCTTCCAGGTCCCGGCCGCCGCGGTTCGCCGGGCTCTGATGCTGCGGGCCGATCTCGGAGCCGTCGCAGCCCGGGCCGCAGTCGATGGAATCGACGGTCTTGCCTCGATCGGGCTCCAAGTCCTGTCGCCGGTGCAGCCGATGCTGGCCTCTCCGGCCGCGTCGATCGAAGAGACCGTCGTCGGGGAGGTTTCGGTTGAGTGGAAACTCGACGGTGCCCGCATCCAGGTCCACCGAATGGGCGACGAAATCAGGGTCTTCACTCGCAACCAGAACGACATCACCGCCCGGATGCCGGAGGTGGCGGCGGTGACCCGGAACCTCGCGATCGACTCTGTGATTCTCGACGGCGAGGCGATGGCGCTCCGCCCCGACGGGACCCCGCAACCGTTTCAAGAAACGATGAGCCGCTTTGGGACCGAGGAGCGGGCCTTCGAGGAGGTACCCCTGTATCCGTTCTTCTTCGACGTGCTCCATGTCGACGGCGTCGATCTGATCGATCGGCCGCTGGCGGAGCGGCACCTGCAGCTCGACCGGGTCGTTCCGAGCGAGCATCGCATCGCCCGGATCGCGACCTCGGATGTCGACGAAGCCGCTCGCTTCTCGAAGGAAGCGCTGGCGGCCGGGCATGAAGGCGTGATGGTCAAGGGCCTCGACACGATCTACGAGGCCGGCCGCAGGGGCAAGTCCTGGCGGAAGGTCAAGCCCGTCCACACCTATGACCTAGTGGTGCTGGCAGCCGAGTGGGGCCATGGTCGGCGATCGGGATTTCTCTCCAACATTCATCTGGGGGCCCGCGATCCCGGTACCGGAGAGTTCGTCATGGTCGGCAAGACGTTCAAAGGCATGACCGACGAGACCCTTCGTTGGCAGACCGAGACGGTTCCCCGAACTCGAGGTCAGCCGTGACCGATGGGCCGTCCACCTTCGCCCCGAGCAGGTGGTTGAAGTCGCGATCGACGGCGTCCAGGCCAGCACCCGGTACCCGGGCGGCATCGCCCTCCGTTTCGCCCGGGTCAAGCGATATCGCTTCGACAAGGGCCCCGACGAGGCCGACACGATCCAAACCCTCCAAGCAATGCTGAAGGAGTAGGCGGCGCGCGTCCCGGCGCCGTCCCGTCCGCCTCCGACCCCCCGAAATTTGGCGCACCACGATCGCCCTTTACCAAATTCGGCGCGCTGCGAATCAGGTACTCGCTCGCCACGTGACCAGATTTTCGTGAGGACGCGTTCGCCACGTGACCGAATTTCGGACGCGTCAACAGTCTTGAAGACGCCATTGGTGCGGTCCCGTATCACGATGCGATGGACAAGGGATGTGTGCTTCGGGTCTCCGCGGAAGCCGCCCGTCATCACGGAGCCTTCACGGCGCGAGACGGCGATCGATGCTGGCGCCACGCAGTTCGGACATAAGCCGCCAGGTGCAAAGCGGAGCATTGGTACCGTCCCGCTCCGGGTGTCTATCTGGTCTCGGGATCGCCCGCGACCTGGAACCGAGCAGTGGTCAGTCGCGGTTTTCGGGTCCGGAGCGGAGCCATCGCCAGCCACGCCACCGCCGCTCATCTCTGGGACCTCGCTCAAGCGGCCCGAAAGTCATCGAGGTGACCACGTCCAAACAACTGGCGCCCGCAGCCGGGACCACGTCATTCACCGGTCAACCGATCTCGTCGCTGGCGACCTGACCGACGTTGATGGCATCCCGTGCTCGACCGTTGTCCGGCTGCCTGGTCGACGTCGGTGTTCCCGTGGGGTGACGGTTTCGCCGGTCGGTGCCTGGACGAAGCCGTCGGCGAGGTCTCGACCAACGACCGGGAAGTGGCGGCCGAACTCTCATCGGGTAGCCCGCACGTGGTCGCAACGGAGTCGGGCCGATGCGGGGGTGCTGAGCGATCGACTCGGCTGGTCCTCACTGACGGAGAGCCAGATCGAAGACGAGTTCGCTCCGGATCATGCGATGGCTGGCGTGGAGCTTCCCGACACCCCAGGTCAACATCGTCAAGGGGAATGGCAGGCTTCATTGCCAGGGTCGACTTCGTCTACCGGGACATTCGCCTGGTGATCGCCCTCGACGGTGAGAGATACCACTCCGACAGCAACACGTTTCGGAAGGACCGCCGACAACAGAACGATCTGATCCTCGAGGGCTTTCGGGTGCTCAGGTTCACCGCCTGGGACGTGTTCGCCGCCCCGGAGTACGTCGTCGCTTCGGTCGTGGCCGCACTCGCAATCCTGACTCTCTGATCGCAAATTTGGCCCGTGGCGATCACTTCCCGGGAAATCTGGTCGCAACACGAACAGGAGTCGATCGCCACACGCCAAATTTCGAGGGGAGGTGTTCGTCACGTGCCGAATTTGGGGGGCTTCTGTAGGGGTGGGACCCGGCCGTCCCGAGCAACCCTCTCGACACAGCGATGTTGTCGGCGTATATAGGAAGACATGGCCCGTTACTTCACTCCCGCCACGTTCAAGTTTCTCTCGCAACTGGCCACCCACAATGAACGCGACTGGTTCAACGCCAACAAGGCGCGCTATCTGAGCGACGTCCAGGAGCCGGCCCTGCAGTTCATCGCCGACTTCGCTCCCAAGCTGGCCGGGATCTCCGAGCACCTCGTGGCCGACCCGCGGCCCCAGGGCGGGTCGCTCTTCCGGATCTACCGGGACACGCGCTTCAGCAAGGACAAGACTCCGTACAAGACTCACATCGCCATGCGCTTTAGTCACGAGGCCGGACTCGGAGTCCATGCTCCCGGGCTCTACCTGCACATCGAGCCGGGAGCCTCCTACGCAGGCGTCGGTCTCTGGCGCCCGGAGACGGCGTTGGCCCGAACCATCAGGGAAGCGATCGTCGCCGATCCGGCCGGTTGGAAGAAGGCAGCGCACGGCAAAGCGTTCGTCAACCGCTTCACACAAGACGGTGATTCTCTGGCCAGACCACCGCAGGGCTTCGATCCCGATCATCCACTGATCGAAGACCTCAAGAGGAAGGACTTCGTCGCCGGCACCAGTCTCGAGGATTCACTTATCACTTCGGACAAGCTGCTGACCGAGTACACAGCCATGGCCAAGACCGCCGCCCCCTTCCTGGGTTTCCTCACCGAGGCCATGGGTCTCGAGTTCTAGCTACGAGCCGGACACCGCCATTGGAACGATGCCGAAGTCGTCGGGTTCGAGGCCTTCGAGGGATGGCGAGGCCGGGTATCCCGACAGCAACTCCTCCTGCTCGCCTTCTACGGCCCAGGCGACGTCGACGATGCGGGTGTGGTTGGCATCATCGGGAGCGCCACCGAGGCGGAACTGCTCGGCGCTGGCCTGGATGTCCCTGACCCTTCGAACACCCTGCGACGGGAAGCCTTCCTGGCTCAGGACCACCGCCGCATAACCCCAGGTGGCCGGGTCGCCGACACCAAGAAGAGCCAAAGGAATCCGCACCACGACCCGCCCTTGATCGCCGAAGACCGCCACGTCGAACGATGGCCGGGTCTCTTCGACGGTTCCTTCGGCCCCGGCGAGATATATGGCCGGCTCCCACCCTTCGACGGTGATGCCGTACTCCCAGCCCGATCCTTCGGCGACGCTGGCGTTGCGACCGTCGATCAGTGATCTCTCGCCGTTGTCGGTTCCGACATCGGTGTCGATGTAGACATCGAAGGTCTGGATGGAGAAGTTTCGAGGCGATCCCCACGGGTTCTGGATCGGCGCCACCATGTCGAACGCCAGAACCAGTTCATCGTTCTCGGTGCCGACGGTGAACTTCTCGATGTCGTAGCTGCCCTGGGTGAAGACCGCGTCCGAGGGATAGGTGTACGTGCCGGGACCGTGGTCGTCACCAACCGGATCGGTGATATCGAGGAACACCGCCACGTTGGAGATGTCGGGCACCTGCAGGGCCACCGGTCCCGCGCCCGTCGGAGTCAGAACCCCGGAACCATCGTCGAACTTCGCCAGGAGCAGATCACCTGGCGCCAGCGCACCCAGAAACGAGAGCGGTATTGCAACCTCGATCGAGCCGGCTCCGGCCGCACACTCGACCGGGGTGAACTCGGACAACACCGGACCGGCCCCGCAGGCCTCCCCGAACGCAACCACATGAGTCGCCCCGAAACCGAGCGGGATCCCGTCGGCGGTGGTCGCACTCTTGCTACCCCGGGGCAACCCGAGATACAACTCGCCGGGTCGGTCGCTGGGGTAGCGCAGGTAGAGGTTTTCCTTGTCGAAAGCTGCTGACAGCGTTCCGTCGGAGGCCGCTGCCGCCCAGTCGTCGAACTCACCATCGATGAGAATTGTCGTCAGCTCCGTTGGAGCCAGGACTGACGATGGCGCCTCCGGGATGATCGGCACTGCCAGGAAGGAGGGCCGGTCGAGACCGAGGGCGTCGTAGACGGTGCCAAGCAGGTCGCGGTAGGCCTGGTCGAAGTATCCGTCGTCTCCCGACTCTTGATCGGACCCATACCACCAGAACCAGTCTGAGCCTTCCGCGAAAAGCATCTGGGTGTAGGCGTCTTCGTAGCCCGGATTTCCTTCTTCGGCAGCCAGGTCTTGTCGGACCCGGTACAGGTAGTCCCAGGCTGTCGACTCTTCTTCCTCGCCGATCCACGTCGCGAAGTTGGGTTGGAACCAGGCCCCCGGCCAGACGTCGCCGAGCGGTTCCGTTTCGGGGAACCTCTCCAAGTAATCCGTGGCCGTGATCGTCGAAACCCAATCGGCGTCGTTCAGACGCTGATACAACGCCGACAGGAAGTCGATCCCGTCGTTGTCATAGTTCTCCCAGGCGTTCTCGCCGTCGAGGATCACCGACACGACGTAGGGCCGACCGGCCTCGAACGCGGCGTCCACATCAAGCGAGCCGCGGATGTTCTCGAGCCGACCCATGAAATCGTCGGCTGCCGCATTGGCCTCAGTGCCGGAGTATTCAAATCCGATCAGGTCGGACAGCAGGCCATCCCGGAAGAACATCGGGACCGGGTCGTTTCGGTTGAGCTGGGCCGACCACGGTCGGTACAACAGATCGCCCTGCTCGACCAGGTCGGACTCGTCGCGGGTGAAAGACCCGATGTCGAGCGTCTTGGCAAGGACCTCCTCGCCGGTTGCGACCCATTGCACTCCGTTCTTCGAGAACAGGGACATGACCAGCTGCGCGACCGATCCCTCTCCCGGCCACATGCCGACCGGTCTCCGTCCCAGCAGGCGCTCCGCCTCGTCGAGCCCGCGGATCACCTGCTGATCTGCGTCGGGGATTTCCTGAAACCGGTTCGCCGGCATCAGCGCCGCCGGATCGCCGACGGTTGCCAACGACGTATCGGAGATCAAAGGAAGGATCGGATGGGCTAGCGGTGTGGTGATGACTTCGATCCGACCCTCGTTCCACAGCCTCGTGTGGAGCGGAATCACCTCGGAGATGATCCGGAGGTGTTCGGCCATCACCACCGCCTTGTCTTCTTCGCTGAAGTCCTGACCCTTCTCAACCAGGGCGGCCAGAGGCTCCTCGGCAAGGAAGCCGGGATCGGTCCAGGCCAGGTTGAACAGCACCTGGAGATCACGCAGGTCATCGACCGTGAAGGAGCCGTCACGACCCTCCGAGAGTTCCTGGAATCGGGGAAAGCGCTCGATGATCCCCGGATTCACGTCGAAGAACCGGGCCGAGATGAAGTCGGTCTCGGCCTGTGTCAGATCGACCGCGGGGACCTCGGTCATCGCCCAATAGATGTCCTTGGTTCCGGCGGCCAGCTCTTCCAGCTGCAAGAGAAGGATCGGCGTCAGGTTGAACGTGACCTTGACGTTGGGATACTCGGACACCAGGGCCGCCATGTCGTAATAGTCCTTGGTGGCATGGACCCTGACCCAGGGACGGGAAACGGTGCCGTCTTCCAGCAGCGGGTAACGAGGCTGGTGCTGGTGCCAGATGAGGTTCAGATAGAAGTGGGGATCCTCGCGGACTGCGGTGGTGGATGGGCTTGTGGTCACGGTGGTCGTGGTCGAGACCGCGCCTCTAGTGCAGGCCACCAGCAAGAGCGTCGCCAGCAAGACGCCAGACGCCAGACGCCAGACGCCAGCCCCGCGGCTCTCACCGTCTTCGGGCCTCATCCTCACCTGCCAAGTCTGACGATCGCTGCTCCACGAGACGCCACGGTCAACCGTCTCTTCTCCAACTCGGCGTCGCCCCACAAGACCTTGCCGGAGCCCGGCAGTTCGAATCGGCGGCGCTTGCCGCGGTTGATCGCCACCGCGACTCTCGCGACCGAGCCGGCGTTCGAAGGCCAAGAGACCCTGCTTGGCCGCCAGGGGTCGCCACTCACCCTTGACCAGAGAGGGATGTTTGGCGCGGAGTCTCGTCAATTCCTTGATGGTGCGATTCAGCTCGTGAGATCTGGGGTCGGGATCCCACGGGAAAGCGTTGCGCGACCCAGGGTCGTTGTCACCCTCGAGGCCGACCTCGTCGCCGTAGTAGATCCCCGGTGCTCCCGGGAAGGTGAGGGCCAGGACAAAGGCCAACCGCAATTTCCACACCTCCCCACCGGCCACCGTCAGAAATCGGGCGGTGTCATGGCTGCCGATCAGACTCTGGTTGGCCAGCGTCACCGGCCAGGCGTACTGAGCCCAGAGCCTCGCCAGATCATCGGCCGCCTCCACAGCATCGATCTCCTCCCGGGCGAGATAGCGAAGGCAGATGTCACGAAAGGTGTAGTTCATCGTGGCGTCGAAGCGGTCGCCTTGCAGCCACTCGCTCGCATCTCCCATGAACTCACCGATCAAATACGACTCCGGATTCGATGCCTTGACCGCGGCCCGGAAATCAACCCAGAAATCCGGGTCGACGTAGCGAGCGACGTCCATACGCCAGCCGTCGATCCCGGCGAGCCGGGGCCACTCGGCCGCGACTTCGAGCATGTATCGACGGGCGTCGGGATTGGTCAGGTTGATCCGCGGCATCGAGGCGACGCCGTACCACGCCTCGTAGGTTGGCTCCACCGCCAAGCCTCGATCGATCACGTACTCGATGGCCAATCCACTTTGCTCGGCCCAGACCGGAAGCCACTCCCCCTGCCATCCCTTGATCGGCCCACCCCTTTTTGGTTTGCGGGCCTTGATCCGCACCGGCCAGTCGTGAATCACGAACCAGTCGCGATAGGGAGACTCCGGCCCCGTGTCGATCAGGTCCTGAAAAGCGAAGAAGCGAGGATGGCAATGGTTGAAGGAGGCGTCGATGATCACCTTGATTCCGAGATCGTGGGCTTTCTTGACCAACTCGATCAAGGCCTCGTTGCCACCCACGGCCGGATCCACCTGGAGGTAGTCGATGGCGTCGTAGCGATGGTTCGACGGTGACGTGAAGATCGGATTGAGATAGATCAGATCGATGCCGAGGTCGCTCAGATAGTCGAGGTGCTGGGTGATCCCGACCAGGTCGCCTCCTTGAAAGCGACGGGAGTGGGGTGGTGAACCCCATGCGTCCGTGTCGGGCGGGTCGTTCGAAGGGTCGCCGTTTGCGAAGCGATCGGGGAAGATCTGATAGATCACCGCTCCCTGCGACCAGCCCGGGATATCCATCGGGGCGATGTCCGGAATCGACCAACGGTCGAGGCGCTCGACCGCATTGGAGATTCCCCCCGGGACCAGATACACCGCCTCTCCGGCGGGATTGCGAAAGGCCAGACTGGCTTCGTCCCCCGGGAGCAACGGAATTACGCCTTCCCAGAAGACGAAGCGCTGGGTGCTGGCGATTGGGGTCAACCGAAATCCGAGGAATTCCTCGGTTCTCTTGATGACCAACAGACCGTCCGTGAGCCCCGGCTCCGACCACACCCGGATCCGGTAGCGCCCATCGGGCTCCCGATCGAGAAAGGCTCGATCGTCGGGGTCGAATCGGATGTCCCACGGGGAGACGTCCCCGGGAAGCCCATACACCCCCAGGTCACCGTCGAACTTCCGGACGCGGTCAGCCCTTGACGGCACCCTGGGTCAGCCCTCCGATGATGTGGCGCTGGGCTAAGAGGAAGGTGAGGACGATCGGGAAAGCGCCGAGCAATGCGGCTGCTGCGATGTTCCCCCATTTGGCCGAGTACTCGGAGGAGATGAAGAGCGTGAGCCCCACCGGAAGCGTGAACTGATTCGTCGAGGATAGGAGCGTGGCGGCGAGAATGACCTCGGCGAAAAGGGACGTGAAGGTGATGATGAAAATTACGGCGAGCACCGGCCGGGACAAGGGGAAGATGATTCGCCAAAAGATCTGGAAGGGCCCGGCCCCGTCGACCTTGGCCGATTCGTCCAGGCTGCCCGGGATGGTGTCCATGAATCCCTTGATGAGAAACACGTTGAAACCCATGGCGCCGCCCAGATACACCAAGATCAGAAACAGATGGGTACCGAGGCCCGCTGCCGGAAATACCTCGCCCACCTGCTGGGCAAGCAGGAACAACGCGATGAACCCGAGGAAGCTCGGAAAGACTTGCACCAGCAAGAGCGACAGCAGGCCCAGTCGACGACCTTTGAAGCGGAGTCTGCTGAAGGCGAAGGCTCCCGCCGACGCCAGCAAGACGTTGAGCACTGCCGCAGCCAGGGCGACCTTGTAAGAGTTCGTGATCCAGCGGGGGAAAGGCACGGTCGCATTGCCGAACAGCGTCGTGAAATTGTCGAATGTCATCTCACGAGGTATCAGCCGCGCTGCGACCAAGGACTGGACCTTGTTGAAGGCGGCGGACACGATCCATACCACCGGATAGAGAGCGAACGCAACGCCGATCCACAAAACGATGTGGCGCCAGCCGATCTCGCGCATCCATCGGGCGAAAGACATCCGGTTTGAGGCGCCGCGACTTCACCGACCGCGACTTCACCGGGGATTGTGTCAGACATTGCCGTACACCTCCTCGAGCCGGCGGGTGTAACGGAAACTGATCGCCGAGATCATGGCGACGATGAAGAAGATCAGGATGACGATGGCAGAAGCCAGGGCGTACCTGTTGCCACGGCCGGAGGAGACCGCGAGCTTGAACGTAAAGGTGATCAGGAGATCGGTCTCTCCCACCGGAACCGCCGCCGCGGGAACCGGAGGGCCGCCATTGGTCAACAGGAATGGCAGAGCGAAGTTGTTGAAGCTGAATGCGAAGGACCCGATCAGGAGCGGAGCGGTCCCGACCAGCAAGAGCGGCAGGGTGATGGTCCGGAAAACCCTGGCTGGCACTCGCCCCATCTACTCGAGCGGCCTCCTTGAGTTCATCCCGGCACCGCCTGAAGCGCCCCCGAGCAGATCAGGAACATGTAGGGGAAGCCCAACCAAACATTGACGAGAATCAATCGAGACTTTGGCCCACAAAGGGTTGAGCAGAAATGGGACGTCGCCGATCCCCATCGCGTTCAGCATGTTGTTGACCGGACCGATCTGGTCGTTCAACAGGCCTCGCCAGATGATGATGGAGATGAATCCGGGTATCGCGTAGGGCAGGATGAGCAAGGAGCGATAGAGCGGCTTGCCTCGCATCCGGTCGTCCTGGAGGGCATTGGCCAGGAGCAGCCCGACCGCGAACGGCAGCACCACCGATAGAAGAGCGAACATCAGGTTCCATCCGAAGACCTTGAAGAAGGGACCTTGCAGGGCTCGGTTGGTAAAGAGGTCGACGTAGTTACGGAAGCCGACCACGGTCCTGAAACCCGGGTCGAGGCGTCGGCCGTCCGCACAGACGAAGTTGCCTTCTTCGACGACACAGGTCACGTTCTCTTGAACGTCGAAGAGGGTGTCGGTGGCGGGGTCGTAGGTGTACCGGGAGCCACCGGCCACGAGTCGGGCCGCGCTCGTGGTCTGCACCTGGGCGATGCCCTGGCCCGGTATGTCCAGGACGAGGTTCTCCAACTGACTGGCGAGTTGAAAACGGGCCAGCGGAGGAACGAAGACGTAGTCGCCGATCTGTTCGGGGGGTCCGTCACCCGACCCAACGACGCCAAGCTCGGCCGGATCGAGCAGCGGGTTTTCGAGCGGTTCGTCGGTGCGGGGACGGGGAATGCCGAAATATTGCGTGCCGGCCGGATCGGTCAGCAGAAAGGCCAGTTGTCCGGCACCGTCCTGATAGACGTCGAGGCCGAAGTCGACGCCTTCTCCGCTGCTCTGAATTACCTGACGCTCCAGCTGTTCGACCACCTGCTGCTTGCCGAGGACATTCCCGGTCTGGTAGTTCGTCAACGACACATAGGCCGTGTAGACCAGTGGCCAGACCACAAAGAGAAGCAGAAACACCAGCCCGGGCGTCAGCCAGCGGAGCGCCTGCGCCCGGGGCCACAAGTAAGCGAAATTGACAAGAGCCGCAATCAACCCGATGAGGCCAAGAAGCGTCCACGATCGGCCGGCGATCACAGCTGGGATGACCGAGAACAGCAAAGCGTCGATCAACACCACGACGATCAGCCGAACGGCGCCACCCTTCATCAACCGTTCGGTGAGGGTTGGACGCGGAGAGGGCAGGGTCCCGATCGGTTCCCTGCCCTCTCCGGTGGTCATGATTCGAGCGTATCGAAATCAGCCAGCGACTGCGTCCCGGACCGCCTGGGCGGCGACCGTCATCGCCTCCGTCGCGTCGAGCTCGCCGTTGCGAACCAGCTGGATGTTCTCACCAAGTGGAGCCCAGACCGCGCTCATCTCCGCGATGTTGGGCATCGGGTTCCCGGTTGCCGCCGACGCCGCGAAGGTCGACGCCACCGGATCATCGGACAGCGTGTCCAGAACGGCGGTGAAGGCGGGGTTGCGGGGATCGGCGTCATAGAGCGCCTGTTGAGCTTCCTCGGTTGCGATGTAGTCCAACAGGAAGGACTGCGCCACGACCGCATTCTCGGTGAACGCCGAGAGGAAGAAGCCCTGAGCACCAACGAACGGTGCCGGGGTATTCCCCTGAATCGTGGGGATCGTGGTCACTGCCCAGTTGACCGTGTCCTGACCACTGAGGTTTCCGACCTCCCAGGGGCCGGTCATCCAGAAGGGCTCGCTGCCCTCGAGGAAGAACGCCTTGGCGGTGTCGTAGTTGGTGGCACCGATGACTCCGGCATCGACCTGCTCCTGCAGGAACGTGATGCCGGCAATGGCACCTTCATTGTCGAGGCCGACGTCGGCCGGGTCGTAACCGGTGGCAGGGTCGTAGGCGAAGATGTATCCGCCCATCGCCGACAGGAACGGGTAGTTGTGATAGGCATCAGGGGCGTCGCCGCCTCCCGGCAGTCCTACACAGTTCTGGATATCGGGCAGTGCCTCGCAGATGCCGGCGATCTCCTCGAACGTGGCGGGAGCCTCCGGCACCAGATCCGTGTTGTAGTACAAGGCGATCGCTTCGGTCGCGTAGGGCACCGCGTACAGGTCGCCGGCGTAGCTGAACGCATCGAGGGCAACCGACTCGAAGTCGCCGGACTTGCTGCCGAGGTCGATCGGAGCGGCGACACCGCTGACCGCGAGCTGGCCGGTCCAGTCATGAGCCCCGATGAAGACGTCGGCCCCTTCACCTGCGGGCCCGAGTTCCACCATCTGGTCGCGGATGTCTCCGAATTCCTTGGTCTCGACCGTAACTCCCACACCAGTGGCTTCGGTGAAGGCGGCGGCGACTTCCTGGATCACCGGCGTCCGGGCTTCGTCGGCCCATATCAAAAGTTCGATCGCTTCACCGGCCGTAGTCGTGGTGGCTTCAGCCGTTGTGGTCGTAGCGGCTGCAGTGGTGGTCGTGGCTCCTGCTGTGGTCGTGGTCGCTGCGTCGCCGCCTCCGCAGGCGGCGAGCACCAAGACCAGGACAGCCAGGAGCGACAACGAATGTCGCTTCACGTTTGATTCCTCCTGATTTGGGATGAAGGAGACCCGCGCCTCCCTCTTCCGTATCTAACCACCCGTCAGTTTCCTTTGCAAGAAGTTTGCGCAAATTTTGTGATCAACGCTGAAAATCCTCGGCTACGCTTACGCAAATGCGTCCTCGACTGCAACAGGTATCGGACCGCACCGGGGTCTCGCTCGCCACCGTCAGCCGGGTTCTGAACGGGCGACCAGGGGTGTCCTCCGAAACCCGGCGCCAGGTTCTGAGCGCCGCCGCCGAGCTGGGATATCAAGAGTTGCCGACGCGCGGTGGGACCGGTGTCGTCGGAATCATCACCCCGGAGCTCGAGAATCCGATCTTTCCTCACCTCGCAGAAGCCATCGAGGCGCGAATGGTGCGCCATGGGCTGTTGGCCATGGTGTGTCCTTCAACCTCCGAGACGGTCAACGAACAGGACTATCTCGACCACTTCTTGAATGCCGACGCGGCCGGGGTGGTCGTCATCAATGGGCGCTATAGCCAGATCAACCTCGACTTCACCCCCTACGAGATTCTTCGCGACAAGGGCCTGCCGGTGGTGCTGGTCAACGGTATGGGCAAGGAGTGCCCGGTCCCGGCGGTTTCGGTAGATCTGACCGCGGCGGGCGCCGCGGCCATTCGGCATCTGGCAGATCTCGGTCACCGTCGGATCGGTTGCCTGGTTGGACCGCGGCGTTATTGGAGCGCTGACCTGTTGATCAGTGGTTGGCAAGCGGGCCTGCGCGAGCGCGGAATTCCAAACGACGAAACTCTGATCTCGGAGACGCTCTTCACCATTGAAGGGGGACGGGCCGGTGTGGCGAAGTTGCTCGAAGCGGGGGCCACCGCGATCGTCACCGGTGGTGACCTGATGGCGCTCGGGGCCATCGCCGGTGTCAGGGCATGGGGCAAGGATGTTCCAGCCGACATTTCCATCGTGGGATTTGACGGGACCCCGATCACTGCCCACACGAATCCTCCGCTCACCACCTTTCGTCAGCCGGTGGGGCGCATGGCCGGGACAGTCGTCGAGCTTCTGATGGATCAGATGTACGGACGGAGTGGAGCCGGCCTCCACATGTTCACCCCGGAATTGGTGATCGGGGAAAGCACCGCGCCCGTACTGCTGTAACGGGTCCTAACCGGCTGGTTCCATCCAGCCCGGTACCCGATCGAGCAGGTATTCGGATACCGCTTTGGCGCGGTCGAGCTCTTCACACAGCTGTTCGCGACCCATCAGGACATCCACCAGCGAAACCTGACATTGGCCCACCACCTGCACGGTCCGCTCCGAGGCGTCGGTGATCGAGGCGATCGACTCGGCCGCCGCCACTTTGATGGGCAGATCGACGCCGCCCACTCCAGCGAGGTCCGTTCCCACCACCAGCAGGTCGGGAGGATTGGCAAGGCTCGGCAGCTGCCAGTTGAAATACAGGTCGAGGCGATAGAGATCCTCGGGCTCCTCCCAGTCATCAGCCATGGCGTCGAGTCGGTCCTGGAGGGAGAGGACCACCCTGGGCTCGACATCAAGACTCAGGTGTAGGTCGAGCGGTCCACCACAGGCATCCTCGGGATGAAGATCGACTTCCCAGGATTGACGCAGTGAATAGGTCTCCATGAAGTGGCGTTCGTCGTGAACGTGGAAACCGTGTTCGATGGCGTGGTCCTTCAGGTCGGTCACGAAGCCGGCGATGTCGATTGCCATTGATCAAAGCCTAGAGAGGTTCTGATCAGTCGTAATAGAGGTGGACTTGATCAGCGCGGCTCCGAAAACGATCACGTTGGCGAGTACATAGACCGCCAGAAGAACGGCAACGAGGCTTCCGGCGACTCCCGATGCTCCTCCCCCGCCAAACCTGGCGACAAACAAGCCGACGCCCCAGCCGGCGACGAGAATGCCCACCCCGGTCGCCAGGGCCCCGAGACTGACGGCCCGCCACGGGGGTCGCTCGATGGTCAAGTAGCGAAAGGTCAACGCCAGCCCGCCCAAAAGGACGACGGCCGATATGAGCCACCCGAGTCCCTGCGTCGCCCACTCGACCGACAACCAGGCGGCCGCGGTTGCACCCGCCACCAGCAGGGCCAGCATGAGGGCGCTGACAACGACGGCGGCGACCGTGACCAGGCGACGGATCACGGCATTCCAGAAACCCCGCAATCGATCCGAGCCGATGTCGTAGACGACCCGCAGGGCGCCCTGCACCTCCACAAACAAGGCGCTACCGGCCCAGACGAAGACTACGAGCCCGATCCAGCCCGCAGACCTCGAGTCGCTGGCCGCGACGATGAGTTGCTCGAGCGCTTCGGCGCTTTGGGCTCCAAGCACTCGCTGGAGTTGAATCGCCAGTTCCCCCGAGGCGGCTTCCTCGTCGAATATGGCGCCCGCCACCGACAACCCGACGACCAGCAAAGGGGCCAAAGCAAACAGAGCCCGGTAGGAAATGGCCGCGGCCAACGTGCTTCCTCGCTTCTCGCCAAAACGGTCCCAGGCGTCCCGCAAGACCCTCATCGGATCCGCTTCTATCACCGATTCGGCATCAGGACACGATCTCGGCGAAGCCGACGCCCTCGGGCCGCTCGAGTTGGTCCCAGGTGCAATCGGCGGGATCCTTGTCCGGGCGCCATCGATGGAACCGGGTCGCATGGCGAAAGCGGCCCTCCTCCAGCTGGTCGTAGCTGATCTCGACGACCACACCTGGAGCGATCGGGGTCCATGAGAGATCCTTGTCGCCGGTCCACCGGCTGATCCCGCCCGGGACCCGAGCTTCCTCTCCGAATGAGGCGTCTGCTCGAAGTTCCTGCAGGCGTCGAAAGATCTCCCCCCGATCAGTGTCGCCAAACCCAGAGCAGTGGCCTATGAAATGAAGCTCGCCCTTGTCGTTATAGAGACCCAGGAGGAGTGATCCGATCTTGCCACCGTCCTTGTGCTCTCGATATCCACCAACCACGCAATCGGCGGTTCGACGATGTTTGATTTTGATCATCGCCCGCTTGCCGTGGACGTACGGCAGGTCGAGTTGTTTGGCGATGATCCCGTCACAGCCGGCCGACTCGAACTCATCGAACCACGCCTTGGCGGTGTCTTGTCGGTGGTCGAAGGCGTCAGATTCCAGAAGTCGCCAAGACCGGCCGCCAATTCGACCAGCCGTTCCCGTCTCTCGGCAAAAGGCCTGGTTCGCAGGTCTTCTCCTCGGAGGGCGAGGAGATCGAAGGCGACAAGTTGGGATGGAGTCTGAGCCGAAAGCATCTTGATTCGCGAAGCGGCCGGATGGACCCGCTGCTGGAGGGCGTCGAAGTCGGTGACGTTGTCGATCACGACTACGACCTCCCCGTCGACGACCGTCCCCTCGGAAGCTGGGCGAGGGCGGCGGTCAACTCCGGGAAATAGCGAAGCAGTGGCTTCTGATTCCGCGAGTCCAGTCGGAGCTCGGGTCCGGACCACGAAACAGAACGGAAGCCATCCCACTTGGGTTCGTAGGCATAGCGAAGCTTGCCCTCGGTGGGCCAGGCCTCCATGACTTTGGCTTCCATAGTTTCGATCGGAGGTGGGAACGGCCAAGTCCATAGAATCAGGTTATGCGTGGTCGTGGTCGATGGTCGGGCCTGAACCAGACTATACTTCTCGCCGACCAATCCCCACTGGTAGGCCATGCAGATGAGTTCCCCCAACTCGTCGTCCAGTTCGTCGAGTGACTCGACTCGAACGCGATGGAAATACTCGTGGGCCCCGACCTGGTCGATCTTGCGGATTCGATGGTGCTCGTGGGGAGAAGCCATGGAGAGGCCAAAGGTCATACCCCGGTCGCTGAGTGTGAACACGACGACGAACCTGGCCCTGAGCATGAAGCCGCTTCGGGTCTTGGCCGGCGCGAATTGAAACTCTCCACACCTGGGAGCGAGGGCGACCAGCCCATCCCAGAACTTCCGACCCTTCTCGCCCTTGTCGGCCAGATACTCCTCGATCGTGTAGGTCGACCCTTCCTTTTGCTCGGATGACTCGCCTCGTCGGGGTCGGCCATCCGTTTCCGCGAAGGTTGCACCCTGGGTGGTTCACCGGCGACCTTTGGATATTGGGGGGGCCATGGCGCATCGCCCTGCCCGTATTCCTCTTGATCGCGAACCACCCATTCGAGCAGCGTCTCGAGGCGGCCGGCAGACTCGTCGATCCCTTCGGTGAGGTCACCAACCTCGCGATAACGATCGGCAAACTTGTCCAGCGGAAAGTCCTCGATCGAAACATCGGGGATCTCCTCCCATCGCAGCGGCGCCGAGACGTAGCCCGTCGGCCTCACCCCGTAGGCGGACGACACGGTCTTGTCACGCGCCATCTGGTTGTAATCGATGAAGATCCCCTGTGCGCTCCTCCTTCCACCATTTGGTGGTTATCAAACCGGGATGTCGGCGCTCGAGCTCCCGGGCGAATGCCAGCACCGCGCGGCGGGCTTGATAGAAATCCCACTCAGGCACGATCCGCATGTAGATGTGGATGCCGCGGCTCCCCGAGGTCTTGGGCCACCCTCGCAAGCCCGTCTCGTCGATCACTTCCTTGGCGGCGAGCGCCGCCTGGCGAACGTGACTGAAGTCAAAGCCAGGAGTGGGATCGAGGTCGATCCGCAACTCGTCCGGGCGATCGGTGTCCTCGGCTCGGGCCGGCCATGGATGGAAATCGAGGCAGCCGAGTTGGGCGAGCTTGACCACGTCGTTTCCCGGCGCGGCACGATCATCGTTCCCGGGCGTTGGGAGGGAAACCGAATGTCCACGTCTCGAACGGTGTGTGCTTGTCGGCTCGCTTGTGATAGATCGGAGCGACCTCGACGCTCTCCATGTAGCGCTTGAGCATGGTCGGACGGCCGTAGATCCCTCTGATGGCTCCTTCGGCGACCACCAGGAAATGGTTGACGACATCGAGCTTGGTCCACCCCTGTTTGGGAACAGCAGCTTTCCCGGACTGCTTATCCGGATCGACTCGCCACCGATCTCGACCAGGGTTTCATCGGCCACGGTTCCAAGGTATCAGCAGCGCGCCCTATAGCCTGCTCTCGATGGTCAGCTTTCCCCTGTTTGGGTTCCGGGTCACGATCAGCCCGACCTTCCTGATCCTGGGATTGTTCCTGCTCGATTCCCGCCTCGGCGCCGGCGGTCTGGCGGCATGGGTCGGAGCAGCCTTCAGCTCGGTCTTGATTCACGAGTTGGGACATGCCTTCGCCGTCCGGCGGGCGGGCGGGGTTGTGGAAGGGATCACCCTCCACGCCTTGGGGGGAGCCACTGCTTGGGCGGATCCGGCCGGCCGGATCGGATGGGGCCGACGAATCGGGTTGCCGCCGCCGGGGCCGGGCTTGGATTCCTGGTCGCCGGCATCTGTTCGCCCTGGTCAGCTTCGGGGTCTTTGGCCGTGCTGCCGCCACTTTGATCCCCAGCCCCTTTCAGGTGTACCTGGGCGAGGCCGCTCATCCGGACTCTGGGGAGTCTTCTTCCTCGGGGCGTTCATCTGGGTGACGATCGCCTGGGGTTTGGTCAACTGGCTCCCGATCGGCGGCCTCGATGGATGGCACATCCTGGCCGAGTTGTTGGAGCGCTGGATGCCTGGCCGGGGCCGCAGGACCGCCGCAGTTATCGGGCTCCTGGTCGCCTTGGGGGCGGGATGGTTCCTCTTTCAGCTCGGCATCCGCTTCGGGGCCGTCATCCTGGTCTTCTTCGCGATCCAGACGCTCATGTCGGTGCGAGACACTCCTGCGATTCCGACCCCGCCGGCCGCGCCGCGCCTCAGGATCAGGTCTGATCCCTCCTCGGACGCCTCCGTCACCGAGGCCTCGGCTCCCTCGGCCATAGAGCTCGGACCCGTCACGTGGGAATGCTCTCGCAAGGGCAATTCCGGCAGCAGCGACAACGACGAAGGCGGCTAGCGCGAACGGCACCGCGGCCAGGAAAACGGTGCTGGTCGCGTCCGCAAAGGCCTGGACGACCCCGACCTGGACGGCGTCCGGAAGCTGGGCGATGACGCCGGGGGCTGAGGTGAGGTCGCGCCCTCCCAGGTCCGCGCCCGGCACGTTCGAGCGATGTTGGCAGCCACCTGGCTCGTGAATATTGCCCCAAATAGCGCTGTCCCGAAGGATCCGCCGAGGCTTCGAAAGAAGGTGGACGCCGAAGTGGCGACGCCCAGGTCGCGCCGTTGCACCGAGTTCTGGACGGCCAGCACCAGGACCTGCATCACCAGCCCCAGGCCGGCCCCGAGGATGAGCATGTAGACCGAAGCAAGGGGCAGAGTGGTGCCCACCCCCATCGTCGACAGCAGGAACAGGGCCACGGTCGCCAGCATCGAGCCCGACGACCGGAAAAATCTTGTACCGGCCCGTTCGGCTGATGAGCCGGCCGCTGCCGACCGAAACGGTGATGATTCCCGCCATCATCGGCAGCAGCAATAGCCCGGAGTTGGTGGCGCTGGCCCCGACGACGATCTGGAGGAAGAGCGGGAGGAAGACGATCCCCCCGAACATCGCCAGACCAACGACGAAGCCGGCCGCGGAGGTCAGGGCGAAGGTTCGGTCTCTGAATAGGCGGAGGGGAAGTATGGGTTCCTCGGTTCGGGTCTCCCACCAGAGGAACAGGCCGACCAAGGCCAAACCGAGCACCCCCAGGCCGATGATGAGGGGCGATCCCCATTCGTACTCCCTGCCGCCCCACACGGTCACGAGCAACAAGGCAACTGACCCCGCCCACCAGCAGCCCGGCGCCGGGATAATCGATCCGGTGTTCCTGGCGGTGGAAGGGGATGTTGAGCACCGTTCCGGTCACGAGCAGGGCGACCAGGCCCACGGGCAGATTGATGTAGAACACCCACCGCCACGTGAGGTTGTCGACGAACCAGCCGCCCAGGAGCGGTCCGGCGATGCTGGCCAGCGCGAGACCGCCCCGAAGTATCCCTGATATCGGCCCGCTCCGGGGCGAGACCACATCTCCGATGATCGTGAACGCCATCACGAACAAACCGCCGGCGCCGAGACCCTGAATGGCCCGGAACGAGATCAGCTGGGCCATGTTCTGCGATAGCCCGCAGAGCATCGACCCGATCAAGAAGAGCCCGATTGCCGTCTGGAAGACGACCTTGCGGCCATAGAGGTCGGAGATCTTTCCGTACAGGGGCGCGGTGACGGTCGAGGCGAGAAGGTAGGCGGTGACGACCCACGACAGATGATCGAGCCCGCCGAATTCCCGACGATGGTCGGAAGGGCTGTCGCGACGATTGTCTGATCGAGGGCTGCGAGGAACAGGCCCAGCATGAGCCCGGTCAGAACGACGACGATCTGGCGATGGGTCATCGGGATCGGTTGATGTTCGATATCGGTCATCGCTCGCCTTTCCAAAGAGTGGGTCGGCTAGAAATCGCCGGCATCGGCTTGTCTTGTCAGGTCGGACGAGAACCGATCCAACAGATCGACGAACGCGTCGCGATCGGACCGGGTCCATCTCGAGAACACGCTCGAGAGCAATAGGCGACGAACGCTCTCGAGACGCTCGATGGTGTCCGCCGCCTTTCCCGTGAGCTCAACCCACCACACCCGGCCATCCGCGGGGTCGGAGGTCTTCTCGAGATAACCGGCCTGGGTGAGATTGGCGACGTGGCGACTCATGGTCGGCACCTCGACCCCGAGTTCGCGGGCGAGATCCGTGATCCGGACCGAGCGGCCGGCTGCCACCGCCTTGAGGACCAGGCAGGCGACCCTGTCCAGGGACACGCCGGCTCGCTCCGCGATGATCGCATGGACCGGACCCGCCCTCCGCCCGAGCAAGGCCAGGGATCGCTCCAGGCGCTCGACCGTGACGTTGGCAAGATCCGGCATGGGCCTCCGATCCTACTAGATAGTTAGAGCAACTAAGTAACGGGCAGGGGTTGGGCGCCGATGCGTCTATGCGTGGCCGTTGACGCCGGCGGTAGCCTCCTCGGTAGGCGGTTTCCTCCCGGATTTGGTACGCAAAACGCATAACGCACCACCCACCACTCTGATAGACACGATTCGAGCGTCGGTCATTGGGCGCGAGACCGCCGTGCTTACTCCCTTCGGGCTGCGCCGGGTCACCTATGCGGACTACACGGCGTCGAGCCGCTCACTCGACTTCATCGAGGACTTCATACGCAAGACGGTCCTGCCCCTCTACGCCAACACCCATACCGAGACCTCGGGAACGGGTCTGCAGACAACGCGATTTCGCGAGGATGCCAGGGCCATCATCCGGGCTGCCGTCGGGGGCAACGAAGAGCACGCGGTGATCTTCGCCGGATCGGGATCGACCGGCGCCATCGATCGGCTCATCACGATCCTCGGCTTCAGGATC